>CBFHHM010000004.1:15052-29904 GCA_965655705.1 Candidatus Pelagisphaera sp.
CGTCAAATAACGCTCGTGTTCGGATTGCAAATTGGCGCCCCACTCCACGGGATAGTCCCAGGACTTGCCTGTATTCAGAAGGATCTCTACGGCCTCAGTATAGGATACTCGGTGAAACGGTCGCTCCACGACGAATCGAAGCCGCTCCCGCAACCCTTTGTCCACGAAGTTGAAAAACAGTTCGAGATCCTCTTGGCAGGTATCCAGAATTTCCTTTACCACCCATTTCAAAAAATCTTCAGCGCAATCCATATCCTGCTGCAAATCGCAAAAGGCGATTTCCGGTTCAACCATCCAAAATTCGCTAGCGTGACGGGACGTATTCGAGTTTTCCGCGCGGAAGGTAGGGCCGAAGGTGTAGATTTTTCCTAAAGACGTTGCGAATGCCTCTCCCTCCAACTGCCCGCTTACGGTAAGGTAGGTGGGCTGAGAGAAGAAATCATGGGCAAAGTCGAGAAAGCCGTCTTCCGAACGAGGCGGCTCTTCTAGATCGAGCGTAGTGACCTTGAACATGTCGCCCGCGCCTTCGCAATCGCTGGAGGTAATGATAGGCGTATTCACATAGAAGAACCCCCGTTCCTGGAAATACCGGTGAATCGCAAACGCCAACTTGCTCCGCAATCTGAATACCGCTCCGAAAAGGTTGGCCCGCGGCCTCAGATGGGAGATATCGCGCAGGAACTCCATGGAATGACGCTTCTTTTGCAGCGGAAAACTGTCGTCCGCCGCTCCTATCAGATCGACTTTCCGAGCCTGGATCTCCCAGGACTGCCCTTTGCCTTGGGATTCGACCAAATTGCCGACTACCGACACCGAAGCCCCCGTGCGAGCCTCCTTGAGATCATCGTAATTGGGCACCTCTCGGGTGATCACGACCTGCAAGTTCTTCAGGCACGAGCCATCGTTGAGCTCCAGGAAAAAGAAATCCTTGGAGTCGCGGCGCGTCCGAACCCACCCTTGCACGAGGGTATTTTCTTGCGGGGCATCGCTCGACAGAGCCTTTACTATTTCCAATCGTTCCATCGCATATCGCAGACGGTCGCTATCGCACGCGACGCATCAATACATAGGTTAACAAAATCATGAATACATTCGGCGCCCAAGCAGCGACTTCCGGCGACAAGACCCCCTGCTTGCCAAGAGAGTTGAGTAAACTGTTGAAGATATAGTACCCGAAAAACAGCGCTATCGATTTCGATACGCCTACCGCGGGATTGACCCGCACTCCCGACACGGCAAACGGAATCGCGAGTCCAGTAACGATCAGGCAACTGGCCGCGCCTGCCATGAGCGAATGCAAGCGCACTTGGTAGTCGAGCACCTTCGGGTTTTCTTGAAGGGAGAAATTCTTCGTAATAAGCTTCAGTTCCCGGAAGGATAAATCTTTAGGGCGCTCCCCGAACAGCAGCATCAAGCTCGGATCGTCATCGAGCTCTATCGCAGGCAGATTTTCGAAAGGCAGCGTCCGAATCAGTTCGCCATCCTCTGCCGCATAGCGGCTATCGCGCCCCTCAATGAAATGCCAGTGGCCGTCGACTTCGTCGTAGTAGCCCTCGCGAGCGGTGATTCGCCGCATCTCATGTCGGTCTTCGTCCATGAGCGAAACCATGACGCCGTACGCCAGGTGATTGTATTCGCTGAACCGATTGACGAACCACATTCGGTTTTCCTTCCGATTGTCGAAAGCCAGACTATAAACGAGCCCAACTTTCTCGGACCCCAATGTTTCCGCTTGGCTTTCCCAGGCCAAGACATCCCATAGCTTGCGCGACGCTTCCACCGACCAGGGGATCACGCTGGCGTTCAAAAACCACAAGCCAACCGACAGTCCCCAACCAGCAAACCAAATCGTACGCGTAATGCGAGCCACGCTCATTCCCGCGGCGCGAAACGCTAGAAATTCATTATTCCGGTGCAATAGTCCGAGCGCGTATAAAATGGATACCAAAATCGCCGCCGGAAGCGACAGCGTTAGGAAGCTGGGCGCCAGGACCAAGTAGTAGAACAGGATTTGAGCGATTGACGCGTTGTAGTTCAGCAAGTCGCTGAAGCTGTCCTGAACTTCTACGATCATCTGCAAGCCGAACATAGCGCCCAGGACCAGTCCGAAGATCTTGATCCACTCGAAAAATACATATCTGTCAGCGATCGAAAGCATACCCGTTCAAGGAGGAAATAAGCAGTCTCCTGACAGCTAAGTCCAGCGTCATGTTCTTTTTCCTGGCGTTCAATCTCCCCTTGCGTAGAACGCTCCCCATGACTTCCTCCTCCCCTAAGGAATCTTGGAATTCGAGAATCGGCATCATTCTTGCCGTCTCGGGAAGCGCCGTTGGACTCGGCAATTTCCTCAGATTCCCAGGTTTAGCGGCCAAACACGGGGGCGGAGCCTTCATGTTAGCCTATTTCGTCTCCTTCCTCATTATCGGCCTCTCCATCTGCTGGGCTGAATGGGCGATGGGACGCGCAGGCGGTCAGAAAGGGCGCAACTCGAGCCCGGGCATTCTCACCGCCCTCACAGGACGCCCGCAATACAAGTACTTCGGGGTCATCGGCGTGCTCATCCCCGTGATGATCTACACGTACTACGTCTATATCGAATCCTGGTGCTTGGGATACTCGGTCAACTTCCTGGCCGGCAATCTCGACTTCCAGTCAGGCGATGAGGCGAGCGCCTTCTTCGGCTCCTTCGTAGGAGCGGGAGCGGATGGATCCGCATTCGGATTCGGCATCAAGCAAGTCGGCTGGTTTCTCGTCGGGGTTTTCATACTCAATTTCATTCTGATCTACCGCGGGCTTTCCAAAGGCATTGAACTGTTTTGCAAGTACGCGATGCCCGCCCTGATCGGACTGGCGATCATCGTACTGATCCGCGTCCTGACCATCGGCACGCCCGACCCCGCCAATCCCGACCTGAATGTTTCGAACGGACTGGGCTACATGTGGAATCCGGTAAAGACCATTGTCGAATCGCAGAGTCCCGATGGAGGTTGGAGCAAGCTCGAAGAAGTCGTGGGCGAAAATGCCATTTCCAACGCCCAAGCCAAAGCGTCCGCGGATCCGTCACTCCGCGTACGCGAACTTCCCCTCGCCCAGCAGCTCTTGAACTTCCAGCTGTGGCTCGACGCCGCGGGGCAGATATTCTTCTCTCTCAGCATCGGATTCGGCGTCATCATCAACTACTCGAGCTATCTGAAGCGAAAGGATGACGTCGTGCTCAGCGGGCTCGCCGCGACTTCGGCCAACGAATTCTGCGAGGTCGGCCTCGGAGGCCTGATCACCGTACCCGCCGCCTTTACCTTCCTAGGCTTGGCCGGAGCGACCGGCTCGACCTTGGGCCTTGGCTTCAATGCCCTTCCCATGGTCTTCGCCTCCATGCCGGCCGGTCAGCTATTCGGCTTCCTCTTTTTCTTCCTGCTTTTCCTAGCGGCCGTGACCAGCTCTCTCTCAATGCTGCAGCCCGGCATCGCTTTCCTCGAGGAGGCATTAAACGTCGATCGCCACAAGTCCGTGGCAATTCTAGGGCTCATCACCGCGATCGGTTCCGGCTTCGTCGTTTATTTCAGCAAGGACTTGAAGGCCCTCGATACAATCGACTTTTGGGTCGGCACATTCCTCATCTACGTACTCGCGACGATTCAGATCATAATCTTCGGCTGGGTCATCGGAATCGAGAAAGGGATGCAGATGGCCAACCAAGGCGCATTGTTCAAGATCCCGCCGATCTACGGATTCATCATGAAGTACGTTACGCCGGCCTTTCTTCTGGCGATCTTCTCATTCTGGACCGTGCAAAACGTCTTCGGCTACAACTTGCTGACCGGCGAGCAAGAGTACTCCTCCTACGTTAAGGACCTTTTCCTTGAACCCAGCGGCGTCGCTCGATTCAGCGTCGCTTTGATACTCATCGTTGCCGCCTTCATTACGCTGCTGACGAAGATAGCCCCGAAATTCCAGATAGAAAAGAAAGGAACTCGCTCATCATGACTACAGGAGGATGGATCATCATGCTCGTGTCGGTAGGAACCGTCACAACGCTTTTCAGCTGGTGCCTCTACAAGGTGCTGACCACGCCCGAAGAGAGCGAAAAGATTCACGGCTTCGAAATCGAGCCGCCTGACGTGGATTCGAAGTAGACGAGTCCCCCTAGGGTCTTTCTTCGGCTACCCAAAAGAACCCTAGGTACTTTTCTTATTCGTTTTTAGCGCATTCTAGCCAATACCGTCTCAAGTCGCCCTTTTCGCAGGCCGATGAAGGCCTTGCGAAGGCAGTCTGTCTGCCTATCGCCCGTTAATTCACGACCGATAGATAAAATCAGCATGGCATTGGCAAGCAACGCGACGACCTCAAACCCATCCGATATCCTGCTTGAAGCGGGAACGAACGAAGTCGAAATCTTCGAGTTCAATCTCGGAGGCCAAAGCTATGGCGTCAACGTCGCCAAGGTCAGCCAAATCGTGCGACGCGACCAGGTGACCATTACTCGCGCCGACATACCCCCTCCTGGAGTCCTCGGATCGATCACCTATCGCGGCAAGCCCATCATGACCTTGGATCTGCGCGAAATCCTAGCGATCGAAGGCGAATCCGTCGATTCCAGCCGCGCCCTGATGCTGGTTGCCCAGTTCAACGAGCAGACCATCGCCTTCGCAATCGATGGAGCGGAACGCATACACCGCGTTTCCTGGAAGAATTTCGAACCGATCAACAATGGCCTCAGCCACGAGAACCCCTACGTCAACGGGATCATCCGTCTCGACGACCGGTTGATTCTCGTCCTGGATCTCGAGTACATTTTGACGATTGTGAATCCGAACCTCAGCTTGAAGATCAACGAGCGGAAGATTCAGTATATCGAGAGTAATTATAAGCCGCGCGATCACATAAAGATCCTCTTCGCGGAGGATTCCTCGATGATTCGCCGCATGGTTTCCGAGCAACTGGGCGACGTCGGCTTTACCAACATTAGCCTGGCAAGCAATGGCCAGGAAGCCCTTGACACAATCAATCGATACGTCGCCGATTCCGAAGCGAGCGGTCAACCCATTTCCGAATACGTCGACATTGTTCTCACCGACATCGAAATGCCTGTTCTCGACGGTTTGACCCTCTGCAAGACGATCAAAAAGGACCTCAAGCTGGACGTTCCGGTAGTCGTATTCTCGTCGCTCATCAACGATCATATGATCACGAAATGCAAGTCCGTCGGGGCCGATGACTGGGGCAGCAAGCCCAAGATCGAACTCATCTTCGATCTGATCGACCGACTGGTCGTGAATCGAAACGCGACGGACAGCTAACGTTTTCCCACAAACCACCCTATCAACCAAAACAAAGGCCCGCCGATTTCGGCGGGCCTTTGCGATTCCAGGGTCTCGCCCTACCGGCGTTCGCTCGATCGTTCCAAACGGAGCGGCCCTTTGCGAATCTCCGAGCGGGTCTCAAGTCGGTCGATTCCAAAAATGGACTTGAAGCCGCCGTTAAGGCGTATAACGCATCTAGGTTCCAAATTTCTAACCGTACAAATTCTTCACTATTATGAGCGCTCAAAATGCCGAAAAACGCGAGTTCCAGGCTGAAATCAAGCAGTTGCTGGATATCGTCATTCACTCTCTCTACACGGAGAAGGAAATCTTCGTTCGAGAATTGGTTTCCAATGCCTCGGACGCCTTGGAGAAGCTGCGGCACCTGAAGATCACCGAAAAGAACATTTTCGATGATTCTCTCGATCTCGAAATCAGTATTTCGACGGACGACACGGCCAATACCATCACCATACAGGACTTCGGTATCGGCATGGACAAGGACGAGCTGATCGGAAACCTCGGCACCATCGCCCACTCAGGTTCGAAGCAATTCCTCCAAGCCCTCAAGGAAGGCGGCGAAAAGAACGACAACCTGATCGGCCAATTCGGCGTGGGTTTCTACTCCGCCTTCATGGTTGCCAAGGAGGTCAAAGTCTACTCGCGTTCCTGGAAAGAGGACGGGACAGGGCACGTTTGGAGTAGCGATGGATCCGGCAGCTTCGAGATCGAAGAGGTCGAGGGGCAGCGACGCGGCACGAAAATCGTCATCTCCCTAAAGGAAGACGACAAGAACTTCGCCGCGGATGCCACGGTCAAGGAAATCATCAAGCGATACTCCAGCTTCGTCCAATTCCCCATCAAGCTCAACGGCGAAGCCGTCAACACCATCGACGCCCTCTGGCTGCGCTCGAAATCGGAGATCACCGACGAAGAGTATACCGAATTCTACAAGTTCCAGGCCAACGCTTGGGACGAACCCCGCTATCGCCTCCACTTCAGCGCCGATGCCCCCCTCGCCATCAATGCCTTGCTCTTCGTTCCCAACGAAAATCCAGAGCGGGCAGGATTCGGCCGCATCGATCCCGCCGTCGCCTTGTACAGCCGCAAGGTCCTTATAGACTCGAAGCCGGACGAGCTGCTTCCCGAGTGGATGCGCTTTGCCAAGGGAGTCGTCGACAGCGAAGACCTGCCGCTCAACATCTCTCGCGAAACCATGCAGGATCGCTCGCTGATCCAAAAGCTGGGACGCGTCATTACCAAGCGCTTCCTCAAGTTCCTCGCGGAAGAAGCGAAAAAACGCCCCGATCAGTATCAGGAATTCTTCGACAAATTCGGGTTCTTCCTCAAGGAAGGCGTCGCTATCGACATGACCTACAAGGAAGAGCTCTCCAAGCTGCTCTACTTCGAATCCTCTACCCTGGACAAAGGTCAGAAAACCACCCTCGCCGACTACGTGTCGCGCATGAAGGACGACCAGAAGGAAATCTACTATATCCTCGGCCAAAACCGCGAGTCCATCGAAAGCGGCCCCTACTTGGAGGGCTTCAAGTCGCGTGGTCTGGAAGTGCTTTTCCTCTACGAGCCGGTCGACGAGTACGTCATGTCCAATCTCAATGAATACGATGGCAAGACGCTTGTCTCCGCAGATCAAGGCGACATCAAGCTCGACGATGTAGCGAAGCCCGACGCCGAAAATGCCTTGAACGACGACGAGGCGAAGGGACTCTGCGAATGGCTCAAGGAAACCATCGGAGACAAGGTCAAGGAAGTGAAAGTTTCCGATCGCCTAGTTGACAGTCCCGCCATCGCTCTAACGCCCGATGCCATGTCCGCTCAGATGCGGCGCATGATGCGCCAAATGGGCCAAGATGCCGGAATGCCCACCGAAGTGCTTTTCGAGGTCAATCCACGCCACCCCCTTATGATCAATCTCAACCAGCAGCGCGAACGCAACGCGGACCTGGCCAAAATGATCGCCCTTCAGGCCTTCGACAATTCCATGGTAGCCGCCGGCCTCCTCGAGGACCCTAAGGACATGGTGACGCGTATGTACGACATCCTCGCCCAAGCGGCGTCGAAGTAAGCGTACGCGAAATTCGAATTCGCAAAGGCCGCCGCTTCCCGGGCGGCCTTTTTCGTTTCTTTCGGGCGCTCGAGTTCCCAAGCTGCGGAGGATCAGCCGATCCGCCCTGCCATACCCATTACTGGGCCAATGGCCCCTTCTTGAAGATCGCCGTCGCCAAGGCCCCTCCAAGGGCGCCCCCAATGCCCGAGCATACGAGAATGGTCACAATCTGCGAAACGATGGTTCCGAACCCGAATGCCTGATTCTGCATTTCATCGATCCCTTCCTGGAATTTCTCTCTCGTTTCCTCAGGAGAGGCCTCCTGCAGACCTCGTATGAATTCAAGGTAAGTATCCATCCCAATCCGGTAGTCGAAGGCCAACCAAAGCGCATCGTAGACAAGCGTCGAAAGAGCGAATCCTGCCATGCAAGCGAGCATTGCCACCTTCATGCCTACCTTGAGCTCCAGGCGAATTCGATATTCGAACACGTAGGATGCGGTCGCCGCAAATCCGGCTAAAATCAGCGGAAGACAACCGAGCATCACCGTCATCGGAAACAGCGTCAGCGCGAAAGCGATCGCCCCCCCGATTCGAATGGCCTGTTTCGTCGGACATTGATCCAAATCCACGATTTCGCTTTCTTCGCTCATATGGGTATCCTTGCGCGCCGCGCTCCCCATTCAAGTTCCAATCGAAGCCGAGAGCCAATGCGTTTAACGATTCGTTCTCGAAAAGACGAACAGGGCAATAGCCCCGCCCAAGAAGAATCCCAGGGCCAGCCGCAACTCTCGTTCGTTACCGTACAAGCCCCTATGCTCGCTGGCGAAATCGAGCGCATTAAGCGCTACGGCAAGCCCGAGAATCCAACCGGATTTCCCGACTTGAAAGGGTCTCGTTGCGAAACGCGCGCAAAGAACCAGCAGACCGCCATAGATTCCCACGCATCGCGCGCATATCGCCAAGGAGTGGTCCCCGATCGCAAAGCAACGATCGCTCCGCTGATGGCACATGGGAGCCAGTACGGAATCGAACGCAGACCATCCGAATAGCGCGGACGCATAAACGGCGAGGAGCAACAGCAAGAAAAGGGCAGCCCCGCACAGGGCTATCGCTCGGACGGTCATACGCGCGGCATGTCGAAAAGACGATCGCCAAGGCCCTCCGCAGCCGCATCCAAATCGATACGGAGTCCTTGCGGCAGTTGCGACCGGAACCAGGTCCGCTGCTTCTTAGCCAAGCGGCGCGTATTCGTGGCGATGCGTTCGACTAGCTCGTCTGCTGCGTATTCTCCCCGCAAATGCCCCAATGTTTCCCGATAGCCAATCGATCCAGAGGCGCTCGCATTCGCTTCGAAACCCGCTGCTTGCAGGTGGCGCGCTTCCTCGACCAGTCCACCGTCCAACATCAATCGAACGCGTTCTTCAATACGCCTGTTCAGGGATTCTCGACCTCGCTTGAGTACAACCAGCTTCTTATCCGATCGCGTCAGTTCATTCGTCTGCGCCGCGAATTCCATCTTGAGCTGCCGAATCGATTTTCCCGATTCCAGGCAACGTTCGAGCGCTCGAGCCACCCTACGAGGATTGTCCGCATCCAGTTCTTGGCGACAATTCGCGTCTAGGCTCTCTAACTCCCGCAACATACCCGCCAATCCTTCGCTTTCTTCGAGTCGAGATACGCGGGTCCTTGTCTCATCGCCAATCGCCAATCGGTCTACGACCGGTTCGAAAAAGGCTTTCAGATAAAAGCCGCTCCCCCCCGTTACCAAGACCTTTCGACCGCGGCTCCGGATATCCTGAACGGCCTCGATCGCCAAGTCCACGTACTCGCCTATATCCATTCGCCGATGCGGATCGCGGATATCGATCAAATGATGGGGGACGCGAAGTCTCTCGTCGGCAGTAGGCTTGGCCGTTCCAATGTCCATCCCTCGATAGAAGAGGAGGGAATCGCACGAAACGATTTCCGCCCCATTCGCTTCCGCCCAATCCAGAGCAAGCTCGGTCTTCCCAACCGCCGTACAGCCCGTGAGGACGTAAATCGTTCCCCCCTTGCCGCTCATGTATCGGCCCTCCCCGCTTGTGGCGTTACATTTAGGCGCTTTTCGCGCAATTTACTCGCCACTCCGACGCCGAAATCATGTCCTCTTCCTCGTTCGCTCCGCTCGCCACGGAGCGCTCGGAAAGTGAAGAGAAAGCCACGCCAGTTCAAAACCATATTCATCTCAGACGTGCACCTGGGAACCGACAATTGCAAGGCAAAGGAAGTCTTGCACTTCCTGAAGCGCACGCGTTGCGAGCGTCTCGTGCTGAATGGCGACATCATCGATGGGTGGCAACTCAACCGAGGAGGCTCCTGGAATCCAACGCACACTAAATTCCTGCGCCTCGTCTTGAAACGCATCGAGAAAGACAAGCTCGATGTAATCTACCTGCGCGGCAATCACGACGACATCCTCAGCCGCTTTCTGCCTCTGCAGTTCGGAACGCTGTCGATCGTCGAAGAGTTCGTCCACGAGACTTCCCAGGGCAACTATCTCGTACTCCACGGCGACGTTTTCGATACCATCACCAAGAATTTCGTCTTTCTGGCCCATCTCGGCGATTGGGGCTATCAATTGCTCATGTCATTGAACCGCTGGTACAACAAATACCGATCCTGGCGGGGAAAGGAATACTACTCCTTAAGCAAAGCCATAAAGGCGAAAGTCAAGCAAGCCGTGAACTTCGTATCCAGCTTCGAAGAAAAATTGGCCAAGCTTACTGCAGCGAAAGAATGCGCGGGCGTCATCTGCGGCCACATTCATACCCCCGCCAACAAACGCATGGGCGGCATCCACTACCTGAATTCCGGGGACTGGGTAGAGTCGATGTCCGCCGTAGTGGAGGAATGCGATGGCGATTTTAAGCTACTCTACTTCAAAGACTTCCTTGAGGATTTCCCCATGATCGACGAGAAGGAAGACGACGAAGGCGAAGACGAATCCAGTTTCGATCTTCAGGCTATTGGCGCCCGAGCGCTCCGTAATAGCGCGGATTTATAAGACGCTGCATCGCAAATTCTTATATTCAAGTCGACTACGTGTTGACACTTTTTTTAAAGGCCTGCATCCTTCCTCCCTATGAACGAAGAAGGCACCTCCACAGACACCACCGAATTCGTCAAAGGCCTCATTGAATGGGCCACTACCGACGGACTCGACTACGCCCTTAAAGCGTTGCTGGCGCTGGCCATATTCATTATCGGCAAATGGATTGCCGGAGCATTGAGAAATAGAATTCGCTCCGCGATGCAGAAGCGCGAGGTCGACCCCGCTCTCGTATCATTCGGCACAAGCATCATCTACTATGTTCTGATGATCGCTGTCGTACTGGCAGCAATACAGCAAGTCGGCTTCCAAACGACTTCCCTCGTCGCCATTCTCGGCGCCGCCGGCCTAGCGGTCGGTTTGGCTCTGCAAGGGTCGCTTTCCAATTTTGCCGCAGGCGTGTTAATAATCATGTTTCGCCCCTTCAGTATTGGCGATGTTATCGATGCTGGTGGGGCCGTTGGCAAAGTCAATGAGATCGGCGTCCTAGTCACCATCATGACGACTGCCGACAACAAGAAAATCATAATGCCCAACTCCTCGATCATGGCGGGTAGTATCACCAACATCACCGCAAACGACACGCGTCGCGTCGACATGGTTGTCGGCGTCAGCTACAGCGACGACCTCGACAAGGTTCAAGGCATCATTCTCGAAATACTCAATGCGGACGAGCGCGTACTCAAGGATCCCGAGCCACAGGTCGTGGTAGCGGAACTTGCCGATAGCAGCGTCAACTTCAACGTCCGTCCTTGGTGCGCCACGGGAGACTATTGGGGCGTCTTCTTCGATTTCCAGAAAGCCATCAAGCAGCGTCTAGACCAGGAAGGCGTATCCATCCCCTTCCCGCAACAAGACGTTTACATGCATCAGGTTTCCCAATAGGACTCGCCCGAGTCCTCCTGCCGGCCTCTCCTTCCGCTTCTCAAGCCGATACGGCACTGCGAACAGGAAGAAGCGGCTCGAGCGTCCCTTCCTAGCCCCCCTCAACCCTCACAACCCCTGTGGATAACAAGATAGTCAAAATCATCCTCGCCATCCTTCTGCCCCCGGTTGGAGCCTTTCTCCAAGTGGGAGCGACCAAGCACCTCCTGATCAACGTCATCCTAACCATACTCGGATACGTGCCGGGGATCATCCACGGACTCTGGCTGATCCTAACGGATCAAAAAGGCTAAGACTTCGATCCATCCAACTCCCGAAAAGCTGCGATTTCCATCGCAGCTTTTTCGTTAGCCGACCTTGGTGCCTGCGACCAAGTCGGTCACCAACGCCTGCATCTTAGACAAGAGGGCTTCTCGATCGCCAAGATTGTCCTTAATCGTGTTAACAATAGCGCTGCCCACGACTACGCCGTCGGCCAATTCCGCGACCGCGCGAACTTGCTCTTGGCTCTGTATTCCAAATCCCACCACAAGCGGCATGTCGGAATGCTCGCGTATCATCGCAACCATTTCACCCAGATCGTCCGCAAGGTCGTCGCGAACGCCCGTTACCCCGGTACGGGAAACGTAGTAGATAAAGCCCGTAGCGAATCGGGCGATAAAGCCCACTCGTTCCGGTGGCGTCGTCGGGGCCAAGAGAAAGACCGTCTTCATCCCATGCTTTTCGCAAACCGCCATATGATCCTCGGCTTCCTCGGGCGGCAGATCCAAAACGAGCAATCCATCCACGCCCGCTTCCTTGGCTTCGGCAACGTAGGCCTCTAGACCGCCGCTAAACATGAGATTGTAGTACGTGTAGAAGACGATTGGGACCGTATCGTTTTCTTTCCTTATCGAACGAACGAGATCGAAAACGTCCTCGCGAGAGATTCCCGCCTTAAGAGCCCGCTCGGCAGCCAGTTGGTTCGTCAATCCATCGGCCAAGGGATCCGAGAACGGTACGCCCAGTTCAAGCGCGTCGACGCCTGAGGCAATCAGAGCGCGGCAAACTTCCAGCGAAGTACTCGCATCGGGGTCCCCTGCGCAAACATAGGAAACGAAGGCGCTTCTGCCTTCCGATTTCGCTTTGGCGAACGCGTTCTCGATTCGATTCATCGCCCAAGGAACTAAACTCGATGGAGCCAAGGTCAAGAAATTGGCCTGAAAAGGCGCTATTTGCTGACCGCGTCGATATCTCCCGACCCGATTACCCGGCAAAGAAGCTAAAATGCTATTGACAGATTCAAGCCCCGCTAGATTTTAAGAGCCTCCTAATTTTCAGGATGGTGGCTATAGCTCAGTTGGTTAGAGCACCGGTTTGTGGTACCGGGGGTCGCGGGTTCAAATCCCGTTAGCCACCCCATTTCGAAAAGGAAACAGTCCCCCTTCGCAAGACTTTGGCCAAGGCAAACGAAGTTCCCAAACGGGATGAGAAGCCGCGAAGCGGGTTTGTGGAGCGTAGCGGAACGAGCATCGCAGAGCGATGAGGGCAACGCCCCGAGTCAACGCCGAGTCAACCGCCGTTAGCCACCCCATCGTCGCTTTAGGGGCTCACTTCTCCTTCTTTGCGGGATCCCAAGTTCCAAGGGGATCGAAGGCGGCAGGTTTCAGCTGAGCCTCCCAGTCCTGCAAACGTTCTCGCAACTGTTCGGCGCGCTCCTTTTCCGGCTTCAATCGATCCTCTGCTTCGCCGATGTCCTGGTCCAGTCGGTAGAGCTGATCGCCTCCTTGATCGCTGGCCATTGCAATGAGCTTATCGGAGCCGCTTCGAATGGCCGCATGCTCCTTATCGAACATACTCCAAAAGAGCAGGTCGTGCGGCGCGGTTTTTTCCGCGCCCGTCACATACGGCATCAGATTCACTCCATCCAAGGGACGCTCCTTCGCAATCTCCACCTCCGTCAAAGCCGCCATCGTTCCGAGAATATCCATCGAGCTGATGGGGTTCTCGTAGTCCACCCCAGCCGGAACGCGTCCTGGCCAACGGAAGGCGAAGGGAACCCGCATGCCCCCTTCGTAGATCGTCCCTTTGCCTTCGCGGAGACGCCCGTTGTCCGAGCCGTTATTGCTGGCTCCACCGTTGTCCGAAAGGAAAAATACAAGCGTGTCCTCGGCTAGACCCAACTCATCGAGCGTATCCAGCACCCGCCCCACGCCATCATCGACGGCGCTCACCATGGCCGCATAGGTGCGTCGCAATTTGTCGTCAATATGAACGAAGCGATCGATATACTTCGGGCTCGCCTGCATGGGGGTGTGAGGGGCGTTGTAGGAAAGGTAGAGAAAGAAGGCGCTCTCGCGATTGCGGCGAATGAAATCCACCGCTTCGTTCGACAGCTCGTCCGTCAAATACTCGTCCGTTTCGATGCGGGTCTCATTGCGCAGAAGTTTGGTTTTGTACCAACCGCCTTTGCGATCCACCGACTCTATATCCATGTAAATCAAGTCCTTCGGAAAATAGCGATGCCCCCCGGCCACGAAGCCGTAGAACTCGTCGAACCCGCGAGCGTTCGGACGAAAGCGAGGATGGGTCCCCAAATGCCACTTGCCTATGATGCCCGAGCGATAACCCACTTTCCCAAGAATTTCCGCCATGTTCTCTTCTTCAAGCGGCAAGCCGGCTTTGGGATCGAAGGGATTCAAGGTTGGGTTGCGGCGATATCCAAAACGGCCCTGATAGCGTCCCGTTATCATTCCAGCCCGGCTCGGTGAACACACGGGATAGGTCACATATCCATTCGTAAACCGCACCCCTTCCTTCGCGATGCGATCGATGTGTGGCGTTGGAATGTCCTCGCAACCGTTGAATCCCACATCGGCATAGCCTTGATCATCGGTTAGGATCAATACGAGATTCGGGGTTTCGGCCGCATCAGCGTTCGACCAACCGATTCCAAACCCGAAAAACGCAACAAAAAGGGAGAGCATGCGTATCATGCTCCCCTTTCTATAAGACCCGCTCGCGATGTCGATCATCGAGCTCTCCTGCCCGATCTACCAATTCGCCGCGAATTCCTCTTTCACGTTCAAAGGCAATCCGTGTCGGGCAATCGCTTCTCGAGCAATCCACTCGAAATCGGCTTCGGCTTTCACCAGAACGATTTCGTTCCTATCGACGACGACCACAAAGCCTTCCTTCACCCCATCTTGCGTATTCCTCGGCAAGTAAACCGTCACCAATGACTCGTCTTCCCGAACCTTGACGATGCGCTCGAAGCCCCACTTACGCATCGTCGATTCGATAGACTCGGCCATCCCATCCAAATCGCGGCGAATCCCGCGGCTCGTTTGGTAAACGCCGAACTCAACCTCGCGCACGCCATCAAGGTATTCGGACGCTTCTTGCGCTTCGGGGCTGTCGACGAACCCGGCAATCGTTTCGGCAACCCAAATGGGGAACCCCCCGATCCTCAATTCAATTTGCGTATCGAAACTCTCGTTACTTGAAACCACATCGGCCGCAATTTCTTC
>CBFHHM010000004.1:29932-62856 GCA_965655705.1 Candidatus Pelagisphaera sp.
ACGCTCAAAAGAACGCCCATCGCTAGGCTCAATAGAACGACTGCCTTCTTAGCCCGCATGCGCTTCGCCTTTCTCCGTTCTCTCTATCTCTTTCAGAATATCCAGCGCAGGGAGGTTCAACTGCTTTCCCAGATCGGCGATCGCATCCAGCGCCACATCTCCAACGATATTGACGAATACGGCTTCCTTCTTCTCTGCCACGCTCACCACAATGCCTGAGATGGAATCGTCGTCCAATATCCGAGCAAAGATGCCTACATTCGCATTGCCATCCCGGACCCGCGCCAATTTCTCCCATTTTTCGTCGCTCAGTTTGCTCGAAATGTCCTGTACGCTCTGTTCGAACTCGGATCGATTATCATCCGTTATCTCGTAAACGCGCACGCGAATCGATTCCAATCCATGTATCAGGGCAGCCACTTCAGGCGATTCTTCCTTCACCAAGCTGGTCGCAAGTCTTAGCAGCGGCTTCGAGATGTTGACCTCTACTTTAGCATCGTTCGGACTGGCGCTTATGAATTCGGCGAAATCGATTCGGCCTAAGCCCGCCGCAGCTTCGGTTTGCGCGTTGAGGTTTATGGCGGCCAAGGCGATGGCAGCTGAAAATGCAGTGATCAATCGTTTCATATTTTTCCTTCCGTAATGGTTTTAATCTTCCAACGAACCCACTACACAGCCCGTTAGACGGAAGTTGCAGAAAACTGCAAAAACCGGAACTCCCCCTTACTCGGCCGACAAGTCGAACGTCTTCGCGATCAGTTCAAGCGAAGTCGACCGATCGCTTTCATCCAAGATGGGAGCCGCGCTCATGGCGGTATCCAAGCTCTTGGAGAGAAGGGTCGCAATTTCGCGCGAGACGGCTCTGGTCGATTCCGTGGCCAGCAGCCCCCCTTCTTCCCTCGCTTTCGAATAGAGACTCATGGCATCCACCACCAGAGCCTCCGTTCGCGGAAAGGAGTCGCACATCAAATTCCAAGGCCGCTCGTTCCGGTCTCCAGATCGGCGCAAGTCCGTTCTCAAAAGAACCGAAGGTATATCCGCGAACTTGGCGGCCATGAACTCCGCAACCGTTCCGGAATCCAAATCGGACCCGTCGAATTGGAATACCGCCGCATCGCATTTCAAAAGCGCCCGGTAATCCACATCCCGTATCGCCTTCGCATCGAGAGAGGGGAGTTCCAGGTCCTGCGGCAAAAGCGGCGCGTAGCGCCCTTCCGACACCGCCTCCAACGCTTCCGCCAACAGAGCATTGCCCGACAAATGCTTCAGGTCGAACAACTCGCCCGCCATGTAAACGCTGTATCCAGCTTTAAATTCCATTGTTCTCTACCTGCCTATCCTGAGATTAAATTAGCCGCGATTATCGCCGTCATGTAGCAAGCGACCATGCCGCCCAAGAGCGCTTTCACCCCATATTTGAGAAGCGTTGGTCGCTGCGATTCTTCCAGCGAACCGATTCCTCCGACCTGAATGCCGATCGAAGTCAGATTCGCGAATCCGCACAACGCATACGTCGCAATCGCGACGGACTTAGGGTCCTCGAACGCCCCTGCTTCGTTGAACTTAGCCAAGTCCAAATACGCTACGAATTCATTTAGAACCAAGCGTTCTCCGAGAAGCTGTCCCACGACGAGGCAGTCGTTCCAGGGCACCCCAATTATCCAGGCGAAGGGAGCGCTCGCGATTCCAATGATAAATGAAGCGTTGAAGGCCTCGAACTTACCACCCGTCGCGCCGGCCACCCATTCATTCAACCCAGTCCAAGACCCAATCCAGGACGATACAATCCAGTTCGCCAGCGCCAACAACGCGGTGAAGGCGATCAGCATGCCCGCGACATTCAATGCCAAGCGAACGCCGTCGCTGGTTCCTTTCGTAGTCGCATCCAGTAGGCTATCCCCCATCCGCTCTTTGGGGAACTCGAGCTCGCTGCTCACCGTATCCAATTGGGGGACCAGGATTTTGGCGACAACCATCGCCGCAGGGGCGCTCAATACCGATGCCGTTAAAAGATGCTGCCCAAAAGCGATCGTCGCTTCTTCGGACCCTCTCCCGAGCGCGCTCATGTAGATAACGAGTACGCCCCCCGCAATAGTAGCCATGCCGCCTGTCATCAACGACATCACTTCCGACCGATTCATCGCTTTCAGATAAGGGCGGACCACGAGTGGCGCTTCGGTTTGCCCAATGAACACATTGGCCGCCGCAGCCAAACTCTCAACCCCCGTGAGCCTCAGCGTTTTGCTCAACATCCAAGCGAACGCGTACACCAAGCAGGGCAATACGCGCAGGTAATAGAGGACCGCGGAAAATGCGGAAAAGAAGACGATCGTCGGCAGAACGGTAAACGCGAAGCCAAACCCGCCCTCGGCATCGCTTGCCAGCTTTCCAAATAGAAAAGCCGATGCCTCGTTGCTGAACCCGACCATTCGATTGAAGAACTCCGAAACGGATCGCATCGCGCCGTAAAAGAGCGGCACTTTTAGTATCAGCAGAGCCAATACCAGCTGCATCCCAATGCCATAGCACGCCAGGCTCCATCGGATGCGTTTGCGATCCTCGCTCAGCCAATAGCAAAAGGCCAGCAAGAGACCGAGCCCAAGAATCGACCTTAAAACCGTAATCGCGAATTCCATTGGCTCAGTTTCTGCTAGAAAATCCTGCGATTGTCCATCAGAGAGTTCTCGTATGGATTCGCGCCCACTGAGAGGCCTCATTCGCCCTCCCTGTCGCGTAAAATATGCGCAAACGCTCAATCTAAATCTTGCCGTCGGCCGCCAAGCTTCTTTGGTAGCTCCTCTCCCATTCGAATAAATTCAAAATGAAAGCTCCGCTTTTCAACTGGCTAGACCACCGCGCAGCAGGCGTTCTACTCCATCCGACCGCGCTCCCGGGCGACTACGGCATCGGGACCCTGAACGACCATTGCCTCGAGTTCATCGATTTCCTCGCCGACGCAGGATTCAAATATTGGCAAATCTGTCCACTGGGACCCACCGGATTCGGCGACTCGCCGTACCAATCTTTCTCATCCTATGCGGGCAACCCCTACTTGATTTCGCTGCGCTCGCTGAATGCGAAGGACCTGCTGGAAGATTCCATCCTCGACGAGCTCGACGAGCTGCCCGATTCATTCGTCGACTTCGGGGCTCTCTACAATGCGAAATGGCCCGTACTCGACGCCGTCTACGAGCGATTCGTCAAAAGCGGACAGGAAATCCGCCCTTACGGAAGCTTCTCGAAATTTAAAAAGGACAATGAAAGTTGGCTGGAAGCCTATGCCTACTATCAAGCGCTGAAGGGACACTTCGAAGGGGCCCCTTGGTATCAATGGCCAAGCGGGCTGCTCTCCTTCGCCAAGGCGCGCAAAAGCAAGCTGCGTAAAACGCTGGCCCGCGAGATCGACGCCCAAATGTTCTTCCAATACCTTTTCTTCGGACAATGGAACGAGGTTCGGGCCCACGCCGAGCGCCGCGGCATTCAAATAATCGGCGACCTCCCCATTTTCGTGGCCCTAGACAGCGCCGATGTCTGGCAGAATCAGCAGTACTTCCAGTTCGATCTCAAAAAGGCCCAACCGACCGCCGTTGCGGGATCCCCTCCCGACTATTTCTCGGAAGACGGACAGCTCTGGGGGAATCCGCTCTATGACTGGGATGCCTTGAAAAAGGATGGCTACTCGTGGTGGATCGATCGACTCGAAGCCGCTACGAACCTATGCGACGTCGTTCGAATCGATCACTTCCGTGGATTCGATGCCTACTGGAAAATCCCGTTCGGGGCCAAAACCGCTCGCAAGGGGGAATGGACCGACGGACCCGGGATCGAGTTCTTCGACGTAGTCAAGGCCGAGCTCCCTCATTGCCGACTTATCGCAGAAGACCTCGGCGACCTCACCGACAGAGTTCGAGAACTGAGACGCGATTCAGGACTGCCGGGCATGGCCATACTCCAATTCGCCTTCGGCGGCGACTCCGACAACTTCTATCTCCCGCACAACGCGCAATCGAACTGCGTTCTGTACCCGGGTACCCACGACAATGATACAAGTCTGGGATGGTATCGTTCGATTGATTCCCAAACGCAAGATCACGTCCGTCGCTACTTAGACGTCAACGGGGAGAATATCGGCTGGGATCTCATTCGAGCTTCCTACAAGTCAGTGGCGAAGCTGGCCGTTGTTCCCCTTCAAGATCTCATGAACCTCGGTAGCGAAGCGCGCTTCAACACGCCTGGACAAGCGACCGGGAACTGGCAGTGGCGCTATAGCCCCAAGCAATTGCGCGAACTCTACGGAGGCACGACCGAATATCTCAAAAGCCTTTCCGAGCTCTGCTATCGCGATGGACGACCCGCGGTAAATACGATCTAAGTCGGATTGCCCGGCGCAGTCGCTTCCCCGAATCCTAAGCGAGCGGCGTATCCGGTATTCCGTCTTCGTCGTAGGAGACGAATTGCTCGATCGCCTCGCAAATCTTCTCGCCTTCGTCTTCGAGCAAATAGTGCCCAGCATCGGGGTAGCGAATCAGAGTCGCCTGAGGAATGAAGCGTTTCCAGCGATTCATGAAATGATCATTGAAGCAAAAATCCTTGCCGCCCCAGAAGAGGGCAACCGGAATGTCGCGCAACTTAAGCAAGCCATTCTCTACCTCTAAAAGCTGTGGAAAACTCGGGTGCGTGACATGCATCGGTATGTCTTTGACGAACTGATACACGGCTTTTCGGTCGCTCCATGACCGATAGGGCCAGAGGAAGCCTCGCTTTGCCGCACTCGACAAGGGCTTTTTGGCCACTGCCATGGTCGCCGCTGGACCGGCAAATCCGTTGAACCCCTGCACGATAAGCTTCCCTAGCGCTGGAAACCGGCAGAGGGAAATTCTCTTGGGAATCCGAGAATCGACGAACGCTGCCGTATTCAGGATCGCTAAACGCCTTAACTTGGCGAGCCGCTTCAATGCCATTCCAATACCGATGGTCCCTCCCCAATCGTGCACGATGAGGTCGAAGCGTTCTAGGCCAAGGCCATCGATCAATTCGCCAAGATCCTCGATCCGTTGGGCAAGCGTATAGGCGTAGCCTTTCCTAGGCTTCTCCGACAAGCCACAACCAATATGATCGGGTACGATGCAACGGAACTCGCTACTCAGGGCCTTCACCACCTCTCTGTAAAAGAACGACCAGGTGGGATTTCCATGAACCATCACCACGGGATGCCCTTCTCCCTCATCGAGATAGCTCATCTCGAATCCGCAGGAGAGACGCTTCCGCTTCGACTCGAACGGATAGAGCTCAGCTATATCGCGGGGCAAGGAATCAACGCTTTTCGCCATTTAGTCTACCACTCCGCGCCGAGCATCAAGCAATTCAAGCCACTGCCAATTCCCAGCATCGCAACCTTGTCTCCCTTTTTCACGAAACCGTCCTCTACCGCTTTCGCCAATGTCAAAGGCAACGCGGCAGAGCCGGTATTGCCGTAGGTCTGAAAGGACGAGTAATCCTTGCCGTCGTCTAAGCCTAACGTCTCGAATAGCAGCTTCTGGTGAGCGCTCCCTACCTGGTGGCAAACGATGCGATCGGCAGTATCCTCCGTCCAATCGATCTCCGCCTTGAATGCAGACCACGTCCGCTTGGCTAATTCGACGCCGGCATGGAGCATCTCCTCGGAGTCCGTCTGCATTTCGAATCCAGCTCCCGAGCCGCTGGCATCCCCTTGGCAAAGATCGTTATTCGAAGTATCCGCCAAACACGCCCCGCCCAGCAGTCGATGCCCATTCGGGGAGAGCGATTCATGGCAAACCACTGCAGCAACCGCGCCCGCGCCGATCGTCAAATTAGCGAAATAGGGCTTGATCGTTTTTCGATTCAGATCGCGCTCGAGCAACAACTGAATCGTTCGCTCCAGTAGCGGTCTTCCATTCTCGCCCGAAACGACGATGCCGCTTTTGATTTGCCCGCAATCGATCATTGCCGAAAGCAGAACGATGGAGTTCAAAAAACCGAGACAGGCATTCGATACATCGAATACTTGGACCTCCGGGCGTAAGCCCATCAATCGATGAGCGAAGGAAGCAGTCGATGGTTCCAGCATATCGCGACTCACCGAGCTGTGGATGCAAACTTCGATTTCCTTCGGATCGATACCGCTCCGTTCAATCGCCCTCCGACCCGCTTCCGCGCTGGCCTCCGAGGGGCGAATATCGTGGTCCCAGAAACGACGCTCCTGAATGCCTGTCATCAACTCGAGCCTGCCTTCAGGCAATCGCAGCCGATCGTATAGCGGCTTGAGCCGTTCTTCGATATCGGCGCTCGTCCAAACCGTTGGCGGAGCGACATAGGCGAGCGAATCGATAACTGCAGATTGAATACGCACGGGACTAAACGAAAATCGAAAAGTTAGGATCGAAGAATTTGGTCATACTGCGTCTTTTCAATCTTCGTCCCTACCCCTGCTTTTATCTTCTGGTCGCATTGCCAGACCAATCACCTCGGCATCGAAGTAGTTGATTCCCATGCCCGCATCCAGAACTAGGCTGGACCCATTCATCCCGCTGGACCGTTCGCTCACGAGAAACGCCACCGCGTTGGCGACTTCTTGAGTCGACAAGGCCTGCTTCCGGAAAGTCAGCTTTTCGCTGAACAAATAGCTTTCCAGATATCCCGGGATACCCGCCGAAGCGCTGGTCTTCAGCGTCCCCGGATTGACCGTGTTGAACCGCACCCGACTGTCCCTGCTGAACGACTTTGCCAAGTAGCGGACCGAAGAATCCAACGCTGCCTTGATAGGCGACATGTATCCATAGTTTTCCGCTGTAATCGTTAGCGATGAAATGCTGATTGCCACTACCGACGCATCTGCGCGCAAATACGGCTTGAACGCATTGGCAACCTCGACCAGCGAGAAGCTCGATATTGCCGTCGCCTGCAGATAATCCTCCCGCTTCGTCTCGTGAAACGGCTTGAACCCTTCCGCGTAGTTCGCGAACGCAATCGAGTGCACAATGCCGTCCAGCAGTCCATGATCGCGATGAACGGCTTCCGCGAGGGCTTCGATCTCTTCGGCTCGCTCCACATCGCACACGTACACCGATCGGCCCGCCAGCAGTTTCGCCGTGGTTTCCTTTCGCGCCTCGGATCTGACCGAATAAACGACATTCGCGCCCGCCTCTTCCAGGGTCTTGGCCGAAAACCAGGCGACGCTCTTCCGATTAGCCACTCCCATGACCAGGATCGTCTTTCCTTTCAATCCGAGGAAATCCATGGCCTATTCTTGCGGCGCCTTGGCCAGAGCCACGCTAAACGCGACCGTCATCACCCGTTTGCCTTGACCGTTCTTGACCGCCCCATTCATGAAAATGAACCGACCCATTTTCTCCTTGAGCTTGACGGTTATGTACAAGTCGTCTCCCGGCCGGACAATGCTCTTGAAGCGAGCATCCGCTATCTTCGTCAACACCGGAACCATCTCCGGATCGGCTTCCAATTCTTCCGCCAGCAGGCGGTTCAGGAAAATCGCTCCCGTCTGGAAGACGGCCTCCGAAATCAGCACGCCCGGCATTATGGGATTACCCGGATAGTGCCCTTCGAAGAAGGCTTCGTCTGGGCTTACGTGACGCTTTGCGGTCAGCGAATCTTCGCTTTGTTCGACCACTTCGTCCACAAAAAGGAAAGGAGGTCGATGAGGGATCGCTTGCAATATTTCGTCTGTCGCCATTCTGTATCCGCTTCTACGCTACGTGTTCATTACCCTCGGAAGGCGCTCGCTTAAGCGCCGTCAACTGCTTGTCGACTTTGTTAGCAGTAATGACGCCGTAATTCATGGTGCCCAACCAACCAGACATGATAATACCTACCGAACCGGCATGGTAAAGACCGGCTATCTGTTCGGGCAGCTCCATCGAGCACTTCAATCCTTCGAACTTCGTGCCGAACGACGTCCCCCCGGGGTGACGGGTGTAATGGTGAATCGTACGCGGGGTCGCCGCTTCCAGATGGTCTATCTTCGATCGCGCGTCAGGGATGTACTTTTCCAAAGCGACCAGCGATTCTTCGATCAACCGGTCCTTGTGAGCTTCGTATTCCTCGTCGCTCAAGCTCATCCAATCACCGTACTTGCCATTCAACGACGCGACAATCGTATAGCGCCCCGAACCCGGGCGGGTCTCTGGATAATAAACTGAAAACGTACGACTGGTCGTTTTAAAATCAACCAATTCATCGCTGGAGAAACGATCCGCATCGGAGGTAAAGACCAAGTCGCCAATATTGGGGATGCTCTCCCCGTCTCTAATGCCCATGTAAACCTGGCAGGAACTCGAATTGACCCGCACGGCATTGAGCTCATCGAGATAGGCCCGGCTGAATCGCTCCTCGCCCACAAGCTGTTTAACCGTGCTGAGGATATTCGCGTTGGAAACCACAGCCTTGCAGCGGATCGTCCGTCGATTATCGGGTTCGCTGTCTCGCGTGCGACCCGCCACCACGACTCCGGAAATTGCCTGGGCGTCCTGATCCGATCCCTCGGTCAGGACCTGTTCGACCAATACGTTGCGTCGCAATTCGACGCCATTGCGCTCCATTTCCTCGATCATTTTCCCAACGAGGACATCCGTCCCTCCTTGGAAGGTGAATACGCCCTTGCTCATGAAGTTGGAAAAGACGATTCCAAAGGTGATTGCAGGATCTTCGGAGGTCGATCCGTTCGCGTAGGCGATCGGCTCCAGCAAAAGGCGATGGATATCGGCGCGACCCGGGAAAAACTCCTCGAAAAGTTCGCCGGTCGTGCGTTGGTCGTCATCGTAGAAATTCATTTGGCGCAAATGCGAGTAGAACGCTTCCACCCGCTCGCGCGGCGCCCCGAATTCCTCTACGAGAATGTTCGTAAAATCTTCCCGGTCGAAGGTCGTCCAAACATCGAATTGCGGATTTACGAAGCGCACATCCTTCAACTGATGGATCGAATCCGCGATTTCTCGAGTCCAATACTTGCGGCATGACTTCACCATTCCGTAAGGAAACCCGTGAAGCGAAATATCGAAGATGTGCCGACCCGGTCGCTTGAACCAAGTGGCCAAGCCGCCATACTGATAGTGGTGCTCCAATAGCAATACCGAGTGACCGCATTTCGCGAGGACATTGGCGCTGGTAAGCCCACCCAGTCCGCTGCCGATCACCACGACATCGTACGCGTCCTTCACCCCTTCTAGCCAGTCTTTGCCCATAAGCCGCGCAGTGAAGAAAGCTTTCTCCACGTTGACAACCTCAAATTCAACGAGCCTAGCCCAAGAGACCTGCCTTCCCAAATTTCCTTGCCAGACCCATTTAGCGACTCCAGAACCACCCCTTATGAGCAAAACCCGCATCAAGTTCGAAACGAACCAAGGAACGATCGAATTCAAGCTCTATCCGGAGATCGCTCCGAAAGCTTGCGAAAACTTCGCCACTCACGTGGAAAACGGCTACTACGACGGCATCGTCTTCCACCGTATAATCCCGGAATTCATGGTCCAGTGCGGCGACCCCACCGGCACAGGCCGCGGCGGCGAGTCGATCTGGGGCAAGCCCTTCGAAGACGAATGCACGACCGACCTGCGTTTCGATAAGACGGGCGTGCTCGCCATGGCCAACGCCGGTCCTGGCACCAACGGCAGCCAATTCTTCATCACTACCGCCAAAACGCCCTGGCTGAATATGCGCCACACTATTTTCGGCGAAGTCGTCGAAGGCTACGACATTGTGCAAGCCATCGAGGGAGTGGCCACCGACGGCATGGACAAGCCCGTCGAAGAACAGAAGATCATCAAGGCCTCTGTCATCGACTAGGCCACTGAATCGCTTTTCGCTGAGCCCGACCTTCGCGTCGGGCTTTTTTGTATTCGCTCGCTGAGAAGAATCGCAGCAGTATCGCCCCCCAATGCTCTCTCACCCTCACAACTGCGAGCGCCTGCTGTCTCGATGGCGCTCTCTTGCCAATCGACTGAATTGGAAGGTGGCCGAACTATGCAGAGATGGCGAAGACCCCATACTCGCCATCGAAAATGAGGCGGCGCGAGCGACCGACACCACGGGCATCTATCTTTCGGCGGGCGTCCATGGCGACGAATGCGCGGCGGCCTGGGGGCTCCTTCAATGGGCGGAAACGCTAACGCCTACCGATATCGTCAATCGGCGCCCTCTGGTCATCCTTCCCTGCTTGAACCCACACGGGTTCTCCCGAAATGCCCGTCTCGATTCTCATGGACTGGATTTGAATCGAAATTTTCAAAACGACGAGGTCCCGGTCATCGAGGCGTGGCAACGATTTTTGGGAAACAGAGGATTCGACGTCGCCCTCAATTTGCACGAAGACTACGACGCCAATGGAGTCTACCTTTATGAAATCGCGAAAGCGCGGTCGATTGGCCACCGGTTGCTCGATGCCTGCGAATCCTTGATCCCACGAGAATCGTCATCCGAAGTCGATGGAGTTCCCATGAATCGAGGACTCTTGAATCGGACCGAGGACATCGTCGATCAAGAGTTGGGCGGATGGCCCGAAGCCATCTACCTTTTTCTGAAACGCGAAACGGATTCCTACACTTTCGAAACCCCTAGCGAATTCGACTTGGAAAGGAGAGTCGCCACGCACAAGCGCTTCATTGAAACGATGGTCGAGTTGAACGCCCGTTAGAGCGCGCCTGCTCAACCCCGTATTTCGCGAGCCCCATTGGCCTGGACGAGACGCCTCTTCCGGTTCGTTTTCATTCGATAAAGCGCTCCTCTACATTCGTAAACGCTTTTGAGCTCGGGCCCGCTCTCCGGACCGACAAGACATCCTCCAGCTTTTCCAATTGTTTCATCATTTGGTGGAGTCGGGCATCGTTTCTAACGCGCAGCCACAATCGGCTCCTTGAACCATCCCCAGCGGGAACGCAGAGAATTCCATCCACATTGAATACTCGCCGGGCAAACAGACTGCACACATGCATCATCGCCCCCGAGTGATTCTTGAGCATCAATTCCAATACCGTGTCGTTTTTACGTTCGTTCATATTTCGCTACTCGCTATTCATCGCTGTTCAGGATCATCTCGCAATTAGCCCCACCAGGCGGAACCATGGGAAATACTTTTTGCTGAACGTCGATCGGAGCGTTGATCAGCGCAGGGCCTGATTTCGCCAACGCTTCCGCTAGGGCCAATACGGGATCCGAACAATCGCCCAAATCGTAGGCGTCCATTTGAAACCCTTCGGCAATCGTCTTGAAATCGACAGGTCGACTGTAGTTCGACGCGAATATGCGCTTTCCGTAAAACAAGTCCTGCTGCTGGTGAACCAGGCCCAGGGAGTTATTGTTGCACAGTACGATCTTAACATTGGCATTCTCCTCTACCGCCGTAATGAGTTCTTGGATATTCATCATCAAGCTGCCATCGCCTGAAAAGCAAACGACCGTGGCCTGTGGCTTTTCCAAGGCCGCTCCTATCGCCGCCGGCAAACCGAAGCCCATCGTACCCAAGCCACCGGACGTAAGCCACTGGCGCGGTCGCTCGAATGGGAAGCTTTGGGCGACTCGCATCTGGTGTTGGCCAACGTCAGTGGTGATGTAGGTCTCGCCTTCCAGCATTCGGGCAACCTGCTCTATCACCCCGTAGGGAGACAATGGATCGTCGAGACGACGACAGCCATTCCGATGCTCTCGCTTAAGCGTATCGACGCGCTCGTTCCAAACGCTTCTCGAACGAGCCTCCAAATGGGGAGCCAAGGCCTCCAATACTTCGCCCAAATCACCGACAATGCCAACATGGGCGTTCTTTATTTTGTCCAATTCGCTCGCATCGATGTCGATGTGAACGATCTTGGCGCCCGGACAGAATCGAGCGACCTTGCCCGTCGCTCGATCGTCGAAACGGGCCCCCAAGGCGATTAAAGTATCGCACTCGGCCAAGGCTTTGTTCGCATACGGCGCCGCATGCATGCCCAACATGCCCAACGATAAATCGTGACGAACCGGCAAGGCGCCCAGTCCCATCAAAGTCATAACCGTCGGCGCGTTCAATCGCTCGACCAACGAGCGGACGGCAGCGGACGCCTCCGAATGGATCGCCCCACCCCCGACATAGACAATCGGCCGCGTGGCTTCATTGATCATTGTCGCAGCCTCTCGAATACACCCTACGTCAAAGCGAGGATTCGGATCCGGCTGCCCTGGACTCGGCCAGGCATCGAACTCGATCAAATCCACCTGAACGTCTTTTGGAACATCGATCCAAACCGGCCCCGGGCGACCCGACATCGCAACGCGAAAGGCATCCGGAATAATCTCCAGCAGTTCTCTCGCGGATCGAGCGAAGTAATTGTGCTTGGTGATGGGAACGCTCAGACCGTAAGTATCGATTTCCTGGAAGGCGTCCGTCCCAATCAAATGCTGCGGCACTTGACCGGTAATGCAAATAATGGGAATCGAGTCCAATTTCGCATCCGCTACCGCGGAGATGGCATTGGTGGCGCCGGGTCCCGAAGTGGCGAAGAACACCGCGGGCTCGCCCGTTACGCGGGCTTGCCCTTGAGCGATGAAGCCCGCGCCTTGTTCGTGACGCGCGAGGACGTGCCGTATGCGCCCCGAACGAGCGAGAGCGTCGTACATGGGTAAATTCGCTCCGCCAGGAATTCCCGCGATTTGCCGGATTCCCTGCCGGTTCAGCAGTTCGATTATAATTTCAGCGCCTGTGTGTTTCATTTGTCGTTTTCCTTTCGGTTGGCGCCGACTCGAAGCAACGGGATCCATACACGAAAAACCCCGCCGATTCGCGTCGGCGGGGTTTTTCGAATTCCGTATTTTACGTATTCGCTATTTCCGCAACGACGCGATCGGTACGACCACGAGCACCACTGCCACGACCACCACGAGGGCTGTCCCGGAAAAAGCTGCCTTGTTGTCAATCGCGTTCATTTTGGAAATTAGATCTCTTAATCGGTCCGGATCGCTCCGGATTTGGCGACTAACAAGCGCTTCGAACCAAAACTCGTCAAGCGGAAAGGGCTGATCTCCACAAACAACCTGGGGAGGGAGGACCGTCTCTGTCCTCCCCAGCGCCATGGAATACGGAGGATCCAGCCGATCCTCCCTCCTACCATTGGCTAGACTTGAAATTCCCCGTTTTCGTATATCACTCGGCTCGAGCCATCCTTCAGATACGCAGTCACGACGCGATTCGATGTGGCCACAATGTCCGTATGTACAACGGAATTGTTGTACCCCATCGCTTCCCACTCCGTCTCGGGCACTTTGGTCTGATCCCCGGTATAGGAATCTCGATAGGCCGCTCCTACTGCGATGTGCGTATTGCCATTGTCGCCGCCCACGTTCTCGTCGTAAAGCGTTTCGCCCATAAACTGGGTGATGCGAGAGAAGCGGCGATCGGTCAGCGAGAACTCGCCCACCTTATCCGCGTTTTCAACCGCAATCATTTCCCTAAGGATTGCTTCGCCCTCCGAGGCGGTCGCTTTGGTTACGCGCCCCTTCTCGAACTCCAAGTATGCATCCTTAATCAAGTTCCCATATCGGTAGAGTGGCTCCGTAAATTGGATACGGCCTTCGGTCCCTCGCCAATCGGGAGAAATGAAAAGCTCGAAGCTCGGAATATTTCTACCGGATCCGCCGAGCCATTTCCGATTTTCGCCAATCCGCACCCATAGATCCGTATCCGCCGCTTCGACATGGAGCTTTTCGATCGGGAGCGCATCCAGCTTGTCTCTTATCGCGTACAGTTCGTCGTAAAGCGCCTTCCACTTCGCCGCCGGTTCCGCCTCGTCCAAATAGCACGCCTTGACGATCTCCTTCCAATAATCCTCCAAGCTCAAGCCAACTTCGTCGGCCATCGGTTGCGTGCCGTACAGGCAAAGCGTCCAGGTGTATTCGCCTCGCCCTTCTTTTTCCCGACGCCAGTCCATGTAAGGCTTCAGCGCCTTCTGGGCCGCCATGATCTTTCCGCTCTCGATCCCATCGAGCTCCTTCTTGTTCGTCTCCGAGAGCACTGCCACGGTGTGATCGATTTCGTCGACCAAGCCCTTAAGGTACTTTTCCGGGAAATAGCTAAGCTGCTCGTCGCTCGCCAATTCGTAATGCTCGCGAGCGAAGTCGTCAGGCGTATAGAAGACCAAGGGGTGAGCGCCGGCTTTCAAGACCGCTCGTCGCAAGGCTACCAGCAATGGCTTGGCTACTTCCGACACGCGCAACTGCACGACTTCGCCAGCCTTTACTCCTTCGCCGCTATTGAGAGCGAAGTTGATCATTACATCCGCGTACTTTTCGAGAATTTCGTCCGAAGGCTCATAGCTCATAGGACGATCCAATGAAAGCGAACCCTGGCGATTGCAAGCCGCATGTCGCTCAACCGCTCGATGTCAACGGCTTAAGGGACGCTACAAAAACCGAAGCGTCAGAGGATAACGATAGGATCCGCCTTCATTGGAACGCGCGCAAGCGATCAGGATGAGAATGATCTCGGCCAAAACGAGCCCCATTAGAAGAGGAATCCCAACGATTAGAATAACGAGGAATCCAGCGACTAGCATGTATAGGCCCATACTAATCTGGAAATTGACCGCTTCCCGGCCTTGATCGTCGATAAAGGCGCTATGATCCTTTTTGAGCAGCCAGATAACCAGAGGCCCGATCAATCCTGCAAACGGTATGCCTGTCAAACTCAGCAGTCCTGCCAAATGGCAGAAAGTAGCCCACATTCTGTCTTCTCGGTCGATTGCGTAATCCATACGCTTCGAATACCCGCAAAGGGCTCCTCCAGTTGCGCATATTTCAAAAAGCGAAATGGGAGAACGTCTATGAGCGCTTTCTCCCCGACGATGCTTAAGATCCCGCCGAGGCCAACCGTTCGAACGCAGACCGCGCTTTCGCTCAGCCCCGATAGCGCGGATCCGCTGCGCTACGCTTCCGCTAGCTTGCCGAAGCGATTGGCGATCGCCAGCGCGGGATCGAGCGGCACGTCCACCGGCGTAATGTCATCAGGAATGTCGATAGACGGCATCGATTTGACCGATTCCTCGCCAAACTGCGGTAGCCACTTACGCTGAGCTTCCAGCATCTCGCTGGTCATGTCACGAATTTCCTTCAAGGTGAGCTTCGCGGACGTCAAGGGATCGAGGGCGATCGCCTGCATGAGCATTTCCGCATTCCCTTCGAGACTCGCTTGAGCAGCCAGTCCTTGGACATTGACGTTGGTCATATTCAAGGCCGCGCATTGAGGAGGAAGATCGCCAACCACGGTTGGATGAAGCCCCATTCGGTCCACGAAAATCGGCACTTCCACGCAACAGCCATTCGGCAAGTTGGTTATGTATCCATCGTTCCGTACGTTCCCATTCAATCGAAAAGGCACGCCCGTTTCCTTCGCCTCGAGAATATGCGAGGCGTACTCCGCGCTTCGCGGTTGCAACGCAGTGGTCTCAATCGATAGCGGATCCGTATGAGCGAATTTTTCGGCCAAGTCTCGGCAGTAAGCGTAGTACGCGCCCGTTTCTCCGCCAAACGATGGCTCGTCGCAATAGCGATCCAGGGCTTCTTGGCTCTTGCGGAAATAGGGAAGGTACTCGGACAGGTGGCCGGTGCTTTCCGTCATGAAATAGCCGAAGTGTCGGAAGACCTCGCCCCGGACTTTTTCGTTAACGTAGTATTCCGGCTGTTCGAATCGATCCTTGAGGAGCGGATACAAATCCTCGCCATCCTTTTCGAGCTTCAAGAACCATCCCATATGGTTGATTCCAGCCGCCGTAAAATCGATTTCGTCTTTCTCGTGCCCCGTGTAGGAAGCGATCAGATCCATCGTCGTCTGCACGCCATGGCACAGCCCTACGAAATTCAGTCCCTCCACTGTCCCGAGGGCCCAGCAACACATCGCCATAGGGTTCGCGTAGTTGAGGAGCAGCGCGTTGGGACACAACTCGCGCATGTCCTCGGCGATTTCCATTAACGCCCAAATGTGGCGAGCCGCGCGGAAAACGCCCCCTGGACCAAGCGTATCTCCAATGCACTGATCGACGCCGTACTTCATGGGAATCTCGTAGTCGATCTGGAAGGCGTCAACGCCCCCCGTCTGGATCATCACGACGACGTAGTCGGCATCGCGCAGGGCTTCTCGGCGATCGGTAGTTTTGGTCACCGTCGCATCGATTCCATTGTCATCGATCATACGCTGCACGAACGAATGCATCTTATCGAGACGCGTGTCGGTCAATGCCATCAGGGAGTACTCGCTGCCCGCCAAAGCCGGGGTGCCGAGGAAGTCATTCATCAAAGTCTTGCAGAAAACGAGACTGCCAGCGCCGATTATCGCTACTTTTGCCATGGGTGATTGCTTTCAGTTGAGGGTAGAATTTCCGTTTGCCCAGACTTTAATACGAGCCCGATGGAGAAGTAAAAACCTTTGTTTACATTACAGTAATGCACGAGTGGTCGATCTCCCCCGATTATCCAGTGGGCGACGGCTTTCAGCTCACGCCTTCCAAGCTTTCATTTGACGCTCATCGTTCCAAGCGATTCGATGGGTTGTTCAATCTCGATACTATGCGCCTCCCCTCGATCGCTTCGCTGCTCCTGCTGCTGGGAGCTTCACTCTATTCCGCCGAGCGGAACATCATTTTCATCGTAACCGATGACCAAAGTCCGACACTGGGTTGCTACGGCGATCCCGTCGCTTATTCGCCCGCCGTCGACTCGCTAGCAGCGGATGGGACTCTCTTCCATCGGGCCTATGCCACAACCGCAAGCTGCTCGGCGAGCCGATCCGTAATCCTATCCGGCTTGCACAATCACTTCAATGGACAGTTCGGGCACCAGCACGCCTATCACAAGTTCTCGAGCTTCCACAATGTAGTCAGCCTGTCCTTGCCTCGAGCCCTATCCCGGGCTGGCTACCGAACGGGCCAAATCGGCAAGTACCATGTCGCCCCCGAAGAGGTCTATCGCTTCGACGCCTATCTGAAAGGGAATGCCCGCAATGCCGCGCAGATGGCCAAAGTCGCCGAATCCTTCATCGCCAGCGACGATCCACGCCCCTTCTTCCTCTATTTCGCGACGAGCGACCCCCATCGCGGTGGCGGACTCGACAAGAATTTTTCAGGCGCCCTCAAGCCCAACCTATTCGGAAATCTGCCCAACGAAGGGGCCTACGAGGGAATCGACGAGAGGATCTACGATCCCGCCGAAGTCCCCGTCCCTCCCTATCTCCCCGATACCCTAGAGTCCCGCAGCGAGCTCGCCCACTACTACCAAAGCTGCGCCCGCATCGACCAAGGCGTCGCAAAGCTGATTTCGATTCTCAAGGAGCGCGATCTTTACGATAAAACGCTCATCGTGTTCACGGCCGATCACGGCATGGCCTTCGCCGGCGCCAAAACGACCGTATTCGAAGCGGGATTGCACGTCCCTTTCATCGTCCGAGATCCCTATCAAAAACGCCGCGGAGTCGAATCCCATGCGATGATCAGCCATATCGACATCGCCCCTTCTCTGATCGACTTCGTCCAAGCGCTCGATCGCAAAGCGAATCGCCCTCAGGACTTCCAGGAAGCCGACGACTATTGGGCCGATCAAAATCACGCTCGGCGCGACAACCGAGGGCACCGCCCTTTCGAGTCCTATCACGGCAAGTCTTGGATCCCCATTCTGGGGGATCCCAATGCCACCCATCGCGAAACCCTGTTCGCCTCGCACACCTTTCACGAAATCACGATGTACTATCCGATGAGGGCCGTTTGGGACGGCCAGTACAAGCTCATTTGGAATATTGCCTCTGGACTGCCTTATCCCTTTGCCTCGGACCTTTGGGCATCGTCCACCTGGCAGGCCCAACTCGCCCAGGGAGGCGACGCCCTCTACGGCTACCAGAACGTGGATTCGTACGTCAATCGGCCCGCATTCGAGCTCTACGACGTAACGGAAAACCGCTACGAAAACGTCAATCTAGCCAGCAATCCCGATTATGCCCCCATTCTGGAGGCGATGAAACGCAAGCTTAAGGACTTTCAGGGGGCCACCAACGATCCCTGGATCAGCAAGTGGGAGTACGAGTAATCCCCCAAGCGATCGGACTACTCAGAGCGTCTGCGGCACCGCCAGTAGTAGATTGACGTCGCCAGACAGGCGATCCAAGTCGCGGCAGCGGCAATGACGTAGAACAGGCCCGCCAAAAACGGCAGGGCATCCATGATCCGCAACCTCAATTCGTCGGGATAAAGGGCCAGAGCATTTGCGACAGGCGGATTCAAGGCCAGGGCATACAAGGCGTCGATATCGAGATTGAGGGCTTGGTAGCCGAGATAGAGGCTTACGCTCGCCGCGAGTCCCAGCTGATTCAAGGCCAAGAGCCTAAGGCCCAATTCTTCGCCTCTCAACGCTCGGCGGCGGAGCAAGCGCTCCATCCACCCGTGTCCGCATATCGCAAGCGAAATCAAGATCCCAGCAGCGGCTTGGGTGTAGATCGACAGCGTCAGCGAAATTGCCCCAACGACCAGCAAGCTGCCGGCGCTGAGACCTGACAGCAGGCAAAACAGTCCATTCTCTCTCAATTCTCGCATGAAACCCTGCTCCTTTTCGGGGACGCTTCCCTCGGCAGCGTCCTTAATTGACGCGATTGGGGCCCTACTCAACAAGGCATTTATCAAAGGCCTTTAAAAGTAATAATACGTAGTGGGGTTCAACCACTGTTTATCCGATAAACTTGGTAAATCCAACCTACTAGAATTATCCCCAGTCCATGACACCCATTTCTCCCTCAGAGCTCAAGAAAGCGGCAGACTCCCTACCGCCTTCTCCTCAAGTCTTCGGCAAGCTCGGCAAATTGCTCAGAGATCCCACGACCGGGCTGTTTGACATTACCGAGCTCGTCAATACCGATTCGTCCCTGACTGCCCAAGTGCTGCGGCGCAGCAACAGCGCAGCATTCGGGACAGGCCTGGCGATCGATAACTTGGATGATGCGATTAACCGAATCGGCTTTCGAGAAGTCTTCAAAATGGTAGGAATGGTTGCGGTTTCCGAGGTATTCTCTTCGAGAAACACCACCTATCGCGTGGATGGAGCCCGCCTTTGGGAAAACGCGCTTTGCTGCGGCTTGGCAATGGAGACCTTCGCTCAGAAGCTCGGACTGGACGACCAGGAAGCCTATACGCTGGGACTGCTACGATCCTTCGGCAAGCTGGTCATCAATACCTGCATAACCCAAAGAGGAGACTCGATCTGCTTTCCCGCCGATGGAGCCACCACACTCGTGGAATGGGAAGAAGCTCGCTTCGGCACCAACAACGCCCAGGTCGCTGGTTTTCTCCTATCGACCTGGAACTTCAATGAAGATACAGTCGTCGCGATCCAGCAGCAGTACCGGCCCAATACGAGCGACGAGATTTCACGGTCCGCCATCATGCTCAACCTTTCCTGCGCCGTTGCGGAGTCCTTGGAAAAAGATCTTCCCGGCGAAACCCAGTATTGGCAATCCATCGACGAACACTTGCAACAGCTGGGGCTTGGCTTCGATCACTTCGAAGCAGCCAAGAACTACGCCGCCGAGAGTCTCGACAAGGCCCTCGCTTCAGTCGCAGCGTAATCGAAAACGACCAGAAATTCGACGCGATTTGAGCGTTTTAGCCTTCTCGCTAACGGAAGGGGCCGTTCGGGATGCGGTCGATATCAGTCTTTGATTACATCTTCCGGATTGAACCCGCCGGAGTCTTCATCTTCCGTCGAATCCTCGCCCGCTTCCGAATTTGCTGCCGCAATAATATCCATTGGATCGAAGTCGTCCGAGGAATCCGAATCGTCCGACGCCAGGATTCCCGCCGTATCCAAATCCTCCAGATCCTCGTCCTCTTCGCTTTCACTGGAAGCGGTTGGCCCTGCTTCCTGGGATTCCAACGCAGCAGGAACGCCTCCCAAAGCCATCCCTCCCCCTTCGCCTGTTTTGACTAACAGGTCCGCTTTCATGAATTTAAGCACCTTGTCTGACAGCGCCGGCAATTTCCACACCTCCGGCGAAACCAGAACATCTTCCATGCGCTTTCCCGCAGAGGGGATGGACACGCTGTAAACCATGCAATCTCCTTGATCGCTCCGAAATACGGATTTGACGTTGATCGTCGCCCAATGGCTTGCCCCCGCCTCCGGTGGATACATATAAAGTTCCGTCTGCTTGCCGCCTAAATCGATGAAACGAGTAAAGCGCATCGCATAGCCACCGCCCCATTCTTGGAGAAAGGTGGCGATTTCCTTCTCGATCGCTTCCGCTACTTCAATGGCAACTATTTTCATAAACGTGTCCAACAATCACTCCACTGGATTTCTAGCGTACGAACGGCGCGTTGCAATGGAAAACCTAGCTCGATTTCTCGCGTTCGGCATCCTGCGATTCCACGAATGAATTCAATATTTCGTTTGTCAGCTCCATCAGATCCAGTCCCGCGATTTTAGCTACTTTCCGCGGACGACCATGGACCCCGAACACCACATTGAGAAAGCCAATCAGAACGAGGCCCATCGAAACCGCCATATTTCCGATAGACAGCTGCACCCACATTCCGAATACAAATATAACTGCCCCCAAGACTCCATACATCCACTGCACGAGTGGAGGAAACGTCTTCACCGATAGCGAACGAATATCGTCCGCAGTGATTGGCTTGCCCTTTAGCCCCATGCGAAGCTCGCACAGTTCGCGACCGGCCGCAATGACCCGTTTTTCAATGTAACTTTTGCCCATGCTAATCTTTCGGCGCGAACGATTGCTAATCGATCGGCTCCTTTTCGTAGTCCTCAGGATCGACCCAACCAGTCATTTCCGGACCGAACTCTCCTTTCATGAATCGCTCGTAGAAATTCCACGCATGCTCCTGCGAATAGCCATAGCTGTCAAACACGTCTCCATTTCCCATTGCGCGGGGATCGCCCTGCTCCTTCAAAGCCGTTTCCAAACGCCCTTTCATGGCCCGTCGCATTTCGGTCAGGCGTTCGTCGTCCACCAAGTTATTCATACACTCGGGATCGTTCTCGATATTGAAGAACTCGATTTCGCTCTTCCGCTTTCCAAAAGACAAATCCCAGTAGCTGGAATCCTGCCCCGATCGGAATAGCTCTAGAATCTGCGTCTTGGTTGGGGATGCGTCCACATCGAGATAACCCAGCTCCGGGTTGCCGGCAGGCCATAAGTCGATCTTGTAGTTTCGAAGATAGAGATACCCCTTGCCCACAATCCCTCTGATGGGAAAACCTTGGTTGTTGGGTCGGCTATAATCATGCCGCTCCTTGCCGATCAAAACGTAGTCGCGCTTTGGATTCACCTGGCCGCTCTTTCTCGATTTGAAAATGTCGGTCAAACTTCTGCCTGGCGAAGATTCCATTCCAGACACCTCGTAATCCACTCCTGCAATCTCCAGAAAAGTAGGCGCGAAATCGATGAAGCTAATCATATCCTCGACGACGCGCCCCGGATTTCGAATCCCCGCAGGCCACATCATCGCCAAAGGCATATGGTTCGAATATTCATACTCCTGAGCCTTGCCCCGAGGGAAGGGCATACCGTTGTCCGAAGTCATTACGATAAGGGTGTTCTCCAATTGACGATTGCTTTCCAGGTACTTGATCATGCGCCCCAAGTGACTGTCGGCATGCTCGATCTCCAAGCCGTAATCCAGCATGTCGTTTCGAATGATTTCGTTGTCGGGCCAAAAGGCGGGCACCTCATCGATGTCGTCTATGCTCTTGCCCCCTAGCGTCTGCCCCGTCCCGTATTCGTAGCGTCGATGCGGCTCTTGAGCTCCATACCAAAAAAACCACGGCTGGCTCTCGTCAATCTGCCCCATGAACGTCTCGAAATTGCCCGCGTAGTCGATACTCGACATCGATTTGGTCGGGCGCGGGTTCAGTTTCTTGGAGCTGTATGCCTTGGCAATCAGCTCGCGGGAATTCCCGTTTTCGTCCACCGCCGTTCCCGGGCCCCAGCCTTTTCCCGTTTTGCCCGCTTGGTAGCCGTTTTCCTGCAACGCCTCCGGCCAGGTCTTGAATTTGGTCGGAAATTCGACGACGTGATTAGCCGCCTCTTCGAGTTGCCAGGAATTCCTACCCGTCAAGATGCTCGAGCGCGAGGGGGCGCATTTCGCGTTGGGAGTATAGGCGTTCTGAAACAGAATCCCCTCGTCCGCCAGCCGATCGAATGCCGGCGTGCGCATCCACTCGCACCCATACGCGCTCATGTGCATGTAGGACGCATCGTCCATGATGCAAAAAAGAATATTGGGACGCTTGTCTTCAGCCGCCCGCAGCAAACCGAGTCCCATGAAACCGAAGAGAAGAAAGCCTAGCCAACGAGATCCAATAGCCATAGACCGAACGCTCGCGCCATGGCGGCGACGATGCAATCGCGAAATAGTCCACCCGTAACGGGTCAGCCCCCTGCTTTTCAAACGGCTGTTTGAATCCAAATGATCCTCGCAACCATCGTACTCGAAAAAGCGCCAGCGCTCGAATCGCCCTCGCCGTTCCAACGTCTGCAACAATGGGAGGCGCTCATTCCAATCCCCCCGCTACGAAGCCAAGAGCAGAAGCATCGAGCCGAGAACCAATTGTACGTATCGACGATATTCGGTCCCGGCTTTACATAGGTTCGGATTGGATACTCAAAGCATTACGGGAACGCGCGTTTTTACAAGGCTACGAACGCTGGATAGGATGCCTTCTTAACCGTTTGCTTCGTTCAAGGCTTGTCGCTCGCCCAGCCATCGTCTCAGACACCCGGAACCAGGACGCATTCGTGTCCCGAATCCTCTAGCCACTACACCAGATCGCACGCGTCCCCAGGCATCCAATGAGCGTCTTTGCCCTCCCACTTGACGTTGCAACCGATCGGATTGGTCATCGGCTGACTGATCGGCACTCCACCGGTCGCTTCCTCTAAGACTCGCTCCAGATCGTTGACCGATACGCGCGACGCATCGCGAGGGGAATCGTTGCCGCGTCCGGTATAGATGAGTTTGCGCTCCGAATCGAAAACGTAGAAGTGAGGCGTGCGCAATCCACCATAGGAGCGAGCCACATCCTGAGACTCGTCCCTCAAGTAGACCCATGGGAATCGATGGCTTTCCATGCGCGCTACCATGTGAGGAAAGTCGTCCTCCGGATAAGTATTCGCGCTGTTCGAGTTGATCCCTACGAAGGCCACCCCACGATCCTGGAAACGCTCGACCGCGCCCCGAGTCACCTCATCGGATCCTGTAACGTAAGGGCAGTGGTTGCAGGTAAAGAAAACCACGAGAAACGGAGATTCGGCGAAATCGTCGAGGCGATAGTTTCGGCCATCGGTCGCGGGCAAGTCGAAGTCCGGAGCGATCGCTCCTAGCGGGAGTGTAAAAGGCATACCTTGATTGTCAGCAGGATGCTGCCGCAGTGGCGAGTCGATTTTAAGGCAAAGAGTCACTGTTCTCCAGGCGGCCTGCGGCCTGGGAGCGTTCCTCCTGGGCTTTGTCCTCTGCGCCTCGAAGGGAACTCGTATCTTTCGTTGTCTCTGGCCATCGATCCTCGCATCCAATCCTACGAGATGAATGCGGAATTCGGGCTGGATCCGACCTTCTTCGACAACTCGATCGAGTCTACGCTCGTCTCCGAAATACCCGAAGGGAGCCGCGTTCGTTTTCTATTTCGAGCGGCAACGCCCGTTGCCGATCAAACGATATTCATTCGTCTCGCTGTGACGACCCAATAAAAAAGCGTTCGCCTCGCCCTACTGCGGGTCCTGCCTATTCTCGTATTGAGACGCTATCCAGGCAATCGCAGCCCCTGGAACGAGCTCGTGGTCTCCATCGAACAAGGTGACCATTGCCTCTCCGCTTTGCCGTCTAAAAAGCGGCTGACGGTCGCCATAGCTGGCATCTCTTCCTGCTCGATCGAGGTGAATGGGCAGCGTCGCGGTTTCGGTAATGAAAGCGATATCCGCTTCGCTGATACGATCCTTTCGCTTCGCCACTCGGTTGAAGGCATTAAGGGAATGGCTGACCGGTACGCTGCCGTCGTGACCATCTCGAATCCCCGCATTGATGTGCAACGCAACTCCTCTTGCCCTTCTCAGATAGGTATAGGGCGAGCGCTTTGCATACTCTCGATCTACACCCTTACTATCGCCAGGAGCCCCACCACAGGATGCAACAATTTCCTCCGTATAACGGAGTCCCGCTTTTTTGGTTTCGCGATACCAAGCGCGTAGATCGTAGATGGGCACCCAAGCCGTCACGCCCGCCCAGAGCTTCGGATAACGCCCCGCCATCAATAGACACGCGTACCCGCCCCCTGAAGTGCCGACGAGGTAAATCGACTTGGCGTCTATCGGAGCCTGCGTTTGGGCCCACTCCACAGCGCTGGCAATGTCCTTTACAACCTGCTCGGAACCCGTCGCTTCCGGAGTACGATTGCGCCCCCGGAAATTCGGGTGCAAGTAGGCCCACCCGTTTGTCGCGCACCAATCCTCGATTTCACTGTGAATCCGCTGCATGTAATCGCTCGACCAACTATGCAAGGCCACGACCATAGGTACCGGCGTTTCCGATTCGGGAGCGTAGAACATCGTTGGTTGACGAGTCCCATCAGCGGCGCTCTCGTAGAAGAACTCGGTGGCAAATTGGCCGCAAAGCCGAGGTACCAAAAGCAGTAAAACGAATGGGAGCAATCGTTGCATGGAATCATTCAAAGACCGCTTACCCGATCCGCTCAAGCTTCATCAACGCATCCTGCCTGATCCACAAAGCGCAGCGCTGTAAAAGACATATTCACCGAGACTAGTTTGAAGGGCTCGCGATGCCATCTCTTCGCAAGCTCGGAAAGCAATCCAAAATCATAGTCGGCGAAAATCGTTACGATTTTTCCGATTTCGCGCAACTTTCCAATGCCCTAGCGCGTTTTCGTCAATACAAACGCAACCATAGGAGGGAAACATGATAACACTAGGAATTTACGCTACTATAACAGTGATCGCATTAGCGACGATGGGCGTTATGGAGGCCAAGCAATCTAACGAAAAACTTTAGCGACTCTCAGAGTCGTTACGAGAACGGAGGAGAAAACAAGTTCCGGCGCGGGGAGGCGCCGGAATTTTATCCGTTAACTGGATACACACCTCAAACCAACCAGCAAATTTGTTCGCCGGGCCCATGAACCCCTTCGATCATGATACCTTCGATATCCGCCGTTTTGCTGGGGCCGGTCACTAAAACGACCGAAGGGTCCTTCCCGAAGTCCTCGAACGCATCGTACAAGCGCGTTCGCAATCTGGACCTTTCGAGAACCGCCACGTGAACCCAGGGAGCTAATGCTCCTAAGCGATTGGGCGTATCGCGATCCAGCAAAGCGATTGTGCCCGTTTCCGCAATTCCGCAGGTAGCTCTTGAGATACCGAAATCGTAAGTATCCACAATCTGGCGATCGAAGTTCGAATCCAACTCGAATTCACTCCCCATCTTTTCCGTTCCGATCGATGGATCTACGTAGCCTTTCTCGACGCCCATTTCCTTCAGGAGAACGATCAACTCCGATTCGGAACGAACCAATCTGCCCCGAACGGACGTCCAAGCCTCTTCGAAGCGCTCTTCAAGAACCTCTACGGAATCGCTTTTCGGAACGTATCGCGATCGAAACGCTTTCGCTTCTTGCGAGTCCGGCAGCTCGGTACGATTCGCAAGCGATCGAGTAGCCGCTTCGATTTTCGAGAATATGCGTTCGCGCGACGTCACTGTCCCTCCCCTTTCACGCGCCCATCCAGCCATTTTCTAAATGCGCCGCCTCGGAATTCCGGCAGCGTTCGCGTCGACTGCCATGACTTCGCCGAAGGATGAGCATTCAGCCAGGCATGGGGAACGACGTTCATCATATGTCCGAACTTCAAGCCTGCCTTCCAGGCCGCAGGTTGCGACGCGGCCAAGGCCCACATGCCAAAACCAGGAGAATCGATGGAACCCCGCTCCGCGCTTTCCTGTTTTCCGCGAGCCCGCAATTTCAGCAGCAAATCCGGGATGGGAATGTCCACTGGGCAGACCTCCTGACAGGCCCCGCACAAGCTAGACGCCTTCGGCAGGTCCGCGAGCTGATGAAATCCTCCATTCTTAAGATTCAATAGAGGGCTAAGCACCGCTCCCATCGGTCCAGGGTAGATTGCTCGATACGCATGGCCGCTCGCCTGACGATAGACCGGGCATATATTCATGCAGGCCCCGCAACGAATGCACCGAAGAATCTCGCGGCATTCGCTCGCCAGTGTGTCACTGCGACCATTGTCCAAGAAAATGACGTGCATCTCCTCCGGACCTTCCTCCTGTCCTTTCCCTTTCGGTCCGCCGACCAGCTGCGTATAGACCGTCATCGTCTGGCCCGTTGCGGAGCGACCCAGCAAATTCAAATACAATGGCAAATCCTGCTCTCGAGGAATTACCTTCTCGATGCCGACCATGACAATATGAGTCTTGGTCGCCGCCATGGAAAAGCGAGCATTGCCTTCGTTGGTCACGATCACGATTCGTCCCGAATCCGCCAAGACGAAGTTAGCTCCGGTCATTCCGACATCCGCTTCCAAGTACTTTCCTCGCAAGAAGCGACGCGCAATGCGTGTCAATTCCTCTGGATCTTCCGTATATTCTCCAATGCCTTCGCGCTCGAAACTGCGAGCGACTTGCTTGCGATTCTTGTGAATAATGGGCGATATGATGTGACTGGGGTGATCCCCATCGATCTGCACGATATACTCGCCTAAGTCTGTCTCGATCGCCTCTAGGCCATGCGATTCCAAAAAGGGAAGCAGTTCCGTTTCCTCCGTGACCATGCTCTTCGACTTGACGATCTTCTTCGCATTGCGACGTCGCATGATATCCAATACGATTGCATTCGCTTCATCGCCATCGACTGCCCAATGCACGTTCGCCCCATTACGTTGGAATGACGCTTCCGCTTGCTCCAAGTAGCGAGGCAGATTTTCCAAGGTATGCTGCTTCACTTGGCCTGCCAGTTTTCGCATGGCATTCGGGTCCTCGAAGTCCGCCCGAAGCGTATCGAAGCGTTGCTGCGTTTTCACCTTCGACGCATCGCGTACCGTGAAGCGGGTTTCCGGATCCAATTCCGCCGCAAAGCGGTCTATCGACTGTTCTAGTTTCCCCATCGCTACAGCTGACTCTCCCAAGCTTGCTTGAGAATCTGCGACACGTGCAATCGCGGCGTCTTGACTCCTTGACTATCCATCATGCCTCCAAAGTGCATCATGCAGGCCATGTCCAAGGAAGCCACGTAATCGGGTTTCGGCTCAGTCAAATGCTCTACCTTGAGCTGTCCCATTCGTTCCGAAAGGTTAGGGAAGCTAACCGAGAAAGTCCCTCCGAACCCACAGCATTGATCGAGTTCTCCCACTTCGACGAGTTCCAATCCTTCGATTGACGCAAGCAAGGTCCTGGCGCTCTCGTAGATCGCCGTGTTTCGAGTGTGACAGCTTCGGTGCAAGGCAACCCTGCCTTCGAAGCGCCCCGGCCACGTATCGATTCCCAGTCCACGTACGATAAATTCGCTGAGCTCCCAGGAACGCGCCGCCATCGCTTTGGCATCCTCTAGATCCGACTCGCCTTCGAACCCCAAGATCGCTCCGTGCCGCGCCATTGCCGCGCAGGATCCCGAAGGAATCACAATAGGGTCGCTGCCTTCGAATTCCTTTAACGTGTGACGGATGACCTTGCGGGCATTGTCCCATTCGCCCGCATTCAAAGCGGGCTGGCCGCAACAGGTCTGACCGGACGGCGCCTCAATCTCGCACCCCAGATATTCCAGGACCTCGTAACTTGCCTTGGCGACGTCCGCATAGAAGGCATCGCAGAGACAAGTCATCATGAATTTAATACGTTTGCCGCTGGCCGTGGGGTGTATCATGAAGAACTAGATTGATCCCGAGTAGCGAGGCTACTAACCGAATTCTCGAAACGAATTCGTATTGTCGCTATCGGGAACGGCCCCTATCTGAGAACCGCATGAGGAAGAGAGCAAACGAAAATTTGCCCTCCAATTGCGCCAATGGAACCTGAAGAACGCAGACGAAAGACATGGCGCTCGATCATCGCCTCGGTCATCACCTCGACCGTCCTCGCCATTCTCACCTACTTCGCCTTGCCCGACATGAAGCCTGCCTTCTATCTTCTCATATGGTTCGGCGCCTTCTTCGTCTGGTGGATGTGGACCATGATGGCGACTCACTATTAGGCTCGCTCTACCCCCAAGAGCTCGTTTGGATTCGAGCCAGCATTCGCTTTGGCGAATCTCGCAGCGCCTAACGCTTGATCCATCCCTCGCTTCAACCCCGAACGTGAACGTAAAACTCCTTATCGGCGGACTGTTTTCCATCGCTGCGATAGCTAGGCTATCGGGCGAAACGGAAGCTCATTGGCCACAGTTTCTCGGTCCTGGAAGCGATGCGACGGCTCTCCACCAAAGCGTTCCGCTCGAATTCGGGCCGGAAAGGAATATGCTCTGGAAGGTCCCCCTCCTCCCAGGCAATTCCTCCCCGTGCATCTGGGGCGATCATCTCTTCCTGAGCGCCTTCGACGGAACCGATCTCGTCATGCTCGCCTTCGATCGCCACACGGGCGATCAACTTTGGGAACGCCGCGTCCGGGCATCCAGCGACGTCGACTTCATCCATCGGGCCGCCAATCACGCCCAACCCACCCCGTGCGCCGACGGCAAGCGCGTCTACTTCTATTTTGGCAACTACGGACTTCTAGCCCTGGACTTCGATGGGAACTCCATCTGGGAAAAGCCGCTCTCACCGACTAAAAGCTCGTTCGGGACTGGAGTATCGCCAATCCTCTTCGATGGACTCCTCTTTCTAAATCGCGACAATACCGTTTCTTCCTCGATCGTCGCGTACGATGCCGCTACCGGGGCAAGCATATGGGAACATCCCCGAATAGGCTACCGGAGCGTCCAAGCCACCCCTTACCTATGGCGCAATCGCCTGCGAGCCGAACTGGTGGTGGCAGGCTCTCGGGCTCTCGTATCGCTAGACCCTCAAACAGGCCAGCTTCTGTGGAAAGTCGAAGACACCTGCGGTATGCCTTGCTCCTCGCCCACGGGAAATTCCGATCAGCTCTTTTTCGGAAGCTGGAGCCCCATGCACGTCGATGGAGACGAAAAAGTAATCGCTCACTTCGACGACGAGATGGAATTCACCGACGACGAACTCAATGACCCTGCCGCCCTGTTCGCGCGCTTCGATGCGAATGGCGATGGCCAAATCTCTCCCGAGGAATTGCCGCCCAGTCGAGCCCGCGATGTCTTCAAATGGATGGATCGCGATCGCAACGAGGGCATCGACGTCGACGAACTTTCGATCCTGCTTCGACCCGCAGGCACCGGTCGCAATATAATGGTGGCCGTTAACGCAGGAGGCTCCGGGTTGCTGAACGATACCGAGTATTTGGCCTGGGAATACAGGAAACGACTTCCCTACGTTCCAACGCCTCTCGTCAGCGATAGCCGCGTTTATCTGGTCAAATCTCTGGGAATCGTCACCTGTCTCGATTCCCAGACGGGCCATGCCTACTACGAGGGCGAGCGCACGGGCGTGAAAGGCGAGTACTTCGCGTCGCCCATTCGAGCTGGAAATACGATCTTCGTATCATCCAGCCTAGGCAGCGTTATCGCCATTCGCGACAGCGAGCGATTCGAAATTCTCGCCCAAAACGACATCGGCGAAGAAATTGTCGCCACGCCCGCGATCGCCGACAACACCCTGTACCTGAGAAGCGCTCGCGCCCTGTGGGCCTTCCAGGAAAACTGATTCCGAACGTCCTCGAAACTCTGATCGGCTAACGTATCGATGCGAACAATGCGTTCCGTGACGCCTTTGCGCTCGCGATTCAGCGCAGATCGCGAATGCCTTTCGCTCCGAATCCAAGGCGTACAAAGTGGTCGCAAAACGCATGGAAACCGATCGGCTTGGACGTTGCTTGGCTAGCGTTGCCGACCCTCGCTGGCTCGCTTCTCGAGCTGCGTTTTCAATCGCTTGACAAGGGAGGCGTATTCCGGGTCTCGCGCGAGGTTGCTCAACTCCTCTGGGTCTCGATCGTAATCGTAGAGCTCGTTCCCGAATGCCCCCTCGCCCCACTCGGTATAGCGGTATCGATCCGTTCGAATGGTGCGACCGAGAAATTTCGACTTGTCGGCTCGTCGCACGGTTCGCGCTTCCGTCACGGTAAAGGCGGTATCGCGCACCTTCCGATTAGGATTCCTTAGAATGGGTTCCAAGCTCTTGCCCGAGACGTGATCCGCCTGGGGCAATCCGCAAAGTTCGCTCAACGTGGGATACAAATCGACCAGCTCTGCAAGCGATTCCGTGCGCTTGCCCCGAGCCATGGGCGTTCCTGGCGCGGATACAATCAGGGGAACCCGCGTCGATCCTTCGAACAAATCGCTCTTCTGCCACAAGCCGTGAGCGCCCAAATGATACCCGTGATCCGAGACGAAAACGACAATCGTGTTCTCATTGAGCTCGAGTCTGTCCAAGGCGTCCAGCAAGAGGCCCACCTGCGTATCCACCAAGGTAATCGACGCGAAGTAGGATTGAATGATCTCTTTCCGCGTCTCGACCGAAAGTTCCAACTGACCCGGACGGTCTTGCAAGGCGGCCTTTGGAATATCGTCCCGATCGTCCTCCGGCATCATATACGGTTCGATTGTATCCTTTGGATACAAATCAAAGTAATGCGACGGGGCCACGTAAGGCGTGTGCGGGCGATAGAATCCCATCGCTATGAAAAACGGCTTCCCGGTTTTGTCCGGGTGATTCCGCTCCATCAAATCGATCGCCATTTCCGTCCCGATTGCATCCGTGTGCTCTTCGTCTTCGCTGGGTACGTTCAGCCAACTCAAAGTCCCACCTGGACTGGCCCCTTCCACGATGATGTTCAGGTCGTGTTCGATCGCTTTATCGATTCCGATCGGGTTGCGAACTTCTTGCCAAGATTGCGGGTCGTCTCGTCCGTCCGTGCCAATGTCCGGCGGCACTCCGTAATGATACAACTTGCCCACTCGAGCCACATAGTAGCCGTTTTTCTGAAAGTGCTGCGGCAGAGTCGTCACCTCCGGTAAATGTTCTCGAAAGTGGCCGGCATTGGTGGTGATTCCGGTCTGTTCCGGATAAAGGCCGGTAAGGAAGGAGGAGCGGCTGGGATTGCAGACCGGATTTTGACAATAGGCCCGTTCGAACACGAGACCGCGCTCCGCGAGGCGGTCCAGTTGCGGCGACTTCACCATAGGATGCCCATAGACGCTGAGGTCGCAGTTCATGTCATCCGTAACGATGAACAGAACATTCGGCCGCGAATCGGCGTAACAAAGAGGGAGAAGGAGGAGCGAGAAGAAAAGGAGGGATACGAGTTTCATAGGTCGGGGCGTCGAGGAGTCGCGCTCCCATTCACTACGCATACGCCTTTCATCGGCAATAAGAATCGGGCTTTACTATTGGGCCAATCAGCTCTTGCTTTGGAACCGCCCCCATGAGTCCCTTTCTGGAAAAGCTGCGCGCCCTCTATCCCCCCGATCGACTCTACGAAGACGACGCCCGGCTCGCGCCCTACGTCTCCGACGGGCTGACCGTATTCCGAGCGCAACCGGTCGCGGTGGTCATGCCAATCGATACCGAGGAAGTCGTCGCTACCCTCGAACTGTGCCATCGGTACGCGATCCCCTTTGTCGCTCGCGGCAGCGGAACAAGCTTATCCGGAGGTTCCCTGCCCATCGAAGAAGGCATCGTGATAAGCCTGAATCGGCTCAATCGAATCCTCGAAGTGGATCCGGACAATTGCAGCGCCCTCGTCCAACCAGGCGTTATCAACGCGCATGTCAGCGCGGCAGCGGCACCCCACGGACTTTATTTCGCGCCCGACCCATCCAGTCAAACCGTCTGCACCATCGGAGGCAACCTCGCCTTCAATTCGGGCGGCGCCCACTGCCTTAAATACGGCATGACCTCCAACCACGTGCTCGGCGCCGAGGTCGCTCTGCCCGATGGCGAAGTTGTCGAGCTCGGCAACGCCAGCTTGGAAAACGTCGGTCCAGACTGCGTGGGGCTCTTTGTAGGCAGCGAAGGTCTCTTCGGCATCGCCCTGGAAATACGGATACGGCTGCTCCCCATTCCCGAACGGTTTCGTACCATACTCGCCAGCTATGACAGCCTGGAAGCCGCTGGCAATGCCGTGGCCGTCGTAGTCGCCTCGGGGATACTGCCCGGAGCGATGGAAATCATGGATAAGCTGGCCATCGAAGCCGCCGAGGCCGCAGTCAGCGCCGGCTACCCGAACGATGCGGAAGCGCTGCTTATCATCGAGCTCGACGGCGAATCGGCCGCAGTGGAAGCCGAATTCGAAGCCCTATCCCAGGCCATGGAAGCCACGGACGCCAAGGAAATCCGCGTCGCCCAAAGCGCCGAAGAACGGCTGCTCATCTGGAAAGGCCGCAAAAGCGCCTTTTCCGCGGTCGGTCGCTTATCTCCCGACTACCTGGTTCAAGACGGCGTCGTGCCCCGCTCCAAGCTGGGTTCCGCTCTGAAGGAGATCGCTCGCATGAGCGCAGAGGCCGGCATCCGGGTCGCCAACGTCTTTCATGCGGGCGATGGCAATCTGCACCCGCTCATTCTTTTCGACGGCAAAGAAGACGGCGCGCTCGAACGGGCCGAAGACTTGGCCGCCAAGATCCTCCGTCTCTGTCTCGAACTGGGTGGGTCGATCACCGGCGAACATGGCGTGGGCGTCGAAAAGAAGGCCTTCATGCCGGAAATGTTCACCGAAGACGATCTCGACGCGTTCGTTCGCATCCGCCGGGCCATCGATCCACAGGAGATATCGAATCGCGGAAAGATGCTGCCCGGAAAGGAA
>CBFHHM010000004.1:62955-65525 GCA_965655705.1 Candidatus Pelagisphaera sp.
GCGCCCGCGCTCTCCAGCTCGGGGCCTCACCCACTTGAGAAAGCCGGGATCATTTCTCGAATGTAATGGACGCCTCCCCGAAATCCATCGAGGAACTGCAATCCCTCGTCCGAAGCGCCTCCGCCCTTTCCATTCGCGCTAGGGAGGATCGGCTCGATCCCGAACCCAACGGATCCACCGCCATATCCCTCTCCGCCTTCAACCGAACCATCGAGTACGAACCCGAAGAGTACACCATTACTGTCGAATCGGGAGCGTTGGTTCGCGACGTTCAGAACACGCTCGCCGAACAGGGACAATACCTCCCGTTCGACCCGCCCTTCCTCGACGATAATCCGACCATAGGCGACGCTATCGCGAGCGGCTGTTCCGGTCCCAGCGCCTATCGATACGGTATTTTACGCGATTTCATAATCGGCCTGAGTCTCATCGATGGCCTTGGAAAACGCATCCAGGCGGGCGGAAAGGTCGTGAAGAACGCCGCGGGATTCGATCTACCGAAATTGATGGTGGGCAGCGGACATGGCCTGGGAATCGTCACCCAAGCGACCTTCAAGGTTTTTCCCAAGCCGGAAGCCAGCAGATCGGTCGAATTCGAATGCGACAACCTGGATCAAGGTATCGGGCGGCTCAAAGCCATCGGACGTTCTCGCTTCACGCTCGATGCCCTCGACTTGGATCCTTCCGGCGCTCTTCGCATTCAACTGGGCGGCCAAGCGAACGCGCTCGACCGACGGGTCCACGACCTCGAGGAATTCCTGAACGCCGAACGCAATGCCATCCCTCCCCGCCCATGGTCCGAATCAGTGGCTCTCGCTCGTTTCCCCGATTCGGGAAGTCTCGTAAGAGTGCCCACGAATCCGACCGCTATTAGCGATCTCGAAGCGATTCTCGCGGACCACGGGGCCGTTCGACGCTATAGTTTGGGAGGGTTCGTTTGCTGGATATATTGGAACAGCGATATCGATTCGCTGGATGCGCTGCTGCGGCGGCAGGACCTCTCCGGTCAGATTGTCAACGAGCCCTTCACCCTGATCGGCAGCGATGCCCAGCGCTCCTTCTACGATCGCGTCAAAGGCGCCCTCGATCCCCATAGCAAGTTCCCCAACCTCTATCCCAATCGGTAGCGGCGTCGCCCCAAGCGGCCACAGCTAATATGCTTCATCGAATCTCCAAATCGACCCTAACGCCCGAACACGCTGGCATGATCAAGCCAATTGAAGCCTGCGTGCATTGCGGCTTTTGCCTGCCGACCTGTCCCACCTACGCGACGATGGGCGACGAGATGAACTCGCCGCGGGGACGCATTTTCCTGATCAAGGAAACCCTCGAGGGCAGGATGGCGTCGAGCGATATCGAACCCTTTATCGACAATTGCTTGGGCTGTCTCGCCTGCGTATCCTCCTGCCCATCGGGAGTGGAGTACGGGGAACTGATCACCCCATACCGATCTTGGGCGGAAGAACGGCGCGAACGCCCCTTTCTCGAGTCCCTCCAGCGCAAAGCCATCCTTCACACGATTCCTCACCCCAAGCGCTTCAGAGTAGCCTCCAAGCTGGCCAGCGCATTCAAGCCCATAGCCCATCGGCTGCCCAAGGGGTTCGGAGCCATGATCGAACTGGCGCCGCAACGGCTGCCGGACCGAACCGATCTCGAGGAATGCTATCCCGCAACCGGCTCGCGCAGAGGACGAGTCGCCCTGCTCGCCGGCTGCGCCCAGCAGGTTTTAGCCCCACGTATCAATGCGGCGGCGATTCGCGTCCTCAATCGACACGGCATCGAAGTGATCGTCCCCCAAGACCAAGGATGCTGCGGTTCGCTCGCCATGCATATCGGAGAATCCGAAGCCGCCCGCAAAGCAGCCTTGGCCAACATCGACGCGTTTCCCGACGACGTCGACGCGATCCTCACGACCGCCGCCGGCTGCGGTTCAGGCATGAAAGAATACCCTCACCTTTTCGCAGGCCAACCTGCCGAGCGGGTCGAAGCGGCCCGATCGTTTACGGGCAAGGTCAAAGACATATCCGAGTATCTCTGCGAAATTGGCTTCGTCCCGCCTGAGCGACCCGACACGACTCCCGCTACAGTAGCCTATCACGACGCTTGCCACCTCGCCCATGCCCAGAAAATCCGATCCGCGCCGCGTCAGCTGCTTTCAGCAGTTGCCGGCATCGAAATCGCCGAGCCCGCCGAATGGGAGCTCTGTTGCGGATCCGCGGGGAGCTACAATATCGAAAAACCGGATACCGCGAAGGAACTCGGGCAACGCAAAGTCGCCAATTTGCAAGCGACCGGCGCCGACATCATCGCCACCGGAAACATTGGCTGTCTCGCCCAAATCGAGTTTCATTCCGAGAAGACCAGGACGCCCATCCCAGTGGTCCATACGATCGAACTGCTAGACGAAGCCTACTGGCAATAGCGGTTCGCAAACGCTTCGCCAGGGTGGCCTTCGCGCATTCAACCTATTGCAGCGCAATCGGTTGAGCCTGAAAATTCGTGTAAAACCGGCCTCGTCCCAAGAGAACGCTTGAAAGCCTCCACGTATATAATTAGCGAGTGAACCATAA
>CBFHHM010000004.1:65624-186485 GCA_965655705.1 Candidatus Pelagisphaera sp.
TTCTGCGGAGCGGCTAGTCGTCCCCACCGGTAGGCAGCTCGTTCGCGCAGTACGATCTATTCACCGCGCTCCAGCTATGCATCTCATCATTTATATTAGCGACTACACTGGCACCCCCCATGAGATCGACATCGACCTTCGCAATATTTGCGCGACCGCGAAGGCGCGAAATCCAAAACGCGGAATCACGGGCTGCCTGTTTTACCACAACGGAAATTTCCTGCAGGCAATCGAAGGGGAAAAAAGCGATGTAAACTCCTTAATGTTGAACATTGGCGGCGACCCTCGACACTCCAATCTTACTCGAATCGTCAATTCGCCCATTTCAAAGCGCGGTTTCCCGGATTGGAATATGGATACGTTCAATCTGGATAGCTACGCGGCAATCGATCGCGAGGCAGTCAGGCAATACGAGCAAGCGTTCTCCCGCCAATGCTTGATGGATTCTCGCATGTTCATCGAACTATTGAAAGCGATGCACCAAGACGAGAAACTCTCCGGCGCCATTTTGGCGGAAGCGCAATAATCGCAGAGGAAACGCTCCCGTTAGAGGATCGCTACTCCCCGAAAACCGCTTCTAGGCCCGCTCTCATGACCGAGGCGTCCGGCGTGCGTCCCGTCCAGTATTCGATCCCGATAACCCCTTGCCCGACTAGCATGCTGAGCCCGTCGATGACCTGACAGCCCTTGGCCGTCGCTTCCCCGACCAATCGCGTCTTGGGCGGATTGGGAATCACATCGGCAACGATCATATTCGGCGATAGCGTTCCCGCATCCAATGCGACGCGTGCATCAATATCTGGATACAATCCGATCGAAGTTGCATTAATAACAATATCCGTATCGCTTGGTACGGCGTAATCGCCCTTCCACAAGACCAGTTCCGATTCGAGAATCGGACAGCGTTCCTTGACCTTGCCTTGAAGCAACTCGATCAAGCCGCGCCCGCGTTCAGCGCTTCGATTCACGATGCGGATACAGCGGGCTCCCGCCAAGGCCATTTCCACGCTGATGGCTCGAGCCGCCCCACCCGCGCCGAAGATGACAACCGACTTTCCAGCCGGATCCTCGATTTCCTTGAGAGATGAAACGAAGCCTTTGCCGTCCGTGTTTTCGCCAATGAACTTCCCTTCGCGATTGACCACGCAATTGACCGCCCCCATCAACTCGGCCGACTCGCCAAGACCATCGAGGTATTGAATCACCTCAACCTTATGCGGGATCGTGCAATTGAATCCCTGAAAGCCGAAGGCCCTCGCTCCCTCTACCGCGTCCTTCAAACCCTCAGGCCGAACCTCGAGAGTCAAATAGCGCCAATCCAATCCCATCGCTCGAAAGGCAGGTTCGATCATCGCTTGGGTCGGATTCTCCGCAACCGGGTAGCCGTAGCATCCCACGAGTTCCTGCTTGAAATTCAGTTCGGCCATATCAGCGACGGATTATTGCCCGCAGAGCGCTCGAATCAACTCTGATATTCCTGAGCAATAGAACAGGTGACGTTTTCAATTCTTTTCCGACAAAAATCTGCGCAATCTGCGCAATCCGTGGGAGGAACGAATCCTACCCTTCGTTAAAAACCACGTACGTCCCGCTCTTGCCCGCGACGACGATATCGAGACGCCCATCGCCATTCATATCGCCCGTGCGAATCTGCAAGCCCGTACCCGCGCTGCCTTCGACTATCGTGTGTCGCTCGAAGCGATTGGATTGCTTGTCCCAATTGTAGTAATACAAAACGGGTTCCTCCATGCCCCCGGGATCTCTACCATTGTGGGCGTAAACGCGTTTCCCGGTAATTAGCTCCTCCTCTCCATCGCCATCGATGTCGGCCATGTGCAAGGCATGCGGTTGCGAGAAGCTCTTATCGATCAAATGCTCCTTCCATTGCAACGTTCCATCGGCGGCAGGTTTCAACTGTTCTCGCCAAAAAAGGCCATAGTCGTGCCCCATTCCATAGATGAAGTCGTTGCGCCCGTCTTCGTTGAGATCCGCAACGATCATCGGGATCGAGGCATGCAAGTACCAATCCTGATGCCACTTCCACGATTGGTCCATGGCGCCTTCCTTCGGGCGTTCGTACCAGCCTTCTTGGAAGAGGACGTCTTCCAGCCCGTCTCCATTCAGGTCTCCCATGCCCAGACCATGACCGTTACGGTTCGAACCGATCTCGATCTTAGTCATCGTTGGAACTTCCTTCAATTCCTTGACGCGCCGATTTCCCTTCTGCACTTCGACTTCCCGCATCTCGGTGGCAAACTTCCAAGCGAGCAGCGAGGTTTCCTTATTCCACGAATTGATGACCAACTCCTGAATGCCGTCCCCATCCATATCGTGCATGAGCTCCGCCTCGTTGCGTCCTACGCCCGTATCCACCAATAGATGCTTCTCCCAGAGCAAACCGCGCTCCAGAACCTCCGCGCCCGGATTGCGATACCAATTGATCTCGGTAGTGAAAAACGACTGGGAAACGATGTCTACCCAGCCATCGCCATCCACGTCATAGGGGAAATCGCCATTCGAGTGCACGTAACCTCGATTGTCCTCGATGGCTCGAACTGCGCGGGGTATATAGTCAGGTCCAGCGAACCAATTGCGGCCCGCCACGACATCCAAGATGCCATCGTTGTTCACATCCACAATGGCGCAGCCCTCGTTTGCGTCGATCGCCAGCAAGCGAGCGGAAAACGATACGCCTTTCTCGCCCGCGTAAGCGGCAAAGGAAGCTACGAGCAGGGCGATCGCGATTATTTTCGGAAAAGTTCTTACGTTCATGGGGCAATAATATGGGTTCTGGAAAATCGGTTAAAGACCGTTATGGAGCGAATGGCGATCTAGAATTCGTTCGTTACTTGCCATTCAAGGTTTGAACTTGGGCTGAAGATCCCGGGATATCCGCGATTTCAATACTCAAGTCGCGGTTTTTGCGATCGTATCGAGACAGGACAAGGGTCACCGTTTGGCGGCCTTGCTCGGATTGAAAACGCGCGAGCGAACCATCGAACGCCACTTCTTCCTGTCCAACCCACATACGGGCGGTATCCGCATCGTTGAGCAGTAAGCCAACCTCGCCGCCTCTCTTCACGTCAATATCGAAACGGGCGTATTGAAACTCGTCGCGACCACGCCTCAAAGCATCGATCTCGTCGAGCGGAAGGGCTCCATCCACTTTCGAATAGGCTGGGTTCCATACGAGACGCGAATCGTCCCCTGTCACGTACTCTATTGGCTTGTGACGCACGATATCCGCGAACGCCCTGTCCCCGTCCTGATTATCCAAATACCTGAACGTACGAAGCATGGGCTTGGAAGAGACCTTGTAAGCTCCTTCCTTGCCAATCCGCGAGAGAAACACCACTAGGTCCGCCAACTCGTCCTTCCGCAATGACGCCGTCAAACCCGGCGGCATAAGCGAAACAGGACTGATCGTCTGCGAAGCGATATCGCTCTTGGCAATGGTCACCCGATTGTCCGACATATCCCTCAACACGATCGAGTTCGCATCCTCGCTCGCCAGCGTTCCTGCCAAGGAAGCGCCGTCCTTCTTGGCAACGCTCACCACGTGATAGCCTTCCTTGATCTTTTTCTGCGGCTCGAGCAGAGAGTCTACGATATAGTCCATCGGAGCGCTCGCCCCAATGCTTGTCAGATCGGGGCCGAGCGAACCCCCTGATCCCCCGATCGCATGGCAGGTCAAGCACAGCAATGATTCCTGGCGATAGACCTGCTCCCCGCGCCGCGGGTCTCCATTCTCGATCGCATAATCGATAAACGCTGCCATCTCTTCCGCATTCATCGCTTGATTGATCGTCTCAACGCCTCCTGCGATTTGCAGCGCTTCCTCCAACGCCCCCGCCTCGATGGTCAAGGAGCCGAACATTCGCAGCAACGCTGTCGCGACGTCTCCGTCGATCGTCGCATCGCCAAAGCCCTCCGCGAGGCGATTCGCGAGATTCGCCTTCGCCAGGTAGGGTCGCAATAGCGGACGGGCATCCTTGCCCGGGCTCGTTTGGGAAAGCGCCCCAACCACGAAGGGAATCGCTTCGCTCGGAGCTGCCTGAGCATAACCAGCGGCCGCTCGCAGACGAATATCCATCGACTGATTCTCGCCACACAAACGAGCCAACGCTTGCTTTGACGAAGGCGATTTCATGCGAGCCAATCCGTCGACCGCCGCCGCGCTCAAAGTCGCATCGACGCTTTCATCGCGTACCAATCCTTCCAGTACAGGCACGGCGGCATTCGCCTTCCAGCTGCCTGCCAAGCGAGCGACTTCCTCCCGACTCTTCGCGTCGCCGCTCTCCATAAGACGCGCGATCTCGCCCGCCGCTACAATGGGGACGGCCTTGCGCTTGGTAGCCGCAATCTCCATCGACTCCAATATGGCGGTTACGCCCGGCTCCGATGCCTCCGCTCGTCGTAAAGTCTCCTTCCACACGCGAGTCAGGGTTTCCGGGTTTCCCAGTTCCGCCATCGCTCTCAGCGAGCCAACTTGAGCCGATACCTCGATCGCCCCGTCCTCCCACAAGCGAATCAACGCATTGAGGGCTCGATCGTCTTCAACGCAGCGAACCGCGAAAATCAAACGCTTCGTATTATCTCCAAACAGCCTGGGGTCCCGCTCGACGAAGGGCAGCCAATCGTCGGCCAGCTCGCGCAGCGTGTACCACAGACCGAAGTCATAGGTCTCGTCCATGGAATCTCGATACGCCTTACCCGCTAGCTCTGCGGCTTCCACTCCGCCCAGGGCTCGCAATACATGCATCGCTTCCAGACGAACGCGCGGATGCTCGTCTTGAACCGCATTCTCCAGCAGGCCGAAAATTCCATCGAAGCGTTCCGGATGTTCCTCCAAAACGCGGACTGCGGCCGAGCGGGCCCGAAAATCCGTCGATGCCAGCAATTGCTTGACGAGTCCCAGGTCGGGCCGACCGAGGGACTGCGACACCCATAGCGCTTCCAGGCGCAGTCGGTCCAATCGCTCGCCCGTAGCGTCCAGCGAAGCAAGCCATTGGGTCAAGGGTCCTTTGACCGCCTCCGCTCCGCGGCTCTTCAATAAAAGCTTGGCCTGCGCCCGCGCATACGATTCGTCCGATTTCAGATAGTCCAACAGTTCGCCCACCGAAGCTCCGTCCAATTGGGGACGCTCTATCGAGGCCACATCCTTCGCCGCAATACGCCAGATGCGTCCATGCGATCGATCCCTTCGTTCGTCCCGAAAATCCACCTCGCCATGCTGAATAATCGGATTGTACCAGTCCGCCACATACAAGGCCCCGTCAGGCCCCATTTGCAGATCGATCGGGCGAAATGCCCCATGAGTACTCGTCAAAATGTCCTCGCGCTGAGAGGTAATAAAACCGCAGTTGGAATCGCTGGGCTCGAACACGCTGATCCGATTGCCTCGAAAATCGCAGGTGACCAAGCGCCCTTGCCACTCTTCCGGGAAAAGCCCGCCCGCGACAATTTCCAGACCGGAGAACTTCGGCTGTCCCGGATTCAAGCCAGGCAAATAGCGATCGAAGCCGCGAGCCGTTCGAAAAACCGCTCCCGGAAACGAATAGCTCAGTCCCTCGAAGCCCGCGCCATCCGACTGAAAGGACTGGCCCCACTCGTCCCACTGAAGTCCCCAGGAATTGATCAAGCCCCGATTAAAGACATCCAATTCGAGGGTCTCGGGACGCAGGCGCCACACGCCGCCCGCTTTCAGCTCCCTCAAGCCATGAGGGGTCTCGATGTAAGAGTGAATATAGATCGACTGATTGAAATAAATGCGCCCCGCTGGCCCGGACCGCAAGGTGTGAACGATATGGTGCGTGTCCTCGGTCCCGAACCCCGACAAAACGACTCGTTTGCTATCCGCTACGCCATCGTCGTCCGCATCTTCGAAAAATAGCAGCTCCGTCGAGTTGCCCACGTAAACGCCTTCCGGAGTCGCCAGAATCGCAGTCGGTACAAGCAATCCTTCGGCGAAGACAGTACTCTTGTCGATGCGCCCATCGCCATTCATGTCCTCCAGACGATAGATCTTGTCCGAAGGCATCTGCCCCGGAACGATCTGGGGATAGGTTTCCGATCCCGCCACCCACAAGCGTCCCTTGTGATCGAAGCTCATGGCGATCGGCTTGGAAATCATCGGATCCGAAGCGTACAGCGAAACCTCGAATCCCTCGGCGGGCGTCAACAAACTCTGCTGATAATTCGGATCCGGATTCGGAATATCCGTCAACGCTCGTTGTCCCCAAGTAACGGATACGTTTGCCATTACGAACAGGGCCATGAGGCTGGAGCGCTTGCCCCCAAGCGATCGTCCGATCCCATTTGTTTCGGCCGCTTGAAGACAAGCGACCCTACCTGGCAGTTCGGAGCTTCTCATCCCCGATCTCCTTTCACTCGTTTGAGAACCAGTCGATACGCCTGGGGCTTCTTAAGCGCTTCTATCTTCATTTCTTCTCCTTCAATGAAAGGCTGGAATTTCGGAATATCCGTGGCGTTCTGCCCCTGCTCATGCTTCCGAAAGCCTCGTATGTAGGTCTCATTCTGCGGGCGCCACTGGTGAAAGAAATGCTCGTTCTTGCGATTGATCGCTTCGCGCAGGGATTGGGCCTGGTCATTGGAAGGCTCCCAAGCGAGCTGGATCCCACGTTTCCAAGCTTGGGCGCTACCGTTGGCGACCGGCTCGCCGTCATAGAGCAACTCGTACTCTCCCCTAGCCAGATTCGCGAACGACAGCGTCAGGTTCTGAGAGTGATCGCCGCCCAAAGGCGACAAGCTCAATCGCTCATTCTGAATTTCCAAGGAATAGCCGTCCTTCTCCTTCCGTATGGTCGCCATGGCGCCCGCAGACTCGCTCGGGTTTCCCACGCGATCCACCGCGATGCGCGTTAGGGCCGCTGCGGCCGTAAGAGCTTGCGCGATCCGTTCCGCAGCAAGCCGGTAGCCATAGTCGTTCAAATGTATACCATTATCGGTGATCGCTCGCGTATCCCTTTTTGGCGAACGAGCCTCGAGCGTATTAAACAAATCCACGAAGAAGGCGCCCCGGTTTTCGGCAAGCGTCTTCAACGCGGCGGTGTAGCGTTTCAAATTTCGATTTTGCCGCTCGGGATCCGGCAGGGGCGGTCCCAGATTCTCTCTCGGGTTTGGCGACAGAATCACGAATCGCCGACCCGACTCCTGCAAGGCATCCAGCAAGGCATTCATTTGGTCGATAAACGAATCGAGGCCTGGCTCGCCATCGAACGCAGCCATTGCCCCGTAGCCAAGGAATACCACGGACGGGTCCGCGATTTCCACATGAGTCTTCAGATTCTCGAATCCTGCGTCGACCGGATCGAAGAACGCTCGAGCGCGCCCATTGGGCCCGTCCCCGGCCCAACCGATATTGCGGAACCGTATCGAGCGCTCGGGCCAACGAGCGGTTAACGCGGTTTCGATGTGACCGTAACGAATCGCCCGTTCGAAAAACGCATCGCCCAAGAAAGCGACTCGATCGCCGTGGCGAAGTTCGAAATCGTCGCTAGCGACCGCTCTGAATCCGAGAAAAGCCCCTAGGCAAATCGTCAAAGCGAGGGCTCTAAACAACAAGGGAGAGGGATAGTAGCAGTTCATGGAGTACAGTGCTTTAAACGTATCGCGCCGGCAAATCCACTAAGGCAATAAGCTCTAGATCAGGAAAATTCAGCTAGTGACGAAAAACCCTCGCCATTATGAGGATAAGAGACTTCGGGGCTAGGACTATTTCCGCGCAGACTGGTACGATCGCTTCAATCTACGTTTGGAGTAGAACAAGAGAACGCCTCCAACGCTCAGCATCAGCAGCGAAATGCCACCAATCGCCAACTTCCCTTCGGTCGGGTTTGGAATCATCAGAAAAAGGCCCACGAATCCCCCGTATACAATCGACATAATGCCAATTGAACGGGCTTGGAAAACCGTATTATCGTCCCCGACTTCCGCTTCGAAATCCACTGGACGATCCCTATCGTGGAAAAACGCGTCGACCTCGCGACAACGCGCCTCCTCCCTCTTCTTGAAGAAGAAACCGGTTCCGAGGAAAACCGCAGAGGTCAGCGGCACGTTTACCAAATACGAACAGGTGACAGGATGGGTGACAATGTACTCCGACCACGATTTATTGAAGACTATTCCGAGCGCATATCGCCCTACTTCCGTATGCAACCCATCGAAAATGGCCACCGATACCAGCAATCCAAACAGCAGCGATACCCAAGCGCCCCAATCGGGAACCCGCTTGACGAACAGGCCCCAAAAAACGGGAACCGCCAGCGGTACGGTTAGCCGGCCGTTCAACTGCTGATAGATATCGAACAAGGAGAGCCTTCCCGCTTCGACAATCAAAACGGACAGGCCCACCACTAAGACCGCGAATACCACCGTCACTATGCGCCCCATTCTAAGTAGGCTCCCTTCATCTAGGGCCCTGCCCCTTCTCCATCGGACATAGACGCTCTTCACGAAATAACCCGCGTTGCGATTGAGAGCCGCGTCCATAGACGACATGGTCGATGCGATCATCCCCGCAACCAGCAAGCCCAATAGGCCATTCGGCAGCACCTCGATAGCCACCGCGATGTAGCTCGCTTCTCCCGGAATCTCCAGCATTGAATACTGCGTTTCCAAATTGGGGGCGATCGAGCGGGCCACCATGGGCACCGTAAACCAGCAGATCGGCATAATCGCGTAACCCAAGATGGGAATCGCGGCAGACCATCGAGCATGCTTCGAATTCTTGGCCGAAATGTAGCGCGATGCCGTCGTGAGATTATTGCGGGACAGGACGCTCAACAGGATAAAGCCTGCAATCCAGAATCCATCGTATTGAGTATCTCGTGACAAAACCGGATTTCGCAAGTTCTCCGGTATTGCCGCGAAAAACTCCTCGAATCCGCCCAAGCGGTTAACCGTTAGAAAGAAGACCGCCAAACTAACGGATATCAGCATGACCAATTGTATGAAATCGCTGGCCACGACTGCCCATCTGCCACCGTAGAGCGACATCACGCAAACCGTAGCGCCGGATAGGAATATCGTCGCCAACTGCGGTATCTGGAAAACGCTGGCCAGAGCAACGGACACCGCGATCAGCCAGACTGTCGCGGTCACCAGACTGCCCACCATAATCAACCAAGTATAGAGCTGCTCCGAAACGGTTCCGAAACGCCGGCGCACAGCGAGCATAGCCGTCACCACCCGCAACTGCCGCAACTTGGGACCAAACCAGGCGAGCCCTAAAACGTAGCCAAGGATGTCCGTTATGGTAATCACGAATATTACCGTTCCAAAGGTATAGGCCATGTGAGCCGCCCCGGTGAAAACCCAGGCCGAAAAATTCGACGCGAACGCGCTCGCGCCCACAAGCCACCAAGTAACCCGAAAGCCCCCCGCGAAATAGTCTTTGGAATCTCGATTGAGCTTCCGGAAGACCAGTCCTACGCCGACGATGAACGCGAAATAGAAAAGGATCGCGGTATAGTCGTACAGGCTCATCGGACAGTCACTCGCATGGGATGGGAGCTAGCGTCACTAAAGCGATGCCCCAGGACATCGCGCAATCGTAAAGCGACTCGCGCCTTATAGAGCAGGCAAAGAAGGGCCGTCTATCCACTGGCCTCCGACCTTCAGCACATGCGGCTCTTCGGGCAGCCCTCGCTCGTTTCGATTGATGCGCTCCGCGATCAGATCGACTGTCGCCGCGCCCACTGATTCGAACCGTTGGTTCATCCCCGCCAGATCCACGCAGTCAGGCTGTCCTGGAATGAGATCGAGCAAGGCAAAGCTAACGTCGTCCGGGATCGATAGCCCGCAGTCGAGTAGAAGCCGATACAGATAGCGTTCGCCCAGAATGGCTTCGGGTCGATTCGCCTCGAACCACCTCTTGAACGCATCCTTCTCGTCTTCCCCAAACTCGAACAGGAAATGAGGAAGGGATTCAAGTCGAGGTTCCATCGCTTGGAACATCAGATAGGCTCCCAACCATCGCCCTTGCACGCGCTCGTTAACCCAGGCCCTCGAACCGAACGCGATTCGACGATAGCCCAATTCCACCATTCTCTCCAAGGCCTTGAGAGCCGACCCGAATTGCGACATGACCGCTCGATCCAAATTCTTCGGATTCGTCACCGAAAACCCGATACCCGAAACCGAGAACCTCTCCCAATCCAATTCGTATTCGTATTCGGGCGGATGCTCCTTTACATCGATGCTCGGAACGAGAACCGCCTGAATTCCTCTTTGATAAAGCACTTGCGACAAGCGCTTGAAAGAGCCGCCATAGTCCGCGACCATAAAATCCTCGACCTGGAATCCCAATTGCTGGGCCCGATCCTCAACCCCTTTTCTGTAGAGCCGATGAGCGATATTGCCCGTCCCCCACTTCGCTTTTTGAAAGTCGGGCGGAACGATGGCCAAAACCGACTTGCGGGACCCGATACGCCGCCGACGAACGTCGGACATTAAAGTCGTCACCATCGGATTCGCTTGGTAACCCAATTTCTTGGACAAATCGACGATTCGCTTCTTCGTCGCCTCGGATACGTCGGGGGCATTGTTCAAGGCCCTCGATACGGTCGTCCTCGAAACGCCCGCCAATCTAGCTAATTCCCGAATCGTCATCTCAATCCATCGAAATAGAACCAAAGCGCGGATACAAGATTCAACGCTTCGGAGAATGCTACGAAAAAGCGGCGGCCCAACTGAAATGAACCGCCGCTGAAATCGAATTTAGATTCTACGATCTAATCGCCGCTTTTGACTCCAATCTAGAAGCGAAGCGTCGTGCTGAACTCGTAGGTTGTCGGCGGCTCGTTGCGAAATTCCCAAACCGGAAGGTCCGAATAGTCATCTATGCGTCCGCCCCATACTTTCGTATCGCCATTCTCGAAGTCGTGAAGATTCCGAATTCTAAATCGGAAATCGACGGGATTCTCTTTCCATTCCGTTTTATACAAGAACGAAAGCGTTACCGGATGCCTTGAGCCATCGATCCACTCTTCCCCATCGCGCAAGGATAGGAGATAGTTGTCGGAATAGCGTCCTTGCAACAGAACGCGCATCTCGGGAAGGAAGAAGTTCTCGCCGAACTGGTAGTCGAGTATCCAGCTCGCCATATACGGACGAGCCCGCGATCCTACGATGTTTCCAACCCCTGCGTTGTCGACCAGTACCTTTTCGGCGAAGGCCAAAGACTCGCGCAAATCCTCTTCGTCATCCGGCAAAGCGCTGGGATTCTCAGGATCGTAACGCGGATCGTTCGGCCAGTTCGCATCCAAGAAGGCTTGTCGAACGGGTACGCGAGCGCGGGCCAATTCGACTTGGGCGGTATAGTCCGTTAGATCGCGCTCGCTAACGATATCGTTGTGCGAAATGGCTAAGCGGGCTTGAAGGCCCGCCGTGCGACGCATCATCAGGTTCAGCTCCCAGCCTTCGACTGTCTCCGAAGCGGTAATCTGTCGATGCTCCTGGTTCAAGCCCATGCCAGTTTGCTGATATCCGGGCTGTTCCGGGTCGGGCTCGACATAGACGATCGTGCCATCTTCCTCGATCTCGAAGAACTGGTCGTTAAAGAGGATCTCAACTTCGCTGCGGTTGTTGTCGCCCGCGACACGGAACGCTACGTTTTCGCGATCGATTTCGAAGAACGCCGCGGTCACGGTGAACGTATCATCCATGAAGTTACCCTTGAATCCAATTTCATTCGTCAGCCCTTCTTGGGCCCCAATAATGCGGCCAAGGAAGTCCTCGGTGCCCTGCCAACGAAAGGAACTCGATTGGTTCGCATACACGTTGTGGGAAGGCGTCAATGAATAGACGAGCCCCATATTGTAGGTCGTGGCGGTCTGCATCAATTCAGGCGGATACGCATAGAAGTCAGGCGCATCGTCGGGAGACCCGACATACACGTCCTGTCCCCAGTAAGCGATCTCCCCGAATTCCGCTACGCGATCCGCTCTGGAGCCTCCTGGCAGCTGGTAGCGCTTGAGAGCGAATTCATCTTCGCGAATGCCGAAAAGCGAACGTAGCTTGCCGTTGAAATAGGTGCCATTGGAGGAAAGCGATGCCGACTTTTGGTAGCGTTTATCCGTGTAAGGCTTATTCGAAGTCGTGTAGTTCACCCACATCGGCTCGAAGATTCCCGGTACGTTTGGCATGTTTTCCGGGCGGAGACTGTTCCACGAATCGGGATCTCGCAATTCCGGAACGGGATCGGCTCCCGCGAATTCCGTAAACGCTCGTATCCGTTCGCGACCCTCCAAATCAACCGTTGGATCGTAGGTCTGCGTTTCCGGATCCCAAGCCTTGGCTTTATTCACCAGGCGTTGACGGAAGGAATACGCTTCGTCGTCGAGGTAGGTCACATTCGCCACGAAGAACTGGGAGAAATTCTCGCCAATTTCCAGCGGATAGGAAGCCGTGACGCGAACAGTGTTCACATCGTTTCCAAACCATTTCTGATCGAGATCGCCAAAGTTGTAGAGCGTGCCATCGCCTGCCACATTGATGGCATCGTCGAAGTCGCTGTCGTTGCGGAACTGATACTGCTCTTGGAGGTTAGCCGCGAACTCCACATTCAAATCTCCCAGACTCTGTTCGGCGAAAATCGAATAATTGTATACTTCCCGATCCTGAAAGCTGCGTGGCCCATAGGCATTCACCTCTGGAGGTATGGGGCCAAGCGTCAGCAAAGGGTCTCCACTTCGATCGTAAACGACTTCCGTATTGCCATCGTATAAAGCGATTTCATCGCGCCCCGATCCGTTTCGCTGATCTGCGGCAGCAATTTCGTAGGGAGCCAGAAATCCACCGGATCCGTTCGAAGGGTAGTACATATCCGTACGTCCATCGAAATAATCGCCATCCGAAGTGAAGTACTGCCGACTGGAAGAACTCAGGCCTCGTCCTTCCGCCGCTCGCTGCTGAACTCTCAAGTCCGACTTCGCTCGGGATCGATCGAAGTCCAAGTGCTCGAATTCCACGCGAAAAATAGTATTCTCGGTTGCTTTGAATGTACCGGCTAAATGAATACCCTTCAAGGCATCGTCTCCCCAATCGATATAGGATCGTTCCGACTTATCGACTAGATTGAGACGAAGAGCGTGCTTCTCGGACAGCTTTCGATTGACATCCAACTGGACTCGATACGAATCGTGGCTTCCGTACTGAAGGTAAGCCGATCCGAAGTCGCGGAACTGAGCTCGCTTCGTGTAGATCGACGCCTGACCCCCAGGGGAGGTGTCACCGAACATCAAGGAGTTCGAACCCTTGTTGAAGTCCAAGCGCTCGACATTGTACATATCCGATCTCGAGTACCAGATGAAGTTATTGCGGGCCGACTGGGAGTTTTCGCGTCCACCGGTTACCATTCCGCGGAATGACGACAAGTCCTGGTCATTGCGACTTTCATCCTGCCGGAACGCATCCATTCCAGCGATGTAGAAGGCCGCATCCTCCAAGGTATTGACGCCCAGGTCCTCCATGAACTCGATGGTCAAGGCATCGACGCTAATGGGGATGTTCTTCAATTCCTGGTTGGTACGACTTCCAGTCAGCGTCGTGGACGCCCTCCATCCTTCGTCGCCTGAAGTATCGACTGAAAACGGAGAAAGCTCGAAAACCTCGTCAGAGGCGCTGTCCTGAGCCAAGACGCCTGGCAAAGCAGCGGAAAAAGAGCAAACGGCGGCGCCAATGGCGACCCGACTGCTCCAAGGGGTTCGTTTATTCATATAAGTGTAGGTTTGATGATATTCGTTCTGAACAGTCCCAATAGGAACTCCGCCGACTTTCGAAAATCGGAACGATCGATGGGAAGGGGTGATCCAAGAACTTGGGGCTGGTCGCTTGATCCCTACGCTAGAAGCAAAAAGAACCAAATCAACCCCTCGATCCCGTGACACGTCACGGCACGGCCGTCTAACCGTTAACCGGAACGCTCGTTTCCACTTTGGAAGCCCGTTCCCTCCGATCGACGGCGATTTCGTTCAATCTGTGACGCGTCACAGGCAACGCGTGAACCCGACTCCACCTATTGCCGGGATCGATGCGCTCCATTTCTCTGCCCATTAAAGACTTAATTAGGATCCGGACCGATTTCCCCGCTCGCGACGTTCGCGCTCGCTGGGTTCGTTCCGATGACGAATCCCCTTGGCGCTATCGCCCGAATCGTTCCCGATAGCGACGCGGCGCTACTCCATTTCGCTTGCGAAGGGCTTTGGAGAAGGCGCTCTGATCGTAGAAGCCGCAGCGCAAGGCGATTTCGCACATACTCAGACGCGTCGAACGCAGAAGCCGCGCCGCTTCTTCGAGACGCAATCGCTTCAGATAGTCAACCGGCTTCATGCGAAAAAGATGCTGGAATACCCGCCCGAATTGATTCATTGAATAACCAGCCTCGGCGGCCTTCGTCCGGGCGCACGCAGGCCAACGTCCGTTTTTCCTCTACCTTCCTCATGCCATGCCTCACCTCGAGATTAAACCTCCCGATCCATGGAAAGGCAAAACCGGCCGAGGACCCTACGGGGATGTCGTTGCCGAGCTCGATCATGCGATCGGGCGGCTCCTGGATACGCTCAAGGAAACGGGAATCGACCAGGACACTTTGGTTGTTTTCAGCTCCGACAATGGCCCCGCCAAGATCTACCAGAAACCAAGCTTCCCCGGAGGCCGAGTGGGACCGCTTTCGGGACAAAAAGGCTCTTATCTGGAAGGCGGCTTTCGCGTTCCCGGCATCTTCCGCTGGCCAGGAACCATTCCCGCCGGAATCGAAAGCGACGCCATCGCTTCTACGATCGACCTTCTGCCCACCTGCGCGAAAATCGTAGGAGAGCCCCTTCCCGAACGGGCGATCGATGGAATCGATTTAAGCGATTTCCTGCTCGATCCCCTCAAGCGGAATCCGCCCCGCGACGAATTCGCCTACTACAAGTCCGGCAAACTGGCCGCCTTTCGCTCCGGTCCCTGGAAAATCGATCCAGCCCAGAAGACGCTCTTTCACCTGAAGGACGATCCTGGCGAACGCGAAAACCTATATTCGAATCGCCCGGAACTCGCAGACCGACTCACTCGCCTGGCTAGGGAACACGAAAGAGAACTGCTCGCCAACGCCCGCCTCACTCTCAACCTGGCCCCGAACAATTGAGTAAACGACTCGCTTGAAACAATTAAATCCAACAATCGGATACTATCCTCTATAATCCACAGACAACTAGCGAACCCGCAATGATCAAGGCCCTCATCTTCGATCTCGACAATTGCCTCGCGCCTGCGACACAAGTGGGCGAAGCCCTCTACCAACCGGCCTTCGAGGCAATTCGCATTTCCAACGACGGCACCCTATCGAACGATCGACTCGAAGAATCCTTCGAAGCGGTCTGGAGCAACGCCTTCGATTGGGTTGCCGACCAGTACCGTTACACGCCTGCCATGCGTCGAGCCGGGTGGGAGCGATTTGCCTTCTTGAAGGTGTCGCATCCAATGAATGGTTACAGCGACCTCGCCACCCTAGAGCAAATCGAGCAGGATTGCTTTTTGGTAACCTCCGGTTTTCGTCGCTTGCAGGAAAGCAAAATAGACGCGCTCGGAATACGGAAGCGCTTCAGAGCCACCTTTATCGATGCGATAGACGAACCTGAGCGAACCAGCAAGCAAGCGATTTTTCAACGCATCCTCGAAGACTTTCAAATCGCCTCTGACGAAACGCTGGTCATCGGCGACAACCCTCACTCCGAAATCGCCGCTGGAAACCGATTGGGTATCCAAACTATTCAGACACTGCGTCCAGGCATCGCCAAGTCTGTGGAGGCATGCTCCCATATCCATTCCTTGGACGAACTCGTCGACCCGCTTCAACGCTAGCGCTTCGATTCGAACATCCCGCCCAAGTCGCCAACCTTACTTCCGCCCAGCGGAACCTACTGTTTCCGGCCACGGAAACGCCTAGGCCAACAGGCCGATGTCAGAACAGCCCGTCCTTGAGCGACAACGCCAGCAACGTTATTCGCCTACGTGCGAATCGAAAAAGGCCTTGGCCCCTTGCACGAATTCCGCGGGATCCGCTTGAAACTCCTTGCTGTCGGTTTCAATGGCCATGACGCCCTGCCAAGCAGTCCGTTTCATCTCGGCGAAAAGCCCCGCGTAGTCAGAACCGCCTTTGCCGATATGCGTATCGATCGGCACGCGCTTATCCCCTTGGACCTCGACCCGCTTGTCCTTCAAGTGCATGTCCGCCACGCGCCCATTGTAACCCTTGTAGGTCGCCACGGCGTCATGACCCGCTGCCGTCAGCCAACCGACGTCCATACATACCCCAATGCGCGGATCGCGTTCGGCCAGCACCTTCTTCACCGTCTCCGGATCGCCGTAAACCGTGCCTGTTCCGTGATTATGAATGGCGAGCTTGATATCGTATTCCTTAACCAACGCTTCCAAATTGTCCCATTCGTCGAAATTCTTCGGCTCGACCACGACCACTTCCATTTCGAAGAATTTGGCTAGCTCGAACAACTTTCGGTTCTCTTCCTTGTCCATAGACGTACGGCTTACGCCAATGGAATAGGCTTTCACCCCTTCCGCTTCCAAATAAGCCTTCTGCTTCGCATGAACCTCCCGCGATGCGTTCGGGTCGATGTGGCCGCGAAAGAATTCGACATGCGTGATACCGTTCCGCTTAGCGAATTGCACCGCTTCCTCGAAGCTCATGTAGCGACAGGTCCAGGACTGGAGGCCCAACTTGATGTCCGCTTGAGGCGCTTGCTCCGTGGAGCACGCGGCAAGAAAAAGAGATAGAAGAGAAACGAGAATGCAGTTTTTCATAGATATCCGAAAAAACCAGCAAAGCGCAAAGCCCTTAGGAGAAGCAAGATCTCAATTGCGCCATCGATTCCGTCGGTTCCCCGATAGGTCTCAGCGGGGCAACCCTATCAGCCTTTCATGGAAGCAAGACACCCTCCGTGCCGCCCGCCTTACATCCGCGAAGCGGATCCTATTGTTTCCGTAGCGCGGAAACGCCTGGGCCGCAGGCCGATGACAAACTTCCAAACCCTATGCGGTCTTCGCAAGCGAAGCCTCTACAGGTCTATCCATTGGCTGTTCAAAAATCCCGAAACGGTCCCCGTGGTTCCGCTGCTTCCATTTCCGCTAGCCAATTCTCATAGTGTCCCAGGAGGCGATTCAGGACTTCCGGTCGTTTCTTCGATAGATCGTTCTTCTCGCCGATATCCTCCGACAAATCGAACAGGCCGCTCCCTTGCTCGCCCATGTCGACCCATTTCCAGTCTCCAACGCGCGCGGCTACCGTTTCCCGGCGCTGCCAGAACATTTCCGTTCTCGGGGACGCTTGCTCGCCGCGCAGAACCGGCCACCAATCGAATCCGTCCAACGCCAAATCGCCTGGGATTTTCGACCCCGTCGCCGCCGCAAGGCTCGGCAATATTTCCAGGCTCGTCAGGAAGGCATCATTCACAGCGCCCGCTGGCACACCGCCCGCCGGCCAGCGAATCAGACACGGCACGCAGATGCCGCCTTCCCACATGCGGCTCTTCCCCCCGCGTAACGGATAATTGTCCGAACCGCCGCCTCCCCCATTGTCAGAGAGAAAGATCACGATCGTATCGTCGAGGGCCCCGCGTTCTTCGAGAATATCCAGCAGCTTGCCAATGGATGCATCCATGCAGCTTACCGCCGCGCGATAGCCGAGCTGCCTGCCCTCTTTGGTCGTCACCTCCGCGGGAGAGGCGTAGCGATAGCGCTCAACCGTTTGGTACTCCGCTTCCACGGGCGGGTACATATCCTTGTACTCCTGGGGCGCTTGAATCGAACTGCGAATAGCCGGGTCCAAGGCCGAAGAATTATGCGGGGCGTTGAAGGGTACGTAGAGGAAAAACGGATCGCGGCCCGCGTTTTCATCAAGGAAACGCAAGGCCTCGCGCTCGAAAAGATAGGTGCAATAGACGCCCTTGTCTTCTTCCGTCTTCTCCAGATTCCGATACATGCTCGGCACGCCATAACGCTCGTGCGTGTAGTAGTCGACGCCAGTATTCACAAACCCATAGAAATCGTCGAAACCGCGCGAGGTGGGCAAAAAACGCTTGAGCGTTCCCAAATCCCATTTCCCGTAGATCCCGCTGCGATAGCCAAGCGGTTTGAGAAACTGCGGAATAATGCGTTCCTGCAGATCCATGCCGCCTATTCGCTCCCAAGTAACCTCGTACTCGTCCGCCTTGTATTCGTATCCATAATCCGGAGCCTCGTTGCGGATCATATCGTAGATCCCGTTGCGCTGCGGATACCGACCGGTGAGCAAGCTGGCCCGCGATGGGGTACACGCATTCCAAGCGACGTAGAACTGGGTCAGGCGCGTCCCCTCGTTCGCCAAGCGATCCAGGTTAGGCGTAAGGATGCCATTTCCGAGAATGCCCAAGTCGTTATAGCCCTGGTCATCGGATACGATGAGCGCGATGTTGGGACGCTCTACGGCGAACGCGAAGCAATGGAGAGATATGACTGCGAGTAGAACTTTGACCACGAAAGAAACAGAGGAACGAAGGGATAACATGAGCGGGGGTGTTTTGTTTCCCGCATATTACACAGATGAACTCGGATTTGGCGAGCATATGTAGCCCGAGTTGGACTTCAATTTCTCTCAAGGCAACCTATCTGCGAAGATCCGCGTTATCTGTGGGCAGCAAACCCTACCGCGTCTGGTTTTCCAAATACAGCAGTGGCTTTTCCTTAGCGGACATCGTTTCGTACAGCGCTTGGTGACGATCCATGAGGCCCACTGGCAAGTTTGCCGCGCCCATAACAATATCCTTGTCCCCGTCTCCATCCACATCCCCAGAATCGATACTCATCCAGCGATTGCCATAAGTCGCCTCATGAGCGTAGGGCTGAAACTCCAATGCTCCGGTCTGCTCCAAATAGACGAACGTCTCCGGCTTAGGCGCATCGAAATCGGGGTGGAAGGCGATCGCGGCGATATCCAAGTCGCCATCCAGGTCGAAGTCCTCCACTTCCGCTCCAAATACGCCATACATGGGATAGAAGTACGCTTCCTCGAAGTTCAAGTCGCCACCGTTCAAATACACGCGAATTCCGTGATCCCGCTTAAGCGTATTATAAGGGTCCGAATCGCCATTGTCGCCGTTTAGGGTCAGCAAATCCATTCGCCCATCGCCATCGAAATCGCGTAGGATCAATCCCGTGTACCCGAAGGAGGGCCCTTGTTCGACGATAACCCGGCGATCGAAGCTTCCATCAGGCGTTGCCAGGAACAGACTCACGTTCTCGCGGGCATTGGACATCAAAACGGCTATATCCATTCGCCCATCGCCATTGAAGTCATGTGTCGCGCATTTAACGATACCGGCTTCCTGGCTGACTATACGTGGCTCAGGATCGAAGGGACGATCGTTCCGGTAGCGCTTGTATATGGAGAAGTTTCCCGTGTATTCGCCAAAATTCGATACGAGCAATTCGTCTACGCCATCCCGATCCAAATCGGCCAACTCGAAATCCGCCGGACGATGCAGGCCATCGAGCAACACCTCTAGCCCCACATAGATGCCCCCTAAGGACTTGGCGTATTGCAGCTCGCCGCGGCCCACGCCTATTTCGGAGGCGAATAAATCGCCGATCGACAATAGATAGACATCGTCTCCTCGCGTCTCCGCATCGACCAGCGAAACGCCTGGGGAATTGTGCTGATCGAAGAAGCTCAATTTCCGATCCAGCAAGGTCAACCGCTGCGTCGCTCCACTGTCGTGAACGAGCACGAACCCGTTTACCTCATCGATATGGACCATGGAAAGAATGGCCCCTTCCCCTCGAAATTGAGTCGGCTTCGACCGAAAGCGGATCGATGCCGAATCGATGGATTGCTTGGCGATTTGCGGCAGCGCTTTCTCCGGAGCATTGGAAACGTAGTGCGTTCGCAGAGACACCCATTGCTCATCCGTCAGGAGGGGTCCCTCTGGAATCACGCCCGCTGTCCGAGTGAAGTCCTCTCGGGCTCGGATGCTATCCATCGCTCGTTCTGAGCTCCCCTCCATAAACTGGTAATCCACGATACCCAAATAAAAGCCCATGTAGGTAAGCAGATACTCCCAACTCTGCTTGGTCAGCAGATCGGGCTCGGGCAGCTTATGGCACGCCGCGCAGTACATTTCCGCCAATGCGGCGCCGTTGGTCAATGCGCTCGGCTCCAAATCCGGCCCCGCTTGCCCTTCCAATTCGAAAGGGATCGCGAAGGTGGCCGCGACCAAAGCCAAAATGACAGGCGCCCGTTTCCAGAAACGCCCGTTCAACTCGACTGCTCGCTTTGCAAATTCGCGCTCCATACCGATGAATCCGTGAATTCAGGAGCGCCCCATTCGCAAGCTCAACGCTTTTCTACGCCACGCGCTTGAAGTCACCCTGACAACGATTGCTCAGAGGGCCGACGTCTGCGATACCCCGGCCAATTTAGAGGCGGCCTCGCGACCGGATGCCTAGGCGCCGCCTAGGCATTCTTCGCGACTACATCGAGTTTGATGACCACTTCGTCGCGAATCAGGTCATCGGCCTTGCCTTTGTAAACGATCCCGAAGTCGAAGCGCATAATATCGAACTCGGCCTTCAAACGCACTTCCGATTCCGAGATCATCACCTCTGACGAGAATGTAATGCTCTTCGTAACGCCGTGCAAAGTGAGGTTGCCCGTCAACTCGGCTCCAGCGCTCGATTGCTCGAAAGAGGTCACTTCGAATTGCGCGGTGGGGATGTTAGCCACGTCGAAAAAGTCTTCGTTCTTCAGATGGCCCGTGAGTCGATTACTGTCCGACCAAAGCGAATTCATATCGATCGTGATCACGCTCGGCGCCACGATTTTGCCTCCGGCCGTTGCGATCGTCCCCTCGAACGCGCTGAACCCGCCCTCGTGGCTTCCCGTCACCTTGGATCCGAGAAAGGAGACCGTCGACTCGGGAGCGATCGTGAAGATCGCGGCCTCGGTCACCGCCTCAACCGCCTGAACGGCATCGCTGACCTTGGCGGATTCGGTTTGGTCCGCTGGATTGGAGCATCCGGCCAAAAACAGCGCCGCAGCGGCGAGGAGTGGCAAGACCGCTGATGCGGAAGATCGTGAATAGAAGAAGTTCGCGTAGGTTTTCATTTCCGTGGAGAACGACTCTGAAGCGATACCGCTTGCGCCCAACTGAAAATTCTGTCGGCCGAGCCCTATCCTCCTCGAACCGCTGGCACTGCGAACAACGAAAGCCCTAATCCCAAAACCCGTAGTTCGAACCCTGGTCGTCGTATAATTCCATCAAGCGGCTCAGCTCGGACTGCAGGCGCTTCACGGTTGCCGTCTGCTCGGGACGCTCGATTAGATTCTCCATTTCATAGGGGTCGTCCTTCAAGTTGTAGAGCTCGTCGTAGAAAGGCTCCTTGAAGTAATGAACGTACTTCCAATCGTCCGTTCGGACCGCCTTCCACCAGCAGCGTTGACCCGGCAAGTCCGTCTCCGGCCAAAACTCGAACAACAAGGCCGAGGGCGGCGTTTCCAATTGGCCGCCTCCGAATACCGGCAGCAAATCCCGCCCCTGCATCGTCTCCGGAATTTCGATTCCCGCCAACGCCAGCAGCGTTGGCGCAATATCGATATTGAGTACCGACACTTCGGAGATCGATCCGTCTTCGATTAACGGCGGATATCGAACCAGGAACGGCACGCGAATCGACTCCTCGTAGGCCAGACGCTTCTCCGTCAACCCATGCTCGCCGAAAAAGAATCCGTTGTCGCCGATGAAGATAATCATAGTGCGATCCAAGATCCCTTCCTCTTCGAGCGCTCGATAGATCTCGCCCACCCCATCGTCAATGTCCACCGTCATGCGAGCAATATTGCGAATGTCCTCGTCCGTCGGGGGCTTTTGAGCGAAGTCTTCCAAGGAAGGCTGGACCGTAAAGCCCGGCTGGGCGCTTAAGCGGCGCTCGATGGGCTGGTCCTTGTATAAGCCGCGATTCCGCTCCGCTGCCAGCAAGTGTTCATCGCCGTAGCTCGCGTGCACCGAACGATGCCACAGGGAAATATTGAAGGGGCGATGCTTGTTCTCGCGAATGAAGCGGACCGCTTCCGCCGAATCGATAGGGTGGAATGCCCCTTGAAGGGCACCCATTCCCCATCGACGTTGACCACGGGATCCATCTTGTAGTCGCGATTCACTCCCGAGCAAAACCAGCGATCGAAACCGGGGTGAGGCGTCTTGCCCGCATTGCGTCCAGTGGTCCATTTTCCGATAAAGGCGGTTTCATAGCCCGCCTTCTGGAAGAGCATCGGATAGGTTTTCAGGAGCTTGGTATGTCCCTTTGGAGCCGTGTTCTTATAGCTGCCATTCGTATGGGCATACTGCCCAGTCATCAGGCAGCCGCGGCTCGGCCCGCAAAGCGGCGTCACTACGAACGAGTTCTTCATCAGCATGCCTTCTCTGGCAATCTGATCGATATGCGGCGTATCCACGAATGGATGACCCGTAATTCCCAATCCATCCCAACGCAATTCGTCGACATTGATGACGATCATATTCGGTCGATCCGCTGCGTAAGCGAGATGCGTAGCGATAAACAGGATCAGAGCGAAGGGGGTAAGAGCGTAGTGAATATTAATTGGAGATAGTGCACGATAACGGTAGTAGAAAAAAAGCTCAATTGGGAAGATCAGTAAAAGTCAGCACTGGACATAAATTGTCTTGGCTTAATGCTCAATTTTTGTTCTCCGGAGAGGTTACTTCTAATTGTTCTGCACTCCCCAGATCAAGGGTAAGAGGGAGAAGCAGTAATGAATATACTAATTCGTTTGACTGCAATTATTCTTGTCGGCACGCCAACCTACTTCATGTCGTACGTATTGGCCATTGCGATTTTGAAATTTGACGAAAGCCAAGGTCTAACCATGTTTTCAATTCTGGTCACGATGGCAGCCTGTTGGTTTGTCTGGAGAATTACGGCCACTTCGCACGATGGTGCAATTCCCAGCATCTTGCTGGGTGCCGTCGTAGTGGGTGTAGCTGGTTTTCTTTTAGGGTTTGTTGGCCCAATGATTGTTATGCCGGGTGCCAATCAGGGCCCCTTGATTGGAATCTTTGTCACTGGTCCCATTGGTTTTTTAGCCGGACCCATCATAGGATTCACTATTTGGGTGTATAAACGTCGAAGGCTGAAGCTTGATCAGTCTTCATAAACCTCCCTGTAGCCTCTGGATCCGACGCCGATAGTGGCAATGCACGATACCGACGGGTGATCGTCAGCTATATGTCGTGGAGCAGTTATTCAAAAACCGATAATTTGGGAATCTTGAATTGGCGGAATCGGCCAGTAGCCGTCCGTCAATCAGCGCTTTCATGGGGTTTGACAACGCTATACGTTCACCCTCAACCCTGTCCACAGGCAATTTGCCCCAGCTTCGTCCAGATCCTTTCCTGTCCCAGAAGGAGGTCCTTGCCCAATGACCTCGGGGCAAATCGATCCAGCTCGTTCCCGATTCTCAATCCAGCGGTCGAATCCGAATCTGGCGCCACTTCATGGTGAACTGGCGTGCCCCTTCGATTCCATGTATCTGCAATCCTATGAAGCCCTTGGGATTGGTCTTGTACACGTCCTCGCGCACGAGGTCCTCGACCAGGTTTCCATTGACCCAGGTCTGCATTCGAGGCCCTTTGGCAACCAAGCGAATGCGATTCCAACCCTCGGAGATAAAGTAATCGTGACTGTCACCGCGCTTTTCCTCGGAAGAAAGCCAGCCCGTTCCCAATGCTTCGCCGTATAGCAGGCCTGTAGTGATTTCTCCCTCACCCATTTTGCGGCGTATCTCGACCTGAGGCCCCCAAACGCGCCCCGCCCTCCAGGCGTGATGGTCTCGCTCCGAAACCGGGCGAACGGAGGAACGAAATTGAATGCCTTGATTCGTAATGTCGTCGACCATCGTATCCAGTTCTAGCTCGAAGTCGCCGAACTCCTTGACCGAGCACAGGAAGGAATTTCGGCTGCCCGCTCGGGTCCGACCGACAATGGCCCCGTCTTCCACGGAATAGGAATGCGAGCCGTTCATATGAACCCAACCGTCCAAGGTTTCGCCATCGAACAAAGAGATCCATCCCTCGGAATCAAGTGCTGACGCGTTGGCCAATTCCCGGGAATCCGCCTCTCCGCCTGGCAACGCGAACGCGATCACCGAATCCCCTGACTTCGTCCGATTTTTGCCACCGCCTCCGCAAACGATGACCACATATTGCCGTCCATCGATATCATAAACGCTTGGCGTCGCGTAGCCGCCTGCGGGCAATTGGTATTCCCAAAGCAGCTTGCCTCGGCTCTTCTCGAACGCGCGAATCTTCTCGTCGGCGGTCGCCGCGATGAAGATGATTCCGCCGGCTGTCACGACCGCCCCTCCAAAATTAGGCGTTCCCGTATCGCGTATACCGCGTTCGACCAGCTCTGGGAACTCGCCCAAGGGTACGCGCCAGACGAAATCGCCTGTTGAAAGATCGATCGCATTCAAGGTGCCCCAGGGAGGATTGATGATTGGGTAGCCTTCATGGTCCTTGAGGAAACCGTAGCCTTGATAAAGGTAGCGGACCTTGCCTTCGCTTGCTTCCCCGGCTTCCAGCTCCAGCTCGTCGGAGGCCATATACTGGGATACGTCCGCTACTTGCTCGTTGGTCAAGTGGGGGAATCCCGGCATGATATCGCCGCCCGAACGGACCCAGCGAGCGATCTCCTCCTGGCTTTTCTCTAGCTTGAGCACGCTCGGATAAACGGGCGGAATCCCCTTGCGATCCGCCCCGTGGCAACTCACGCAATTGCGTTCGTAAACGATGCGTCCACGCTGTAGGGGGCTCAGTCCCGCCTTATTGGCCGGCTCGAACGTTCGCTTGACCTTCATCAATCCAGGCGCGTCGTTGGTATTCACGTAGATAATATTGGTATACGGATCGTAGGAACCGCCATGCCACTCTACCCCGCCAAGGGTCCCGGGCTGGGCAATCGTACCCCGCTCCGAAGGAGGCGAGTAGAAAGGCCCGGTCTCATACTGCTCGAATATGCGTTTCGCCGACTCGTAGTTGCTCGTACCGATTCGCGTAAGATCCGCCTCCGTGAAGGCCATGCGATTCAAGGGCTTGGGCTTGATCGGAAAAGGCTGAGTGGGCCAGGCCTCTTCGCCCTCGACCGACGACGCCGGCACCGGCATCTCCACAACCGGAAACAACGGTTCGCCCGTATCGCGATCGAGCACGAACGTGAGACCCATCTTGGTGAATTGCACCACCGCATCCCGCTCCTTGCCGTCCTTTTGAATCGTCACCAAATTGGGCGGTGGCGGATTGTCGTAGTCCCAAATGTCATGGTGAACCGTCTGGTAGTGCCACTGTCGCTCGCCAGTCGTCGCATCGATAGCTAAGACGCAATTGGCGAACAAGTTCTTTCCTTTGCGGAAACCTCCGTAAAAATCGTTTGCCGCCGAGCCTGTTGAAGCGAATACCCACCCACGCTTCTCGTCCACGCTCAAGCCACCCCAGGAATTCGCTCCTCCGTATTTTTCCCCTTCCACCCAATCCCAAGTATCGTAGCCGAATTCGCCTTCCTGGGGGATCGTGTGAAATATCCATTTGAACTCGCCCGTCACCGTATCGAACGCGCGGATATGCCCCGGAGTCGAATCGTAGCCCTCCGGAACCCGAGAAACGACGATTAGAAAATTCTCGTAGACCGCCCCGGGATTCGTCACTTCCACCGATGCCTCCGCTGGATCGATCCCCAAATGCTGACGCAAGTCGATCACGCCGTCGTCGCCGAAAGACTCGATGGGCTTGCCCGTTCGGGCATCCAAGGCGTAGAGCCGATCCTTGACCGAATGAAAGATTCTTCGATCGCTACGGTCAGGGGATTCCCAATACAGCAGCCCTCGATTGCGCCCACGGAACAGTTTGCCCTCCGGATGATGCTCCTCCGCTTTGAACACCCACGCTTCTTCCCCCGTTGCAGCATCGATGGCCACTGCGCTCAACGTAGAGGTCGTCAGGTACATCAGACCATCGATAATGATCGGATTGCTATGCATATTGGAGCGCTCGCTGGCATCGGGAACCCGGTACTCCCAAGCAGGCTCTAGCTTATGAACGTTCCCCGCGTGAATGTAAGCCAGTTCCGAATATTGGTTGCCTTTCTTGTCGCCGCTGTTGACCGCCCAGTCCGTGTAGTTGTCGAAAGTATCGGCGGACGCTGGACAGGCAACCGACAACAGACAATACAAAGCGAGGCGATGGGGGGCGAGGGGCATGGGGATATTATTCGAATTCCCTATTTTGGAGACAAGCGGAAACCAGCCTCTTTAGAGCGAACATTTCGAAACCAAACGGCATGCTCGAACGTCTCCCTGACTGATACGAACCCCTACACCGGTATGACCCTCCGCCACATCATCCTCATCCTCTTCGCCGCGCTCGCGTCATCTTCTTCCCTCGCTACGGATGCCTTCTGGCCCGAATGGCGGGGACCCAACAGGGACGGGCGCGTCGATTATTTCGAGCTGCCTGAGCAATGGCCCAGTCAACTGAAGCCAGAATGGAAGCTCGCAGTGGGCGAGGGCTCCTCCATGCCCCTCGTCGTCGAACGAAGCGTCTACCAGCACTCGCGGGAAGGCGGCGATGAGGTCGTTCGAAGAATCGATCTCGAAACTGGCGAGGTCGCCTGGCGCAAGAGCTACCGCGTTCCCTACCGCATTCCCAGCCCTGGCGGGCCGCACGGCGATGGCCCCCTCTCCAATCCTGCCTATGCCGACGGACGCCTCTTCACCTTCAGCGTCACCGGCATTCTGTCCGCTTGGAACAGCGACTCGGGCGAGTTGCTCTGGCGACGCGACTACGCAGATCGTTTCGACATTACCCATCCCCGTTGGGGCCATTCCACCTCGCCCCTCGTCGATGGCGAACAAGTGATCGTTCACTTCGGCGGCGATTATGCAGGCATCCTTGTCGCCCTCGATGTGAGGACTGGAGAGGAAATTTGGACCGACGATACCGACGGCGCCTGTCACGCCTCGCCAATCATCGTCGAGCTCGAAGGGGTTCGCCAAATTGTCGAATGGAATCACAATGCGGTGGTCGGCTTCGAAAGCGGTACCGGAAAACGTCTTTGGGAATACCCGCTTCAACATACTGGATCCAACCAGAACTCGCCCACGCCCGTACACCACAAAGGCCGGCTCCTCGTTGGGGGAGAAAACCGTGGCATCCGCAGCCTGGAGCCCAAGTTTGCGAACGGCGCCTGGCGCGTCATCGAAAATTGGCATCAGCGACGGGCGTCGCTCAATATGGCTTCCGCCGTCGCGGCTGGCGACAGCTTGTATGGGAAATCCCACTTCAGGCAGGGACAGTTCTTCCGCCTCGACATCGAAACCGGCGAAATCGTTTGGACGGGCCCCGCCCGCATGGGAGAGTTCGCCAGTTTCGTCGTCATTCCCGGTCACCTGATCGCTCTCCGCGACGATGCGACGATCGAAATCATTCCCACGGGAGAAACTGAATACCGCTCGATCGCGAACTACGAAGTTGCCGAGAGCCCGACCTGGGCCGCCCCTGTTCTCCTGAAGGACGGCATCCTCGTCAAAGACCGGCAAACGCTCTTCAAGTGGTCGTTTGGAGACTAGGCAGGGAAAGGAATGCGCTCAGCGGCCTGGGCGAGATCCCTCAATCAAAAGATTGCTACCTCCCAGCGGGTCCTCAATCTCTTCGATTATGGAAGCGCCGGAACTGCCGCTCAACACGCCCATCAAGCCAGACAAAACGCTGCTTACCTACTACTTCGCGTACAGTCTCTTTTGGTTCGTACTCTTTCCCATCGTCTTCACGTTCAAGTACATTCGCTATCGAACGCTGCGCTACACGTTCACCGACAAGGAAATCACCATGTCCTGGGGCGGAATCCACAAGCAGTCGATAAGCGTATCCTACGAGCGTATACAGGATATTCAATTAAGCAGCGGACCACTGGAACGCCAATTTTCCTTGGCCAAAGTCCAGCTCCAAACCGCCAGCGGCGACGCCAATGCGGAAATCGTTTTAGAAGGCTTCTTAAAGCCCGCCGAGGTCCGAGATCAGCTTTACGACAAGATACAGCGGGCCAAGAACCCCGAGGAAGCGGCCATGCCTAGCGCCGCCGCGTCTTTGGAACGCTCGAGCGCCGCCGATTCCACAGAAGTCGTCCTGGCCCTCCAGGACATCGCCCAAGAGCTCAAGGCCATCCGCAAGTCGCTAGACAAGGAGACGGACGCGTAATGAAAAGCCTTGCCGACAAGCTTTACGAAGCGACGAGCAGCGCCCTCGAGATTCCGAAGCGTCCACTGGATTCGAAAGGCGAAGCCGTCATTCGAACCTTCAAGCCCGCGCCTCGCTACGCGGGCTATCGCCTCGTGCGCTGGGTATTCACCCAGTTAGGCGTTTTCATTCCCTTCGCCCTCATTCTCTTGCCACTGGAGGTTCGTCACATCTTCGAGCAATTCGGCATCGATTGGATCCGCTACCTGGATTACAACTCGCATTGGCAGGAGAACATTCCCGGTCCGCTGCGATCTCCTGTAAAAATGATCATGCTTGGGGGTTATGCCCTCCAACTGGTATTCTCTTTCGTCGCCACCTTTCTTTCCGCCAAGTCTCAAGCCTATTTGCTTAGCGATCGCAGCCTCAGGATTCGACGTGGCCTGTGGGTCTACAAGGAGATCACCCTTTCGTTGAAAAATATTCAGCAGGTCAAGATCTCCCAGAATCTACTCGAACGCCTGTGGGGCATCGGCACCGTCGAAGTGCGGACCGCCGGAGGGGGCGCCGTGTCCAAAAAGGATGAGGAGAACAACGACAAGTCGCACACCGGCGAACTGGTGGGCTTGCTCGACCCCTTCGACATGAGAGAACTCGTCAACAACGCCATCGAACGCGCGTCATCGCCCCAAACGCCGGCAATCCGTCCTGCGGAAGCGGCGCTGGATAAGGCTAGGAATTTATACGCTCCGAACCTCGAACAAACCCTTCATGAGCTCGCCCTGGCCAGCAAATCCCTGCGAGACGCCCTATCGAATCGATCTTAGAGCCGAGGCGCGACGTTCCCATAGGACTCGCCTTCGAACCGGATTGCCTCGATACAGTCGAGGTGGAGACGCGGTGGCAATCGCTTCTTAAGTAAGAGGCCGTTACGTTCTGGACACGAGCGACCGGAAAAGGGAATATGCCACCGAAACCAGGCCCTTTCGATCGGCGCCCCTTTTTAACCTACCCGACTACTCCCCCTACCTATCATGACTGTAACGCGTAGAAGCTTCGTGAAGTCCGCAGCCGCCACGTCGGCCGCCATCTCCTTTCCCACCATTATCCCCCGCCACGTTCTCGGCGGCGCCAACTTCGTCGCTCCCAGCGATAAGGTGAATGTCGGCATCGTAGGAGTCGGCGGACAAGGCCGCCACAATACCAAGCAGCTCCTCCCGCTCGAAGACGTGCAGATCACCGCGATCGCGGACCCGGCCGAGTATTGGGACCTCAATGCGTTTTATTACAAGGCCATCGCAGGCCGCGGTCCGGTCAAGGACATCATCGAAGAGCACTACCAGGAAAAGACGCCTAACTACAAAATCGGCGAGTACATCGACTTTCGCGAAATGCTGGAAAAGGAAAGCTCGCTCGACGCGATCCTTTGCGCGACCCCCGACCACACCCACGCCTTCGTGGCGGCCAACGCCATGCGGGCTGGCAAGCACGTCTACGTCGAAAAGCCCATGGCTCACAATCTTTGGGAAAATCGCAAGCTCGCCGAAATAGCGAAGGAAACCGGAGTCGCCACGCAAATGGGCAATATGGGACATAGTTCCGAAGGCATTCGCCAAACCGTCGAGCTGCTTAAAGCAGGGTCCATTGGCAAGGTCACCGAGTCGCACTCCTGGTGCCACGCCACCCGCTGGACTAACGGACTCAGCGGTCTGCCGCTCGGAACCACCACCCCTCCCGTAGACTTTGATTGGGACCTCTGGCTCGGACCGCGGGAAGAGATGCCCTATCACAGGGAATACACTCCGGTCACGTGGCGTGACTTCTGGCGCTTCGGCTGCGGGGCCATCGGAGACTTCGCCTGCCACGACATGGACGCCACCGTTTGGGCCTACAATCTGAAGGAACCGGAATCCGTGCAGATTTACCCGGTCGGCCAGAATAACGATGAAATCGCACCGTACGGAGAAATCGGATACTTCGACTTCAAGGCAAAGGGCAAGCAGAAGGCGATGAAGATCAATTGGTACGCGGGCTCCGCTCGACCCGACCATCACGAGAGCTTCCCCGAGAACTTCCAACTCTCCAAGCGCGGATTGCTTTTCGAAGGATCGAAGGGCGTCATTCAATGCGACGGCGCTGGCGGTAGTCCGCGAATCTTCCCTCAGGAATTTCGCCGCGATCTCAAGCGACCCAAGAAAACAATTCGCCGCGTAGGCGGACATCACCGCGACTGGATCGACGCCATCAAGGGCGGTCCCGCAGCGAGTTCGAATTTCGAATACGCATCGCGCCTCACGGAGATCGCCTTGCTCGGCGTGCTCTCCGTTCGCATGGGCGGCGCCAAGATCAAGTGGGACGCCAAGAACATGAAAGCCATCGGCCTTCCCGAAGCCGACGCGTTCATCAAAGAACCCGTCCGCCCCGGTTGGGAGATTTAGGCGGCAAGAGACAGGGAATTTTTGTTAACAGGAATCGCCGCTTCGCGGCGCGCAGGATCCCACTCTGCGGAAGCAGGTTTTGAGTTTGTCGATATTCATTCCCCGTGGTTATTTCGAGGGATGGAATTAGAACAACTCAGGAAAATTGTTATTGGTTGCTGTTACGCAGTTCAAAAAGAACTGGGCGTCGGCTTTGTCGAAAAAGTCTATGAGAATGCGTTACTGATCGCATTGAAAGAGAAAGGAATCGAATGCCGACCCCAGGTCGCGATCGACGTCTATTTCCAGTCCCAAATAGTAGGCGAATTCTACGCAGACATTCTTGTAGACGATTGCCTGATACTAGAGCTCAAGGCGGTTCGCGAGCTCCTAGGAGAACACCAAGCTCAACTAATCAATTATCTCAAAGCATCGAAAGTTGAATTCGGCCTCCTAATTAACTTCGGCAAACCTGGAATAGAAATACGAAGACTTAAACGCCCAACCCAATAACCTGCTTCCGCAGAGCGGGATCCTACTGCCGCCCTTCGGCGGCATCCCTGTTGAATACAAATCCGCAACCCCTACCGGTCCCCATCGAGCATCCGTCCGATGCCGCCCAGCACCGAGCCTTCGCCCTTAGCATTTCCGCCCGTCGACGGCGCGTGCTGAATAATCCGATCGGCCAAGCGGGAGAACGGCAGGCTCTGCAAATAAACCACGCCGGTTCCTCTCAAGGTCGCCAAAAACATGCCCTCGCCACCGAAGAACATCGACTTCAGTCCACCCGCGAGCTGGATGTCGTAGTCTATCCCAGAAGAGAATCCAACGATGCATCCGGTATCCACGCGCAAGGTCTCGCCCCGTAGTTCTTTTCTAACGACGGTACCGCCAGCGTGCATAAAGGCCATTCCATCGCCTTCCAGCTTTTCCAAAATAAAGCCCTCGCCACCGAAGAAGCCTGCGCCCATTCGCTTGTTAAAAGCGATGCTCACCTTGGTTCCCAAGGCCGCGCAAAGAAAGGCATCCTTTTGACAAAGAATCTGTCCCCCGACTTCCGCCAAGTCGATTGGAATGATCTTACCCGGATAGGGCGCCGCGAAGGTCACGCGGCGCTTCTCGTAGCCATTATTCGTGAAATGAGCTAGAAACAGCGACTCCGACGTCAGCACGCGCTTGCCCACGTCCAATAGCTTTCCAAAGACGCCCTTATTCGGATCGGAGCCATCGCCCATCTTCGTTTCGAATTCGATGCCCTCTTCCATCCAATTCATCGAACCCGCTTCCGCGATCACAGTCTCCCGCGGGTCCAATTCCACTTCCACCATCTGCATGTCGTCGCCATGCAACTCGTAATCGATTTGATGAGATCTCATCCATCGAAAAGCCTGGCTTCTCTTTCGCGAATCTCAACTGTCAAATTGGATAGAGCGCCCAGAATTGCCTTTCCCCTAGGGCCTCGTTACCGATTCGACACGAAACAACTGGATACGCTCCTTCGAGCAGGAACATCGAAATTCGATCGCTTCGCAGATAGGCTCGGCAAACCGAGGATCCTTCATTGAGCCGTATAACCGCCGTCGACGGTCCACACGGCGCCCGTGACGAAGGACGCTTCGTCGGAAGCGAGAAACGCAATCACGTTGGCCACTTCCTCCGGCTCCCCCAGTCGACCAATCGGGTGAAGCGACTTCATCGAATCATGGATCTCGGAATCTTGAGTTACGTTTTCCGTTAGCGGCGTGTAAACGAATCCAGGACAGAGCGCATTCACCCGTATCCCTTTCGAGGCCAATCTCACGCCCATATCGCGGGTAAGCTGGGCCAGCGCTCCCTTGCTCGCTGGATAGGGATTGAAACCTTCTGAAAACGGCAAGGCCGTTGGATAGCCGACTAGCCCCATTATCGACCCAATATTCACAATAGAGCCGCCGTCACTCTCCCGAAACGCTTCCACGGCAGCCTCCGACATCAGGAGCGCCCCTTTGACATTGACCTTCATTACGGCATCCCAGCGCGTCTCCAAGTCGGCATCCGGACCAAGCGTCCTCGGAGTGATACCCGCCGAATTTACCAGTGTATCCAATTTTCCAAACCGTTGAACTGCAGCCTCGACCATCGCCTTGGCGTCTTTGCCACAAGTAACGTCGCCCTGCTGGACCATGACGTCCTTATTTTCGGAAAACGCCTCGACTAGCTTGCTCGTATCGATATCGGTCGCGACGACCTTAGCTCCTTCCTCCAGGAATTTCAAAACCGTAGCCAACCCAATTCCCGACCCCGCTCCGGTTATCAGCGCTACCTTTCCTCCAAGTCTCATTCCCCCACTATGCGTCCTCGCTTTCTCCTGTCAGCAGAATCCTTGCAAAGAGTCATATTTCAACAGGGATGATGCTACGCATCAACAGGATGCCGCAAGCGGCAACAGGCGAGCAACCGAATCACCTGCTCTCGGCGCGGCCGAGATCCTGCTCCCGTAGCGAAGCTCGGGATCCCTGTTAATATTATCCCATTAACCCCATCATCACCGCAGTTCGAACTCCAGATTCCGAGAGAGTGTCCTTGAACCCTCGCCCGACTTCCCTCTAATCCCCGGTTTGCATTCAACTTTCCATATGAGCTCTTTTTTCACGCGAATCCACACATCGAACTGGTTCCAGAATTTCATCGTCGGAGTTATCCTCTTGGCCGCCGTTGTCATCGGCCTGGAAACCTATCCTGCAATCTACCGCGAGTACGGAGCCCTCCTCCACTTCCTCGACGACCTCATCCTTGGCATCTTCGTCATCGAGATTGTCATCAAGATCCTCGCCGAGGGCAAACGCCCCTGGCGCTTCTTCTACGATGGCTGGAACGTCTTCGACTTCCTCATCGTGGCAGTCTGCTTTCTCCCCTTCGACGCTCAATACATCGCCGTGCTCCGACTCGCCCGCATCCTCCGGGTGCTGCGACTCATTACCGTGCTTCCCAAGCTGCAGCTGCTCGTAGGCGCCCTCCTCCGCAGCATGCCCTCCATGGTCTACGTTGGGCTGCTGCTCTCCATTCTCTTTTATATCTATGGCGTCACCGGCACTATGCTCTTCAGTCGGAATGATCCGCTTCACTTCGGCACCCTCCAAGATTCGCTACTCTCTCTCTTTCGGGTCGTCACTCTCGAAGACTGGACCGACCTCATGTATATCAACATGTATGGCGCTGCCGAATACGGTTACGAGGGCAGCCACGCTCTCATTATCGAGAATCAGGCTCAGCCCATTCTATCCGTCCTCTACTTCGTATCCTTCGTACTTTTCGGCACCATGGTCATGCTTAACCTCTTCATCGGCGTCATCATGAACGGCATGCAGGAGGCCCAGCTGGAAGCCGAAGAGCAACTCGAGCAGCAGCATATCGCCAAGCTCGGCCACGCCACGCTCGAAGACGACATCAATCACCTCGAACACGAACTCGAAAGCGTCCAAACCCACCTCGCCAGCCTCAAGCGAAAGCTCAAGCATTCGAGGCCGGAAGAGTGAACGCAAAAGCGGCGATTCGCGAGCGAACCGAAGACGCCCCTACACGATACTATCGTTGTGCAACCTTGTTCGGATAATGGCTAGCTTAGGGTCTCACTAAGGCGTCAAGGTCGTCGCATCGAGCGGACCGTTCACATCGAGGTACTTTTCTCGGACGGTCTTGATATCCTCGGCCGTGATAGGACTCGCCTCATTGCCGAAGGACTGGCGAATGTAGGAAAGCACGGCCGCGAACTCGAGGTCGCCCATCAGGCCTTCGAAGCCGGTCATGGGAACATGGCCCGGATAAGACCGTCCATTGACCTCGATTGGACCGACCAAGCCTTTGAGGGCGATCTTGATCAAGGTCTCCTTGTCCCCATTGACCCACTTCGTTCCAGTAAGTGGGGGAAATCCTGCCTCCGGCAATCCCTTGCCATCCGGCTGGTGACACGTACCGCAGTGCCCGTCACGCGAATATACTTCGAGCCCCAGCTTGAGGAACTCGTCGCCCGCATTCGCCAGATTGCGAGCGTAGTTCGGATCCGTGGCGCTCGGGTGCACCGGTTCGCCCTTCAACCCGGCAATCGCCACTTCGTAAGCGTGGTTGCCGACGTCGGTTTCCAAGCCGTGACCCTTGACCGTCTCGACAATCGGCAGCGCGATTTCCGCCGGCAGCCATGAGGCCGCCACCATCGCCATCAACCGTACGCGGCCATGGGAATCGTCCGCCGCCTTGCGGATGAGATCTATCGCTCCCTCGAAGTAATCGAGATTGTAGCGTACAACTTCCACCACGGCGCTGCGGATACGGTGATCCTCCGACAGAAACAGCTCTTCGATGAGAGACGCGTCGACCGCGTTGTGTCCCCACTGTACCCAAAGCGCTTCTAGTTTCAGCCGCTCGTCCGACTGCTTGGCCGCCCATGACTTCACCGCGGACAGCACCTTCGCTTCGTCCCGTCCGCGCAACTCGCGTCGCGTCCGGTAGCGCGTGCGCCATTGCGAGTCTTTCAGGTTTTCGAGGAGTTTCCCGATCGACGCCCCGTGAATCTTGGTCGGTTTGACCAAGGGACGCGACGGATAGGTCACTCGGTAGATACGGCCGTGAACATGGTCGCGCATGGGGTCGCGGGCATTGTGCTGCATATGACCGATCAAGGCGTTGTGCCAATCCGCGACGTAGAGCGAACCATCCGGCGCGAATTCCAAGTCCACCGGACGGAAATTCAAATCCTCGGACGAGAACAGGTCATGGCGATACTCGGTCGTAAAGCCAGCTCCATCGTCGACGAGCCGATGCTGCTTGGCGCCGAGATAGCCGATCGCGTTATTGAACAGCAGATCGCCCTGCACGTCGTCAGGAAAGTGCTTGCTGGAGACGAGTTCGAGCCCAGATGTAGGACGGACCATATTGCTAGTCAAGATCGTCGGAGCCAGCATGCTGTACCCATAAACCGGATTCACCGTGCCAATAGTAAGCCAGCTTACACTCGGGTTCGACGTGTGCAGAAAGAAGCTCTGCCCGAAATCGTCGAAGGTCACTCCCCACGGATTGGGAATTCTCAACTGAGCGATCCGATCCAGCTTGCGGCGCTTCGGGTCGTAGCGGAAATAACCGCCCCAATTGCCTCGAGCCGGTCCGTAGATCGTCTCGATATTGCTGTGCAGAAAGTAGCCCTCCCCCATGATGATAGCCCCTGAGGGATCGACGCAGAAGGCGCTGATGGCGTGATGCGTATCGTGGTCGTCGAAGCCGCTCAGGATGTACTCCAACTCGTCGTAACGATCGTCCCCGTTGTTGTCCTTCAGCAGGACGAGACTATCGCTCTGGGAGACGTAAACGCCCTCCGGGGCGATCTCGAAACCGATCGGGATATGCAAGCCGTCCGCGTAGGTCGTCTGCTTGTCCGCCTTTCCATCCCCGTTCGTATCCTCCAAAATGATCAGCTTGTCGTTCGGGCGTTCGTCGCCAATGCGGTAATGCGGATAGCTCGGCATGGTCGCCACCCAAAGACGGCCCTGATTGTCGAAGCCAATCTGACTGGGATTGGCCAAATCGGGAAATTCCTTCTCCGACGCGAACAGTTCCATCTTGTAGCCTTCCGCTGTCGTTATGCGGGTTTCCGACGCTTCGCCGGCGAGGTAATCGACGGTCCCGTTCTTGGCGCTGACAGCGTAATTGGTCGGAACCTCCGGCAACTGATAGGTCCCGGAGTCTTCCGCAGCCAAGTTGAACGGCTGTCCATTCGCAACCGCCCAGATCGCCCGATCGCGAACGGAGGTCATTTCCTCGGTCTTGCGAAGCTCGTCCGGATAGTTTTGCGGGCCAAAGGGATTGTAGCGCCGCCCATAAACGTGCACGCCATTGGGAATCTTGAAGTTGTTCAGCCACGCCCAGTTCTTCTCGTTGACGGCGTCATTCACTTTTCCGCGGATGCCTTCCAGGACGCTGCCGCGAGCGAAAATGGAGTCGGTCAAATAGGTAGCCAGTCTGCGATAGCCAAGATCGTTGAGCAGGACGCCATCAGTCGTGTAGACCTTGTCGTCCTGAAACCACTGCGACGAGGCCGCGAACGCATCCACGAAGGGCACCGAATGATTCGACGCTACTTCGGCCATGGCCTCGGAATAGAGCTTGAGGTTCCGGTTGATGGCTTCCCCATCCGGCCCATCGAAATCGCGCGGTTTCGATTCGAAGGCCGTTGGCGAAACGACTACCAGTTTGGGCGGTCCGTATCCATTGTAGCGCTGCCCCTTAGTGTGTTTAACGAAGCCTTCGAATTCCTTCTTGAAACGGGCGACGCCCTCGGGCCCATCGAAGGAGGAATTGTATCCGAAAAACGCGATGATCGTATCGGCCCGCACCCGAGTCAGCCACTGATCCGGCGACTCGAAATGCCCCTGACCATCCGTATCGACGCGGAGCGATGGATCCACCAGCTCCTTCGCGCCCGGAAAAGCGAAATTGTACTCGTAGTTCCTTCCTGGATGCGGACGATAGCCAGGAGTATTGCCTTCGTCGGCCATATTGCGGATGACCAGATCCCTATCCGGAAAGCTAAGATATAGCTCCGTCTCGAAGTGCCCGAATTTCGTCATGCGAGAAGCTAGGCCACTGCCCACGATCGCAACGCGTTCCCCATCGTTCGGAATCGCTCGGGGAGCATCGTCAGTTTGGGCGTTGGCTAGACCGGAAAAACCGGCGAGGGCCAAGGCGAAAAAGGGAAAAATGGGTCGTTTCATAGGGCGAAAAACGTCTGGGGTCATACGGGTCGTATGGGATGGACTCTATTTCTCAAAGCGATCTTCCGCCTCAAGGCCAAGCGTTTAATAGATTCTGCTGAAAAGAATGTACGCATTCAGGAATGCAATCTCTCTTTAATCGACGGAACCCGTCCGGTTTCGCCGCCAGCGCTTGAGCGATATCCAGAGACCCGTAGCGACCAATATCGTTCCTCCGAGCGACAAAGCCCCCCAGAGGATTCGAGCCACCCATCCGTATGGATACAGGGTGTGCAGCCGGCCGAAACGCTGACGATACCAGGTGGCAGGACCCGACCCCACCGCAACCGGGGAATGAAGCTCCTCTCCTGTAAACGGATCGAGGAACAGTTGGGCGTTCCCGCTCCCAAGCGTGAAAAACAAGGCATGGGCCGACGTGTCGCGATTCGATGGCTGGAACCCCGTCCACGTCCCCTCCGGATAACGGGCAAGGGCGCGCTCGACGATTGCCTCGATCGACAAGCGGGATCCGCCCGCCGGCGCTTCGACCGTGGGACGGGAGGCTTGCGAAGGCCCGTCCTGAAGCGCCTCCAACGCGGGCCAAATCTGCCTGCCCCATGTGAAGGTGAATCCCGTGATCGCCATAATGGCCAGAGGGACCAAGGCAACCAGACCCAGGGCGTTGTGCCAATCCAAAGCGCCGCCTCGCGTGACGGCGCGGACAAAGGTTCGCCCCCTCAAAGGCCACCAAAGGATCAAGCCCACAATGCAAGTGATCGCCAAAACCAGCGAGCTGATCGCGGCAACCTGCTGACCGATTCGACCGCTCGCCATGCGCCGATGAACGTCGATGAGAAAGTGGCTCAGTGAAAAGCCTTCCGATAGCCGGGAAAGCTCGCCGGTGTACGGATTGAGGAAGACGCGACCCGCCCCTCGATTGCCATCCGGGTGTAGTTCGGCGCAATAGGCGCTGTAGGAATATTCGGGCGATTGCGGAATGCCCAGATGGTTCACGCGCAAAGGCGGGTCCGAGGAGCGATAGGCCTCTAGGACTTCCGCCACCGACATCGCCTCGCCAGTCGTATCCAATTGATACAGCGCTTTGTGCTCCCAGCGAAACAGATTCTGCTCGAAAACCAGGGCCGCGCCGGTGAAGCAGATCAGGGCAATCGGAATGGCCGCAATCCAACCAATCCAGAAGTGGATGTGAAACCAGATCGATCGCCCGTTTCGCTTGGAAGCGGAGTCAGGCAAGCCAGTAGAGTCGCCACTCATAAAGGAACCGAACGAAAACGGCCGAATTCAGTCAGCGGGATCATCCCTAGGCCTTGATCTCCTTCAACTCCTTGGTCGCAATGCCGATCGGACGATCCAGCGGCACCCCGGCGCAAGAGAGCAAAGTCGTGAGCAGATCTCCTTGATTGCCCTTCGTGTCGGGCAGGAAGCGACCGGTACGGAGGGAACCACCACCGCGGCCAGCGATGATGAAGGGCAGGTTTTCGCGGAAGTGCTTGTCGCCGTCTTCGAGACCCGATCCCCACATCATGATGCAGTTGTCGAGCAGGGATCCATCGCCTTCGCGCAGTTTCGCCATCTTCTTCACCATGTAAGCGAACTGGGAAACATTGAATTCGTTAATCGCCGCTACCTTTCGAATCTTCTCCGCATCCTGTCTATGGTGCGTAGTCGAATGATGCTTGTCCGAAAATCCGAGTTCCGGATACGACACGCCATTCGGCGTCGAGCCGATATAGGTGCTGACACGCGTGGTGTCGGTTTGGAAAGCCAGGACATTTAGATCGCACATCACTTGCATGTACTCGCTGCGCTTGTCGCCTTCGGGAATCTTGATCTCGATCGGAGGCGAATCGGCATCGTGACGCTTTCGCGCGCTGGCCCCTGCCTTCTCCAAAGCGGCTTCTTTCTGTCGATACTCGATGGCGGCAATCCGGCGCTCGACCGCGCGCACGCTATCGAGATACTCATCCAGCTTATGCTGGTCCGCTTGGGGAAGCGTGCGCCGTAGGTCCTTCGCTCCGCCAATTACCAAGTCGAGCATCTGTCGATCCAAAGGATTGGTCGGGGTGGCCCGTCCCTTTGCATCCATTTGGCCAAAGAGTCGATTCAAGACCGCTCGTGGATTGATCTCCGCCGGAACGGCCTGTGTAGGCGAACGGTAACTACAGTGCGAGTAGTACGCTTCATTCAATCCCGCTTGGTTCTCCATATGCGTCTGCGGCATCGTAGCGAGCTCCAGCGAGGGCAGCGGAGTGAGGGCGCCCACGTAGTTAGCCATGACCTGATCGGCCGAAATCGAGATGTCCACGCGGCTCCGCGTATCCGGATTCGGCAGATTCGCCGTGAGCCAAGTCGACAGCTCGAGCGCGTGGGGAGCGCCTTTGTAGTAAGGAACAATCGGAACGCCCGATATCCCCTTCATCATAAGGCACTGATCCAATATCGGCTCGAGAGAGCGGATGGATGGCGGCGGCGCCGAACGAAAATTCTCCGGGCTGGTAGGCCAGAACTGATCCATGATCACGCCGTGCGGCATATACATGAATCCCATGCGGACCGGCGGCTTGGGGGCCGCGAAATTCTTGGCGGTCTCCGCCCACCCCATCGAATCGAAAAGCGGCAGCGCGAGCGAAGCTCCAATTCCTTTGATAAAGGTACGGCGGTCGATGAGGTATTTCTTTTTCATAGCCTTGCTAAGGTGGGCTCGCTTCGGGTTTCGCTTTTGATGCTGCGGTGGGTAAAGAGGTAACTGGTTGCGATTTCGGTTATGATCGTTTGAGCGCGGTATCCGTCCTTGGCGATCGTTTCCATCAACTGGTCGATTACCACTTCATCATAGCCCTTAAGCTGGCGAACCAAGGCGTAGGCCATGAGCTTTTCGGCGAAATTCCGAGCCAGGCGATCTTCGTTGCTCGCGATAAGCTGCTTGAGTTCCACCGGATTGTCAAACGTCTCCCCGCTGAGCAGCTTGCCAGAGGCGTCAATCGGTCCGCCCATGTCGTCGATTTCGCGCCACCGCCCAATCGCGTCGTAGTTTTCCAGCCCGAAACCGATCGGATCGAGCACCTTATGGCAAGTCGCGCAGATCATATCGTCCTGATGCAGCTGCGTACGCTCGCGCAGGGAAAGTCCTTCCACGCTCTGACGGCTTTGCTCAGCCAATTCAGGCACGTCCGGCGGGGGCGGCGGCACATGCTCGCCCAAGACCTTCTCCAGAACCCAGACGCCTCGCTTGACCGGACTGGTCCGATTGGGGAACGAGGTCGATGCCAAGGTCGCCGGCATTCCCAGTATCCCGCCGCGATTGGGGTCGGTCAGGGCGACCTTGCGCATCTTGCGTCCCCGGACCGATTTCTCCAATCCGTATAGCTTAGCTAGGGATCCGTTGAGGAAGGTATAATCGCTATCGACGAAACGAATGACGCTTTGGTTTCCCCTCACGATGCTGTCGAAGAACAGCCGCGCTTCCTCGATCATGGCCGCCCGCATCTTGGATGTCATCAGTGGATATCGATCCGGATCGAAGACTTGGCTTTCGAGTTGATCCACCCCCAGCCATTGGGCTCCAAAGCCATCGAACAAGGCCCGCGATCGCGGATCGCCCAACATACGCCGCACTTGAGCGCGCAGCGTCTCCGGAGCGTTGAGCCGGCCCTCGTCAGCCAGAGCGGCCAGCTCGCGGTCGGGCGGCGCCATCCAGAGGAAATAGGAAAGGCGGGACGCCAGCTGATAGTCATCCAAGGGAAGGATCGCCTCCTCCGATTCGACCTCGCCCGCGGGCGTTATGAAAAGAAACTGCGGCGAGACGAGTATGGCTTTCAGCACGAAGCCAAGCGATTCCTGATAATCGAGCCTGTTGTCTCGACCCAGTTCGAACACGCGAACCAATAGATCCACCTCCGACTCAGACGCCGGACGCCGATACGCATCGCGAGCCAAAGAACGCGCGACCTGCCGGACCGTTCGGCGATAATCCGATTCACCGGCAGGCGTTTCGCCGAACAGCCGCATTCGCCGCTCAGCGGCCGCTTTGCCCCGTTTGCTCGCGATGCGATCCACGACCTTATTGGCAATTCCGAGAAAGAGCTCCGACTGCATGGGGGACAGCGAGTTCATATAGCCGGCCCCGAACACTTCCTCCGGCAATTCATCGGCGATGCGCGCATCCACGCCATAGAGAGCTTGAAGCGTGTGACCGTATTCGACCTTCGACAAACGACGGATCACGAACGGACCCGGATCCTTGGGGCTCAGATACTTGAGCTTGCCCATCCACTCGAGGAATTGCAGCCGTTCTTCGTCGGGAGGGATCTTATCCCCATCGATCGGCGGCATATCGTGGGCCTTCACTCGGGCGATCGCAAGTTTCAGCTGTTGCGTCGAGGAGGCTTCGCCTACCGACTTGAGGGCCGCATCCAAATTAAGTCCCGCCTCGCCTCGAGGGCCATGGCAGTCGATGCAGTACCGTTTCATGAAGGGCCTGACATCGTCCGCGAAAACGGCCTCCGCATCTGCCATGAGCGCCGCATGGTCGGTATCGCTGCCGCCATAGTCCGCCAAGCAGGGCGAAAGCGCGATCATGCCCCATAAGATAGGCATTCGCGTCGAGCGCAGAAAAGGAGCGATTTCGAGGGGAAACGACATGAGGGGATACCAATCGCTTACATTACGATCAAAGTCGCCCAAATCGACAGGCAAATTTAATCGGCTATACATCTAATTGATCGCGGCGTACCCAATCCCGGTAGCGACCGACCTCTGGGCGCTCGCTGAAGGATGCCACGCCAACCCACTCGCCCGAGCAGGATTCGACTACGATGAGGGCAATGGCCGCTCGGAGATCGGCCGCTATTCCTTGGCCGAAAAGCAAACCCACCAGATCCCAGGGCCCACCTCCATCGTATCGATCCGGTCCAGTCTCCCATTTCCCGGATCCACCGCGTAAACCGCTACCTGGCCATTGCGACTGCTGGCCGCGTAGAGAAAGCGCCCATCGTCCGAAAAGGCGCAGCTGCGGGACAACGGCTCGCAATCGACGCGCTCGACGAAAGAGAGGGTTCCCTTCCCTTCCGCCACTTCGAAAACGGCAATCGTATCGTAACTCCGATTGATCACGTAAACAAATCGACCGCTGGGATGAACCCGCAAGTCCGAGGTCGAGCCTTCGGCCACGTTTTCCGGAAAAGTCGACGACTGCTGAATCGGCCGCAGCGACCCCTTCGCCGCATCGAAGCGGTAGGTAGTCACGGACAGACCTTGCTCGTCGCTGCCGTAGGCGAACCGTCCGCTCGCGCCGAAACGCAAGTGCCTCGGACCGGCAACGCCATCTCGCTTCAGGATCGGCTCCTCGCCCGGCAACAGCTGCCCTTTCTCAAGGTCCAAGCGAAATTGGTGTATCGCATTCGGACGCGTGTGGGAGACGAATGCATAGCGGTTGCTCGGATCTACGATTATCGAGTGAGCCCGTTCGTCGGTTTCAATCGCTTGCAAGGGGGCTCTGCCAAGCCGCCCTCCATCGATCGCATGCACCATAACCTTTCCCGTCCCATAGTAGGATGATAGCAGGAACTGCCCGGACCGGTCCACTTGCAGAAACGAGCCATGAGCCGCCACTGGCGAGCGGCTCAGATGCGTGAGGGCCCCACTAGCGGGATCCACGCGGAAGCTCGCAAGCCCCCCGTCATTCAGCAAGGTGGTAAAAATCGATTGCCCATCGGGCGACAGCGCCAATGCCTTGGGGCTTCCGTCGGTCTTAATATCGCTGGAAAAGTCCAGTCGCCCCGATTGGGCGTCTTGCTCGTAAACCGCGATCCGGTTCTCCCCGGATACGGAAAAGTAAACATAGCCACCGGAGGCCATGGCGCTCGATAGAATCGCAGCGCCTACAGCTGCCCCGAGTAATTTCTTCAATGCAGCCTTCATCAGGGCCGAGCCTGCCGCTCCTTGAATTCAAGTCAATCCAATCGCCCCCTCGACTTTTTCTGTCCACTTTCCATCGAACATCGCCTACTACCCGTTGACACTCTTTCACACGAACCAAAGCTAGACCCTATGTCCCTACTGAAATCCCTTTCGCTCATCGCCGGTATCGCCGCGTTCGCCTCGACATTTGCCGCCGATCGGAAACCGAATTTCATCTGCATCCTCGTCGACGATCTGGGCTATGCCGACGTCAGCTTCCAGGATGTCGTCGCCGAGGACGTCAGCACGCCCCACATCGATCGTCTCGCCGATAGCGGCGTTGTCTTTACCGATGCCTACGCCAGCTCGCCCATTTGCAGCACTTCTCGACTCGGCTTCTCCACGGGTCGCTATCAGACGCGCTGGGGGGCCTATTGGTACGGCCAAGGCGGCCTCCCCTACGGCGAGCAAACCATCGCCGAAATGCTGCGCGACCAGGGCTATAAGACCATGAAGGTCGGCAAGACTCATCTCAATTTCGGCGACAAGCCCTTCCCCCTCGATCATGGCTTCGACGAGTATCTAGGCTTCGAATACCATTCTTGGGACTTCTTCCTGCTCAGCGAGAAGGACAAGAGCGCTTACGAAAAGCGCCAGAAAGGCAGTACCGAGGCACGCAACTGGCATTGGATGGGACCGCTCACCAAGAATCGCGAGAAGGTCTCCTACGAAAACGCGAATACCACCGACATCTTTGCCAGCGAATCGGTCGACTTCATCGAGCGCTCGGCCGAGAAACCCTTCTACCTTCAACTCGAATTCAATGCCGTGCACACGCTGCTCACTGCCGTGCCTGACGAATACGCGGAGAAATACGACATCCCTAAGTATCCATTTAATCGCGACGCGAACGCCGAATCCTGGGATTACCCGTACTGGGATCCGAAGAAAGAGGAGTTCAAGAAATGGTATAGCGACGTCGCTCACCTGGTGAAAGTCGATCCTTACGGCCGCAAGAAATACCTCGTCCATCTGGAAATGGTCGACAAGGCCATCGCCCGCATCGTTCGCGCTCTCGAGGAAAAAGGCGTTCGCGACGACACCTTTATCTTCTTCTCGTCCGACAACGGCGGCTCCCACCAATCCTACGCCAACAACGGACCGCTTTACGTATTCAAATATTGCGTTGCCGACGGCGGGATCAAGGTCCCCATGTTGGTCAGCTGGCCCAAAGGAATCTCGAAAGGCCTTCGCAGCGACGCCATGGTCACCCACCGCGATATCTTCGCCACCATCGCGGACATCACCGGAGCGACGCCCAAGAAAGCCCTCGACTCGAAAAGCCTGCTCCCTCTGGTTCGAGGCGAAGTCGACGAACTACACGAAGAGCTCTTCTGGGATACCGGTCGCGACTCCTGGGCCTACCGCCGCGGCGATTGGAAAATGGCCCTCTTCGAGGACAAGCCTTACGAAACCTACGAAATCGGCAGTGACGGTCTCGTTAAATCGCCCCTCAAGCAACTTCACCTCAAAGGCGAGTTCGCCCTCTTCAATCTCAAGCAAGACGTCGGCGAAACCCAAAACGTCATCAAGGACCACCCCGAACTCGCCCAATCCATGCAAGCCCGTTACACGGAATGGCGCGCATCCATGGGCGAACCCGTGCGCGGTCGACGGGATTGAACTCCTTCTTCCGAATACGCGCCACGGCGACTCATTAAATAAGCAGCGCGCGCGATAGCATTCAAAGACCGCCGCAAATCGCATGAGTCAAAAGCGCTATTTCTCTTCTTTGTTCGAGAAAACAAGGGGCAAGGCGACCTTCGCAACAACAGGCCTGCCTTTCGCAGTCGGCGGAAAGAATTTCCAATTCCACAAAGCGTTCTGAGCAGCTGCGAGAATGCGCTCATCTATCTCGATATCGGCGGACTTCAGGACAGGGGCATGGACCGCTCCGTTTTGATCAACGTAGAACTCGAAAATCGCTTGACGGGGCTCGTCTCCCAACACTTCAGAAGGGATGTTCGGCAGGGGCGACTCCATCGGCGTTGGAATTGCATCCAACTCCGAGTGAGAAGCCAGTCGAATGGCATCGGATGTTATGCGCTTGTCCGGACCGAAAACATGATCCGACAAGTCGCTAGGACCCGCGGTCATCCTAGCCGTACTTTCTGCGGCAAAGTCCACGTTCAAATAGAATGCTTCGCCTCTCGGCTCATTGGGCGACCTAGCGCCTTCGAAATCCCAGGTCTCGATTACATTTCCAACGGAAGCGGCAAATTCCCTGTGAGTAGCCTCGATCACGAGCCAGTCTATTAGCTCGCCACTCTCCGAAACGACTACGACGAGGCGGGCCTTGCCTCGGGTTATCCCCGCTTTAATGAGCGCATCCGGGTAAACGGGAAGGCGACTCATCTCGACTTTCGGCATCCACCGCTTCAATGACCCGCAAAGCCCCTCCGACGCGGGAAGGCAGAGCAATACGCAAATGATCGCTACCCTTAGCATCGAATCTCCTAACTTCGCATTGATCTGCACAAATAGAGAGTATGAACCGAAGAGGCAGCGGTGTCACTCACAATCAGGGTCGTTTTCGCAATCTGCGCTTCTACCGAACAATGCTCGGAAACGGGTCGCGTCAACGCTTCCAGGGCTCGCAGAACAAGCGCGCCTCTCCAATATGAAAAAGCAGCAGCTGCCTGGGCAGCTGCTGCCTATAAACAATGAATAACTACAAAGCGTATAAAGCCGGCGCTAGTAATTAAGCGTATAGGAAGCCTGAATATTGCGACCTTCGGTCAGGTACTCGTCGCGGGTGATGGAAATACGATCCATCGCATTGGCCATGGACACCGCGACCTTGTGATTCCGGTCGCCGGTGGTCCACTTGTAGCTGGCGGCCAGTCTCAGGTCCAGCAGATTGTCCGCCATGAGGTACCAACGGCGATCGCGATCGTCGATCCAGTTTCGGTTCTGCGTGCGGTAACCATCTTGGCCCTTATAGGAAAGCCCCAAGTTCAAACCTTTAAGACTGCCCTCGAGGAATCTGTAATTCGCCGAGAGAGCATAGGTCCAATAGGGAGTTTTGCGAAACGCTTGGCCAACGAGATAATCGTTGTCGTTTACCTTGTACTCCGTATCGCACGTTCCCCAAGAGGCTCGGAAACTCAGATTGTCGTTCACACGGCCATTGGCGAAAACTTCGTAGCCCGCCGCAGTATCAACGCCCCCTGGAATCACAGTAGAAACCAGATCCCGATAATCATCGCGAAAAACGGTCACCTGCTCCTCTGTAAAGGGTCCGCCGTTATCATAGGTAATGCCCACATCCGGGACATTGGGAAGCCCCGTCCCAGGATTGATCGCCTCTTCATCGTAAAGCGGATTGCTAATCCTGATGTTGTATTTTTCGATTTCGTAATAGGATACGCCTATATCGACTTTGTCATCGATGATCGTCGTGCGGAAACCTAGTTCGTTTCCTTCGCCAGACTCATTGGGCAATGGAGCGCGACTAGCGTCCGTGTAGAATCCGCCTTTGGGATTAAACGATGTCGAATGGCTAGCGTACACCATGGAGCGGGGAGTAATATTGTAGTTAACACCCACGTTGTAGGTTACGTCGTCCGCTGCATTGATCGAACTCGTGTCGCGCCTCAAATCGTATTCATTGACTCGAGAATCATCGTATCTCGAACCGAGCATCACAAGCAGCTTGTCATCGAGAAATTTAGCGCGATGCATAAGGAAAATGCCGCTTACCGAAGTACGATAGAGGAGATTTCTCGTCACATTGTCATAGCCAGGAGCGTAGGTAGCGGGCGAATACTCCCGGAAGTCACGGTAAATATTAAAGCGATCGGCGTTCAATCGGTCGATTTCCTCTTGAGGCAGCGTCGGACGGAAATCGAAGCGATCCTTGTCTGTGAAACTCTTGTCCCATGTGATCAGCGTGGTATGCTTGCTCTCGCCGATATTCCAATCCATGGTTAAATCGACGTTTAGGGCCCGTCCCCCTTCATTGATCTCATTGTATCGCGGGTCGCCTCGGCTGTCCCATCGGACGAAGTTCAAGTCCTCGTCGACGCGTATCGTCGAGCCGGCATTGGCCGAATTGTTGTACGGCTGATCCTGGGTTTGGTTGCCGTAGGCAACGCGCAAGTTAACCGCATCGCTGAAGCGATGAGTCCATTTCGCGCTGTACGCTTCGATGTGGCGTTCGCCCCACCAGTACTTGCCTCGCGGGTTGATGTATCCGTATTCTTCCACGAAGTCCTCCGCGAACAGGCCGACGTATCTGCCCGAGGGAAGGTCAATACCATCGTAGGTGCCTGCGGCATTCGTCCGCATGACAGGAATACCGCGACCACGGTTGTTACGGCGCATCATGTGTTCGAAATCGAGGGTGATCTCATCCCTCTCGGAGAACTTGTGCTTAAGAATCGCGCCGATATTGCGCGTACGCTCGTAGCTATATTCCAGATCGAAATCACGCTCGAAATAATTTCCCCCAATGAGCAGAGCCGTCTTATCCCCTATCGCAATGTTTTGCTCGAGATGAATTCGGTACGTATTGTTCTGGCCGTATTGCAAGGTCATTTCACCTCCGTTTTCGCCATAGATAGGCGACTTCGGAATGTAGTTGACCAGGCCTCCGGGTTCGCCGCGTCCGTATATCGCAGCGTAAGGGCCTTTGATGACCTCGACTCGGTCGATAAAAGTCTTGTCGATCGCTCCATTGCGATAGAATCCATCTCTCAAAGCATACCACTGGGCAAACCCGCGAGTGGTGTTGCCGCCACCCGCTCCCGAGTGCGCTTCGGAGGCGCCTACATTTGCGAATTCGGTGATCGCTTCGGACGGATCGGTGAAGTGGAAATCGTCCAAATAGTCCATCGTTAAGACGTCTAGCGAGAAGGGCAGCTCTCGGACGACCGCTGCGATTCTCGTGCCTGTGGAAGATTGATTTATCGAGTAAAGGCTATCGCCCGAGTCGGTGCTCACCTCGAAGGGACTAAGTTGAATTACGCTATCGCCATCCTGGGCCAACACGCTGGGGAGGCTCGCCAAAGCGAACGTAAGCAGCCCTTTTATTAGGCCACTGCTTTTTTGGTTTTTTTCGTTCATTGGTGTAGGTTTTATTTGTTTAGGGGCGTTGCGAACGCTCTCGGCAATCGCAACTTTCCCGATTGGGGTACAAACGGGGTCAGTGGTCAATTCTCAACTCTTTCAATCGCCTCGCCCTTTGGCAAGCCCCTTCCCTCTCTCTGGCGTACTTGCCGCAAATGGCGCTCACCGATCGCGGCTTGCCCATATTCAGCCGGTCGCTTAGCCACGCGTTCGTCACGGAACTCTCCCGCTTGAGCTTCGAGGCGATCGCCAGCTTCCAAGCCGCCGACAGCCTCTCCTCAGCGGCGTCGGACGCATTCTTGCCCAGCAGATCCATGCACTTGCCCAGCGCCGAATCCCAGCGCGAGCGGTTCAGCTCCGCCAAGTCCTCGCGCTCCAGCCTCGCCAAGGAGCGATCCCTTGCCAGATCATCCGCGACCGCCTGCTTGAAATCCGAAGAGCCCAGCCCCCAGCCTCTGCACATCTTCTTGTCCAGCTCCTCGATCTCCTTCGAATCGTCCGAATAGTTCAGCTTCAAATGGGATATATAGCGGGCCCAGCCGCCCCTGCTGTCGGCGTAGTCCTCGAAATAGTCCATCCAGGAGCAGTCGTAGTACGACGGCCTTCCCTTCCGCTTCGGAAATCGATTCAGCGACGTCCACGGATACCTGCCTATCTCGTCGACAGAGCTCAGCCCCGCCCTGACCGGGTTCAGGTGGATGTAGTCGACAAGGTCCAGCCAATGCTGCCCGGGCTCCACCAGAAGCGACTTGAAGCGCACCTGGAACAGATGCCCATGCTCCTTCCTGTACTTGTTGAAACGCATCGCGAAGGTGGCCTGCAGCCAGCGCATGCCCACGGACAGGTTCCCCGACGGCGTCGCGAGGCACAGATGATAGTGGTTGCTCATCAGGCAATACGCGGACAATCCCTAATCGAACTTCTCGCACCCCTCCTCCAAGGCTTTCGCGAATGATTTCTTCGCCCCTTCGGTCCCGAACACATCCGCTCGATAGTTGCCCCAGTTTATCACATGATAGAGGCCTTCGCTCGACTCAAGGCGCCGCATTGTCGCCATAGTCTATCCGCCATCCGTGAAACCCCACTGTCAAGTTGATAATTGACCACTGACCCCATTTTACACTCTTCAATACGCCCCGGAACTAGCCTCGCCGCCATCGGCGAGTACAGCTTTCGCTGAGGAGAGACCAATTCGAGAAGCCCCCGCTTCTAGAAAAGCCACCACCTGATCACGGCTACGGATACCGCCGCTGGCTTTGATCTTCAATTCGTCGGACTTTCGTTCGGAGGCCCACAGCTGAACATCTTCGAGCTGAGCGCCAGCAGAGCCAAACCCAGTCGAGGTCTTGATGAAGTTGGCTCCTGCATCTTCGCAAATATGCAGCATATCGAGCTTCTGCTGGCGATCGAGGTAGCAGGTTTCGACGATGAACTTCGAAAGCGCACCAGCCTGACGACAGGATTCCGCGAGGCGGCTCGCTTCCGCAGCGACGACATTGAACTGTCCATCGACGAGCGCGGGATAGTCGAGAACCGCATCGATTTCCGTCGCTCCTGCAGCCGCCACTTCTTCGATTTCCAAACACTTCGACGCCACCGCGTAACGGCCACTGGGGAAGCCCACCACCGCGGCTAGGCCGATCTCACCTGGACCGAGGATCTCTCGGCAAATGGGCACACTATTTGGATACACGCATACAGAAGCCACGCGATTAGCGAGCGACTCTTGGCAAAGCGATTCGATATCCGAACGAGTTGCCTCGAGCTTAAGGTTGGTTGCGTCTAGCGAAGAAGCAATTTCTTTGAGCGAATAAGACATGGTCATGTTGTGGCAGGTGAAAACTCGGCGGGCAAACCATTCAGCGCTCGATCTCTTCCAATCGAGCCATAGCGGGGGCCGTACCCTCCCGGGAAACGCAGATAGCGGACGCTTTCGTGGCAAAGCGAGCCGCTTCGGCGTGCTGACCATTGAACCGCAGGAGCCCGGCTGCAAATGCGCCCACGAACGCGTCGCCCGCTCCGGTGGTATCTATCGCCTTCACTCCCGACACTGCTGGGATTCTCTCCCAGCCCTCCGGGGTAGAGAGGTGCACGCCATGCGCCCCGAGGGTAACTAATACAATCGGCGGACCAAGGCTCCGACAACAGGCATCCAGCCTGTCGCCCGGCAGCGAGGCGGGATCTTGATTATCGGGAACAGGACGTTCTAGCAGCGCAAGCAAGGCGGCGAATTCGGTTTCGTTAGGGATGAAAATATCGGCCTGGCCGAGCAGTGCGGGATCGAAATCGGGACGCATGGGAGCGGGGTTGAGAATTCTGAGAACTCCAGCTTGACTGGCGCGCGCGAGAGCATTTTTAACCGCATCCAAGTTACACTCGAGCTGGCAAATGAGCATCGATGAGGAGCGGATGATCCCTTCGGGAATGTCGCCGGGCGAAAGGCGCTCATTGGCCCCGAGTGCGACAACAATCTCGTTTTCACCCGAGTCATTCACTAAGATGGCAGCAGTGCCGGTAGCTTCGTTCGGGTACTCGGCGAGCACTGCGTCGATCCCCTCCCCCTCGTAAAAGGTCCGCACCGAGTCGGCGAACGCGTCTCGGCCCACAGCGCCGACAAATCGCACATCAGCACCCGCGCGGCGAGCCGCTACCGCTTGGTTGCTCCCTTTACCGCCGGGCCCAGTGGTAAATTTGCCCACAACGGTTTCACCCGGCATGGGAAAACTCTGCGTTCCAAAAGTGAGATCTTGCACAAAACTTCCAACGACGAGGACCGGGGCATTCTCCATGGTTCCTTTATGGAGAACCGGAAAGCCGGAGACTATCTCAAAAAGCGCTCGGTGAGCAATTTCTTGGGCTATACAACGGACCTTCGAGAGAGCAGCCTTAGAGTCTGATTTAAAAGTCGCTTTCGAGTCAGCGATGGCTCGTTTGAGATCCAAAATTTGGATTCCGACACGAGGTACCAAGCAGCGCGACACAAACATACCCAGAAGGTATTTCGATTGGAGTAAACGGATTTTGAGACAAAACCAGCCGGGAGGGCGAAGAAATGGACTTATTAAACAGGCTCCGAGGCTGCTCTGGCCGATAAGACTAATGACGGTCGAACGATTTAGGGCGTTCTGCGCAGCTCGAAGCTCGCGCGATCACGCCAGGGCCAAGCGGATCATCCACCCACGCCTTCCACGACGCTTCAACCCGTCTCACTTGCTTGGATACAGTATGATAGGAAATTGCTCCACGATCTTCGCTCCGCTACGTCAATTATTCCGAATTGATGCGAGGCGTGGATTGATAGGTTGATTTGGGCAGGAGGCCCAAAGATGACATGGGAGCAGTTGTCAGTCGCGAGCGATCACTATTCCCTCACGAACGCTAAACGGCTGTTTTCGCCCCTGGCCCCACAATCCTCTTGATCCACTCAGGATTCGCTGGAGAAATCAAAAATGACCAAGTAATATGCAAATACGTGAGAGCCAAGAAACACTGAGTTGGAATGTAGATAACCGACGGCTTGTTCCACTTGATCGCAACAACAGCCAACATTAAGAAAAACAATAATCCCAATCCGTTCCATACAGCGCCTTCGATCCAAAACTGTTTCCGCTTCGCACCGTGCACCATATCCTTTTTCAGTAGAGGCAGTAGTCCGTAAAACGCAAAATGATACAATATTATGATTTTCCAATCGATGGGAGACCAAATCGCGAAAATTGCTAAGCTCGGCCCTATAATTGCCCAACTGTGATTGTTCAGATATCCCAAAATCTTGGATTTGTCGAAGAGCTTAACTCTATTGAGCGACAAATAGATTGATGAGCTAGTCAGAGAAATCGCTAACATCGTCGTATTGAAAGCATAGCTCAGCCCTATATCTGCTCTTGTCGCGAAAAGATAGCTCGAGAAAATGCTAACGACAAGAAGTCCCCTCTTCCATGAGTCTCTCACGGAGGGCTTCACTTTCTCGAAATAGGTTTCAGCAAGCGCGTGATGTAGGCCGAAATAGAAAACGAGGGCTAGCAAATCCCATTCGTAGGTTATCGCAAGAATCCCCAATGGTACTGCGATCAATAGAATCAATTTCGAGGTCATTTGATTCATCGCCGCCGAAAGACCTCTTCGAGAGTATCTTAAGCCCAGTATGACATGAGGAAACCCTGTACCTAGAACAATCGCATGTAGAAAGATTCCCTCACCCACAATCGATTCCAGGAGAATGCAGATTGCCAACGTCACAACGCTGAGTGTTAACCTGTTAATATCCATTGCCTTATAAAATCTTTGGCCCGATTTTCCGTTTTTGTGCAATTAATAGGCGCAAACCTGAAATCGACGAAAGCAAATTACTCATAAACTTTTTTTGGCAAATGGCCGATAATCCTTCCAATGGGGTTCAATACATTCGTTTTCTGGACTAGTTTTATTCTATTCTTCGTCTTCTTTTGGACGTTTCTGAATAGACCTAGCCGACTGCGTTTTCGCAATCTCTCGATTCTCATAGCCAGCTATGCCTTCTACGCAAGTTGGGATTGGAGAGCGCTATTCATTATCGCAACAAGTTCTCTCATGAGCTTTGGGGCGGCAATAATGATGGCCCAATCAGCCAACCGCAAAAAGCAATGGCTCTCGGTAAGCGTCGCCACGAATCTTGGATTCCTGGGCGCCTTCAAGTACTTCGACTTCTTCATCGAATCTGCGGAGCTAGGATTATCGCTCTTCGTCGGCGAAACAAGCTTCGCCCGAACGGGATGGATTATTCCTGTAGGCATGAGCTTCTACACCTTTCAAACTCTGGGATATTCAATCGATGTTTACCGTGGACGCTTTAAACCAGTCCGAGATCCTGTCCTTTTTCTAAGCTTCGTAGCATTCTTTCCGCAATTGATCGCCGGTCCCATAGAGCGAGCGAAGGTTCTCATTCCTCAATTTCAAAAGATCGAACCCTTCGACCGCAGAGCCGCAAAAGAAGCGATTCTATTAATTCTATGGGGCCTTTTCAAAAAGTTAGTCATCGCAAATCGTCTGGCCGTTATCGTAAACGCTGCGTACGCCAATCCCTCCCTCCTCAGCGCTGAAACCACCTGCTTAATCATCGTCGGGTTCGCAATTCAACTCTATTGCGACTTTTCCGGATACTGCGATATAGCTATTGGCGTAGCGCGACTGCTCGGATTCAAACTAAGCCGGAATTTCAAAAGACCTTTACTCGCTGCATCGTTTCAAGACGTGTGGCGGAGATGGCATATGACAATCCACGCCTGGTTCCGCGATTACCTATTTTGTCACCTCAATCGAAAAAAAACAACGATTTGGCTTTTTACGAATATGATGATCATGTTCGGGATTTCAGGACTTTGGCACGGCGCCTCGTGGAATTTTCTTACCTGGGGTCTGTTGAATGGCCTGTTTCTGGCCACAATTGAGCCGCTAGCTTGTAAGCCATTATTGAAAAGGAATTCCAAGATAACTCGAATCGCGAGCACGCTAGTGGGCTCGGCGTTCATTTATACCTCACTTATTTTCTTCAGAGGCCAAGACTGGTACCAATCCATAGAAATTTTAAGCAAACTCTCGCAATGGTCTTTTCCATGGACTGATTTTCACGAAGCCAAAAAAGCTCTACAACGTTTCGGGCTGGGAGCCTGGGAGCTGGTTTTTACTGCGATATTCATTATTACGCTAATCTCTGTAGAAATACTCCAAGAAACGAGACATTCTTTTGCGACTTCGTTTTGGACTGGACCCGGACTTGGACGCTGGTCTGCAGCGCTTCTGCTGATGCTCACGATAACCTTCTTCGGTTTCTATGATGATAGAATTGGGCTCGTGCAGCTAAATGAGGCCGATGCGTTTTTCGAAGCCGAGCGAGCTTTCCAATACGAACAGTTTTAAACGCAATGGAAGAGAAACACAGCTTTCGACTATTCTTGATAGAAGCCTCGGCCGGATTTCTTGCATTTTTGATAATCCTAGCAGCAGTCGAACGATCCGGCGCTTTCGATTTCCATTTCAGAGAGCACACCGGGAAGCATCGCTGGATCGAATTTTACGAAACCGCTCTGGACGATGAAATAGACGTATTAATCGTTGGCAATTCCCAATCTCTCACTGCGGTTGATTGCGAATTATTGAGTACTCGCCTAAATAAAAATTTCTTCGCGATCGGCCACGACGGAGCGACCATTTCAAGCTTATACTGGAGCGTGCGCCATGCGCTGAATTACACGAGCCCTTCTGCTATCTGCCTTGAGACCAAATGCTTCGGATTCGCCGCTGGGCTCTACCAATTCAAGTTAGCTATTGAAAGTAGAAAAGATCTAGGATTCAGAAAAGCAGATCTTTCCGTTCTGGAAGCGACAGAAGAACTGCATGGGATATCCTCCATTCCATTCACATTGTTTGGCAGTAGCCTCAGTTTTCCGGAAATACTTGAAATGGATCCAATCCGAACAATCAAATCCATGGAAAAATGGAGCAAGCCCATCCAAAGCAAGAAAACAAAGCTAGGCTTTTATAACCATTACACAGAAAGCATCGGCGACGAGCTGATGGCGCGTTACGAGTCAGGCGAAACAGGGCGAGATTATAAGGATGCCCTACCCCTTGAGCAAGATATTGAATACATGGAACGCTTAATACTCCTCTGCGAGCGAAAAGGCATCAGCTTACTCTTTTTCGAAACTCCCTATTTTCAGGCCGATCAAAAAAGCCTTAAAAATCGCCAAAGCAAATTACGGTCTTTCTTTGATTCGAAAGAACAAGATTGGACAACATTTTGGCAAAATCAAAACCTGATATCCAATCCGGATTTCTACCAAAACTCGCTATACAACCAACATCTCACTGGAAAGGGAGCCCACGCGTTCACTCTCCAATTCGCCAAGCTTTTGACAGATAGGCAATTTTTCTCTGACGACCAATAGAATGCTCTCAAACAACCTGGGAAACCCCGACACGCGCACCTCCCTTGCTTTTTAATGCCCATCTGCACGAAAATCGATTTCAAAAGCGAAATTTCAGCACCAGAACTCAAAACATTGTCACTCAGCCTTCGCATCCTTTTGTGTTTTCGTCATAATTTCTTACAGTCCTTCAAATGACTCATAACCTATTGCATGCCAATATATTACATTTATATTGGTCATTTTGCCACTCCGCACCGAAAGTTTTCTTTCCGATTTTGAAACGCAGAGGATCCCCTATCCCTGGCTAGGGGCACCGTAAGCCATTGTTGATGAGCATCTTTTGATATTTCCCATCAAAAAATAGAATTTTGGCGCTACAATAGCTAACCTACTACGCACTTATGAAAAAGATAACCAAAAACCTTCTTGCTCTGGCTTTGCTTTGCACACTGAACTTCGCTCTTCTAGCTGATAGCGACACTGACCCCAATTCCGCCCCTCCTGGCGGAGAGGCGGTACCCGATTCGGGTTCGACAGTTGCTCTGTTGGCGTTAGCTTCAATTGGAGTGTACTTCGGATCTCGATTTGCGAAGCGAGAAACGTAAAAGAGTGAAAACGACAGTTTTCCTAAGAGTGATTATTCCACCTCACCTTAGAAGGCTCAAACGCCTATCCTCCGATTCTGATATTTCTTTTGCCCTCTTTTCATTCCGCAAATGTCTAGAGGGCTAGTGTTTTAGCGGGAGCGAGGCATGTATCATGTTTTGAACAGGGGACACGGTATCCGGAGGGAACCGATCGAGCGAAGCAATCCTTCGAGAAGTCGCTGTTCGAGGTCTGCGAGAAATCCGGCTGGTTGTCGCTAGTTTTCGATTAAACTTCTTTGCCAAACTCAAGCAACCCGAACACGCCAGGGCAAAACTGAGCCCAGGGTTTCAACCCTTCTTCCCAACGTAGCGCAAGCGGTAGATCTTGTTGCCGGTATCGTCGCTGAAGAGGATGGATCCGTCCGGCGCTTGTACGCAGTCGGTGGGGCGACCGAGGGCTTCTTCCCCGTCCTTTAGGAAATCGACCATCTTCTGCTCGCCATAAGGGTGACCGTCTTCGAACAGAATACGGGATAGGCAGTAACCCACTTTTTGAGTCGCGTTCCAACCGCCCTTTTGAGCGACGAAGGCGTCCCCGTGTCCGCGCGGGATCTTATTGCCGCGGTAGAAAATCAGCGAATTGGCCGAACTGTGGGCCGCCATGTTCCACTCGGGAATGGTCGTCATGCGAGCGTACTTCATCAAATCGGGGTGATCGATGAACATCAGGTTCGGCATCATCTTACCCACGATCCAGGGGTGACCGTAGAACTTGCCTTCTTCGTAGTGATTCAACTCGGCCGGCGGATTGTGGTCGGTAATGGGCTGACCTTCCGTCGAATTCCGGTCGCGCTTTCCTTCCATCTCCCAGCCCATCATGTCGACATCGTGGTCCACTCCCCATATCTCGTCGGTACCCGGGCGCACGACGAGTTTTTCGCTATTGCGAATCCCCGAGGCGAAGAGCTTCTTGTCCGAGCCATTCAGGGCGAAGGACCAGATCTTCTTACGCTCCGAGGCTTCGATCGGCTCATCCGTGGCGTTGGTCTGGTCGCCGACATGCGTATAGATCCGTCCTTTGTGGATCAGCAAAGCCCGCCAGCGGTGACCGGTCGCCTTGCCCGTCGGGAGATCGTCCGCGCCCAGAACCTCTTGAATCCGGTCCGCCTTGCCATCGCCATCGGTATCCTTGGCCCGGGAAATCGCGTTGAGCTGAGCGAAGTACAACCACCCATTGTGAAACTGAACCCCTTGAAGGCGGGTCTTAGGATCCTTGCCCTCGATAAACGGCGTTACCGACTCGTAGGTCCCATCGCCATCCTCGTCTCGACAAGCGAGGATCTTGCCCTCGGCGATCACACTGACATACAATACGCCCTCCTTGTCGAAGGCCATGAAGCGCGGTTTCTTGATGGTATCCTCGACGACGGTCAACTCATAGCCATCGCGCACCCAAACGCCTTCGGGAACTTCAGCGGCATGCGCCAGCGGCAGACCGCCAGCGACGAACATCGAAATACAGAATAAAAGAGTGTTTCTTTTCATAGGGCAAAATGGGTTTAACTGAAGAGAGGCCTAGCGTGGCGATAGAATCGCAAAGAATCAACGCGAATAGCCGTTTTTGAGCTGACCCGATAATTCAAAGCCCGATACCCGTTTAACCCGCCCCTAACTTAGAGCCTGTTCGACACTAGGTGACGCCCGCCATCCTGTCGCCTAGGTAAGGACCGCTTTCGTTATTAGCCTTGCCGCTTCCGTTTCAAACTCTTGTATGCTCCCAGAGACGCGTCGGGGATAGCCATTCCATGAATACCACCGAAGCGGGCGCCTTGCGAAAGGCCCGTCCGGACGAAAACCTCACATGTTCTGACTTATTGGACACTCTCTCAGAACATACACACAACTACCCTCGAATGAAAACCGTACTCATTACCGGAGCCAATCGCGGATTGGGTCTAGAATTCGCCAAGCAATATCAATCAGACAATTGGAATGTCATTGCGTGCTGTCGCAATCCAGAAGCGGCGACCGAATTGAGCAAGTTGGATCTAGCTATCGAGAAATTAGATCTCGCCGATCTCCATTCAATCGATTCGTTCGCAAATTCACTCGGACGCCTGCCCATCGATCTACTCATCAACAATGCAGCGATTCACGACCGCAGCGCTGAAGAGGGATTCCGCGGCATCGAAACGGATCGATGGGTCGAAGGCTTCAAGACGAACTCGATCGCTCCTGTTTTGCTCGCTAAAGCGCTGATTCCCAATTTACAGGCCGCGGAAAACCCAGTCGCCGCCACCATGGGAAGCCAGGCCGGATGCGTCACCCTTTACGATACTGGAGGCCTCTACCTATACCGCACCAGCAAAGCGGCTGCCCACTCCGCAGCTGTGATTCTAGCCAATGATTTAAAGTCCTACAACATTCCCTATGTCTGTATCCGTCCTGGTCACACAAAAACCGATATGGGAGGCGGGGCCGCGGTTTACGAAACAGACGACTCCGTCAGGCTCATGCGACACGTATTGGAAAACGTTAATATGAACCAGACGGGACAATTCCTTGATCGAACTGGAGATCTTATCCCCTGGAACATGGAAGAGGACTTAAACGTATGAACCAGGCAATCAAAGCAGGAATCATCGGGCTGGGAGAAATGGGTGCTCCGATAGCAAAGAGGCTACTGAGCCAAGGAGTTTCATTAGTCGCCTACGACATCGACTCATCAGCCTTGCAACGAATCGTCGAAAAAGGCGCCATCCCTGTGAACTCGCCACTCGAGGTCGCCAATCAGTGCGACTGCATTCTGACCGTTCTTCCCAACGGGCCTCACGTTGAATCCGTGGCTGGCGGCGATAACGGTATTCTTGCCGCAGATAACGCCAACTTGATGTGGCTGGAAATGAGCACCATCGATCCGGAAGTCACCAAAGGGATTTCCAACAAGTGCGGTGATTTGAATATTCAGTTTCTAGATACTGCTATAGGAGGCCTCACAGTCGACGCGGAAGCGGGCAAACTGCTTTTCATGGTGGGCGGTTCGGATGTAGATTTTGAAAAAGCGAGCGCCTTTCTTGCCCATCTCGGCCGATGCGTCCACTGCGGTCCGGCGGGCTCAGGCGTCACGATCAAGCTAATCAACAATCAGCTCGCGGGCGTCACTCTCGCTGCCACGATCGAGGCGTTATTGATCGGACGCAAAGCGGGGCTCAGATTCACGGACATGAAGGAAGTTCTATCCGGAACGGCAGCCGACAACGCTCACCTGCGCCGTGCCCTGCCAGAGCGCATTATCCCACGCGATTTCGACAATGGCTTCAGCATGGACCTCATGATCAAAGACGCAGGACTAGCCATCGATTTGGCCGAACGTCTGGCAGCCCCCAATTATCTCGGCGGTCTCGTGCAGGACATTCGTCAACGGGCTATCGAAAAGGGATGGAACAAGAAAGACACTACGATCATCGCCAAAGTCTTTGAAGAGAAGGCAGGTTGGGATCTGGCGTTTGAGGAATAGAGCAGGCCGCGTGGCGATATGACAGGGGCGTTTCCATAGCAGCCTAGCTCGACCCGCAGGTCGTCGACCGCGATGAACAGTACATTGAGCGGCTTGGCCCACCCGCAACTGGCAACCGTCAGGGCCAGCAATAGCGAAAGGGAACGTTGGCGCGGCAAGCTCACAACTGCAAATCTCCTGAACTTCAATCGTAGAATTGCGTCTCCCCAGAGAGAACCTCAGCCCAGCGAATGGGTTTGGTCTTCACCAATGCGGCGCGTTCCTGCGGTATATGGGCCTTCAGTTCCTGAATCGTCGATGCGTATTCAGCCTTCCCTGCCGAGTTCTCCCACTCCTCCGGATCGTTCTTCAAGTCGTACAATTCTTCTTCCTTCCCATCGTAGAGAATGTAATGCCAATCGCCTTTCCGGACGGAGAAATGCCTAACGGCATGCATGGATACAACGGGATGGTTCCATGTTGCATCGTTGGGCTCTCGCAGCAGAGGCGTTAGACTGCGTCCGCTCACACCCGGCTTTGCAGGGAGTCCGCAAAGCTCGGTCAAGGCCGGAAAGGGTTCATTAGCGATAAATTCCGATAGGAGTTGGCCCCTTTCCCGTTTTTCCCGGAATCGCCCAAGAGTCGATCCGGTACGCTCACCATCAATACGCTTTTGATGAGGTTCTCCCACAGGGCGAATTTCTGCCAATGATTCTTCTCGCCGAGATGCCAGCCCTGATCGGAAAACACGATGACGATGGTATTGTCGGCGTATTCGCTTTCCGCTAACGCATCGAGCACTCGCCCGGTTAAATCGTCCGCATAGTTGACCGATGCCAAGTAGCCTTGGACCGCCTGCTTCCATTGTCCGGCTTCGAGTACGTTTCGGTGATCGTTTCTCGCTCCTGCCAAACGTTTCCCCGTTTCTGGAACATCATCTACATCGCCAGCCAGAGTCTTGAGCAGTTGGCCGTCCTCGATGGGGAATTTGTCGAAATACTCCTAAGGCACATAAAGCGGAAGATGGGGACGGTAGATGCCGCAACCGAGAAAGAAGGGCTTGTCCCGCTTTTTCCCCAATTGGTCGATCACCTATTTGGCGGACGAGTAGTCGCCCGTCTCTTCCGTCGCATACGGCAGTGGTTCCCAATCGAAGGCAATGTAGGTCCCTTTCCGATACGGCATATTGAAAGCGAGCCCCTTCGGATCGTCCTCCAGCAACTCATTGTCCTGTTTGCGAAAGATCTTCTCGCTCGCCGCTGGATCGATGTTCGGCAGGAAGTAGTAAGGGAAGCGTTGGATCAACGAAGGGAAGTACGCGTCCCACGATCGGGGATCCGGCATGTTATTGCGAAACAGCTTGCCCGCGCCGGCTCCGCTTCTTTTTTTCCCGTCACCGGCCTGCTAGAGAGCCTCTTTTTCATTCTAAGTTGTACCTGCGCGTTCAGCTGATCCCCAAATATTTTAAGTCCGCTGACAAGTGTTGAACGATCTTGGATCTTCAGACAGAGAGCTGATCGGGCCCTTTGATTTTTACTTCCATTCACACTGACAGCCAAAACCAGTTTAGGACGGTGATCCGTAGTCCACAAAAAGCATCGAGGCAAAAACCTTTTGGCATCAGCTGGAAATAGCGCATGGTTCCTAATTCATCTCAGAAATCAGCCTTTCATCTCGAGGCAACGCAATTTCGCGAAGATTATTTTATTATGAAAACGATCAATCCCCACCCGATCAAAAGTGAACCTAGCCCGTCTGAATGCTCGCTTTTTGAAGAACGCCTCGAGAAAGGTCGCGCAGACATATCGCCCTCGGTATGAGGGACGGCATGATTAACCACGCGCTTGTGTTATTCACGGTGGCCTCGTTTGCGTATTATTCCGTCTGCGCGTTAACCACGAAGCGAATGGCGGTCGAGTTCGAGAGATACGGATTCGCTGATAAACGGATCTTCGTCGCGCTATCACAGATTTTTGGAACCCTGGGGCTGATCATGGGATTCATAGCGCCGTTTATCGGATTTCTTGCGGCTGCAGGATTTGCTACGCAAATGGCCTGCGCGATGTGGGTGCGCTACAAGATACGAGATCCGCTCCTGCACTCATTGCCGGCTGCAGGGTTTTTTGCGATCTGTATCGTTATTGCGGTCGGGTTCGCTTCAGAAGCTATCAACCGACAGCAATAAAAAACGAAAGTAAAAGAACCGCCGTCGCTGGCAGGGATTTGATTGCGGGATCCTTGACTTTGATGTGCATAGCAACCGCAACCAACATAAGAATCGCCAAACAAGAGGCAGCCGTCGGCACGATGTGGGGGGCAGCGATGCCGACCAAAAGGGCGATTGCAGCCGACACTTTTACGATGCCGACTATCCACATAACCCCCTCTGATAAACCATATACGGCAAACTCCTCTTTCATGCTGGAGGAGCCTCCGGCTCTGTAGGGGGTTTTGGATCTAAAACGCACCAGCCATACGTTAATTATCCCCAGTCCGACGATCGTTTGAGCGATTAGTTTTAGGATTTCCATGCACCCCCTTTGCCTTTCTACTGGATAGTCCAGAGCCGGCTTTGGCAAGAGATTATTGCGGATAGCCCCAACTAAAATTATTAGACATCGAATATTTCAATCGGTCTAACTACAAGCTATCGCTTCGATTCATAACCCCGAGCGGTTGTGGCGGATTTTTGGAGAGATTTGCCAGAAAGCACGGCAATCGTAAGGACAATAATAAAAGGACAGGCGCAGGGATCGCTGGTAATTTATTCAAAAGGCTGGTGCCTGCGATTACGCTGGATACTGACCCGTCGATTGGCGCATCATGATTTTTGATGAGGGTTTTAGGAATCGATCTTTCCTCCAGCGAAAAAGGGACATCTACATGCATCATTGATTTCCAAGGTGATGCAGGGCGTTGCCATTCGCCAAGAGAGCGATGCCCAGATACGGTTCTCGACAGCCTGATCGAGGATGCTGATGCGGTCGGTGTCGACGCCCCCTTAGGCTGGCCCGTCAAATTCAAGGAAGCTGTATCCGACTGGCGCCACAAGGCTTGGGATAGCGCAATAAGGGATGAATTGCGCTACAGGGAGACGGATCGAGTAGTTCGCAAGGAAATCGGGCGGTGGCCACTCAGCGTATCCTCCGACTTGATTGCGCTGCCGGCTATGCGCGCTATGGCTTTGCTCGAGCGCCACGGCGTTGAGGATAAGCGAGGAGGCGACCAGGGATTCTATGAGGTCTATCCTGCGGCCAGCCTCAGAATTTGGGACCTATACGAGCGCGGGTACAAGAAATCTATGGAAGCCCGCCGACGCATTCTTTCGGCTTTGCAGGCCAAATTTCCGAATATCCGGGTACAGGACGAGTACGCCTCCACCGGCGATAATTTGGATTCGCTTGTGGCGGCGATCACAGTCAAGGAAGCTTTCGGCGGAGGCACCTTGGCTCCATCTGCATCTCAGTTGGAATCGGCAACGAATGAGGGCTGGATACATCTTCCCACGAGCCAAGACTTGAACAAAGACGCATGAAAAAAAGCGATCTGCCAGCGAGGATATGTCCGGTTTGCGAGCGCCCTTTCGCGTGGAGAAGAAAATGGGCAAAATGCTGGGATGAAGTCGTATACTGCTCCAAAAAGTGCCGCCAAAATAAACGTTCGAGAAGCAAAGGCTAAGATACCTTATCCCACCAATTCAAAGACTTCAAAAATCGGATCCCCGATCGCAGGAATTCACTGTACCGGGCAGAGCGAGGCAACGATGCGTGTTGCACCCAAAAAAGCTTTGGACCTCGGATCCAAACCGTTGATATTTTTGTTTGTAGCCATAAATCGCCTTGGATTGCCTGGCAAAGCCGACGCCTCTTCGATGTTGCCATGAACTGACCTAAATCTCGCGGGACCGTCACTACCGGAGCGGTTTTTTTGGGGGCTAACTTAGGCTCAAATCGCCCTGCTTCGCAAAAACTGGTCGGTTCGATGGCTTTGCTTTTTAATATAACGGCAGGCACAACAGGTCGTTTTTGCGAAATCAACGGTTGCCATCAGGTATCATCGACCAAGTTTCCATTGAAGGTATGGAACGCACCAAACGTTGGGAATTCTAGCTTGATTAGAAATTGGAACTGATTGAAAAGTGGAGAGTTAGCTTTTGTTTGCAATCAGCCCTGAGTCCAATTGAGGGAATTCGGTTACTTGTCGACAATTCGGGAGCGTTAAGTATCCGATCGTTTTCGAGATCCGCTCTTTCGCTACTCTCTATTTTGAATGTTTCAACCCAGTAGACGCGAGGCGCTCGCCGCCCTGGATCAATTCGTGCCACGAGCGGGGGCCGCTTACGCCCGCAATCGCAACTATGATTATGGCTCCGGCAAAAGATTGAATGTATCCTTGCTTTCGCCTTGGGTTCGGTTGCGCCTGATTCCAGAATGGCAATTGATTGCAAAAGTGCTTGAACATCACTCGTTAGCTCAAGCTTCAAAGTTCATCGATGAGGTCTGCTGGCGAACCTACTGGAAGGGTTGGTTGAGCCGCAGGCCCACTGTGTGGCAAAATTACCGCGTCAGATTGGCCGAGGATCAGGCCGATCTTGATCGATTGAAACGTTACCATAACGTTATCTCAGCCGCCAGCGGAATAGATTGCATGGATACATGGACACGTGAACTCATCGACACGGGCTATCTACATAACCATGCCCGAATGTGGTATGCCAGCATCTGGATTCATACGCTTCAATTGCCTTGGACGCTGGGAGCCGATTTTTTCTTTCGCCATCTTTTGGACGGTGATCCTGCAACTAATACACTGAGCTGGCGCTGGGTCGCGGGTTGCCACACTGAAGGTAAAGCTTACCTGGCTAACGCTGGGAATATTGCCCACTTTACGGAGGGGCGCTTTAAGCCAAACATAGCCCTAGCCAAAGTCCCTGCTGACGTGTCTAAAAGCGATCCCAATCCACCTGCCAATCCTCACGAGGCGTTGGCGCCCCTATCGGAATTTGAACATGTGGGACTGCTCTTGCATGAGGAGGATCTTTCCGCCTTGGCATGGTTGAGAGAACAGACAACGGTTAGTGTAACAGCAGGCTTCATTCCGCGCGATAGCTACAGGAGGCACTGCATTGCAGAGTCTGTCTTTGATTTCCGCTATCAATGTATGCGCGATGCGCTCGACCATAATGAAATTATCCATACCGAGATCGATGCGATCGTTGAATGGGCGGTATCCGCGCATCTCGACGTGGTTCTGATGGCTCAGCCTGCGGTTGGTATTTGGGATGAGTTAATACCTGAACTGCGCAGCGCTCTGCACCGTGAATCAATCCATTTGGCATTCCGACGCCACGGTTGGGACGAGTACTTCTATCCTCATGCGCAAGCTGGGTTTTTCCGTTTCAAAAAAGCAATACCCGCCGCGATCAAACTATTCACTGAATGAAAACAAATTGCTATAAATCGGCCATGATTGGCTCACTCGTAGCCGATGCTGTCGCCATGCCAGTGCACTGGTATTACGATACGGCAGCCTTGGATCGGGACTACCCACAGCTGCGCGGCTACCAGTCGCCACGTAACCCACACCCGGACAGTATCTTGTGGCGCTCCCACTACAAGCCGCGCAATGCCAAAGGAGAAATTTTGCATGATCAGGCTCGATACTGGGGGAAACGGGGAGTGCACTATCACCAGCTCCTTGCTGCAGGCGAAAATACGCTTAATTTCAAGCTTGCAGCCGAACTTTACCAATTGGTGGTAAAGTGCGGACGTTACGATGTGGACGCATGGCTGGAGCATTATGCGGCATGCATGCTCAATCCTGGCTGGCAGCGCGATACCTACGTCGAAGAGTATCACCGTGCCTTTTTCGATCATTATGCCCAGGGCAAACCTCTGGCTGCATGCGGGATCGAAGACGTGCATATCGGAGGCATAAGCCAAATCCCCAGTTTGCTCGCTGCTCTCGAGCAGATTGGTCAGACCGAAGTAGAAGAACAGCTCATCATCGTCGAGCAACACATCTGGCTGACGCATCGCAACGCGCACGCAGTCGATGCAGGTAGGGCACTGTGCCAGACCTTGAACGCCCTGCGCCAGGGCTCGGGCTTACGTGAGTCAATCGAAGCTTTCGGTGGAGCAGCAGAATTGGGTAGTCAGTTTGATACCTGGTCCAATCTCCCCGATCGAACCGTCGTTGGTAGGCATCTTAGCATAGCTTGCTATCTGCCTGAATCGTTCACTGCTAGCCTCTATCTCGCTTGGAAATATGAAAAAAGCTTCTGCGAAGGCATCTTGGCCAATACAACTTGCGGCGGCGATAATTGCCATCGCGGCGCAGTCGTCGGCGCTCTGCTCGGGGCCACCAATCAAATACCGCAAGCATGGCTCGATGAACTTTTGGCGCTTTCGGAAATTCCAGATCTAGCCAGCGATCTATAGCAGCTACCGGGGAGACGAAATCCTATTCCCCAATTCTGATGCAAGGAGAGCCAGAGGGAGAAAACAAAGCATGAGCTTTGCGTCTTTGCGATTCCTAAGTGGTAATCTCGACAATGACTTCAGAGATTGCCGACACCGGATTTGCTTGGCTTGAACTGGATTGGTTAGGCGAAGCGCCGCATTGAAGATTATACCAATTCGATCGAGCCAGTCCCGATCGTCGCAGCAGTAATGGCAAGGCTTTCTTGCGCCATTCCTTTATGGCGTGTCGTCGTACCGTTTCTTATTTTTGAAGCGAGCGATGGATTGAGAGGGCGCCGTAATCTCTGGAAAGCGTGCTGCCGAGGCGCTTTTCAGGGAGGGCAAAAAGGTTTTAGAGCATAAACCTGGCACCCGTTAAGCGTTTCGGAGAGAAACGTTGAGCGTATTTGGCACGGTTGTTTAAAAAATAGGTATTTGTACTGCAGCGGCCAAAAGGAATATGGAACAAGCAGCGATATAAATCCAACTCGCGGCTGTTATGGAGGCCGCACGTCAACCAAATAGCCGCCCGTACCCCATATCGAATCGAAACAATTGAATTCCCTCTTTTAAATGAGATTTTTGAACGCGTCGCGTATGAACTGGCGAGCCCAAGCAACGGAATTTGGGGCTGCTTACTGCGCCTCCGTGAGTGGGTTGAGCGCCAAGAGCGGTCAGATGCGAGTCTTAATTTTGCAGTTTTGCTGACATCCCTTTGGAAGACAATTCGGGTTGCCCGTAAAAATGAACGAGTTGCTGCGCAGACTAATATTCGTTCACAAGCGATTCATTCGTCTCGTGCCAAAAGAGTAGATTGCCGACAGGCCCCCGTTCGGTTTCAAACTCGACCTGATGGAGGCTTTTAACGCTCGGTTAAACACTATTGAGAAACTGATGATTCACCAGAAGCAATCGCCCGTTGTCAAAGCCACAGGCCTCAAAAAGTCTTTCGGAGACCGTATTCTATTCGAGAACGTAAATTTGCAGGTTGAACGGAGTCAGCTTGTGGCTCTCCTAGGCCCCTCGGGAGCAGGCAAGTCGACTTTGCTTAATTGCCTGGAGGGAATTGAGGACATCGACGACGGCGATATTGAAATCGCGGGCAAACCAATCGTTACCCTGGAAGAACCGGAACTCGCCCGACTGCGGAGCGAATCCATCGGCACGGTATTTCAATTCTTCCACCTACTGCCGACCCTGACCGCATTCGAGAATGTAGAATTGTCGCTCATGCTCAAAGGTATTGGGGTGAAAAAACGGAAGCGAAGAGTGGAGGAGTTGCTCGATCAGCTTCGCATAGACCACCGAGGCAATGCCCTTCCTGCCGAGCTTAGCGGGGGGGAGATGCAACGTGTTGCCATTGCCCGAGCAATTGCCCATGAACCCAGCGTAATCTTCGCCGATGAACCGACCGGCAACCTTGACAGCAAGACCGGAGCCGAGGCGATGGAAATGCTAACGAAACTCTGTGCGGAAATCGGCGCAGCGATGCTAGTAGTCACCCATAGCGAAGCAGCCGCTTCGTATTGCTCTGTTAGATACAATTTAATAGATGGAGAGCTCCGGGAAGAGAGCTAAATTCCCGTGTTCGTCAGAGAAAAGTTAGCGCTTGCATACCATTTGGCCAACCGGGTCATTATCCGGTATTGGAGGAGGCAGAAGCTGAAAACTCTTGCTCTCTTGATAGTGGTTGCCCTCGGCGTTTCTGCGTTTTTATCGGTAGGGCTAACCAATCGGGCAGCAGTAAATTCTTTCCGCTCATTCACGGATATCATAGCGGGACAGAGCCAATACTCGATTCGCTCCTCTTTCGGTTCCCTTACACTGGAGGATGCCAGGTCCGTCCGCAAGGCGCTTATGGAAACGGAGGCGTCGCTTTTTCCGACAATAGAAGTCATGGCCAGTGCCCACAGCGAGGAACGACTGGTAGCCAAGGAAATCTACAAGCTTATCGGCATCGACCTTCTGTCAGCCGCCAATCACTACATCAGAAATGTTGAGCTGGATCCGGAACTGAAAAATCCCGAGTTCGATGATTCTGACATCTTCGAATACCTCGCCGAGGAGAGTACATTTTTCGCTTCTGATCAGATCGCGACAGCTAATGGCTGGGAAAAAGGGGACTCCATAATACTTAATATCGGAGCGCGCCAAGAGGACATGATCTATTCGGGGGCGTTACCCGTGAGCGCTTCGGATTCAGACCGCAGCCCCCCTGCTCTTGTCATGGATCTATATTCTCTAGCCCGTCTCGCGAACCGCCATGGGCAAGTCGACCGTATCGAGATCGTCGTGCCTGAAAGCCTGCGATCGAAAGCCAGCTTGAGCCGGATTCCTACCCTGCTGAAAAACAGCAAACGGGAGCACTGGATAATCGATTCGAACGCAAGCCGGCTTAAAACCGGAGCCGTTATGACTCTGGCTTTACGCACGAACCTTAGGGCCCTCTCGTCCCTTTCCTTGGCAATCGCCTTCCTTCTCGTCTTCCAGGCGCTCGACAGCTCCGTCTCGCAAAGACGAAGGGAGATAGCATCATTGAGATCCTTGGGCGTTACTGTTAGGCAAATACAAATTCTTTGGATTGGGGAGGCGGCGATCATCGGAGCAGTCGGCGGCATAATGGGTATCGGTCTAGCTTCCATGACTGCTAGAATCTTTTCAGGAATGGTGAACGAAACCGTTAGTACGCTTTACTACTTCACAGCCGACGGTTCATTCAGCTACGCCCCTCTGGAAATTCTCCTCGCATGGATCGCGGCGGTAGCCACAAGCATCGTTGCCGGCTGGTTCCCTGCTCGAACTGCTGCTTCTACTCCGCCAGCTCAATTGCTAAAAAATAGCTCTGCGATCGGGAGCATCCGCTACGCCAGTTTTTCTAAGGCTGCAATTTTCTTTGGGGCGCTCGCATTCGTCGCTTGCCTTCTGCCTCCGCTACCAGCTCCCAACGGGCACGGAACTCCGATCGGCGGTTACCTTGGAGCGTTGGCTGCGAATGCTTTTTTCATCGCAATCGGCTGCGTCCTGCTGGAATTCCTACCAAGAGCGGTAGGGTTTATTTCAACCCGCCGCTCCAGCCTGCTGGTGGGGCTTAGCCGTCTCCGAAGACCGGTCTCACGCCACCGCCTTGCTCTCGGCAGTATTATCGTCGCAGTGGGCATGACCGCCGCCATGATAATCCTTATTGGCAGTTTCGAAAAGACCATTACAAGCTGGATGGAGCAAGTGATCCATGCAGACGTCTACATAAGATCCAAGGATGCCCAATCCGCCGAGGCCGGCAATTCCATTCCACTCGAAATAGTGAAGGCCATTTCCGACGAGAAAGGCATAGAGGATTTGGCAACAATTACTCGATATCCCGTCAACATCGATAATATGGATACAGCGATAATGGGGTACGACACGGGCTATTTGATCCGAAAGCCACATCTCGCTTGGCTGAGCGCGAAACCCAACCTATCTTCGATGAAATCCGGCGAGTCCGCTATAATCACGGAGAGCTTTCAGGATAGATTCGATCGCGATGTAGGAAGTTTTGTAACAATTGAGACACCAGCGGGAAAAAAGAGGCTCCGCATCATCGGCATTCAGGCCGACTTCGGAAACGAACGAGGCAGTATTGGCGTTGATCAATCAGCGCTAAGCTCCTGGACAGACAGCAACGACGCCCAAGGCATCGCCCTTCACTTGTCGCCGGATACCGATATTGAAGTATTTGTCGACCATCTAGAACAACGTTACCCTGCCCTGCAAATCGCTCCTAATCGAATTCTCAAAACCCAGGCCAAAACCGTTTTTCACCAAACCTTCGCTATTACCTATGCTCTCGAAGGAGTGGGGCTTTTTATCTCCGTGGCAGGTCTCGGAGCCATGCTGTTCAGTTCATTGCTCGAGAGGCGGGGAGAGGTTTCCGCTCTCCGCCGCTTGGGTATGTCCCGGAAAGGGCTTACCCTGGCCGCAATAACCGAGGCGATTGCCCTTTCTGGATTGGGGACGGCATGCGGAGTCGGCCTCGGCCTTGTACAAGGGTGGATTCTAATATTCATTGTCAACAAGCAAGCCTTCGGATGGACGCTTTCACTTTCGATTCCATGGTATTCGTTGGCTTTTCTGACAACCGCGACGCTCCTTGCCGGTGCATTGGTTTCCTGGCGAATCGGTTGGTGGAGCAGCGGCTTGCCGATCCAACAGGAAGAATAGGTTAGATGATTAAGTTTTCGTATATGAAAGGCACGGTTTTATCGATTGACGCCATATTCGGGTTACTAGCGACATACTCGATCGCATTCTCAACCATGGCGCATAGCCAAGGCTATCCGACAACGGACGAGGGCTATGCTTTGCCTTCGGATACCGTGCCCCTTGAATTCCCTAAGGATCATGGGAGCCACCCCGAATTCAAATCGGAATGGTGGTATCTCACGGGCCATCTAGAAGGCCCCGACCCCGCTGACAAATACGGCTTCCAACTAACGTTTTTCCGCTCGGCGAGCGTTCCCGTGGACCAAGAGCCGATCGGAACTCAACCTCATCAGATTTACATGGCCCACGCCGCAATACTCGATAAAACAAGTGAAAAGTATATCCATGAGGAAAGGTTTAATCGAGAAGAATGGAATGCGGATGCTCAAATTAACTCCCTGCTGGTTTATAATGGCAATTGGGAGTTAGCAATGACCGACAGCGTAAGCGAAAAGATGCGAGCCAGCTTTTCAGTAAACAGCGACAGTCGGTTAAACGCCTCGCTTTTGCCTCTCAAACCGAAAGTTCTTTTCGGTAAAAACGGGGTTTCCCGCAAGGGTGAAAACTTCAATGCCAAAAGCTACTATATAACGTTCAGCCGCCTAGAGGTTTCGGGTACTCTCGAGGTGGGAGACAACGTTATCCCCATTACAGGCTATGCTTGGATGGATCACGAGATCAGCAGCAGTCAGCTTTCCGAAGGACAGATTGGGTGGAATTGGACTAGCCTCATCCTCGATGATGGAACCGAGTTGATGGCCTACGTCATGAGAAGGGGTAACGGGAGTAAAGATCCATACTCGCAAATGCACCTAATTGACCCATCTGGGGGTACAAAATCTTATTCTGCAGAACAATTTAGCTGGGTACCCATTGAGTACTGGATCTCTCCCCGCAGCGGCGCCCGCTACCCGATCCACTATCGAATTTCTTGGATTGATCAATTGGGCGAAACGCAGACCATTACGGTCCGATCTACGCCAGATGATCAAGAGATATCAGGTCGCATTAGCGGATTCACATACTACGAGGGCGCTGGTGTCGCACTGGACGAAGATGGCCAAGAGATTGGCAAGTCCTATACTGAGTTGACGGGATACGACGCCTCTCTTTTTGGTAGATTCTGAGGAATCGATAAAATCGGCCTTAAATATTCCTAAGCCTGTAAACGCTATAGCTTTCCGCCCCTAGGACCACCGAGAATCGTACACAGATTATTGTAAAAAAGCAAAACCACATGAGGCACCCTATATCAGTGCCTTTCACTTTTTATCAATAGGTTACAGAAAGCGACTGATTCTAGGGCTTTGCATACAACTGAAAAATTATGCAGAAAGCGGCACTTAAACTGCCAATAATTGGCATTAATATGACAGTGGCCCAGATTGGGTGGGCAGGGGTCCTTTCAATGACACCCGAGGTTATGGCTATACATCGATAACCCCCGAAAAAATAGATCCCCATATAGAGCTCCGATGGGGTCAAAAAACTGATAGGAAGGGGTTCGTACCCCCTTGAGCGATATTGGGATAGGCGTCACCTTTACGGAGATACACATAGGCAGTCATTTCTGCGAGAAACCCTGATAAATCGAGCGGGTTGAATTCAGGGGTCGATCTATGTTTAGTTTGTTTTGCTTGGATAAGAGGCGCACTCATTTAAGTTTGAGCGCGGGCTTAGAGCTCTACCCTTGGAATCTTCGAAGCGTTTTCGATCGAGAAACTGACGAACGGTTAGCCTCCCAACCCATCGCGGTAATCCCTGATTACGCTACGCCGCATCAACCAGCCCGTGAGAACGAATGACGCTCCGGTGGCGTAGGTTAAACAAGCTTCGCCAGTTAACCAGTTGAAGCTGAAATTTTCCCTGTCTGTGGCCATGGCCTTTTGGAGAGGCGACACGTAAAGGATCAGCAATAGAATGGCCATAACGATACCAAATATCCCGATGGCATAGGCGTAACGAAGCGTGATTTCCGCCTCTTTTGGTATTAATTCCTCTTCAGGGGCTTTGACTAGCGATAATCGGTATTCGTGTTCCGCATCGCTGACTACAGTCTTTCTGGATACAAAGAGTACTACAACCAGACTAAAAGCGGCTCCTATGACGATAGGATCCAAGTATACCGGGAGGGTAATGATATCTGCGGTGACGAGGAGTTTGGGCGTCACATTGCCGGCGAATCCGCAGATGAGTCCCCAAAAAGCGGCTTTCGATGTTATATTTTTGCTACCAATACTCATAAACGCAACTGGTCCCCAAGCCGAGGCGAACAGCGTTCCAGCGAAATAGGTTAGCCACAATATGTTTTGCTCGATCGTTATTGAGACAACCAAGATTGTGACGCTGGCTATGAACATCATTGATCGACTAAATATGAGTTTAGCTCGTTCATCCATCCCCGCTTCGCAAAGCAAGTCATGGCTTAGAGTGAATCCTAGCAGGGAGAGAAAAGTGGATGCGGATGACAGAGCCGCAGCGACCATTCCGGCTAGCAACAAAGCTCCAACTAATGGGGTGATCATGTTGAGAGCACTCCAGATCAGAACTTGATCTCTAGGTTCGATCGCGGGATTACTCAAATTAACAACAGGCGCAGCCGCAAAGATCATCCCTTGAATCGCCGCCACGCTAATTGCTGCCACGCAAGCCGATCGCAAAACGACGTGTTCATTCTTAGCCATCAAGTAGCGGCCCGATTGCCAGGGACTTATGGCGGTGACAAAACTCCAAGCTAGCACGATGATGATTACCCAGATTAAAAATTCAGCAGGCGTTTCAAACTGAAATTCAGGTCCGGTCATCCCGTGCCAAGCCATTAAACCTGGTTTTAGCTCTAACTGCACTAGCTTATCCATAGACTCGAACCAGCCTCCATGGCTAGCGACGATCTCACACATAGCTGTAAACGTGACTATCAAGAAAAACACGAAGGCCATCGTATCGGTTATGATAATCCCGCGGGATCCCGCGTAGAACGTAAAAGAGGTATAGCTTGCCCAAGTGATGATCAGAGCCTGACTGTAGGACAAAGGAGTCACACTCGAGATGATCAGCGCTAAACCTTGGGCCACAGCGATCAAATAGAAACCGAGACCTGTGATTACTGTCAGGCCGGCGATAATCCGAACGGGACGGCTGCTGAATCGTTGCCCGAAATACTCAGCGACTGTTAGAGCACTGCTACGGCGAATGTAACGGCCAAAGTACAAAGCGCCCCAAATATATCCACACAAAACAACTGCAGAAATCAGAATAAAGGCGGCATTCGAGGCGTAATTGAAACCAGCCTGGGCGATATAAACGTTAGAGCTTAGAAAGCTGGCGACGAGCGTTCCCACTATAAGAAACACTGGGGCTCGCCGGCCCGCCACGAAGTAATCTTCGAGTCCCTTTATTTTGAGGCCCACGTAATTTCCAGTCGCCACATAGGCCAGCAGGCTGAGAAGAATCGTTATCGTATAGATCGTCAAGATGCGGCGGGAATTAACGGCAACGAACTAATGATCGGGGCATGGCCAATTGCTTACGGCTATCGAAACGGTTTTCAAAAGCTCGGACCTGGTATCGCCTGCCTTTGCTTGCAGGGCGAGTCCACGATCGAGCATAATAAGATAGTTTGCGAGTGCTGACGGGTCTGCATTCTTTGGCAAATCACCCTCTTTTATTGATCTTTCGAATCGCTTGGCATAACGCAAAGTAAGGCCAGACATTATCTTTTTTAAATAATGTCGAATAGGGTCGGACGAAGCGCTGGATACAGATGCTCCTAAAATCACAAGGCAACCCTCGGGATAATCCTTAGATGTCATGTGTTCAACCACGCCTTCGAGACAACATTTTGCTACACGCCGCGAATCTGGTTGACTCAATGCCTTGTCGTGGATCGGCCGAGTCTTTTTGCGATAGCTTTCAACGCACGTTTTAAAAAGACGCTGTTTGTTGCCGAATACGCCGTATAGGCTCGGTGCTGCCAAGCCCGTTGCCGATTCGAGGCTGCGGATGCTAGTCCCGTCATACCCGTGCATCCAGAAGGCTTTCAGGGCAAGATTGATGACTTGGTCGCTATCAAATTTGCGCGGTCTTCCGACTGTTCTTGTTTTGCTGGCAGTACGCATCCTCACAAAACTGTTACGCCTTCGTGACGAAGTCAACAATTGCAGCTTATTTTTAAACGTCCGTTATATTTTTATTGACTTAGGGTCCGGATCACGGAATCGCTTATACATGGACTAGTTTTGTCTGCTTTCATCAGGGGCCCCTGCCGGGTGGGGCAGGGGTTTTCCACAAGAAGAACACGCGCTAAATCAGAACAACGACAAATATGAAAAGTCTAAATTGGTTAAAAGTTTTATTGGCGGTCAGCACTCTATTAACCAGTGCGAACCTCTATTCGCAACAAACTGACCGGTTAATATCCGTAAGAAAGCTGGCAGTTAAGCCGGATAAGCTTGAGGAATTTACAGCGTTGCAGAAGGAAATGTCCGAAGCATACGAGAACGCTGGGAGAGGCAGGCGCTGGGTGTGGAGACGAATGGATGGCGATTCGCACACGTTTCACATCATATCTGAAAGCGAGAGATTTGCCGAAAAGGGAACAGGCCAACCAGTGATGGATCAAGCACATATGGATCTGTGGTTAGACGCGATGGGTGAAACCATCCGAAGCAGGGAATTGACCACCTATAGGAGAATGTTGGCGATCCCAGCGGACGATAGGCCCAATTTCGTTGTGGTTACCCAAAGAACGCTCCGATCTGGCAGAATTTCCGAATACCTCGATTGGGTTGAGAATAAACTCATACCAACTATGCAAAAGAACGGGATTAATGGTATGATTTGGGATAGGCTTTTGTATGGCGGGAACAACAGAACTGTTGCAAATGGGCGCTTCATCGATTCTTGGGCGGAGCTAGACGAACCGATGATGGTCTTACCAGAGGATGAGAGGAACCAATTAATGGAAGGAGTGAACGAATTTTTCGAAAGCGACGTGGACAGGTACGTGTTAAGGTTCGAAGAGGCGATGAGTACGGGAAGTCTCTAGTAATTAAAGGAATTCCATAGCCGGAAAACTATAGTGGGCGGTTCGCGCATCGATGGGATCGCCTGCATCGATTAAATAAACAAATATTAATTCTAAACTGAAAAAAATGAATCTTATAAAATTAATGTTATCTATCCTCGCTCCATTGGCAATCTCGGTCGATGTCGCTAGAGCTCAAGAGATAGCCAGCGTAGCTCATCGTTTCGTCGAAAGAGCCGATATGGCGGAATATATAAAGCGAGAACAAGACTATTGGAAGCCGATCGCTGAAAAAGCGATAAAAGAGGGGCGTATGTCCTCTTGGTCTGTCTGGCAAAGAATAGGCGGTTTCAATATGGACGAAGAGCCGAATATACTGATCTACACTGAATTCGATAAGACGAGCGACTTAGAGCTATATGGCAGCGGCGCACCAGCGTGGAAAAAGGTATTCCCCAATAAAAAGTTTTCTGACATATCAGTGAGAGACTTGTTCGAAGCCAAGGCCCACTTATACCAGAAGCCTTTGGTAAATATGGTCTCAGCGGGCTCGGTTGGGATGCCTGAAATAATTCGAATTAATTACGCAAAGGCTTCTGACACATTGAGCGAATATTTGAGGCTCGAGCATGAGGTCTGGGGACCCTTTGTCGCTGAACAAATCGAAAAGGGAAACACCAATGTAGCAAGCTGGTACCTTGGGGAAGTGATTGAGCCGGGTGGATCAGAAAGGCCTTACGACGCAGTGACTGTCGACGGCTTCAAATCCTTGGCGGAAGCCTTGGCCCCGAACTTCGATGAAGGAGTAGACCTGCCTGATCTTTCCGAGTTCGGGAAGGTTCATAAAAAAGTGAAAAGGGACCTCTATCGCCTCGTAGCGCATGCGAGGTGAAATACCCCGCAGGAACGTTTGACCCAAAATATGTAAATAAAGGAAAGTAGAGTCTTGGAAACTAATATAAAGATGTTCGATCACTATAAAAGACTCGGCGCACTGATATGCCTCGCGGTGATTTCGCTCCCGCTAACATTTGGCCAGGCCGATGAGAAGCTCCTAAATGTAACACGTATAAAGATTCACCCTGAGAAACATCATGAGTTCATGGATTTGCAAAAGCAGCTCTCTGTCGCCCAAGAGGCCGCAGGAAGGGGCGGCAGGCAGGTTTGGCAAGAGGTGCGTGGCGATACCAGTACGTTTCATTTAGTGTCGAGGCTGGAGAGCTTTGCATCCCTCGACGAAAACTCTGAAAACCCCATGGGCGCTGATGGATGGGAGAGATGGGTTGCTCGAATGAGAAGCTGCATTCAGAGTCGGGAGCACCTGGTGGTGCGAGCCCTCCCGGGGTTGGAGACTCCTCCTAAGGGAGCAGGATCGCCGAACCTGCTTCGGCTAAGAGAGATAACGCCAGCTCCCGGGAAAGCCAACGAATTTGCTGAGTGGTTTGAGGAAAAACTGTACCCGGCTCAGAGAAAAGCGGGAGTTGATGGCGTTTCCCTGTTGCGGACAGTGCTTGGCGCGGATCCGAGGGTTTTTCATGAGGCAATGCATTTTGAATCATGGGGAGAATTAGATGGCCCCGGTTGGTTAAGCCGACTGAGCGAATCGGACTCGGAAGACCTTTGGGAAGGCCATTCTGGACGGGTCGCCTCTGTCCGATTGATTATGCTTCGATATGTAGACGAATTGAGCTTTGGCTCTCTTGACTAGATTAGCAGATTACACAGTTATTAGTACCCGGCCGCCTAGGCGGTCGGGTATCGCAAAGGAGATAATTGAAAACCAAAATATCAACGACGCTGCGATTTGCATAACAAGGTTATATTAATATGAAAAATAAAATTTATACGGCGACAATCTGTTTAGTTTTATCCACGATTCTGACCAGCACGTCGCAAGCGAATCATCATTCTGCGTCAGATGAGGAGGAAATGGCCCCAGGCTTCAAGGCCGCCAAAAAGCCTCATAATTATGTAGGGGTTGATTTTATGGAGGTTTTCTCTGGGCAGGAGGAAAACTACGTTAAAGCAGAGTCAGTTTGGTTGAGGGTGCACGAAAAATTGGCGGGCGACGGAAGGATTCTGGGATGGGGTCTTGCCAAGGCTAGGGAGAACGATCTCGGGATTAGCTATATCACGTGGAAGCATGTCCAGTCTCAGGACGACCTAAACGGTCTGTACGATATGGTTGAGATTGAAAAGCTGCTCGGAGCGGAAGAGTTTCAAGCATTGAGAAGTACGACCCAAAAATCTCGTAGGATCAGAGGTCGAGAGATTTTAGCACTGAGCGATTATACTGTTGATTCTATTTTAGTAGAGCCTTCTTCGGTTTCCTTTCATTGGAATTTCATGACTCCAACCGCGGGTAACAGATCCGCGTACATCGAGGCTGAAAAAGCGCACATCCAGCCTTGGCAACAAGCCAAGGTTGAGTTGGATCCTCGTTTCTTGGGTTGGGAACTCCAAGAGGTAGTATCTAGTATGGGCGACACACCGCAGGCAGCGATTCGCACGGTCGATATTATGAGGAACGATGTTGATCAGTCAGATGATGAGCGGCAAGCGTTATGGCGAACGGCCCGTACCGAAGCAGGGCCATTGCCGGAGGGTCTCAACATTGGACAACTACGGGAAATGCAAAGGGTTACGTTCGACGTTATATACATGACTAATCGAGGCAAAAATGCGGTTTCTAAGTTGTGGGAGCAATTAGAGGGGAGCTGGACGGCTCCGAGTAATGATGGGCACCGAACCAAAACGATAAGCCCTTTCACTGAAAGAATAGAGTACTTCAAAAAAGACGGCAAATCTAGGGGCAGGCAGATTAAGCCAATTTCCGTCGAAATAGTAAACGGGATCCCGCAATTTACAGTATACGAAAAAAACGGTAAAAGCCTGTTCTCTATACCATTTAGAATAAAAGACGAAATTTGGTACGAGTATGCGGGGGTCACGTTTTCTTCTGACCGGATTTTTCGTTACGAAAAAACTTCCGAAAGCGCTCGATAGCGCAAGGGCCATGGAGTTTGATCCGCTTCTCAATCAAAACCAATTTGCGTCCTAATATAGGCTTCAACAGAGAAATATTAAAACAAATCGAAATAAATTATAGAAATTAATACTATGTCAAACAACCAGCCATTTAGAGACGAGACGGGTCAAGTAACCAGGATTAAAGTATTGCCTGCTAACGCCGAGGGAGCCAATTTCGAGATAGCGCTATCCACGGAAGGAACCATAGAGACAACGAAATATTCCGCTCTTTGGTCATATACCCAAGTACAACGCAATGATGGCAGTATTTATGGATCGGGCGACGGCGTTTTAACCACAGAGTGCGGGGAAGTCTTCTACCTCAAAGGGAGCGGTTCTGCGCCCGGTAAGGAAGCAGACGGGAGCGTTATTTTTAAGGTTATAAACCATCATCACACACTTTCCGACAAATTTGAACATCTAAACGGTCTTGCTGCGGCTGGAGTCTATAAAGTTTCGCCCGATGGGCAGACGACAGCCCAGTTCGATTTGTTCTAACGAAGCGCAAGGATAGAGTCCTTCAAATTTGAGTCACTTAGCTATTAACCAATGAATTACTTACCGTTAACCAGAAATTGGGTCACCTTGATTATAGCGGGTTGCCTTTCCCCTTTTGCCTCAGGAGCTGAGAACCTTTACGTCTTATTGGACAAGATGAGAGTAAAGGATGGTAAGATCGGTGAGTATTTGGAGGTTGAGGAAGTATGGTCGACCTACCACAAAACCTTGATCCGCGAGCGGCAAATCGAGAGCTGGAGCGTTTGGCGCTCCGACCAGAAGTCCCACGACTATGCCACACTTAAAGTCTTGAAAGTTGAGTCTGAGGATACTCCTAATTTGGGTCTGATTCTCCAAAAACTGTATCCGGCAGAAAGAATACAAAGTTTCCAGAGCAAGCATGATGTTAGTGCTGACGCCGTTAGGGAAATAGTTGAAACGTCATTATGGAAAATCGAGACAATCACGAAGAGAGGCAAGGGTTGGGAGAAGTTGCTTTCTGTTTCCGATTCGATAATGATAAAATGGGATGCGATGACACCTCGAAGAGATTCAGAGGACGAATACCTTAGGATCGAATCTGGTATCTTCAAAGGCGCCCATCAATTACTGGTCGACGAGAAAAGGTCTTTAACCAATTGGTCGTTAATAAAGCTAGCGGATGCAGACGGGCCAGAGAAGCCCTCCCCCTATGCAACCGTTCACCTGATAGATAAGACCAAAGCTCCTCCCTCGACTCCTTTAATGGAAGCAGCTAAAAGGTCGGGATACCGAGATGAAATGAAGATGGGGGAGCTTAGGGATATGACTACCAACCAACTCGGCCTAGTCATGGGAGTTAGCAAGTCTGGTTTCTCAGCATCTCCATTGATGGATCAAATCATCGAAGAGGAAGTGGTGAAGGCGACTGTTCTCCGACAAACAAACGCAGGCCATGACAAGGATTTGGATACTGTTCTGAGTAGCTGGGTTTCAAACCCGAACCCTAATGCTCTGCGTAACATGAGAGGGAAAAACGGGAAATATTCCGAAACTAAGGGAGTTTGGTTTATCGCAAACAACTACAGAAACCATGCCAAAAACTGGGGTGAAGACACTGGCTGGTATGTAAAGATGGAGAATGAGATTCTTCACGTAGGGCAAAGCGTTGCGTCCATCATATATGATCAACTCGTGTTTAATGGGCGAGACGAATTAATGGGCAAAAGCAAGGAGCAAAGGACGTTAGTGAAAGAAGACGGTCAATGGAAAATAGCTTTCATGACTGTGCTCGGTGGAATAGACGACGGAAATTAGAACCTTTCCGATGATAGAAATTAAAATAATCGCCTAATTCCGAGTCAAAGAGGCTCAAACGGAAGCATTCAAGGAATTGCTAGGTTCCGCCCTTGTCGACACACGCTCATTCGAGGGCTGTAGGAGCGTAGACATTTATGAAGACAGTGAAAAACCTGTATTCTACGCCCTCTCCGACTGGGATTCACATTCCGACTATGAAAAGTACCTTGCATGGAGAACTGAGGAAGGAATCGGTGATTTGCTTGATCTACTTTTGGATGGCGGCTTTCCGGATGGGTTCACGGTCCGCAAGGTCGTAAAGACAAGTTTGTAAAGGAACCTCTGCTAGCTGGCCTCTCCCATTTTAAGGTATAGTTAATGTCCGTGCATCGCCATTGTATACTAGGAAAACCTGGTCGTTCAGGAACACGGCCTGCGGTCGCCGGCGCCCATCGTAGAGCATCTTGACCGCCCCCTTGTCGGTCAAAGGGAACAACTCGCGCAGAGTCGCCTGAATACAAGGATGAGGCAGCAACAATGCTCCCCAATACCAGCAATAAATATTTACTCATCTCATGCATCACTTCAACCACTCCGGTATCGAATCAGTCTCCAACCAAGACGCGACCCGCCTATCCAGCTTGTCCGGCTCCCATTCGGTCTCCCCCGCCGGAAGGGCATCCTTCTCGGGAAGCCATTTTCGATGATTCTCAATTAGGCTCGCGTATTCAGGATTCCCTGCCAAATTAGTAAACTCGCCCGGATCGTTCTGGTGATCGTAAAACTCCTCGCTCCCATCGCGGTATTGAATATAGCGGTAACGCTCGCTGCGAATGGCCCGATTCCCATAGTACCAGGAGCTCAACACCGGCCGGTCCCATTTCTTCTTCGGGTTTTTCAAGAGAGGGACCAAACTTTGACCCTCCAGCTTTGCGGCGCTGGGCAATCCGCACAGATCGACCAAGGTCGGATAAACGTCCAAAAGACTGACCGCTCGATTCGATCGCTTCCCCGCCGTTTTCATCCCAGGTACGCTGATAAATAACGGAACTTGCGTCGACTCCTCCCAGAGCGACTGCTTCCGCCAGTGCTTTTTCTCCCCCATATGCTGACCGTGATCCGACCAGAGCACGACAATCGTATTGTCCGCATACTGACTCTCTTCGAGCGCAGTGAGTACTTTCCCGAACTGATCGTCCACAAAGGACACGCAGGCCAAATACGCCAACACCATCTCCCGCCAATACGTATCGCTTAGATTGACTACCGCATAGTGATCGCCGCTCTTGATCGTTCCATAGGCGATGGATTTGCCCATAATCGGAATATCCGACATTTCGTCGTCCGGCACATCCGGCATCACGATCCCGTCCAGGTCGTACCAATCGAAATACTCCTTGGGAGCCGTATACGGAACGTGAGGACGCACGAAACCGACCGCCAGGAAGAAGGGCCTGTCGTGATCCTCCTCAAGCCGATCGACCGCCCACTCCGCGATTTGTTCGTCGAACATCTTACCGTCCGGCATATCCTCCCTCTCCAAGGCGCCCCAGCAAAGCGAGTTCCCATCGTCGAAATCCGCTCCGTAGCGATCGATAATCTGACTGCCTTCCCGCGGAAAGGGGTAGAACTTCGTGCCGCCATAGCCTTCCCCTCGGGCCTTCAACTCATTGGGGACCTTGTATTCCGCCGCCGTCTGATCCCAGAAATCGTCGGTCCGATCCTTATGGTCGCTCACCCCGCCATGGAAGATCTTTCCCGTAGCCATCGTCTTATAGCCATTGTCGCGAAAATACTGGGGCAGCATCGTATGATCGCCCATCACGTCGTCGTAGGATCGGCGCATGGCCGATGTCGAACCATACCATCCTGTAGTGGTCGGATGGAGACCGCTCAACAGGGAATTCCGCGAAGCCGCGCACACGGCTTGGGAACAATGGGCATTGTCGAACTGAACGCTCTGACTGGCTAAGCGGTCCATGCGCGGAGTGATCGCTTGCGGGTGACCGCCCTGCGAACCCGTCCAGTCATTCAAATCGTCAATGGAAATGAAGAGGACATTGGGTTTGTCAGCCAAGAGACCTAGACTGAGCGCTGCGAGAGCGAGCAAAGGGGCAATCGTTTTCATAGTTAGCTTCTTATCACGCAAGGGACGCTTAGAATTAAGCCGTAACTCAAAGGATTCGGACATTCTCGACCGAAATCGCCACGATCGAAATCCTAACGCGTCCCGGCGCACGCGCTTGCCTCAAAGCCCAAACCATCGCGGCAGCCACATTGATACGCCCGGAACATACGAGATCAGCATCAAGCCGATGAACATGGCGATGAAGAAGGGAATCATGAACGGCGTCACGCGAGCGATCGTCGTCTTGCCCACGCCACAGCCCAGGAAGAGGCAGGTGCCTACAGGAGGCGTGCACAGGCCGATGCACAGGTTGGCGATCAGGATAATGCCGAAGTGAATCGGATCGATCCCCAGAGCCTTGGCGATCGGCAAGAAGATCGGCGTAAAGATCAGGACCGCCGGCGTCATGTCCATGAAAGTGCCCACGAAGAGCAAGATCAGATTGATCATGAGCATGATGACGATCGGGTTGTCCGATAGCCCCAGCAGCAGGCTCGAGACCGTCTGCGGAATATTCGAGATCGTCATGATCCACGACATGCCCGAGCTGGCGCCGATCAGAAGCATGATGACCGATGTCGTGATTCCCGCCTGCAAGAGAATGTCCGGAAGCTCTTTCAGCTTCACTTCGCGATACAATACAACCGACAGCAGAAACGCATAGGCAACCGCGATCGCCGACGCTTCAGTCGCCGTAAAGACGCCCTTGAGAATTCCTCCAATAACGATCAGCAGAAGCAACAGGCTCAAAAAGGCCCGACGAAACGCTACCCAGATATCCCCAAAACTCGAACGTTCGCCTGCCGCAAGATTCGTGCGCTTGGCAATGATGAAGCATACCCCCATCAAAAGCGTCCCAATCAGGATGCCCGGCAAGATCCCTGCCATGAACATCGCGGCGATCGACACCGAGCCCGAGGCCACCGCGTAGACGATCATAATATTGCTGGGTGGAATAAGCAACCCGGTCGTCGCCGCGGTCGTAGTCACCGCCACGCTAAATTCGTTATTGTAGCCCTTGTTCTTCATCTCAGGCAGCATAAAGCCCCCGATCGAAGTCACCGCTGCTGAAGCCGATCCGGAAATCGAGCCGAAGAGCATGCAAGTGAGCGTATTCACATAGGCAAGACCGCCTGGGAAGCGTCCCATAAGCGTGGCCGCTAGGTCCATCAAGCGGCGAGCCATGCCGCCCCGCCCCATCAGTATGCCCGAGAGAATGAAGAAGGGAATGGCTAGCAAGGCGAAGCTGTCGATGCCGTTGGCCATCTTCGACGCCACCATGAGCCCCGGATCATAGCCCTCCAAGAGCATCGCCATCATCGAAGCGGCCGCGATGGCGACCGCGATCGGCACATCCATTACCAAGAGGACCAGAAAAACGATGACGAGGACCGCGACGACTTCGATCATGGTTTTTCCTCGCTTTCCCGCTCGGCCGGCGTGGCCCAAACCTCGATGAGTTGCTCGCCCAGGAAAAGCAGCATGAAGAGGCCACTGGCGGGCACAGCGGCGTAATTCCACCACTTGGCGATCGGCAGAGCGACCATCGTCTGCCCCGATTCGAAGGTACGCAGCGTCAGCTCCCATCCCCCGACCAGAAATACCACGATCGCGAAGGCCAAGCAGATCGCCCCTCCAATGATTCGATTCGCTTTGCCGGCGCTCGGATGCAGCTTTTGAGCAAAGTAGTCCAATCCCAAGTGCGCCTTCACTCCGAAGGCCAAGCTCGCCCCGAAGAGCGACACCCAAACAAGTAGCAGCCGAGCCAATTCCTCGCTCCACTTCGCTTGCTGTCCCCAAGCATAGCGCGAGAGCACGCCCCACAGCACATCGAGCGTTAGCAGGGCCATCAGGATAATGACCACCCACTGCAGTAGACGCGTCATGCTGAGACGAAACGACTGAGCGCCTCTCAGAATCGATTGCTTATCGGCCGACATATCAACGAGCGGCTTGCACGCGCTTCATCCACGGTTCGACCGGCGTGCCCATCAACGTATCCGGGATCGAAGCGCAAGCTGCCTGAAACAAAGCGGTATCGCATTCGAGTATCTCCACGCCCGCTGCCGCGACATTGGCTAGGGATTCCTTCGTTTTCACCGCCCACAATTCCCGTTGATAGAGCGATGACTCGTCCGCTGCCTCCTGCAGCCAGTCCTGCTCCTGGGCGCTCAGGCTTTCCCAAATAGGCACGCTGATCATTAGCATGTCCGGCACCCGGGTGTGGGCATCCAAGGTAAAGTACTGGCATTCCTCGTAATGGCGACTACTCTCGAAGCTCGGGGGATTGTTTTCCGCCCCGTCGACTACTCCTTGAGCGAGGGCCGAATACAGCTCCCCGAATGAAATCGGCGTCGGCGACCCGCCCAAGGCCTCAACCATAGCGATGGCCATACGACTGCTCTGCACCCGGATCTTCATGCCTTTCAAATCCTCCGGACGAAGGATCGGCTTTGTGGCGCTGTAAAAGTTGCGACTGCCCGCATCGTAGTAGCAGAGTCCATACAATCCTGAATCCACTCCCGTTTCCAGGAGCTCCGAGCCAATTTCACCATCGGTCACTCTCCAAAAGTGATCCTCATCGTCGAACAAATAGGGAATGCCGAACACGCCCATTGCGGGAACGAAGGACTCCATGGCCGCCGTCGAGGTTTTGGTCATGGCCAGCTCCCCGCTCTGCAGTTGCTCGATACACTGCACCTCCGATCCGAGGACGCTGCTCGGATAGATATCGATGGTCAAACGGCCGCCCGAAAACGCCGCCACGCGCTCCTTCATTCGCTCCATTCCCAGATGGACAGGGTGGGTCGTATCCAAGCTATGAGCCAATTTAAGGACTCGGGACGCCTCGCCGCCCGAGCGATCGCTCGACACCAGCGAAAAGACCAGCGACGCGACTAGCAGACCAGCCAGTAAACCGAGGGAAAAGAAGGAGAGACTCTTGCTCATGGGAGGGGAAAGAAAGAAGTGAACCCGAGTAATGCGCTAAGCAGGCCGTTCGTCAATCGCCCCTTCTCCGCCCCTAAACGAAAGCGGGGGAGCGCCTTTCCTAAACAAAGGGGAAAGCAAGCCCATGGATACGAAAAAGGCCTGCAGGAGTCTTCCTGCAGGCCACGTTTTCAAAATACGCTAACTAATTCCTAGAACGTGCCACGCACGCCAATGAAGTACTGACGACCCGTACCGGCATAACGACGGTTGCGTTCCGGAATTCCAAAGTACGCGAATTCCTTGGCATTGTTCAGATTGATGCCTTCAAAGGTCAGCTGGAGATCTTCGAAGCCAGGCAACGGTACTTGAGCGCTGATGTCGTATTGGCCGACTGCATCGCGCGTACGAAGGTCAGGCTGCGTTCCGTTCAGACCCGTGCTCGTGGTAAACGAATCGCGCCAGTTATAGGAACCGCGAATCGAGAACCGGTCGCTCTCATAGTAGAGTACCAAGTTGAAGAGGTTAGGCGAAAGCCCTTGGATTGCAGTCACGACTTCCACATTGCCGGAGCGCAGAATAATGTCCGAAGAATTGATCATGGAATAATTTCCATAGAAGCCCAAGCCTTCCAATATATTGTCCAATGGGTGCTGGAGTACAAACTCGAGACCTTCGATCTCGCGGACCTCATCCGAGTTCACCGTCGTCGAGTTCGTCACGAGCGTGTCCGGACTCAAGTCGATGAAGATGTTGGGATCCAGATCATTGATATTGATACCCGTATCGCTGAACGGAATGGTGTTCGTGCGATTTTCAATGAATCCGGTGATTTGCTTGCGGAACAAGTTCAGGGCGATCAAGGAATCGTCTTGATAGTACCACTCCGCCGTCAAATCGATCTGATCGGAAAGGAACGGATTCAGGTAAGGGTTTCGGCTGTTCGCCGTGAAATCCGAACTGAAGCTCGTATCCGCTTGCAACTGACCGATGTCCGGACGCGTGAGGGCCTTGCCTCCCGACATGCGGAGAACCCAATTGTCCGCCGCATCGTAAGCCACATTGAACGAAGGCAATAGGTTCGTGTATCCGCGTTCGATAAAGATCTCAGCTCCATCGGGAGTCGCATTCTCCGAAGTTTGCTCGGTATGAATGCTCCGCAGCCCCGCATTCATGCGAAGGCTTCGACCCAGAAAATCGGCTTTGGAATTCGCTTCCAAGTAAAAGCCCAAATTCGATTCTTCCACGCGAGGCGTATCGTTCGGACCCGCCACAGCAGATTCCAACACACCGCGATTGCCCCCAGTGAAAAACGCATCGTGAGCCGCGAAATCAGCGATCATGTGATCGGTAACCGACCCTTCCGGCGATCCGATAATGGATCCGAAATTTGGAGCGATATCCGACAATGGCTTCAGGCCCTGAGTCGCCGTAATGACTCGACCGCCGGAGAAACCATCCCAAAGAGCCGTGTTGCGGGTGTTGTCGTACGAGCGGTCGCGGTCGATTTCCGTGCGCTCGTATTCATCGAAAGCAACGCCGAACTTGAAGTTGTTTTCACTGTTTCCGTAGGTCGCATCGATATGGACGCTTAGGTTATCCTCTTCCTCGATATCGATAGAGTTTCTAACCAGCGAAATCGTCGGCGTATCCGTACCGGAATCGTCGCCCGTATACATGCCGTTGGCGTCGATATTGACCACCGCATTGTTATAGCTATTAGGATCGAGAACGTCCACGCTCGACGTAATCGTCGGAATGATACCCACGGTATAATCGAAGGTGACTTCCGAATCCTTTATCTCGTAAAGGTAAGTCTGCTGATTTCTACGGAACTTCGAATTGTTGACCGCGACGCCAGTATCGATTCTCAAAAGGTCAGTCGCTTGCCACTCCGAGCTAACGGCGAACTGCTCGAATTTATCGTTGAAACCGATTTCGCGACTTTCCGACCGTCGGTCCGCATTGCGCAAAGTGCCTCGAAGCAAGGTATCGTCGGGAGACACTTCAACGAAGTTGACCGGAACCAGATCCGATTGGTTTCTCAGCTCGACATCGAGCTCATGACGTTCTTGGAACTCGTCCAGTTCGCTGGTGAAGAAGTCGAAATTGAGGAGCCAATCGTCATTGGGACGAAATTGCGTGGCAATCACGTAACCGGTGCGATCGCGATATCCAGCCTGCAAGTCATTTCGTTGCAAACGAGGCAGACGTACGCGTTCGAGAGCGCCCGATTCGAGATCGACAGTGGGGTCGGCTCGAACATCGCCAATCGAGCGACGTTCGCCTTGATCCAACCAGTCCTGAAAGAGAACGCTATCCAGTCCAGATTCGTTAACGGGAGTGCCATCGCCATCCGGATCGAAATTGTATCCCCGAATAACGCCGCCAAATGCAGCCGCGCCCCAGTCAAGCGTTTCCTGAGCATCCACGCGGAGGGTTCTTTCCGAATAGGCCGTGCCTGCCAGAAAGCCCCATTTGCCATCGTCGAAGGTCTGGGATACGAGCAAGTGGCCACGAGGATCGATTTCTTGCGCGAGCGAATTGTATCCTAATTGGAATGACGCGGAAATCGTCCTTCCCTCGCCTGCGAAATCGAAGGGCCGCGCATTTCTCAGATTGATCACACCGGAAATGCCCCCTTCCACGTGAGAGGCTCGAGCGGTCTTTTCGACAGCGATTTTCGTAAAGAGCTCGGATGGGAACACATCGAAATCCACCGAGCGACCGGAATCAGCGGTAGAAAGCGGCACGCCATTGAGCAATACCCGCACGAAATTGGAGCCGAGGCCTCTCAATTGAATGCGATTGCCCTCTCCATTATCGCGTTGGATGGCAATGCCAGGTACGCGCTGCAGGGCTTCCGCCAAGTTCAAGTCTGGAAACTTGCCCAAATCCTCCGCAAAAATCGTTTCTTGCAGATTGGTGGCTTCTCGACGCGTTTCTAGAGAAGCGACCAACGATTCACTGTAGCTTGCGACAACCTCCAGCTTTTCGAGCTGGATAGCATCGTCAGATTGAGCGTTTAGCCCAACCGTCATGCCAAGGGAGACAATCCCGCTCAGCATGGTTGATTTTAGATAGATAGTTCGGTTCATCTGTATTCAGTTTTGCTTTCGTTTCGCCAAGATAGGCAGCTCGTAGAGGCTGGTCTAACTTAGCAAGTAGTTCGCCTGGGATAGAATACCTAACAAAACCCAACACGTGTTAGCCATCTAACCAACAGATAGTCGGCTCGAGTAACTAGTCAGGGGCACGGTTGATATTCAATCGTAGGGGTCCCGAAATTTTTGTTCCCCGTCCGCTATTGTCAACACGGATTAGCGATATTCTTCAATTTTGTGGCGCAATGATCCAATGCGACTGCCTTCAGGAAAAATTCCCTTTCTATTGCGATTCCTCGAACTCAGCCAAGGGTCGCATGCGAACTAAAAGTCGCTCCTTCGGGTTCGAATATTCTCTCGGGCCGCGCGTCGCCCATCCCCTACGGGAAGGCGCTCCTTCAGCCTCTAACCCACTCCGTCGTATTCAGGATTTCCCTCCAAAACTCGGAGCCGCTCTTTCGCGCCGATACTGCCCGGAGATCGGCATCCAGACATTCCGATTCACTCCCTAGCTTTCAGCTTCAATTCCGATTCGTAAACGAGTACTCGTAGGCGACGCTGCCATCGACGCGGTGATGCCGGAACGTTAGCTGGCTCTCTCGCTTTCCCGGCGATACCTCGACGCTCAGAAACCCGCCGATAATGGCGAGATGCTGGTGCTCGTCAGTCCGAAGATCCAAGCTGAAGCCGCCCGCGTGGGCTTCGGTTACGGCGCCGGAGGAAAATTCATGGACGCCCGTTTGGTCGTCGATGCTGTGGTACTGCCAATGTCGGTCACCGCAAATGACGATCACGTTGCGCTCGGCGCAAAACTCCCGAATCTCGTCGCCTTCGAACATCCAGTTGGCGTTGGAGAGGTTGTCTCGCTTGTTCTTGCGGTCCGGGCCGACGATCGGCGTGGGCGAGAAGAGGATTTTGAACGGAGCGTCCGAAGCGCGGACTTCATCCATGAACCACGCCTTCTGCTCCGCTCCCCAAATGCTTTTGTTGGGCCCATCCGGCATGTCGTTTGGACTCCGGTAGTCGCGACCTTCGACCATCCAGAAGTGAAGGTCCTTGCTCCAGCGGCGGCTGCGATAGGTGGGGTGCCCAATCGGTACCTGCTCGCGAAAGATCGACAAGCCATCGGTCCAGGAAAGCTCCCCAACCTGCATCCCCGGCACGCTGTCATTGGTCAGCGTATCATGGTCGTCCTTGATGAAGAAACTGGATATGCGGTTGTGGAAGTTGACGATGTCCGAACAGCCGTACCAACGCTGCCAGTGAAACCGGGCGAGGGCCGGCGTGAGGGCATCGACATCGCCTCCGGCGCTGCGCTTGTCGTAATAGACAATGTCGCCGAGATGGGCGAAAAAGGCGGGATCCAAGGCTAGCATGTGATCGTAGATCTGGAGTCCGGCAGTTCCTTTGTCGCGCGTCTTCCAGCTTTGGCAGGTCGAAACGACGAAACGGAAGGGAATGCTCGCAGATGGGCCGAATGCCGTTCTGAAAGTCGTCGCGAGCGCCTGACCCGGTCGGCCATCGACGGATCGGGTTTCGACCGACAGCTCGTAGGATTGATTGGGTTTCAGATTTTCGATCCGCGCCTGTCTCGTGAAGTCGCGATGGGGATCGACCGCGAGCCAATCGGTCCGTTGCGCCGCCGCCCGCCGCCCTTCAGGCCACCAGCTGAGCCGGACGCTCCCTTCGCGCCCCGGCAGACTGCCTTCCATATCCTCGATCATCGCCCCCGCAGGAAATTGCTTTTCGCCCAACGCCCCTACGTCGAATTCCCGATCTTCCACTCCCAGCCACTTCAGCCCATCCCATTCGGGCTCCGGACGCTCGGTCAACCGGAGCCAAACGATCGTCGAGTCGGCCGAGGTCTCGCCGATTTTGATACCGTTTCCGAGATAGGGTTGAGCCTGCAGGACCGATAAGGTCGAAATCAGAGCGAGGAGGGGCAATGCAAAGCGATAATTCATAAGTCATCGTCGGTAGAGATTCGTTTGACCGAAAAGCGCTTCGATCGCAAGCGAATGCGCCAGCGGATCAATCAATGTTCCGCTGGAAAGCGAGTTCAGCGACACGAACAACCATAGCAACTGACATCCTGGAAAAATGAAAGCGGGGCAAGCGAGGGCGAACTGCTAACGCGCTCGTACGTCCGAGCGAAAACCAACGCATCCTCCTAGTCGTACCGCGCCCTCGAAACGATTGATGCGCCGTTCTCGGCCTATCGAATAGAAACGGACGACTGCAACGTCCCCGGCGGGTTCGTTCTGACTCGCCCCTTACATTCGCAGCGTCCAGCCGTCGCGGTAAGGCGGGTGAACCAGCTCGTTGGCCCCTTCGTGATTGGTAAAGCGCATCGCCTTGGCGTCCCATTCGAGACGCTGGTTGGGCATGCGAATGGCTAGGACGCCAAGTAGCGCCATTTCCGTCAAAGGTCCACCGTAGGAGAAATTCGAGCACGCGGGATTGCCATCTTTGCAGGCGCGAATCCAATCGCCTTCGTGAGTTCCCTTGACCCGCGGAATGGTCTTAGGAGGCCGATTCGGCAGAAAGGCCTCCATCTTCGATTCCGGCACGATACGCAAACTCGACGCTCCGTGGCTGCCATGCAGAATAACGCCCTCGTCGCCCACGAGCAACGCGCCGCTCTTGGGCAATTCGAGGTCGTTGGGAACCCCCTTGGGACGGAATGGCAGCAGTCGCCCATCGGACCAGTTGACCGTCACCGGCGGCATGCCATTGCGGGCAGGAAAGCGATAACGAACGCGGGTCGCCCGCGGATACGTTTCCGATTCAACATCCTCTTCCCAATGCGACGACGCGCTTTCGACGGTTGTCGGCGCCCCTAATTCAAGCGCATAGAACGACGGATCGAGAATATGGCAGCCCATGTCTCCCAAGGGTCCGGTCCCGAAGTCGTAGAAGCCCCGCCAGCTCAGCGGGTGATAAATCGAGTGGTAGGGCCGATACGGCGCTGGACCCAGCCAAAGATCCCAGTCCAGGCTTTCCGGGATCGGCGGCGTTTCCGAAGGGCGACCCATCATCGGAAAGGTCGACCACGGCTGACCGCCCACGGGGCGATCCGTCCAAGCGTGAACCTCGGTCACATTTCCAATCGCTCCCGCGTCCAACCATTCCTTCAGCAATCGAATGCTTTCGGTCGAACGTCCTTGATTTCCCATCTGAGTTTGCAAGTGCGGCGCGTTCTTCGCCATCTCGGTCATCGCCCGGGCCTCGCCAACCGTATGGGTGAGCGGCTTCTGCGTGTAAACGTGCAAGCCCTTGTCCATTGCCGCCTGCGTGATGACCGCATGGGTGTGATCGGGCGTCGCGATCACGACCCCATCCAAGTCCGACTCGGCAGCCAGCATTTCTCGGTAGTCCGTGTAGAATCGCGCCTCCGGATAGGTTTCTTGGACCTCCAAGGAAAATTCCGAATCCACGTCGCAGAGGGCCGTGATGTTTTCCTTGCGGCAGCGGCTGAGATTTCCTTTTCCCATTCCGCCGATACCAATGCCCGCGAGATTCAATCGATTGCTGGGAGCATCGCTCCCGAATACTGGCGTAGTCAGGAATTGTATACCCGCTGCAGCGATTGCCGACTGGGCTAGGAAATCTCGGCGACTGGGTTTCGGCTCGGTGTTGGTATTCATGGCAAATGCGTTAACGAGGGGCTTTCGAGGCTTGGGCAAGACAATCGCTCGTTCCCGAAAGCCTGGCAACTTCATTGAGTCATGATCGTCGCGCCAATTCAATCGAGGCCAAAAGATGGCGGCTCTAATTCAACAGCGTGTAGCGGGCATTGCGAAGAGCCACCGGGCCGTGATCTCCTTGAATCATAAGCGGACCTCGCTCCACTTCCGATTCGAACGGCGACGACCGCGTCGGCCCCGTCACTTCCACATTTTCATGCAGCAAGGAGCCATTTAGCCAAACGGATTCGAAGCGCGCGTGCGCCGTCTTATTCCCCGCCTCGTCGAAGCGGGGCGCCCTGAACCGAATCTTGAAGCGCTGCCATTCCCCTGGCGCGCGAGCAGCATTCAATCGGGGAGGATGCCCCTCGTATCCTTCCTTGCCCTTGCCACGGGCGGGATCCCAACGCTGGTAAATGCCCCCGATATCCGCATGTCGAAGCTTTTGGGTCCCCCAACTGTCGAGAATCTGAATCTCGTACCGTCCCTGAAAATAGAGTCCGGAGTTCGAACTGACCGGAACCATTACCTCCAGGTCCAGCTCGATATCCCCGTGCTCGAGCTTGGTAAACAAATTATCTTTCGCCGTCTCCGTAGGAGAGCAAACGAGAATGCCTTCGCCACTCGATCCGCTCATCAACTTGGGACCGCTCCGATCTACCGTTACCCCTCCGGCGACGCGCCAGTTTTCCGCAACGGGACGGAATTCCGATAAGTCGCTCATTGTCAAGGACACAAGCGGGCCGCCCGCGACCACCGTAAACATCCTCGTTGCCAGCAAGCCGAATAGAGCGAGAGGCCTTATCAACCGTATTGCGTTCGATTTCTTCATAATTCTAATGGCTCATCAAAATGGTTCAGACGCTGTCGCTGCAGTCAGGGTCGAACCGGAGTCCCGTCCTTCGCCCTCAGCTGGGTCCAGTTGTAGTTGTAAACCACCGGAGGATACTTCGCAGCGGCTTTCTCGTCGATGTCGATGCCGAGCCCGGGGGCTTCGTTTACATAGATGTAACCGTCCTTGATCGTCGGCATGCCGGGAAAGACTTCGAAGGCTTGCTCCTTGAAACGTCCCATTTCCTGTACGCCGAAATTCCACACCGCCAAGTCGATGTGGCAATTCGCCGCGTGACCGACCGGCGAGGTATCGCCAGGGCCATGCCAGGCCGTGCGCACGTTGAACCATTCCCCTAAGCGGGCTACCTTCATGGCCGGAGTGATACCGCCAATCTGCGAGATGTGAATACGGATATAGTCGTAGAGACGTTCGCTCATCGGCTCCAGCCACTCGTGCGGGCTATTGAAGAGCTCGCCCATGGCGATAGGACACGACGTTTGCTCGCGCAATTTCTTGAACCAGCCGATGTTTTCCGGCGACAGGGGATCCTCGATGAAAAAGGGGCGATAGTCCTGCACGCGCTGAATCATATCGATCGCATCCATTGGTTGGAGACGTTCGTGCATATCGTGCAGCAATTCGATTTCGTCGCCGAAGCGCTCGCGCGCCCGTTTGAAAATCTCGATCGTGCCACGCTTGTAGGCCTGCGGATCGATCGTGCGATCGTCGGACAAGCCAAAGCCGGCCGTCTTGTAGGGCGGGTTCTCCGCCAAATGCGTCGATCCGTACCCGCCGAGCTGTATCCGAATATTTCGATACCCCCAGTCCTTGAATTTTTGCACGCTATCCATCACCTCCTCGACCGACTGACCGGAAGCGTGACCGTAGGCGTCGACCGCAAAGCGCGTCTTGCCGCCCAGCAATTCGTAGACCGGCATGCCGGCCATCTTGCCCTTGATATCCCACAGGGCCTGATCGACTCCGCTGAGGGCGTTATTGAGCACCGGCCCATTCCGCCAGTAGGAACTCTGATAGGCCATCTGCCAGTTGTCTTCGATTGTGGATACAGGCTTTCCTTTAAAGAAAGGATCCAAGTACTCCTCGATCGCCGCGACCACCGTGTGGGCACGCTGGGTAAAGGTCGCGCAGCCGAGCCCGTAAAGCCCGTCCTGGTCCGTCTCGACTTTCACGATAACCAGATTGATTCCGTAGGGAGCCGTGTGAATCGCTCGCACCTTGGCGATCTTAACCTTCTCCATGCCCTTCGGCAGCGATGCCTCCGACTGGCCCATCGTTTTTTGCGACACCAAGCCCAACGCTCCAGCGGTCGATCCGAGTCCAAGGGTTTTCAAAAGTTTCCTGCGATCGATTCCTTCACTTTCCGACTTCATGCAAATCACGAAATCAAGAGTTCGTCGCTCGGTCAAACGGGAACCTGAAAATAGCCTCGCAAATGTACTGGAACGCGTGAGAGAGCGCGTCCGCTACTCGGCGCGAAATGCTCGCTCGACCAAAGACCGCCATTCCGTAGAGGACAAAACCGACTCGACCCGTTCGCGCGGGGGGCGAATAGCCTCGGGAAGGCTTGCGAGCTGATCGAGTCGTAGCTCGCAACGGCTCTTGTCACCTCCCTCGAATGCCAATCGAGCCGATTCAAGCAAGGCCCGCGAATGGTGTGGCATGATTTCGATCGCTTGCTTCAGAAGCGCCTCCGCAAGGTCCGCCTCCTGTGACTCGAGACGAATTTTGGCCATCGAGTAATAGGCCTCCGATTTCAAGGACGCGGTTTCTTTCGGGGATCGAGGGGTCCGCGTTTCCAAGGAATGATTAGCGGCATATTCAAAGGCCTCAAGCGCTGCTTGCCCCTGAGCGGTTTGCTGGAGCAGCTTGCCTAGCTCCAAACGATAGTAAGGATTGCTCGCGTGGTACTCCAGGCCCGTCTCGAGCAATTCCAGGGCCTGGTCATAGCGGCGATTCGCTTCATGAACTCTGGCCAAGTAAAGGCGGGCTTCGTAGTGATTAGGCTCCCAGCTGAGAACTTGCTCGAGTTGATCGACTGCCAGGAAGTCATTTCGATTGAGAAAGTGGATACGGGCCATGCCTATATTGGCGGGGATCAGCTCTGGTCGCAGAGCCAGGGCCTGGCGATAGGCATTCTCAGCGCCGATAGAGTTTCCGAGGCGCTCCAGGACATGGCCAAGTTTGAAATGAGCGCTGGCCAAGCTCGGTTCGACGCGAGTGGCGTCGTAATAGTACTGGCCCGCCTTTTCCAACAAGCCCTGCAATTCGAAGTAATTGCCCAAATTATAGGCATATCGAGATTGGCCGCCAGCGAGTCGAATATTGTATTCGCGCTGGGCCCCTTCCAAGGCTGCGTAGTCCGATTCTCGAACGGGCATTGCCTGAATGGAAAGCTCGCCCATTTCGTCCGTCGACTTCCAGCCGCCGGTCACGCGTTGCGGCGGATCGTTCGGATTGCGAGGGTTCTCCGCTGAATTGTCATAGACATAGACCATGCCCAACGTGGACCCTGCGGGTATCCGAATAGGCGTTTCGTAACGGTAATCGCTTTGCCAATTGAAGTCCCAATCGGGAATGCGGAAGAGCCACTGCTTGGATCCGTCGGGGAGTTGCGCGTATGCGGAAAGGTCCTTTCCTACGTAGTGCGCGTGCGGGTACACTCCAATAATTTCGACATCTACCGGCACGTCGAAGCGCTCTTCGAAAGCGTAATCCGACTCTCCAGGCTCGATATCGATTTCGAACTTACGCATCTGCAAGACGAAACTCGAGCGCTCGGGCGGCTCCTCGGAAAAGTAGAGTCCAATACGGGGAGACACCTCCTCAACCTTTCCGCTCGGCAGCAGATGAAGCTGAACGACGATGTCGGAGCCTGGCTCCAAGGTCCAAGCGGTTCCCGGATAACTCTGGTGGGGCACTTGTCCCGGCGTCCAACCCACGAACTGACCTTCTGGCGGCGCAGAGGTACCTACACCCATACCATTGAAGCCCGGCCCCGGATCGAGGGCATCCTGCTCGCGCGACGTATCGCTCGCATCGACCTGCACGACCGCGTGATGAATCACGCCTTGGGAACTTGGTCGAAACTCCATCGCTTTAACGTAGCGTGTTTGGCTGACCGGAGCAGGGATAACGAAATTGCGATAGACGTCAGCCCCCTCGGATGCAAGCTCGTAGGCTTCTGGGAAGGATAAGACTAGATCGGGTTCCCCCAGCTGCCAGCCACTTTCGAACACGGGCGGATCGGGAGCGTTCGCGAGATCGCCCGAAGGCGCTCCGTATTCGTTCCATCGATTCAAAATCTCGATCTCTCCTTCGGATAGGCGGCGCTCGCCGACAAGGGCCGGGGTATGCGCTGGATCGGGCTTCCACGGCGGCATATAGCGGGAACTGACCACTTCGCCGATTTGCCGGGACCGTCGCTTGACTTGCTCGTATTCGATCAAACTGAATGGGCCCACTCCCTCTGGCCGATGGCAGACCACGCAGCTCTCGTAGAGAATGGGCGCGACGTGATCGGCAAAGGTCACCGAATCGCCAGTCACCGACTGGGCGGCGGCGCGTGTCGCGACAAGAGTCAGCGCGAGCAGTATACAGTGAAACGAGCGGCTCATTTGAAGCATAACCAGTCTCGATTCGTTTCGCCTCGATGGGAAGGAGAAAGGAGCGCGTTTTCAGGAACTCGTAAATCGCGCGACGCGACAGACCGAGGCTGAGTTCCGACTTTTTCGGGGTTAACCACAAGACTTCGCCTGCTTCATAAGCGGGACGCGCTTGCCCAATCTTTAGGCAGTCGCTTACCTGCCCTGAATAAAAACGAGCCCGAACGCCAGGGCGTTCGAGCTCGTAGTAAAAGCGTTGCTTACGATTCGAATTCTAGAACTTGAAGGTCGAACGCAAGCGGAAGGTACGGCCTTCGCGCCACATAACGGAACGCTGGGTGCCGTCAGGCTGAGCGACAGTGGTTATAATCTCCCCATCGTTCAATACGTTCGCTAGATTCAGCTGAATCTTCCAGTCGACGTTGCCGTCGAAGATCGACGTTTGGTATCCAAACCATAGATCAAGCCGCTCGATTGCGTCGTCCGTGTAAGGATTAGACAAATCGGGCAGATCAAGCGTTTGGCCGTCAACCGTTTGCGGTATGATAGGATAGCCAACCGCCTTGGTGTCTTCCCAACGGAAAGCGCCGCCCATGTGCCAGCCACCCAGCATCGAATCCTCTTCGAAAGCGTAGTTGGTAGCGATGTTCCAGCGCCATTCGCGCAGTTCGCCGACCAGTTGCCCCTCGCGAGCCAGCGAGCTGTTAAGCTGATTGAGCAGCGTATCGTAGACGCGAATATTTACAGGCTGGTCGGATTCGTCCGAAATCAAGCTGGAAGCCGGATTGGCCGTATTCGTCCACTCATCCAGACGATAGGTCAGATATTCGATAGTCGCCGGAGCGATATTGCTAGTGGTCGCTTCCTGCTGAGCGATATTCAGCGAGATACGCCAGTTATCGGTCGCATTGTAGATCATATCGATCTCCTTGCCTTTAGACGCGGTGCTCTGCGTATCCTGCAAGCTGAAATTCGGTCCAGACTGTTCGACGGTCTGTCCGCTGGCAGTCGCTGCGCCATCTACAATCTCCCAGTTAGTCAGGCTCTTGTAGAAGTCTGGCGGCCCTTGATAGCCCGCTGCGTCGCGATCCGCTTGCGAGTTGTAGCGAACAACACGGCGGTCGGTTTCGAAGAGGAAGCCTGGGTAGCCAAACGAAACATTGCCCGCAACCGTTTCGAACCAGTTCAATTTAACGTAGAGCTTATTGTCCATCAAACCAAAGGAGAACCCTTCATCCGTGGTCGTGCCTTGCGGGGGCGAAATCAAGTTTCCGAATACATCGATTCGAGGCGCGGAAATCTGGAAATTCTCCGATTCGCCCCAGTGGAACGCGAGGTCCATACCATCCGGAAGCGGAACCATATCCGGCACGTGCAAGACGCCGCCAAAGGTCTCCGTCGTCGCTTCGAATGGCGCTTCCGCCGGATCCGGGTTGAGCTGACGCGATGCCATGTCGATCAGGTTGGTCGATGTACGCGAGAAGGACGACCCATAAGAGGTAACCTTGTCGGTACGACGTCCCCAGGTCCCCACTAGCCATTCCTTGTCGAAGAAATAGGCTTGGTGCACGTAGGCTTCCGAATCGGTAATCTGGCGATTGAGCGACTGGCCCGTGATCTGATTGTAGAAATTCGCGTCGTTCCGCACATCGCCGATCGTTACTGGGTGAGTGGCCCATGCGCCATCGCCGCCAGCGTTGTCATCCCAATAATAACCCGTCGTGGAATCGGTGCGAATGGTCTGGGTAACGCCTGGCAGATTGGCGCCTACATGGGTGCTGGCGTTGGCCAAGCTAGGCCCGAGGTAAACTTGGACCCGGGCTTGAGCGCCGCCAATGGTGAGACGCGTGTCGCCATTTTGCGAAGCAGCGAGGTAGGCGGGATCGACCAGGTTGCGACCGCTAAGCGAGCCGCGATCGACTTCGTATTCCTGAGCGAATACGGTTCCCGTATGGCGGCCGAACCACTTCCACACGTCGCCTTCGGCTTGCTTTAGGTTCAGCTCGTAGAAGGCGGTACCGCGCATAACGTTGCGGTCGGTGTCGTTTTGCTGGCGATTCGTTCCGCCCGAAGCGAGGTAAGGGCGCCCGAAATTCGGATTGGGAGCGCCCCAGTTCAAGGTCTCGTTGATATCGAGCGTGATGAAATAGCCGCGACCGCCACTGATGAGATCGAACCAGCTCCGCTGCATGGATTCCTCCATGTAGGACAATTCGAATCCATAGGAGCCGAGAGCGTAGTCCCAGGTCTGGTCGTAGCTCGCATTGAGCACGTTGAAATCCTCGCGCTCGGACGCATTCGGTCCATCAAGGCGCTTTTCCACCCAGTCGAATACCGAGCGATCGACGATTTCCTCGTCTGCAAAGAAGGAACCGTACTCGACGCCATTCGCCGCGGCGGTAGCGGATGGGTACCACTGGTTGCCCTTGGTCAGTCCCACTGTGTAGGCACGGAAACGCGAGCCGTCCACTACCGTATCTTCCCAGGCATAGTTCAATCGGCTACCCGGCTGTCCATCGGTTTCATAGACGACAGCTGGCTGGTAAAACCAGTTGCCCGGAGCTCGGACCAAATCGCGATCGATCGTTCCGAATTCGTCTTCGACCGGATTGTGCGTGATCTGATTGAACGCAGGATCCCACCAGCGAATGAGACCCCCATCGCGTGGCGCATTCGAGCGGGGCCGGCGAGCGTCGATCTCACCCACTTCGTAGCTCGCTTTCAAGTTCGCGTTTTCAAAGGGCTTGTACAAGGCAGCGATAGTCAGGCGCTGGTCGTCTTCGAAGGAGTAGTCCTGACGCCACTTTTGACGATCCGTCAAACCGGCCACTCGGATGCCGAACTTGCCTTCGACGAGCGTGCGCTCGACGTCGAAATTGAAACGATAGCTACCGAATGAACCGACCGTAAACTCAAGGGTATTGCGCTCAGTCAGGTTCGCCTGGTACGTGCTGTTGTCGATGATGCCGCCGGGAGAGCCCAAGCCGAACAGAATGGAGTTCGGTCCTCGGTTGACGGTGACGCGATCGACATTGTAGGAGTCGAAACCGATACTCGTCGGCATGTAGTTGCGCGAATTGTCGGCGCTCGCGAGCCCGCGGATACGATTGTTGTTCTCCGGATTGCGGCGCACCCCTTCGAGAATAACCGTTCCAGCGGTATTGGCGCCCGAGAAGGTGCCGTCCGCGCCGGACGTTTCGATATTGCCGAGGAAAGGCAGCAAATTCGTCGCGTCCGTGACATTCAAGTCCTCCATGAGCTCCTTCGTGGCCACGGTTATGGAGTTAGGCAAATCGCCCAGATCCGTTTTGAGGCGCGTGCCCGCAAGCGTAGACGTAGCGTAATAGCCGGTTTCTTCCGCAGCGCTGACGGAGAAAGGAGATAGCGTATACGCATCCCCTTCCGTATCGTTATTCCCCTCTTGAGAGAAAGATGGCGAGATCGCTAAGGCAACTGCAGTCAGTCCCTTGAGCAAGCTTCCCCGCTTTTGGTTCTTTTCCTTTTCCAGTGTATTCATTTGAGGTAGTTCTTTTTCAGGTAGGTTAGAGTTTCGAGCGCTATCGGAAACATTGGCTTCGCCCCGCGCTTGCTTGATAATTCCAAATACGTCTCCGCCGCTAACCGGGACGACGGCCAACGAAGAGTCCTTGAGCATCGATTCCAGGGCATCCTGGGGAAGGTACTCCCCTTCTATCGCCTTCGTCCGAAGACCCGTGACGACCTCGCTGGCATATACCAATTCTATGTGCCCTTGCTCCGATGCGATCTTGAGCGTTTCCTCCGCAAATCCCGCCGGGACGTCGTAAAGACGCGTCGAACCGTCCGCTCCATACGCGCACAGTGCCAGGACCAGAAAACTGGTCCAGCACGCTAAAGCCCTGCAGCTTCCAAACAATCGCATCATTGCTTGAGCATACTTGTAGTTCGTCGAGTAGTAGGGGCGTCATATCGTCAGGATTAGCAGTCCTTGCTAAAGTGACACCCAGGGTAATTGTTTTTATGAAAAACTATCCGAACTTTTTTGGAAGCCTCAAAGACAAACTAGCGCAAATAGTTCCATATTCGCCCAAAACAGGCAAGTATCCAAAACATGGAGCATCTCCCACTGACTTGCCAGGCACAGCCCAGCCCCGCTCCCAGCTCTTCCTTTTGAAGAACCCAGGCTCTCGCCCAAAAGACGAACGTTGGCTGCAGGTTAAAGCTCTAATTTTGGGAACGCAGCACAATCACCGAGTTTCCGAAGCGTTCCGCTTCGATATTCATAGTAAGCTCTAAAACCGCTACGAAATTATCGATATTCTCCGGGTGGATCGTGACGTCCATCGCAAGGCCCTCGATCGTTTCATCTTCGATAACTAGCTTAAGCGTATTGCGACGATTAAACTCCCTTACGATTACGGATAGTGGCGTATCCGTGAAATTAAGCACTCGATTGAGCCAAGTGAGCCGGTCGTCGATTTCGACTTGGCTTACCGGAATTACCGCAGGCACGACATCCACTTGCAACGAATCCACAACGGCGCGTTGGCCCGCCACTAATTCCTGCACGGTCTCCCCAAGCTCCCCTACGTCGAAGATCTTCTCGTCCTTTGGCTCATGCCCCACCATTACGCGACCTTCCGTAACGATCACATCCACTGACCCATCGTCGATATGGACATGAAACATGGTGCCTACGGCTTGGACGGCAACCCCGCTGGCGATCACGACGAAGGGTCGGTTCGTATCTTTGGCGACCGTGAAATGAGCCTCGCCCCGACTCAAGGTAACTTGCCTCAAACGGTCGTCGAAGGATACGATCGCCTGGGCGCCACGGTTCAATTCTACGACCGTGCCGTCAGCCAGCTCGTGCCGCTGGTATTCCTCTGCGAACGCTCCATCGGCCAAAGTCGACGGTCCGGTTTCCGGCATGGATTGCCAGACGCCGAATGCAATGGCGATAGAGGCGGCGATTCCCCCAATAAAACCGAGGACCTTGGCATAGCGCTTCGATCGGATGGGGTTCGCTCCATCCAATAAATTGGGATTCGGTTTCAAACTATGCTCGGGTCGCCAGTCAGCGAGAACATCGAGATGCTTCCAAGTGTTCTGAGCATTCGCATAGGCCTCCGGATGGGCCGGGTTCGACGACAACCAATCGAAGAACGCGTCTTGCTCTTCCGCAGTCAATCCATAGCTTTGCCTCACCGCCCACTCCGAAGCTTCGCGCTTGATGCGGGACTGGCTCGAATCGCCGGAATCTAACGCTTCGTAATTCATAGGGACTTAATCTCGCTGCAGCTCAGAACGTAGTCGGAACACTTCTCGACCCCAATCGCTAGCTGCGTATAGACGGTTGGCAAGGAGATGCCGAGCTCCTTGGATATCTCCTTTGGCGGCATGCCGTACACCTTGCAGAGAGTGAAAATCTGACGGCATTTCTTGGGTAACGACTGTATCGCAATGGTCAGGGTTTCCAATTCCTGGTTCCGGGCGACCGTCTCCTGAATATCCTCATCTTCATCGAGAATTTCCAGGTCTTCGAACCGAGTCGAGTCACGCTCTCCCCGCACCGTCGACGCCCGCACGATGTTCAGGGCGATATTTCTCGCGGTCGCGAACAAAAAGGCCTTGGGAGCCCTGACCTCCCTCTGTTCATGCGCCTTGAAAACCCTCAGATAGGCCTCCTGAATAATGTCATCCAGATCCAGCTCGGAGAAACGACTCTGGAGCCAAGCTCTCAACATGTCCTCGTGGGGCTGAAGGTTTTCCGCGAACCAGCGGCTCTGATCTGTAATCTCGGGGGGCATCGGGCGCAGATTGACCGTACGTCAACACCGGGACACCGCAACACAGAGTTTTTATGAAAAGAAATTTCCTGAGACTTCAGCCAATCCTCTCGTACGAATGGCTTACGGATCCGCCGCGAGCCGAACTTGCTCGTAATCGGTCGATTCGACGAAGCCGATCGAGAACATTTGCAGCGAATCGAGGAGCGGCTCTCCGCCCTCCCGACCAAAGCCGAAGACCGTCATCTCGTCCCGCATATGGTAGTATCGATCCGCATGATCGTCGTCCGCCCAGTGGCGCAGATAAACCATGCGCGGCGACTTCGGGTCGCCAAAGGCGATCCACTCCGGATTGGGCAAATCCCCGTCAATGCGCTCGTCGATCGAATGGCCCTCCGTGTCCATCGACGAATACCAATAATCCTCCTTGTCCAGCTCCCCTCCGGGAACGCCTTCGTACAAGACCCAATACTTGTATCCCGGACTGACCCGGCGCATGATAAAAGCGCATTGCGAGGCGGTGAACACCCAAGCCGCCTCCCATTTGCCGTTGCCGGATTCGAAAACGATGCGAACCACTTCGTCGGTCACCGCCTCCACATGCGAAGTCGAAGGATCGGTCGCCGCGTTGCGGGCGTGAAAATAACTGCCATCCTGCTTGTGTACCGCATTCGGGAACCCCCGATACTCGCCCGTCGACTCCGTTCCCGGAGCGTTACGGAAGCCCAGCCAGTCCACGCCATCCCGATCCAACATGCTGGAGAGCCCGCCTCCTTCCTTTTCCAGGTAGTAGGTAGCGCTCGGCGTTTGGATAATGTAGCAGGGCACGTCGCCCGCAGATGCGTCGACGCCATTTTCGATAAGCGTAACCTCTTGCCCCCAAGCGGTGGCGCCAGCTAATAGCAGGGCAACCCCTCCTTGCAAGCCACGTATTAAATCGTTCGTTCTCATATCAATCGTTCTCCTTCGTATCCAGTTCTCGAATCCATTCCTCTAGCAATTTCAATATCGGCGGGTCGTGCGGACCCGTCGTTCCAGGCGGCATGCGGAAACCGCCTTTGTCCGCCAAACGCAAGTAAAGGATGCTCTTCTCCGGCTCGCCTGGTTTCACTAGGCCTGCTCCTTCCACTCCCATATCGCCAGCCATAAGCAAATCCGAGACAAGTAATTGGTCCTCGAACGCGGTCTCGGATCGCCCATCGAAGTAGCCGCGCGAAGCGCCGCCTGGCTTGTGGCAGGACGCGCAATTGGCATCCAAATACGACCGAATCCGATCGATTTTGGAGGCGCCTGGATCGCCCGGCGAACTCAGTCGCGGCAATCCCTTCAAATCGATTTCGCCCAACCAGCCTCGACGTTGCCAGTCCGTCAGCTGATTGCCGACGTTGAGCTGTCGGGCGCTGAACTGAGGCTGAAAGCCGAAGATCGCCGTCTTGGGATCGAGAGCGGGCGTCGGTCCCGGCGATAGCCACATAATCGATTCATCGAGAGGCATGGGCTTGAAGACCGACTGCGACACGAGGGCAGGCGTAGCGCCCGCCTTCGCCCAAGTATAGGCAGTCGCCTGATAAGTACCATCGCCGTTCGATCGAAACAGATGCGTCTCGTGAGCTTGGCCAGACTCGCTTTCAAAGTGCTGCGCGATCAAGGCCCCTTCCGGAAAGACCCAATCCTCGTTCGGCGACACCGCAATCTTTCCCCCATTCGGCATCTTAACCCAATACCGTGACCGCACCCCCGGCTTCCACGCCGGCGAATTCATCTCAAAGCCAACAAAGCCCTCGCCGAGCCGGTAAGGCATCGCCGCGGACCAGGCCCCGGCTTCCGCCAAATCCTGCGGGTAGCGTACGTCCGCTCCCTCTACGTAATCACCCCCTACGTAGGAGATCCGCGTAAGGAAGCTCGAGTTGTGACGGAACTTCTTGTTGTCCCGCCAACGCGTGCCTCGATTCAACACCCAGAGGGCGCCGTCCGGAGCCACTTCGATCGCCACCGGGTTATTGAAGCCCGTTCCGAAATCGATCAAAGTCTCGGGCGCATCCACATCGATGGCCTTAACCCAATTCGCTGCCCAATCCGTGATAAAGAGCTTGCCCTTCCATGGGTTCGGGAAATCGCCTCCTTCCGGATAGAAAACGCTGCCGCAAATGCTCCGCCCGATCGCAGGCGGGTAGGCATGTATCGGATTTTCAAGCGCAGGATCGTCCGAGAAACCTTCCGCCAGGGGCCAACCGTAATTCCTGCCCGCCTTGATTTCGTTGACCTCGTCGAAGGAACTCTTGCCAATATCCGCCTCGAACAAACGGTCCGTTCCGGGCTTGAAGGCCAAGCCAAAGGGATTGCGAATGCCCAAAGCGAAAATCGACCGATACTTCCCTTGAGCGGTCGCGTAAAAGGGGTTGTCCTCGGGAATGCTCCCATCGATATTCAGCCGCAGGACCTTGCCCTGCAAGGTCTCCATCGACTGCGACGCCTGATCCTCCGTTTGTTCCCCAATGCCGATGTACAAGCAGCCATCCGGACCAAAGCGAATGGGGCCGCCTTGATGCCCACCCGGTTGCGAACCGCCCAGATAGGCCTGATCGTCTCCAACGAATAGGACCTTCTCCTCGTCGGCCTTGTCGTCGTTCAATGTAAAACGACTAATCACATGATGGGTATACGGCTCCTTGGTCACGTATACGACAAACAAATACGGTTGCTTGGGGTACTCCGGATGCAATTGCAAGCCGATCAACCCGCGCTCCCAATGCGTGTCCACTCGAGCCGAAAGGTCTAACAAGGGCGCCTCCATCAGAACCCCCTCCCGGATCAAGCGAATGTGACCCGTTTGCTCGGCCAGAAAAACCGTACCATCCGGCCCAACGGTCAATGCGGCTCCCGCATTCAGCCCTTCCGCAATCGTCTCCGTCTTGAATCCCGCGGGAACCGAAGCGCCGAATCCGGTAGCGAGAGCAAAGAAGAGGGTACAGAATAGGAGGGTAAGCGATTTCATAGAAAGTCGAATGGGTTTAAGCTGACGGGTCTACGCGGCTACTGCAAGCGTTGGGCGTCAAGTCGCTTCCGCTTCCGAACAATCAAGGCAGGTCCTGGGAGCATGGTCCCGACTCATCCCGAAAGCGCTATCCATACCCGAGCGTGAAATACGGCGATTCGGATCGGGTTCATATCTGGGCAAACCACCTACGCCGACAGCCCTTCCCTCGCCTGCTCGAGACGCTTGCGCGAGGCATTCAAGCCTTCGAATCCACCGTATTCGATACCGCAATACCCATGAAATTCGTGATCGAGTACGATCTTCAACATACGCTCGAAATCGAGCGACGACTCGTTCACGTCATCATCCCAAACAACGTCCTTGACTGAGACTCCCTTGGCATAGGGCATCAGTTTGTCGATGCCGCGATAGGAGTCGTAGGATTCGTCGTCATCGATTTTGAAATTCCCGAAATCCGGCAAGGTGCCGCAACGCGGATGATCGACCATTTCGATCACTGCAGCTAGCCAATCGGCATTGCTGGAAAGGCCACCGTGATTTTCCACGATCACATTGATTCCCGATGCGTCCCCGATTGCCGTCAGACGAGCGAGTCCGTCCGCAGCGAGTTTCACTTGTTCGTCGAAGCTGCCTTTGCTCGCGGCATTCACCCGAATTGAGTGGCAGCCCAAATACTTCGCCGCATCGATCCATTTGCGGTGATTATCCACTGTCTGCGATCGGGTCGCCTCGTCCGGATCGCCAAGATCGCCTTCTCGATCGCACATTAGCAATACGCTTTCCACGCCGTGATCGGACGCCCGCTTCTTCATCTCCGCCAAGTAGCTCGTGTCTTGGGCTTTTTCCATGAAAAACTGATTCACGTACTCGATGGCGTAGATGCCATGATCGCTGGCGACTTTGGCGAAGTCGAGATTGTCGATCGCTCCGGATTTCAACTCCTTGTTGATGGTCCACTGGGCCAGGGAGATTTTAAAGAGCGGCTCTCCGCTCGTCGAACGTTTGGAGCAGCCAGCCAAAGCAAAGGCCAGGCTAGATTGAGCGATAAAAGCGCGTCGGGATGGGTGTTTCGTATTCATTATTCGTTTATTCTTCTCCTTGAGTTCATTTGCAATCATTCACAGCAATCCAGCCCGATTCAATAGGAATGTCCCGGCTCATTGAAGACAATATACAGGGTTGCGAAAGAAAGGCGGGCGACTGGAACGATGCGATCTCCTCGATTCGAGTAATGCGACGTTAATAAACGACGTGACCAAACCCGGATGATAGCCGCTCTTCAAACAGAGAGATCCTAACGATTGGCTGTTGCTATCATGGAAATCCCCAATAAGTTATGATGGTATGAATTCTCGTTTCGACGAACGAATTGCCGTCATTACCGGAGTGGCTAGTGGACTTGGAAAGGCCATCGCGGAACGTATCGCAAACGAAGGAGGGCAAGTTGTCCTCTTCGACCGATTCGAAGCGGATTGCAAAGCGGCCGTTAACGATTTCGGCCGCAAGGGTTGGGTCTCCCGAAGCCAGCTTCAACACCGCCTTCACCTTCGACCTCAGCGGCGGCCGCGCCACCTACTAATTCACCCAATTTAGGGCCATCGATTGCCGGGCGAAGCCCTAGCGAAGACTGGCTCCCGCAAGGCCGCGCATCAAGATCCTTCCCCATTGCTACGCCATCTCCGCTGACGCTTCGTCCCCATTCCACGTTCCACATTCACCATTCACCATTCCTTCATGCCTCATCCCCTCGAAACCCTTGGCGCTGCAGACTCTCTACTTACACCGGAAGAGAAAGGTTTCTTGGATACAAACGGCTACCTGTCCCTCGGCCCGCTTCTTTCGGGCCCCGTTCTCGATGCCCTTAATCGTCGCTGCGCGGCACTGCTCGCAAGCGAAGGCGAGCGTAGCGGAAACGAACTCTACGAATCGCAGAATATTCGCCACAACAAGGAGGCCGGGGCCGATCGACTCGCGGATCTGGTCAACAAAGGCGACATCTTCGATCTACTCTACACCCATCCTCGCTTTCTCACTGCCGTGAGACACGTCCTGGGAAATGAACTACGCCTTTCCTCGCTCAACTATCGGGCCGCCAAACCGGGACAAGGTCTCCAGAAACTGCACGCCGACTGGAAAACCGCCGTCACGCCCGGCGCCTACCAAGTGTGCAATTCGATATGGCTACTCGACGACTTTACCAAAGCCAACGGAGCTACCCGCCTCGTGCCGGGCACCCATCGGAACGGGACGATGCCTGAAGAGGCCCTCGACGACCCCATGCAGCCGCATCCGGATGAGATCCTGATCGAAGCGCCCGCCGGTACAGTGGTCGTTTTCAATTCCCATGTCTGGCACGGCGGCACCACCAATCGCACCGGGATGCCACGGCGCGCTATCCATAGTTACTTCTGTCGTCGCGACCAACCCCAGCAGACCAATCAAAGAGACTATATCCGACAGGACACCCTCGACCGCATCCGTCCCGAAGCCCGCTGGCTGCTGGACGCGTAAAGAGGCCTCACGCTGAAAACACAGGCGGTAGGGACGAAGGAGCGTGTCCCCCAAAAGCCAAAATGCGCCCCCCCTTTTATCTACATTCCCAAGACTTTGCGCTCGGTCACTTTCCACCAGCCATCGATCTTGGCAGCCAAGCGATCCACGAGTCCCGGATAGTCCCTCGCCACGTCGATCATTTCATGAGGGTCCGATTGAATGTGGAACAAACGCGGGGCCCGCTCATTCGGCGGATACTTCATCTTGCCTTGGCGACCGTCGTAGGTAAGCAGCAATTTCCAACCATCCTCGATCACCCAGCGATAGAGCAAAGACTCCTCGGGTTTGTGAATATCGGCGATATCGTGAGCGAAGGACTCGCCGAACAAGGTATTGCGTTCGATCTCTTTCCCACTCTTCAGTTCCGGCAGCGCATTCAAACCCGGCAAATTTCCAGGCTCCTTTACGCCTGCAGCCGCTAGCATCGTAGGTACGATGTCGATACTACTGCTCAGTTCAGGACGATCGGCTGTTTCAATAACGCCTGGCCACGAATACATAATCGGCGTGCGAGCGCCTTTGTCGTAAGGGCTGCGCTTGGAGCGAGGCCCATAGCCGTTTCGATCCTCGAGCTGCACCCAACCATTGTCGCATACATACACGATCAAGGTGTTTTCTCGCAGGCCTTTATCCTCGATTCGATCGACCAACTGGCCGCAGGTTTCGTCCCACCACTCGCACATCGCGTAGTACTTGGCCACCGATTCCGTCACGCCCGTCTTCAAATACTTGTTCAGCAAACGCTCGGGCGGCGTGTGTGGCGTGTGCGGCATAAAAGCGGCGTACCAGATGAAAAACGGTTTCTCCTCCTCGATCGCCATGTCCATGAAGTCGAATATAGGCTCCATTCCCTCGCGGCCGATCTTCAGTCCATCGTCGCCGTGACGCCCTCGTTTCCCCGGAAAGCCTCGGGTCATACCGTGAGTAAAACCGCCACGCTGATAGGAACCTTCCCACCACTTGCCGCTCTGATGGCTCAGATAGCCCGCCTCGCCCAAGAGCTGAGGCAAAGTAGGAACATCGTCGACGTGGGATATCAACAGCTCGCGGGGATCCTCGCCCGTTTCCTTGGCATAAGCGGCATTCGCTTCCGTATCCGCGGGATCGTTACCAGTGGTACGGTGCTGATGCGAATAAAGGCCGGTCGCCAGGGTCATCAAAGAGGGCCGACAGAGCGCCGTGGGAACATAGCCACGCTTGAAGGTCGCGCTTTCGGCAGCCAATCGATCCAAATGAGGCGTCTCGATGATATCGTGACCCATGAAACCATAGTCAGTCCAGGCTTGGTCGTCGGATAGAATCAAAACGATATTGGGCCGATCTGAAGCGGCGTGGGCGATGCCAGCGACAAGAGCGATGGCATAGGAAATAAATAGGGGCGTTTTCATGTCAGAGCAACGAAGTTCGCGGCCGATTTCCTATCGGCCATTCTGATTCTTTATACCAAACCATGAATCGAATCATTCGCCATTCAAAAATGGGTATTGCCGGTTCCGTACAATTCTTTGCGGGAATCTTCCTAGTCACCCAACCCCTAATAGGCCAGAATGCTCGACTCTCAAAGAAGTTGACGCGAAAGTCCACTTCGAACCCCTACGACGGAATGATACAAACAAGCCCCACCCAATTTGGCCCGATACCTGACTATGAACGCATCTGTCCTGTCCACTAGAACCCTTCGAACCACACTCGCTCTGCTGAGCGCTTGCATCCTCGCCGCCACAGCGCTTCACGCCCAAGAAAGCATCTTCAACGGCAAGGACCTTTCCGGCTGGGAAGGCGTCGATGGGCTGTGGAAGGTTGAGGACGGCATCATCGTCGGCTCGACGCACGGGGTGGAAATCGAGGCCAACACCTTCCTCGTCTATCGCAAAGAACAGGTAGGCAACTTCCACCTCACGCTTCGCTTCAAGCTCGAAGGCGATAGCAATTCGGGCATCATGTACCGAGCCCAAGATATCAACGGCGTTGAACACGCCCTATCCGGACCTCAGCTCGACATTCACCCGAAGCCGGAATACCTGGGCATGTATTACAGCGAGAAGACTGGCCGCGGTATCGTGGCAACACGCGGGCAAAAAGCGCTCGTCACCGATGCGGTCGACGCCAAAGGCAAGTCCAAGCCGAAGATCACCGGCAAGGTCGGCGACGATTCGAAATTCGACCCTTACGAGTGGCACGATTACGAAATCATCGCCGTTGGAGCGCGTTCAATTCATAAGATAGACGGCGTGGTAACCGTTGACGTGGTCGATCGTTTTCCCGGATCCGACCGAAAAGGCTACCTTGGCCTGCAACTGCATCGCGGTCCCGCGATGAAGGCTTACGCCAAGAACATTCAGCTCACCCACCTCAAAGGACAAGCCGCCCAAGATGCCTTAAAATCCGCTTTAAACAGCAAGCGCAAAGCGCCTAAGCAGGCAGACCCCGACGAAGGCAAGGCCATCAATGAAAACCGGGCCACTCCGCGCGACCGCATCACGGTCAAGGAAGGCTTCGACGTCGAATTGCTCTATTCCGTTCCAGGCGAAAATCAGGGTTCCTGGGTCAACCTTTGTCTCGATAACAAAGGCAATATCATTGCGAGCGACCAGTTCGGCGGCCTCTACCGCTTCCCGGTCCCCGCAGCCGGCGAAACGCTGGATCCTGCTGCCATCGAGCGCATCCCCCTGGAGATCGAAGCGGTCAACGGGATGCTCTGGGCCTTCGACGCTCTCTACTTGGCCGTCAACGAATACCGCGACCGAGAAAAGTGCGGCCTCTATCGAGCCACCGACACAAATGGCGACGGTCAGCTCGATTCCATTGAACTCCTCCGCAAAATTCCCGCTCGCGGCGACCACGGCGTCCACGCCTTGAGACTCTCGCCCGACGGCGAATCCATCTTTCTCATCACCGGCAACAACACCGAGCCGACCGAACACAGCGCCTCCCGCGTCAACACGAACTGGGGCGAAGACCACCTCCTACCGCGCATGCCCGACGGCCGCGGACACAATCGCGACCGACTCGCTCCCGCAGGTATCATCTACAAGGTCGATCCCGCAGGCGAGAACTTCGAAATCTACTCCAACGGCTACCGCAATATTTTCGATGCCGACTTCAACGCCGACGGCGAGCTCTTCACCTACGACGCTGACATGGAGTACGACTTCAATACGCCTTGGTACCGCCCCACCCGCGTCCTGCACGTGGTAAGCGGATCCGACTACGGCTGGCGCAATGGAACCGGAAAGTGGCCCGAATGGTACGCGGATAGCGTCCCCGCCGCCGTCAACATCGGTCCTGGCTCGCCCACCGGCGTCGCCTTCGGCTACGGCGCCAAGTTCCCCGCTAAGTATCAGAATGCTCTATACATTCTCGATTGGAGCTGGGGTAAAATCTACGCCGTGCACCTACGCCCCGACGGCTCGAGCTACACGGGCGAAAAGGAAGACTTCATTAGCGGGGCGCCCTTGCCGGTCACCGACATCGTCGTCAATCCCGCTGACGGCGCCATGTACTTCACGATCGGTGGACGCCGCGTTCAATCCGGCCTCTATCGCGTCACCTACACCGGCGACGAATCCACCGAGTCCGCCATCGCCAAGAGCGGCGGCCAGAGAGCTCGCAACCTTCGCAAGAGCCTCGAGAAATATCATGGCCTAGTGGATACGAAAGCGATCGGTGCCGCTTGGCGTCACTTGGACAGCGAAGACCCCTTCATTCGCTCCGCCGCTCGAGCCGCTGTGGAAAGCCAGCCATCCCGGCAATGGGCCAACCGAGCCCTCAAGGAAAAAGACGACGAGAAACGCATCCTCGCCCTGCTCGCCTTGGCTCGCGTCGAGGGCATCGACCGATTCCACCGCGAGCCCTCCGATCCGCCGGCTAACGAGACTTTACGCGACGACATTCTGGAAGCGCTGCTCGATGTCGACTACAGCGCCCTCGACGAGACCTTTCAACGCGCCCTGCTCCGGACCTATCAAGTCGTTCTCAATCGTTTCGGCCAGCCCGGCTCTGCCCTGACCTTGCAACTGACCGCCGCGTTGGACGCTCATTTTCCCGCCAAATCCATCGAGCTAAATCAGCTACTTTGCGAGACTCTTGTCTTCCTCCAATCCCCTACCGTCGCCCAGAAGACGATTGCCCTGCTCAAGGCCGCTCCGACGCAAGAAGAGCAGCTCGAATACGCGCGCTCCCTCCGCATGCTCGAAGCCGGCTGGAACAATGCTTTGCGGGCGGACTATATCGATTGGTTTCTCACCGCAGCCAACTACCGCGGTGGCGCCTCCTTCGAGATCTTCATCAAGAACATCCGCGCCGAAGCCCTGGATAATTTCTCCGAAAAGGAGAAGCGCGAACTCGCCGCTCTCATCGCCAAAGAGCCAATCAAGCAATCGCCCGTGGAAGCGCTCACTGCGAACTTCATGAAAGGACGCAGCTTAGTTAAGAACTGGACCCTCGACGATCTCGCTGCCGATGCGGAAGCGGGTATGAAGGGCCGCGATTTCGAAAGCGGGCGAGCCATGTTCGCCGGAACGGCCTGTTACGCCTGTCATCGCTTTCAGAATGCTGGCGGATCGACCGGTCCGGATCTCACCGGATCCGGGGGACGCTACTCGCCACGCGATTTCCTCGATCAAATCATCAATCCAAGCAAAGAGGTCAATGAGCAGTTCGTGCCTATCGCCGTCGAAATGCTAGACGGAACGACGCATTATGGCGTCGTAGTCAACTTGAGCGGCGACCGCGTAACGATCAATACGGACCTCACCAATCCCAATCAGCGCACGAACATCGACCGCAAGTTGGTTAAGAGCATGGAACCATCGAAGATCTCGCCCATGCCGCCCGCCCTGCTCAACATGCTTTCCAAGGAGGAGATCCTCGATCTCACCGCCTACGTGCTCAGCGCCGGCAATCCCGATCACGCGATGTTCCAGTAGGGAGCGATTGGCGACGCGCGCATTGAGAAGCCCTTCTAGATCCAGGTAGGGCAATCGCGTCCCGCGATGCCGCGTAGCTTGAGAACTCGTCTTCCGCGGCGCTGCAGGACGCAGCTGCCATAGCCTACGAATCCGTCCCGATTTTCCAGAGATGATGGCGCGTGCGCAGGTAGATGTGATTGTCCACGATAGCCGGCGTGGCCAGCGTTTCCTCGCCCATTTCGGTTTCGAACAGAACCTCGCAGCCGTCGTCGCGAATCTCGAGGATGTAGAACACGCCTTCTTCATTCACCAGGTATAGGAGGTTGCCTACCTGCACGGGAGCCGCCGAGAAATTGCCGATCAAGGGATGCATCCAATTCAGCTCGCCCGTTTCCGGATCCAAACTTTGGAGACGGCCCATGTCTTCCAGAATAATTACGTTTCCATCCACGAAGTTCGGCGACGAAGCTCGAGGCACGCTTTTGTGATACAGCCATTTCGAATGCGTTTCCGTCAGGTCGCCTTCGAGCGGTCCGCGCGCTCGATCCAGGTCGATCGCCAGAAAGCTGGCCTTCGAGAAGCCCGTACTCATGTAAATATCGCCGTCTACGTAGAGCGGACTGGTCGCCAAAGAAAAGCCCATTCGGTAGGTTACATACCACAATTCCTTGCCATCGGAGGGACGATAGGCGCCCACCATACCGCTTCCCGGACTGATGATCTGGGTCTCGCCGTTAACCTCAATGGCGAGAGGCGTTCCGAACGAAAAATTGTTCTTAACCTGATAGCCTCGAGTCGTCTTCCATGCGATTTCGCCGGTCTTCTTGTAGCGAGCCGAAATACTGGGCTCCTCAAAACTATCGGTGGTATACACGAGCAAATCGCCCACTACGAGGGGCGTACCGCCCGTTCCGTTCTTGGAGGTATAAGGAATCTTCTCCTTCCAAATCAAGTCGCCAGTCAGGAAGTCCAAAGCCACCGTGCCCATATGACTGAAGTGGGCGTAGACGACCCCTTCGTCGATCGCCACGGTCCCGCTAGCGAGGCTGTTCTTCGGGTGACGGTCCATGCCCTCTTCTTCAGTTCCCTGCAGCGCCGTCTTGACCCACAGGATCTCGCCCGTCTCCGCATCCACCTGGAGAACCTTCAAGTCGTGCATGCCATCGACCAGCTCCTCCACACCCGTGGTCAAGGTGATGCGGCCATCGACCAAAATCGGCGACGACCAGCCTCGGTTCGGAATTTCCGTCTTCCAGGCGATGTTGTCCTCCGTCGACCATTGGGTCGGCACGTTGACCGCCCGAGAAACACCCTGCTCGGTGGGTCCCCGATATTTAGGCCAATCCGGCTCGCTGCCAATGAGGCAAGCGGCGCCAACTAAACTACTGAAAAGAGATAAAAGGGGTGGGAATCGGAGACGCATAATAAGAAGTACCTCGCATAAAATGCTTCGTGGACAAATCAAGCAAGCATCGAGACGACCGAAGCAAGGATGAGCCCAATTGAAGAAAAGGTAGGGACTTCCCCTCTACCTAGCGCGAAACCGCGCTGAGGCCATATCACCTTTCCCAAAGACCCACAGGGATAGTCTTCCGCGCAGCGGATCCTATTGACGCCGCGCTGGCGGCGACTCCTAGGCCGCAGGCCGATGACGATATGATATTTGGACGTCATCGCTCTCCGCGTTCGCTGGATGCGGCTTTGGCGCAAGTATGCGTCCCTGTGGGACAGTAAGGTTTCATTGCGTCCGAAGATATCGCGGGATAAACCCGCTCCTACAGATGGCACTCTCTCAAGGTGACGCCACTAGGTCCAGCGGGAACGCCTACCCACCCCCAAATCCTCCGTCTTTTGACACGCTTTCATGTAACCCTTCTTGTCTACCCCGGAGTTACTCGCCAAATCCCCAGGGATCTCCATAGTCACACGCTCTTCCCAAAACTCATTTCCCATGAATCTCGATCGACGTACCTTCATCAAAGGAATCGGCGGAGTTCTCTCGCTCCCCTTGCTAGAATCCATGGCTGCCGGCGCCACGCCTGCCGCAGCCCCGACTCGCTTTCTCGTAGTCGGCAATCCCTTGGGCATGCATCCGGAACACTTCTTTCCCACCGAATTCGGAAAGAACGCCGCGCTTTCTCCCACCCTGAAATCGCTGGAGTGGCTGAAAGATCGCCTAACCGTCCTCTCCCACACCGACCACAACATGGTCAGCGGACACGGTCGCGAGATCACCTTTCTCAACGGAGTCCTTCCCGCCAATGCCGGCGCCTTCCCCGAGGAGAACATATCCATCGATCAGCTCATCGCTCGCCAAACCGGCAATCAGGTACGCTTTCCCTACATTAACGCCGCCCTTGAACGCGGCATCCGCATGAGCTGGAATGCCAATGGCATCGAGCTCGATCCCTTCACCGACCCACAGAAGCTCTTCGATCACCTCTTCCTCAACCTCACCGCCAAAGAGCGCAAGACCCGACGCGAACTCATCGAGCGCAACGGCAGCATTCTCGACGCCGTGGGAGGCCAGCTTTCCAGCTTGAAGCGCAATGCAACAACCACGGACAAGGAGCGCCTGGACCTCTACGAAACCTCCGTGCGCGAACTCGAGGACGCCTTCTCCGATCGCAAGAACTGGATCGACAAGGAGAAGCCAACCTACGACATTTCCGAGCACTTCAATGCCTACGAGGTGACCGTAGCCAACCGCTACAACGCGATCTTCGATATGATCGCCTACGCCTTCCAAACCGACCTCACTCGAGTCGCTACCATCGCTTTCCCCAATGAACTGAGCTATACCGACGTCGAAGGCGTCACCCGTGGCTATCACGCCTGCACGCACAACGGCAAGAAGCCGGAGGTCATCGCCGAGCTCGTGGCCATCGAGTCTTTCCAAATTGCCCAGCTTTCCCGCTGTCTCCAAAAATTGGATTCAATCAAGGAACCCAACGCGGAAGGCACCATGCTCGACAATACCATCGTACTCTTCGGCAGCGGCATGGGCTACGGGGGCACCCACTCCAATCGCGATCTACCCATTCTCGTCGCCGGAGGCGGATTCAAGCATCGCGGCCACATCGATACCCGCAGCGCCGGGGGCAAAAACATGCCACTCTGCAATCTCTACAACACCATCCAGCAGCGCTTCGGCATCGAGCGCGACAGCTTCAACACCAGCTCTGGAACCTTCGACCTCGGATAAGCATGCTCCAACGAATCTCCCAATTCGGCAGGGGCTACCGATTCCGCCCTCCCTACCCGCGCTTAATCCCCTTATCCCTCCTTCTCTCCATCGCGCTCTCCCTCCCCGCGCAGTCCAATCAGGAGCTCATGGAGCAGCATTGCGGCAAATGCCACAATGACGACGATATGGAGGGCGACTTCACCCTGACCGATCTTGGCGTCGCCCCGACGGACAATAATGCCTTCTTCTGGGAAGACAGTCTCGACTTCGTCACGCTCGCGGAAATGCCGCCGCCGGAAAAGAGCGAACTATCCGATCCCGAACGCGCTCTCATCGTCGACTACCTCACGGAAAAAGTACGCGCCTACCACGAAGGCTCCCAGGAACTGAAACGTCCGCAGCCACGCCGCCTAAACAACCGCGAACTCGAAAACAGCGTTGCTGACGTACTGCTCGTCGATCACGTCGGCACCCACCAACCGACCGCCAATCTGCTCGGCGATTCGCTTCACCATGGATTCGATACGCATGGCGAGTCGCTCGGTTTCAGTCAGTTCCACATGGAGCAGTACATCGAAGCCATGCGCAAAATCGTCGATGCCCATATTCTCTCTGGTCACCGTTCAAAGACGCGCCGCATCGATGTTCCTTCAAGCCAGCTTAGGGTGACCAATATCAATCAGCGTCCCCGTCAGGAGCAGGCCAATCGAACGCCCGATAGTATCGAAATCCTGGATATACGCCTACATGCCTACTTCGACAATTTCCAGACGGTCGAGAAATCTGGTCGCTACCGCATCAAACTCCGAGCCATGGGCGTCGACCGCAACTACTACGACAGCGAAGCGACCGGCATTTACGAAGGCGATCCGATTACTCTTCGCGCGCATCTCGGCGACCGTCACCTCGACTTCTCCTTGCCCGACGGCGAAATCGGCGAAATCGAAATCGACGAGTGGCTCGCCGCTGGCACTAGGTTGCGAATCTCCTACCCCACAGACGGCCTCCGCCTGAACGGCAATGGAAATTTCAAATTCCAGTACCGCATCGCTCGCGATCACTTCTACCAAAACGATCGCGCCTTTTACGACAAAGTAGTCCGCGAAGAGGTCCCCTTCGCCAAGAACCGACAAGACGCTCCGGACCATTGGGTCCACTGGACGAAGTACTGGCGCGGTCCCCGACCCCGTCTATTCAATGCCGAAGTCGAAGGCCCGCTCTACGAGAGCTGGCCCCCCAAGCGACAAGTCGCCTTGCTAGGAGAGAATCCCCAAGCGACGCGCGCCACGGAGATCCTGCGCCCCATCGCGGAACGCGCTTGGCGACGCGAGGTCCGCGACAACGAACTCGACCCCATCGTATCGCTCGTCCAAGCCAACGCCCCGTCCATCGGCGACGTCGAAGCCTTAAAGGAAGGAATCGTCGCTATTCTCGTCTCCCCCTCTTTTCTACTTATCAACCCGGAAGAGAGCGCTCCTCCAGATCGCTTCGCGACTAAGTTCAGCTACTTCATCGAAAGCTCGCCGCCGAACGCCAACGCCCTGAAAGCCGCGCGGAATGGCGAATGGGATTCCTACTCCACCGTCCTCGCCGAAGTTCAAAGACGATTCGACAGCGGCGCCGCCGACGAATTTCTCGAACAGTTTCCCTACTCTTGGCTGCAGCTCGACCGTATCAATTTCATGTCGCCCGACCCGGAGCATTTCCCGCTCTACGATAAGAAGCGGCTCAACGAAGACATGGTCAACGAAGCCCTAGCTTTCTTCCGCCATGCGATCGAAAACAACGTTCCGGTTCCCGAGCTCCTCACCGCAGACTATTCCTTCGTCAACGCGGACCTCGCCAAAGTATATGGAATTTCCCACGACGTCGAGCGCGACTCCAAGCTTCGCAAATACACCTTCAAGGACGGTCGGCGCGGCGGCATCCTAGGCATGGGAGCCTTTCTTACCTTAACCGCCGACAGTCTCGGCACCTCGCCTATTCATCGAGCCATCTACGTGATGGAGAACCTCTTGGGCGTTCATCCGAATCCGCCGCCAGCCGATGTCGCGATCGAAGAGCCCGACGTCCGTCAGGCTAAGACCATCAAGGAAATCCTCGCGGCTCACGTCGAAGACGAAACCTGCGCTTCCTGTCACCGCAGCATCGACCCCTACGGCTACGCTTTCGAGAATTTCGATCCAGTCGGCTCCTGGCGCAAGGAGTACACCATGCAAGTCGAAGAACGCCCGTCTCGGGCCGTCCTCAAGGAGATCGAAGCTGAGGACATCCGTCGGGCTGCCAAAGGCTTGCCGCCTGTAGCCAAGCCTTGGGAGAACGAACCCATTGCCGTGGATTCGTCTGCCGCATTCCGCAACGGAAGCGAGTATCAAGACATCGTCGAGTACCGTGAGCTCATGAAGAGCGATACCAACCGCGATCGCTTCGTCCGCAATTTCATCGTCAAGCTGCTCACCTACGCCAACGGCGAGGAACCCAAGAACTACTGGGAAATCGAAAAGATCCTCGAAAAGTCCGCCGAGCGCGACTATCGGATCGTGGATACAATCGCTGCCGTCATCGACAGTCCTCTGTTTAGGGAAGTCGCGGCGAGCGAAAGAGAACTTGTAGCCGCTAGCGAGTAATCTCTAGCCGCCAAAAGCTATCCTCAATCCTCCAGTAGACTCTTTACAGGCATGCCCAAGCGATTCCTATCGCCCGATGTTGGACTTCTCCGCATCGCGGATCGTTCGTTCCGCCGCATAGCGCAAGATGTAACCGTCCGACAGGTTTTGGTGCGCCACCTTTTTTACCGCTTCCACATAGACTTCATGGCTGGGATAACGCTCGCTAAGAGTTGCCGCATCAAAGGGTTCGTGGCTACCGTACAACCAGCAAAACTTGTAGCTCCCTGGATTCATGCCTGTGTTCTTCGCTGTGGGTACCGCATGAGACGCTAGGCGAATGCCTCCTAACGCGTTGCCCTGCTCGTCTCGGCCCAACACGAGTTTCGGCTTTATTTGCAGAATGACTAAGGGCTCTGCCGCTGGAGGGAGGGTATTATCCCGCACCCAACGCTGCAGGTGTTCATAGGCCGCATTGAGCGTATCGCTAAAGGGGACTCTGCTAAAAGCGGGATAATCGCAATCAGGCGTTCGCGGCGTCACATCGCTAAACGGCTTGCCTAAGTGCAAATTACGAACTTTTCCATATTCCATTTCGAAGTGAATATCGACGTGCGAGGTGCCTGCGACCTCCCAGCAATGAAAGGTATCCGTATTGGGCTGACGGATCGCCGCCTGCCAGATCATATCCGATTCCGCCATGATCTTGAATACCTTTACCTCCAGATCATCCCGGATTCCAGCGCCTCCTCCATGGATCATGAAGCCATCGTAGACCGGATCGAGGGGATGCATATGGTTCACATAGGCCGCCAAGCGATTGGCCGACTGAGAATGCCCTGTGGCAATGACGAGCTCTGCCTGTAAGCCGCCAAGAATGTCTACCTGGTCGGGCTTCGAGGGCTTCCCAATACGATTGATGGCCCGGCCTACCGCAGAGAAAATATCAAACGAGAGGTCATCTTTCTCCACCTTGCCCCCATCGGTGACATCGAGGCTCCCATAGCGCTCCAGGCTCCAGTCTTTAATCGATTGGATCCCCATCCACTGCGCGGAAACGGCCACATAGGCATAGCCTTCGCGAACAAAGTGATCTCCCGACATCCACCAGTCGATGTCCTTGTCGGGTCCCGCTGTCACATTGTTCCACTCCACGATGACGACCCCATTAAAGTGGGATGCGCTTCGGGGCCGCCTTACGATGAGGCGAGTACGATAGGGATGGCCCGAATCAATAATCGCTCCCGTTTCGTTTTTCGGTCGGGTATATCGATTGGCCAATCCTTCTATGAAGTACTCTTCCTCCAGGTACCCATTCGCATCCAGTTCGATGGCTGAGGCGCTGTAGATGGCATTTCGCGAGGTACCGGGCTCATCGGCGGCGATAGGTCCGTCAATGGAGAAATCCGAGCGCGATTGGGAATAGGCTGATGTTAACAGAAGAGACAGCGTAACCACCGCCCATAAAAAAACCCTGCTAGACTTATTCATAATTCTAATTGTAAATTCCCTGCGTTGCCGCTTCGAGGGCATCGCTGGCCTCTTTTCGCAAATCGAACCCCGTTGATAGGGAATCGTCCAGTATGAGGTAAGGTTTTCGGTTGCCCTTGTACTCCGGCCACCTCGGCAGGTCCGGTCCGTTTGGGTCTCCGTAATACGCAAAGCGTACCCAGTACGTCATGACCTTATCCGATAACACCTGATTCTCGGGAAACTCATCGGCGTTGTTCAGCGTATTGAAAACATAGCGTAACTCTATGGCATGCGGCGCTCCCATTCCCGGGTTCCTGCTACTCGGTTTGGCGAAGTCGTATTGAAACGCAGGAGAAGAAACCTGCTGCATTCCCTCTAGCAATTGACCGGCAGGATGGACGAACCAGGCATCCGTCACAAACTGGACACCCGCTTGCGTTAGTTCATCCTGGCTTTCTCCCGGGTATTGAGCCAAGACCTTTTTGACGGATCGCCCATAGAACGCTTCGAGCTTCGCTTCCAATTCAGAGCGCTGCGCAAAGCGAACGTAGTTCCGAAAGTAGGCCCCTTCATCGCGAGTCGTCCCAATGATCACAGGCACGTCGGCTTGCTGACCCTTCGCGAAGACATGCGCCGGATGGTCCGGCAAGAGCCATCCGTCGATCGTGGCTCTCGTTCGGTAGTAGCGAACCCTCTCGAGTATTTCAGATGGGCTCAACGATCTAAGCGCTTTAAGCGAATCCGCGTTCGATCCCGTGACCTTGGGATCCGCCCAATCCAACCCGAGTTGCTCCGCGGATGGCGTGTTGGATACCGGTTCCTTCAGTTTGACGATATTGGGGCTCGCCAGCTCGTCGATGTATCCAAACATCCATGGGCTTTGAATAATCGCTTTGTGAAACAATCCTTTGGCCAAAGGAGAAGAGCAAAGGACCGCTACGCTCGTTCCTCCGGCTGACTCCCCGAAAATCGTAACGTTTTCGGGGTCCCCTCCAAAGGCCGCGATATTCCGCCGCGTCCATTCCAGAGCCGCTATCTGGTCGAGAAACCCAT
>CBFHHM010000004.1:186495-247010 GCA_965655705.1 Candidatus Pelagisphaera sp.
GAGGGGATTCCGCCGACAGCGCGGGATGAGCGAGAAACCCCAGGGCACCAAGACGATAATTTATCGATACTAGGACGACACCGTTTTTCGCAAAGGCCGTTCCGTCGTAGGACTCCTTGTGCCCCCAACTTAGATTCAACCCGCCTCCGTGTATCCAAACCATAACGGGAAGTTTGGCGGATTCGTCCCCGCCTTTGGTTGTCCAGACGTTAAGGTAGAGGCAATCTTCGCTTTGCTCCTGCGTGGCGTTTCGGCCCATTTTCTGGATACTCGCCGGGCCAAAGGTATCGCAAGCGCGAACGCCTTTCCAGGACTCGACGGCTTGCGGAGGACGCCATCTCAAGTCGCCAACCGGAGGTTTCGCATACGGTATGCCGCGATATACCTGCAAACCTGAGTCTGCATCCAATGCGATGCCGGAGATTTTCCCCGAGTCTACCTGAACGGGAGAAGCATGAACCAGCGCAAGACAACTAAAAGCGACTACGCAAAATAAAGAGCGGACGATTTTCATAACTATATTGGTTTATTTGGAATGGATGACCACCGATTTCATTTCAGTCATTTCTTCGATCGCGTATTTCGGGCCTTCCTTGCCCATTCCGCTTCCCTTCATCCCGCCATAGGGCATGGCATCGGTCCGCCATAACGGTCCCCAGTTGATTTGAATATTGCCACTATCCACCTCACGAGCGAAACGCATGGCAGCATCGATATCCTTCGTGAACAGGCCCGCGCTCAAACCGAATTCTGTATCATTCGCCAAACGAATGGCTTCGTCTATGCTCGAGACGCTCATCACCGATACCGCAGGGCCGAACAGCTCTTCGCGGCACACGCGCATATCGGGAGTCGCTCCGTCGAGCAGCGTCGGCTGCATGAGAGCGCCATCCCTCTCCCCCCCGTATACCAATTGGGCTCCATCGCCCACGGCCTCCTGTATCCAACGTTCAACCCTAGAGGCGTCCGACTTCCGTACCATTGGGCCAATGCCCGTCTCTTCGAGCAACGGGTCCCCCACTTTAAGAGCCTCCACCTTGGGCTTCATCGTTTCGATGAGCGCTTCGCGAACGGAGTCCATCACGATCAGTCGCTGGGCCGATATACATACCTGGCCCGCGTTGGTGTAAGCCGAGGAAACCGCCAGATTGGCGACTTCATCCAAATCCGCGTCGGGCAGAACGACCAGTGGGCAATTAGACCCCAACTCCATCGTCACTTTCTTGATTCCCGCGACGGCGCAAATGCGCTCGCCCACCTCCTTGCTCCCCGTAAAGGAGATCTTGCGAACGCGGGGGTCCGAGCAAATCTTCTCGCCAATCAGGGAACCGCTCCCCGTCAAACAGGATATCCCCAGTGGAGGCAGGCCCGCTTCCAGCAGAATTTCAACTAACTTAAGGGACACCAAAGGCGTATCGCTAGCCGGCTTCAGTATCACGGAATTGCCCGCCGCGATTGCTGGCCCGACCTTGTGGCAAACCAGATTAAGCGGAAAGTTGAACGGGGCGATCGCCGCGATTACCCCACAGGGAACACGCAAGGTGAAGCCAAGCTTGTTCTTAACTCCTTTGCCGCCATCCAGCGGCAGCACCTCGCCCGAGAGTCGCTTCGCCTCCTCGCCACTCAACTCGAGAGTTTGGGCTGAGCGATCGACCTCGAAAAGGGCTTCCGCCAATGGCTTTCCTTCCTCCAGGCTCAAAGTTCGAGCTATCTCATCCGCCCTTTGGCGGAGTAGAGCCGTAGCCCTGCTGAGGATCTCGAATCGCTCGTAGCCCGTTAAGGACTTCATATCCTCCGCGCCTCTTTGCGCCGATTCGATGGCCTCTTCCACATCCTGGGCCGTCGCCCGGGGGACCGTATCCACGATTTGCCCATCGAACGGATTGATTACCTCGATCGATTCATCTCCGCCTCGCCAGGCCCCTTTAGAGTATAGTTTCATTGTCAGTACCTTCTTTTCGGCGTAACTATAATTTCATGACTTCCTCAATATCGGGACTCAACGAATCGCTTTTCGAAGCCAAGGAAATCCCCACGAAAACCAGGGTAGACCCCATCAACGCAAGCGCTCCTCCCGAAACCCCGTAGGGGATGGAGAAACCGGCCATTTGAGCGATAACGAGTCCCCCATTGGCAGCGAGGCTGAAAACGATAGCTGCCAAGGCGGCTTTTCTAGATCCGCCGCGCCAATTCAAGCCTAAGCCGATTACCGGAACCAAAGCCGATGCGAAAACGCCCCAACCGAAGGCTCCTAATTGGCCAATCAGCTGGATGGGCGACTGCAGAGCGAAAACCGCCGCAAGAATAGCGAGAACCACAGTCGCGATACGGGCCCACATTAGCTCGCGCCGTATTGCGTTTCCGGTTAACGCTCTTGGAATGTCATGGGCGATCGCAGCCGCTCCAATATTCAGGAACCCATCCGCAGTGGACATGATAGCGGCAAACAACCCCGCGAATACGAGTCCGGCTAACACAGGATGCGCATAGCTCTGCAGAAAGACCGCCGCGGCATCGTCTGCCCGAGCAAGCTCCGCTTGGCCCCCATTGAGAACGACGGCCCGCATAAGCATTCCAATGCCGATCCACAGCAGCGCGGTGACCGTATAGCCTAGCAAGGTTATCGGAAGCGTTCTTCTGGCGTCCTCGACTTTTCGGCTCATCATCATCTTCGTCACCACGTGCGGCTGCCCAGCCACGCCCAGCGTGAAAAGGAAAAACCAAGACAGGCACCCCAACATCCCGAGCGTACCCCACGGCCCGGCCGCCTCGGCATTGTCCTTGAGAATGATCTCCATCATTCCTCCCATTCCACCTTCTATCGCCCCTACCGCGCCCACGAATATAAGCACCGCCACGACCACCATCACGATCCCTTGAAAAAGGTCGGTGTAAACCGAAGCGATAATCCCCCCAGTCACACAGTAGAAGACCAGCACGGCGCAGGATACGACCACGCAGAATACAACCGAATCATGTCCCCAAACCCCATTAGAAGCGAAAATCTCCTGGAGCACGAAGGCCATCGCCCGAATCTGGGTCGCCAAATAGGCGATCACTCCGCACAAAATGGCGACCGCGACCAATCCTCGGACCTTGGGGCAGCGGTAACGGGCGGCGGCGATATCGGGCAGCGAGATGGAATTGCGAAGTTCGGCAAAGAGCCTTATGCGCTTCGCTACGAGGAAAAATGCGAGCGCGAATCCGATCGGCGTGGTGACCAGTATCCAAAAAGAGCTTATGCCCATCCGATAGACGAGCCCGGGGCCGCCAACGAAGCCAAAGCCGCTCATTATACTTGAAAAGAGAGCGATTCCCGTGATCAGCACTCCCAAGTTGCGACTGGCCATGAAGAAATCGCTGGTATCCCGAGTCCGCTTCAAGGCCCAAAGCCCAATCGCCACGCAGAGGGCCATATAGGCAAGGACGCAGAGCAGAATAATCCTATTAGGATCCATCTTCGGGGCCTCCTTGGTAACGTTCCTTTATGGACTGGAAACGGCTGGCATCCTCGGGGGTGTAGATCCACTTGGCGTATTGGGTCGCGTAGAGAATCGCAAAAAGGGCGGAAATCGGCCACATCCCAAACACAAGCCAAGCCGTTGGAAGCGGGAATCCCAAAACAAAGGGGGCGCCTTCGACGCCTTTGCCATAGGAAAGAATCAAAGCGAGATAGACCGCCAAGTACAAGCCGCCGCTCGCCCCGATCAGCCATCGCCTAGGCCTGCCCGATGGCACGCATTGGCCGATGAGGAAGACAAACAATCCGATCTGCAGAGAGCCATATAGCCAGCCGCCTAACAATCGGCCTTCATGACGATCGGCATCGCCTCCTTGACTCATGGTTCCAAAATCGGGATGGACCACGCCGCTCGCCGCTTCGGGCGGCTCAAGGAATAGGGCGATCGTCAGGGTAGTCAGGATGCAAAGAAGTAAGAAGAATACGAATACGTAGGGTTTCATCAATTGAAGGAAGGTCGCGGGCGCTAGAACGAAGCCTCCAGAATTCGACGCAAGTCCGCTTCGGATGGGGATATGGGAGAAAGAGCCATCAACCGTTTCAGAGAGGCCGCTGTCGCCGCGAGGGCTGCAAGATCGTTCGGCGCGGCGCCAACATCGCGAAGACATTCGGGAAGCCCCGCCTCTCGACGCAGACGAGTCACTTCCTCGATCGCTGCTTCCGACGAAGCGTCTACTCCCAGCAACTCGCCGATTTTCGCCAGACGATCTCCCTTGGCGTTCGCCAGATAACGCATCACCTCGGGCAAAACGATCCCATTGCCCGCTCCGTGAGCGCATTTATAGCGTTCGCCTATCGGATACTCCAGCGCATGGGCCAGAGCCACGCCGCAATTTGAAAATGCCAATCCACCCAATGTTGCCGCTAGAGACATACCCGCGCGGGCCTCCAGGTTGTTCGGATCGCGAACCGCATCCAGAAAGCGCTTACCGACCAAATGAATGCATTTCTCGGCATAGAGATCGCCTAAAGGATTGTTCCCTTCGTAAGGTAGCGTCCCTTTCTCCCCTGGAATCAAGGCAGAGTAATCATTAGCCAAATACGCTTCGATCGCATGAGTTAACGTATCAATGCCACTCTCGGCCGTCAGCTTCCTCGGACAGGAGAGCGTCAGTTCGGGATCCACCACGGCGACCTGAGGGCGCAGATAGTGGCTCAAGGCCGCCTCCTTCTTCCCGTTGCTGGAGTTTCGTATCACCGCCGAGTGGGAAGCCTCGCTGCCGGTGCCGGCAGTGGTCGGAACGCATATCAGAGGCCCCACGGGACCTGGAACCTTATCGAAGCCCAGCAATGCTTCCGGATTCCTGCCCGATGAAACAGCGGCGCAAGTCAATTTGGCCAAATCCATATTGCTCCCGCCGCCGATCGCGATAGTCGTATCCGGGCCATACTCGCGAGCGATCGCCGCGCATCGGGCAACGGTATCGGTCGATGGCTCGATTTCCCCTCCGGCGAAGACCTCGAATTCCATATTCAACGCCTGCCGCGCTCGATCCACGATGCCTAGCGACTCCAGAACAGGGTCCGTAATGACGAAAACCCTACGCCCGCCCACTTGGGAGACCGCTTTCCCTAGTTCGTTGAAGACTCCCGGACCGAACATTAGTCGCGGACTCGCATAGCTGCTCCAAAACGTCCGCATAGCTATATCGTTCGACCTCCATCCACAACCAGTATCTGGCCTGTTGTCATGGCGGTACCCACAGCCAAGTAGGTTACGGTATCGGCAATGTCTCCAGGAGAAGATAGTCGAGGGATCGGAAAAGTGGAAACGCGATCCGAGATTTCCTCCTCGCTCATATCTTGACGCAGCCAGCGGCTGTCGATTGGTCCTGGGCAGACGGCGTTCACGCGGATTTTCGGAGCCAAGGCCCTAGCCAAGGATTTAGTCATCGTATTCAACGCCCCCTTGCTCGCGCAATAGGCGATCGAAGATCCGAATCCGGAAATCCCCGCCACCGAGGAAACATTGACCACCGCTGCTCCCTTTCGACCTTCGAGCAAGGGAACCGCCGCTCTCGTAACAAAGAAGGGGCCCTTGGTGTTTACCGCCAGTATCGAATCCCATTGCGCCTCCGAGAGACCCTGAAGGTCGTCGTGTTTCACAAAGGCGGTCGCCCCTGCCGCGTTTACCAGGACATCGAGATGCCCAAAGGCTTTCTCCGTAGCGGCGAGCATCGCCACCACTTCGTCGTCACGGCTAACATCGCAACGCGACAGCAGCGCAGTCATTCCTGCGGCTTCCACAAGTCGAACGGTTTCTTTCGCCTCCTCCTCGTCCGCCCCAGGATAGTTCACTACCACATCGAACCCCATCGAAGCGAATTTCACCGCGCAGGCCCTGCCCACGCCTGTCGCGGACCCCGTCACCAAAACAACCTTTCGCTCGGACTCGCTCATCTCGGACGTTCCAGTAACATAGCGACTCCCTGTCCGACACCGACGCACATGGAGCAAATCGCAAAGCGTCCATCGATCGCCGCCAGCTGCCTCGCTGCGGTCGTTATCAGGCGGGCGCCACTCATGCCCAATGGGTGACCGAGGGCGATTGACCCCCCGTTCGGGTTCACGTGAGCGGCATCGTCCGGCAGCCCGAGCTCTCTCAGGCAGGCGAGCGATTGCGAAGCGAACGCTTCATTGATTTCGATCGTATCGATATCGGCCAGCGCGACTCCTGTTCGTTCGAGCAACTTCGAAATCGCAGGGGCCGGACCAATCCCCATAATTCGAGGCGGAACCCCCACCGCTGCCGTAGCCACCACTCGAGCCAATGGCTCAAACCCATTTTGGGAAACGGCATCGTCATCGGCGACCAGCAAAGCGCAGGCTCCGTCGTTGATCCCCGATGCATTTCCTGCGGTGATCGTTCCATCCGGCTTTACGAACGGCTTGAGCCGGGCCAGGCCTTCCACGCTTGTATCCGGACGCGGATGCTCGTCCGCATCGACCACGATCGGATCCCCTTTTCTTCGTGGAAGCGTCACCGAAACCAATTCCCCTTTGAAAAAGCCGCGCTCAATCCCCGCCTTTGCCCGGGCCTGGCTACGGAAGGCGAAGGCATCCTGATCTTCGCGAGATACACCGAATCGCTCCGCCACATGCTCTCCGGTTTCCGGCATGGAGTCGGTCCCGAAGCGGGTAGCCATATCGGGATGGGCGAATCGCCAGCCCAAAGTCGTATCCACTAATTGGTTAGATCGATCGAATGCCTGGGTCGACTTAAGCATCGCGAACGGGGCCCGCGACATCGACTCCACTCCTCCAGCTAGACACATGCGAGCTTCCCCTGCCTTGATAGCCCGAGCGGCAATCGAGACCGCTTCCAGGCCAGACGCGCAAAGCCGATTCACCGTGACGGCGGGTACTCTTTCCGGGAGACCCGATAACAAGGCAACCATGCGGGCAATATTCCGGTTGTCCTCTCCGGCTTGATTGGCGCAGCCGAAAATAACATCGTCGACCTCGCCCCAGTCCACCCGATCGTGACGCTCCATGATAGCCTTTAAGGTGACGACGCCTAAATCATCCGGGCGCGCCGATGCCAAAGCCCCTCCGTAGCGGCCAATTGGCGTTCGGATGGCATCGCATATCCAGGCATTTCCATTGGAATCGTCCATAGTCGCTCAGGTTTGCTTCGCTCTCGCTGCGTCCGTTCTTGCCAGAAGATCGCGCAAGGCCATTAATTCCGAGTCGCTCGGCGGCTCTATCTCGGAAACGGTATCCAGAAATCGGATCTCCCAGCCAGTCGCTTCTTGAATTTGATCCTTGGTTACTCCCGGATGCAGCTTGGCAACTACTAGTTCTCGCGTGCCCTCTTCGGGAACCAATACGCCCAGGTCGGTTATGAGCGCCGCAGGGCCGCCTTTAAGTCCCGCCTTCTCGCGAGCGCCCCCCCCATCCAAATAGCCCGCCGATGTAATGAAATCCACTCGTTCAACCAATGTTCGGGGGCTGTGCTTAATGATAATCAACGTTTCCTTGGCTAAGCTAGCGATTTCGGGAGCCCCACCCGCTCCCGGCAGGCGAACCTTTGGATTTCCATAGTCCCCAATTACCGTGCTATTGAGGTTGGCGAAACGGTCAACTTGGGCAGCTCCCAGAAAACCAACATCCACACGCCCGCCCTGCAACCAATAAGCGAATATTTCAGGCGTGGACACCACCGCGTCCGCCGTATCGGCTAATTCCCCGTCGCCAATCGACAAGGGCAGCACACTCGGCTTGGCCCCGATCGTTCCCGATTCGTAAATGAGGACGATCTCCGGAGCATGCGTCAGCCGGGCGAGGTTCGCCGCCATTGAAGGAATGCCGATCCCAACAAAACACGTGGACCCATTTTGCAATCGTCGCGATGCGGCGATTGTCATAATTTCCTCCGGAGTCGCTTCGCTCATGAGGCCAATCCCTCGCTCGAATCAACAGAATTCTCAACCTCCAAGACATTTGCTCTCATCCAGCTGGTGAAAGTATCGCGGTCCTTGGCGATCGTATCCCATTCGATATACGCCGCGTTGTCTCGTTCGTAGTAGCCGTGCGCATACGACGGGGACGCTCCCCCTGGAACTTCGCAAATCGCAGTCACCACCCAAGAAGGGAGAATACAAGCATTGGGGGGCGCCTCCAACTCGTCGACAATTTCTTCGACCGTAACAATGCAAGATCGCGCCGCAAGGGCCGCCTCCTTTTGCACCCCGACGATCCCCCAGAGCAACACGTTCCCCTTCCTATCCGCCTTTTGGGCATGAATGACAGTAACATCCGGGTTGATCGCTGGAGTCGCCGCCAATCGCTCGCCTGTAAAAGGGCAATCCAAAAAACGGATACTCGGATTCCGATCCGGCAAATCCGATCCCGTAAATCCACGCAACACTCCCAAAGGCAAACCCGACGCGCCCGCCGTGTACGCCGCAGCGACCGCCGCATGACTCCGCTCGTCCACCTCAATCGCGTTAGGCCATCCATTCTCGACCGCATCGCGGAAGCGATGCAACGAGCCCACTCCCGGATTCCCGCCCCACGAGAAGATCGCCTTACGGGTGCAGCCCATCCCAATCAGGCGATCGTAAATGAGATCCGGCGTCATTCGGACAAGCGTCAAATCCCTTACTCCTTGACGGATGATCTCATGCCCAGCCGCAAAGGGAATCAAGTGCGTGAACCCTTCCAAGCACACGGTCAACCCACTGCCGACATGGGTCGCAATCGCATCCGATAGTGATGTGAAATGAGGCATTGCTGACTTGACTTATGTTCGATTATCGGACAATTGTCCGATTAATGAACAATTGATGGATTTTCTTTGAAAGTCAACTTCCTATGCAGCGCCTCAATCCAGCTCTTTTCCGGTCGGGCGACCCGAATTTCATGACCTCCCTGGCTCGAGGAATCGAAGTGCTCTCTTCCTTCCAAAACAGCGCCACCGGATTGAGGGCCCCGACTATCAGCAAGCGTACCGGCTTGTCCCGAGCGGTGGTAAGCCGTTGCTTGTACACCCTCTCTGAACTCGGTTATGTCCGGCACGCGGAAGACGGCTACTATCTGGAACCGAAGATTCTTTCTTTGAGCCAAACCTATTTTAAAGCGAATCCGTTGCTTTCGATCGCCCCGGAATATCTGAATCGGGTCAAGGAGCAGGCCGGAGAGTCCTGCTCGCTCGCGGTTCTCGATGGCAGCGATGTCGTCTACATCGCCCGCTCCGCCGCCAGGCGCGTTATGACCGTTTCGCTTGGAATCGGCAGTCACCTGCCCGCCTATTGCACCTCTCTGGGCAGGGTTCTGATCGCCGCCCTGCCACCCTCGGAACAACGGGAAGCGCTAGAAAGCTCTGATCGAGTCGCTCACACGAAATATACGATTACCGACAGCAACGAGCTCATGAAAATCTTCGAATCCGTAAGCCGGCAGGGATACGCGATCATAAACGAGGAATTGGAAATCGGCCTGCGCTCGCTGGCCACACCGGTGCGAGACCAAAACGGAGCGGTCGTCGCCGCCATGAATATTGGACTTCAAGCGCCGCTGGTCAGCGAAGCGGAGATGCTGGAAACGATGCTTCCTGTATTGAGCGACGCGGCAAGCGAACTGAGCTCGCGCATAATCCTTTGATGCATGGCCCCTCGATGGAAAAATCGTTTTCGCGAGTCTTGAGAATCCATACCGCGTCCTTGCGGGCCCGATGCAGGGTTAACGAGCCTGTTAGAAATTGACGATTGCCCGAGTTTTCATTCCAAAGCCTCAATCAGAGCTGGTTTCACATCGCAACGCCGCCCATGCTTCCATCGATCCAACAAACCGATCGACATCCCCCGCCCCATGAACCGCTTCCCCTTCCTCCGTTTTCTCGCCCTAGCCTTAGGCCTGCCGCTCGCCGCCTTCGCTGAAACGAATATCGTTCTCGTCCTCACGGATGACCAGGGCTACGGAGATGCCTCCTCCAACTGGCCCGATACCGATCTCAAGACGCCGGTCATGGATAGCATCGCCGACAACGGTATTCGCTTCACCCAGTTTCGCGTCAATCCGCTCTGCGCTCCCACGCGGGCCAGTATCATGACCGGCACCCACAGCATCTACAATGGTATGTGGCGTGGACCGGGAGGCCCTAAGGCGGGAAGCGATGGCAAGATCGTCAAACCCGAGACGCGTGTGGTGCGCGACGACGTGCGAATGCTGCCGGAGTACTTGAAGAAAGCGGGCTACGCTACGGGTCTATTCGGCAAATGGCACTTGGGCTACGACGAGGACAATGTTCCAAATGCCCGGGGCTTCGACGAGTTCGTCGGTTTTCCGGGCGGAGCCCATCCGTATCGGTGGAGTAAAAACTCCAAAGTCGAACGGAACGGCAAGCCGCTGAAAAGCGAGAAGCACTTTACCGATCTCTTCGCCGACGAGGCCATTCGCTTTATTAGGGAAAATAAAGATCAACCCTTCTTCTGCTATCTCGCGTTCAACGCCGTCCACGGACCGCTCCGCTCCGAGAAACGAGCCGCCGACTCCGCCCGCCCGGATTGGCTCGAGCGCTACGAGAAAATGGGAGTCGCTCAGCCGCGCCGCGACTACAACGCGGTCATGAGCCACGCCGACGATCGCGTAGGCGATGTTTTGGACACCCTGGACGGGCTCGGACTGACGGCCGACACCCTCATTATCTACTTGTCCGACAATGGAGGCATCACCCATACCTACCCGAGCAACAATGGACCGCTGCGCGGCGGCAAAGGAGAAGGATGGGAAGGCGGCCTGCGCGTGCCCGCCGTCATGCAATGGCCCGGAACCATCCCCGCAGGATCGGTTTCCAACGCCAGTGGGGTCCACTTCGACCTCTTCTCGACGATTCTGCAAGTAGCCGGTACGGAAACCCCGGATACGAACGGCCCACTGGACGTAGGGGGCGTCAGTCTGCTCGAACACCTCAAATCCGGCGGCGAGATTCCCCTGCCCAAGCGCTATCTCTATTTCGATCTCTGGGGGAAGCAGGCGGTTATCCACGGCTCTTGGAAAATCGTGGGAGACTCCGGCAACCACCACGGCGACTTCGCCAAGGCAGTCGAAGCCGCTCGATCGCAGGATTACATGCTGGTAAACCTCGCAGACGACCTCGGCGAAACCATCGACCTCAAGGAAAAACGCCGTGATATCTACGAAGACCTTAAACGTCGCCTCATCGCTTGGATCGGCGAAGCCCGGAAATACAACTGACGGGAAGGACCGGTTCGGAAGCAAGAATGGCAGCGCCTACAACTCCGAACCGAGTGGCCTCGCTCAATCGTGGCTCACGCGCTGGAAGGACTCCAAGTCGTAATCGAGAGCTGCTAGCTTGTCCCTCAATATCCCATACTGCCCTTCGCCGATACGGGGGGAACGCGACATGACCCAAGCCAATCGCTTATTGGGGTGCCCAATGATCGTATATTCATAATCATCGCTCGCATACACAACATAGTAGGGCGCCGTGAACATTCCGAAAAAGCGCATACGCCACTCCGCATTGGACGCGGTGTCATGGACCCACCCGACGGGGCGATAGACCTTTTCCTTGCCGCTCGGTCCGCCCTTTCGAAAGCGATAGGTCGTCTGGATTTTCCCATCGTCACGCAACTCATAGGATTCGATCGCTCCGAATGCGTCGCGATCGAGAAAGGTCGGGGTGTATCCATGCACATACCAGGATCCCATGAATCGCTCGATATCGACATTCGACGCAAGAGGCTGATTGGGAAGATCCGTCGATCGGCAAGCGGCGAGAAGGCACAGACCTAAGGCTGCAATCGCCATCCGAGCCACGCCCGCCCGTCCGACCCGATTCGCTTTTTCCCGCTCTCCCAATGTATGCAGTGGCATAACCCTCAATCCTGACAACCCCTTCCTCGAACGCAATCCCTTCCCATCGATGCGAGAGAATCCAATCGATCCATTTCCCACCCAGGGAGTTTGGCGGAAGAGCCGACGCCCCATAAACGCCTTTCCCTCTTCCCACGCTTGATAAACGCCCGACAAACGCTAGAGTATCCATTCATGACTTCGACTCCCGATTGGCTCTACCGACAATCCGCAGTCATTCCTTACGTCCGACGAAACGGACGTTTCGAAATCGCCCTCATCACTACCCGCTCGGCTCGACATTGGACGATTCCCAAGGGAGTCATCGAGCGGGATCTAACGCCTCAGGATTCGGCGGCCAAGGAAGCGCTCGAAGAAGCGGGCATCGTCGGGAACGTCGCTCCCGAAATGGTCGCGGAGTACGAGTACGAAAAATGGGGCGGGATCTGCAATGTCCAGGTATACCTGATGGAGATCACCGAGGTTCTAGATTCCTGGGACGAAATGGATCTGCGAAAACGTTCGATCGTTACGCTCTCCAAGGCGGTCAAACTGATTCGCAATGAACAAAGACCCAGCCTGGAGGCCTTTCGCAAAACCTTCGCTTAACGCCGCGTCCCCGTTGGATCCGGTCACGCTCGTTCGCCCGAAAACCCGATAAAACGCTTTTTTCCGACTTTTTCGGGAAAAGATGTTAACCTTTTGCCAATTCTTGGGATTTGCAGAGGATCTTCGAATAATGGCCCCTATCGACCCAGACGCAGAAATCGTGTCCCTGCTGACGAAACAACAGTCAGCGCTGGCGCTGTATGTTCGCTCGCTCATGCCAGGCGACGAGTCGGCCGAGGACGTGGCTCAGGAAACCAATGCGAAGATATGGGAGAAGCGGAGCGATTTCGAGCTGGGCACCAACTTCAAAGCCTGGGCCTTCAGCATCGCTCGCTTCCAGGTGCGAAAATATCGCTTTAGCCAAGCGAAAAACGAACGCCTGGTCTTCTGCGATGAATTGGAGGAAACGATCGCCGACGAGTTCGCCGACGAAATCGAGGATATGAGCGATCACCAAGCGGCCCTCCGGAGCTGCCTGCAAAAGCTCAAGCCCGCCGACCGGGAACTCATCCACCACCGTTACTTCAAGCGAGCTCCCTTGCAAGAGTTCGCGATCAAGGCAGGCCGCAGTATCGGAGGCTTGAAAGTCACCCTGCATCGCTTGCGCAACCGACTGCAGATCTGCATCGAAAAACGACTCTCGCTCGCCAAGGAGATCCAACCATGACACTCAACGAACGCGATTCACTTATAGACGAACTGATCGACGGCTCGATCTCCGAAGCCGACTTCCTCCGACTGGAAGCGGACATGAGAGTCAACCCGGAGGCCCGCCAATCCTATTACCGGCGACTGAAGCTCGACCATGCTTTGCTTGCCGAAGCCGAGGACCTAATCCCCGAGGAAACGGAAGCAAAGGCAATTCCCTTTTGGCTGGAGCACGCGCGAGGCCTTCTCGGAATCGCGGCCGTTGCTGTGGTCGCCATGCTGGGAGCGCTCGGCTGGCAATTCAAAGCGAGCAAAGACTCCGTCGAAAGCGCGCTCGCTGCCGAACCGATCGCCACCGGCTTCGCCATTCTCTCCGACCACTCGAGCGCCGTGTGGAAGAATCGCCCGTACCTAGGCCGCGGCGATCTGCTCCCCCAAGGTCCCCTTCGCATGCAATCCGGCCTTGCCCAACTGGAGCTTTTCAGCGGCGTTACCGTTATCGTGGAAGGCGATGCCGAATTCGAGATTGTCTCGCCTATGGAAATGACGGTGGCGCACGGAAAAGTGCGCGCCCTCGTCCCTACCGCCGCTCAAGGCTTCAAAGTTTCCACCCCCTCCGGTGACGTCATCGACCTCGGGACGGAGTTCGCCCTAAACGTCACCCCGGAGGGATCGGACATGCGCGTGCTGGACGGCGAAATCGAGTGGCGCCCGAATGCGCAAGACAAGCAACTGCTAAACAACGGCGAGTCTTTGAGCTGGGCCATCGATGGCTATTCCAACGAAGGGAATTCCCTCGCCCCTCACCTACCTACCATCGACGACCTCGAAAAGCACTTTGCCCAAATACGGAACGAGCGACGCGACGCCTGGGCCAGTCTCAGCGCCTCCCTCGGACAGGATCCACGCATCATCGCCTACTACCCAATGAATGGCGACAGCGGATGGAGTCGGGAACTTAACGATGCATCCAGCTCCAGTTTGCACGGTACGATCGTCAGCGCCCGACGCGACGCCGATCGTTGGAATCAATCCGCCAGCGCCTTGAACTTCAGCCCCGCGGGGAGCCGAGTACGGGTCGCCATCCCCGGAGACCATGGCTCGCTCACCTTCTACTGCTGGGCCCGCATCGACAGCCTCGATCGCATGTACAATTCCCTTTTCCTGACGGACGGACACGAACTGAACGAGCCGCATTGGCAGATCATGAGCGATGGCCGACTCTTCTTCTCCGTTAAAAAGCAGGACGCTACCGAAAAGGGCAAAGACAAGCACATCGCCTATTCGCCCTCGTTCTGGGACCCCTCGCTCAGCGGAAAATGGTTTCAAATCGCGACCGTTTTCAATGTGGAAGAAGGAACGACGACTCATTACGTAAACGGCGAAGCGATTAGCCAGGATCGCATACCGGAACACTACAAGGTGGACGTCGTCAAAATCGGCAACGCATCCATCGGAAACTGGAATGAACCCACCCGCGCCGATCCGCAATTCGCCCTGCGGAACCTGAATGGAGCAATCGACGAATTCGCCATTTTCAACGAAGCGCTCGAAAGCGCCGAAATCGTCCGCCTCTACCAACAAGGAAGGCCCTAAGGAGTCCCCTCAACCTCTTTTCAATTTAATCGATTCGAATTACAACGCATGAACCGACACACCCCATTTAAATCGTATACGTTTTTCAAGTACGCCGCCGCTACCATAGCCTGCACCCTGCCTACTGCCATAGCGGCCGAGGACATCGACGTCGATCGCCTGTTCACCTTGAAGGTATTGCCGACTCTTTCCGAAAAGTGCTTCGGCTGTCACGGCGAACCCGGCAAGGAAGTCAAAGGCGGCCTCAAGCTGACCACCCTCGACGACTTCCTCAAGGGAGGCGACAGCTTCGATGACGTACTCATTCCGGGCGACTCGGAATTCAGCTTCGTCATGGAGTCCGTGCGCTGGGAAGACCCCGATTTCGAAATGCCGCCCAAGGAGAACGATCGCCTCTCCGAGAAGCAAATCGCCGATCTGGAAGCGTGGATCGACGCCGGCGCTCCCTGGCCGAGCGACGATCGTATGCGCGAGATCCGCCTCGCCGAGCGGGAGATCGAAATCAACGAAGACGGCATGCTCATTAAGAACTCGGGCGGACTCGCCGACGAGTGGACCTATCGCCGCTACCAGCCCGAGGACATGTGGGCCTTCATGCCGCTGGAAAAGCCAACCGCCCCGGCGAACGACGCGGAGAATCCGATCGACGCCTTCGTCAACGCGAAACTCGACAGCGCCGGCTTCGAATCCGCCGACCGAGCCGACGCGCGCACCCTCATCCGCCGCGCTACCTACGATCTGACAGGCCTACCGCCCACGCCCGAACAGGTCGCGGCCTTCGTTCAAGCGAATCAAAAGGACCCGAAAACCGCTTGGGGCGAACTCGTCGACCGATTGCTCGATAGCCCCCACTACGGCGAACGCTGGGGCCAGCACTGGCTCGACGTCGCTCGTTATGCCGATACCGGCGGCATGTCCAACGACTACGAACGCTCGAATGCATGGCGCTACCGAGACTACGTCATCCGCTCTCTGAATGAGGACAAGCCCTACAACGAATTCATCGTCGAACAGGTCGCGGGCGACGAGCTGACCTACAACTCGGTCATGGAACGCATGAACGGCGAGGTGGAAAAGATCCGCAAGATCCACGATACCGGCGATTACACCGAATGGGAAATCGAATGGATGGTCGCATCCAGCTACTTGCGCATGGGGGCATGGGACTCCGCTATGGTCGAGAAGCCCGAAGCGCGGCAGATCTACGTCGACGACATCGTCAATTCCGTCGGGCAAACATTCCTTTCCACAACCATGCGTTGCGTTAAGTGCCACGATCACAAATTCGACCCGATTCCAACACGCGACTACTACCGATTGTATTCAGCATTTGAAGCCACCCAGCTTGCAGAGCGACCCACTGCTTTCCATCCAAATGAAAACCTTGCTCGCATGGAAGAAGGCAAGGCCTTGGTTGAACGCCTCCATTCATTCGCCGATGAGCGACGCGAGCTCATCATGGACAAGCAAGAAACCGCCGCTCGCAAATGGTACAAGGAGAATAATATCGACTACGTCGGGCCCGATGAGCGCAAGGCGCTACCCGTCGACGTAAAGCCGCCTCGCCACGTCGGCCTCGACCACACTGACGCGGGTCGACTAAAGGTCCGCGAACAGGACGAGTGGATTTGGAATCGCCGCAAAGAACGCTACGAGCCAATGACGCAAAGCGTCTACAACGGCCCCATGCCAGCCAATGCAAACGCTCGCAAGCTGCGCATTCCCAAGGAAGTGGATACCAGCAAGTCCCTGGAGAGCTTTATCCTCATGGGCGGCGCTCTCTCCGCTAAGGGAGACAAAGTGGGACCAGGAGTGCTCAGCGCCCTGGGAATCCCAGTGGGCGAAAACGAGAGCGATCCCTATTTGATTCCGGACGACCTCAATGGACGCCGCTTGGCCGTCGCCAAGTGGATCGCCAGCCCAGACAACGGACTAGCCGCTCGCTCCCTCGTCAATCGCATCTGGCAACATCACTTCGGCAAACCCATCGCCAGCAACCCGAATAACTTCGGCGCCAAGGGCGGAAAGCCGACCCATCCCAAGCTCATCGACTGGCTCGCCGCCGAATTTGTCGACGGCGGCTGGACCATGAAGCGCATGCATCGCTTAATCATGCTTTCCGACGCCTACCAGCAATCGGGCAGCCATCCTAACCGCGAGAAGCTGAATATCGAAGATCCCGACAACGACCTCTTCGCCTACTTCCCGACCCGTCGTCTGACCGCGGAGGAGCTTCGCGACAGCATGCTCGCCATATCGGGAGAACTGAATACGGAAATGGGAGGCTTGCCAATCATGCCGGAAATCAACATGGAAGTGGCCCTCCAGCCGCGCATGATCCAATTCTCGATCGCCCCGGCCCATCAGCCTTCCCCGACACCCGAAGAACGCAATCGCCGCAGCATCTACGCCTACCGCGTCCGAGGCCAAGCCGATCCTTTCCTCGAGTTGTTCAACCAGCCCAACCCAAACGACTCCTGCGAAGTTCGCGACTCCGCATCCGTATCGCCGCAAGCGTTCACCCTACTCAACAGCGATGTGGTCACCGATCGCTCGATCGCCTTCGCCCTGCGTCTCGAGCGCGAGGCCCAGGATACGCGGGAACGGGCCTCCCGGGCCTTCGAGCTGGCTCTCGGTCGAACGCCAAGCGAATCGGAACTGGAACGCCTGACGAACTACGTAGCCGACATGGAGCAGTATCATGAGAGCCACGAACCGAAATCATCGGAGTATCCAACCGTCATTACGCGCTCGCTAGTCGAGGAATTCTCCGGACTGCCTTTCGAGTACGAGGAGATCCTACCCGTATTCGAAAACTACGAAGCCGATAAGAAAGCGACCGACGTGAACCCCGAAACGAGAGCGCTCGCCGATCTCTGCCTGGTCCTTTTCAATGCCAACGAATTCGCGTACATTTATTAGCGATTGGCTTTTAGCGGGTAGCGATTGGAGTGTCATGCGTGAAGGACTTCAGAACTCTTGTATTTTGGCAAAAGGCCCATCGCTTCGTATTGGACCTATACTCGATTACACGCTCGTTCCCAGAAGACGAGCGATTTGGCCTCACTTCTCAAATTCGCAGAGCCGCGACTTCGATTCCATCGAATATCGCGGAAGGTTGCGGACGGAATGGCGACGCCGAATTGAAACGATTTCTGCTTATCGCAATGAGCTCCGCCGCGGAAGTAGAATACCAACTACAGCTAGCCGCAGACTTGAAGTATATTGCTTCAACTGACTATTCACGCCTCGACGCTCAACTTACCGAAACTAAGAAAATTCTAAACGCATTCATCAAAAAGCTAAAAGCCAAGCGCCAATAGCTAAACGCCCTATACACCATGAAAAACCCAATCTGTTCTCGCCCGATTTCAACCCCGCAATCGCGACGCCAATTCCTTTGCGGTCTCGGGGCCTCGCTCGGGGCGGTGGCCATGACCGACCTGATAGCCAAGGACTACCCGATCGCTTCGAACGCCCCCGAGGTAAAGGTCGGCCCGTTAGCGCCCAAGGCTCCCATGTTTCCGGGCAAAGCCAAATCCGTCATCATGCTCTTTATGGAAGGCGGTCCTGGCCACATGGATACGTTCGACCCGAAGCCGGAATTGCAGCGACTGCACAAGACCGAGTCCAAGCTTAAGGAGGACGGCCCCTTCAAGTTTTTCGTGGGCAGCCCTTTCGAATTCAACAAGGTCGGCAAATCAGGCATCGATATGTGCGATCAGTGGCACTACCTTTCCGATCCTGAGGTCGCCGACGAATTCTGCAACTATCGCGGTTGCCAGGCCGAATCGGTCAACCATCCGGAAGCGCTTTTCCACATGAACACGGGTAGCCGCTTGGGCGCGGACCCTTCCCTCGGCGCTTGGGCCACTTACGGACTGGGATCCCTCAACCAGAATCTTCCTGGCTACGTGGTCATGACCGAACTTGCCATGCCTCAAGGAGGCTCGGGAAACTGGTCCAACGGATTCCTTCCCGCCCACTACCAGGGCACCCGTCTTCGCCCATCCGGGTCGCCGATTCTCGATCTCAAGATGCAATCCAACAAGACGCGCCAACATCAGCGTCGGACCATCGACGAATTGGCCTTCCTCAATGGACAACACTCCCAGATGCACCCCGATCACGCCGATCTCGATGCTCGCATGGAAAGCTACGAACTAGCCTACCGCATGCAGATGGAAGTGCCGGACGTCATGGACCTCAGCAAAGAGTCCGAAGCGACCAAGGAAATGTACGGCATGAACGATAAGGATACCTCCGAATTCGGACGCCAGTGTCTCATGGCTCGCCGCCTCGTCGAACAAGGCGTTCGCTTCGTGCAGATTTTCTCTGGTGGCTGGGATAGCCACGACTATCTCGAGCAGGGGCATAGCTCCCGCATCAAGAGCGTGGACAAGCCCATGGCCGCTCTCATCAAGGACCTGAAACGTCGCGGCATGCTCGACGATACCCTCGTTGTCTGGACCGGCGAATTCGGGCGTACCGTCGACAATAACATGCGCGGCGGCGTCTATTCGCTCGGCCGCGACCACAATGCGGAAGCGATGACCATGATGCTCGCCGGAGCGGGCGTCAAAAAGGGTTCCGTCGTCGGGGCGACCGACGAACTGGGCATTCGCGCTTCCGAAGTCGTCCACCCGATCCGCGATTTCCACGTCACCTTGCTGCACCTGCTCGGACTCGACGACAACAAGCTGACCTATTTCCACGGGGGACGCTACAAGCAGCTCTCCCAATTCGGCGGCCAAGTCATCGACGAATTGCTCGCCTGACGTTCAAACAGTAAGCGGCTCGTCCCCAAGCAGCCAACCCAAGTCGATCGCAATTTTTTATGGCCCGTCGAGCGCAACGGGTCCTACCCTTATCGATATGCCCAATTCCCGAATCCTTCTGCTTCTTCCTCTGCTTCTGCTGCTCTCGTATCCCGCCAACGCTCGACCCAACGTAATACTAATCGTCACCGACGACCAGGGTTACGGCGACATGTCCTGCCACGGTAATCCCTGGCTGGATACGCCTCACCTGGACCGATTGAAAGCAGAGGGCGTTAGCCTCGATGACTATCACGTCGACCCCTACTGCACCCCCACGCGAGCCGCCCTCATGACCGGCCGCTACAGCACGCGCGTGGGTACCTGGTCGGTCACGGAGGGACGCCAGCTTCTGCGCAAGGACGAAACCACCTTAGCCGAGGCCTTCAAAGCATCGGGCTATCGCACCGGTATGTTCGGCAAATGGCACTTGGGCGACACCTTCCCCTACGCGCCTCGGTTTCGCGGTTTCGACGACGTGGTCTGCCACAAGGCCGGAGGCGTCGATGAAATCGGCAATCCCGTGGGCAACGACTACTTCGACGACACTTACTACCGAAACGGCCAGCCCGAACGCTTCGAAGGGTATTGTACCGACGTCTTCTTCCGCGAAACCCTTCGCTTCGTCGAACAAGGTCTCGACTCGCCGAACCCGCAGCCCTTCTTTGCCTACCTGCCACTCAATGCCATGCATGGCCCCTTTACCGTAGCGGACGCGTACGCGGATCCCTTCCGCAAACAAGGCGTGCCCGAACAGCGGTCGCTTTTCTACGGCATGATCCAAAATTTCGACGAGAATCTGGGCAAGCTGATGGATTCGCTGAAACAGTCGGGCATCGACGAGAACACCCTCGTCATCTTCATGGGCGACAACGGGACCGCGGCCGGTTCGACCGGCGCTCTTGACTCCGATGGCTACAACGCGGGCATGCGCGGCAAGAAGAGCATGGTCTACGAGGGTGGTCACCGCGTCGCTTGCTTCGCCCGCTGGCCCAAGGGCCTCCCTGCGGGCTCCCAAGTCGATACGCTCGCCACCCATATGGATTGGTTTCCCACCTTGACCGCGCTCTGCGATCTGAAGACAGACGCCACACTCGCTTGGGACGGCGTCGACATCGCTCCGCTCCTCGCGGATCCGACTTCCCAATCGGCAAGCCGAACGATCTTCATCTCTCGACAACCCGACGAGTTTCAGATCTGGAAACCCGGCTTGCCCGCAGGGCGCTACCCGCAATTCGCCGTTCTCACGGAGCGATGGCGCTACGCCAATGGTGAACTGTACGAGATCGACACGGACCCTGGTCAACGAAGAGACGTCGCCGACCAGCATCCCGAAGTCGTGGAAACGCTTTACGACGCCTATGAGAAGTGGTTCGCGGATGTGACCCGAGAAGGGAAGCCCTACACCCGCTTTCTCCTCGGCCATCCGGCCGAAAACCCAACTCGCTTTACCGTCCGCGACTGGCATCCCACCCAAGGAGGCGTCATATGGAAGATGTCGCTGGTCGAGGACGACCGTGTATTCGTAAACGGTTTCTGGGCCATCGATGTTCGGCATTCCGGAAAATATCGGATACGCCTATCTCGCTTCCCTCAGGACGCAGAAGCGCCTGCCGAATCGAATCGAGCCCGTATTCAGATTGGGAATATCGAACACTCGAGAGGGTTACGCCCTAGCGACGTCGCCGTCAGCTTCGAGGTCGATCTCGCTGAAGGTCCCCACATATTGAAGACCTGGCTGCGCGATGCGGCCACCGGCAAGGAACGCGGGGCCTACTATATCGAAGCGACTCGCCTCTGAGGGGTGCCTTCAGGTTGACGAACCGGAGAACCAGGGTTCCGCATCCTTCCACTGCAGAGAGAAGCGGATACTCCCAGGGCGATACGCAGGATCGCATTAGGCATTCGCCCACCCAATCGAAATTGATAGGATCGTTAGCGATCATCGTCCCCTTTGGCGACCGACTGATCATGGAAGCCCCCCCTAAAAATCGATCGCAATTACCTGAACCAATCGACGCGTACCCAACGGCTCCGAGCGGTAGCCAAGCCCGATCGAGTCGATATATTTCAATCCGGCAGTTCCGTCGCGAGGATGTTGCGAATATCGACGCGCATCTCGCGCTTGGGATGCACCTGGATGCCAATGGGACCCTCTGGGATGATGGTCTCGGAATCGTAGGTCATGATTTCCTTGCCGTTCAGCCAGGTTGTGTAGCTCGAACCGACTACCCGAACCTTCAAGGTATTCCAATTCTCCATATCCAGAACCTCTGCGGCAGTCGTCACTTGAATCGGATAGCCTTTGAGGGCTGGAATGTACGGCAGGGCTGTCATGTCCCGTTTCAAACTGCCGGACTCGCCTATCTGAATCTGCTCCTTGGAGTCGCGCAGGAAGATCCCGGTATCAATGCGGCCCGAAATGAACTTGAAGTCCATTTGAGCCTCGAAATTCCGATAGGACTTTTCCGTGAAGAGAATGTCCCCCTTTTGCTCCGCATCGTTAACGGCATTGATGACCCCGCCGGAGATCGGCCAGCATTCCGGGCGATCCGTCTTCCAACCCGTGAGGTCCTGGCCATTGAATATGGGCTCGAGGGATGGCCCGCTAGAGCAAGCAGCTAGCAATAGGGCGACGAGCGAGAGAGAGAGGACAAATAGCGATTTCATGATGAATGCAGGGTCTGAGGAGAACTAGAACGAGAAGCCCATAAAACAACCCTATTGATTGCAACGCAAACACCTATTGGCTCTCAACCTAGGGGGGGAGATTCAAGGCCGGCACGGCCGATGACGAAATTCGTCAATGCTCGCGGCGCTCGCTGGTCGTTGCTTCGAAACGAATGGCCCTCAGGGACCCATAGGCGTTACGCCATCAAGGCCTCGAGGCGCTTGCCGTATTCCACGTAGCTCGCATAGCACTGGTCCCAGTCGATGACCTCGCCTTCCTTGGCATGGAATACGGTCGCCACGTGCGGTTCGATCGCCACCCAGCCATCGTATCCGCGGGCAAAGGCGTCGCTGAGAATGTCCTTCACGCGGGCCAATCCATCGCCCGGCATGGTGTACTCTGGCTCCACGTCGTCGCTAACTGGATTCATGCAGTCCTTGACGTGAATATGGACCACGTGGTCTCGCACCGCCTCCCAAAACGCGAAGGCGTCCTGCCAGGGATAGCTGCCATCCGCCTGCGGCTGAGATCGATCGCGTTGGAAGACCGGATTGCCCGTATCGAAAACGAGCTTAAGGCCGGGCACTTCCTCGACCAAGCGAAGCGAGTGCTCCGCCGAGAAGCCCCCCCAGTTCATGCAATTCTCGTGCACCGCCGTCAGGCCCGCATCGGCGAATCGCGCGACGATCTCTCGCAGGCGTCGAAAGCGCTCTTCCTCCTTTTGATCCTCTCCCCAGGGACTCTGAGCATAGGACATAATTCGCACCATTTTCGTACCCAGACGCCGCATACGGGGAATGCACCGCTCCACCTCGCCTAGCGTAATATCGAAATCCGATTCAATGGTCTTGCCCCAATTGGCAATCAAGGAACCGATCTCCGGTATGACAATGCCCGCGTCGTCCAAGCGATCCGCTGCCGCATTGAAGTCGGCTTCCGGCATCTCGTGAATATTGAAGTCCCCGATCATGCGAGCGGAGATCGCGCTCCACCTCAGTTCCTTGGTCGCCTTGATCTGAGTATCCAAATCGCGCGACGCTTCATCCGCAAATCCTGTGAGTTTCATAAGAGTAATCGTTGGTCGGTTCTCGGTCTACGCAAACCCTGTGTCCCAAATCGCAGAACGGCGCAAGCCAAAGGCGCTCGCTCTGACACGAGCGAGGGCAATCGCGTCCCCGCGATGCCGCATCTTGACGACCCCTAACCCTCCGCGGCGCTGCGAGAACGCAGCTGCCCTACCTTCTCGCCTCTGCCGAATGTCACAGGAGGGCCTCTTTCCTCACACGTTGCCCTTGCGCATTTCCTCGACCGCATGATTGGCCGCCCGGGCAGTGATCGCCATGTAGGTGAGCGACGGATTCTGAGTCGAGGTCGAGGTCATGCAGGCGCCATCCGTGACGAACACATTCTTGCAGGCATGCAGCTGATTCCATTTGTTGAGCAGAGAAGTTTTGGGATCCTTCCCCATCCGGGCGCCTCCCATCTCGTGGATATCGAGCCCGGGGGCGATCCGCTTATGGTTCGTCTTGATATTTTTGAAACCCGCCGCTTCGAACATCTCCGACAATTGAGCGAGCGCATCCAGCTCCATCTTGCGATCATTGTCATCGTAATCGACGTCCGTCGTCAGCAATGGCATGCCCCACTCGTCGGTACGCTCGGGATCCAGAGTCACTTGATTGCGCTCTTTCGGAATGGTCTCGCCCATCATGTGGGCCCCGATTGCCCAGCTTCCTAGCTTAGGATTGAGCAAGTTTTCCTTCAACTCCTGCCCCGTACCCGACGTATCGCGCCAGGACCCGCGTCGCGCGGAAAGCCCCGTCGCATAGCCTCTTAGAAAGTCCGTTTCCTGACGAAACACATTGCGAAACCGAGGCATGTAGACCGAACCGGGGCGCTCGCCAATGGTGGCGAATTCATCGAACCCTTCTACGTCGGCCCTGACCCCCGTGTTGTAATTGTGAAAGGCCACGAACTTCCCCAATAGACCATTGTCGTTGCCCAAGCCTTCCGGAAAGCGACTCGATTTCGAATTTAACAAGACCAGGAGCGTATTCAGAGCCGACGCATTCACGAAGACGATCTTCGCATAGTAATCGACGATTTCCTTCGTATTCGCATCGACCACGCGAACGCCCGTAGCCCTTCCATTCGTTTCATCGTAGAGAATCGAGTGGACGACCGAATGGGGACGCAGCGTGAGGTTGCCGGTTCGTTCCGCCCAGGGTAGCGTTGAGCTATTGCTGCTGAAGTATCCGCCGAGCGGACACCCTCTGCGGCACAAGCGGCGACTTAGGCACTGAGTCCGACCTTGAGCGATTTGCTCCGGACCGGCTTTCGTCAAATTGGCAAAACGCGCTGCGATCGCATGGCGCCCCTCGTATTTCTCTTGGAGGACCTTCTGGAAATGGACTTCAACCGCGTTGAGTGGATTGGGCGGCAGGAATTCCCCATCCGGCAATTCCGCCAAGCCGTCTCGATTTCCCGAGATGCCCGCGAACCGCTCGACATGGCTGTACCATGGGGCGATGTCGCGATAGCGAATCGGCCAATCGACAGCGAACCCATCGCGGGCCGGACCCTCGAAGTCATAGTCGCTCCAACGTTGCGTTTGCCGCGCCCAGAGCAGCGATCTGCCGCCCACCTGATAGCCCCTAATCCAATCGAAGGGCTTTTTCCGAACATAGGGATGCTCGTCATCCTTGACGAAGAAATGATCCGAATCCTCTTTCCAAGCGTTCGCTCTACTAAGGACGGGATTTGCCTCGCGCTTTTCCAGAGGAATTTCATTCCTATGCTCGAACTCGTAGGGCATCTTGTTGGCTGTAGGATAGTCGACGATGTGCTTCACATCGCGGCCGCGCTCCAAGACCAGAGTCTTTAGCCCTTTCTCAGTCAGTTCCTTGGCCGCCCAGCCACCGCTAATGCCCGAGCCGATGACAATCGCGTCGAAGGTAGGCTTCTTCACGCTGGAAATATTCGTATTCGCCATTGTCAGCCCTCTAATTCGCTCGCAGGAAAGAACCCATCGTAGGGGTCCGGTATCATTTTGTGAGGACGCAATTCCGTCATCACGTATTCGGAATTCACGTACCCTTGAATGGTTCGCTTTTTGGCGATCGCATTAAACGCGAACAGTTCGCCCGATACCTTTCCCTTGTTTTTCATATCGCCCAGAACCAACTGGCGCTGTCTCGGCGTACACGCCGCGAACGCCTGGCCAAATCGGTTCTTCGCCAGGCCATTCATTTGTCTCAATCCCCCCGAAAACTGTCGCTGCTCTATTCGAGAGTGACAGCTGTCCACCATCATCAGAACGAATAAGTGCAGGTTCAACTCGCGAGCTCCCTGCGTGTCCGTACGCGGAATCAGGGTGTCCACATATTCTCCAAGCAAGGCTTCTTCATCCGCTCCCACTTTCAGGCGCTTCAAGTCTATGGATGCGCCATTCGCTTTTTTCATCGAAGGCGGCAAGAACGCCGCGCCGCTCGTTATCAAAAAGAGCGTTCGCAGGGCAGTTCTTCGTTCCATACGAATACCCTAAGGCCCGCCTAGGCCGCCCGTCCAGTCCATTGTTGAGGGCTCGCTCTCGCGCCGAGCCCAATTCGCCCACGAGATCGGCGAGCCAAATTCAATTTGCTTGGGTTTCCAACAGGGATCTCTACAGTCGCTTTCGCGTCCTCCCCATGCTCACTACGTTCATCCTCAATACCGCCGTTGTCGCTTTGTCAGTGATCATTCACTACGAAGCGCTCTACCGCATGTTCAAGCTTTTGCCTCGGGCCCGTCTCAAACATCGGTTCCGCATCGTATGCGGCGTGTTCGGAGCCCTCATCGCCCACGCGGCCGAGGTCTGGGTCTTCGCCATCGCCTACTTTTATATGCATCACTCCGAAGGATGGGGCACCCTGCAAGGCAATTTCTCAGGCAGCCTTATGGACTGCGTATACTTTTCGTTTTCCACCTTTTCCACCGTGGGATTCGGCGACATCGAACCAGTCGGCAAGCTGCGATACCTGACGGGAATCGAATCGCTCACCGGATTGGTACTTGTCACTTGGACTGCGTCCTTCCTCTACCTGGAAATGCGACACTACTGGGACGAATCGGACGACTCGCGCTAAATTCGCAGACGCAAAGGCCATGACGGCAGACCGATTTATCTCGAATTCTCCCGCCCAAACCTAAAGCTGATCGGCCGAAATCCGCCGCTATGATCGCACCCAGCCAAGCTATCGACGCTCTCAAAGAAGGCAACCAACGCTTCCTCTCGGGACAGCCCCAAGCGAATTCCGCTTCCAGCAGGATCGCCCCACTGGAGAAGGGACAAGCCCCTTTCGCCATCATCCTCGGCTGCGCAGACTCCCGCGTGCCGCCCGAACTCGTGTTCGATCAAGGCTTGGGCGATTTGTTCGTAGTCCGCGTCGCAGGCAACATTCCAGGGCCTTCCCAAATCGCCAGCATCGATTTCGCCCTACGGAATTTCGGTTCATCCTTGGTGGTCGTTCTCGGACACAGTCAATGCGGGGCCATCAAAGCAACGGCGCAGCATCTCAAATCGCCAGATCCAGCGACACCACCACACTTCGCCTCCCTCTTCGATCTCCTGACGCCGAGCGTCTCGGAATGCCTCCAGGCAAATCCGGATACGGCGATCGAAACGGCCGTTCAGGCGAACGCGCGGATCGCCGTAGACACGCTTTTGCGAAACCTCCCCTATTCCGAGGAGCGAATCGCATCCGGCACATTGAGCATCGTCGCCGCTGAATACGATCTGGCAAGCGGCGCTGTCCAGTTTCTCTCCTAGCGAAACCGACATCGCCATTCAAGAGCGCGCTGCCCGCGCCGTTCTACATTGAACTGCTTCATGACGCCATTTTATTGGCGCGAACAAGCGGAATCCTGAGCTCAGTCCCGGCGTGAATACCGTCCAAGGACTCGACATGGTCGACATCGATGTGACCGTGGCCGGCGATGGCGTAACGGTCCAAAACGCGACTGCAATCGGTTTCGATATGCTCGCTGCCAACGACGTGATCCACGTAGTAGACGCGATTCTAGCTCCCTAATCCAATTAAGGGCTGAGATCCTTCAAGCGGGGCGCCCTGCCAGGCGCCCCGCTTCCATTCATCTTGGAAACGATTCAGAAGCGCCCTTGAAGCGATGATAAGTCCATTGATTTCGTTTCATACGCGCCTCAAATACTATCCTGAACCGACAATGAACAACTTTTACCGATTCAAAACCGAGCGAATATGATTCACAATTCCATTTGGACAACTAGCGTCTTGCACCTAAAAACGATGCTAACAACCGAAACAGAACACACAGAAGCCTATTTCGAAGTAGGAGCCGTCTCCAAGATGACCGGACTTTCCCCCAATACCCTCAGGACTTGGGAGCGCCGCAATTTCATTGAGGCCAGCCTGCGATCGCCCACTGGACGGCGCCGCTACTCGCAGGAACAAGTCGAACGCCTGGCTCTGATGAAGAAACTGACGAATTTGGGCGATTCCATTAGCTCGATCGCAGGACTCACGCTTCGCGACCTACGCAACCGCGTTCTCGAATACGAATCCCGCCAAATCGAAGCGAGCTCTTCTCGTGTCACCGCAATCTCGATTTTGTCCATTGGCGAGCTCGCCGAGACGTGGACCTCGGTTCTGCCGGCGCCCTTCAAGCTGACCACCAGCGGCGAATCCAAACCCGATATCGTGATTGTTGGACTCGATGCGCAAATCGCCGAAAGTCGCCGTCGCGTCAGCGTGGCGGTCCTCGAAAATCCCGGCGTACCCATCGCCTTGGTCTACGACTACGCGCCTCGCGAGCTTATTCAGCGCTTTTCAGCGGAGGGACGCTTCCTCATACGCGTCCCCTGCTCGCCGGAATTGCTGGCCCACTACATGCACGCCGCCATGGCCAATGCCAGCCATCAGGCCGACCCAACCGCAAACGGGCCGCTCCCAGAGGCGCCACGCCTATTTACGGACAGGCAATTGGCCACCATCGCGGCCTCGAATCCAGACATCAAATGCGAGTGCCCGCATCACATCTCGGCGCTCGTCGCGAGTTTGGCTTCATTCGAGAACTATTGCCGCCGCTGCGAGATCGAATCGCCCCAGGATGCCGAGGTGCACCACCACTTGGGCGGGGAAATCGCTCGAGCCCGCTCGCTTGTCGAGGAAGCGCTGCTTTACTTGTGCCAAAAGGACAATCTCGTCGTGCCTGAACGATGAAACCTCGCATCGCAGTCATCGGTTCCGGCATCGCCGGGATGGCGGTCGCCTACTACTTGCGCAAGGACTGCGACGTGACCCTTATCGAAAAGGCCGCCTATCCGGGTGGACATACCAATACGGTAACGGTCGAGAGCAAGGGCAAGCGATTGCCGGTGGACACGGGTTTTATGGTCTTCAACGAAACGACCTACCCGAATCTCACCCGTTTGTTCGCGGAGCTCGAGGTATCGACCTACGACACGTCGATGTCTTTCGGCGTGCGAGATGCGGCGAGAAAACTCGAGTTCGCCTGTTCGAACGCATCCAGCTTCTTCGCCCAAAAAAGAAACCTGGCCAATCCGAACCACTGGAAACTCTACCGAGAGATTCTCGCCTTCTTCGAAGCCGCCAAACGGCTCATCCGCGAAAAGCCGGAGCCCGACTTTAAACTAAAAGACTTCGCAGCTCGATACCGACTGAGCGACGCGGTCATGCAGCGATTCGTCCTTCCGATGGCCGGAGCGATCTGGTCCACGCCGCACGAGGACCTGATGGACTTTTCCGCCTTGCCGCTCCTCCGCTTCATGGAAAACCACCGTATGCTGGGAGTGGGAATCCAATATCAGTGGAAAACCGTCGAGCGCGGCAGCTCCCAGTACAAGCGGAAACTGCTGAGCGCTCTGCCCAATCCCGCGCAACTCAATCGTCGAATATCCGGCATCGGTCAAAACGAAAGCGGCGCCTACTTCCACGACGAAAACGGCGACCGTTGCGCCTTCGATCAAATCATCATCGCCACTCACGCCGACCAAGCGCTCTCTCTGCTTGAATCGCCCAGCGATCAGGAGCGGACGCTCCTTGGCGCGTTTCGCTACAGTCGCAATCCGGTGACCCTTCACACCGACGAGAACGTCATGCCGCGGGCCAAAGGCGCCTGGGCATCCTGGAATGTCCTCAATGAAGAGGGGAGAAACGGCAAAACCCACGCTTCCACGCACTACTGGATGAATAGTCTCCAGTCTTTAGATACGAATGATAACCTCTTCGTGAGCGTCGACTACCAGGGATTGATTCGACCCGATAGAATTCGATGGCGGGCAAGTTACGAGCACCCCCAATTCGATACTCAAGCCATCGCCGCCCAAAGCAATTTGGCGACATTGAACCAGTCCGGGCGAATTCGGTATTGCGGCAGCTACTTCCGCAATGGATTCCACGAGGACGCCCTTTGGTCCGGCTTGAACGTCGTCCGATCGATTTTAGAAAGGAAAGGCAGTCGCCATGAACTCTTGCCTCTATGATTGCGTGGCCGTCCACCGCAGGACCGCTCCCCAACAGCACGCCTTTCGCTTTCCCTTTTTTATGTTCTACTTGGACCTCGATGAGATCGACTCTCTCGACGGTTCCTTTCGCCTTTTCGGACGCAATCGTTTCGCGCCCTACGAGTTTCGAGATAGCGACCACTATCAGGACCGCCAATCGAGTATCCGAGAAAGTCTGAAGCGCTATCTTCGCGACCAAGGCATTCTCGAACCGATTGGAAAAATTTTCCTCCTAACCAACCTCCGCTCCTGGGGCCACGTATTCAATCCCGTCTCCTTTTACTTCATACACGATCGTTCGGGATTGCCCCTTTGCTCGGTAGCGGAAGTAGGCAACACCTTCCACGAGCAAAAGCTCTACGTCGCCAGCTCGGACGAGCGAGGAACCAGCAAGGCCGATGCCGTCAAACGTTTCTACGTTTCGCCTTTCAGCGACCTGGAAACGACCTTCCACTTCAGAATCGGCAAGCCAGGCGAAGCCCTGAGAATCGCTATCAGCCAATCGCGCCAAGGGGAGACGTACTTCCACAGCGTTCTATCCGGCAAGCGACGTCCCATGAAGGATAGCAGCCTCGCCAGTCGAGCCCTCCGTTTTCCTCTGGTAACGCTGCAGATCGTAGGAGCGATCCACTGGCAGGCCTTCCGCCTCTACTTGAAAGGCGTGTCCTTCCGCCGGAAAGCCGAAAACCCGGATCTGCAAACGGACGCCCGCCCCTATCTGGTCAGTTCATCACACAAAACCTTCTAAACACCCTCATGAAATCGATCTATAGAAACCCAATCCTCAACAGCCTTCGCAAGGCCCGAACGGGCAGCATCTCGATCACTCTGCCCGACGGACTGGAATTGTATTGCGGCGAGAGCGGGGCCCTACCATCGGCCAATCTGAAAATCCTGGACGAAGCCTTCTTCCGCGAGATCGCCCACAAAGGCGGCGTGGGCTTGGGCGAAGCCTACCAACATGGCTATTGGAAGACCGATCGGCTCGCCACCGTTCTTCAATGGCTACTCGTCAATCAACACGACATCGCCCCCAAGACCAGCCCCTTTCTAGCGGGTCTCGCCCGAAAGGCCTACGCGGTCATCGACAGCGTCGAACGCTTCCGCAAACGCAATTCCATAGAGGGCAGCAGAGAGAATATCCACGCCCACTACGATCTGGGCAACGATTTCTACCGGGAGTTTCTCGACCCGGATCTCACCTACTCCTCGGCCTACTTCAGCGAAGCGAATATGGACCTGGAATCGGCTCAGGAGGAGAAGTACGATCGACTGTGCCGCAAATTGAATCTGGGGCCAATGAATCACATTCTGGAAATCGGCTGCGGCTGGGGGGGCTTCGCCGTACACGCGGCGAAACGCTACGACTGCTGTGTGACGGCTACTACGATCTCTCTTGAACAATACAAATTCGCCAAGAAACGCGTGCGACGCGAAGGACTGGAGGATCGTATCCACGTTACGATGACCGACTACCGAAAGCTCGAAGGGAAGTTCGACCGGATTGCCTCTATCGAAATGCTGGAAGCAGTCGGACAGGAATTTCTCCCTGAATACTTCGAGCGACTAGATGCCTTGCTGGAACCGAATGGACTGGCCGCCGTCCAAGTGATCACCTCGCCCAATCCGCTCTACAAAATGTTTAGTGGACGGGTCGACTGGATACAAAAGCATATCTTCCCGGGCTCCCACCTTCCTTCCACTCACGCCTTGATCGAAAATGCGGAAATGCGCGGCAAGCTCGACCTCTTTCATCTCGAAAGCTTCGGACTCCATTACGCGGAAACGCTGCGACAATGGCGCGTGCGATTCATGGAGCGCTGGGAAAACGTGAAGGGACTCGGTTTCGACGAAGCCTTCAAACGCAAGTGGGAATACTATCTCGCCTATTGCGAAGCCGGTTTCGAACAACGCCATATAAACGTCTGTCAACTCGTTTTCGGGAGAGCGGACGAAACGGCCTATCGATTCGAAATGCCGCAAACCCAAGCGAGCGCAGAGAACGAAGCGCGTCGGCAAGCCTGCATGGCTCGCTAGCATTTAAAACCCTTAATCATTAACGTCAGAATAACGAATCATGAACGCTATACAATTCGCTGAAAACGGACTGCTGCCCTATTGGCTACTGCGCTTCGGCATACGCCAAAGAGTCGCTCAAAAGCTCTCTATCGAATCATCCAAGTCAACCGATCAACGCAGCGCCTTCGTCGATACGCTGAAAGAAAGCGAAGTCGCCGTCGATACGGATAAGGCTAACGAACAGCACTACGAAGTTCCCGCGGCATTTTATCGCCTCGTCCTAGGCCAGCGATTCAAGTACAGCAGTTGCTACTGGCCGGAAAACTGCGTCACTCTGGACGACGCCGAGATCCATGCGCTCGAGCAAGTAGCGGAACGGGCCCTCCTGGAAGATGGCCAAAACGTCCTAGACTTGGGTTGCGGATGGGGATCCTTCACCCTATGGGCTGCCGAACGCTACCCGAACTCCAGTTTCCTTTCCGTATCCAATTCCCACAGCCAAGCGAAACACATTCGCCAACAAGCCTTCGAGCGGAATTTGCCGAACGTGGAAGTTGTAACCAGCGATATCAATGAATTCACCCCGGGACGGAAGTTCGACCGAATCGTTTCGATCGAAATGCTCGAGCATGTGCGAAACTACGAGGAGATTTTCGCTCGCATCAGCTCTTGGATGGAACGCAACGCTCGCCTCTTCATCCACGTATTCTCGCATCGAAAGTACGCCTACCCATTCGACGCCGACAACCCGCGCGAATGGATGGCTCGCGAATTCTTCACTGGCGGACTCATGCCCTCCCACGACTTGCTGCCCAGCTTCGATGGACACTTGAAGCAGGAAACGTCCTGGGTCCTAGACGGGACTCACTACGAAAAGACCGCCAATGCGTGGCTGGAAAACCTCAATCGAAACGAAGACGCCGTCAAGAAGCTCTTCGACGAGACCTACGGAGCGGAACAAAGCAAACAGTGGATGTGGCGATGGCGTTTGTTCTTCCTCGCCTGCGCCGAGTTGTTTGGATACAAAAACGGTAGCGAATGGGGAGTTTCCCACTATCGTTTTCAGAAGCGTTCGTAATCCGGAAACGCACACGAGACACGCGCCATGGTCCTCATTCTAGCGTTTTTCATACTGCATTGGTACGCCAGCGTCTTCGCCCAGAGTTTCTTTCTGCATCGCTACATGGCTCACCGGATGTTCCGCATGAGTCCATTCTGGGAACGCTTCTTCTACCTGTTCACCTTCCTGGCTCAGGGTTCTTCCTTTTTGCACCCTAAATCCTACGCCCAACTCCACTTGGAGCATCACAAGCACAGCGATACCGAAGAAGACCCTCACTCGCCCCATTTCCTGAAGGACGTCATATCGATGATGGTCAATACGGGGCGCGTTTATCTCGAATTCAAAAACGGGAAACGGGTATCCAGTTCACCCTATATCGAGAACCTTCCTACTTGGAAAACCTTGGATCGCATAGGCAACTCGCACTCGGTTCGCATCGGCTTTTGCATCGCCTACGCATCCTTCTATTACCTCTTCGCTCCTTCCCCCTGGTTTTTCGCCCTCCTTCCGATCCACTTCCTCATGGGTCCCATACACGGCGCCTTCGTCAACTGGTGCGGACATAAGTACGGCTATCGGAACTACGATACGAACGATCGTTCGAAGAACACGTTCTTGTGGGATTTGATTTTCGTCGGAGAAACCTTCCAAAACAATCACCACAAGTACCCGAACCGCTTGAACTTCGCTACTCGGTGGTACGAGCTCGACCTCGGATATCCAGCCATTTGGGCCCTCGGCAAACTGGGTATCATCGCCCCGGCTCGAGAAAACGGATGAGCGACATGAAACGTTCAGCTCTCTTCCTAGCCGGACTGCTCTTCGCGACCTTTTGCTCGGCCAACCAATCGGATCTCGCTAACGTGGGGGTCATTCAATACCGACACTTCGGTCTTATCCCTGTATTCGATGCGACTTTCCGAGCCCCCGAGCCCGAGCAAGCCATAGACCCGCTCGGAGAATTTTCCAAGGAATTGGAATTTCAATACGCTCGAAAGATTCCATGCGAAACGTTGATCGAAGCGGCCGCTAAAATCCTCCGTCGCAACGCATCTCCCCAGGAACTCAAGACCATCGACGAACGCATACGAGCTCTCAACGACTCGTATAGCGATGTCGGGCCAGGGGATCGCTACACCCTGCGATACGAGCCAGGCATAGGCACTTCTTTGCTGCGCAACGGCGAGTTGAAACATCGCATACCCGGCGAGGATTTCCACCGAATCTACTTCTCAATTTGGCTGGGCCCGAAGGCCCCGTTCGAATTGAAAACCGAAATGTGGGATCAATCGCGGGTCAGGTAGCGATCGGCCTATTCGTAGGTCTTCTGGATCCCTTTGTCACCCGGTCGGGGAGGCGTAAAATCGAGCCCTTTTGCAGGCGCCGTCGCCTCGGCTACCCTCTTGGCCAGGGCCTTGCTCAAACGCTTGGCCACACTGCGGTATCTCGGATCGCCCGCCAAGTTCACCAGTTCTTGCGGATCCGTTTCCCGATCGTAAAGCTCAACACGATGGGGGTCATCGATCTTCCACTCCGTATAGCGATAGCCATCGGACCGCAGCGTGTATCCATTCGCCAGTTGCGTAAACGCATTGCGCCTCGGCCCCTTCGCAGAGCCACGCAAAACGGGTTTCAAGCTCTTGCCCTGCACGTATTGCGGAGGGGCGCTAATCCCCGCTAGATCGCTTAACGTGCGATAGAAGTCGATCATCTCCGCAAAGGCCTCGGTTTTTCTTCCGTTACGCATTCCTGGCGCGGATACAATTAAAGGTACGCGATCGGCATTCTCGAAAAGCGTATTCTTCTGATAGTGTCCGTGCTCTCCCATGTGATAGCCATGGTCCGAGCTGAAAAGCACGATGGTGTTCTCCCGAAGCCCCGATCGATCCAATGCGTCCAGCAAACGTCCGATCTGAGCATCGAGGAAAGATATGGTCGCATAGTACGCATGAATCGCCTGGCGAGCGGTTTCCTCCGGCAAATCGATTTGGTTCTTGAACGCGGTCACCGACTTCCGAGCCGGCTCCGGAAGGCCCTCCCAATAGCCCTCAGGGACCTCCGGCACGACGATATCGTCGAGATCGTATAGATCGAAATATTTCTTAGGCGCTACGTAAGGCGTGTGCGGCTTGTAGAAGCCGACGGCGAGAAAGAAAGGCGTCCCCTCGCTCGCGTATCGTTCGAGCATCTTGACCCCCTCTGTGGCCACGATCCCATCCGTCTGCTCCTCGTCGCTTCCGTCCGCCGCCAGCCAGCTGAGCGTCGCTCCGAAGCTGCCTGGCCGAAGCGAGAAAATCTGGTCCTCTTCCTCCTTGTCCCTACCACGCGGATTGATCCGCTCATCCCATGAGAGCGGATCGTCATGTCCATCCGTCCCAATCCCTCGTGGGTTGTCATAGTGATAGATCTTGCCCACTCGAGCCACGCCGTAGCCATTGCTTCGAAAGTGCTGAGAGAGCGTTATCGCATCGGGGACGTAGTGGCGAAATAGCCGCCGCAACACCGTCACCCCATTTTGCTCCGGATACAATCCCGTCATGAAACTCGCCCGCGAGGGACCGCAGAGCGGGAAGTTGCAATAGGCGTTTTCGAAAAGAACGCCTTGCTCCGCCAAGCGATCGAGGTGGGGCGTCTGCGCCAATGGATGCCCATACACGCCCATGTCGCAGTTCAAGTCATCGGCCATGATGAACAGAACATTCGTCTTGTCCGCCCCGTTTGCCAGTGGCGTCAATGCAAGGCCCAGGATAACAAGCGATTCGGATAGGCCACTCCGCCCGAATATAGAATCGACGAGACGTGAACAACGCATTCCCTCATGTGCCGCAAAGCCATGGGGAAGTACAGGTAAAAGCAACGGCCGCTTATCGGATCCCCAAAGCCGCCTTGATCTCAACCCAGTCGAACGCCCCCACATTGCCGTCGTTGTGTACCGCGTAGAAAACGCCTTCCGGATAGCGATCGGATACCGTTCCATCGAACCAAACGCCGTCGGTGTTCAGGGTATAACGGCCTTCAAAGGCCCCCTTGTAATCCAGACTCCGGCGATCGAATACATGGAATCGATTCTCGATCATGCCCTGATCGGTGAGGATCCAATAGCCCTCGCCGCTCTCCCGGCGAACGAGAGCGATTCCCTCGCTCTGCCCTTTGATGGAACCACGCGCGAGAATCGTCTCCTTGAAACGCTCATCGAACCCGTACACCTTGAATCCGCTGGTGGCATGCTCGTTGTCTTCTTCCGCGATCAGAAGCCTTTCGTTCTCCGGATCTCCATAAATCGATTCGACGATCCGCAGGGCGCCTTCGCCTTGAGTCTCGCCAAACCGCCCTACTAAATCGAAGTCCATGGTACCGTCGCTTAGGCCTTCCAACTCTACAGAGTAGTGGACAATGCGATTCCCCAATTCCAAATCCGTCGGGATTTCCTCATCGGAAGTTTCGTAGTTATCAGTCACATACACGCTGTACTCGCTCTTTCCGAGCGAACGCACATAGATCCCATAGGGATTGGTCAACTCCGTTTCTCCCAGGGAGCCGACCGCGGTGAAGGTCGGCAAAGAGAGGACTTGTACGCGGCGATTGTCTCGTTCAACTACGAACAGGTAGTCGTTAGCTACCCAAACGCCATTGGGACGGTTGAATTGCCCCAATTGCTGACCCAGTCCTCCTACGCGGCGGATAAAACCGCCATTCAGGGCATCTTCTACCAGCAAGCTGTGCGATGCCTTGCCTGAGCTAATCAGCCAGCGCTCCCCATCCGGTCCATGCCAGACGGTAGTGGAATCGATATTTTCTACATGTCGCCGCGAGGTGAAGAATACTTCCTCGACCAAAGCGACGTCGCTCTCGCCGCCAGGCAGAGGCCCGCAGGTCGCGAGAGCGATAACGAATACCAATAGACGCATCCGCATTTCGGTTTTCCTGATGGTCGCGTTTCCTAGTAGACCCACTTGAAACCGATCTTGCTCGACCAAGAATACGCCTCGAATTGACGCATCCGCGTCGGAACGCCGTAGTACGCTTGGAAGGGCTCGTCATTCAAATTGATTGCTTCCAGGAAGAAGGAGGTGTGCGGATTGATCTTATAGACCGCCTTGGCATCGATCTGAAAATGCGAATCGACGTATTCGTCTTCGCTCGAATCGCCGCCAATCGCGTCGAGATACTCGCTGCGGTAGGTTCCCGCGAGACGAAGCAAGATCGACTCGTTCTCGTAGGTGAAGGCGAGGTTCGCAATCGCATCGGATTGCTTGAGGAAGGGAATGTCTTCGCCCGAACGCGCTTCCGTCGTCGAATCGCTACTGGTCAGGGTCAAGTTGCTGTAAATTCCAAAGCCTTCGAGGCTAGGAGCGTACTGGCCCAGATCCTGTTGCCAGCTAAGCTCGACCCCTGAAATTGAAGCGCTGTCCCCGTTGAGTGGACGAATGAGATCAATCGAATCGCCGTCGATCACCACCGTCTCCGTTTCTTCGAAGATGAAGGAATCGATGTCCTTGTGGAAAACGGCCACCCCTACATTGCCCAAACCATCGAAGTAGTGCTCGTAGGAAATATCGAAGTTCATCGCTTCGTAGGGATCCAAGTCCGGATTGCCGCTTACGATTTCCTCATCCGCGAAATTCGATTCGCGGCGATAGGCCGATTCTCCGAATTTGGGACGAGCGATCGTATTGGTCCAGGAAAGACGCAAGATCCCGCTATCGGATACATCGTAGCGACCGGCGAGCATCGCCAAAACATTATCGTAGGTCTTGTCGAAGGTAAGCGACTCTATGCGATCGAATTCGTCATCGGGCTCCCCTTCGTCGTCCAAGACTTCGATGAAGATGACATCGTTGCCCGTCGTATTGAAGTCAGTTTCCTCATAGCGAACGCCACCGGTCACCGTCCAATCGTTGATATTCGACTCCGCCATGCCGTAGAGAGCCATCACATCTTCTTCGGAGACATAGTCAGCAGCCGCGGAATCGATCAAGGAATCCTCGTCTTCGAATTCGAACTCGTTCATGGACCCCTCGAAGAACGAGCGCGTCAAGGCGGGGTCCGCCTTGAGGTAATTTGCGGGTCCTCGGAAGTAAGGGTAGCGCGAATCGGTTTTCGCTACGTCTGCCAGCGAGGTAGAACTGGAATCGTTGCTGTATATATCCACACGATTGTCGACCGTCTTTTCCTTGGCCCGAAACTTGGCGCCGAACTTCACGAAGCCCGCGCTGTCGCCAAATAACAGATTGCGCCGCGCGTCGAAGTGAACGGTCGTCTCCTCTTCTTCGGCGATGTTATTTTCCACTACGCCTTCATCGAACTCGAAATTCGAACCATCGAACACGCTCGCGGAGTTGTCGACCGTGAGAATCGGCTGGAATGGATTCGAGAAATCGTAACTAGCATCGTAGAGCGCTTCGCTGCGAAAATCGATGTCCAAGCGATTCGGTTCGTTTTCCTCGGCATGGGAGACGGCGACTCCGTATCCAAATGTCCACTCATTGCTGACCGCTTCGCCGCCTGCGGACAGAATGAAGATTTCTTGCTCCTCGAAGCGATTCTTCAGGTCGCGATCCGTTTCTTCGATATCCGTAACGACTGCGGTCGTATCGGTGATCGACTGCAATTCGCCATCTTCAAGCTTCATTTCCGTACGCGAGCGAAACTCCTGATCGCTGAAATAGTTGTGCGTACCGCGTAGATAGAAACTCGAAGATTCGTTCAATTGACGCTCGAAATTCAAGCTGATCGCCTTGCGCTCGCGGGTTACCTCGTACTCGCGAAATTCGATCTCCGGAGCGAAGAAGGCCTCGCTGCCGTCTTCCGCTTCTTCCTCGCCCCAAGGTCCGTCTACTTCGATATTGTCCGAACCGAATTCGCGCTCCTGATAGCTGGCTGCCACGATCAGGCCCATGTCATTCCGGTCGCCAAACAGATCGCCATAGGCGACGCTCACCATCGGCGAAAACGCATCCACGAGATCATTATAGAGGAATTGGGTTTTGATGGAAGCGTAGCGGCCTCCCTTGTCGAAGGGGCTCACAGTCTTCAAATTCACGCTACCGCCAATCGCATCGCCATCCATATCCGGAGTGATCGTCTTGCGCACTTCCAGCCTTTCGAGGATCTCCGTTGGAATAACGTCCAAGGCAACCTTGCGGGATTCGCTTTCCGGCGCCGGCAGGGTTACGCCATCCATGGAGAAACTGTTCAAATCGGGATCGATACCTCTTACAACCACATAGCGTCCTTCGCCCTGATCGCGCTCGATAGATACGCCTGGCATACGCTGAAGCGCTTCCGCAGCATTTTCGTCCGGGAAGTTGCCGAACGCGTCCGCCGCTACGATGTTGGCCAGACCATTCGAACTGCGCTGGATATTCAAAGCTTTGGCCTGGCCCAATTTTCCGCCGCTAACTACAAGCGGATCCAAGTCGTAGGCTTCGCCTCCCAACTCGACTTCCATAGCGTGAATTTGCCCAGACACGACCGAAACGCTGGCGCTCCCGTCTCCATAGCCGAAGTAGGAAACCTGCACGGTCACCTGTCCCGGAGTCAGATTCGAAACGTAGAAACGCCCTTGGTCGTTCGTCGTCGTTTGTATCGCCGTTCCGGCTACGTTTACGATCGCTCCCGCTAGAGGGCGTCCATCTTCTTCGGATTTTACAATGCCCGATATCGATTGAGCTGCGCAGCTCAGGGAGCCGGCAATCGTTGCCAAAAGAGCGCAAAGTAGGCGTTTGAATGATGTATTCATAAGTCTGGTTGTTTGTTTAGCGACGTCTTTACAGACGTCTTCCCCTTTCACGACACGCTCCAAATGCGATGTCAATCGGCGAGCCTCCGCGTTTCGGAAACGTAGCGCCAGTGAAACCTATTCGTAACGATTGCGCCGATTAGGCACCAAAGAAGCCTCTCCTTGAAACGAGAAATCCATCACAGCCTCGCGCTGGCAACCTCCCTAATACGCCTCGCTTTCGAGGAGCCGAATGCCTCCGCCATTCGAGAAGCAGCCGAGTCAATACGGGTCCTGAGCCAAGATGGGCTCCCTATTGTTCCGTCCTTATTCGTCAACTACAGTTGCCGCAATAAACGAAGAAAGGCCTGAAAGCCGCAATAGCCAGCTCAGTCCACCTCGACTGAGACCGGTCCAAGCAAAAAAGCCACGCGCATCGATCGTATCCACGCTTTGAAGGTGAAGGTAGCTAAAGCCGCGGGAAAGGTCTGGATCGACGGCAAAGGGGATGAAATCGGATTCGCCATCGAGCGTAATCTCCAATCGACGCTGATCGTAAGACCATTCGATTTCCAAGCTCACCCATTCGCCTAGACGAATCCTCAAATTGGACCCCTCGATCCTGCCAGCTCCATCGAACCTAAATTCGCCAGGAGCGAGTTTCGACAATTGGGAGTCGCTTGCCTGTCGGCTCCCATCCATGGGTTATCGAATCGCCTATGAATATCAGTGCCGCTTTGCCTTTCGCCGCCTCCGACTTGATCGCTACGTGCCGCCCAGTCCACGTTTCGCCGCCTTTGTTGTCCCATACTTTTTCATGATGCGGAATGGGGATCAGCGCCGTATTCGCAGCGAATGCCAACGGAACAAGACTGGAGAAGGCCGAAAGCGCCAGGAGTATAGAAAAACGCATCCTCAAGGAATAAGCGAACGGCACGGGGAAGAAACGCGCCAATATGCCACGATTGGTTGGCTCCAGGGCGACGTCCGCTTCTCGAAATGAGCCCGCCTGGCGAAGCCGCTACAATAAATCCGCACGCAGTAGGGAGGGATCCCGGCTGAAACTGTCTCCGCAACCCAGCGCTTAATCCCCTTGGGGCGAGTTTCCACGCGACATGGGGAAATCAGTCACCGAGCTCCTTAATTCGGAATTTCTCCAATTCGGCAGGCGTATGCTCCCGCTCCATGATCGCTTCGATCTTCGCGATCACTTCCGGATTCTCTTTGGCGATATTGAATTGCTCTCGAGGATCGGTCTTCAAGTTATAGAGCTCGAGCGTCTTGTTGCCTTTGAAAATATCGCGTCGCAGGGCCTTCCAATCCCCCATGCGAACCGCTTGCTGACCTTGATAGGAGGGAAATTCCCAATACAGGAATTCATGCTTCGGCTGGGATTCGCCTAACAAGGTCGGAGCGAAGCTAAGCCCATCCACTCCAGGAGGAACTACGGCTCCCGAAACCTCGCACAAGGTAGGAAGCACATCCCAGAACGCGGACAGGTGCTGCGTCGTCCACCCGCCGTCAATGCGCCCTTCCCAGCTGGCGATCATAGGCACTCGGATGCCGCCTTCCGTCGAATACCCTTTGGCCCACCCGCGTTCGCTCCTAAACGGCGCCGCGCTATCGAAGAAAGCGGAATCGCTCCCTCCGTTGTAGGTTGGTCCATTGTCGCTCGAAAACAATATCAAGGTATTCTCGTATAGGCCCAGCTCCTTCAACTCCGCTACGATCGCCCCGACTTGCTCGTCGAGATAGCTAACCATGGCTGCATAGGTGGCTCGAGGAGTTCGATTCGGAAAATAGCCTTGATCGCCCAGGTAAGGCTCCTCCGGGCCGAACTTCTCCCGATAGTGTTCCACCCATAGCTCGGGAGCCTGGAGGGGCACGTGCGGTATGGGAGAAGCGAAGTAAAGAAAGAAGGGGCCTCCCTTGTTTTTCCGAACGAACCCAAGCGCTTCGTCCAACATTAAATCAGGCGTGTAATCGTTCAACAGATACTTGGAATAGCTTGCTGGATCATGAGGGTCGGCGCCCTCAGGTAACTTCGTACCCGGAACGACCAGCTCGTTGTCCAGCCAATGTTTCTCTTCGTTCCGCCAAAGATGCCTCGGGTAGAACGTGTGAGCCTGTCGCTGGCAGTTGTAGCCATAGAAGAAATCGAAGCCTCGGTTCGTGGGAACGCTATCCGTGAGCGGCGCGCCCAGTCCCCACTTGCCGACGAGGGCGGTTTTGTATCCAACCGATTGCAACACGGATCCGATTGTATCGGTCCCCGCCGGCAGCGGACGCTGCCCTTCCAAATTCGGATCGTCGACCGCCGCCGCGAAATTCCAGGTATCGCCCCGTTCGCCCCATTCGTCGTTTCCGCGAATGTAAGCATGGCCCGTATGCTTGCCCGTCAACAGCACGCAACGCGATGGAGCGCACACCGGCGAGCCCGAGTAGTGTTGCGAAAAACGAATTCCATTTTCCGCCAAAGCATCGATGTGCGGCGTTTCGATCTTGGTCTGCCCATAGCAGCCCAATTCGCCGTAGCCGAGATCGTCGGCGAGAATGTAAACGATATTCGGCTTCTCCGCTGCGAGGGCAGCGGTCGACAAAACCGCAGAAAAAAACAAAGATAGAAACGCTTTCATATTATTAAAGAATGCCTGCAAAGCCCTAAACGACTTCCCCACTCACCATTCACCATTACCCCACGATGCCCAGCGGATCGGTGTTCTTCCATTCGCCGCGCGTGAAATCCGGAAAATCCTGCGGCGCTCCATCCTGAGCCACCGAGGCCACGCTTAGCGGAGTCACGGCGCTCCAAAACGCCCCTTCGTATACGTTCTGATCCAAGGGCTGACCCAATCGCAGGCACTCCACCATGCGATAGCGCATGATGAAATCCATCCCACCGTGACCGCCCATCTTCTTGGCTAGTTCGCCCAGGCGCGTCCACAACGGATGATCGTATTTCGCATAAAGTCGATCGAGCCCTTCGCCTTGCGCCCAACGGTGATGATCCTCCGTAGCGCCTTCCACTCCCCCCTCCAAAGCCACGCGGCTTGGAAAGCCCGCAAGGGTGCCTTTAGTGCCCTGGATCAAATTGTGCCGCGAGTACGGTCGGGGGCTTGTCTCATCCCATTGAACCATCACCGTGCGACCCAATTGCGTCTTGATCAAAGAGGTATTGATATCCCCACCCTTGAAATCCATCGCGTTCCACTTGTGGTCTGCCGGAAAGTTCGCCTTGGCATACAGATTGCGGCCTCGGCCTGGAGACGAGAATGAGACCAATCGGCCGAAGGTATCGTCGCCTCTTCCCAAGTTCATATACTGGGCGACAGGACCCAATCCATGGGTGGAGTACAAGTTCCCATCGGTACTCGCGTAGTGGTAGGTCCGCCATGAACCAGTACCCCGTTCCACTTGCTTCATCTGCCCCCGCAATTCGTGAATGTAGGCCGCTTCCGCATGCAAGAGTTCGCCTATCAATCCTTGGCGACATAAGTTGAGATAGAGCAGTTCGTCGCGACCGTAGTTCACGTTCTCCATCATCATGCAATGCCGCCCGGTTTGCTCCGACGTGTCGACGATTTCCCAAAGCTCTTCATTGGTCAGCCCCAAAGGCACCTCAACGAATGCATGGGCGCCTCCCTTCATGGCTTCGATCGCCATCGGCGCATGAAGCTTCCAGGGCGTAGCGATCACGACCATATCAGGCTTGACCTCCTGCAGCATCTTTTTCCAGCTGTCGCCGTTTTCATGATACCGCTTAATGTCCTGGTGACGAAGCCCCTTGCCCGCTTCCAGGCAATTGTCGACCGAGCGCTGGATCAAATCCTCGTATAAATCCGAGATGGCCACGACTTCCGTTCCCTCGATCTCCGCCAGTTGACGGCAATGTCCCGAACCGCGAGCGCCGACTCCAATGACGGCCACTCGAACCGTATCGATCTTCGGAGCGGCGAAATCTCCCATGTACTTCGCGCCTTCTCTTCTGGAGGGCACGAGGTTTCCCGCCTTATCGGCGACCGCGCATCCCGCAACGACACCTACTCCAACCGCTCCAACGGCCTTAACGAAATTCCTCCGCGACTCCTGTTCCTTTTTCATATTCGTACTCTCCATTCAAACTAGCGCTTCGCAACGAGCGCTTTCGACAAGACCAGCTTAAGGCCAAGCCCGACTCCCACGGCCAACAAGACGATCCCCCAAAGCGTCTCTCCGTAGATCAGCTTTCCGATTCCAAACAGGAATCCGTAAACTCCGATAATGCCCATGATCGCCTGACCGATTTGCGGGGCCAGCGAATCATTCCGCGGCAAGAAGTCCTTCGAGTGCTCGCGCACCGGCCCCCATCCATTGCCACCCGGTCGCGCGCGCTTGTAGAACCGAAGCAAGGTAGCCTTGTCGCAGGGCGGGGTGAGCAAGGTGACCGTTAGCCAGATCAAGGTCGTCAATCCGATCGAAATGATTAGCTCCATCCACCAAGCCCAGCCCGGGTCGACGGTCTTGAACAGAACCGCCAAACCGAACGAGGAAATCAACGCGGCCAATTCGCTGAACGCATTGATGCGCCACCAGAACCAGCGGAGGATGAATAGCAATCCCGTTCCCGCTCCGACTTGCAATAGAATCTGGAATGTATCCAAGGCGCTTTGCAGCTGAAGGGCCAGCCAACCTGCGACCACCATCATCGACGCCGTCGCAATACGTCCCACCAGCACCTGTTCCTTGCTCGAAGCCTTCTTCTTGACGAAGCGCTTATAGAAGTCGTTAACGACATAGGAAGAACCCCAATTCAAATGCGTCGAAATCGTCGACATGTATGCGGCGATCAAGGACGCCAGCACCAAGCCCAACCAGCCCGTGGGCAAGAAAGTCAGCATGGCCGGATAGGCCAGATCATGTCCGAGTACGCTCGGGTCCACTTTCGGAAATGCCACCTGGATGCTCTCCAGGGTCGGGAATACGACAAGCGAAGCCAGCGCTACGATGATCCACGGCCACGGTCGCAGGCCGTAATGAGCGAAATTGAAAAAGAGCACGGCTCCCGTCGCATGCCGTTCGTCCTTCGCCGCCAACATGCGTTGGGCCACGTAGCCGCCCCCACCAGGCTCGGCTCCCGGATACCAAACGCTCCACCATTGAACGACCAGCGGGATTACAATCAACGTCATCCACAAGTCCATATTCGCATCCGTGAGCGATCCCGATGCGTCCCATTCGACCGGCGGCAGGAAGGTCAGCTTGTCAGAGACATTTGGATGAGCGAAGAGGGCCTTGAGCGATCCAATGTCCGCGTGCCCCAGAGCGAAATAAGCCGCCGCGATGGAACCCACCATGGCCATGATGAACAATAGAAAATCCGTGAATACAACCCCTCTAAATCCGCCGAGAGAAGAGAAGATCACCGTTACGATGGATGCCCCGAGAATGCATTGCAGCGGACTCAAGCCGAGCATGACCCCTCCAATCTTGATCGCCGCCAATGATACCGAGGCCATGATCATGATATTGAAGAACACCCCGAGATAGAGCGCCCGAAAGCCTCTCAGGAACGCGGCGCTTTTGCCACTGTACCGAATCTCGTAGAATTCGATGTCGGTGAGCACTTCCGTGCGACGCCAGAGTTTCGCGTAGAGAAACACCGTCACCATCCCGGTAATGAGAAAGGCCCACCAAACCCAATTGCCCGCGACCCCATTTTGGCGAACGATATCCGTCACCAAATTCGGCGTATCCGTGGAAAAGGTCGTCGCAACCATCGAAAAGCCGAGCAGCCACCAGGGCATACCGCGACCGCCGAGAAAGAACTCGCCGGTGTTCTTGCTGGCCACTTTGGCCACGACAACGCCGATCAGTAGAACGGCAAAAAAGTAAACGCCAATGAGTATCCAGTCGAGAGTTGCGAGTTGCATATCGGGTGGGAAAGGAAAGGAGGATAGCGCGGAATAGCTAGAGGGCGAGGATGCTGTCCATCGCCAGCGAGGTGTTATGGATGAGGGTTTCAGGGGCGTGCTTGTAGAAAGGCACGGGAGGAATCATCTCCGCGGCGACCCAACCATCGTATTCAATTCCTTTCAAGGCTTGAACTACCGCTGGCCAATTCACGTCGCCCGAAAGCAGGTCCACGAACCCATCGACCGAGCCGACTGCTCTTCGGTAATCCTTCACATGCACGCGAGCGATTCGATCGCCTAGCATCGATATCCAATGCTCCGGATAGCCGTTGGCCAGGACATTGCCGACGTCGAAGTAGCTTCCCACGCGGGGGTCCCCGAATTGATCGATGAACTGAGCCATTTCACGCGGACTGAGCAGAAACTTGTTCCAGACGTTTTCGATGCAGATCGTTACCCCGAGTTCCTTGGCCAGCGGCAAGGATTCGCTCACAAACGCGGTCGCCCGCTCCCAAACCGCATCGTAGGACAGTTCCTCGCAGTCGGGTATGAAATCCGCCCCTACCGATCCAGGGACGACCAAGACCGCATCGATGCCCAAACGCGACGCGGCCCGCAGCTGGGTTTCCAGCACGCGCTTCGCATTCGCCCGCGTATCCGCATCCTCGCTCGCCGGGTTGAACTCCCAGTACATGCCCGTAGCCAGTCCGCTCAAGACGAGCCCTTCATCGGCCGCCAACCGACCCACCGCATCGATATCGGAATCGCTGCTATCCAAATTGATCGGACCGTCGCCGCTGACATCCAGCTCGATTCCCGAGAAGCCGGCATCCTTTGCCAGCTTCATTTTCTCTTGCAACGTCCAGTCGCCGTAGAACGACCATATGCTAATCGATTTTTTCATGAGGTATTGAGTTCGAATTCTTCAGGTAGGGAGGATCGGCTCGATCCTCCAAATTTTTTCGTTGCGCCTAAACGAACCGCCCTTCCCTAGGCCCGATCCCCCAGCTCTATTTCCTTCAAGGTCAAGGCCAGGCTATCCCGAGCATCCTGCAAGGTGGCGATCTCAGGCGCTTTGCCCGCTTTCAAGCAATCCGTATAATACTTCAACTCATTCCAGTATCCACCGAGATCCGACACATTGCCCTCGCCGCTCTGGGATTGGCCGGCATCGATTTTCTGCACGTCCAAGGCGCGCGGCTCGCTTTCTCCTTCGCAAATCATGAGCCCCTTATCGTTGCTCGAATCGTAGTCGAGCACCGCCTTCTCGTAAACGGCTTGATAGGCCATCTGAAAACCCCATTTGGCTGGATAATTCCAACCGCCCTCGTTCACAACGGTCAGCCCATCGTAGTCCATCACACTGAAAATGTGAGCAGGCCCACTGTCATCGCGCGTGACCCGGCTCGTCACCTTATTCGGCTGTCCCAAAAGAGCCACTACGATATCGGTATCGTGAATATGCAGATCCAAGGCCGCTCCGCCCGATTGAGCCTCATCGCTGAACCAATCATCCACTCCAAAGGTGGGACGAGCGGCGCGACGAACGAGATTCAAGCTGAGCAACCTGCCCCCTTCGCCGCTCTTTTGGTATTCCATCAAGCGCATGTACTCAGGCCAGAAACGCAGGCATTGCCCTACTTGGGCCAGCGTGCCTCGACGCGCGGCTGCTTCCAGGATATCATCCGCTTCCTCGACCGAGCGGGCCAAGGGCTTCTCGCAAAACAGATTCTTGCCCGCTTCGATCACTTCGATCGCCGCATCTCGGTGCAAGTGAGTTGGCAGGCAGACGTCCACGAAGTCGCAATCCACCGCGCCAAGCGCTTCGCTCAGGGTCGCGTACACCGGAGCGGGGCATCCGAGCTTGGATAGTTTCTCTTCCGACTCCGCTATTCTTCGATCTACGGCAGCGACGATTGCCACATCGGCCAATTGCGTGTATATCTGGGCATGCATGCCGCCCATAAATCCGCACCCCACGAGGATGCCCTTCAGTTGTTCGCTATTCTCTTCCATTATGAAAATCGACGGGTTCGTTCTTTCACGTCATCGAGCAATGCTTGCGCCTTGGAAGCGACAAAGGCCTCCATGGTCAAATTCGCATCCTCGATCAAAGGCTTCAAATCCATTCCCCAGGCAACTAGTTCATATTGATCCGATCCATGGGAATCGAAGAAGGTCGCATTGGCGCGCTGCCTGCCCAAAGTCGCCAAATCGTATCGCTTTCCTCCCGCGATCTGCGAATCGAATACCTCTGCCAACCGCTGGGCCAGCTCGGGATACGCCCCGCAATCCATGGCGACCTTGTCCGAATCCGCGAGCCAGTCCAGGCCTCTCCAAACTTCGCAGCCGATCACCCGATCCGGGATCCACTGCGACGCGACCCTGCGCAAGGCCTCGATGCAACACGATAGCACGGCAACATGGCTGTCGTGCTTGTCCGCAGGTTGATGCAGGTATACCGCTTGAGGACGCATGCGCTCTAGCAACGCAACCAGGTCCTCCGTCACGGAGGGGCGCCCATCGCGCTTCGCTTCCGCGCTCGAGTAATCGAGTTGAAACTGGGCTGCGTAGCGTCCAATCGCCGCCGCTTCGCGCTGTTCCTCGCGCCGTTTCTCCCGCATCTGCTCGTCGGAGAAATCGGCATAGGGCCCGACACGCGAGCTGCCCCTTCCATCGGTCACCGTAACGCCCGTGAACCAGCGGTCTTCCCGGTCGTAGCAGGCCGCGATTCCCTCGAATGCCATGAATTCGAGATCGTCCTGGTGCGCCCCAATCGCCAGATGCGTCGTCCGGCCCAGCGCATCGTCGAGCGACTGCTCACCGCGTATCCAAATGTCCGATCCCGGCTTGGCTAGTAGCGACATAACCTGATCCTGCTGATTTCCTACGAGTTTAGCAATGCCTCAAGCTCGATTTCCTTGAATGCCTCGATCGCCTCGTATTCCGCCATACCCACGTCATCGTACGCCGCCGCAGTCGAGCGATTGATCTCGTCCGTCTGCTGCCAGATCTCGCGGTGGCTCGCCGCCCGAAACGGAAATTGACTGCGCTGCGACCGATATTGGAAACTCGCTTCGATTTTGGAGACGAGTTCGCCCGGGCTGAGAGGCACCGCCATATCGATTTCGTTAAGGGGCCACTCTTGACCGACTCCACGGTAGCTCCACACGCGACAATCGCCGATCCAATCCGCTTCGCGAAGGCGATCCATCGCTTCCCGAAAGATGCGATAGCACACGCCAGAAACCGATCCCGGATCGGCCAGGCCCCCGCTCACATAGATTTGGTGCGGCTTGATTTTATCCAGCAAGGAAACCAATGCCTCTACATCTTCCTCGCTCGTAACGAAGTTTCGATAGCGACCCTTTTCGTAAAAGGGCATATCGAGAAATATCTGGGCCTCTCGATCCATTTTTAAGATACGAGCCGCATCGCGGGCTTCATTGCGTCGCACCAAGCCCTTTATGCGCCGGACCTCATCGGAATCGTTATCCTCGGCGCTCTTCGATTCGATGCCTTTCAGAATGACATCCGCGAATCTGCCGAGACTGAGCCCTTCTCCCTGGCTAAAATTCATCTCCCGCTCCAATTCGCTCATGAGGGCCAAGGTTTGCTGAGCCAGATTGTCGGGCACCGCCAAATTGCCTGAAGTCAAGTAGGCCAGCGTTACCTCCGATCCTTGATTCTCGAGCCGATGAATGGCCCCGCCCATGCAAAGGATATCCTCATGCGGCTCCGATCCGAGCACGAGCGCTCGCTTTGGAAACGGCGCCGCCCGCTCGGGCCGGTTGCTGTCGTCCGCGTTCGGCTTGCCCCCTGGCCAGCCGGTTATCGTGCGCTGCGTTTGATTGAAAACGGCGATGTTCAAATCGTATGCGGGACCTGCTTCGATAAGCAATTCGCCCAGCCCGTGCTCGTTGTAATCCGAATCCTGTAGCTTGAGTATTGGTTTGCTCGCTACGCTGGAAAGCCAAAGCACCGCTTTCCGAATCAGGCGCGGCGTCCAATCGACCGAACCGACTAGCCAAGGCAGCCGAAATCGAGTCAACTCCCCCGAGGCGGTCGGATCGATAAAGAAACGAGTATCCCCATGGCCCTGCAAAAGGCTCGCTGGCAGGTTCTCGTTCGGCTTGCCTTCTACCGCCTCGCGAACGACCCCCGCTTTCGACTGTCCCCAAGCCATCAAGACCAGCTTGCGCGCTTTCAAAATGGTGCCGACGCCCATCGTAATCGCGTAGAGCGGTACGTTCGCCTCGCCGAGGAAGTCGCGGGCCGCATCCGCCCGCGTCAACGGATCCAGGGTCACCAAGCGCGTTTTGGAATCCCGAGTCGAACCTGGCTCGTTGAATCCGATGTGACCCGTGCGGCCGATCCCGAGAATCTGGTAGTCCAAGCCCCCTGCCTCGTCGATTGCCTTGTCGTAGGATTCGCAATACGCGTAAACATCGCCGCGATCGACCGTGCCGGACGGTACATTCACGTTTTCCCTGGGGATATCGACATGCTTGAAAAGCCGTTCCCACATGAACTGGTGATAGCTCTCCGGATGTTCGTCGGACAAACCGTAATACTCGTCCAAGTTAAACGTAATCACATTCCGGAAACTGAGACCTTCCTCTTTATGGCGCCGGACAAGCTCCCGATAAACCGGAACAGGCGTCGACCCGGTCGCGAGACCCAATACCGCATTACGCCCTTCGGACGCTCGTTTCTGGATTAGCGCCGCAATCTCGCTGGCGACAATTACAGCCGCTTCCCGGGATCCGCCGCAGACGCGCGTTTCAATGCGTTCGAATTGCTCTTCTTCTCGTGCCATCTATTGATAGAAAATCTAAAAAAAAGGAATTTATCTTCGAAATCCGGAGAGGAATTCCTGGGGTTGGAGAGTATACCATCGCTCGGAAGGAAAAAACTTGCCCATCTATACGCGTTTCTTAGCGATTTCGATTGGCGCGGCAAACCCCAAGGGCTCCCAACCGCCCTGTATCCCGATTCTCCGCATTTGGACGCCATCTGCGGCAAAGTTTTTAAAACGCCTATTAAAGCGCCAAGGTTCCCGCCCAATTGCTTCGGGTCGAAAAATCCTCGGCGATAAAGAGAGCTGGTATCCCACACCATATTGAAAGCCACCAAACCAGATTCCATTTCTCCCAATTTAGAGACCTCGAGCGAACGTCTAACAAGTCGCAATCGCTGGAATTGGATTTATTACGGAATGGCTGGATTCGTCATCCTGACAATCGCGATCAGCCTGGCGTTTTCGCACATGCTGACCGAGCGGTACCGCAGTACCATCGATCAAAACGAGTATTGGTCGCAGGCTGTGAGCAATCTAGTCGAACTGAGCGGTCTAGTGAATGCGGCCAACGCTCCTGGCAACAACGTTTTCAAATCGACCGACCCCGCAACGGAACGCGAGCATAAGGAAGAAGCCGACCAAGCCTTCAAGCAAAAGCTCTTGGAAACCCGCTCCCATCTCGCCAAGAGCATCGCGTCTCCAGAACAGACGGCCGCCCTTTTCTCGGGCCTCGACCAATCCGTGGATACCTTTCGGGAGCTGGACGCTCAGGCCCAAATCATTTTCGAGCGTTTCGAAGACGGTACCCCAGAACTCGCCATCGCGAATATGGCGGCCATGGATCGCTCCGCATCGCTCACGACTAAACGCATCGTGGACTTGATCTTCTACGTGCGGGACATTCAGCGCGACTCTCTGCAAGAGGAAGAGGAAAAAGCAATCGCCCTTTCTAGCGTCGAATACTATCTCGCCGGGGAGATCGTGTTGATCATCACCATTGCGTTGATATTCGGCCACAAGATGTCGCGCCATTTGTGGCAACAAGAGGAAATTGCTAACGAGAGCACACGTAAAGCCGAGAAAGCCGTGCGCGAGCTCCGGTCTCAAACCAAGGCCCTCGATGAGCACGCGCTCGTCTCGATCGCCGACACCACGGGGAAGATTCTCTATGTGAACGATCTCATGTGCGAGACGAGCCAATACGAATCAAGCGAACTCATAGGAGGAAACCACAACATACTAAATTCCGGCCATCATCCGAAATCGTTTTTTGGCGATATGTACAAAGCGCTCGCCAACGGCAAAACGTGGAAAGGCATCATCAAGAACCGAAAGAAGGACGGCAGCTTCTACTGGGTAAGCTCTACGATTACGCCCTTCCGCAATGCAAAGGGGCGCATCGACCGCTATGTAGCGATACGAGAGGATATTACGCTTCGCAAGCTGGCCCGGCAAGAAGCGGAAGAAGCCTTGGCCGAAGCCGAGAAATCGAGAGAGGCCGCCGAAAAAGCCAACCAAGCCAAGAGCGACTTCCTCGCCACGATGTCCCACGAAATCCGCACGCCAATGAATGGGGTTATCGGATTCGCCAATCTGCTGATGGATTCCGATCTCGACGACAGCGATCGAGAACACGCCAGAGCCATCATCAATAGCGGCCAGGGCCTCCTGACGATCATCAACGACATACTCGATTTTTCCAAAATCGAAGCCGGCAAATTGGACATCGAGCCCCTGCCCTTCGATCTCCGCCAAACGGCTGAAGAAACCGTCGAACTGCTCGCGCCTCAAGCCAACGAGAAGGGCATTGAAATGCTTCTTCGCTACGACCCCGATCTACCGTGTCGATACGTAGCCGATCAAGGACGGGTCCGTCAGATCATTTTGAATCTGACGAGCAACGCGGTTAAATTCACTGAAAAAGGGCACGTCTTTGTCGAGGTCGCTCCAGACGCGACTCATTCCGACAAGCCTGGCGTTCGCATTTCCATTTCCGATACCGGCATTGGCATTTCCGAAAAGGCTAAACGCAACCTGTTCCAGAAGTTCAACCAAGCGGACAGCTCCACTTCTCGAAAATTCGGGGGTACCGGGCTGGGCCTCGCCATCAGCAAGCTGCTCGTCGAAATGATGGGAGGAGAAATCGGAGTCGAGAGCGTCGAGGGATCCGGTTCGACCTTCTGGTTCGTCCTGCCCTTGCCCGAAGCTCCCGAAAGCGATCGTTCGGAACAGGCCGCTCCGGATATTTCGGGCCGTAAGATCCTGGTCGTGGACGACTACAAACTGAATCGAGCTCTCCTTCAAGAGCAGTGCTCTCGCTGGGGCCTGCAATGCCAAACCGTATCCAGCGGCAAAGAGGCCATCAGGACGATGAAACAAGCCAACGAAAAGGGAGAACCATTCGATGTGGCATTGCTCGACTACTGCATGCCTGAAATGGATGGCGAAGAACTGGGGCGAATCATTCTCTCGGATACGCAGCTCCAGTCGGTTCCATTGATCATGCTCATATCGGGCAGCAGCCAAAGCGACAAAAGGCGCGTTCTCGATATAGGATTTTCCGATTATCTCTCAAAGCCAGTGGTTAACACGGAAAAACTGCGATCGACTATCGCTGCCGCGCTAGGGATTGAAGCGCAACGAACGCAATCGACGCGAAACCCCATCGCAGATAGCTCGAAACAGGCTCCCAAAGGCGACTTTCGCATTCTCATTGTCGACGACATGCCCGTTAACCAATCCCTGCTTCGCACGTTGCTGAACCAAAAATTCGGATATCTGGTTGATCTTGCCGGCAATGGCGAAGAGTCAGTCAACTCAGTGAAGCAGTTCGACTACGACTGTATCTTCATGGATTGCATGATGCCCGTAATGGATGGCTTCGAGGCAACCCAGCGAATCCGGGAAATGGAATCCGAGCGGAGCAAACGTCGCACTCCGATTATCGCTCTCACCGCGAACGCTCTGAAAGGCGACGACAAACGCTGCCTGGAGGCCGGCATGGACGACTACCTTTCCAAGCCAATCGATCGAGGGCAACTCATCGAAACGCTGCGAAGATGGCTATTGGCGGAAAAGCAAACGAGCGAAGCAACAACCGCTCCGCCCGTCCCTAAAACGGAGGCTAAACCCGAGCCAACGAAATTCTTCGATATCGCAGGCATCGAAGAGACATTTCCCGAAGACCCCGACCTCGTAAAGCAAACCTTCGAAATGATGATCGTCAACCTCGAGGAGCTTGCCACGAGTATGGAGGCGAGTTCCGACTCGGGCGAACTGCGGATTATCGCGCACAGCATAAAGGGATGCGCGGCAGAAGGGGGCGCCGATTCGCTCAAATCAACCGCCGCCGCCCTCGAAGAAGCCTGCGCTCAGGACGATGAATCGGCAATCGGAGAACTCCTTCCCAACGTCCAATCGACGCTGAGTTCGACGCTTGAAGCGATGAAGCAATACACTGCCAAATAGCGCCGCGCAGCCCGGCGAACCCCGCGCTCGAGCGATTCGCAATCCGATAAAGAACTCGCCGCGCGTTCCTGGGATTGCCTCGAAACGCATGCGCTCGAGCCACCGAACCCAGGGATGAGGATAAATCGTTCACGCAAAAGCTTTTCATTCCAGCGAGACAACTTAGCGTTTTCGACTAAATGCGTCTTCCTCTAATTCAAAACGCGCTCGCCCTCGACGCCCCCAACGACTACTTCAAAGGACGCAGTTCCGAGGATATCTGCATACCGAGCAATATCATTCTGTTTTCCCGCAAAACCGCTCACGAACTTCAGCGACGCAGCTTCGACAGCTACCCCCATCACCGTTTCGTTCTGGTCTTCAACCTCATGACCGAAGGATCGATTACGGTGGACGGCATCCAGTGGCGACTCCAACCCGAGCAAGGCTTCCTCATCTTTCCCTACCAGTTCCATTACTACTCCGAATTGGCGGAACCCAATCTGCTCTGGCTCATTCTTACCTTCGAATTGCCCGCTCCGGTAGTCATGGAGTCCTTTCGCAATCGGCTCATCGAACTGGACGAAACCTCGCTGTCTCAGCTAAATGAAATCGTCCAAGACTATCGACAGGAGAGTACCTTGCGCTCCAACCGACGCTTGATTCTCAAGACAGCCGATTTGATCAACCAGCTTCGCGAGGACCTGGCCGGCGGCCCGAAAGCCGCCATCGCCAGCCAAGCGGAGCCGAAACGGGCCTCCACCGAGTTGATTAACGCAATCCAAGGCTATCTCGCCGAAAATGCCGATTCGCTGCAAAGCGTTTCTGAAATCGCTGCCGCGCTTCACATGTCCGAGAGCAATCTGAGAGCGGTCTTCAGGCGGCGCTTCAATATCAGCCTCGGCTCCTACTTGAAGAACTATCGCGCGCATCAAGCGATACTCTACATGCAGAATCCAAATCTCAGTCTAACCGACATCGCCTTCCAGCTCGGCTTTTCGACCCTCTCCGCCTTTTCCCGCTTCTTCAGCAATGCGATCGGCGAATCGCCGCGCGCCTATCGACAGCGATTTGGACGACAAACTTCTTAGAGACGGTTTTCGCGCGTTCTCTATCGCCAGCGGCGACGGATGGAGCATGTCGCGAATCCCTGTAGGACCTTCGATTGCGAAGCGCCGCGTTTGCCGCAGAAGTCCAGCATACCGATGCGGTATCGCCGGGACGCGATTGCCCTACCCTTCACTCCTACAAAAAAAGACCCTCGCCGTTAAGCGAGGGTCTCGAAAGTTTGAATACTAGAAAAGGTTCAACCTAGAAGCTGAAGGTATTGGTCAGGAACCACTGCTGCTCGACTGGAATACGAGTGATCGATACCGCGCCGTCCGGATTGAACTCGACTGGAATGTCGTCGTCGCCGTTCTTGCGGTAGAGGTTACGCGCGTTGAGCTGAATGCTCCAAGTTACGCGATCGTCCATGATCGGACGGGAGTAACGGAAGAACATGTCGCCATTGATGTCGTCTGGACCCATCCAAGGATTCAGTACATCGGGAATAACGTCGCCATTCTCGTTCAGGAGGTTTGGATAACCGCCCGCGATCGAATCCTGGTAGCGCAAGCTGCCGCCAACCGATAGGCCCTTGAAGGCGCCTTCGCGGAAGTCGTAGCGAGCGGTCACGTTGATACGCCATTCGCGTTGCTCAGGAAGCTGCGTACCGTCCAAGGCGCGAGCCAAGGTGATCGGACGAATAACCTGATTCTCGAAACGCTCGCCGATTTGGTCGGACTCGCGTTGGAACGGAGAACCGCGCAGATCCCACAGGCTGTAGCCGAATGGTCCAAGCGTGCGTTGGAGACGCTCCTTTTGCTCGAGAGCCAAGTCCCATGCGACAGGAGCCGTATCGGAAGTGACCGTCTGCTGCTGAGCAACATTAGCCGATAGGGTTAGGTTGCGAGTCACTTGACCCACGATGTCGACTTCCTTACCGGTCGCCACGAAGGAGCGGGTTGAGTTCAAGCCGGGCTGAGGATCGACAAGATCCACGCGCTCGCCGGACTCCAAGGTTTCTACGCGGTGATTGCGGATCGCTTGCAGTTCAGGAACGACCGCATCGATGATCGCTTGATAGTACTCGTCCCATGAGGTGACGCCAATCAAGTCAGCTCCCGTACCGCTCAAACGCTGCCGATTGTCAGGCACGGTGTCCGGCTTCTTAGCTGCGTCGCTCGCGACAGGGTCTCCACCATCGTCGTAGTTGCCGGGATTCGCGAAAAAGTCCGCGTAGTCGCCCGTAACGTTCGGATCCGGGGTGTAACCGTCCGGGAAGAAGAGAGTGGAAGTATCGTTCTCGGCCGAGGTGATACGGTCGAGGTAGAAGCCGATACGTCCGCCGATTTGTCCTAGGCCGCCGTTGAGGTTGGTACGGCTGTTGGCGAGGGCCGTTTCGAATTCATTGTAGCGAATCGAAAGCTTGCCTTCGAACAGGGTAACCTGAAAGCCCTTTTCCTCGGTAGTGCCCAATGGCGGAGGAAGCGGCTCGTTAAGCAGGTTAACCGAAACGCCCGCCGGCTGGAAGCTGTCCGCTTCGTAGTAGTGGGCCTGCAGGTCCATGCCCCAAGGCAACTCGAAGAGATACTCCTCAGGGAACTTCACGACCAAGCTCTTGGTGCTGGTGTCGCCCGAGTTGATGCTGTCAGGCGTGTCGCGGAAGTAGAGCAGATCCGCATTGTAGGTGCCATCCACTTCGTTGATGCCTGGCAAATCGAGGCGAGTCGCGCCATCGGGACCGGCTGCGCCGTATCCGCCAGGATTCGGAGCCAAGAACGCGTCCTGAGTGTCCGAACGTTCTGCATAGAGAGCAACGATGTGCCCATCGAGGAAGGTGCTCTGCAAAGAGAAAGCTTCTGAAGTAAGCTCGCTCTTGTTGAAGGAAGCAGGGCCCTCGTTTTCGATGATGCGCCAGATCGCTTGTTGGTCTTCCTTCAACGAATTGTCGAAGTACCAGACACCGTACTCGTCGCCGATCTTCGGGAACGGAACGGTCAGGTAGCCATCAATGCGAACTTGATCCGGGCTGGTGAGTCCGCGAACGTCCGGGCCGAGGTAAACCTGAGTCTTTACGATACGACGGAAGTTGTCGCTCAGACCATTGGAGATCTCAGCCGAACCAGGCCATTTGCTGTTGTCCGCCCACCAAGAGCCACGAATCTGACGCTGCAGATTGATGTTCTCGCGGTTTTCATAGAGACCGGTCAAGGTGTGCTTTCCGAAGATCTTCGCCAATCCATCGTTATTCAGGACATTGTCGAAATCGAGAGTCGCGAATGCTGTCGCGCGGAAGGTGTCCTGCTCGTTCGTGCGAAAACGCTCGAAGTTGTCGTTCCAGCGAATGACGGGACGTCCGAGGTTCTCATTGAAGAGGCGGTCACCGACGCCATCGAAGTCCGAGTCTCCAGGAGACAAGTTTTGCGAGAGATCGATCTGAATCTGCTTGCGGTCGCCTTGGTCAAACGGCGTGAACTCGTATTGTTCTCGAGTTTGCGTATCGAATGCTAGCTCGATACCGGCATTGCCATTGAAGAGTTCCTGAACCAAGAAGACCTGATCCATATCGAACTCGGTGACGATGTCATTGGTCGTGCCCATGAAGAGCAGATTATGGTAATCGAAAACGTCTCGGTTAGCTAGCGACTTAGCCGAGAAGCCCGTGCCGCCAGTAGCCGCTGAAGACCAGCGCACGTCTTGAGTCGCGAAGCCACGCGGACGCCAGCGACCCATGATGCCTTGGATTCCAAAGCCTCCCAGAGCTTCAGACAAAAGGGGATCGGAGTCCCAACCAGGTACCTGATCCGTGGGCGAGTTGAAGTTGATCGCCGGGAATAGGAAGTATGGCGTCCCGTTATTGCTGCTCAAACGGCCGCCTTGCGTCGGGTCGTTGTTGAATGGATCGCCACGCTTGAATCGGTCGATCGTCGTGCGAGGCACGAACTGACCTTCAGCTGCGATGAAATCCGCGCGATCGACACCCTCTGGAACAGACTCGATGCCAGAATCGAGCAGCGATGCGACTTGCCCCTGAGTAAGTACCGCATTGCTGACGTCGCTGAGGTCAACGCCTGGAGTGCGGAAGATAGCTTCGATCTCTTCGTTCGTACCGAGGCCGTTCCACCAAGACGAATACGCATCCGTTGGAGGAATAACGTCCGGTGGATTGGAATTGATCTCGCCGCGCTCGAAACTGCCGCGCATCGAAGTGCGGCCAAGCCAGTTCGAATTCTCGTTCTGAGCGAGCGTCAAATCCCAAGCGAGGAAGAATCTTTGGTCCTCGGTGAACGCTGGCTTCTGCTTGTACTTCTGCTCTTCATGCAGACCCGCTACGCGAATCGCCAAGCGATCGTCGATCAAGGTGCGACCGATATCGAAGGTACCGCGAACCGTGCCGCGATGTCCGAAGCGGAAAGAAACCTCGTTCGTATCCTGACCGATGTAGGCGCGCTTGAGACCGTTGTTGATAACGCCCCCAGGAGATCCGAGTCCGAACAGAATTGAGTTCGGTCCGCGATTCACCGTCACGCGAGTCGTGTTGTACGAATCGAAGGGAATGTCGGTTTGGAAGTAGTCGCGAGTCAAGTTAGCGCTGACCAGACCGCGGACGCGTTGGCCGCGCTGCGGGTTGACGCGAGACTCGACCGTGCCGTTGCCTCCATCCGAATTCGAGAAGTTACCGAGCACGCCGCCGACTTCCATGTTGCCCACGAAGGCGAGCAAGGACTCGCCGTCAGTAGCGCCGGTGTCCTGCATGAACTCTTCGGTGATAACGGAAATCGAAGCGCCCAGGTCTCCGATATTTGAACGAACACGAGAACCCGCTAGGGTCGTCGTCGCGCGATAGCCAGCATCCTCTGCGGCATCGACAGAGAAGGGTGACAACTCGAAGATCTCGTCGTCGTCCTCCTGGGCCTGCAGCAGCAGACCCGTGGTTATAAAGCCGGCGATCGCCAGCTTGGTCTTATTCATTTTCATCATAGATAGATGTATGGGTGGTTTCTAGAAAGGGTTGGTTTCTAGTTCTAGGTTAGTTCGATAAACGGGACGAAAAACGCCCCAAACGCCAAACCCGCGCGATGCGCCTGCAGGCGAATCGAACGGAATTTAGAGAAATTGTGGAAAACGAGTTATCAGGTGCGAATAGCAAAAGAAAAAGGCATCCAACGATACATCAATCAGCCAGGGGAAATGGCGGCTTTGTTAACGCAATAGCGGGAAGCGATTAGGGATAACGACACCCTGTATGACCGACCCGTAGGCAGATCCCAAGGCGTGTAAGTTCGTAGTTCTGAGAGATTAGTTAAGGCGAGTAGTTTGAAATCGTAGCGGATTAAAACGTGTTCGATCCCCTACTATGTCTCGATTTCTGTCAGACGCTATCTCACAGGTCAAGCCCCGAGAGGATCGGCTTACCTAAAAAAATCCCTTTTTATTTCAAGATAGTCCAAATGGCTCAATAGAATCGAAATCCTCTGAGGCAACTCTCCCCCAGCCACTTGCAGCGATTTCCGTCCCGTAAATAAGTCCCCTCGCTTCGCGGTCCATTCAATGAGCCGCATGCGAAATCAGTGAAATCCATACATCTGAAATTGTCATACTGTCAGAAACTCCCTTCATTACGCCCTCATGACCTTCTCCTCGGAAGAGCTACCTCGCTTATCGTCGCGCTCCAAGCGCGACGAAGCGAAGGAACGCATTCGAGAGCTTATCCAGAGAGGAAAGCTCTCCGGAAACGGTTATTTGCCGAGCGTCCGCAAAACGGCGGAGTTGATCGGCCTCAATCGAGACGCCGTTTGGAGGGCCTATGGCGACCTGGAATCGGAAGGCTTCCTCAGAGCGACTGACAACAAGCGCTTCGAAATCCACCCCGCCATTCGCAACTCGCAGCTTCGAACGCTCGACGTTCGCCTGATCGCCGCAGGGGAAGACACCATTCGATTCGCCGGACTGCAGCGTTTCCATAAAGCCATCGTCGACAACGGGGAACGCTACGGTCTCCGAACGCATCTCAAATGCGTCGTTGATGCCAGAGACATAGAACCGACATGGCTCGAAGGAATGGACGCCTTGATCATAGGCGGCTACTTGGAAAATGCCCAAGACCTCGACCCGCTTCTCTCCATTCTGCCGTCGATAGGCGTCATTTCGCACCGCGCGCCCGGCTTCAATATCTGCATCGACACGGACAACCAACTGGCTGGCTCGCTTGCCGCCGATCGGTTCATCGAAACCGGAGCCAGTCGGCCGTGCATCGTCTCCTACGAGAATATGGATACGCGACACATCCTACGCAAACTGGGGTTCCAGACCAGGTGGGTGGAGTGCGGCAAGCCTATCGAATCGATTACGGAACACTGGATCACTGCCCGTAATACCTACGAGCGCGTCGTAGAGCTCGAAGGCATCGCCCGAGGATTGTACGAACACGATTGCGTCTACTGCCTGGACAAGGCCTCTGCAATCGACCTCCTGAGCATTCTCGAACACCGGAAACTCCGCGTTCCCGAGGACCTGAAAGTCATTTCCATCGACGGAACCTTCGACGGCCTAAAAACCAAACCGCCGCTTACCTACGTCAAACAACGATTCGAGGAAATGGCGTCCATCGCCGCTGAGAAGATCCGTCTCCTCTGCGCTAAGGGAAGCGAAAACGGATCTGCCGAAGCCGTGCAAACCGTCGTCGCTCCAAGGCTCGTCATTCGGGAATCGGCCTAAACGCCTTCGATCCGCTGCGCGGCAAAGCAATGCTATTTTCTACTGGCTCCCAGGGCCCGGAGCGTAAAGATGTCCAAGCGACGCCCTCCAA
>CBFHHM010000004.1:247109-255445 GCA_965655705.1 Candidatus Pelagisphaera sp.
GGAGGAATAGCCTACTACCAATTGCTATGATCTCTTCGAAATCCCTCATCGCCTCCCTTTCAATGGCGATCGTCAGCGCCCTTGGCGCCGCCGACCGCCCCAATATCCTGTGGATCACCAGCGAGGACAACAGCCCGGACTACCTCGGCTGCTATGGGGATCCTTTCTCCAAAACCCCCACCATCGACCGCTTGGCCCAAGAAGGCGTGCTCTACGAAAACGCCTATGCCAACGCCGCCGTCTGCGGTCCCGCTCGCACGACCCTCATTCTCGGCATGTACCCGCCTTCCGTCGGCGGCGAGCACATGCGCAGCCAAGCGCCCCTCCCAGCCAAGATAAAGATCTACCCTCAATACCTGCGCGAAGCCGGTTACTACACGACCAATAACAGCAAGCAGGACTACAATATCGATCAAGCGACGCCGGGTTGGGACGAAAGCAGCAACAAAGCCCACTGGAAAAATCGCCCCAAGGGCAAGCCGTTCTTCGCGATATTCAACACGAACGTCACTCACGAAAGCGCCCTCCACCCAAGGAAGAACGTACTCGGACCAGGCGCCCCCATAGACAAGGTCCACGTACCTGCTTACCTGCCTGATACCCAACTGGCTCGCGAGCACATCGCCAACTACTACACCCGTATCAATGAAATGGATCAATACGTCGCCAAGCAGCTCGCTGAGCTCGAAGAAGCCGGCTTGGCCGACGACACCATCGTCTTCTACTATTCCGACCACGGGGGCATCATGCCGCGCAGCAAGCGATTTATCTACGATAGTGGAACGCACGTACCGCTGGTCGTTCGCTTTCCCAAGAAATGGGCCCATCTCGCTCCTCACCAACCCGGAACCCGAACCGACGAGATCGTCGGCTTCGTCGATTTCGCCCCCACCCTGCTCAGCCTAGTCGGAGCCAAGATACCCGATCACATGCAAGGGCGGGCCTTCCTCGGCGAAAAGCGCAGCGCGGCGCCTGAATACGCTTACACCTTCCGCGCTCGGGCCGACGAACGCATCGACTTCAAACGCGGCGTTACAGATGGAAAATTCAACTACATCCGAAACTACCTCGCCTATCTTCCCACTGGCCAACACGTAAACTACCTCTGGTCCAATCCCGTCGCGCCGCAACTGGAAGCCCTCTTCAAGGAAGGCAAGGCGACCCCAGCTCAAAGCGCCTTCTTCCTGCCCGCCCCCTTGGAAGAGCTCTTCGACCTCGAGGCGGATCCGGACGAAGTCAACAACCTGGCCGACGATCCCAAATACCGCGAGGTCCTGCTGCGCATGCGGGAAGCGAACCGACAGCATCTGCTGACGATTCGCGATTCTGGATTCGTACCGGAAGCCCTGCTCGTGGAATGGAGTCGCGGATCGGGAAAATCGCCCTACCAAATAGCGAGAGACGATCTCCAGTACCCGCTCGAGCAAATCATCGAGACTGCGGATGCCCTACTCGACAAAGGCGACAAAGCCCTGCCCAAGCTGACCCGGCTGCTTGGAAGCAAGAATCCAGTCATCCAATACTGGGCTCTGATCAATTGCATGGTTTTGCAGACCGAAGACGAGCGGGCCCTCAAACGCATCAACGCCCTAACGCGCAGCCCTATCGCCGCCACGCGTATCGCCGCTGCGGAGCACTTGGCCCGCATCGGCAAGAAGGACCCTCGCCCGGTCCTCAACGAAGTCCTGACCAACAACCCCAACGTCATGGCCCGACTACAGGCCATCAACGCCCTCGACCACGTCAGCGAATCGTATCCTTACGACCCGGACGTCTTCAAGCGATCCGCCGCGATTTGGCCCAGCGACGCCAAGGATATATTGGCTCCTTGGATGGGTCGTTACAAGGCCTACGACGTTAGAGTCATGGAGTTTCTGGATACGCAGTAACCAAGGCAGGGCAATCGCGATGCCGCAGAGCGAGACGCGCTTTAGGTCAGAATTTCCTTCACTACCCGAGCTTCCTCGACTCCGGTCAGCCGCTGATTCAAGCCGCGGAACTTGAAGGTGAAGCGCTCGTGGTCGATTCCCAGACAATGCAAAAGGGTCGCGTTCAGGTCTCGGATATGCACGCCGCCATCGACAACATTGTACGCCCAGTCGTCCGTCTGTCCCCAATCGAATCCACCTTTGATGCCGCCACCGGCCATCCAGATGGAAAAGCAGCGTCCATGGTGGTCTCGACCGGAACTGGCATCGCCTAGCTTGCCTTGACTATAGGCGGTACGCCCAAACTCGCCCCCCCAAATCACAAGAGTGTCATCCAGCAAACCGCGGCGTTTTAGATCCTTGACCAAGGCCGCCGAAGGCTGATCGACGTCCCGGCATTGCTTCGGCAATTGCGTCGCCAGCTTCTTATGCTGGTCCCATCCTCGGTGAAACAGCTGTACGAAACGAACGCCTTTCTCCGCCATGCGACGGGCAAGCAGGCAGTTCGCGGCAAAGCTTCCCGGCCTGCGCGACTCCTCGCCATAAAGCTCAAAGGTCTCGTCCGGCTCGTCGCTCAGGTCCATCAGCTCTGGAACCGATGTCTGCATGCGATAGGCCATTTCGTAGGCGTCGATGCGAGCATGTATTTCCGGATCCCCTACAGCGGCAGCGTGCGTCCGATTCAAAGCCTCCAAGCGGTTCAGAGCCTGTCGACGCCCCGCCCGATCCACTCCCGGAGGATTTTTCAGAAAGTACACCGGATCGGATCCCGAGCCCAGTTTCACGCCTTGATAGCTCGAAGGCAGATACCCATTGCCCCACAAGCGCGAAAAGAGCGGCTGGCCTGGGTTCTTGCCCGAACCTTGGGACAAAAGCACCATATAGGAAGGGAGGTCTTCATTATCGCTCCCAAGGCCATAACTCAGCCAAGATCCCAAACTGGCATGTCCCATTTGCTGCGAACCCGTATTGATATAGGTCACCGCCGGATCGTGATTGATCGCTTCCGTATGCATCCCGCGAAGCACCGTGATATCCCCAGCCACGGATTGCGTGTGCGGCAGCAAATCGCTAATCCAAGTCCCACACGGTCCGCAGCGCCGCAGGTCGCGAACCGGAGCGACAAAGGGATAGCTTGATTGACGGGCCGTCATTCCCGTAACGCGTTGCCCTCCGCGAATGGAATTCGGCAATTCTACGCCGTGCAAATCCCGCATGATCGGCTTGTAGTCGAAAAGATCGATGTGCGACGGACCACCCGACTGAAAAAGATAGATGACGCGCTTGGCCTTCGGAGCGAAGTGCGGCAAGACCGCCCGAAGCGAATCGAGCGCGTCCGAGCCCTCGCCCACGAGACCGCCTTTCAGAAGGCGAGGCCCTAGGAGCGAGCCGAGCGCCACGCCACCTAATCCCCTCGCCAAGTTGCCGAAAAGAGCCCGGCGGGTGATCGCCCGATTGAAATCGATTCTCGGATCCATAGAGTCAGCCTTTGGTTATCGCCTCGCTTAAGTTGAATATCAGGTTCGCCACTACCGACAGGGCCGCATGCTCGACCGGATCAAGGCCCGCAGCTCTCGCAGACTCGCCGATCTCCAAATAGGAATGGGCTCTCGCCCTGTCGCCGGAGAAATAGACGCGCTGCTCCGACAAGGCCTTCCGCAGCTCGCCCAACTCCTCATGACTGGGAGGACGACTCGTAGCCGACTCGAAGGCATAGCTCAGTCGATCCGCATCCCCCGCATCCGGCATGCCTTGGAGAATGCGCTGAGCGAAGGCCCGGCCCGCTTCCACGAATTGCGGATCGTTGAGCAGGGTCAGGGCTTGCAGGGGCGTATTCGTCGTTTCGCGACGCATTACGCATAGCTCTCGATTGGGAGCATCGAAGGCCATCATGGTCGGAGGCGGACTCGTCCGTTTCCACAAGGTGTACATGCTCCGCCGATACAAACGAGATCCTCGATCCTGAATGAACACCTGGGTTAAGTCGCGAACCGAACCGTAGTGGCTGATCTCCCGCCAAATGCCTCGCGGCTGGTAAGGCCTGACGCTAGCCCCGCCAATCCATTCGTTGAGCAATCCACTGGTCCTCAATGCGGCATCGCGAATGAACTCCGCCTGCAAGCGGAACCGAGGACCTCGCCACAGCAAACGGTTTTCCGGATCGACGAGCGCCCCAGGCCCTTCGACCCGAGAAGATTGCCGGTAAGTCGAAGACATAACGATGCGCTTGATCAATGGCTTGACCCGCCAGCCACTCTCCACGAATTCCACTGCCAAATAGTCGAGCAACTCCGGGTGGCTTGGCCACTCGCCTTGAGAGCCGAAATCCGCAGACGTCGCCACGAAGCCCACTCCGAAGAGCATCTGCCAGATTCGATTGACGGCGACGCGAGCCGTCAGTGGATGCCTCGGGTTGGTCAGCCACTCGGCCAACCCCAAGCGGTTCTCAGGCAAGCTTTCCTCGGGCGGCAGCAGAAAACCCATAACGCCAGGCCTAACCGCTTCGCCAGGCATATCGTAGCTCCCCCGCTCCAGAATATGGGTCTGGCGAGGCTTCTTGGCCGTGTTCATGACCTGAGTGGAATGCCGCCCCGTCATGTCGATCAAACGCTGCTCCAAATTGCCAATCTCCGTATTCAATGGCTCAAGTCGCGGGTCGTGAAACTTTTGATACGATGCGAGCGCAGTCGATTCAGCGACGGTCCTATCGGAGGACGGAGTTTCAATGATCCGCAGGATATCAGCCGGCAAATTCGTCCCGTCGTCCCTTCCCGAAAGCGCCCAGACCTTAAAATAGCCTGGGTTGGCGATCTGCTGGAAATTCAGCATCAACGAAAAGTAAGGCGCATCCTCCGGAAGCACCGGCTCTTGGAAAATGGCCGTCACGTGCTGGGGCTCCCGAGTCTGCCCTAGAGGAGACCAAGCCGTAGGCCAACGAGGATCCAAGAGGTTTGTTGGCGGATAGTCGGGATGGGAATAGCTGGCCGTCGCATTAGCGATGGCTATTTCGCTGTTCAAATCGAAATCGGCCACCGGGACAATTCCAGAGGAAACGGATACGGCAGACATTCCAAAGGCGCCCTTCTCCTTCTCGACGCCATAGCCTAAGGATCCGTCGCGGACCGATTCGCGCGGAATGAACTGCAACCGAACGCCGGTAAGCGGGGCCTCCACTCCGTCCGGCAAGGCCATCGCGAACGAATAGGCCACGCCGCGCTTGCCGTAAGTTTCCTCTTTGAGGAAAATTCCCCCATCCTCGTCGAACTCGACCTTGGAAAGCGGAATATTCGGAGTGTTCGCTTGCAGGGGCGTCAAGAGGTGAAGGGCCAGTTTCTTCCCCCGATCGCCCAACTGCTTGCGTTCCTGGGCTTCCCAAGAACCTAGCAAATCCTTCGCTCGATCATCGCGTTCTGCCTTGAACTGTTGAATACGATTCCGGATTGCCTCGATTTCGCTGTCCCCGTGCTTCAGAGGCGTGAACGCTTCGATCGTAGGACGCGCATTGATGCCCCCTGCCCCATCCGTACCCTTGTCGTCAAGCGTATTGAAATAGGCGAACATCCGATAGTAATCCGTCATGCTGATCGGATCGTATTTGTGGTCATGACACTGGGCGCAGGCCATAGTCAGCCCAAGAAAGGCCTCCGAGGTCGTCTTGATACGATCCACCGCATAGTTGGTCAGGTTCTCCTCCGGTATGGTGCCGCCCTCCGCGGTAATCATATGGTTCCGACTGAAACCAGTCGCTACGACTTGGTTCGGCGTCGCATCGGGCAACAGATCCCCGGCAATCTGCTCGGTCAGGAAGGCGTCGAAAGGCTTGTCCTCATTGTAGGCTTGAATCACCCAATCGCGCCAAAGCCACATGGTCCGTTTTCCATCCCGCGAGTAGCCATTCGTATCCGCGTAGCGAGCCTGGTCCAACCATGCCAAGGCCATCCGCTCGCCAAAATGCGGCGAAGCGATCAAGCGGTCCACCAATCGCTCGTAGGCATCGGGACGCTCGTCTTCCAGAAATGCATGGACCTCCTCCATGGTCGGAGGCAATCCCGTCAAATCGAATGACACCCGTCGAATCAGAGTGCGCCGATCCGCTCTCTCCGACGGACTCAGCCCCTCGGATTCCAAGCGCCCTAACACGTAATGGTCGATCGGCGAGGTGGCCCAATCCCCAAGGGACACGCTAGGCGATTCCCTCTTTTCAGGTGGAATGAAGGCCCAATGATCCTCATACTCGGCTCCGGACCCGATCCAGCGCCGCACCGTTTCCTTTTGCTCCTCGCTCAGAACGAAGTGGGAATCCGGAGGTGGCATTAACTCATCCGGATCATCGCTGATAATTCGGGCCCAGGCCTCGCTCTTGTCCAAATCCCCGGGAACGATTGCGAAACGGCCCCCATCCAATTCCGCCAAGGCGCCCTCCGCGATATCCAAACGCAATTCCGCCTCTCTGGAATGCTCGTCGAAACCATGGCAATTGAAGCAGGTCTCGGAAAAGATCGGCCGAATATCGCGATTGAATCGAACCTCTTCAGACTGCGCGACATTCAATTCGCTATTTCGCTCGCTCGAACAGCCGACGAAAACGCAACCCATAAGGATGACGGCGAACATTCTCTGATCTGGTTTTCCGATAATCATGAACGAGATAAGCCAAGTCGAAATTCAATGTCCTTTCTTATAGAAAATACGAAATCGCTCCAATTCCACTAAAACGCAGGATCAAGTTATCCCGCAACAACAATTGCTCCATAACGCGCCCGGCTAACATTCCCGACTTCACTCAACCGGATCAACCCGCCCCGCGTGTCCAATATTCCGCCCTAATTCGTTACTAAGTCGAACTAAAGAACCCCTCCAGCCTCCCTAACTAGACTATCCCGATGAAAAACCGATCATTCATACGCCTCGCCCTGACGGCAACCGCGATACTCGCTCCCGCTTTATACGCCGACGTCTCGACACCCTCGATTTTCGGCGACCACATGGTGCTGCAACGCAACCAGGCGAATCCCGTCTGGGGATGGGCCGATCCCGGCGAGCGCGTCACCGTCGCCATCGCCGGTCAAAGCCACTCGACCGAAGCGGACCGAAATGGCGATTGGCGGGTGACGCTCGATCCTTTGCCCGCCGGCGGCCCGCACACCTTGAAGATCGAAGGCAAGAACGCGCTCTCCTATGCCGATACGCTGGTAGGCGAGGTCTGGATATGCTCAGGCCAATCGAATATGCAGTGGGCGGTATCCCAATCCTACGACGGCGATCTCGTCGCCTTGACCGCCACCGATCCTGACATTCGCCTCATCTCCGTTCCCCAAGTCGGCACGCAGGAGCCGCAAAAGGACTTCGATGGACAATGGGAACGCGCTTCGGCCGAAACCGTCGAGGGATTCTCCGCCGTCGGCTACCGCTTCGGTCTCCAGCTTCGACAGGCCCTCGGCGTGCCGATCGGGTTGATCGACAACGCTTGGGGCGGTTCCGCAGCCGAAGCATGGGTCCGACGCGATGCGCTACAGGCAGACAAGCGCTACGCTCCCCTCCTCGAACAGTGGCGGGAAATCGAATCGACTTACGACCACGAAGCGGAAACCGAGAAGTACGAAGCGCGGCTCGCCAAATGGAACGCCAACGGCAAGAAAGGCCCGCGACCCGGCGCGCCGCGCAATCCGCTCACTCGAAATCACCGGCCCGCCAACATCTACAACGGAGTCCTGCACCCAACAATCGGATACGGCATTAAAGGCATTATATGGTACCAGGGCGAATCCAACGCCAACCGAGCCTATCAATACCGTCACCTCTTCCCCCTCATGATCCAACACTGGCGCGACGAGTGGGGCCAGGGCGACTTTCCTTTCTACTGGGTTCAGCTGGCAGACTTTCGCGACCCGGTCGACGAACCGCAAGAAGCGGCCTGGGCCGAACTGCGCGAAGCCCAAACCATGACGCTGTCCAAACTGAAGCATACAGGCCAGGCGGTCATCATCGACGTTGGCGAAGGACGAGACATCCATCCCCGCGACAAGCATACCGTCGCCAATCGACTCGCCCGCTGGGCATTGGCCAGGGACTACGGGATCGACCTCCTCTGCCAAAGCCCCACTTTTCAATCGATGAAAGTGACGGGATCCAAAATCGTCCTCGATTTCGATCACGTCGGCCAAGGACTCCACACCTTCGACGTCAAGGAGCCGATCGGATTCGCGATCGCCGGCAAGGATCGGAAATGGGTTTGGGCGCAAGCCAAGCTCGTCGACGAAAATACGGTCGAAATCTGGAGCGATGCCATCGATCGGCCCGTCGCTGCCCGCTACGCCTGGGGCAACAATCCTGTATGCAACCTCTTCAGTCGAGACGGTCTTCCCGCAACGCCTTTCCGCACAGACGATTGGCCAGGCGTGACGACCG
>CBFHHM010000004.1:255542-257054 GCA_965655705.1 Candidatus Pelagisphaera sp.
TCACCCCTCGCGCCATTTCTCTCGTCAAGGGCGGCGTTCTCGTCGCGGAACCTCCTACGCTTTGGTTCTGCGAGGATCTCGACGGCGACCTCAAGTCGGATCGAAAGACAAAGGTCGCCGACTACGCCGTGAGTGGCTCCGTGGAACACCGGGAAAACGCGCTCATGCGGGGACTCGACAACTGGCTCTACAATGCCAAGTCCAATCGACGCCTGAAATGGGATGGGGCGAATATCCTCTCCGAAGAGACCGCCTCCCGCGGTCAATGGGGCATGAGCATGGACGACTACGGACGCCTGTTCTACACGTCCAATAGCAATCCGGGTCTCGCCGACTTTCAACCCTACGAATACTCGAACCGGAATCCGGGATACCTCTCCAAAGCGGGCGTCAACGTCAATGTGGCCTCCGACCGACGCGTCTTCTCCAATCGCGTCAATCCAGGCGTCAACCGAGGATACCGAGGACCGACCTTGAGAGAGGACTACCGCTTGAACACGACCACCGCCGTTTCCGGCTCCGCGATCTACCGCGGCGACAAGTACCCGGCCGAATTCTACGGCAACCACTTCGCAACCGAACCGAGCGGCAATACCGTGCTCCGCTACACCATCGAGGAAGACGGCTTCGGCTTCACCGCCCAAAAGCAAGTCGAAGACGATCCCAAGTGGGACAAAGTCGACTTCATCGCTTCAACCGACGAGCGCTTCCGCCCGGTAGCCGCCAGCTCCGGTCCCGACGGCTTCCTCTACATCGTCGACATGTATCGCGGCATTCTCCAGCACAAGGTTTTCGTCACCACCTTCCTCCGCAAACAGATCCTCGAACGGGGACTCGACGCGCCTACCGGGCTCGGTCGCATCTATCGCATCGTTCCGAACAACGCTCCGGAACGCAGCGATTGGCCCCGGCTATCGGAAGCTTCCGACATCGAACTTGTCAGAGCGCTGGGCAGCCAAAATGGCTGGGTACGCGACACCGCCCAACGCCTGCTTGTCGACCGGAAACACCTGAGCGCCCAATCGATGAAAGCCCTCGGGAAAGCGGTCGGCGCTCGGAACGAGCTCAAAGCCCTGCACGCCCTCTGGGCCTTGGAAGGACGGGCGGCGCTCGACCCCTCCACTGTCGCCCGGGCCCTCGGCCACGACTCGGAATGGGTGCGCGTTCACGCTATCCGGGCGGGCGAACCCTCCCTCGCCGGAGACTCCATCGACGGAGAACTCCTCGCCGCATACGGAGCCCGCTTTAAAGACCCGTCGTTTCGCGTTCGTCTGCAAGCCGTCCAGTCGCTCGCCGTCATACGAAACGAGGCAATGGTCTTGGACCAGGTCCAACGCATTTTCCATCCCGACTTGCCCAACCCCTATATGGAGGACGCAATCGTATCCAGTCTATCCGGACATGAGCTCGAATTCGCGATCCGCGTTCTCCGCAGCGCGACGTGGACGCGCGACGACGGTCGCGAAGCCGTTCTCGGCAAACTAGCCGGAGCCTTGTTCGAGAAGCGCGAAA
>CBFHHM010000004.1:257154-312793 GCA_965655705.1 Candidatus Pelagisphaera sp.
CGCGACGTGGACGCGCGACGACGGTCGCGAAGCCGTTCTCGGCAAACTAGCCGGAGCCTTGTTCGAGAAGCGCGAAACCGAACAACTCGAACGGCTCGTTGCCCTCGTCGAAAAGAAGGGAATCGAAAACTGGAAGAGCGCGGCCCTTATCGCCGGTCTCTCGAAAACCGCCGGCCGCCCCGAGGCGCGACCTATTAAGATCGACCGTCGCCCGGAAGCCTACTACGCGTTCGCCGATTCGCTTTTGGAAAATCCCGACTTCGCAGGGCTCGCCAAGGCCTTTATCTGGCCCGGTAAAGTCAGCGACAATCCACTGGACAATCTGAACAAGAAACAGCTCGCCTTCGTCGATGCAGGCAAGGAAATCTACACCGCTACCTGCATGGCCTGCCATCAACCGGATGGAAATGGAATGGCCGGACTGGCCCCGCCATTGAACGGCTCCGATTGGGTAACCGGCTCGAAAGAGCGCCTTGCCCTTATGGTGCACCACGGAGTGAGCGGTCCGATCGAAGTAGCCGGTCAAGCGTGGAACAGCGTAATGCCGGGCCACGGACCAATGCCTCAACTTCAGGACGAAGGGCTCGCTCAGGTTCTGAGCTATATCCGAACGGCCTGGGGCAACAAAGCAGACATCGTTGCGGATAAGGAAATACGTCCAGCGGTCGAGGGGCAGAAGAAACGATTCATGCCATGGACCGTCGACGAGCTGGAAAAGCTTGGATACTAGGATTCGAAAGATTCCGATTTGCGCCGGACATCGGCGCATTGCGATTGCCTCCAAGGCCATCGATTAGCGATGCTCCTCTATCCAATGCCGCTTCCCGACCCGATTTCGAATTCCCCTGATCCTGACCGATACACGCAAGCCAAGGGCGGTGGGAAGACCGCTCTCTTGGGACTTCCATTCTTGCTTGTCGGAATAGGCGTCATCGTCATCGCATTCATCCCGCCCGAAACCCGCGGCGGCGACCCCTTCCCTCTATACGTTGCGATTCCGTTTGGCGGCATCTTCGCCTGCGTAGGCGGAGCGATCGTATTCGGTCGTCAACGCTTGGCCATCGACCGAAAGGGCGGGACCGTCGAAAAGAGTTGGGGCTTGCTCTCCAAAACGCTCTATTCGAAACGCCGAGAACTCTCGGAGTTCGATCGCATTTCGCTGCGAGCCGAGATCCGGCGGAGCGACAAGTCGACCTACACCGTCTACCCCATTCGGCTGCAAGGACAGGAGAGCGACAACTTCACGATGTCGGAATCGCGCAAGGAAAACGACGCTCGCAAGGAAGCGGAGGATCTCGCGAAGGTTCTCGGGTTCCCCATTCACGATGAGATCGGCGGTGGCCTTCGTGTCCGCGATCCGGATACCCTCGATCAATCCCTCAAAGAGAAATTCGCCGCCGGCAAGGAATCGAACGAAATCCCCGAAGCCCCCCTCAAGATGGTATCGCGCGTCGATTTCGACGGATCCAGTCTAAGTGTCGTCGCTCCCGGGCCCGGATTGCAGGCTCCCATCCTCTTGGCCATAGCGACCCTCGCCATCTTCGAGCTCATTTTCTTGAGCGTTTTCGCAATTCCCATGATCTCCGGATCGGGCGGAGAGGGCATTCCCGTTTTCGTCGCCTTGGCTTTATCAGCCCTATTCCTTGGAATCCCAACGGTCTTCATCCTTTTCATTCTCAACAAAGCCGTTGGCGAACAACGCCTCGTTGCGAATCGTCAATCGCTCGAAGTCGTAAAAGGTTGGATCTTCAAACGACGCGACACCTTGACCTGCGATCGACTGGAGGAGTGCTATTTGGGAACTCCCGGAAATCTAAGAACGGGAAAAGCGAACGCCCTCTTCGGTCCCAGTCGCGAAATTGTCGCGGTTTCGGACGACAAGCGGATTAACTTTGGGAAAGGCCTGGACGAAGCGGAGCTCGAATACCTGTTGGCACTCGCCAAAGGCGTCATCGTCTCCTGATTTTGCCGGGCTCCGAATGCATGCAAACGGGCCTTTCAGACTTGCGCTCGTATTGCCTGCCGCCAATAAACCACTCCTCTTGAGCAACGAGCCCGCACAGTCCAAACCGAAAGGAAAACCGCTCTCTCTCGGCGTCATCTTCCTCACCATTTTCATCGATTTGGTGGGCTTCAGCATCATCTTCCCCCTCTTTCCTGCCATACTCGATTACTATGGGGAGAGCGGCCTGCTCGCTAGCTTGACCGATTCGCTCGATGCGTTTTCGGAAAAGACTGGCGCAGGCGCGCGATTCACACCCGTGCTTTTCGGGGGAGTCCTCGGCTCGCTGTACGCGATTCTCCAATTCTTCTTCGCTCCCATTTGGGGAGCGCTCTCGGATAAGTACGGCCGGCGACCGATCCTTCTGATCACCACCCTCGGCGTGTTCGCAAGCTATCTCATCTGGGGCTTCGCGGGATCCTTCGCTCTTCTTGTAATCGCCCGCTTCATAGGCGGCTGCATGAGTGGCAATATCTCCGTCGCTACAGCCGCAGTGGCAGACGTCACCACCAAGGAAACGCGATCCAAAGGAATGGGCATAGTCGGAGCGGCCTTCGGGTTGGGATTCATTATCGGCCCGGCCATTGGCGGCTACCTGAGCAGCTTCAACCTCCTCGAATCCAATCCGTCCTGGGAAGCCTACGGCATCAATCCCTTTTCCGTCGTCGCCTTCGTTGCTGCCAGCGTCGGCCTTCTGAATTTCATATGGGTGCAGAGGCGCTTCAAGGAAAGTCTCTCTGCCGAAGCCCGGGGAAAGGCGGAGACTCGCAACCCAATCGCTCGACTGACCGATAAACTGCCTCGACCGATCGCGAGGACCAATCGAGTCTACTTCGTCTTCATGTTCGCATTCGCAGGCATGGAATTCACCCTTACGTTCCTAGGAGCCGACCGTTTTGGATTCGCGCCTAGCCAGAACGCGTGGATGATGGTGTTCGTCGGACTCATCCTTGCCTTCGTTCAAGGCGGGCTAGTCCGTCGACTGGCTCCTAAATGGGGCGAACGGCGCGTCGCGACCTCGGGACTCTTCCTTGTCGCAATCGGCTTGGCTATACTAGCGATCGCTCCCTCCGTCGGCGTCTTGTACTGGGGACTTGGATTCATGGCTTTTGGAATGGGCCTATGCAGCCCTACGCTGACGTCGCTCGTTTCGCTATTCGCGGCGGAGGACGAACAAGGTCGGGCGATTGGCGCGTTTCGAGCCATCGGATCGCTCGCTCGAGCAGTGGGCCCCATCCTCGCCAGCTTGGTTTTCTGGTGGTTTGGATCGGACTGGCTCTATTTTGCGGGAGCCGGCATTACCCTGATCGCCGGATTCCTTTGCTTCCGTCTTCCCGACCCGAGCAAGGCATAGCAATCGAACCTCCTCCATGGAGATTCCGGCCTCTGCGCCCCGCCAATCAAATGCTCTGCCACTCGCGACCCTATTGACATGTATCCAGTTTCTACTTGCATTAATCGAGACTACTCTTCCCGCAGTCGAGTCACCGAAGATCACGCGGCTCTCGCGATCCGATAGAAAGGCTTAGCTCCGTTTGCGGAACAAGTGGGCTCCCGCTCCATCGTGACCCGTTTCCCAAGGCAAGCTCGTCATCGCTTCGACTAGATCGAACCGCTGACCCTCCGCCGTTTCCAAAAACGAATCCGCGACGCCTACGTTCTCGTCGCGATCAATGCTGCAGGTGCTATAGAGGAGCCACCCTCCCGGGAGAACGAACCGAGAGGCCTGTCGCAGCATGCCCCGTTGAAGCTCGACGAGCGATCCGAAGTCCTCTGCCCGCAATCGCCACTTCACATCCGGCTTGCGCTGCATAACCCCGGTATTGCTGCAGGGGGCATCCAGATTAACCGCCTCGAACTGTCCCAGCTCAGCGGGGTCGGCATCGAATAGATCGCCCTCCCGCAAGTGAAGGGCGGGCGAGCCCAATCGTTCGAAATTCGAACGCAGGCGAGCCATCCGAGGTCCGGCCAAGTCCATCGCAACGATCGCTTCCACTTGGTCTCCCAAGGAGCGATCCATGAATAGGCTCTTGCCACCGGGGGCCGCGCATAGGTCCAGAATGCGGCCTCCTTCGAATCGATTGGCCAAAAGAGTCGGAGCCAGACGAGCTCCCGGGTTCTGAATGTAAACCCGCTTCGCATCGATAGCCGTTTGAACCGACTGCCAGGGGACGCCCTTCAAACTGCGATACGGTCGCCAAGGAGAAGGCTCGCCCAGTTCGTCTTCCCCTCTCTCATCTCCCAGCGGCAACGCAAACAGCTCCGGTTCCTGGCCATTCCACACGGTCAAACGCCGGGTCGCATCGAAACCGAACGATTCGATCCACCTTTCCACCAACCATAACGGGTGGCTATGCCGCAGAGCGAGCGTCCGCCCATCCACGGGCTCCCTTTCGAGCCATCCCTCCATCGACTCCGAAGCCCGCCGCAGAACCGCGTTCGCCAACCCTCTCTCGCCCGAGCTGTAGCGTCTTCCAATTTCGCCCACGGCATTGTCGACCACCTTCGGGCGGTCTCCCTCATTATCCATGAGCTCGAAATTCGCGACCAGAAGCGACGCCCAGACTCCAGGACGGGGACGCTTGCGCAGGCGTTCGTCCAAGCAGCTCTCTAGAAAACTCCAATTGCGAACCACGCCGTGGAGGAGATATTGGCAACGGCGACGCGTTCCCGCATCCATCGACTCAGGCAATCGCTCGAGTAAATGGCTCAGCCGCGCCGGCTTTTTTACAAAGCGGGCGGTTAAGTCGACTGCGCTACGCCAGGAAGAATCGCTCATTAAGAAGGTCGATGTAGAGTGTAGAAGAGTCGCCCATTGACAACTGCATAAAAAGCCGACTCTCTAGAACTTTTAGTCTCATAACTTCAGATGAACGAAGAAGCCGTATTAGAACTTATAACCCGGAAACCCGAGCTTAAGCCAGCCAAGGCCAAGCTCGAGTCAATGCAGCCCGGAAGCTATTGCATACACCAGAGCTGGGGGTTCGGCCAAATCAAGGAATACGATGCCGCCAGCTCTAAGCTGATCATCGATTTCGAAGGCAAGGAAGGTCACCGTATGGATCCTGGCTTTTGCGTCGTCACGATGCAGGTCCTGCCGCCCGAGCACTTGCTCGTACGCAAGGAAACCGAGCCGGACGCGATCGAGGAGCTGGTTTCGAACCAGCAAGCCGAGCTCGTCGTAGAGCTGCTAAAGCAGTACCCGAATGGCGCGACCAGCGCCGTCGAAGTAGAAAGCCTCCTGACCCAAGTGGTGGGAGCGGACAAATTCAAGAAATGGTGGACCGCCACCAAGAAGATCCTCGCCAAGGATCCACGCATCGCCGTTCCGCCGCGCAAGACTGGCATGTATGTGCTGCGCGAAGACCCTGTCAGTATCGAAGACGAACTGATCGAAGAGTACAATTCGACTCAATCGGCCAAGCGTCGCGTTCTTATCGCTGACAAGCTCCTCGAAACCGTCAAGGAGAAGCCCGAAATCAAAGAGCAATTGGCAGTCATTCTCCACGGTCTCGCAACCGCCGTTAAAGACAGCAACCAAATCTCCGCTGCCGAAAAGCTACGCGGGGCATGGATCCGCAACGATTTGGCGAATATTCTGGAAGTGGACATCGCCGACTTCGAACCGCAGCTCAACGAGCTCGTCGCGGACGTCGTAGGACTCGATGCCTTGCTCACGGATCTGCCAACCAATTTGCAATCTCGGGCCCTGGCCCTTATAAAGGAAACCCACCCGGCAGACTGGAAGGAGCTCTCATTCAGCTTGCTGAAGTCCAGCAGCGGCAAGTTCACGACCGACTGCGTCAACTTTCTCCTCGAAAACGGCTTTGACGAAGAGCTTCTGGAGACCTTCGAACGCTGGCAGACCGAGCAGAATCTCAAGGAGCCTGTGCTTCTCTGGATCGTCAAGAACCGCAACTCGCGCAAGTACGGCAATCTGGTTCGGCCCATGATCAAGCCGCGTCTCTTGAATGCGATTTTCTACGCGATCGACTACGAAGCCTTGCAGATCGTCACCTCGCGACGCATCCCGCTGGCCGAGATTCTGAGCGAAGACGCGGAACTGATTCCTGACTTGCTCGCGGAAGCCGATTCCGAAACCGCTCGCGACTTGGCGAACAATCTTCTCCTCAACCAAGGATTCGAAGAACTGACCAAGAAGTCGTTGCTGGCCCGTTTCATCAAAATCTTCCCCGCCGTGCAATCGTTGCTCGAGACGAGCGAAGAGACCAAAGCGACTGGCCTCGTGGTTTCGCGCGAAAGCTACGACAAGGCAGTTGCCGAATACGACGATCTGGTTACCAAGCAGATCCCGGAAAACAGCAAGGCGATCGGCGTTGCCCGCGAACTCGGCGACTTGAAGGAAAATTCCGAATACAAGATGGCCAAGCAAGACCAATCCCTGTTGCTCGCTCGACGCAACAAGCTGGAAATGGATTTGCAGCGAGCCAAGATCTCCGACTTCAGCGAAATCGGCACGGAAAACATCGGTATCGGAAGTATCGTCAAGCTGCTTGACGAAAAGTCCGACAAGGAAATCACCTACACCATTCTGGGCGCCTGGGACAGCGACCCCGAGAAGCAGATCATTTCCTATCAGACGCCGCTCGGCAAAGCCCTGCTCGGCAAGGCTCCAGGCGACGAAGTCGAACTGCATATCGAAGGCGTCGACAGCTTGCTCAAGATTATGAAGATCGAACGCTACGTCGATCTCGTCGCCAGTTAAGGGATCTACGGAAACCTTTTCAAAGCCGCGCTTCCGCCAGGAACGCGGCTTTTTTATCGCCGCTATCCCCTTCAAACCCATCAACGGATCTCCCCTCTTGCGCCATAAAACTCATCAACGTTGATGAGTTTTATGGCGCAAGGGAAACGAGCGTTCTTGGCGTCGCTAATGCAATGGCGGAGGCGACGATTGAACGGACCGTTCCTCCTTTTTGGAAGATGGCCCGTAGCGTTGCCGACCTCCCAAGCCTGTCTTGCTATTTCAGTAGATCGAGGGGGGACGCTTCGGAAATCGGAGCCTAGGCTCCGAAATGCGTCTTCAAGAACTCGAGGTCCAATTCCGGATACAGAACGAATCGATCCAGGAGGGCCTTAACCCGCGCTTTGCCTTCTTCGACCACACCCGCCGCAATCGCGTACTTCACTTTGCTCGGCTGCCCGGCATTCTTGCCTTTCTCCAGAATCATGGGCGTAGTATTGGACAAGATCAATTTGAAGATCGCCGCGATTTCCTTCATCTCCGCTTCGCCCATTCCAAGCGAGGTGATTGCGGGAGCGCCCACGCGCAAGCCGCTGGTATAATGCGGTCCGTTGGGATCGAACGGGAGCGAGTTTCGATTCAAGGTGATGCCGCATTCGCGAACCGCCGCTTCTGCCTGGCGGCCATTGAGCCCAAAACCAGTAACATCGATCAAAAGCAAGTGATTGTCCGTTCCATCCGTGCAAATGCTCAGTCCCTCGTCGATCATGGCCTGAGCCATGGCCCGGGCGTTTTCCACGATCTTCGATGCGTATACTTTGAACTCCGGCTGATTCGCCTCTTTAAAAGCGACTGCCTTCGCCGCCATTACATGCGGTAGAGGGCCGCCAATTACGAGCGGACAGCCTTTGTCCACGTATTCGGCGAATTCCTTTTTACAGAGTACAACGCCGCCTCGCGGGCCGCGCAGCGTCTTGTGCGTCGTTGTCGTGACAAAGTCTGCAAAGGGCATCGGGTTGTAATCGCCTTCGAATACGTCGCCAGCAACAAGCCCCGCAAAGTGAGCCATGTCCACCATGAAGACCGCCCCAACCTTGTCCGCGATTTCCTTCATCCGACGGAAGTTCACCTTGCGCGGATACGCGCTGTATCCCGCCAAGAGAATCAATGGCTTAACCTTCTCCGCTTGGGCTTCGAGAGCGTCGTAATCGAGCAGTCCCGTTTCCTTGCTCACCGAATAATTGTAGGCATCGAAGAATTGAGCCGAAATATTGAAGCGGTACCCATGGGTCAGGTGTCCGCCGGAGTAATAGTCGAGCCCCAGCATACGCTGATTGCCCATCGCCGCTCGCACCTTGTTCCAGTCGTCCCGCGACATGTTGGCAGGATTCTTCGCCCCGAGCTCTTCCAGCATAGGCGTTCCCACCTTGGCCTGGAGAATCGCCCAAAACGCGATTAAATTCGCATCCGCTCCCGAGTGCGGCTGCACGTAAGCGTGTTCCGCATTAAAGAGCTTGCAAGCCTGAGCGCAGGCTTCGCTCTCGATGTCGTCGACATTGTCGCAACCCGCGTAGTAGCGGGCGCCCGCAAATCCCTCCGCATACTTGTCGGTAAGGAGGTTGGCCATGGCCGCCTGCGTATCGAGGGAGGTAAAATTCTCGGACGCGATCAGTTTGAGATTGCTGCGCTGGTCCTCCAGTTCCTTAACAATCGACGCAGCGATCGGGGCGTTCACGGACGCAACTTGCTGCAAATTGGCGACATAGCCAAGCATGGCTACGTTCGTGTCCTCCGCGGAACGCGACGATAAGTATTCCGAGATCGGCGATGAGGTTTTAAGATCAGACATTTTCGAAGCTTCTATATAGACAATAAAATCAATTCTACCCAGGCGCACGATAGAATCCTGAAGCTTCCCCGCGGTCAATCCCGCTTGAATCGCCAGTCGCGAAAAACTGACTCATCTAGAAAGCAGGCCCTTCCACAAAGTCAACAATGGAGCGTATCATTCCTGCGGCGGCTTCGAAATCGATGGGGAGAAACAGGCTTCGCATTCTTCGAATGCCGCCTGCCCAAACTAAGCGACTCCGAGGCTCCAGGTCGCGGACCGATCGCAAAATTACATTAGGGCTGGCTACTTCGCCACCAGCAAGCGTCCCCATATGCTCGCAAGTCGCAAGTGCTCCATCGCATCCGACTGAGCTGCGTTCCATGCCGGAGAGACCAAGGCATCCATATCCGTGATACCGAAAGCGTCCATCGGGCTCAAGTCGCCCGCTTCCGCTCGAGCAATCGTATCGTCAAACCAGCGATTGAATCGCTCCAGGCGCGCTTCATCGTTCGGCAGGAGCAAGTAAGTCGCTTCCCAATCGGTGATTGCGGATAGGATCGGTCCGCTCAGTTGTCCACCCCAAAGCCAGTATGCGCCGTCATTCGCCCAGCGCTTTAGATCGCGCCATTGATCGCGCGAGAGCGACACCAGCGGGTTCACGAATCGTATTTTCTTCCCAGTGTCCGCAATCGACTGTTCATCGTCGATTTCCGGGCGTATCCACGAGAGGCTTAGGGTGTGAATCAACGCATCGTACCGCTCGCCTTCGCGAGCCACTTCGGCGGCGAGTACCGGGGATTCGAGGGAAATAATATCAGGCGTGCCCAAACGATCCGTTAAGGCCAGAATGCGAGCGCTCATATCCGCGATATTCGTAGCGAATGCCCATGCGATACGGTCCAATTGTTCATTGGATCCGCTTGGCCACCGGGCTTCGATGGTCGTCTTCCAATCCTCGGCGTTCTCCAGATAGTGGTCCGCATCCGAAGTATAAAGATTCAGCATATCCAAAAACGCGGCGCGGCGTTCCTTGGGATCTTGAATCGCCATCCCAAACGCAATGAGCGGAATTGCTACCCTGCGATCGACGCCGCGAACGGTCGCCAGCATGAAGAGGTCCGGAGCGACCTGCTCTCCTTTGGAAATCGCAGACAACTCCTCGATGCACTTCCCGCAGCTCAAGCTGTAGATGTGAATCGCCTTGGGAAGCGACGATGCCTGCCCTCCCGCCGCTAGCCAATCGAACGAGTATCCAACGAGAGAATTCACTGGCAATGGCATCGTCTTCTGGGCCCGAGCGAGCGACGAGACAACGCAGGCGAGCAAAGCGATTCCTAGTAGGGCAACGGGGCGAATAAGTGTCATAGTCTCACGAAAGCAGTCCCATATCCCAACGCAATCCGAAAGCGTATCGCCAATCCGCGCGGAACGCCCTCCCGCCAAAAGAGTCCATTTCCAATTGGGACCAGCCCTTGCAGTTGGACTCCCCAATCATCCATAGGGAAATCGGGAGATCCTACGACGAATCGTACTTGCGGGAGTTGCCCTTGGAACGCTCGACCGGATACTTCTCCGCATTGAGCGCTATCTTGCGCCGAATCGCGTCTGACAAATCGATATTCGCTCTATTGGCGAATTGAAGCGCGTAAATCACTACGTCCGCCAACTCCGCCTCCACTGCTTCCCGCTGTTTCGCAGCGCTCATCGAGGCATCCGCCTCGACGACATCCGTCCATTGAAAGCGCTCCATCAATTCGCCCGACTCGATAGCGATCGACATCGCCAAGTTCTTCAGCGAATGAAAAGGCTCCCACTCCCGTTCGGCCGAAAAGTCGGCCACCGACTGCTTGAGGACTTCTAGGGTCGTATCGCGATCAGACATACAGCCTTTCTAGACTCTCTACCTTCTAGCGCAACCTCTCGTGGCGCTTTTCCCCGATAGCATTCGCTAACGCTCCCGCTTTCCCCAGCTGAAAAATCATTCCCGCGAAACGCTACGGCTAATTGACAATCCCCATCGTTTCCCCAAGAACTCGAGCCCATTCATGAAACGCGTCTTTAGCCTTCTCGCCATTGCCTCCCTTTTCGCAGCTAGGGCTGCCGCTCACACGACCGTCGTACCGCACAGCCATCCGCATTCGGAACAAGCGGGCGATTTGAATTCGGCCCTCGCCATTGGGGCTCTCTCTATCGTTGCCGCTCTCGCTTGGTACGCCACACGGCAGGCCGCAAGAAAAAACGCCTCGCCCCAGCGCTAGGGAATCCTCGTTTTCGCTCCAAGTCCAGCGCCCCGAATTATGACAACCCGCTTTCTACCGACTCTCGCGGCTCTTATGGCTGCGTCCGCATTTCTCGCTGCCGATGATGCGAGGATCCTTTTCGTAGCCGGTAAGATGAGCCATGGCTACAATGCCCACGAACACAACGCCGGATCGCTCCTCCTCGCGGATCGGCTCAACCAAAGCGGATTGGGCTTCGACGCTTCAGTTTACTATAATGAGGAAGACCCAGGCTGGCCGCGCAACGAGCAACTCCTGGAGGGAGTCAAAGCGGTTGTCATTTACTGCGACGGCGGCAAAAAGCACCTCGCCAATAATCATGTGGGAGCAATCGACGCCCTTCAGGAAAAAGGCGTAGGCGTGGGCTGCCTGCACTACGGAGTCGAGACCATCGACGGCGAAGCGAGCGAAGGCTTTCTCCGCTGGATGGGCGGCTACTATCAGCTCTACAAATCGGTCAATCCGCACTGGACTCCGAAATTCGAGAATTTGCCCGACCACCCCGTGGCCAATGGCGTCGAGCCCTTCAGCATCAACGACGAGTGGTACTTCAACATGCGTTTTCGCAAGAATATGGAAGGCGTCACGCCGATTCTCTCCGCGGTCCCGCCTGAGGACCTGCTTCCCGAGAAGGACCACCATCACAATTCCACGCCCGACGGTCGGGCCGCCGTCAAACGGCGCGACTTGCAGCACGTCATGTGGGTCTCGCAGAACGAAAACGGCAGCCGGGGCTTCGGATTTACCGGCGGCCACTGGCACGACAATTGGCAGGACGACAACTTCCGTAAAGTCGTGCTCAACGCCATCTGCTGGATTGCTCAGGAAACGGTTCCTGAAAACGGCGTTTCCTCCGCCACTCCCACCGAGGAAGAGCTCAAGCGGAATCAAGACTACCCCTTCGACCCGAAGAAGATTCGCCAAGACAAATATTCGGGTCGCAAATGGAAGTAGGCGCTCCCCCTCAGAGCCAACCCTAAAAGAAGCGGACTCGGGCGCGGCGTACGAACGCTTGAATCGAAGCGCCGAGACTGTAGAACTCCCAGACTAAAAACGATAGGCCCATGCGCTCTCCGCCAACAATGCGATCGCTCGTCTGCACCTCCCTACTCCTTTCTTTTCTCCCCTTCTCGCTCGCCCAAAAGTTCTACGAGCTCGATCCGATCAATTACTCGGAAAGCGAAGCGGTTGACGTCATCTGCGAATACTTCTCCGAACCCGAGAAGCCGGCTTCCTGGAAACTCGAAGGCCCGAGCGGCTACCTCTCCGCCTTTCTCGAGGCCTTCGACATTCCTGCCGACACGCAAACCCTCGTATTCTCGAAGACGAGCCTGCAGGCCGACCGCATAACCCCGAAAAACCCGCGGGCCATCTATTACAACGACGACATCTATGTAGGCTGGGTTCCAGGCAACCAATTGCTGGAGATCTCCGTTTCCAGTCCCACCACCGGCACCAATTTCTATACCATCGAACCGGAAAACGGCGTCCCCAATCTCGTTCGCCAAGGCCATGATTGCCTTCGCTGCCACGGCGGTTCCTTCACGCGCGACATACCCGGACATCTCGTACGCTCAGTATATCCCGATTCCACAGGGCAACCGATTTTCAAGGCCGGAACCCACTTCACGGACCAGTCGACTCCGCTCGACGATCGGTGGGGAGGCTGGCTGGTATCCCGCTCTCCCGTTTCCCACATGGGCAACCAACTCTACATCGAAACGGCCCGCGGGGCTGACAAATCCGAGTCGCTCGCTCGAAGAAGCGCGCCCGAAAAAGGCTACCTCGCCAATGGCAGCGACATCGTCTCCCTCCTGCTCCTAGGCCACCAAACGCAGGTCCACAACCTGCTCGCCGATCTCACCATCAAGACGCGTCGCGCCCTGCACGATCAAACGATCATGGACGAGCTGCTCCAGCGGAAAGCCCCGCTCTCGGCATCTACCAAGAGCCGTATTAAGCACGCTTCGGATAAGGCCCTCAAAGCGATGTTCTTCTCCGATGAGATCGACCTGCCTCGTATCGATCTCGCCCGTTCCGAATTCGCTCAAGCCTTCGGGAAGCGTGGGCCCCGCGATGCTCAAGGGCGATCCCTCTTTCAGCTGAAAATGGACGAACGCCTCCTGCGGTATCCGCTCAGCTACCTCGTCTACTCGGACACCTTTGCCAAGCTCCCTGCAGAAGCTCTGAACTACCTTTGGGACGAAATGGAACGCATCCTCGATTCCAAAGGCGTCCGCGATGGCTACGAGAACCTCAGCCGTCGCGACAAAATAGCCATCAAGGAAATCCTTCTCGCCACCCACCCCGAAGCCCCAAAGCGCTGGCGGTAACGCCGCGATCAATCGGTATTTCCCTAGCTCCTCTTCGACATCAGGTTAGGGCAATGGCGTCCCGCGATGCCCCGTCCGCTCTCCTCTCGAAGGAGAGGAAGCCAAGCGAATCCGCGGTTAATCGCTCCCCGCCAACAGCTAAGCGCTAAAAAGTACAACGCTTTGCCAAATGAGTACAATATGGATTGCCCATTTCGGTATATCCTTGTTCGTTACCATTTCACCCTCTCTGATTTCTTATGAACTATCCCAAACTCCATAACGCAATGTGGCCTGGTCTCGTCGGCAAAGGCGGAGACGAAGAAGGCGCCGAGCCGCCCATCAGTCTCGACCGCATGCTCGAGCTGACCGCCGGAGCGGAAGTCGACGGCCAAAAATTCGACGGCATCGACTACTTCCTCTTTCATCCTCACACCGACCCGGACGCCAGCGACGACGAGCTGAAGGCGATCGCCGATAAAATCGCGGCCCACGGGTTCAAGGTCGGGTCCCTCGTCGCTCCGGTTTGGCCGGGCACCGTCGGCGATTCCGCCATGGGCGACGACGAGCAGCAGGGCAAGTTCCTCGACGCCGTCACCAAAGCCTGCCGGGTCACCAAGATCTTCAATGACCACGGCGTTCGGGATTACGGCGTCATTCGTATCGACTCTGCCGAATTCGGAGTCGAGAAATGGCGCGAAGACAAGGCGACCCATACCGGCCGTATCGCCGAGACCTTCAAGAAGGCCGCCCAGATCGCCGCCGACAATGGCGAACGCCTCGCCGCCGAAGGCGAAATCTGCTGGGCGGGCATGCATTCATGGAAGGACATGCTCGATCTGCTCGAGGCGGTTGGCATGCCGGAGTCCCTCGGATTCCAGTGCGACCTCGCCCACACTTACCTCTACCTCATGGGCTACAACGCCCCCGAGCACGCTTTGCTTGAAGATGGCTATAGCGAGGAAGAATTCTACGCGGCCTATAAGACCATGACCGACGCCCTCCGTCCCTGGACCATCGATTTCCACGTTGCCCAGAACGACGGCACGGTTCACGGAGCCGGTTCGCATGACAAGACCGGCAAGCACTGCCCAGCCGACGACCCGAACGGCAAGCTCGATATGACCAAATGCGCAGGCTACTGGCTCGAAGGCGCCGCCGAGCGAGGCATCAAGCACATTTGCTGGGATGGCTGCATGTTCCCCAACGCGAAGCTCGAAACGCCGGAAACGTGGAATACGATCCTCAAGGCCATGATCGACGTCCGCGACGCTTACGGCTGGGAAGCGTAACGCTATACGTATCCGAAAAATTTAGACCAAGGGCGCGCTTTTCACGAAGCGCGCCCGAATTATCAACCCCCAAAATATAACAAAGAAAATGGCTAACATCTCTCTAGGCGCTGAAGTCTACACATGGTTCATGCGGGAAACCGGAGCCGCTTACGACAACAAGCTCGGCCACATGATCGAAATGGTCGAGAAAGCAGGATTCGAAGGCATCGAGCCGATGCACTTCTGGATGGGCGACCTCACCGATCCCGCCAAACTGGCCGACAAGCTGAACCAACATAACGTCAAGCTCGCTGGCATCGCCCTCGTTCTCGACTGGAACAACCCAGAGGAAACCGATGAGGAACGCGCTCAAGCCGATGCCGTCATCGAAACCTTAAAGCAGTTCCCCGGAGCGCCGCTTTGCACCGTGCAAATGCCCAATGGCCGACACGACCTCGAGCAACGCCGCCTCAACCTCGTCGCCAACGTCAACGCCGTTTCCAAGCGGGCCACCGACGCCGGTCTGCGTTGCTCCTTCCACCCGAATTCTCCCGATACGTCGATCAACCGCACCGAGGAAGACTATGCAGTCATCCTTAACGGTCTCGATGCCAGTGTGACTGGTTGGACTCCCGACGTCGGGCACATCGCCAATGGCGGCATGGATCCGCTTACCAAGATGAAGGAGTTCAGCTCGCTCATCAACCACGTCCACTACAAGGACTGGGACGGCAATCCAGAGTGGACCCTCATGGGCGAAGGCAAGGTAGATTTCAAGGGCATCACCCAATGGCTTGTCGATCAGGACCTAGACGGCTGGATCATCTGCGAAGACGAAGCCGACAAGGCCATCGAAGATCCGGACGGCGTCACGCTCCACGACGGCGAATACTGCCAGGAGCACCTCGTGCCGATCATCAACGGTTAGCCCGACCGAATCCCAATTTCTTCAAGCCTCGCAGCCCAACGCTGCGAGGCTTTTTCCTATTAAGGTGACTTCTGCCCTCCCACAGGAACCGGCTCGCAGGCAATAATCCCTTGAATATTCGCCAGGCGAACGCGATCCCATCATTGCAATCATCCCCAACCCACCTCACGTTCCCTTAGCAAGCTATGAACCCAATCAAGGAACTTTCCCGACTCGACTCGCCCGCTCCCATGCCGCAAGGCCTCGCCTGGCGCGATGGCTCCCTCTGGATGGGCTCCATGGATACGAAAATCGTATATCGAATCGACCCAACTTCCTGGACCGTTCAATGGCAGGCCCAAGCGCCCGGGACGCCATTCGGTATTACCTCGATGGGTAGCGAGCTGCGTGTTCTCTGCGGCGAAACCGAAGAAGACAACCGCTTTATCAGAAGACTCATTCCTGGACACGGATTCGATTCGAAATTCAAGCAGCCTTGCCCTGAAGACACGGGCTCGCAGCTCGGCTTCGACGGCCACCAGCTGCATGTCAGTCAATGGTACAACCAGCGGGTACTCGCCCTCAACGAAGAAGGCGGAGTGGAACGGACCTATGCCGCGCCCCACGGCATCGCTGGACAGTGCATTGTCGACGGCAGCATCTACCTCGCCACTACCGACGACGAAGAAACCGACGATTATTTCCTTACCCGTATTGAACAAGCGACTGGCAAAGCTGAGGATATCGCCCAGATCCCTTTCCCCGCTCGGGCCCTAGCGTTCGATGGCGAAGCGTTCTGGACCAATCACCGCGCCGCCCATCAAACGGTTCGCTTCGCGGTACCCAACTGAGGCGTAGCGCAGCCCTGTAGGCTATTTACAGGAACGCTACCCAACCCAGCCGCGGGCGTTTCGAAACAAACGCATCCAGGGACTGTCTTCACCCCATTCTTTAGGAGCCCAACTGAGCTGAGCCGCACGGAATACGCGTTCCGGATGGGGCATGAGAATCGTCGCTCGACCATCCGCGCTCGCAAGGCTTGTGATCCCAAATGGCGAACCGTTGGGGTTGAGCGGATATGCTTCTGTCACTTCGCCGTGATTGTCCACGTAGCGAGCCGCCACTAACCCAGAGCCATTGCAATCCGCAACCGCTTCCTGGTTTTTGAACTCCGCCCGTCCTTCCCCATGCGCTACCGCGATCGGTAAAATGGATCCTTCCATCCCTTCGAATAGTACGCTCGGACTCTTTTCGATCTTCACCGAAACCAGTCGGCCTTCATAGCGTTCGCTGCGATTCTGCACGAAATGCGGCCAACGATCCGCTCCTGGAATCAACGACCGCAAATTGCTGAGCATTTGACAGCCATTGCACACGCCAAACGAGAAGGTGTCCTCGCGCTCGAAAAAGACCCTGAACGCTTCTCTGGCCTTCTCGTTGAAGAGGATACTCTTAGCCCAACCTTCGCCCGCTCCCAGTACATCGCCATAGCTAAACCCGCCGCAGGCAGCCAGTCCCTTGAAATCAGCGAGCGAAACTCGTTCGCTGAGAAGGTCAGTCATGTGCACGTCGATCGCCTGGAAACCCGCTCGGTCGAAAGCGCCTGCCATCTCCACCTCCCCATTCACGCCCTGTTCCCGTAGGATAGCGATACGCGGCTTGGCGCTAGAGGGCGTAAGGTTGAAGGCTGAAGGCTGAAGTTCAAACGTCACCTTTGGACTGATCCCAGGGTTCGATGCATCTTGACGTATCCGGTGTTCGGATTCGGCGGATTCCGGATTGTCGCGCAGGCTTTGCATACGGAAAGTAACGTCCGACCAAATCCCTCGCAGCTCGGAAAGATTCTCGTCTAGGATCGCTTCGCCCCCTTGCATCAGCCGCAGAGCATAGGAATTGTTGAGAGACCCCACCACTGCGGTACAATCGCCGAGTCCTTGCTCGGACAAGCTCGCCAGGATTGAATAGCGATCCGCGTTCCGAACTTGGATAAGGGCTCCAAGCTCTTCCGCGAACAAAGCGGAAAACGGGTCCACGCCCATAGGCAGATCCAGATCCAGGCCTACATTGCCCGCGAAGGCCATTTCCACTGCCGTTGCGAGCAAGCCGCCATCCGACCGATCGTGATAAGCGAGCAGTTTGCCTTCGCTACCGAGGGATTGGATAGCCTTCCAGAATCCCGCCAAGTCCGCAGCGCTATCGACGTCTGGCGTCGCTCGCCCCATCTGAGAAAGCGTCTGCCCCAAGATCGAACTGCCAAGGCGATTTTTACCACGGCCTAGGTCAATCAAAATTAAGCTCGTATCCGCTTCTTGAATAAGCTGGGGAGTCAAAGAAAGTCGAATATCCGAACAGCGAGCGAACGCCGTTATGATCAAAGAAGTCGGCGCAGTCACGCGCTTTTCGTCGCTCCCCTCCTTCCACACGGTGCTCATACTCATGGAATCCTTGCCCACGGGAATCGTCACATCGAGCTCCGGACAGAGTTCCATGCCCACGGCCTTCACCGCTTCGTACAAATCAACCGCATCTCCCGGAACAGAAGGCGCCGCCATCCAGTTAGCGGACAGATTCACGCCCTTGAGCTCGCCGATCGGAGCCGCCGCCAAATTGGTCAAGGCTTCGCCCACAGCCAATCGAGCCGAAGCCGCAGCGTCATTGACTGCTGTGGGGGTACGCTCGCCCACTGACATCGCTTCGCCTGCGTATCCGTCGAATGAAGACGCTGTTACAGCGCAGTCCGCCACTGGAACCTGCCAGGGGCCGACCATTTGATCGCGGTGAATCAATCCAGTCACTGTGCGATCGCCAATCGTGATCAAAAAGGTCTTGTCCGCTACCGTCGGATGAGCGAGCACGCGCCTCACGGCCTCTTTCAGGCTCACGCCCTCCAGCGAAAGCGGCTCGAGAGGACGACTTAACTTCGTCTCCGAACGATGCATGCGCGGCGGTTTGCCCAGCAGCGCTTCCAATGGCAAATCAATTGGCTGGTTGTCGAAGTGCGGGTCCTTCAAGACCAGCTGACGTTCATCCGTAGCCTCGCCGATGATAGCGAAGGGACAGCGCTCGCGCTTGCAGATACGCGAAAAGGCTTCGATGCGATCCGCGGGAATCGCCATCACGTAGCGCTCCTGGGATTCGTTGCACCAGATCTCGAGGGGACTCATTCCCGGCTCGTCGTTGCGCACCTTGCGCAAATCGAAGACGCCTCCTTTCCCTGCATCGTTCACCAGTTCCGGCATCGCATTGGACAAGCCGCCCGCTCCCACGTCGTGAATGAAGGCGATCGGGTTCTTGGAGCCTAGGGCCCAGCAGCGGTCGATAACTTCCTGGCAGCGACGCTCCATTTCCGGATTGTCTCGCTGCACGCTCGCGAAATCCAAATCCTCGGCCCCTTCCCCGCTGTCCACCGAACTCGCGGCGCCACCGCCAAGGCCGATGAGCATCGCTGGGCCGCCTAATACGACCAGCTTGTCGCCTTCGTTTACGATCCCTTTCTCGATGTGATCGCGACGGATGTTGCCGAGGCCGCCAGCCAGCATGATAGGCTTGTGGTAGCCGCGAATTTCCGGACCGTTCGCGCCCGGAACTTCCTGTTCGAAGGTACGAAAGTAGCCCAGAATGTTAGGTCGACCGAATTCGTTGTTAAAGGCCGCTCCACCGAGCGGACCCTCGATCATGATATCGAGCGGCGTTACAATTCGATTCGGTTTGCCGAAGTCCTTCTCCCAAGGCTGCTCGCCACCGGGAAGCTTCAAGTTCGATACGGTAAATCCCGTCAAACCCGCCTTTGGTTTGGAGCCGATGCCCGTAGCGCCTTCGTCTCGGATCTCGCCGCCCGATCCAGTCGCCGCTCCCGGAAAGGGCGAAATCGCCGTCGGGTGATTATGGGTTTCGACTTTGCAGAGGATATCTATCGGTTCATCTATCGCTCCGTATTCGTTCGTCTCTGGATCGGCGAAAAAGCGATTTCCTTCGCTGCCTTCGAAAACGGCCGCATTGTCCTTGTAGGCCGACAGGATCCCTTCGCTTCGATTCTCGAAGGTGTTCTTGATCATCTTGAAGAGCGACCTCTCTTGAGGCTCCCCATCGATCTCCCAGGATGCATTGAAAATCTTGTGACGGCAGTGTTCCGAGTTCGCTTGAGCGAACATCATGAGCTCGATGTCATTGGGATCGCGACCCAACTTCTGGAAATTCTCTACCAAGTAGTCGATCTCGTCCTCCGCCAAGGCTAGGCCCAAGCTCTTGTTCGCATCGACCAAAGCCTCGCGTCCTCCCGAAATGACCGGCACGCTCGCATACGGACGCGGATCTTCGTGACGGAACAGAACCTCCAGTTCCTCGCTCGCCCCGAACACCGCTTGGGTCATGCGATCATGCAGCTTGGAATCAAGCGTCTTCAGCTGATCCCCGCCCAGCTCCGCTCCGCCCAGGTCTACCCAATAGGCGATAGCCCGCTCGACGCGATTCAACTGGGCTAAGCCGCATATGCGGGCGATGTCGGTCGCTTTCGACGACCAAGGCGAAAGCGTTCCAGGTCTCGGCGCGACGACTCTCAATAGCCCTTCCGGATCGTGCTCTTCGAGCTTCGGCCCATACGTAAGCAGCTTCTCGAGCACGCTTTGATCTGCATCGATCAGCTCGCCTTCCACTTCAGCTACATGGAGAAATTCGGCGTAAAGTCCCTGCACGGGCAAGTCCGCCGCTCTGAACTCTTCAATGAGCTTTTGTAGACGAAATTCCGAATGCGAGGGCGCTCCGCGGAGGATGATCATAACGCAAGCGAAGTTGAAAGCTTCCCCCTGAGCCCGCAAGCGCGGAATAGGAGAAAAAACGGATCATCGCAACGAGAGGGCGACACTGTTCTCCGCCCGCCGCAAACGAAGATTCCAATGCCGAAGAGAGCAACCCGTCCTACTTCAACGGCAATGCCACTTGCTCCCCTGTTTTCGCTGACCGAATGCCCGCTTCCAGAATCTCCTGAGCGTCCCGCGAAAAGCCGTCTCGGCAAAGCAACCAAGGCTCGCGATCACGCTTGACCACTTCCGCGAGATGCGTCGCCGAATTAGCCAGCCAAGCCGGGGCCTCGGGAACGTCTACGAGTTCACCATTCGGTTTGTCCTCAGTTGCCCAATACAATTTTCCATCGCCATAGGGCTCCACCCAAAGCGTTCCCTTCGTACCGTAGATCGCCGTATAGTAGCTAGTGAGGTTTCCGATTTGCGTCCAGGAAGCCGTCGCCGTGGACATGCCTCTGGCATAGCGCATGGAAATGATCCCGCTGTCTTCCACCGAGAGATGCCCTTTGACCTGTCCGCCAGTCATGCCAACCACGTACTCCGGTATTCCCATCAATGCGGCCGCTAGTACGCTTCCATAGCAGCAATAGTCCATCATTGCTCCCGCTCCATTGCGCTGCGCATCGTAGAGCCAGTCGCAAAAATACTCCGAGCAGCCTAACTCCGCTGGACCTGCGTGGGCCGAGCGGTAGTTCACCCCAATCACGTCTCCCAACTCCCCCGAGAGGGCCAGGTCCAAAGCCTTTTGCAATTGCGGCCACCAGCTAAAGGGCCAATTCACGATTAGCCGAGCGCCACTTTCCTTCGCCGCGGCTACCATGCGGTTGGCACCATCCAAATCCGCCGCCATGGGCTTCTCGACAACGACATGCAAGCCGCGCCCCAAGGCGTCGATCGCAAGCTCGGCCCCCTCCCGATTGCTGCCGAATACATAGACCGCTTCCATCGATTCGTTCTCTAGCATCGCCTCCGCGGAGGCGTAGGTCGGGCAGTCGAACTGATCCTTGAAGCGAGCGGTCAGAGGGCCATTCGGATCGGCCGCCGCCACGAGTTGCGTTTCTTCGCAATTGGCCACCGCTTCCGCTTCCCCCCAGATGTGATCGTGCGTCAGCCCCAACACGCCGACCCTCAAGGTATCGCTCATTATCATGGCTCGAATGTTTAGACCGACAATCGTACCGCCACAACAAGAAATCCCAACCGCGTAGGAGCTTGCTCGCAAGCGATCGTTCGCGTACCTTTTGTCGCAGTCAGTTTCCTCTATTCCCCCCTCCACTCCCTTTCCACCACCACCATGCGCTTCCGCCCCCTACTCCCCCTTCTCTCCTTTTTCTCCCTCCTCCTCTCCATCGCCGCTCAGGCAGAGCGACCGAACATTCTCATGATCGCAGTGGACGACTTGCGACCGCAGCTCGGCAGCTACGGCCAAACGGAAATCCACTCCCCCAACATCGATCGCCTGTCCGCGAGCGGAACGCGCTTCGATCGAGCCTATTGCATGGTGCCGACCTGCGGGGCGTCGAGAGCCAGTCTGATGAGCGGATTGCGTCCAACGCCGGATCGATTCGTCAGTTTCACCGCTCGCATTGACGAAGACGCTCTCTCCGCCCTGCCCCTTCATACCCATTTGAAAGCGAATGGCTACGAGACGATCAGTCTCGGCAAGATCCTTCACTATCCCGCCGACTCTGGAAACGGCTGGAGCCAGCCGGCTTGGCGACCCAAGCGGACCGAGCCCTTTCCCCATCAGCCCATTCCCGGGTGGACCCCTCCCGCGAATCTCGACGCGCTCAAGGAAGTCTCCCGCAACAAGCGCCTTCCCTTCGCCTCCTTCGATGTTGCGGACGACGACCTGGGCGATGGCAAGGTCGCCTCCGAAGCGATCGCCCATATAGAGCGTCTGGCCACGCAAGACGCGCCCTTCTTTCTCGCCGTCGGCTTTTACAAACCGCATCTGCCCTTCAATGCTCCCAAAAAGTATTGGGATCTCTATGACGACGCGTCGATCGATCTGCCAGACAACTACCGTGTACCGGAAGACGCTCCCGAAGAGGCGATCCACAATTTCGGCGAACTTCGAAACTATGCCGGGGTCCCCAAGAAAGGACCCGTCAGCGACGAGATGGCCCGAACCCTAATCCGCGGGTACTACGCCTGCGTTTCCTTCGCCGATGCTCAAATCGGCCGCGTGCTCGATGCCTTGGAATCCAGCGGGTTGGCTCAAAACACCATCGTCTTGCTTTGGGGCGACCACGGCTGGAACCTCGGCGAGCATACGCTTTGGTGCAAGCACTGCACCTTCGAAACCTCCATGCGAGCGCCGCTCATAGTGCGCGCCCCGCAATACGCCTCCCTGACCGGTGGCCAACCGACGAAGTCTCTGGCGGAATTCATCGACATCTACCCCACTCTCTGCGAGCTCGCGGGAATCGAGACCCCGCAACAACTCGATGGCCAAAGCCTCGTCCCCGCGTTAAAAGACCCGAATGCGGCCAGTAAATCCTATGCAGTGGGACGTTTCCGAAACGGAGACACCATCCGTGTCGACCAGTGGCGCTATACCGAATACACGGGCAACAGCGAGGCCAATAGAAGAACGGTGGTCGCCCGCATGCTGTACAATCACGAGAAGGATCCCAACGAGAGCGTGAACCTGGCGAATCGCCCCGAATACCGTTCCGTAGTCGAATCGCTGGCGAAGCGATTGAACGCGCTCAAAGGCCGGTAGGCTGGAAGAACGAAAGCTAGACGCTATCCGGCGCCGCGCGAAGCGTCAGCCTTAGTCGTCCTCGCGACGACGTTTCGGGTAGTCACCATCGCCTTTGGCTCGCTTCATCTCCTTGACGAAGTCCTTATCCTTGCGTTCTCGATTTCGCTTGGAAGGTGTCTCCATTCGGGAAATACGCATCTGCTGGCCGGACACCCAAACCTTCTTCAGGATGACAAGCACTTCACGTGGCATACCAGTCGGCAGATCGACCGTGCTGAAATCGTCGTACAACTCGATCCGTCCGATATGCTTGCTATCCAACCCCGCTTCGTTGGCTATGGCCCCAACTATATGTCCAGGCGAAACGCCATGCGTCCGGCCCACTTCGATACGAAAGCGTTCGGTTCCCGGACTCGGCGGGATTTTCTTGAAATCGCTGCGATCGCGTCTGGGGCGATCCTCGAACGCGCCGTCGCGCTCGCGACGGGGACGACGGCCTCGATCGTCTCGATCGTCAAAGCGATCCCGCGAACGTTCTCCCCGTTCCGCATTCGGCTTCCGTTTGCGTTCCTCCAAAAGCAATGGCTCATCGCCTTGGGCAATCTTGGCCAAAGCCGCTGCAATCTCCAGAGAGGCTATGTTGTGCTCCTGGCGGTATTGCTCGACGATTTCCTTATAGAACTCCAAGCCCTCTTGGCCAAGCGTTTCCGTAATATTCGTCTTGAATTTGTCGATACGCTTGTCGTTGATGTCCTTGGTCGTGGGCATGTCCATCAAATCGATGGCTTTGTTCGTAGCCCGCTCGATCGAGCGAAGGAGGCGTTTTTCACGCGGAGCGACAAATAGGATCGCATCGCCCGACCGCCCCGCCCGGCCCGTCCGCCCAATTCGATGGATGTAGGACTCCACGTCGTAGGGAATATCGTAGTTCACCACATGGCTGACCCGCTCGACGTCCAATCCGCGGGCAGCGACATCGGTCGCTACGAGAATGTCGAGCTTGCCATCCTTCAAGCGGTTGATCGTGCGCTCGCGCTTGAACTGGGCAATGTCGCCATTGAGCGGAGCCGCCGCGAAGCCGCGCGCCTGCAAACGCTCCGCCAAATCCATGGTCGCCGTCTTGGTCCGCACGAAGATGATCATCGCGTCGAACTCCTCGCCTTCAAGCACCCGCGTGAGGGCATCCAGCTTATGCAGGCCGCTGACCATCCAGTAGCGCTGACGGATCGTATCTGCGGTAGACGTCTTCGCTTCGATCTTGATCTCGACCGGCTCGCTCAGATGCCGTTGAGCGATGCGCTTGATCGGAGCCGGCACAGTCGCCGAAAACAAGGCCACCTGCCTGTCCGATGGCGTCTTTTCCATGATCCAGTCGACATCGTCGATGAATCCCATGCGCAACATCTCGTCGGCTTCGTCCAAGACGATGCAGTCCAGGCCTTGCAGATCCAGGGTTTCGCGACGCATGTGGTCCATAACGCGCCCGGGCGTTCCTACGATTACGTGGACGCCACGTTTGAGCTGGCGCAGCTGCGACCCGAAATCCTGTCCGCCGTAGATCGGCACGACATGGAATCCCTTCAACTTGGCAGCGTACTTTTGAAACGCCTCCGCAACTTGGATCGCCAATTCCCGGGTTGGGGTGAGAACGAGGGCTTGCGGGCGCTTGGTCCGCTTCAAATCGATCTTCGATAGCAGAGGCAGCGCGAATGCTGCCGTTTTCCCGGTACCGGTTTGGGCCTGGCCAATAACGTCCCGGCCATCCAACACATGAGGGATTATCGCTGCTTGAATAGGCGAAGGCGTCTCGTAGCCGATTTGGTCGAGGCCTTTCAAGACGGGCGCCGAAAGCCCCAACTCGTTGAATATCTGTGTATTGTCTGTTTGTTCGCTCATTTCGAAATGGCCTCGATGCCCGCGTCGACCATGCTTCGGGCGACGAAAAAGGCGCGGATTAGGACGGCCTTGAGCTAACGCAGCAAGGACAATCGTCAAGAGCAACCCGTAACGCGAGCTCCAATGCGGGGCCGGAGAAGGCTCGAATCGACCTCGGAAGCGCCGGTCAAGTGGGTTGACCTACCCACGCTTCGCCTCAGCATGGCAGGTTGAAGTTCATCCTATGCAGTTCCAGCCCCAACGTTTCGCTTTAAAGGCGCTCAGCGTCTTCCTCCTTCTCGCCGCTCCAATCGTTCGCTCTTCCGATGCGCCGAACATCGTACTCGTTATCTCCGACGATATGGGCTACTCGGATATCGGCAGCTACGGTGGCGAAATCGATACGCCACGCCTCGATGGCCTTGCGGACGAAGGTCTCCGACTTACCAACTTCTATGTGAACAATATGTGCTGGCCCACCCGAGCCAGCCTGCTGACCGGGCTCTACCCCAAATCGGTCCTGAAAGACGGTTCCTCTACCGGCGGTTTTCGCGACGATCTCACCACCCTTCCGCAAGCCCTGAAAACCGCCGGCTACCAAACCTTCATGTCCGGCAAGTGGCACCTGTCCGACCCCGCCCAGCCTCACGGCCCCAGCGCCCCGCACAAGCGTGGCTTCGATCGCTCCTACGCCACCTACCACGGCACCACCGACTTCTTCGCGCCCGCTGACCTGAACCTCAACGGCGAGGACAAGGAACATGAGTGGCGCAACCGAGACGACTACTACCAAACGGACGCCATCACGGACTACGCCGTTCGATTTATCGAGGAGCGCGACACCGAAAAGCCGTTCTTCCTATACCTTTCCTACAACGCTGCCCACTGGCCGTTGCACGCCAAGCCCGAGGATATCGAAGCCTACCAAGGACGCTATTCAATGGGCTGGGACGCGCTCCGCGATACTCGCTATGCCCGTATGAAGGAGCTCGGCATTATCCCCGAGGACTGGGAACTCTCGCCTCGCCATCCCGACGTGCCCGCGTGGCCAGACGAGCCCCATAAAGCTTGGCAAGAGCGGCGCATGGAAGTCTACGCCGCCCAAGTCACTTGTATGGACCGCAATATCGGTCGGGTCATCGACCAGCTGAGAGCCTCAGGCGACTACGACAATACGCTCTTTATCTACCAGCACGACAACGGGGGCTGCCACGTGGAGTATCCACCCACGCGCACCGGGTCCTGGACTAAGCCCTACACCACTGATGGCAAGAATCGCCCGGTCCGCCCGGGCAATCTGCCGCACATCATGCCCGGCGATCAAAGCACTTGGCAATCCTATGGCTATGGGTGGGCAAACGCGTCCAACACGCCCTTCCGCCTCTATAAGCAGCACGATCATGAAGGCGGTACGCGATCGCCCTTCATCATGACCTGGCCCGATGGAATCAAACGCAACTTGGTCGGAAAGCTAAGCCGCGAAGTCTGTCACGTCGTCGATATCATGCCCACCTTGCTCGACCTCGCCGGAGCCGACCCCATCGAGCAAAAGCCACTCCCCTTCGAAGGCCGTTCGTTCTATCCGATCCTCAAAGGCAAACCCAAGCAAGTCGCCGAACGCGACGCGCTCTTTTGGCAGCACAGTAGAGGCAAAGCCGTTCGTGTGGGCGATTGGAAATTGGTGTCCGAAGACAAGAACCCTTGGGAACTTTACAATCTTGCCAACGACCCGACCGAATTGAATAATCTCGCCAAGTCCATGCCCGAAAAAGTCGCAGCGCTCTCCAGGCAACACGCCGCTTGGAACAAGCGAACCGACCTGAGCAAAAAGAACTAGCCCCTAACGGTCGCTCCCATGACTCAAACCCTCTCATTCCTCCTCCCCCTTCTCGCAATCGCCTTCAGCGCTTCAGCCGCCGAACGCCCCAACGTCATTATTATATACACCGACGATCAAGGCACGGTCGATCTTAGCTGCTACGGCACCAAGGACATTCACACCCCTCACATCGACTCGCTTGCCGAGCGCGGCGTACGCTTCACCCAGATGTACTCCCCCTCCGCAATCTGCTCCGCCAGTCGCGCGGGGCTCCTGACAGGTCGGTTCCCCGCTCGCGCCGGAGTGCCTGGAAATGTCAGCTCTTCGGAAGGCGTGCCCGGGATGCCCGGACACCAACTGACCCTTGCGGAACTCATGAAAGGAGCGGGCTACGCAACCGGACACATTGGAAAGTGGCATCTTGGATACACCCCGGACACCATGCCCAACGCCCAGGGATTCGACTATTCGTGGGGGCATATGGGCGGCTGCATCGACAATTATTCCCACTTCTTCTACTGGGTCGGTCCCAATCGGCATGACCTCTGGAGAAACGGCGAGCATATCCACGAAGACGGCGCCTACTTTCAGGACAGCATGGTTCGCGAGATCAATGGGTTCATTACCCGTAACCGTCACAAGCCCTTCTTCGCCTACTGGGCCCTCAATTCGCCTCATTACCCACTGCAAGGAACCGCTAAGTGGCGCGAGTACTACAAGGATCTGCCGTCGCCACGCAACAAATACAATGCCTTCGTATCCACCCTCGACGAGCGAATCGGCCAGATGCTCACCCATCTGGATCAGACCGGCCTGACCGAAAACACGCTCGTTCTCTTCCAATCGGACCACGGACATTCCACCGAAGAGCGGACCTTCCACGGAGGTGGCTCCGCAGGCATCTATCGCGGGGCCAAGGGTTGCCTATTCGAGGGCGGCATTCGCGTTCCTTCCGTAGTCGCTCTGCCAGGATCGATCCCTCAGGGCGAAGTGCGCGATCAATTGGTCACCGGCGTCGATTGGTTCCCGACCATCGCCGATCTCTGCGGCATCGAGCTTCCCAAACGCCAGCTCGACGGAAAATCGATTCTATCCGTTCTTCAATCCAAGGCCTCTCCGTCTCCTCATGACTCCTTCTACTGGCATCTTGGAAAAGGCAAGAACCCCGAGTGGGCCATCCGCGAAGGGGATTGGAAACTGCTCGGCAATCCCCAAGACAACAGTCGCAAGGCGCCGATCACCGAAGCCGACCAGCTCTTCCTCGCTAACTTGGCCATGGATCCAACGGAGATGGCGAACCTCGCGGATAAATACCCTGAAGTCGTCGAGCGCCTCTCCAGTCTTCAAACGCAATACCTGGAAAACATCCAACGCACATTGGCCCAGGAAACGAACGCCCCCAGCTCATCGCCTTGACAGGCGTTCCCTTTCGAGCGTTCCGAGCCGAAAGGGAATCGCCGCGCCTCGAAGAAACGGGCTGGATCGCTTCAAGCTTAGCAGCCCGACCGCTTCGATCCGCCGATAGCTGCGTTCCCCCACCTTTGTCGTCCAGGCCTGAAAGCCCCCGACGCCAGGTCTTTATCGCCAGACGATTCATGGTGAAATGTTACCCGTTTACGAAGCGATTATTCCAAGAATTTCGCGATAAATCCGATAATATCGACCACTTGCCTTCGACACGATCCCATCATTGAATTCTCATCGGAATTCGTTAGGGTTCCTTCTGCCCCCTATTTCACGAACCATGCCCACTCGACTTCCCCTAGCCTTCGCGAGCCTAACGCTAGCGCCCCTCGTTTCAGCAGCCGATATCGACTACAGCCGCGACATCCTGCCGATATTATCCGGAAATTGCTTCGAATGCCATGGTCCCGACGCGGAAGCTCGCGAAGCGGATCTGCGATTGGATCAAGCGGACAGCGCCTACGCGGATAGGGACGGCGCCATTGCGATCGTCCCTGGCGACCCCGACGCCAGCGACCTGATTTTTCTTATCAATTCCGAGGAAGCGGACGAACGCATGCCGCCGCCCAAGTCCAAGAAATCGTTAACGAAGGCCGAGAAGGAATTGCTCGCCCAATGGATCGAAGAGGGGGGCGTTTTCGAACAGCACTGGGGCTTCCAGGTCCCTAAGAAGAGCCCCATACCCAAGGTCGCCTCGCATCCCATCGACGCCTTCATCCGCGATCGCCTCGCCCAAGAAGGCATGGAACCCTCGCCCTCCGCATCGGCTCATACGCTCGTTCGCCGACTCTATCTGGATCTTATCGGCCTGCCGCCGGCGCCTAAAGAGGTAACCGCATTCGTCGCCGCCCATCGCCAAAATGCCAAAGCGGCGATCGAAGACACTATAGACGAGCTAATGAGTCGTCCCGCATTCGGCGAGAAATGGGCTCGGCATTGGCTCGACGTCGCTCGCTACGCCGACACCAACGGCTTCGAGAAAGACAAGATGCGGGAACAGTGGATTTATCGCGACTGGGTCGTCGAGGCCCTCAACCGCGACATGCCCTACAATCAGTTTCTGGTCGAACAAATCGCTGGCGACTTGCTGCCCGGTCGAACCCAAGATCAACTCGTTGCAAGCGGCTTCATGCGCAACGGCATGGTGAACGAAGAAGGCGCGATCATTACCGAGCAATTCCGCATCGAAGGCATTTTCGATCGCATGGACTGCTTCGGCAAAGCAACGCTCGGGCTCACCCTCCAATGCGCCCAATGCCACACCCACAAATACGACCCCATCAGCCACGACGAGTACTTCGGCCTCTTCGCTTTCTTCAACGACACAGCCGAAGCCAAGTCCTGGGTCTATAGCGAATCCCAACAGACGAAAATCAAATCGATCCGCGACCAAGTAGCCGAACTCGAAAACCAAATTAAATCCCGTATTCCCGACTGGGAAGCGAAACGCGATGCCTGGGCAGAAGAACAGCTCGCGAACCAAACCGAATGGACCGTGTGGGATACCGACACCCACGAGTGGGAAGGCGGCCTCAATCACCCCGTCGAACTCGGGGACAAAAGCATCCTCATACTCGGCCATCCCTCCGTGCGCGGCGTCACGAAAATCGAAGGCGAATCCGATCTGCGAATGATCACTGGCATGCGACTGGAAGCCCTGCTTCACAAAGACCTGCCCTTCGGCGGTCCTGGACGGAGCTATTGGGGCACCTTCGCAATCGGGGAATGGAAAGTCCACCGCAAGTGGCCCGGCGATGAAGATTGGACCGAAGTCAAGATCGCCTCCGCCTCCTCCGATTACGACTTCGAACCCCGCAAGCTACGTCCGTACTTCAAGGACAAAAACAACGACCCCGACAACAAGCGACGCATCGGTCCTGCCCGCTTCCTCGTCGATGGCGATACGACCACCGCCTGGAGCCCCGATCGCGGTCCTATCCTGCGTCACGCTCCATCCAGCGCCGTCGCCGTTTTCGAGGAACCCCTCGCGCTGCCCGAAGGCAGTCAACTGCGGGTGCGATTCATCAAGAACCACGGCGGCAGCAACTACGGGCTCGACAATCAGCAAATCGGACGCTTCCGCCTGTCGCTGACCGACCAAACCGACCCCAAGGCCACTCCCTTCGACCACGCCGCCCACCTCGCCCTGAAAACGCCTCCATCCCGACGGACCGCAAACGACCAATCAACGCTCTTCCGCGCCTGGGCCCAAACCGTTGAAAGCATCGAAGAATTGAATACGAAGATCGCTTCTCTCGAAACCGAGTATCCGGAAGCCGAGACCAGCGTCCTACATTCAGAGGCGACCGATCCGGAGTTCGCGCGCGTCACCCGCCTTCTCGATCGCGGCGTTTGGGACAAGCCCAAGGGCATCGTCAAGCAAGCCGTCCCCGCCGTCCTCAATCCCCTCTCCAAGGAAAATCCAACCCGCCTCGATCTCGCCCATTGGGTCACCGACGAAAAGGCGCCCCTCACTGCCCGCGTGCAAGTGAACCGAATCTGGCAAGCCATCTTTGGCGACGGACTGGTATCCACTCCCGAGGACTTCGGATCCCGAGCCCCCATGCCCGAACATCTGGATCTCCTCGACTGGCTCGCGGTCGATTTCATGGAACGCGACTGGAGTCAGAAGGAACTGATCAAGACGATCGTATCCAGCGACACCTACCAGCAACGCTCCAAGCTTCGCCCGGATCTCCTGGATAAGGATCCGCGCAATGCGTTGCTCGCAAGAGGTCCTCGGTTCCGAGCCGAAGCAGAAGTCCTGCGAGACATCGCCCTAACCGCCTCCGGACTGCTCAACGCCGAAATGGGCGGACCCAGTATCTTTCCACCCATTCCCGAAAGCATGCTTAAGGACAACTACCAGCCGCTCCACTATTGGTACGAAGCAGAAGGGGACGATCGCTATCGTCGCTCCCTATACGTATTCCGCAAACGGGCAATGCCCGACCCCGCGCTCGCTTCATTCGACGCTCCGAACGGCGATTTCTCCTGCGCCCGTCGCATTCGCTCGAACACGCCCCTTTCCGCGCTCACCTCGCTCAATGAGCCCATCTTTGTCGAAGCCACCCAGGCCATGGGACTGAGAATTCTTCGAGAAGGAGGAAAAGACGACGTATCCAAAGTTAACTACGGCTATCTCTTATCCACCGGTCGCCCAGCTACCGAATCGGAAACGAAGATCGTTCTGGATCTCATAGCCGAACAGCGCCAACGACTCGCCGATGGTTGGATCGACATTAGGGAAATCGCGTTTCGCGATCCCGACAATCCGCCTCAGCTACCCGAGGGAACGACGCCGCGCGACGCCGCGGCTTGGACCATCGCCTCGCGTGTCCTGCTCAATTTAGATGAAACCCTGAACAAGAACTAACGTCAAGACAGGGAGAGCGGGAGGATCCTCCACCCATCCCACACATCGAATTTGCTATCGTCATGAACTCTGAACTACACGCCGAATCGGCCCGAATTCAATCCCGTCGCTGGTTCCTACGGAACTGCGGCGTCGGCATGGCTGGGCTAGCTCTAAACTCCCTTCTCGCCCGCGAAACCCCTCTGGCCGCCGCTCCCAATCCACTCGCCCCCCGATCGCCTCATTTCCCAGCCAGGGCCAAACGCGTCATTTACATCTTTCAAGCCGGCGCCCCAAGCCAGCTCGATCTATTCGACAACAAGCCCGAGCTCATCAAACGCGATGGCGAACTGCCTCCGCCAAGCCTGCTCGAAGGCTATCGAGCCGCCTTTATCAATCCAAAATCCGCCTTGCTCGGCACCAAGTTCGCCTTCTCCCAGCACGGCCAAAGCGGGATCGAGATAAGCGAGCTGCTTCCTCATATCTCAAAACATGCCGATGACCTCTGCTTCGTCAAATCGATGCAAACCGACGCGGTCAATCACGCCCCCGCTCAAATCATGCTCAGCACGGGTCACAGCCAATTCGGTCGTCCCAGTATCGGGGCCTGGACGCTCTATGGACTAGGCAACGAGAGCGAAGAACTTCCCGGCTACGTAGTGCTCGCCAGCGCTAAAGGCACCAGCGGCGGCGCCAGCAACTATGGATGCGGTTTCCTCCCTACCGTGTACGGAGGCGTACCGTTTCGCGGCAAAGGCGATCCCGTTCTCTACCTTTCCAATCCCAAGGGCTACGACGCCCGAACGCAACGGGCATCGCTCGACGCGCTCAAGAAGCTGAATCAGCAGACAATGGATACAATTTCCGATCCGGAAACCGCATCCCGCATCCAGGCATACGAGACTGCTTTTCGCCTCCAAACCAGCGCCCCGGAACTAATGGATCTCGGTCAGGAGTCGCAAGCCACGCTCGATGCCTATAAAATCGAGAATCCCAAGGAATCGAATTTCGCCCGCAATTGCCTCGTCGCCCGCCGACTCGCTGAACGCGGGGTCCGATTCATCCAGCTTTTCCACGAGGCCTGGGACCAGCACGGCAGTCTCAGCACGGCTCTTCCCAAGAATTGCGAGGACACGGACCAACCCGTCGCCGCGCTACTGCAAGACCTGAAGGATCGCGACATGCTCAAAGACACTCTGGTCATCTGGGGAGGCGAATTCGGGCGCACGCCAATGGCCCAAGGCGACAATGGACGCGACCACCACAATCGCGCGTTCACCATGCTGCTCGCAGGCGGCGGCGTCAAAGGCGGTTACGTCCACGGAGCTACTGACGAATTCGGATTCAACGTAACCGAAAATCCAGTACACATACACGACCTCAATGCTACCCTGCTCCACCTGCTCGGCTTCGACCACGAACGCCTCAACTACCGATTCCAAGGGCGCGATTTTCGCCTTACCGATGTACACGGCCACGTCGTCCAGGACATCCTCGCTTAGCGTAACTCGTCCGCTGGGACGATCCTTCGACCTTTAAAATTACAAGGTTGTAAGTTTAATGGTTCGATATTCGTCCGAATTTCCGTCGCCATAGGGAATTATTGTCGTAGCATTCGCTCAATTCCTACCCTGCAACCGACGATGTTCCGAGCGCCACTCTACCTGATCTGCCTTCTTCCGCTCGCCTCCCTTGGTATCCTCGCCCAAGAAGCATCGACCGATCGGAATACAGTCGATCACGCTGGCATTTTGGACGCGCTCGACGATGAGGCCTTTGCCGCCGGTCATACGATTTACGAATCGCTATGCGCCAATTGCCACGGATCCGATGGGATCACTCCTCCACTGGCAACCGCTCGGGCCTTCGGAGCGGGTGAGCTGAAGTTCGGCCAGGATCCCTATTCGATGTTTGTCACCCTCACCAAAGGCAACGGCCTAATGGGGCCTCAAACTTGGATGACGCCTGAAGAACGGTATCACGTCATACACTACATTAGGGAGACTTTCATGCGTCCTATGCGAGACGAATTCGAAGAAGTCGACTCAGACTACCTCGCCGGACTGCCCAAGGTCAATGCGGCCCCGGCGAAGACGGAAATCGTCGAACGCGATTTCGGTCCGGCGCTCGCATCGCAACTGGGACACGAGATCTCCAGCGTCCTCACTGTCACGCTCTCTCCCCAGATCACGCTGTCCTACAATCTCCACTCTATGGATCAGGCCGGACTCTGGTCGGGTGGCTTTCTGGACCTGAGCGCTACCCAACACTATCGGGAGCGCGGAGGCGGGGCGCCCGAACCCGATGGCGTCCTTATCCAGGGCCTTCAAGAATGGCGATGGGGGCACCAAGGCGCTTTAGACTACCCCACCGAGGATCTGTTGCCGCGCGGCCCGATTCCCAAAGACTGGATGGACTACCATGGCCACTACCTTCTCGATGAAGGCGTCGCCCTTTCCTACGCGATCGACGGGCGCCCCATTCTCGAAATTCCATCCGCCTCCGCCGGATTCAACGCAATCGAGCAAACGCTCGAGATCGGCCCAGGGCCTTCCCTTCTCTTGAGTCTCGCTCGGATCGACAATGCGGTCCTTTCGCATTCCGGCGCCCTGGCTGCCAACGCGCGCGAGGCTATTCTTGGGACCACCGGCGAGATTCAAGTCCTCGGCGCTCCAGACCCTGCCCATGCGAACGCTTTAGGCTCATTCGCCGCTGCCTCCGTCCAGGGCGATACCGAGGAAGTCGAATGGACCATCGATCGCCAAGGACGTCTCATTTTGAACATCCCGGAGGCCGCGGAAACGCGGATCCTGCAAATCACGCGTTACGCCGATCGCGGAGAAAGCAAGCTGCTTTCCTTCGCCAACTACGTCCGCTCGAAAACCCTATCCTCTACGCCCATTCGAGAGCCCTCCCTGCGCATTCGCGATCGCCGAACGCGGTGGCCCGAGATTCTCGAAACGAGGGGTCAACTAGGATCCAACGACAAAGCCTACGCGCTCGATGAATTCGGGCTGCCGCCGAACGATGCCGGCAATCCCTACGGCGCGTGGTTCCGCACCTCCGCCCTCGCCTTCTTCCCCGATGGTCGCATGGCAGTCTCCACGCATGGGGGCGATATCTGGATCGTCTCCGGTATCGATAAACGCCTTTCCAATCTTCGCTGGAAACGATTCGCTGCGGGCCTCTACGAGCCCTTTGGCCTGCAAGTCATCGACGGACTCGTGTTCGTCACTTGTAAGGATCGCCTCACGCGCCTGCACGATTTCGACGGCGACGATGAAGCGGATTTTTACGAATCCTTCAGCCCCGACGACGACGTATCCACGTGGTTCCACGCCTTCAATTTCGATCTGCAACGCGACGCCGCAGGCAATCTGTACTACGCGAAGGCAGGCCAATATTCCTCCTACGCCCTTCCCGGTTCGATCATCAAGGTTTCGTCTGACGGCAAGACGCGCGAAGTCTATGCGACCGGACTACGCACCCCCAATGGCATGGGCATGATGCCGGATGGACGGCCCACCGTGAGCGATAACCAAGGCACCTGGATGCCGGCCTCCAAAGTGAGTATCGTCGAACCGGGCGGATTTTATGGATACGTTCAAACGGTTGCCGCCAAGCATTGGGCTCCCGATGGCGGCGCCATCGATCACACCAAGGTCGTAGGTCCCGATACCTTCGACCAACCGATCATTTGGATGCCCCAGGAGTTCGATAATTCTTCTGGCGGGCAGCTCTGGGTGGACGATCAGCGCTGGGGCCCTCTCTCCGGAAGACTGCTCCACACCAGCTTCGGCAAAGGCTGGCTCTATTATACGATGATGCAGGAAATCGATGGCGTCTCCCAAGCCGCCATCGTCAAGCTCGACCTCGATGCCTCTACGGGAATCCATCGGGCGCGCATCAATCCGGCCGACGGGCAGGTATACGCCGTCGGTCTCAACGGCTGGAATGGGAACGGCCGGCTAGGGCTCGCTCAAGGCGGTATTGCCCGATTCCGCTACACCGGAACTCCCGAAAAGCTGCTCACGGGCATCGAAGTCGCCTCCGACGGAATCCGTCTCGACTTCAACTTCATCCTTGCGCCCGAGGCCGCCTCCGATCTCTCGAGATACGACCTACAGCAATGGAACTACGCCTGGACCAAGACTTACGGATCGGAACAGTTTTCCGTCGAGAATCCCCTCAAAGCCGGTCGAGACCAAGTTCAAATAGAGAAGGCGAGCCTCCTCAACCAAGGCCAATCCGTCTTCCTCCGCATTCCGGATATTCAACCCGTCAACCAAGTTGAGCTGAACCTCGATCTTCTCGGAAAAGACGGCGAGTACTTCGAAGAACAAGCCTACCTGACTATCAATGCCGTCCCCGGCGGGAGGCATCCTCGTATGAAGGAGCTCGTCGCGGCGAACGTATCGACACGCGAAGAACGCCGGTTGCTATCCGAGGCCAAGAAACGAGCGGAGCGCGAAGCGAAGCTGAAACGGGCCGCGGAAGCGAAAGCGGCGGCAAACTAAATTCCATTCCATAGACACGATATGATCACTCGATCGCTAAGCTTCCTAACCGCGCTTTGCCTCGCCCAATCCACCTCCGGCCAATCGAAAGCAGACGCTTTTCTGCTTCCAGAAGCCGAACTACCCGCCCATGAAGCCGAGATCGACCACGCGACGCTCATTCAGCGCTCGGGCAGAGACGTTTTCAGGCAGGGGCAGGAAATCTACCAATCGATATGCCACAACTGCCATGGCGACCTCGCCCTTCCCGGCTCGATACCCAATTCCCTCCGCTTCGGCGAAGGCGTCTTCCAGCGAGGCAACGATCCCTACGCGATGTACGAGACGATCACCCGCGGCTGGAGACAAATGGTCCCTCAAGTACAGCTAGCCCCACGCGAAAAGTACGCGGTCATCCACTACATCCGAGAGCACTTCCTGAAAGGGCGCAACCCCGATCAATTCTTCGAAGTGACGGAGGATTACCTAGCCGATTTGCCGCATGGAACTTCGCTCGGACCGGATCCAATCAAGCGATTGCCTTGGAGCGATATGGATTACGGCCCCTTCCTCATCGGCACCTATCAAATCGCAGATGAATCGAATCGCATTGCAGCCAAGACACCCCCCACCGGCAAACCGGACTACGTGGAGCCAGACGCCAATATCGCCTATAAGGCAATCGCCATCCAACTGGATTCCAACCCAGGCGGTATCGCGAAAGGCAATAAATGGATCGCCTTCGAACACGACACTCTGCGCGTTGCCGGCGCTTGGGCAGGACAAGATTTTATCGATTGGCGTGGCATCAATTTCGATGGCGGGCATGTCGTCCGACCACGCACGATCGGCGATCCCATTTTCGAAACCGCCGACGGACCAGGCTGGGCCAACCCCGAAACCGGATCCTTCGAGGACCAACGATTTATCGGAGTGGACGGTCGGCGATTCGGGCCTCTCCCTAAATCCTGGGCCCAATACGAAGGCCTCTACCGAAAAGGCGGCAAGGTCGTCATCGCTTATCGGGTCGGAAAGACAAAAATCCTGGAGAGCCACAGACTTCTTGAGAGCGATGGCATCGCTCGTATCCTGAATGTGGGCGCTTCTACCTCCGATCTGCGCCTTCGTCTCGCCAATGATGGAGTGCCCTTAAGCCTAGTAGGGTCTCGTGACGTGAACTTGGATACGCGCGACGGATTCATCGAAGCAACCATTCCCGCCCATGTGACGCCGCTCAATCTCGCATTCATATACGGTTCGACCGAAGCGATGCCCGACGAAGCGTCCCTCGATCTCTCCACCCTGATGCAACCAGGCCCCGCCCAATACCCTGAAGTAATCGAATCGCTTATTATCCGCGGAACCCAAGAGGGGCCCTTTCAGTGGGACAGTTTCTCCATCCCCTTCGCCAACCCTTGGATGAGTCGCCTGCGAGCGACGGGGCTGGACTTCACCAGCGATGGGCAAGCGGCCATCGTATCTTGCTGGGATGGCGATGTCTGGCGCGTCGATGGAATCGCCGATGAGAACGCAGTCACCGCAAAATGGAGACGTATTGCCACTGGACTCTTCCAACCTTTGGGCGTTCGGATCGTCGAGGGACGGATCTATATTTCCTGCCGCGACCAGATCGTCGAGCTCCAAGATCTGAACGGCGATGGAGAAACCGATTTCTACAAGGCCTTCAACAGCGATCATCAGGTTTCAGAGCATTTCCACGAATTCGCCATGGGGCTTCAAACGGACGACCAAGGGAATTTCTACTACGCGAAAAGCGCCCGTCACGCCCGTCCCCAACTCATCGCCCAACACGGCACACTCATAAAGGTGACTCCCGATGGGTCGAAAAGCGATATCATCGCCAATGGGTTCCGAGCCGCCAACGGGGTATGCATCAATCCTGATGGCACGTTTATCGTCACCGATCAAGAAGGTCACTGGAACCCTATGAACCGCATCAACTGGGTCGTCCCTGGAGATCGCTTCTACGGCAATATGTGGAGCTACGGCGCTCCTGAGGACAGTTCGGATTCGGCCATGGAACAGCCCCTCGCCTGGGTGGACAAAGGCTTCGATCGATCGCCTGCCGAACTGCTCTGGATCGACAGCGAAGCCTGGGGACCGCTGAATGGGAAGCTGCTCAATCTTTCCTATGGCCAAGGGCGCCTGGAAATCGTCCCACACGAATTCGTCAAGGGCCAGGTTCAGGGCGGCCTCGCCGCCCTTCCCATTCCAGACTTTCCCACGGGCGTCATGCGTGGCCGCTTCCATAGCGAAAACGGACATCTCTATTTGTGCGGTATGTCGGCCTGGGCTACATTCCAAATGCATCAGCCGGGCGGCTTCTATCGTATTCGTAAAACCAAAACGCCGGTTCACCTTCCGGTCGAATTGAATGCGCGAAAAGGAGCCATCGACATTGCATTTTCCGACCCTCTGGATTCCGAATCGCTCAATGCCGCGAAGAGCCCTGTCACCATTAAAACCTGGGCCCTCAAGCGAACCGCTAACTACGGCTCAAAGCACTACGACGAGAAATCCCTGAAAGTCTCCGGAACGAGGCTTTCCCGCGATGGAAAAACGCTCACCGTAGAAATTCCCGGAATCGAACCGGTCTGGCAAATGTCGATACAATACCAACTGACTGGAATAGACGGCTCTCCCGTTACCGGCGAAATCCAAAATACGATCCACAACCTAGGAAAATAGGGCAGCAGCGCCCCGCTCCGGCGCATCTCGAAGCCCACACCTCAAACCAACGCGGCAGACCGGCACGGTCTCGCCTTACCCGCACCCGACCCCATGAGAGTCCCCATTTTCATTTTGCAATTCGCGCTTTGCAATAGTCTGCTGCTCGCCGCCTTTGGGAAGCAGCCGAATATCATCTTCCTCATGGCCGACGACCTGGGCTTCGGCGACGTAGGCTTCAATGGCAACACGCTCGTAAAAACGCCCCACCTCGACCGAATGGCCAATGACGGTATTCGCTTTACGCGCTTCTACTCCGTTGGCCCCGTCTGCTCCCCCACTCGCGCCTGCGTTCAAACTGGGCGCCATTGCATGCGTTTCGGCATGATAAACGTCAACGCCGGCAAACTACCCGAAGGCGAGATCAACATGGCCCAAATCGCCAAGTCGAAGGCAACCAGGAGAAACCCTTCCTCGCCTACTTCCCCATGAATCTCATTCATGGACCTCTAATCGTTCCTCCTGCCCACAAAGAACGAGCCGAAGCCATGTACCCTTCCGATCTGGGAAAGAACGAACGCAAAGCCGGTCACATGGTCACATATATGGATGCCATCGTCGGTCGGATCCTCGACAAGCTCGAAGCGCTCGGCCTCGACAAAGACACCCTCGTCATTTTCACCGGCGACAATGGCGGAGCAGGCAATCTAACCAGCCAGCTCGGCGACTTCCACCTCAGCAGAGGCAAACGCACCATGAACGAGGCGGGGACGCGCATTCCATTGATAGCTCGCTGGCCTGGAAAAATTCCCTCGGGCGAGCGGCGATCCTTTTTTTCCCTGATGGATATCCTGCCTACGCTTGCTTCCGTCTCCAACATTCCCCTAGAGCATGAAGTCGACGGCCTGAACCTCAGCCACAATTTGCTCGATACGCCTGGCAAGGATCGTACCCATTTCGCCATGGCATTCGAAGGCAACGTTTACTTCGTACGCGACGAGCGATTTCGCCTTCACGAGGACGGGCGTTTCTACGAAGTCCCCCTAACGAGCAACCGTAGCCGCTACAACATGACCCCTCTCAAGCCCATCCAGTTTCCCGAACAGCGCCAGCAACTCCAGAAGCGCCTGGACGCCTTCATGTGAATCCAAAAAACCGATACTCGCTACGAAGTAATTCCTTTCGGCACCAACGGGGATGTCTTCAAGAACAAGCAAGCAAGGTAGGACAAGCATTTCGAGATAACCGCACCCTCGCAAACCTTGCTTGCAATTGAGAAATGGAAAATGATAATTGAAAAATGGAAGCTAACGCATCCGGAATGGAGGAGCGGCTAATGGAATTTGCCGTCCGAATCGGGAGACTCGTCGAAGCATCACCTGACAATCCATTGGGCAAACAAATTGCGAATCAACTTATTCGATCGGGAATTTCCCCTGTTGCAAATTATCCAGAAGCCTGCGCAGCAGAGAGCAAAAAGGATTTTATCCATAAACTAAGGATTTCCCTAAAAGAACTGCGAGAATCGCGTACATGGATTCGACTCATTGCAAAATCAGAATTGCTGCCTGCATCACGAATCGAAACCATCTTAGACGAATGCGAGCAACTCGCTAAAAACGTCGGCAAATCAATCGTCACCGCAAACCGAAATCTGTAGCCCACTTCAAACAAGCGCTATGCTCCCCTCAAATTTTTCAATTTTCATTTTGATCTTTTCAATTTTGGCTGGGGGTCTTCTCGCAAAAGACCCCCAGCCAAACGTGCTGATTCTCTTCACTGACGACCAAGGTACCTTGGACCTCAATTGCTACGGGGCGACCGATCTCGAAACGCCCCATATGGATTCGCTCGCCGAATCAGGTGTGCGTTTCACCCAGGCCTACGCCCATACGGTATGCTGCCCGTCACGGGCCGCCCTGCTCACCGGCCGCCACCCCAACCGCGGAGGCGTCAGCAGTTGGCTGCAAGGCGATCGCAATGGCAGCGATTCCCACCTGTCCAATATGTTCGCCTCGGAAGTCACCCTCGCGGAAATCCTCAAGGACGCCGGTTACGAGACCGCTCTCTTCGGCAAATGGCATCTTGGGGCCAAAGTCGGTCACGGCCCCTTAGACCAAGGGTTCGACAAACACTACGGCCACCTCTCCGGCTTCATCGACAATTACACGCACTACTTTCTCCATGGAAAGGGCTACCACGATCTCTACAACAATAACACCGAGATCTTTCGGCGCGGCGAATTCTACCCCGATATGATCATCGACAAGGCCGTCGAATATCTAGGCGAAAAACGCGACGACCCGTTTTTCGCCATGGTAGCCTTCAATTTGCCCCACTATCCCGAACAGCCCAAGGGCGAATTCAAAGACGCCTATCCAGAACTCGATATGCCAAGACAGTCCTACGCGCGAGTGATTTCCACCGTCGACGCGCAAATCGGGCGCCTCCTGGATGTACTCGAGAAAACCGGGCAGCGCGAAGACACCATTATCCTATTCAGCAGCGACAATGGCCATTCCGAAGAGAACAACAAAGGCATCTCCGTCGACCTGCACAACAGCGGGTACCCAAAAGGCCACTACTATCTCGCCCATGGCGGGGGCGGTTTTACAGGCAAATGGATCGGTCGTAAAGGCACTTTTCTAGAAGGTGGGGTCCGCGTCCCCATGATTATCAACTATCCCAAAGCCCTCCCCCAAGGAGCGGTTCGCAATCAAGTCGTAACCGTAATGGATTGGCTGCCGACCCTCGCAAGCTTGATCGGATTGCCTAAACCCGACGTCACGCTCGACGGCCACAATATCCTTCCGGTCATCGAAAGCCCTCAAGCCCCTTCGCCCCATTCCACGCTCCATTTCGAGTGGCGAAACAGCTGGGCCGTTCGCGATGGCGACTGGAAATTGATCGCCAACTTCAACCGAAATACGGAAACGCTATCCTACTCGCTTCACAATCTAGCCGAGGAACAGCCAGAGCTGAAAGACCACGCCAATACGCAACCCCAGCGCGTAGCCCGACTCAAGAAACTGCACGAGGAGTGGATCGCTGAAGTGACGCCGTAAGCCGCCGATCGGAAACGAGGCGCCCAATCCATTGGCCTGCTAGTTCTCTTTATCCAACCAAATTTGATCGTACGACCGCTTCCGACCACCCAAAGCTTCCAAGAATGGCAACGCCCCATTCTTCTCGGCCTCGCTCCACCAAAGCGCTTGCATTTCCGTTAGTTTATCGGGCCTCTTTGCGGAAAGATCCTCGTTCTCCGTAAAATCGTTGGGCTGATAATACAGCTCCCAATGGTCGTCCTCAAAGGGAGTTCCGTCCTTGTGAAAGGCAACCGCTTTCCAACCTTGGTGATAGATCGACCGACTGCCCCAAAGCTCGAAGAATTGCGTATCGCGTGGAGCGGAGGCAGCAGGACTCTCGAACACCTGCCTCAGGCTCTTTCCTTGGAGCGGCATTTGAGCGACCCCATCGAAAACATTCGGTGCTTCGACCCCGATATAGTCCAGGACCGTAGGGGTGATATCGATCACGTCCAAGAACTGTTCGCGCAGACCCACATTTTGTATACGTTCCGGCCAGGAAACGATCATAGGCGTACGCACCCCGCCGTTGAAAGGCCATAGCTTATAGTACTTGAACGGAGCGCAGGACGCCATCGCCCACGCTCTTTGATACTGCGGCTGCGATTCTCGGGACCCAAGTTCATCCAAGCGCCCATGCATTTGCTCGATTGTCATCTTTCCGCTATACGGGTGTTCGAAGTTTCCCCCGACCCCAGCCTCAGGAGCTCCGCCGTTATCCGAAATCAAGACAATCAAGGTTTCTTCGAAGATGTCGCGCTCTTTCAAATACGAAACGAGCCGCCCGATCTGGTCATCCGTGTGTTCTAGAAACCCAGTATAGGCTTCCATGAAGCGGGCGAAAACTTCCTTCTCGATCGCGCTCAAATCCGCCCAGGCGGGATCGCCGGGATTCCTCGGAGGCAACGTCGAATCGGCTGGAATAACGCCCAATTCGATTTGCTTGCGAAAACGGCGTTCCCGAACCGCGTCCCAACCCACGTCGAATTGTCCGCGATATTTATCAATGTAGCGCCTAGGGACCTGAACCGGCGAATGCACCGCTCCAAAAGCCAAATACAGGAAGAACGGTCGATCGGGATTCTTCTCCAGATTGACCCCCACCATGTCGAGCGATTGCGAAACGATGTCCTCGGAAAAGTGGTAATCCGGATCCTTCGGCGGCTCGACATTTCGATTGTCGATCACCAAGTCCGGGCGATACTGATCGCTCCAGCCGGAGAGAAAGCCATGGTAACGATCGAACCCTTTTTGCAACGGCCAGTGAGTCCGGTCCGCCGCATCGTGCAGCTCCGTTTTGGGCACGAGATGCCACTTCCCTGCCGCCATCGTCGCGTATCCATTGCGCTGCAAAATCTGAGCGATATTCGCCGCCGCGGGCGTCACTTGCCCTCGAGTATGCGGATAGCCTTGATCGTTGCCCGGCAGTTCTTTCATACCCACCGAATGCGCGTTGCGCCCGGTCAGCAGCGATGCCCGCGTCGGCGAGCAGACCGACTTCGAATGGAAATTATTGAACTGCAAGCCCTCGGCCGCGAGCGAATCGATATGCGGCGTTGAGGCGACCGAACCATAGCAACCCAAGTCGCCGAACCCGCAATCGTCCAATACGATGTAGACCACATGGGGAGCTCCCTTCGGAGCCTGGACCGCTTCCAAGGGATCCGGGCGCGACTCTGCTGCCGTACGCCCAATCGCGCCTCGAAAGCTCAAATCGGTCTGCGCCAGAAGAGCGGCAGGGCTCACCGCCAGGACAACTGTCACGACTGCTAATATTTCCCGTCTTCGCAAAAGCGACTGGGCGAATTCGAGAGATCTTCGATGGGGGGTATGGCTGGTGCGAATCATAAGCGATAGAAGAAAAAAAGAGGTCGGCATAGGAAAACAGCCTCCTGGGCCCGTTGTCGATAGCGCTCGAAGAATTCTCGAAATTCATGGAGCCGGGCGCCCCCATACAAGACCAATAACCAAGCGAAATGGGCCCAGACTACGAACTATCTAATACATGGCGGAATCGGAAATGCGAGCTGCCCTTTTCCAACACGCAAGACTCCCTCGAATGTTTCACTAAAAGCGTCTATTAGGCCAATCGACAGGGTCATGGGAAGAGAAGGCAAGCAGCCGCTCGCAAGCAAGGTAGCCTGGGAAACGAAAAAGGGCTTTCCAGGAATTGGGGCAATTTTATTCCTGACATCCTTTCGGGCTGCACTCTCCGCAGAAAGTCCAATATATATTTCTCAAATAGCTTTCTACCAGATTCTTACATATTTTATTAAATGAGAGATTCAGACACCCGCAATCACTTAAGATGAAAACTTTTTCATCTAAGAGACGCTATCTGTTCATTTTCATGCGCTACAAAGCAAGGAGACCTTAGCGCGGACAGCTAGCTCTCTAAATCATGCCTCACCACAGCCAAAATCGGCTATACGCTCTCTCAAGAATTAGCCCATTAATTCAGTGAACAGAAAACCCAAACAGCAATCGAAACTCGCTCTCGTTGTCCTCTCCCTCGGCCTCGTCGCTCAACTGGTCCGCGCCCAGAGCGAAGCTACGCGCCGCCTTCTGGACCGCAACAGGATGTTCGAACCCAAGATTATCAAAGTCGCCGACAACGTCTACACCGCAATCGGGTACCAAGTGACCGCCAATTCCATGATCATCGGCAAGGACGGAGTCATCATCGTGGATCCCGGTCGACTCCCCCTTATGGCCAGCCGCGTACGCAAAGCTTTCGAAAAGATTACCGACAAGCCAATCAAGGCCATCATATACACCCACAGCCATGGCGACCATATAAACGGGGCTTCCGCCTTCTACGACAAAGATAAAGGCATTCAAATATGGGCTCGTTCCAATTTCGGTTCCGAAGGGGCTAGAAACATTGTGACTGGGTTGACGGGCGGAGTTCGGTCCTCCAACTCTCAAGGCTTCGACCTAAATCCCGAGCAGAAAATCGGGATAGGCGTGGCTATTCCGCCAGAACGCCGCCCCGCCGGCAACATGATGGTCGATGGATCACGCCAGTCAACCAACCCCCGTCCCCCGCGCGGCAGCAATCGCATAGAACCCACCCATACCTTTTCCGAAGATCGGAAACGGATTATCGTCGCAGGAGTGACAATCGATCTTGTCCCGGCTCCCGGTGAAACAGCCGACCAACTCTACGTTTGGCTTCCTACGGAAAAAGTCGTCTTTGCAGGCGACAATTTCTACCAGTCCTGGCCCAATGTATACCCTCTTCGAGGCACTGCGCGGCGTTCAATTCGTGATTGGATCGTCAGTATCGATAAGATGGTCCAGGAAAATCCAATACATCTTGTAGGCGGTCACACATCCCCCATTCTGAACAATGCTAGCGAAGTACTCAGCAACTACCATGAAGCCCTCCGACACGTTTACGACAAGACCATCGAAGGAGCCAAGAAATACCTCACGCCCGACGAACTCGTAGGATACGCGGCTCTCCCCCCACACCTCGCGAAGCTCGACTACCTCGCTCCTTACTACGGCAGCATCGAAGGCACCATCCGCGACATCTATGCTCAAGACCTAGGCTGGTTCGACGGCGATGCCCTAAACCTGCACCGTGAATCGCCCCTCAAGCAATCAGAGCGTATGGCCGATCTCGTAGGAGGCGCCAACGTACTCATGAAAAAGGCCCAGGAAGCGATGCGAAAAGATGATCCATTAGGCGCCGCCCAACTGGCTCAACATGTCATCCGTCTTCGTCCAGAAGATAGGGATGCCAAGCGTCTCATGGGCGAAGCGCTCGCAATCGTGGGCGAGCGCACGTTCAACGCTCCCAGGCGCAACTACACGATTTCCTCTTCCAACCGATTGCTTAGCGAAGCGAATACCGAATAGGCCAAAGCAGGCTCTTAGCGGCATTCGCCAAAGCCATCCCACACTCGTGCAGCAAGGCTTTGGCAGCCCTGCCCAGCCATGGAACGTATAACCGAAAAGAGAGTTTACTTTTCTACCGCATCCTCTTAAGTCTCCAGAGTTTTTATGCACAACGCAATTGCCTGGTTCGCTCGCAATGGAGTTGCCGCCAATCTCCTAATGATCGCCATTCTAGGCGGTGGGATCTGGTCGCTTTCCGACAGAATCGTCCTCCGAGATTTCCCCGAAGTCCCCGATCGCACAATCACCGTAACGGTTTCCTATCGAGGGTCCACTCCACGCGAAATCGAACAGTCCATCGTCACGCGTATCGAAGAGACCCTGCACGATATCGAAGGAATCAAGGAGATGTCGGCATCCGCCAACTCGAATACCGGTCGCGTCGTTCTCGACTTCGAGGAAGGCTACGATTTAAACGAAAAGCTGAATGAAGTCACGAACCGGATCTCGACGATCCGGACCTTTCCGCCAGAGGCCGAACGACCGCAAATCTCCCTCCGCGGCAGCTCGGAACGTGTCATCACCCTGGTTCTATCCGGCGATCTAACCGAATTGGATCTAAAAAAGATTGGCGAACAAATCCGGGATGAAGTCTCGAACATCGAAGGTATTTCCCTTGCCACGCTCAAAGCCGCCCGCCCCTACGAAATCGCCATTGAGATCTCCGAAGAGGCTCTGCGTCAATACGGTCTCAGCTTCGAGCAAGTTACTCGCGCGATCCGAACGTCATCCATCGACCTGTCCGCAGGCAGCATCAAGACCGACTCCGGACGCATCCTCTTGCGGGCCGATCAGCAGGCCTACAATTACGATGACTTTGCCGCCATTACGCTGCTGATTCGAGAGGATGGAACGAAAATCAAAGTGAGCGACATCGCCACCGTGATCGACGGTTTCGACGAGACCCCGATCGTCGCGCGTCACAACGGGAGACGGGCCATCGCCATTGACGTGTTTCGCGCCGGAACCCAAAGCGTTATCGATGTAGGCGACAAAGCAAAGGAGTATGTAGCAGAGCGGCAGAAGACGCTACCAGATGGAATTTCACTCTCCTATTGGAGCGACAGCTCCGAGCGGGTTCGCTCCCGGCTGAAAACGCTCTCGAACAGCGCGATCATGGGATTCTTTCTCGTCCTCACCGTATTGGCGCTGTTCCTACGTCCGACATTAGCGATCTGGGTTGCCTGGGGCATTCCCATTGCATTCGCAGGTTCCTTCATCCTTCTGCCCTTCTTGGGCGTGACCATAAACGTAGTCGTTCTGTTGGCTTTCATCATAACCCTGGGGATTGTAGTCGATGACGCCATCATCACAGGCGAGAATGTCTATCAACACATGCAGCAAGGCTCCAAGCCGCTCACCGCATCGATCGTCGGCACTCAGGAGGTAGCCGTACCAGTCTTCTTTGGCGTCATCACAACCATGGTCGCCTTCTACCCGCTTTCACTAATGTCCGGCAGGTTTGGAGCCTTCTTTTCCAACATCCCACTGGTCGTCCTGCCAGTTCTCCTATTCTCGCTCATCGAGTCGAAGCTGATTCTTCCAGCTCACTTGAAGCATTGTACCCACCTAATGGACACGGGGCCGAACAAGAACCCATTCATGCGCTTCCAGCGCTTCTTCGCAGATGGGTTGGAAAAAGGCATCCTAAAAGTCTATCGCCCGTTCCTTAATTTGTCCCTCAATAATCGATACGTATCGATTTCCGTTTTCGTATGCGTTCTATTCGTATTTCTCGGCCTCGTCCTTGGAGAACGAATCGGCTACCGTCAACGGCCCAGCGTGCCGCGCGACACCACGGCAATCACCTTGCGCATGCCTTCCGGAACGACCTTTGAATCGACCCAAGACAAGGTAACGTTAATTGAAACTGCGGCCCTCTCCTTAAAGGAAGAAGTCAATCAACGCTTTGGCGAGGTGGTCATTCGAAATGTCTTCGCCACAGCGGGCAGCCAACCCTTCGGCAACTCCCTCCCCTTCGGAGGGGAAGAGTCTGGCGTCGAAGAACTTGGCGAGGTGGTCGTCGAAATCGCTCCCGTCGATACTCGCGCCATCAACTACAGTAGCCGGCTGATGGTCGACGAACTGCGCAAGCTCGTTCCACCCATACCGGAAGCGGAACAACTTAGCTTTTCCTTCGAGCGCGGATCCGGCGGCGCCCTCAACTTCGAGCTCATCCACCAGGATATAGACCTATTGAGAGCCGCATCCGCCGATCTCCAGCTATACCTGGAATCGTATGATGGCTTATACGACATCGTAGACACCTACGAAAACGCAAACGACGAGCTGAATCTCGAGTTAAAACCCGAAGCCGAATTCCTGGGGGTGACCGCCAGCAATTTGGCCCAGCAAATCCGGGCCGCCTTTTTCGGCTCCGAAGCCCAACGCATTCAACGCGATCGCGACGAGGTACGCGTCATGGTCCGCTACCCGCGCGAAGAGCGACGTTCGCTTGCTTCGCTCCAGACCATGATGATTCGCACCGCTAACGGAACCGAGGTCCCGTTCGAAACGGTCGCTCGGGTCGTACCAGGCAAGAGTCTGCCTTCCATCCGCCGAGTCGATCGCAAACGGATCATTCAAGTGAGCGCCGACGGCGACGCAGACATAATCGATGTCGAATCCATCGAACTTGAAGTGCTAGAGCAATTCCTGCCCCAACTTATTGCAACGAAGTATCCAGGCATGGAATACGATGTTAGCGGCCGCGCCGCCGAAGCTCGCGACAACACGAAGGAGATGACGATGGGCATCTATTTCGTGCTGGCCGTCATCTACACCTTACTCGCCATTCCATTCAAGAGCTATTTCCAGCCGATTATCGTCATGTCCGCGATCCCCTTTGGCGTCATTGGGGCGATCGTGGGGCATTGGCTCATGGCTCTCCTTTTCAATTGGAACGGGGGCGATCCGCGCCTATACCAATCCTCCATCTTCGGGATGATGGCCCTTTCGGGCGTCGTTGTTAACGATAGTCTCATCATGGTTCATTTCATGAATTCCAAGGTGCGAGCAGGCATGTCGCTCAACGAAGCCGTCAGGCAGGCAGGGGTTCGCCGTTTCCGACCGATTCTCCTGACCTCCCTTACCACCTTCTTCGGGTTGCTCCCTCTCATGTTCGACCCTCAGCCAAGCTCCTCATTCTTGATCCCGATGGCCATTTCGCTCGGATGGGGCATCGTTTTCGCAACCGCCATTACACTGGTACTTATTCCCGTGCTCGTCCTCATTACCGACGACCTTAGGCAGCTGTTCTTCAAGCTCTACGACATCGACCCGAAAGCCCACGAAGAAGAGGACGAAGAAGAACCCAGCGCCGCTCTGGGGCCCGTTTAAGCCCTCCTCAGATCCGCTTCACCCGAAAAACGGAAACAGTCGGGCAATCGCCGCCTCGTCCAGGGGAGCTCCATACTCGCTGGCTTCGAAGCTTTCCGCATTAACAATGGCAGCACCTTCGCCATCCCCATAATAGCGGATGAGAAACCGCCGCGTTAACTCGTTGGGACGGCTGAAACCGCGAGCGAATCTCGAAAGCGCGGCCAATCGCAGAGCCGGGTCTTCCGGCATCTCGATCCCATGCCAATCAATCCATGGCAACCATTCGAAAAACTGGGATTCATGGCATTCCAACATCTGTAATTTCGCTTCCATTACCGAATCGATTCCAACCGCTACATCGGGCTGGAAAGGAATAGGTTTTCGAAACTCGTCCGCAAAATAAGCGATTACCGGAGCCGTTTCCAATCGCGGCGATTCCGGACAAATATTCGGCACTCCCATAAGATAGGAACAGTCCTGCACCAGCTGCGACGTATAACGGTGATCCGGATGATAATCGTTCGGCCGGTGCGTTAGGATCATATCCGGACGAAATGCGCGTATCTGCCTCAGAATTTGCCAGCGCTCCTCCAATCCCGGTTCAAGCTTTCCATCCGGATTATCCAACACTTCGTACTCGATACCTGCGACCTGCCCCGCCGCGTCCGCCTCCCGCTTCCGCCGATCGGCCAATGCCTCTCCCGATAACTCGTGATGCCCCGCATCGCCATTGGTCACCGAAACGAACTTCACCGCCCAGCCCAACCGAGCCCACAAGATCGCGCACCCGCCCACCTTGATATCGCAATCGTCCGGGTGGGCTCCAATCGCCAGTATTCTCAAGCTACGTTCCGTATTCATACATTTTCCTTATTACCAGATACACGCGCGTTTCCGCTTTGGCCAACTCCTTTCCGAGCCTGCCCCCACCGCCGATGAGCGCAATTCATAACCCATAGATTGACGTATGAGCTGCAGTCCGATCCTAGGTTAGCGCAATTCGACTCGCGCCGTCGATCCCATTGCTCTCGCGCGACGGGATCTCGTTCTATCAAAGAGAACGCCTTTCGCTATGGGAATTGCCCTTTTCGCAACCTAGCGAGAGCTTCCGATGGCCGCGCAGCATACCGATTTGGCACCAATGGAACGCTGAAGCGCACGCCCTCCCCAATGAGTTCTAGCGCTTAATAGCTTTCACTATCGTTCAAGCGGACCCAGGCCCGATAGACAACGACGAGCTCTCCACGTACAATGGGAGACGCTGCAAATCGCTTTTCAACATGAAAACGAAATTAATCTATTCACTCGCTCTAGCCACATCCGCTCTCATGGGCGCTGGCTCCACTTATGCTGCAAGCATTCCACTTAGTAGCTTTGCGGTCGATTATGGATCCGTCAGCGCAGTCTCCGATCTCAGCGGAGGCGGCCTTCGTCTCCAAAACAATGTTGCGGAAATCGATGCTCAAGGAGCCAGGATCGGAATCGATTCGCTAGCCGTTCCAGTCAAATCCAATTTGCTGTTCGACTGGCGCGTGTTCGATCATTCCGAAATGCGGGACTATTCCTACTACGAAATCGCCAGTCTCGATGGCTCCATATTCCCCACGGGAGATTCGACCTTCCACCATGGATACGGAGTAACGGGACCCACCGGAACCGAAGGAACGGTTACGCGCTTTCTAATGGCGGGAACCTACTCATTCCATATCGGGACCTACGTCGAGAATCCGGACCCAAGCAAGTACTTGTTAGACATTAGCAACGTTCGTCTCGAACCACTGGAAACGCTCCTCGTACGGACGTTTTCGGAGGACGCAATTCCAGAAGAAAATCGGGTCTCCGACTCTTCGCTTGGATTCCTCGGCCTCGCTTCGATTCTAGGGCTGATCTCGGCCAGCAGACGCTCGCGTTTTAGACGTCCAAGCTATCGGCTTTAGCTTGAAGAATCTCTCTACTTTCTCCAAGCAACAACGGCAGCTCGTAGTCTTCGGACTGCGAGCTGTTCCGCTTTAGGGCGGATCCAATGCGTCAAGCATGTCCAATCCTCCATAGATTGCCAGAATCCTGGCAGTATCCAAGCCCGCGAGGCGAAACCAAGACACAAGCAATGAAACGAGCGCTCTGGCGGTGGCCGAAGAGCGACGACAAAAGACTTCACCCCCATTCCGTTTCAACGATACTGCGTCGTTCGTCCCTTCGAAACAAACGGGTGTTCCTTCCTTCTCCGCATTGCTACGCCGAGACAATGGGGGTCCATGAGGTTCGAAACGAGCAGAGCCACCCCAAACGATGCTTGTCTGTATCGCCTTCCTACAATAATAAACCCCCGTCCATCGTTCCCCAATCATGAAAGCTGCCGCTACCCTTTCAACCTGGCTCCTGCTTACCTGCTGCCTCTTCGTCGAGGCCGAACCTGTCCATGTTCTGATGTGGGACGAACGTCAGCCGCGACAAGCTGAAGCCTACGACAATTTCCTCGGCAACGAAATCGTCAAACGTCTCAGGGCATCGAGCTCAGGACTCGAGTTTCGATCGGTCGCTCTGGACGACCCCGAACAAGGCCTATCCGATGACAATCTCAATTGGGCCGATGTCATTATTTGGTGGGGACACGCTCGCCAATGGGAAATCTCGCCTGAAACGGCCCAACGAAAACTGCTCAAACGCATCATGGCGGGAGAGCTCGACTTAATAGCCCTCCATTCCGCTCACTGGGCCACTGTTTTCATGGAAGCGATGAATGAACGGACCCGACGCGACGCCCGCAAGCGTTTCCCTCAGACCGATCCCAAGTTCGAAGTCGAGTACGAATACATTCCCGCCCCCGGCAGGATGCCCCCATCCTCAGACTCTCTCGTCACTCCCGCCTACTACGCTCTCAGAAAAGGCAAGCGACTCGCTCACGTACGGGTAGATATGCCCAATTGCTGTTTTCCGGCCTTCCGTCCGGATGGCGAACCCGGAGACTTGAGCGTCGTTGCGCCCAACCACCCCATCGCCAAAGGCTTGCCCAATCGCTTCGAAGTCAAGGCCACCGAAATGTACAACGAACCCTTCCACGTTCCCGATCCCGACCAAGTCATTTTCGAAGAACGCTGGAGACCTGGCGAATGGTTTCGGAGCGGCATGGTCTGGAACCTCGGCAAAGGCAAAGTCTTCTACTTCCGGCCCGGCCACGAAACATTCCCCGTATTCAAACAACCTGAAATCATCCAAATTCTCGCCAATGCCTGCCACTGGCTGGGGGAGGAATGACATTGGCCTGATAGACATGCCAAACAAAGCGAATTAACTCGCAATCGATATTTTCGCTCCCTTTCGCGGCCCCATACCCTCAACCGAAACCCAGGCCAGCCTTGTGGCCTTTGCGGTTGCCGAATTCTACCACGCCCCCATGAAACGCCTCCTTCTCCCCCTCTCCCTATCTCTCGTTCTACCCCTCTTTCCAATTCGCGTTCACTCCTCTCCTCCCAACATCGTATTTATTCTAGCCGATGACCTAGGTATCGGGGATACCAATACATACGGTGGCGAGCGCTGCCTGATAGAAACGCCCAACATAGACAAGCTCGCCCGAGAAGGTCTGCGTTTTAACGACGCTCACGTCAGCGCGTCCGTATGCGGACCGACCCGCAAAGCGATCATGAGCGGCGCCTACCCATGGCGGCACACGCGTTACCAACGCGGCGGAGCTTGGGGCTTCACTGGATTGCTTTTCGACCCCGAACCTACCTTTACTCTGGGGGATCTGTTTCAAAGCGTGAACTACAAAACAGGCTACGTCGGCAAATGGCATTTGGGAACTGCCATGACCACCAAGGACGGTCAGGTTCAGGGAGAGACCAATGTCGACTACAAGAGCCCCCTAAAGGTCGGTCCCCCTCAATTCGGCTTCGACTCTAGTTTCATTCTACCCGGATCCCTCGACATGTATCCCTATGCCTACGTCCGAAACAACGTCTGGCAAGGCGACATTACCGCCCAGAAAGGCTGGAGCGCATTCAACCGCGTCGGCGACGCGGAAAAAGGGTTCGAAGATCACGAAGTGTTGGAGACCTTCTATAGCGAAGCCGAATCCTTCATTGATCAGCAAAGCGCAAACACGCCCTTTTTTCTCTTCCTTGCGCTCACCGCCCCGCATACGCCCACCAGTCCCGGTAAAGCGTGGGAGGGCAAGAGCGAGCTGGGCGTCTACGGCGACTTCGTCATGGAAGTCGATCACTCGATAGAACGAATTCTCTCGGCTCTCAAACGACAAGGGGTCTACGAAAATACGCTCCTCCTATTCTCATCCGATCACGGTCCCGCTTCTTATGCCGGCAACATCTTGAAAGCTACTCCCGGACAAATCCAGCAACTCGAAGCCCAGGGACACTATCCGAGCGGTCCACATCGTGGATACAAATTCTCCGCCTACGAAGGGGGGCTGCGCGTCCCCCTAATCGCGCACTGGCCCGCCGCCATTCGAGCCGGCAGCGAGTCCAACGCCCTCGTAGGACTCAACGATCTGATGGCTACGTTCGCAGAGCTTGCCGGAGCTCGAATCGATCCTCGCGACGCGCCCGATTCCATCAGCTTTGCGCCGCTTTTGCGCGACCCAAGCGCCCGACACGAGCGAGAGCGCCTGATCATGCAATCCGCCCTGGAGGTTTACGTTGTACGCGACGGGCCCTGGAAGCTCATAATCGGGCCGGGCAGCGGCGCTAAAGGCATCCATGGCAACCGCCCAACCCCCGAAATTGCATGGAGAGACGCCCTCGAAGCATTCGATGGAAAGCTAACGCGGGCAGCGTTCCTAAAAGCGCCGTTCGTCCAACTCTTCAACCTCGACCACGACCTACACGAAGACCGAAACCTAGCTTCGAAATATCCAGACCGCGTATCTTGTATGATCGGACTCCTGCAGAGCGATATTCAGAATGGCCGCAGTACCCCTGGGCCGAAACTGAGCAATACTAAAAACGTCATCATTCATCAGCGGCTCCCTGACTTTGTCCGTGCCCAACTAAACTAGATCCGCGAAATACGCTCGCCTTTCACCCTCCAACTAATCGAAAAGAATATCAATGAAATCGCTCCACCCGCATTTCCTCATTTCAGCCGCTCTGCTTTCCTCAGTTCCCGCTCTTTCCGGTCCGCTAATCGAGCAAGGAGCCAAGCTGGAGCTTATCTCATCCGATTTCGTAGCGGCCGACGGTCCCGCCTGGAACGGCTCCACGCTCTACATTCCGGATGTCAAAGGCGAGACGCTCTATCAATACAGTCCTAAAACCCAAAAGCTATCCGTCGTTCTCGAACAGTCTGGACGCATTAGCGCCAGCTTCTTCAACAACGGCCGCCTCTACCTTTCCGAAAACGGCCAAGGACGCATCTCGTGGCTGAATGGGAAACAGCGGATTGAAGCTATCGCCGGGCAAGATCCGAACGCCCAACCGCCTGCCAGACCCAACGATCTCGTAGTCGACGATCGCGGAGGCATCTACTACACGCTCACTCGACAGGGACAAGTCGTCTATATTTCCCCGACGGGACAGCAACGCACCGCCATCGAGAATATAGCCTACCCCAACGGTCTCATTCTCTCGCCCGACCAGCGAACCCTCTACGTTTCCGCAACCGCGTCAAAGGAAGTCTGGTCCTACGACATAGCCACTCCCGGAAAAACAGCCCCTGGGACCCTTTTCGCCTCAATGGATTCCGGCCCCGAAAGAGGCGCAGACGGCATGTGCGTCGATCGAGCGGGGAACGTCTACTGCGCCGGACCGAAACACATCTGGATTTGGAGTCCTGCAGGGAAACTGCTCGAGAAAATCGAGACGCCCGAACGCCCGATTAACTGCGCATTTGGAGATAGCGACCAACGGAGCTTGTACATCACCGGATTCGGCGGCCTCTATCGAATCCGCATGAACGCGTACGGCGTACCGCAAAATCCCGCGTTCCAAGCTGAGCATCTGTCCGCTAACAAAATGAGACCTTCTACCGAAATTTCGGGGTCGGTTGTTTCGTACCCGAACATCGTATATGGGTCCGATGGCGACCGCAAGTTGCTCTGCGATATTTTCCGTCCTCAAAAAGCGGAAGATCCCCTTCCCGCAATTATCGTTGTACACGGCGGCGGATGGCGCAACGGCAGCAAAAACAAGTTTCGAGCCCTAGCGATCGAACTTGCCGAACGAGGTTTCGTGACGGCCGCGATCGAATACCGCTTGGGCCATGAAGCCAAGTTTCCCGCAGGTATCCAAGATTGCAATGCAGCGACCGCATTCGTAAAGGCCAACGCAGCTCGCTTCGGCATCGATCCGAGTCGCATTGGAGCCGTCGGGGGCTCTGCCGGTGGACACCTGGTAGGGCTCATGGCGACGGGTTGGGAGAATCCGCTCACTCGCCGAACGAACGGCAACACGCCGGATTCAACCCGTCTCGACGTTGCCATCGTTATGGGCGGTCCCATGCATATGACCACCGGATCCGTAGCCGATCGCTCTCGCGACCCGGATTCCGGATCCAATTCCAATGTCTGGCTCGATGCAACCGTCGACGAAAATCCCACGCTTTACGCGCTCGCCGATCCCTTCATCCAAATCGACAAAAACGATCCCCCCATCTACTTTCTCGAAGGCGAGTTTGACAGTCCCGAACGAAATCAGGCCACGCGCGACCGGTTAACGAGTCTGGGTATCGCCACGGGACTGCGGGTCTACAAGGACGGCAAACACGGTTGCTGGAACAATCACCCTTGGTTCACTCAAATGGTCGACGACATGGAGGAAATCTTCGCAAAGAGCCTCAAGTAAGGCTTCCCCAGCG
>CBFHHM010000004.1:312892-315400 GCA_965655705.1 Candidatus Pelagisphaera sp.
ATCCAAGCCCAAAAATCGCCTTCCTCATCGCCCCGAGCAGGCGAGGAAATACGCTCTCGTATTCTGTTGACCCCTCAGCTGATCCGATTACCGAAGAACTTCGCTCTCATTTGGGGCTCCTACGCCTCAATTCTACTAAAGAGCGCTCGCTACTGAAAAATCTTTTCTCAGAGGTTAATATGACTACATCCACTTCGAAGATCATCTATACGAAAACGGACGAAGCGCCTGCTCTAGCGACCTACTCGCTTCTCCCCATCGTCAAGGCGTTCACCAGCGCCGCCGGCGTAGACGTGGAGACGCGCGATATTTCGCTGGCCGGTCGTATCATTGCCAATTTCCCCGAAGATCTCACCGATAGTCAGAGAATTGGAGATGCTCTCGCAGAGTTGGGCGACCTCGCCAAGACTCCTGAGGCCAATATCATCAAGCTTCCTAATATCAGCGCCTCGATCCCTCAACTCAACGCGGCCATCAAGGAGCTTCAAGGGCACGGCTACGACATCCCCAACTACCCAGCCGACCCGCAAAACGACGAGGAAAGCGAAGTCAAAGCTCGCTATGCCAAGATCCTCGGTTCCGCAGTCAATCCCGTCCTTCGCGAAGGCAATTCCGATCGACGGGCCCCCGGCGCGGTCAAGCAATACGCCAAGAGCAACCCCCACTCCATGGGCGCCTGGTCCGCCGACTCCAAGTCTCACGTCGTCTCCATGAGCGGCAACGACTTCTACGGCTCGGAACAATCCACCACCCTCCCCGAGGCAACCACCGCGAAGATCGAGTTCGTCGCCGAAGACGGATCCACGACAATGCTTAAGGACGGAATTGCTCTCCAGCCCGGTGAAATCCTCGACGCCGCTCGAATGAGCAAGTCCGCTCTTCGCAGCTTCCTCGCCGAGCAAGTTTGCGACGCCAAAGAAAAAGACGTGCTCTTCTCCCTCCACATGAAGGCCACCATGATGAAGGTTTCCGATCCCATCATCTTCGGCCACACGGTTTCCGTTTTCTACAAGGACGTCTTCGACAAACATGCCGACACCTTCGCTGAAATCGGCGTCAATCCGAACAACGGATTAGGCGACGTCTACGCCAAGATCAAAACCCTCCCTGCCGACGAACAAGCGGAAATCGAAGCCGACATCCAGGGCGTCTACGATACGAGCCCGGAGATGGCTATGGTCAATTCCGACAAGGGCATCACCAATCTGCATGTCCCCAGCGACATCATCATCGATGCCTCCATGCCGGCCGCTATTCGCGCTTCCGGCCAAATGTGGGGCCCCGACGGCAAGCAAAAGGACGCCAAATACGTCATTCCAGACCGCAGCTATGCTGGCGTCTATCAAGCCACCATCGAATTCTGCAAGGAGAACGGAGCCTTCGACCCAACCACCATGGGCACCGTCCCCAACGTCGGCCTCATGGCTCAAAAAGCCGAAGAATACGGCTCTCACGACAAGACGTTCGAAGCTCCGGGCAAGGGAGCGATCCGCGTAGTGGATGCGTCAGGCCAGACCCTCCTCGAACAATCTGTCGACCAAGGCGACATTTTCCGGGCCTGCCAAGTCAAGGACGCCCCGATCCAAGATTGGGTAAAGCTCGCCGTCTCAAGGGCCCGCGCCACCGGTTCTCCAGCAGTCTTCTGGCTCGACGAAAACAGGGCTCACGACGCCGAGCTTATCAAGAAGGTAAACGCGTATCTGCCGAATCACGACACCGAGGGCCTCGATATCCTCGTTATGGCGCCTGTCGACGCAACCAAGTTTTCCCTCCAACGGATCAAGGAAGGCAAGGACGCGATTTCTGTAACCGGAAACGTACTACGCGACTACCTCACCGACCTCTTCCCGATCCTCGAGCTCGGCACTTCCGCCAAGATGCTCTCCATCGTGCCCCTCATGAATGGTGGCGGTCTATTCGAAACCGGAGCCGGTGGATCCGCGCCTAAGCACGTCCAGCAGTTCGAAAGCGAAGGGCACCTCCGTTGGGACTCTCTCGGCGAATTCCTCGCCCTCGCCGTTTCCCTCGAGCACCTTTCCGCGCGCTTCGATAACCCCAAAGCGCAAATCCTCGCCGAGACCCTCGACGCCGCCACCGCGACTTTCTTGCAAAACAACAAGTCGCCTTCGCGCAAAGTCAACGAGCTCGACAACCGTGGCAGCCACTTCTATCTTTCGCTTTACTGGGCTCAAGAGCTCGCCTCCCAAGAAGAGGATGCCGCGCTCAGAGCGCAATTCGCTCCCCTCGCCCAGTCGCTGGCGGAAAACGAAACGACGATCGTAGACGAGCTGAATGCCGCCCAAGGCGGGTCTCAAGACATCGGCGGTTACTATCACCCCGATGACGCGAAAGCCGCTTCGGCTATGCGCCCTAGCGCAACTCTCAATACAACCCTCTCGGCGCTCGGTTAAGGGCTTTCCAAACGGATCTCTTCCGGGAAAACGGAATCGATTCCGTTCCATTCTAGGGAAGTTCGTATACTTCGACCAAGGCGATTCCCGAATCGCT
>CBFHHM010000004.1:315499-318385 GCA_965655705.1 Candidatus Pelagisphaera sp.
CTTAAAGTCGTTGATCACTACAGTGTACAGTCCGGGCAGCAACGCGCGCACCATTGCCGCATCCGAGCTATCGTCGTCGAGGATCGTAGCTCCTGCATTATCAAAGGCATCGAGCATCTCGTATCGATTTTCCGATGACCAATCGTCATTGAATGCTACGACCTCGCTGCCTCGATAGAGGCTCATATAAGGGTCCGGCAAGGGAGCTTCGATATCTCGCTTTAGAAGTTCAGGCCCCAACGCCCGAATCAAAACGCGCTTAGGATCTTCTCCTGAGATTACGAATCCTCCAATCGCAACCTTTTGTCCTGTGGATGCCCAGACCCGCGTGGCGATATTCACCAACCGTGTCTCGAGCCCGTCGTCAGTAGCGTCGAATACTTCCACCAGCCCCAATCCGGTACCGCCATCCGCGCCGGACAACACTGCCGTATAAAGACCTGGATCAAGAGTAATGAGCAACGCAACTTCGTTCTCGAAAACAGGCGCTTCCGCTCCCACGCTCACACCAATGTCGCGAGCCAATTCCCAATTCGGCTGATCCTTCCAATCGTCCACCACTCGAATTGGATCGTTAGCGCTGTTGTACAAAGTCATCCGAGGATCCTCCAGAGCGCCTTCGATCAGTTCGCTTTGCGCTTCCAAGCTCTTTCCAAGGCCCCGAATCAAAACTTGCCTGGGTTGGGTTCCCGAAACGACGAATCCAGCGATCATTACATCGGGCCCCGTACCAACGAATCCTCTTGTCGAAATGTTGAGCAAGGCCTCTCGGATCATTCGCACACGCATCGAGCCAACCAGTACCGATCCATTGGCATTGGCCACCGAAACAGAGTAGTCTCCCTCCGCGGATGCGTTCATCGACTCGATCGAAAAAACCCTTTCCGTGGCGTTGGGAACGATGTCTCCGTCCTTATACCATTGATACGTTACCCCCGTTTCATCCGCCACGGAAACGCTCAGGTCCAACCCTTCACCTTCCACTGCTTTTCGCTGCAAGGGCAAAGGCTCCACAGTAGGCGAGCCAGGCGGGGCCCCTATTTCAAGGCGATGCAAAAATACTCCCGTCCCATTCTCATTGCTCGCTTCGACTCGTATCTCGAACAATCCCGACTGAGTAGCCGTACCGCTCACCTCCCCTGTTGCCGCGTCGATTGTCAGTCCGTTCGGCAAGCCAGTCGCCGCATACAGACTCGCTCCTCCAGTAGACTTGTAGGTGAAATCGATCGGGTCGCCCGCTTCGATCTCCAGCGGATCGGGTTTCAGGATGATAGGCGTGCCCCAGCTCGGATCCTCCTCAACCGCAATGCTGAGTTTCGCTAATCCGTAGCTTCGGTCTTCTCTAAAGTCATTTCCATCGACCGCTACAAAATAGGTCTCTCCCGCTTCGACTTCGAATGCCAACCTACTCGAGAGAGCTCCCCCGCTATCGTCGTTTGCGGCAACCAGATTCAAGGATCCGATAGCCTCGCCTCGATAGACGGCCAAAGTCGTATCGAAATCGCTACCAAATGTCGCCACCTCCGCTTGACCCGAACGAGTCGAGGTCCACTTCCACCAAAGCGATTTCCCGACGGAAGTCCCAGCGTGATTGATTTCCCCGATTTCGCTAGAAGCGACATTCGTGAATGATACATCCTCAATTGCATCCGTAATATAGATACGAGAATCTTCGAAATCATCGTTCTCCGCCATAGCGATGGTAAGGGATATCTCGCCAAAACCTCCGTTCCATCCGTCTACCGCGATTCGATACTCGACTCCCTCTTGCGCGAAAAAGGTCAGCGATGACGTCCACACGCCCGTTCGGACGTCATCGTCGTTCGAAGCAACAGGAGTCAACTGATTCAGTGTATCGCCCGTATACACCGCCATGATTGTATCGAAGCTATTGCTCGCTGACGTCGACATCGTTACATTCCCGCTTAAAGGCGCCGTCCACCGCCACCATACGGACTTTTCCCCAAAGGCGCCTTCGACGTGATCCGGTTCGCCGCTCTCCTTTGACGCTGCGATGTTCTCACTAGTTGCTCGAACGTTCAAACCTTTCAAAAGCGATGCATTCTGGAAGTCGTCGTTCACGACAGATTGCCCTAAACTCAAGCTAACGTTTCCCAAACCGCCATTCAATCCATCGACCGCTATTCGATAGGTCTGGCCTGCCACCGCCTCGAATCCCAAGGACGCTCCATTCGCTTCAGGCGAGAGATCTCGATCCTTAGCCACCAATTGCAATGCGTCCAAACTTTCTCCTGTGTAAATCGCCAGCACCGTATTGAAATCGCTTCCCTCCGTCGTGGCTTCCGCAAATCCAGTCGTGTCCGCATTCCAGCTCCACCAGATGGATCGGCCCGTCGCATCCGGGTCGTGACTAGGTTCGGAGACTTCCAAACTTCCTGTCGAAGTGAAACCTGAAACGGAAAGCGGAGCGTTGATCAAAGGCGTCGCATTGGAAAAATCGTCATTGAAAGGCACCGACAGTTCGTCTTCCAGCGCTCGAGCAATATTGAGCCTACCTCCCACCCGACAACGCCGAGCCAAGCTTTCGAGCGTATCCGTCGATGAATACAATCGATTTAATACCGTCGCCATCGACTCCTCGGGAAATTGCGTAATAAGCAAGGCCAATGCGCCACTCACAAACGGCGCCGCCATTGACGTTCCGCTCAACGCGCGGTAATCGTCGTCCGAGTTGAAGTATGTGGACTGAATGCTGACACCCGGAGCAGCAAGCTCGACTTCAGACTCTCCGTAGTTCGCAAAACTGGCGAATCCATCGCGCTTATCAGTCGCCGTCACCGTCACGACATTCGGGTAGGCATAGGACGCCGGGTAGCTTGGCCGGTCGTCATTGTTGCTGCTTTGGTTTCCCGCTGACGCTACGAA
>CBFHHM010000004.1:318483-326660 GCA_965655705.1 Candidatus Pelagisphaera sp.
AGTAGATACCGGACTCATTCGCTTCCGCAATCGCTTCGCCAAGCAAGGGATTGAAGTCCAAGCCACCCCAACTGCTGTTGATGATGCGAGCCCCGTTTGCCCTCGCATAATCGATACACTCGATCGCATCGGCATCCGACCCCTCGCCCCTTGAGTCGAGAAATTTCAAGGCCATCAGCTTAACCTTCCAAGCAACGCCCGAAACCCCTAGGCCATTGTCGCCGACCGCCCCGACGATTCCCGCAACATGCGTACCGTGCCCCAAGTCATCGGCGGGGTCGCCCTCCGTTTCCGGCGTCCGCTCGCCATCGATTCCAACGGTATTGATTCCGTGCACATCGTCCACGTAGCCATTCCCATCGTCATCGATTCCATTGGCGGCTATTTCGCCCGAATTGACCCACATGTTGGCCGCTAGATCTTCGTGAGTGTAGCGAATCCCTGAATCCAAAATGGCAACGATCACTTCCGGCGCTTCCCGAATCCGATCCCATCCCTCGCTCGCTCCAATATCCGCGCCCGAGACCCCGCCCCATTGCCCCGAGTTATCCAGGCCCCACTGGCGCCCTTCGTTGAGCAGAGCGTCGTCCGGCAAGACTTCGACACTCCGAACGAAGTTGTACGAAACGCTTTCAACGAGCCCCGATCGCTTGTACTCCGCCATAGCGTTTTCAAGGGGGACACCGTCGGCTACTTCGATCAATGCCAACTGAGGAAGCGTCCTATAGGTCCGCTTCAACCGTCCTTTCGCTCTCCGATTCGCGTCGTTGAGAATCGAAAATTTGCGAGATTTCGATTGGGGCAAAATCAGATCCGAGCGCAGCTTTACAATCAACTCGCCCGCGACGACCTTCCGCCCATAGGGGTCCACTTCCGTTTTTTCGGCAGCGATACCCACGCTCAACCATACTGAAACGAGCCAAAGGGCGTATATGCCTTTGTTCCTTAAGCAACTCACAGTCAGTTGTTTGCCTCCTAAGCCCTCGGATGGGCCTGGTTGTATGCCGTCTTCAATCGACCCAAGTTTACATGCGTGTAAATCTGGGTCGTCGATAGCTTAGAATGTCCTAGGAGCTCCTGCACCAGTCTTAAATCGGCGCCATTATCTAAAAGATGAGTCGCGTAGGAGTGTCGAATTTTGTGCGGAGTGATATCCATCGGCAAATCCGCTAGCGCCAGGTAGCGCTTGATCATCAACTGGATACGCCTCGCGGATACCGCCTTTCCATTGGATTCGATCACCACCGGATCCTCGAATGCGCATCGAGGGGCGTAGGATTCGCGCCACTTCGCTAAAACCGCCATAGCGACTCTGCCCAAAGGACACACCCGCGCTTTTCCGCCCTTGCCTACGATTCGAGCCACTCCCTCATCCATGCTCACATCTCCATAGCGTAGCGATACCAATTCCGACACCCGAAAGCCCGCTCCGTAAAGCAGCTCCATAATCAACCGATCCCGCCAGGCATCGAACGCTTCCAGCGCTTCGCTCTCCAGCAAGCGCATCGGCCCTCGCAGCAAGTCCTCGACCTGCTTCTCCGTTAGAAATACCGGTAGCTTCTTAGCCGGCTTTGGGAGTATCAGCCCATCGAGCGGATTTCGGTCCAACGCGCCTTCACGAATCCAATACTTGAAGAAGGTCTTCAAACCAGAGGCGTAGTTTCGCAAAGTCACCCGCCCCACTCGCCGCTGCTCCTCGATAACGAAGTCCCGCGCATCGCGAAGGCGAATCGCCGCCAGCTCGCCAGGCCAATCGCCCGTTCCCTCTAAATAATCGAAAAACCGACTGACCGCCGTGGTGTAGTTTCGAGTCGTATAGTCCGAAAGACGGCGTTCCCCAGACAAGTGCTTCTGGAACGCAGGCAGCCACTCCGTCCGCCAGCGCGACGCTTCTCGGCAATCGCCCACATCCGTTTTATTCCGGGCCGTCACTCGGACCCAAGCTCTCAGGTCAGCGCCTGGGACGCAAGCGCTTCCGTTTCGTCCTGTACGCCACGGGCATAGCGGCGCAGCGCCGATTCTGGATCGATGCCTTTTTCGCGACAGGCCGCCGCAATTTCGAAAAGCAACGCCCCCGCGGTCTCTTCATCCAAGGAAACCGACAACGCTTCGATCGACTCTCGATCGACCCGCTCTCCCACAGGCAATTCCTTTTTGACGATCTGCTTGATGATGTCGACCGCGAACATGAGGGCCGGCAACGCGGGCGGCAGATCCTTAAAAACGGATTCCGGCTTTGGATTGTTCTTCTTCTCGAGGGCCTTGATTGCATCCCACTGATGCAACACCTGATCAGAGGTTTCCAAGGCCGCGTCGCCAAAGACGTGCGGGTGACGGCGAATGAGCTTGTCGTTCACCTCTCGGACCACTGCTTCGAAATCGAAGTGACCCGCTTCCTGGGCAAGCTGCGAGTGAAATACGACCTGCAGCAGAACATCCCCAAGCTCCTCCCGCATGTGCGGCATGTCCAACCGATCTATGGTCTCCAGAAGCTCGCTGCATTCATCCACCAAACACTCCGCGATCGACTGATGATCCTGCTCTTGATCCCAAGGACAGCCATCCGGAGCTCTCAGCCGGGCCATCGTCTCTAACAATTCCTCTATTACGCTCACGCGAGAACATGTATCGAGGCGCCGTCCACTAGAGCAAATACAATTCTCGACAGCCGCCAGGCGAATTACCAGATTCATCTCCTTTAACGGAGGCCGAATGGACAAACTCACCGAGATTATGAACTGGAAGCGACAAGAGATCGCTCTCCTCATTCGAGACATTGCAGACCAGGAGCTCGAAGGCTTCTTCCAGCAAAAAGAGCTCCGAGGCGATTTTAAAGCCGCTCTCCAACGCGATACCGGAGTGGCTGTCATTTCCGAGATCAAGCGCAAGTCTCCATCGGCCGGCCAAATTAAAGCGCTCGGATCCTCCTTGGATCAGGCGGCTAGGTACATTCCCGCAGGCGCCGATTGCCTATCGATTCTCACCGATGAAAAGTACTTCGGAGGCAAGATTGCCGACCTCGAGCAAGTCACATGCGCCTACAATGCTCGCGGGAAAGGCGTGCCCTGCCTTCGCAAGGACTTCATGATTCACCCCGCTCAAGTCCTTCAAGCCGCTCTAGCCGGGGCCTCGGCAATTCTCATAATCGTTCGCGCCCTGAATGACGACGAAATGAAGGCGCTACGCTACGCGGCCGACCTCGCAGGACTGGATAGCCTCTATGAGATTCACTCGGAAGGCGAACTCGAGACCGCGGTTAACCACGATGCCAAAATCATCGGCGTCAACAATCGGGATCTCGCGGTTTTCAAAACCGACCTCGCATTCTCCGAGCGCCTCATTCCTCAATTCCCCAAAGACGCCATCGCCATATCGGAGAGCGGTATTTGGAACAAGCAAGACGCCCAACGGGCCAAAGATGCCGGAGCGGATGCCATTCTGGTAGGCGAAGCGCTCATGAAGGCCGAGGACACCACCGCCCTTATCGACGCCTTCCACTCCGTCTCCTAGCCTCCGTATTCAGTCTTCCCGGATGCCCCTGTCTCCCTCCGAAACACGCGCCCTACTGGATCGGATCGGACACCGCCCTATCCGCAAGCTGGGGCAGAATTTCCTCATCGATGGCAACATAGTGCGCAAGTCGCTCGAACTCGCGGAAATCCGACGCGGCGACACCGTAGTCGAAATAGGCCCCGGACTCGGGACGCTCACTCGAGCGCTACTCGACGCGGGAGCCACCCTGTATTCAGTAGAAAAGGATAAGCGGCTAGCCGCCTATATGCGATCGCTAGAGGCGGATTTCCCCGAATCGCTCCACTTGCTCGAAGGCGATGCCATGAGCGCCCCGCTAGCGGGCCTTCCCGATAGCGCCGATACGTTCAAAATCGTAGCCAATCTGCCCTACGCTATTTCGACTCCTTGGATGGATGCCGTAATCAATGGGCGAACGCCCCAAAGCATGACCCTGATGCTGCAAAAAGAAGCCTCCCAGCGGTTCGTCGCGCGCTCGGGCAGCAAGCAATTCGGAGCCATCAGCATCTTACTGCAAGCGGCCTACGACGCGATCAAGACTCACGATGTGGCGGCCAGTTGCTTTTACCCAAAACCGGATGTTGGGTCTCAGCTCCTGCATCTGAAACTAAAAGGCAGTCCCATCCGCTTTCGGTCCGAAGTCCGAACCCTAATCCGGGAACTCTTCATGCAACGCCGCAAGCAAATCGGTTCGCTTCTGAGAAAAGCGGATACGCCTCTTTCCAGGTCCTGGCTCGGGCGACTCGACCAGGCATCCATAGATCCCCAATCGCGCCCCGAGCAGGTTAGTCTCGATTCCTGGATTACGCTCTCCCAGCCTTAGGGCCCACCCGATTCAAGGTTCGCCCGTATTGCCCTCCGCCTTGAGCAGTCCGCCATTGGCGAGCAGCATCCAGCGACGGCGACGCGACCGATCTTGATCGGAGACCCCCAGCAAACGACGTAGCATGTTTTCGCTCCGACTGTCTTCGACTAGTATTTCCTTACTTCGCTTGTTCATTCGTTACCTCCTTCAAATTGTACTGGCGTTCCAGGTTTTCGATGAGCGTTCCAATCCCGCTCACGCCATCTCGTTCCGAAATACCAGATGCAATATACGGCGAAGCCCCTTCCATCGCTATCATCTGGCGATTCAGAACCTCCTTGAATGCCGCTTCGAATTCCGAGTGGCTACCGGCCGCGCTCGCCTCTCGAGCGACGAGCGACAGCCGATATGCCGATGCGTTCCCTCCCTCTGAAGACGCTGAAACTTCCGACCCAATTCCAACCATTACGATATCCTTCTCGTCAACGCGACCATTACGCCTTGCACGACCAATTCCATCGCGGGAATCAAATCGGGGTAGGCTTTGTTTTCAGCCTTCAGATAAGGCTTCCCCTTATTCATGACAAAACGCTTCAAAGTCGTCTCTCCATCAATCAAAGCCGCGACCACATCCCCATCGCGCGGCTCCTTGTATTCGAGAACGACCACATCTCCCTCCTGAATATGAGCGTCTATCATGGAATCCCCACGAACCGTCAGAGCAAAGGTCCGGACCGAATTGGATATGCCCAAGGAACCGAGGTCGACCCCAATGCCTCCTTCCGCCACCGCTTCGCCATGGGTCGGCATCCCCGCAGGAATGCAGCCTAAAACCGGAATATCGCTATAGCGGCTGGCGTCTACCGGGAGCAAATCCCCCGGCAAACGACGCAGAAAGCCCTTGCGCTCCAACGCCTTCAGGTGATTCACAGCCGCCGTTTGACTCGCGAAGCCGAAAAAGCGCTGTATCTCGCGCGTCGACGGCATGCGACCCCAAGCGGAACGGCGATCCCGAACAAAGTCCAAGACTTCCTGCTGTCGGGTTGTAAGCGAATCCTCTGAAGTGTTCATGAACACCATATAAGATCAGCTCGCTTGCCGCTGTCAAAAAGCAAATTCAAATCGCGCTCTCAATTCAGAAACGCTAATACCACGTTAGCCTTCGCCTAAGGAAATCTGCAATCGACTTTGGAGCTAAGCCTCGGACCACGAATGTCCAAGATGGACTGCATCGGTTCGCTATACCCAGCTATGGGATACGCATTTGCGCTTAGCATCTTACAGAAATTGAGATAGCCTAATGTAATTAGCTAGTAACATACCCCGAAGAGGCTTCCCTAGAACGCGAAAAGCGTCCAATCCTTTGATCGAAATGACTACGCAGACAGGAAGTACTTGAAATACAAGATGATCCAAAGTAATTCTATAGACAAATAACAATTTCCCTCCCAACACACCCACACCTGCCAGGTCGCTTTCAAAAGCGGCCTGGCCTTTTTCTGGAATCGCAACGCGTCCCGATTCTCGGGACAAATTCGAGCGTGCTTTAATCGATTGCTCCAACGACTAGCTCGACTCGATTCTCTGGCTTCAAATAGTCTTGGGCAAATCGAGCCAAGTCTGAGATCGTCACCGTATCGATCCGACCATCGTACTGTCGCCAATCGTCCGCCGGCAATCCGTAGGCGACATTCATCGCGGCTTGGCTCGCGCACGAAGCATTCGTTTGCATGCTCATGCGCCGCGCGGCCTTCAAGCGGGTTTTGCAACGATCGAGTTCCTTATCCGTAACGCCAGATCCTGCGACTCGTTCGACTTCCTCGACCAATGCGTCTATTACTGCCACCGCTCCTTCCGGGGAGGTTCCTGCGTAGAAATAGAACATTGCCATATCCAAGCCTACGATACGGCTCGACCTCACGAAATAGGCCAATCCCAATTCCTCTCGGACGCGTTCGAACAAAACGCTGGACATGCCACTGAACACTTCGTCCGCCACCTCCGAAACGTAGAAATCCTCCGATTTCAAGCCGGGTCCTGGATAGCCATGAAAAACGATGGCCTGCTGGCGATCCATCTTCAACCGATGGGCGCCTGGATTCGCTGGTTTGAAGAAGTCATAGCGAGCGGTGGGCTTTTCCCCTTCCGGCAACTTCGCCATCAGGGCTTCCAGCTTCGGTTTCAGCGTCGCTTTCTCGAATTGGCCTGAGACGGCCAGGGAAACATTGCCCGCGACAAGCAGCTTGGCCCAAAGCGATCGCAGGTCCTTGGTCCCGATGCCCGATACCGTTTCCAACGATCCCGATGCTCCCAAGCGGAAGGGGTGATCGCCAAAGAAGCGATTTCGTAGAGCTCTCCTGCCAGCCGTCACGATATCGTCTCCATCTTCCTTGATAGCGGCTATATGAGCGTCCTTTTCGAGCTCGAAGGTCTCTTCGTCGAAGGCGGGCGAAAAGAGCGCCTGTTCGAAAAGGTCCAGTGCGAGATCGATATCGGTCGGCAACGCTTCGATTGCGAGCCCCATGCTGTTATTGCCTGAGAAATCGTAGAAACTGCCCCCTGCATTCTCGATCGCCGAAGCGACCTCCAACGCCGAACGCTTTTCCGTATCCTTGGTCAACATCGTAGCCAACAAAGCAGTCGATCCGCGGAGATGCTCCTCCTCGAAAAGCGATCCACCGTTCATCACCAAACGGAAATGCGTGTTCGGCAATCGATTGTTCTCTCGCATCAACAATTGACTCCCGTTGGCCTGTGTAAAGCCTTCGAAGTCCTCCTGCGATCGGCTGAATGAATTCTCGACGATATCCAAGCTCTCCTGCTCGCTGGGATTGACGGTGACCGTTGTCATTCGTTCCTTCACCAGCCACTGCTTCGCCACCCGAATCAAATCCGCGGGCGTCACTTCGGAAATACGTCGCAAGTAGTTGCCCGCATACCCGATATCCCCAACTACGACTTCGGCGGCTCCGAGACGCGAGGCCTGTCCGCTCACCGTTTTGCGCGCATTCACTTCGGAAACCAGAAGCTGTCGCGCCGCTTTGTCTACGAGCTCCGATGGAAAGTCGTCCAACGAAAGCGATTCGATATAGCGCAGCAATTCCGCAATGGCATCGTCCCGTTTCTCCGGATCGCACACCAACGCCAGATAGAAAACCCCGACCGTACCTGGAGTCCAATTCGATGTATCGACCGCATGAACCAGCTTCAACTCCTCGCGTAGGCGACGCGTCAGCAACGAGCTGCGCCCGCCTCCCAATATGAGCGAAAGGGCGTCCAAGACCGGCGTATCCGGATGCGTGAGACCAGGCGATTGAAATCCAACTCCAACGCGAGCGATCTGCACATCCTCGTAAAGATGCATTTCTCGCGATGCGAGTTGGACCGGTTCTTCAGGAATGGGCTCCGCCACGAGGGATCGCCGCTCGAATGCGCCGAAATGCGCTTCAACCAATTCCCTCATGCGAGGCGTTTCGAAATCGCCCGTCACCACCACGACAACGTTGTTGGGGACATAACGGGCCTGATAGTAATCGAGCAGCTCATCGCGGCTGATTTTAGAAAAAATCTCCTTATACCCTATTACTGGATACCGATAAGGATGCTCTCGGAACGACGTCTCGAATAGGGCTCGAGACAATTTGTGATCAGGATCGTCCTCCCCCATGTCGATTTCTCGAAGAATGACATCTCGTTCCTTTTCCACTTCGTCCGCAGGCAAGGTCGAACGAAACACCGCATCGCTCAATACATCCAATGCCACTTCTACATTCTCGGAGGGGATGTCGATGTAGTACACCGTCCGATCGAAGGTCGTGTAGGCATTGATATAGCCCCCAGC
>CBFHHM010000004.1:326759-340320 GCA_965655705.1 Candidatus Pelagisphaera sp.
CGCTTGAACGGATTCGGAAATCTCCCGGCCTTCGCGTCTCTCCGTTCCCTTGAAGAGCATGTGCTCGAGATAATGCGAGAGGCCTGCGGCAATATTTCTTCCTTCGTGGATGCTCCCTGTCTTGACCCAAACTTGAACCGAGCAGATCGCGTTCGATCGATCCGGCTTCAGCGCCGTGGTCAGTCCGTTTTCGAGGACGCGCCGATCGACGGGCTCCTTTAGCAAGGGAGCGATCAAATCCTGGCTGGCCTGGAGCGAGCGTGAGAGAGAACTGTCTGGCATAATCGAAAGCGTTTTCCCCGCGGTGCCGCGAAGGACCGCGAACCCAAGCCGAGAATTCCTTGGAGGGCAAGGCAAAGTAGCCAGGTCGCTTTCAGAGAGTCTCGATCGCCCGGTAACGCGGGCGCTTCAAGCGGCGCTTTGCCGGTCTGAACGGCTTTTCGAAGGCATCCTCGAAGGTGTAGATCGAAGAGAAGTCCTCCCGGCTGTCGTCCTCGTTCTTGCTGAAGACGCCGTACTCAATCAAATTGAAGACCATTTCGCCGATGTCCTCGCAGCGACTCAAGCCCCAGGACGTTAGAACCGTATAGGCCAGTGGTCCATACTGATCCAAGGCGAACTCGCGTACGCCCTCCAAAAGCTCTTGGCCCGTGACATGGCGCTGATTCTTGCTCACCACCTTGCCCTTGCGCTTGCGCTCCTTGTCCATGGTGAAATCCAAGGCCTCCTTCAAAAAGCCATAGGATTCCTTCGCATACCGATCGTCTTCCTTGACGATCAGAGCCACCATTTCTGCGAAATTCTGCTTCTTCATCGATTCCGACTCAATGTACGACTGCCGAGCGTAACACGAGATGAGATCACCTCATGCCTACGAAGCCAAACTGTCAACCTCGCAAAAACGAAGTTGTACGCCGCGAGCCGCTGATTCAACGTGCCTTCCATAACCTCTGTTCGAGACGAAGATCAGCCTCGTTGCAAAGAGTCCACACCTAAGAAGAATGAGCGTTCCTACCGCGAAAATCGGCGTCATCAATATTTCCGACCGCGCCTCCCAAGGCATCTACGAAGACATCCCTGGCAAAGCCTGCGTGGAGTTGCTCAAGGAATGGCTCGAGACGCCATTCGAGGTCGCATACGCCGTCATTCCCGACGAGCAGGACCAGATCCAAGCCAAGCTGCGCGCGTTCGCCGATACCGAAGGATGCAGTTTGGTCGTCACTACTGGCGGGACCGGTCCCGCCGCTCGGGACATCACCCCTGAAGCCACCGAAGCCGTTTGCGAAAAGATGCTTCCCGGTTTCGGCGAACTCATGCGAGCCGCATCGCTGCAATACGTGCCTACCGCTATTCTCTCGCGACAAACCGCCGGCATCCGAGGCAGCTGCCTAATCGTCAATTTGCCTGGCAAGCCCAAGGCCATTCGGGAGAACCTCGAAGCAGTCTTTCCTGCGATTCCCTACTGCATCGACCTCATCGGCGGAGCCTACCTGGCTACCGACGATTCCAAGATGAAGGCCTTTCGCCCCAAGGGAGCCGCGAAAAAAGACTGACTCTTCTCAATTCGACGCGCGATTGAACGAATCCCATTCGCCATCTCGCATGTGGCCGCTCACTCCTACTGCAGAGAAAACATCGTCCGAAATTGTATCGCGGGAGCCAATCAGAGGAACGAGCTTGATCTGATTCAAATCGCTACAGGCCGCGCAATGCTCCGCTAAGGCCGAACCGGATTCCGCCATATACTCCGGATCGTAGATCGCGAAGTCGAACCCAGGCTCCGTATCCAAGATGCGGATAGCATCCTCTCGCCCAATCGCGACGGCAACGGAGTATCCGAAACACCGGAAACGATTCGCCAGCTCTTTCTGCCTAGGCAAGCGACCTTCCACGACCAACAATCGATTGCCCCGTTCCCCGAAATCCAGCCAGGAGTCCTCGACGCGTTTATCGGCATCAGTCGCTTCAAGCTCTTTTCCCCCTCGATTCATCGATATTCCAAATTTCACTTCCTTGCCCTGAGACTCCGGGGAGATCCTAATTCATTCTCGTCTCCGGCGCAACCGGGGCAGACCCGCTTCGCAACTAGGGGCGTCCGATTATGGGTTGGGTGAAACGGGCGCTTCCTCCACTTCCCGATAGAGCGTTTCCTCCATGGAATGCCCTCGGAAATCCGTCATGGCGAACCCGTTCAACGAGAAGCGCTCGAACGCTTCCAATCTTCGAAACGATCTTGCAAGCGCTCCAGCAACGTTCGGCAATCGCCCGATTCCTGCTCCGCAGCCGCCTGCAACGCTTTGCTGTCGACGTAAAGCGGTTCGATCCCAATCGCCATTGCCGTATTGGAGATATAATGAGCCGTGTCGCGGACAAACGCCCAATCCTCTCGGCCGAGAGCGACATTCATTTCGTCGCAAAGCGTTTTAACTTCCTTGATCGCATCCGCTATCATCTCCTCGGAAAATACGCCCATCCCAAGGCTGGCAAACGCCGTTTCGGAGTCGATCTTTTCGCTCTCCTCAACCTTGGATTCGGCGGCCTTCCCGTCCGAATCCTCGCCAACTCCAGCCAAGCGATCCAGCCATGGAATCCTCCGGATACGCTCTTCTAAATCGGGAGCGAAGAAGGGCTTCCCCATAAAGTCATTCACGCCCGATTCGCGAGCCCGTTCAATTTCGGACTCCGCCAAAGTCGCCGAAACCCCTACGATCCAAGGCTGATCCTGCAGGCCCGACTTTTCTCGAATGATCGTTACAGCCGTAGGCCCATCCATAACCGGCATTCGCAAATCCGTGACGATCAAATCGTAGGCCGCCCCTTTCTCCGAAGCGGGCTTTCCGTCCTCGAGCTCGTCGGGTTCATAGCCTAAAGACTCCAAATACTGGACGATCAATCGCCTCACCATCGGGTTGTCATCCACCACCAAGGTTTTCAGCGGATAGAGCTTGGCCAACTCGTCCGAGTCCTCGATCGAAACCCTTACGCCCTTTTCATCCTCCTCGGTCGAATCGACTTCCTTCTCGAGAACCTCGAAATCGAAGCGCGCCGTGAATTCGGACCCTTTCCCGAGTGCGCTTTCCACGCTAATCGACCCGCCCATCAGCTCGACGATTCGACTGACGATCGCCAAGCCCAAGCCCGCCCCTTCGCGCGGCGATGTGCCCATATGCTCCAGCTGAATGAAGGGCTCGAAAAGGCGTTCCAAGTCCGAGTCCTTAATCCCCACGCCCGTATCCGCTATCGTGAATTCCAGGGCCCCGCCCCCAAGGCTCCGAGCGGCGAACCGAATCGTACCGCTATCCGTGTACTTCACGGAATTCCCGACCAAGTTCAACAGGACCTGACGCAATCGCACTCCATCCGTTCGAACCAATGCGGGTAGATTCTCGCCGATCTCCAACTCGGCCGTCAGGTCCTTCTTCTCGGCCATCGGTCGAATCGTACGGTACGTTTCCTCCACCAACCGCCTCAATTCCACGGGGCCTTCTTTGAGTTCGGAATTGGCCTTTCTCAGATTGCTGAAATCCAGAATGTCCTGGACGATTCGGAGCAGGATCTTGCCCTCCGCTTGAATCGTATCCAAACAAGCCATCTGCTTTTCATCCAAGCGCGTCCCTCGCAGGAGATTGCTGTATCCAAGAACGCTTTGCAACGGCGTGCGTATTTCGTGACTGATAACCGCCAGAAACTCGCTCTTAGCCCGATCTCCTGCCTCCGCGCGCTCCTTTGCCAAAGCCAAGTCGGCTTCCGATTCGTTCTCGATCTGATAATAGAGAAAGAAAATCAACAGAGCCAGCAGCAAGCCTGCGATAACGATCGCTTGCAAACGGGCCAATGAGATATCGCGCAGCCATTCCGACGCTTGAATATCGAAGCTAAGCCAACCGACGAGTTCGTCGCCACTCAGGTCGCGAACGGGTACGCTCGTTTTGAGAAAAAGCCCTGAACCGAGCTTAACGGGTCCCAACGCAAATGGGATACCGCCGACCCCATCGGCAGATTCCAACAACAGGGACTGGGCGCCATCCAAACCCTGATCGATCGGGCGGCCTTGCTTATTGACGATGGATTCGAATCCATTCTCGGTCTTACGCCACAAGTAAACGCGTTCGAGGCGGTCCCCGATTCCATAGATCGAACTGAGGCTCCGCCCCAGCTCCTCGCGCGCTTGGGACCGCCGGGCGACACCTCCGGACCACGCATCCGCAAGCGTCGATCGATCGATTGACAACGCCGCCGTCTGGGCCCGCGACAGGTAGCCTGCTTCGATACGCTCTCCTTCGCTTCGTCCCTTCCACGTCGTCACCATATAGGCGGCCAGAGCAATTGCGGCCAAGGAACCCGGCAGAACCCGGTACCCCCAAAAACACAATCGTTCCTGCGCATGCGCGCCCACGTCTTCGACGCGAGCTTGCAATCGGTACCGCCAAAATCCACCTAGAATGAGCCAGGCCGAAGCGATTCTTAGAAAAAGGAGAGCGAAACCGTAGAACGGAAACTCTTCGAAATTCATCAAGGGAGCGTTGCGCAAAAACGCCACGTGCCCGGGCTGTAGAAGCCAGGCGGGGATTAGCAGCAGTATTCCCGCAATGACCACATACAATTCGATTCGCCCACGCTCCTTGGCGATCTTCCCCAGCGTAGTCGCAAACCAGAGACACGCCACCGTGGAAACAAGAAAGGCCACGATAAGCGAATAGAGCATCGAACTGACTTCTATGGCAAAACCGAGCAAGGCGCAGGCCACCGCCGCATAGGGAGGAAAACGCTTTCCGCGGTACCGGTCCGAATGCCGTAACGACAGTTCGACCAGACAGCCCAAGCCCAGCATTTCCAAGGGCGAATCGAGACTGAACGTCCGGAAAAATGCATCGGAAAACGACAGGGCTCGAACGAAGTCCGCCATCGCCTCGAAGAAAGCGAAATAGCCGAACCAAAACCACAGCGACTCCCGCTTCTGGCTATCGCAAAGCGGACGCCCCCACGAAAGCAGACCCACCAGCATCCAACCGAAAAAGGACAGAAATACCAAATAGTCCTGCTCGAAGAGCCATTCCGGGAATCGCAGTGCTGTGGATCCAATGCTAGTGGCCATAGAGAAGACCCCTCCATCAAAGCCCACGCTTCCCTAGTCACAAGGTCAAAACGAAGCTCTCTACCCAGACCGCCAATCGCGCAAGAATATTCCCCTCGCAGTATATTCCTATTGACGCATGCATTTGCCCGCGCAATTCCTCCGAATATGGAATTGGTTGCGCTGTACAAATGCCTGGGCGATTCGACCCGCCTGCGCATTGCCCATCTCCTTCTCCAGGGAGAACCGCTCTGCGTGCGCCAGATCCAGGAATCGATTCAGGAATCCCAGGTCAAAACCTCGAAGCACCTAGCCTACATGAAGAAGCGCGGTCTCGCAGCGGTCGAACGGAAAGCGAACTGGAATTTCTACCGCATCGCCGAGGATCTCGACCCGGTCGCTTCCGAAAGCCTCGCAGCTCTGGGCGACTACGCCGATCCCAAGATGACTTCCGACCTCAAACGCCTCAAAGCCCTACGGTCGGAGGAATGCTGCTAAATTTCACACGTCACCTATGAGCAAGCCACGCATTCTCATTCTCTGCACGGGAAACTCGTGCCGCAGCCATATGGCCGAGGGCATCCTCAAGGCCGCTGCCAGCGACCTCTTCGAGATCCACTCCGCCGGCTCCAATCCCGCCGGCTACGTGCATCCCAAAGCCATCCAAGCGCTGGACGAAATCGGCATCGATATCTCGAGCCATGAGTCCAAGCATATGGACAACTTCCTCAGACGCGATATCCATACTGTGATTACCGTATGCGGCAATGCCGACCAGGCCTGTCCCACCTATCCGGGCCAAGTCGAACGCTTTCATTGGGGATTCTTCGATCCCGCGAAGGCGGAAGGCAGCGAGGAAACGGTCATGCAATGCTTCCGGGATATTCGGGACCAAATCAAGTTGGTCTTCGAAGCCTACGCTTCCGGCTACCGGGCAGGACTCGCGGCCTCATGAGATCAAGCCATTGGATCGTCGGAGAGGTTCTCGGGACTTTTCTGCTCGTACTCTTCGGCTGCGGAAGCGTCGCTACGGCAGTAGCGCTCGACGCTCAAGTCGGACTCTTTCAAGTCGCCATCGTCTGGGGATTCGGATTGAGCCTTGCCATTCTCATTACTGGTCCCTTGAGCGGCGCCCACCTGAATCCCGCTATTACCCTTGCCATGATGGCATTCAGGGGCTTCCCCGCCATTCGCGGAATCGGCTATATCGCGGCCCAATTCTGCGGCGCCTTCGCGGCGGCTGTCGCCATATTTCTGATATACGGAGGAGGTATCGAGCACTTCGAATCGACGCATGGCATCGTCCGTGGAGAAACGGGCAGCGAGGCCAGCGCTATGATTTTCGGCGAATTCTATCCAAACCCCAACGGCGCTCCCCTGGAAGCGGACGCCCGAGAGCACATCACCCGCCTCCATGCCTGGCTGGCTGAATTCGCAGGGACCGCCCTGCTGGCGCTCGTCGTTTTCGCAATAACCGACCCTCGGCGACGCCTCGTTCCAGAAAAGGCCATTCCATTCGTCATCGGCCTCGCCCTCACCACGCTGATCTCTCTCTTCGCTCCCGTTTCCATGGGCGGCTTCAACCCGGCTCGCGATCTCGCGCCACGGATCTTCTCGACTTTCGCCGGTTGGGGCACGCTCCCGTTCGAGCTCAATGGCTCGGGCTGGCTCGTCGTCTATGTGATCGCTCCCATCGCTGGGGCTCTCGCCGGCGGACTGCTCAACAAACTGATCCCCGTGGCTCCGGCCAGCGACTAGCAGTTCCGCGATTCTCCATTGATATTCGGCATCTCTGGTCGAATAGTAGTTTCCAATGCGCGCGTCCAAACCCGCTATCTGGCTATTCATCGCCATTGCCGTCTACTCTCTAGGGCAACTGCTTTGGTATTGGCAAACGCCCCTTGGACAAATGCCCGTTCTCGACGGCCAGGAGAACTTGATCATCGCCGACACACTCGCTGACGGCTCCCTCGAACGCGAACCCTTCTTCCGAGCGATCCTCTATCCCGCGATCCTCGCCCTCCTGCCCGTTCACTGGATGCCCCTTGGCTTGCTCTGCCATTTAGCCAATGCCGGGCTCGCCTATCGCATAGCTCGCAAGCTTTGGACTAACCGTATCGGCGCAGCCGTTACAGCAGGCCTGGTCGGATTCAACCCCGTCATGCTGCACTTCGCGTTCGATCCACTCGACACCCTTTTTTCCATAAGCCTCTTCCTCGTTGCTCTAAATCTCGCTGCCCCGGATCCGAGCAACCCCAAGCCCTTCGAGGCGAAACGCTACTTTTGGGCGGGGCTCGCAATCGCTTTGGCCACCTTGGCCCGTCCCCACTTTCTTGCTCTCCTCCTGCCCGCCGTTCTATACGCTAGCTATCTTGCAATCGCTCGAGCGAACTATCGAAACGCCGCAGCGTCCTTCGCTCTGGCCAGTGTCTTTCCGCTCATCGCATTTGGCGTTTATCAGAAGATTCGCAACGACTCCTTCGCCATACTCCCGACCCAGGGCGCCTACAACCTCTGGGCAAACAATCGCCCCGGGGCCAATGGACTCTACCTCACGCAATCCTTGAACTTCCACTACGTTGGAGACCACCAAAACCCAACCAAACTGGAATCGGAAGCGCTCTATATGCAGGAAACCGGTAGTGCCGGAACCATCGAGGAGCGGGGCGCCTACTGGCGCTCCAAAGCCATCGATCACATCCTCGAGAACCCGACCGATTGGTTCTCCCTCATGGGTTTCAAGCTGTACGCCTGGCTCAACAACGTCGAGCAATACAACAACAAGACCTACGCCTTCCATAAGGAACTGTCGCCATGGCTTCGATACAATCCGATTGGTTGGGGATTGCTCCTGTTGGGCGCCGCGTTTGCGCTCCCCGCCCTTCTCTCTCAAAACCGATCCAGGGCAATCGCGGGATTGTCCATCGTTGCCCTCTATTCCGGAGCGGCCTTGCTCTACATGGCCAGCGCTCGGTTCCGATTGCCGCTCGTACCGCTTCTCGCAATTGCCGCCGGAGGGGCGCCGCTTTGCATCGCCCAATGGAGAGCGATTCTCCCCTCGCAGCGCCTCCTCATGGGGATCCTCGCCATTGGCGCCGCGCTCGCCGCCTTTACCCGATTCGGCGAAATCGCGTCGAAGCGAACCTACCCCCAAGACGCCATGCTCCTGGCGGATGCCTCTTCGCGCATAGGCGACGATTCGCTTGCCTTCGAATGGGCCCAGCGGGCGCTCGAGCTCGACGACCAGCGAGAGGACGCCCGGCGACTCGGATTGCTCAGTTTCTACAATCTGGCAATTCAAGGGCGAGAAGCGGAAACAACCAAGAGCTGGAGCGACTTCCGAAACGACATCGAACGGATTCGAATAAGCGACCCCTACATCGATTTCGCCAAGGGCGTATGCCTTTGGAATCTCGGTCGAAAAAGAGAGGCCGCAAATACTTGGAATCGTTCCTACAGGGACTATGGCTGGAACGCCTCCTCCTCGCTCGCCGCTCTGCTGTTCACGGATTCGCCTTTGCCTGACGCCATACCGAGCTATCCCAAGGATCTCGCTCCCGCAAACCCCCTGCTGGTCTACGCCCTGAATCGGGAAAAGGCCCGGTTCCTCAAGCAACGCGTCGAATTTTCCCTCCAGGGCTCGCCAGAACTCTACGCCAACATCGAACAGAGCCTCCAGCGCGTTCTGCCAAGAGCGAACTAAGGGGATCGGTTGCCCTACTGCTTGCCTTCCATGTAGAAGCGAAACATTGCATGCGTGCCATCGTCGGCGCCGCCATCCGCCGCCAAGCGATCGTACAATTCCTTGGCCAAGGCGAGCCCGGGCAGCTTTAAGTTCATCGACTCCGCAGCCTCGATCGCAATGCCCATGTCCTTTATGAAGTGCTTTACGAAGAAGCCTGGATCATAGTTCCCGTCCAACGCTCGCGGCGCGAGATTGCTGAGCGACCAACTGCCTGCCGCACCCGATTCGATACTCTGAAGCACCTTCTTCGAATCCAATCCTGACGCTTGCGCGTATGCCAAGGCTTCGGCGATCGCAACCATGCCCGCCGCGATAGCGACCTGGTTGCACATCTTGGTGTGCTGACCCGAACCGGCGGGGCCCTGCAAGTGAATGTTCTTTCCCATGATTTCGAACAGAGGCTGAGCCCGTTCGAAGTCCGACTCCGACCCACCCACCATAATCGACAAACGGGCTTCGCGGGCCCCCAAATCGCCTCCGGACACCGGAGCATCCAAAGCCCCGATTCCCTTCGAGGCGGCCTCTTCAGCAATGCGTTGAGCCAGCAAAGGGCTCGAAGTCGTCATGTCGATAACCAGTCCACCGCTCTGCAACGTCTGGAAAATGCCTTGCGCGCCAAAATAGGTCTCCTCCACGTCCTTTGGAAAGCCCACGATTGTGATAACGATATCCGCATCCTTAGCCGCTTCGGCTGGCGTATCCCTCCATTCCGCGCCCCGGGCGACCAATTCGTCCGCCTTAGACTGCGTGCGGTTGTAGACCGAAAGCGGATAGCCCGCATCCAAGAGATGGCCCGCCATGCTCTTTCCCATTACTCCGATTCCAATAAAAGCGACTCGTGGTTTCGACATGCCCGCCATCGAAAACGTATCGCTTGAAAATGGCTAACTCTTTTCTCGAAAAATTCCTCCTTATCCCCCTTCATCGCTTCACCTAAATTCCGGCATGCCCACTGAAGTCCTATTCGATCGCGATATCTACCAACGCCTCATCCTCGAGGCGGTTCCCCAGGCCCATTCCTTCCTTTGGATCGCGACCGCCGACATCAAGGACATGCACGTGAAGCATGGAAGACGCATGATCCCCTTCCTTCAGGTTCTTTCGCAGCTGATCGACGATGGAGTATCCGTTCGAATAATACACGCCAAGGAACCAGGACCCGCTTTTCGAAAGGACTTCGACCGCTTCCCCAACCTGATCGATGGGCTAGAGATGATCCTCTGCCCGCGAACTCACTTCAAGACCGTTATCGTCGACGGTTCCCTCGCCTACACCGGCAGCGCCAATCTTACCGGGGCCGGAATGGGAGCGAAGTCCGAGAATCGGCGGAACTTCGAATCGGGAATTCTTTCCGACGACCCTACCGTCATCGAACCGCTCATGAGTCAATTCGACCGGCTGTGGATCGGAGAGCACTGTCAGCCCTGTCAGCGAAAAGCCCACTGCGCCACCTATCACGAACTTATCGGATAAGGCCCGAGCTCATCACCCCAGCCTTCCGGCAATCCTCAGAACCAAGGTCTGCGTATTTCCTGCAAATCGACCGATTCCGCTTTCAACCCTCCACCGATTTCGCGTAGGGTGAAAAGCGACCATCATGAATCTGCAAGATCTAGGAGACCGCATTCGACACCGCCGCAAGAAGTCGGGGCTCACGCAGACCGACATCGCGAACGCAGTGCAGGTCAGTCCACAGGCCGTCTCCAAATGGGAACGCGGGGAAAATGCGCCCGACATCAGTATTCTCCCAGATCTCGCCCAGTTGCTCGGAGTATCCATAGAATGGCTACTTGGCTGCCAGAGCATCGATAAAGACGTGATCGAAGCCACTATCGTGGACATCCGAGCTCGCGCCGCTCGGGAGAAATCCGAACGCCTCGAGCCTCGAGACTTCGCCAACTGGACCAACAGCGTTTGCTACCAGGTCACAGAATCCGCTCTGCGCTTCGGTGGCGTTCCGATCAAAACCCGTGGCGCCGGTATCCTCTGCCTGTTCTCAGGCAGCTACCATCAGGATCGCGCCATCGACTCAAGTCTCAACGCTATTCAGCTATTCAATGAGCCGCTCAAGCTCGGCATGAGCTCGGGCATGCTCTACTTTGGCTCAATCGGTCACCCGGACTACGCCCGACCCGACATTATCGGCGAAGCGGTCAGTATCGCCCTACTCAACTCCGAGTGGGCCGACGACAACACGGAAACCGCCACCGCGGTAGACGAAAAGACCATCGCCCGCTCCAAGCTCAGGGACCGAACCGATCTCGTCCGCCGCCAAGTGAACTTCCCCGGCATCAGCCATCAAGTCACCGCTGTCGAGCTCCCCATCGGCAAGACCGCGACAACGGTCTAGCAAAGTTGCCCAGGGTCAGCTTGCACCCAGAACGCAGTCCCACCGATGGCAGGGTACCCCTGCCTCCCATCCAACTCCGCTTCAATCAGACTGCTCACCTAATCGCGCCAAAAAATTCTTCAACGTTGATGAATTTTTTGGCGCATCTCAATTGGTCCTTCACGGTACCAGGGGCTCGGACCGAACAAAGAAAAAGCCGGCTCCCACAGGAACCGGCTTTGAAAATTGAATAGGCTCGCGACGGCGACTTACGCGGCGCCGAAGATGGTCTTGCCCTCGGAGAGCAGATCCTGCGCGGCTTCGATAAGACGGGCAGCCATGTTAGCCTCGGCCTTCTTGAGGTAGCCACGGGGATCGTAGGCCTTCTTGTTGCCGACCTCGCCGTCGATCTTGAGTACGCCTTCGATATTCTCGCAGATGTGGGTGACCACCGGACGGGTGAACGCGTACTGCGTATCCGTGTCGATGTTCATCTTGACCACGCCATAGTCGAGAGTTTCGCGGATTTCCGAAAGCTCGGAACCGGAACCGCCGTGAAAGACGAGGTCCATTTCCGCTTGCGCCCCGTGCTTGTCAGTAACGGCCTTCTGACCATCGCGCAGGATGGTCGGCTTGAGCTGTACGGAACCGGGCTTGTAGGCGCCGTGTACGTTGCCGAAGGTGGCCGCGAACAGGAAGCGCCCGATTGGCTTAAGCGCTTCGTAGACTTCCAGCATGTCTTCCGGAGTCGTGTAGAGCTTTTCCGCGGGCAGGCCGGACGTGTCGTGACCGTCCTCTTCGCCACCCACGCAGCCGGCTTCGACCTCGAGGATGATATCGAGCGCGGCGCACTCCTTGAGCAGCTCCTTGGAGATTTCGAGATTCTCGTCGAGAGCGACGACCGAACCGTCGAACATATGCGAGTTGAAGAGTGGGCCCTTGCCCTCTGCCTTACGCTGACGGGACGCTTCGAGCAACGGACGCAAGAAGCCGTCTACCTTGGCGGGGTGACAGTGGTCGGTGTGCAGCGCGACCAGTACGTCGTACTTCTCCGCCAAGCGGTGCGTGGCTTCGGCGAGAACGATCGCGCCAAACGCCGCGTCCGCTACATTGAGACCGGACGCGAACTGGCCGCCTCCGGTGGAAACTTGGATGATGCCATCGGACTTCGCGTCGGCGAAGGCCTTGAGAGCAGCGTTAATGGTCACGATTGAAGTGATGTTAACTGCTGGGTATGCATAACCGCCCTTCTGAGCGGCATCGAGCATGGCTTCGTATTGCTTAGGTGTTGCGACTGGCATTTTACTGAGCGCTTATTCGTTCTGTTCTTGTTGAGAAACCTCGCATTTTCGGAGGCGAATAGGGCCCTCAGGCCCATAGAAACCCCATCTTGAAGCGCAAAGGCCTCGGCCTGTCCAGCGAATCATCGAAACAATTGGACACGATCCCAGGGCTCTTCATTTATGCTTTTCCATGCCGAAAATCTCTATTTATCACAATCCACGCTGCAGCAAAAGCCGCTCTACCCTAAGGTTGATCGAAGAGAGCGGCGCCCAAACGGCGATCGTCGACTATCTCAAAACACCCCCAAACGCCGAGGACTTAGCCACGATTTGCAAGAAACTCGAAGTCGACCCCAAGGCCATCATCCGTTCCAAGGAATCGCTCTTCAAAGAGCTAGGCCTTTCCCTAAAGGACGAACGATCCGAAGCCGAGTGGCTCGAGATTCTCGCTGCCAATCCCAAACTCATCGATCGCCCCATCGTAGTCAAAGGCTCCCAGGCCATCATCGGACGCCCTCCGGAAAACGTCCTAGCGCTTCTCTAGGAGCGCCCTCTATATCGCGATCGTTTAGCTGCCCCCTTCAATGAGCTTAATCGCCTCCGCCGCCAAACGCTCGCCGAACACCCGATACCCTTCGACGGAGTAATGGAGATCATCCTTGATCTCCTTTCCTTCGCCATTCAGCCCGTCGTTCAAATCATCGGTATTCACCCAGGCGCCGTTTTTCACCGACTCGGCGAGCGCTACCAAGACTGCCCGCATACGCGTCCACTCCGGATAGGTTTCGTTCGCCATATCGAAATCGCTCAGCCGACCAATTACGACGTTTAGGTCGTTGCGACCCAAATCATCGGATAGCTGGCGCAGCAGCCCCTTAAAACTGGCCGGGTAAACCGAGGCATGCTCTTCCCGAGCGTCCCGTTCGCCTTGCATCCAAAGAAAGGTCACCGACGCGATGGGCTCGCCTTCAATCGCCGGGTGGACCTTGCTCATCAACTGATCGTACAGGTCGCCGCGCTGTTCGGGAACTGTCCCTTGGGCATCCGTCCATTTTTTGTACCAGCGGCGAATCGGCTGCCCGCCGTGAGCGTCCTTGACCACGATCACCTTCTCGGGTCCGAAGGCGTTC
>CBFHHM010000004.1:340419-346014 GCA_965655705.1 Candidatus Pelagisphaera sp.
CTGACCAAATCGTCGTCGCTCAAGCCGAAGAGCTTGCCATGCAGGTGAAGCACCAAGCTTCGAAAGCCGGTCACCACTACAGCAGCAAGTCCAAGCAGAACAAGGTTGATCGCCAAGCACCAGCCTAGGGCGGTTGTCAGTACTTCAGTCGTCATCGCGTTTGCCTCCTTTTCCAGTTCTCCAATCAAGCGATCCGCCTCCGAGAGCTTCCCGAGATACGTCCCCTTGACTAACGTGGATTCTAGTAAAGCCCTCCAAACAAGCAAGGCCAACCGTCCCCACCCTCCAAACTATAAGCGCCCCGCAAACGACCCATTCACCCCACTACTTCACCATTCACTACATCGCCATTCACCACATCATCATTCACCATTCACCATTCCTTTAACCCCGCCATTCCAGCGGATCCAGATCGTAATAGTCCTGCAATTCCCGATACAGCTCCGGATGCTTTTGGGACATTTGCTTTGGCTTCTCGAAAAAGGCTTCCGTTGCCACCGCGAAGAACTCGGCTATATTGGTAGCCCCATAGTGATCCATCACCGAGTGCTTGCCCCGTTCCGCCTTGTCGACCAAGCGCTCGTAGCCCCGCCCCAGCACCTCTCCCCAAGCGTGATAAGCCTGCGGCTCCATCAAATACGGCACGCCATCGGCATGCCCATCCTCTTGATCCAGTTGGTGCGCGAATTCGTGAAAGGTCACATTGCGCCCATCGAAGATATTTCGGGCCCCGCTCTTCACGCTGTCCCAGGCCAGCACGACGGTCCCATTGCTCCAGGATTCGCCCAGGCGGTACTGCACATCCTTGACGATTCGTCCGTCCTCTTCGACGCGCTCCTGCTCCGATCCAAAAGCGGATGGGTAGAACAGCACGGTTTTAAGATTTGGATACGGATCGCCCGGGTGGTTGACGATGAGCATACACGCTTGCCCCGCCACAGAGAGTATCATCTCGTTAGTCAGCTCCAAACCGCCGCATCCCTCGAAATAGGTGGTTGTAACAAAACGAGCGATCTTGCCATGCAAGCGCTGCCCCATCTCTTCGGGAAGCTTATTGTAGAGAGGCAAATGCCCTTCCAGATAGCCGATCCATTCCTTCTTGAAAACGACCGCTTCCGGAGCGCCCGCCCCAAATACGCGCTTCAGCGCTTCCCAAATTCCGTCCATCGCCATGCTAATTGGATTCGCTCATCCGTTCGAAAGCCTTATTCGAGCCGAGGATCCAGCATGACGCAACGCTCGAATAAAACGCTACCAGCGCGTCGCGCCTTAGGAGCGGAAAACGATCCTTGAATCGACAAACGCCCCCTCGAAAGGCTATTCTCGATCAACTCCAGAAACGATAAAGCCGCCCCCGTTAAGAGGCGGCTCCCAATCGAGTGCTGCTGTAAAAATGATCCCTCATAGAGGCCCAAAATATCCCAAGACAAATCTTTTTATCAAAAATGATAATTTAAGAGCGCTTTTGACTAAAAAGTATGCTTAATTGACCATAATCGGCTTAGGATTCGATCGGCGTGGATCCATCCACGAGACCGAAGCCCCCTCCGCCAGGGGTGAGAACTTCAATCGCCTCGCCCGGCTCGAATAAAGCGGATCCGCTGCCAGGCAGGGGCAAGCCCTCGCCTTCGCTTCCCAACTTGCGCTGTTCGCCCCGCCGCCCCGCTTCGCCGCCCTCCAATCCGAAGGGTCCCGATGCGCGATGCTGCATGAGAGTCGATACCGTTACGCGTTCGAGGAATCGGATCCGACGGCAAACGCCCTCTCCTCCCCGACGCCTGCCCTTCCCTCCCGAGTCAGATCGAATCTCGAAACGTTCCAAGCGAACCGGGAAGCGGCGCTCCAGAATTTCCGGATCCGTGATCGCCGTATTGGTCATGTGCGTATGGGCGGCGCTCGCCCCTGGACGTTTCCGCGTCGCCCCTTCGCCACCTGCGATCGTTTCATAGTAGCTGATTCGTTCGTTCCCGAAAATCAGATTGTTCATTGTACCTTGGCTGCCGGCCGCTATTCCAAACGCCTTGATAAGCGTATCCACTACCCGCTGACTAACTTCGACATTCCCCGCGACTACGGGTGGGCAATCGGCAGGATTCTCGCCGAATGAAGGATTGAGCATTCCCTCGGGGATTCGAATAGACACGACATCCAAAAAGCCCTCGTTGAGGGGAATCGGAGCGTTCGCCAGAAGCCGCAGCACGTAGATCGCAGCGCTGGTGACGATAGCAGGCGTGGCATTATAGTTGGACGCCTGAACCGGAGCGCTGCCGGAAAAGTCGATCAACCAATTGGGTCCAGTTCGCGATACCTCGACAGCAATCGAGGCCCCACTATCCAGGCATTCCTCCGCCCGACTCTTCTCGAACGTCATCTCGTTCAAAGCGCCTCGCAGGGCATTGGCGGACCGCTCTTTCAATCCTTCAATGTATCGTCTTACCGTATCCACTCCTTCCCGACAGGCTAGCGACCGCAGTTCCTTCTCCCCAAAGCGAATCGATGCCAATTGCGCCGCAAGATCCGAACGATTTTCTTCCAGACGGCGCGTCGGATATCGAGCATTCGTCAAAATACGCGTTACGCTCTTCCAGTCCACCACGCCTCCTCGAACGAGGTGGGCCGGTTCGATTACCACGCCCTCCTCCTCGAGCGACTTGGCATTCGGTGGCATAGAGCCCGGAGCGATCCCTCCGATTTCCGCATGATGGGCCCGATTAGCGACGTAGCCCAAGCGCTCGCCATCGTCTGAAAAGACAGGGGCGATCAAGGTCACGTCCGGTAGGTGCGATCCCCCGAATCCAGGATGGTTCGTAATGGCGACATCGCCTTCGCCCAATTCCAGCGCTTCGCAAACCCGCCGCACGCAAACGCCCAAAGCCCCCAAATGAACGGGGATGTGCGGCGCATTCGCCACCAAGTATCCATCGCTGTCGAGCAAAGCGCAGCTAAAGTCCTTCCGCTCCTTCACATTCGTGGAAAAGGCCGAGCGCTCCAGCAGGCTGCCCATTTCTTCGACTAAAGAAAGAAAACGGTTCGTGAAGAGCTCCAGTTCCACTACGTCCAATCCCGCTCCCGCTTCTTGGCGCTGTTCGCCTGTACGTTCCAGCTTCAAGCACCCCGCGCTCCCCACCAAGGCCATCCAGCCATCGTCGACATACACCGTACTGAAACGATCCTGAACGACCGCCGGCCCCATCAATTTCGTTCCCTCCGCCAACGCATCTCGATCCCTGAAATCGCGGTCCGCCCTCTTCGCCACGTATCGGGCATCGAATCGTTCGCCCGCTATCGAATCGGTCTGCGAGGTCGCTGATACCTTGATCGATACCAACTCGATCGATTGCTCCGGGATGAATCCATACTGCTCGCCAAACGCTTCCTTAAAGCGCTCTTCCAGGTCGCGGACTTCGGCCATGTCGATCAAGAGCGAGGCTTCCTGACCCTCGAACCGCATTTCAGCGCGGGCTGACTGCGTCTGTATCGACTCTTTCGATTCGCCCTGCTCCTCGAGCTCTCTGATCGCCTCGTTCTCTAGCTCTGCTCGAATCGCTTCGATCGAGTCCACAGGCCCCTCCAATCGAGCCAGAACCTGCCGTTCGCGAAAGGCCTCCAGCTTCGAACAGCGCAACCCATAAGCGCTGAGCAAGCCGGCATCCGATGGAAATACGATCGTATCCATTCCCAGAATATCCGCAATCGAGCAGGCATGCAGACCACCCGCCCCGCCAAATGCGACCAAGGCATAGTCGCCTGGCGAGTATCCCTGTCGCAGGGAAATGGCTCGAATCGCATCCGCCATACGTTCGTCGGCAATCGCTAGCAGCCCTTCGAGAGTCGAACGTTCGCCGAGTCGATCCGCTCCCCCCGCTTTCGCTTGATCGATAAGCTCCTGAAGTCGCAAGGCGGCGGCCTCCGGGAAAACGGGCACCCCAAACTGCTCGGGATTCAATCGCCCGAGCAGCAAATTCACATCCGTCAACGTAAGGGGACCGCCCGCCCCATAGCACGCCGGTCCCGGCGTCGCGCCCGCGCTTTCCGGGCCAACCCGCAAGGCCGTCCCATCGAACCAGCAAATCGACCCACCGCCCGCCGCCACCGTTTCGATGCGTAAGGAGGGCGCGAATACGCGAGCGTCGCCGATCTCCTGATCGAAGCGATAATCCAATTGTCCATCGAAGCGCGAGACGTCCGTACTCGTCCCCCCCATATCGAAGGCAATGCTTCGTTCGAACCCCGCTCGAAGGCCAACCGATGAGGCGCCGACAACGCCGCCTGCAGGGCCGCTCAACAGACTGTCCTTCGGCCGATAGTTTCCGCGCGAAACCAAGCCTCCCGCGCTCGTCATTACTTTGAGCGATCCCAACGGCAATTCGGCTTCCACCGCATCCAGATACGCTTCCATGATTGGCGACAAATAGGCATCGACCACCGCCGTTTCCGCTCGCGGAACCACTTTTATCGCAGCCGCCAGTTCGCTCGAAAGCGAAAGGCGCTCCAGGCCCTCGCTTCGCAGAATCTCCGCTACGCGACGCTCGTGCCGAGGATCCAGGTAGCTATGCAGCAGAGCGATCGCCACCGCTTCGATCCCCGCTTCTCTGCAAGCTCTCGCCGCGTTTCGTACGCCCCCTTCATCCAAGCCCTCCAGGATTTTGCCCGAAGCATCCAGCCGCTCGTCGACTTCGAATACCAGCTCGTGCAATGGCTCCAGCTTGCGAATCCCTAGTTCGAAGAGATCGGGACGTTGCTGATTGCCGATACGCAGCAAATCTCGGAACCCGCGTGTAACGAAAAACGCGATCCTAGCGCCCTTGCCCTCTAGCAGCGCATTCGTTCCTCGCGTTGTCGCCAGCCTCAAATCCAGGGGAGGCAGCGCTTCTCCCAAGCGCGTATTCGTCAGCACGCGCATGGCCAGCAAAGGCGGCTCTTCCGGCGACTGGATCGAACAGAGCGCCCCCGGCGCGATTCCCGCCTCAGCGCTATCCAGCTCGAACTCGTCATCTCCGGCAACATGCGCTTTGATCGACGCAGGCGAATCCACCGCTGCGACTTGCAGCTCATAGCCTTCGAAAAAGCCGTCACCCGTTTCGGGCAATCCTTCGATTCGAACGCGAGCGCTCCCAGTCACTTCGGCCACCACTCCTCTCAAGGCCGCGTTCGAAAGTACTTTGATCCGTCTCTCCTCTCCTTCTGGAGTCAGAGCAAGGCAATCGGTAAACGTACCGCCCGTATCAATGAAAAATCGCCATATACCCATTGCCAAACACGCGAATCTAGGAGCGATAATCGAGGCAGCAAGGACGTTCGCCTTCGAGCCGGGCGATTCTCAGCGAGATCAATTCGAGCATACAAGTTTCAGCCGAGCGTTGCGCCGCAGCGCCGGCCACGATAATAGCTCGTCATACCTTCAATCATAGGGCCCAATACCCTGAATTTCCCATTCATCCAATCGCCCAATCCAGATTAACTCCCTATGCCTGAAGACTCGAACGACAACATCGCGCTCCTCATCGACGCGGACAACGCTCCCGCCTCTAAGATCGATTTCATCATCGCCGAGCTTGCCAGTCATGGCGTCGTCAATATCCGCCGCGCCTATGG
>CBFHHM010000005.1:0-17852 GCA_965655705.1 Candidatus Pelagisphaera sp.
TTACAGTATTACGCCACCGATTGTGTCCGAACCTAGCGCGGCACCTTTTTCAGTTTTAGCTTCAACATGCCTGGCCTCTTGCGACAAACTGAGGTGCGAGGAAACCAGAGCTGAGTTATTAGTTACCGTCGGTTTTGTCGTTCTTTTGGACGATGAGTGCATGGCGAGCGTTTTGTTTGGTAAAGCTAGAAAGGAATACGTGGATTTTAAGGGCCTCATGCTTCGCGTTTCTAATTTAAGCTACGAACAAATGTGTGAGTCAGTCCGCAATTTTATCTCTATGTTGATTGAAGTTGGTGGGGAGTGGGCCGACCGATTGAATGAAGTTGCGAACGCCCTTCCTGTGGAAGTGCTTTTCCCTAGTTCAACCAGCGATGATTAACGTTCCTGAATCTGATTCCGTTTTGAGTAATTTAAAGCGGCATTACCTTTTGTCGTGGCTCTCATTATACCTCTACAGAAAGGGTTTCCGTTCGTGCGCCAGAGATTTCTTCAACGGTGCCCTTGAGATAGGTAAGGTGCTTCAGTTTTACCTAACTGCGAAAGGTTCTGACAATGTGGGTGAGGAGAAGGAGACCGGGTTGTACTACAAGATTACAGAAACAGAGGATTGCCGGTTTCGTGTATCTTTCTACCAGTCGGAAGATGTCGCTCTCGGTGATTTTGAGACTTTCGAAGAGTGTGAAGCAACCTTAAAGAAAATGGGCATAGATCAGATAGCTTCACGAGGCTCCTTGGTGGCCCTAGCCCAATTTAGCGCATCGAAGCCTGAATTGGACGATATCGTCGATCGCATTAGTGGCAAATCAACTACCGAAATCGCGAAAGAGTACAAATTACTATCTGACGGCTATCATCAGGTCGTCAATGAAGCGTGCCTGCTGCGACTGAAAACTGGTTGAAGTTTCTTGGAATTTCGGAATAGCAATTGAACAATTTGAATAACGAAAAATATGGAAATGATAATAGGAAGTCTTTGCTTTGTATGGATCTTATCCCTCGCGGTTTTCGCAGTTTGCATACGCAAAGCCCCAATTGGTTTCGAGGATGAAGCCGGTTTTCATTATGGAGATGAACGGAGCTCAACGGAAAGTCCCGACAAGGAAAGAGCACCGCGAGTACCACCAACAAAAACACCTGAACTAATCTCGAGTTAAGTGAAGGAATTATCAAAGTCTGTACACTCGTATTATATGTCTCTGTTGGAGGTTCATTCTTTGTATTCTGCTGTTGAGAATGTCAGGGATCTAAGGATTTTCATGCAACACCAGGTTTATTCAGTGTGGGATTCCATGTCTCTCGTTAAATATTTACAATCGGTGGTTTCTCCGGTTCGGTACCCGTGGTTCCCTGTCGAAGATTCTAGTCTAGCTCGGTTTGTAAACGAACTCGTACTTGAAGAGGAATCTGACGAATGCGGAAATGCAATTGGGTTTTCGAGTCACTACGAGTTGTATATTCAGGCAATGAATGAAATAGGAGCCGACACCTCCAGAATCGAAGGTTTCGTGAAACGATCCTACGACTTTGGTATCGATTGGGCCCTTGACGAGTGCAAGATGCCGGCGTCTTGTAGAAAATTCACAAAACATACATTCGACTGTATCAAAAGGGGTAAGCCTCATGAAGTGGCGGCCGTTCTTGCCTTAGGTCGAGAGCGAATTATTCCAAGTATGTTCAAGGCTCTTTTGAATAATATAAAACTTTCCACAAAAGAAGCTCCTACATTTTATAATTATTTAGAAAGACACAATGAGCTGGATGGGTACTCTCACGGACCTCTGTCTTTTAGGCTTTTAAACAGTTTGTGTTGCGGTGAAGAACATAAAATAGATGAGGCCCTTAAGGCAGCGGATGAGGCTATAAGGCATAGATTAGAGTTGTTTAATGGAATTCTTGCATCCATCAATCATAGCAGAGAGTTCAGTGATGTGGATGCCGCCTAAGTTCGCTGATTAAGACCATTTATATTGAATCTCGAAGCCAGTTAAGCTAACTGAGGTAGGGATATTCGAGGTGAAACCTTGTTCATTCTGGAGGAGCGAGCCACTCTGGATCCGGGTGTGGGGGCGTCGCCCGTCGAGCGTATCCTCTCGTTGAGTTCGACTTTGCTGATGATAAAAGAAGAGGAATTCGTGCGTCGCGTCAAGGGAAGCTGGCGGAGCGTATCCAGCATTAAAGAGAGGCGATTGTGAGCGACGTAGAGCGCAGACATAGTTTATCCAAAGTCGAATCGACTCTTCCCAAGCGAGTGAAAGCTTTGCGGGCCTTGATTCGCAAGGAGCTGACGGAAGGCGAGAAGGCGCTCAGCGATGGGCGATCGCGCGAGCTCTACGATCACTGGGATAGGATCTTCGTCGCGCATCAGCTCTATAGCTACCCGGGTACCTATTTGGAAGCGAATCTTACGGTGGATCGCATTGCCGAAACGATATTCAAGCTTGAGGAAGATGTGCTGGGTAAAGCGAGATACCTCGGCAGGCGCAGGGCGGAAATTCGATTTGGCGAGCCGATAAATATCGGATCGTTCCTGTCCGAGAACGGACTCAATGGTGAAACAGGCACGCAGCCGCTGACCCAGCTCGTCCGCGAGCGGATTCAGGATATGCTGCCAGGGGCCTGAATCTATTCGTCCGGAAGCGAAGCCTTACCGCTTTGACGGAGCGCTAGACCTTGGAGGCCTTGTTTAGCGGTTAGCGACTGAGGTTTGGCGTAAGGACGTTCGTCGGTAGAGGATACTGCCTTAGAGCGATAATTTTAGTGAATTCCGTCCAAGAATTCGTCATTGAAGAGTTTTCTTATGAAACGGTCCTTCCTTAGTTCTCTATTACTCCTTGCTCTCATGGCATTTCCGGCTTGCCAGAAAAGCGCAACGGTCGAGCGCGAGTGGCCTTCCTATCAAGGAGGCGACGGTCGAAACCAATACTCGGGTTTGGACCAGATTACAGCGGATAATGTATCCGACCTTGAAGTCGCTTGGACGTATTCGGCGGGCGATTTGGAAGGGCGTACTCAGATCCAGTGCAATCCGCTCATTAAGAATGGAGTACTGTACGGGACCTCTCCTAAGCTGAGCGCCTTCGCATTAAACGCGGCGACGGGCGAAGAATTGTGGCGCTTCGATCCCGGAAAGCTGCTCGCCAGCGAGGGCGAAACGGTCGGATTCAATGCGAATCGGGGAGTGGCCTTATGGGAAGAAGGCGACGACCGACGCATCTTCATGACTTTGGGGAGTTGGCTATTTTGCGTCGATGCCGATACGGGCGAACTCGTCCCTAGTTTTGCGGAGAAAGGGCGCGTCTCTTTGAGAAACGGCTTAGGCGAGCGAGCCCAGGATCTCTATGTCATTTCGACGACGCCAGGCACGATTTTCGAGGATACATTGATCTTGGGGACGCGTGTATCTGAAAACGTCGATGCGGCCCCGGGCCATATTCGGGCTTTCGATGTCCGCAAGGGGGAGATCGTCTGGACTTTCAATACAATTCCGCATCCCGGGGAATTCGGCTCCGACACATGGCCGGAGGGCTATCATGAATACGCGGGCGGCGCGAACTCCTGGGCGGGTATGAGCATCGATCGGGAACGTGGCATGGTATTCGTACCGACCGGTTCGGCGTCGTTCGATTTCTATGGAGGCAATCGCCATGGCGAGAATCTATTCGCCAACTGTATCCTGGCGTTGGATGCGCGTACAGGCGAACGCAAGTGGCACTATCAGACAGTGCATCATGATATTTGGGACCGCGATTTGCCGGCTCCGCCGAATCTGGTTACCTTGACCATCGATGGGGAGCGACGCGACGCGGTCGCTCAAATCACGAAATCGGGTCACGTCTTCGTATTGGACCGTGATACGGGCGAGCCCTTGCATCCGGTAGAGGAGCGCGCGTTTCCGCCTTCCGATGTTCCAGGCGAAGAGGCCTGGCCTACTCAACCCATCCCAGTGAGACCGCCTGCTTTCGCCCGACAGCGCTTCGATATGGAGGATGCGACGGATATCAGTCCAGAGGCGAATGCCTACGTTCGGGGGATCTTGGCCAATGTGCGTTCCGATGGTCAGTACATTCCTCCGAGCTTGGAGGGTACGATCATCTTTCCGGGATTCGATGGGGGCGGTGAATGGGGTGGCGCTTCGGTCGATCCGAATACGGGTATTATGTATATCAATTCTAGCGATATGCCGTGGATTATGACCCTCGTCGAAACGAACCGGCCCGATGCGGATTCGGAGGGAATCAAGAGTATGGCCGATTTAGGCGAGACGCTCTATGGAGGTCGCTGCGCCTTTTGCCATGGACCCGATCGGCAAGGTGATCCGACAGGCACCTTCCCCAATATCCAGACGGTGGGCGAGCGGCTCAAGCGCGAGGAAATCGTGGAAATGCTGAAGACCGGCAAGGGCTTTATGCCGTCTTTCCGTCAGTTGGGCGACCTCCAGTTGAATGCTATCGTTTCCTTTCTCTTGGGAGAAGAAGGGGGCGAAGTCGATCCGCATGCCATGGGAATTCGGGCCAACGATAAGGTCTTGCCGTATTCGCATACCGGTTACAACCGATTCTTCGACCAGGAAGGGTATCCGGCGGTCAAACCCCCATGGGGTACGCTCAATGCCATTGATCTGAACAAGGGCGAGATACTGTGGAAAGTGCCTTTGGGCGAACTGGAGGAGCTGACTGCCCGAGGCATCCCTAAAACCGGGACCGAAGTCTATGGAGGTCCTGTAGCGACCGCCGGTGGATTGATCTTCATAGCCGCATCGAAGGACGAACATATCCGAGCCTTCGATAAGCGTACGGGAACCGAGTTGTGGAAATACAAGCTTCCAGCTGGCGGCTATGCGACGCCGAGCGCCTACGAAATCGACGGACGCCAGTATGTCGTCATTGCCTGCGGTGGCGGCAAAATGGGCACGCCGCCGGGCGATCAGTATGTCGCATTCGCCCTCCCTCGATAGGGCCGCCTTCGAGCGAAATCGGGTTCGAGTGGTCAGGCAGGGCGGATTGCCGCGATTCTCAATGGGTATGATGCGTTTCAATTGAGATAAGTGTTGGGTGGCAAAGAAAATCGCGACCTAGTTCAGATGCCCGGGAGACTATTTTATTTCTTGGGGCCAGACCATATACCAGTTCCCTTCGAATCGCGATAGGGCCTGGGTCGTCAATGGGGTCGTCCACTCTCCATCTTGATTGAGATCTCCATCCTTTACGAATATGGTAAGACGTTTCTCGATTTGCACTGGGAATATCGCTCGCCTGCTCCCGAAAAGGGGAATCGAGTTCTCTAGAGCGTTGTAATCGCCGTCTTTATTTATGTCGGTCACAACGACCTTGTGCGTTTTGTAAACGGAAGGGGGCTTTTGTTCGAGAATGAGCTCAATCTTTTTAATGTGAGCGTCAGGGTCTTGCTCTCGAGATAGTTGAATGGTCCGAGGATGGATCAAGGATTCGAATAGGCGCGTGTCTCTGCGTTCGAGCGCATCAATCAGAGTATCCCCATATTCGGCAATGGAGCTGGCGGCGATACAATCGACTACCATTAGAAGCGCTAACAATAAAGCGCAGGGCTTGAGCGGTAGCATCGGATTGCGATGTTGCGAAATGACGCGGAGGCCAACGGAATTAAGCAATGCGAGCAGTCTTGGGCTACCCGTTGCGCGTACCGGGCTTGCTGTTGCCGAAGAGGCTTTTGAGATCGGTGATCTTGGTGATGCGCAATTGGCTGCCGTCCCCGCCACTGGCGCCGGTTAGGGTGATCGGCGTGCCGACGTGGTAGGGAAGGTTGAAGTCGTGGAAATCGCGGAATCCGATTTCGATGCGAACGGATGGCTGTCCGGCGACGTCGATGTAGAAGACCTTTGCTTCGTCGAGATTGTCAGACATCCGGAGACGACCTTGGGCGGTGATTGTACCTGCGCTGCGCGTAACCCAGCTCTCGAAGGGGCGTTCGCGGAATTCGGGGAAGTAGCCTCCATCGATTCCCGGTAGGGCGGAGTCGGATACAGCATAGGTGTCTTTTTCGATACCGAAGGTTTTAAGCAGCGAAAGATGGAGTCGACCGAGTTCCTGGTTTTCCGAATAGCGAATATATCTTCCAGTCTTGATGTGATCGCGAGCGCCGGCGAGCACCACGGGAATGCGCTGGACCGTGTGGTTGTCGCTGTGACCCATGCCGGAACCGAAAAGTAGAGCGGTATTGTCGAGCAGGGTGCGGTCGCCCTCCTGGTAGCTCTTCAGCTTGGTCAGCAAGGAATCGAATTTCTCCATGTGCCAAAGACTGATCTTGAGCAGGCTGTCGAGATTGCTCCGGCTGAAATTGCGAAAGAAGTGGGAGAGGTAGTGGTGCTGTTCGCTGATGCCGAGGAAGTCGAAGACCATGCGGCTGTTGCTGTTGCCGAGCATGTAGGTGATGCAGCGAGTGGAATCGGTCCAAAGGGCGAGGGCGATGAGATCGAGCATGGATTCGACTTGCTCATCTAGGTTGCTGGCCACGGGCGGCGGTTCGAGCTTGGAGAAATCGATGGGCGGTTTGGCGCCTTTCATCTCGAGCGATTCGAGACGGCGTTCGGTTTCGCGAACGGCGGTCAGGTATTGGTCGAGGGTTTGGCGATCCTGATAGCCCGATTTTCGCTGGAGCGACTTGGCATCCTCGTTCACGCGATCGAGCAAGCTGGACATAGAGCGTCGCTGGTCGGCATCGCTCATGGGGTTGCGGAAGAGGCGATCGAATACGAGCTGGGGATCGCTTTCTCGGGGGATAGCCCCGCCCTTTTGATCGTAGGAAATGTAGCTGCAACCGAATTGGCCTGTGAAGAGGCCTTCGGTAGTCAGTTCAAGGGAGCGGTGGGCCGTGTCGCCGCCAATCTTGTCGGCAATGATTTGGTCGATAGAGGCGCTTTCGGTATTGTCGTGGTGCCCGGAAAGGAAGCGGCGGGTGGAGTTAGCGTGGGAGGAGAATCCGAAGTCCCCGATGTTGTCGAGGATCAGGAGATCGTCCTTGTGCTTTGAGAAAGGGGCCATGAGGGGCGACATGCGAAAGTCGAATTCCGTGCCGCCGTTGATATTCCACGAAGGCGGGTGGACGCCGTTCGGTTTGAAGAGGGTAAGGAAGCGAAGGGGAGCGTCGTTAAGGGCGTTCGATCGCGATGCGACCGCTGCGGCCTTGCCTTCCATAAGGTTGAGAAAGGGCAGGGGGAGTAGGGCTCCAGCGGCGCCGCGGAGGAAGCTGCGTCGATCGATTTGCCAGTTGCGATTCATTGGATTGGGTAAGGGATTTGGAGCGATGAATGGCGAGTACGAGAGTACTTTGGGGATTTTACCCGATTTTGGAATGGAAAAATGACATCCTTACAGATTGGCGCTTAGGGAGGCCTCTGGGAAAACGGTTTGCTGGAAGGGGAGGCTTTGGGCGACGAGAATGAAGAGGTCGCGCCAAGTGCCGTCGGTTTCGAGGAGGGTGTCGGCGATCCGGTCCACCGTAGGACGGTCGTAGGCTTCGAGCTTGCGGCAAAGGGCGTACGCTAGCGTTTGCTCGACGGCGTTAAGAATGACATCGCGACGCTTGGGGCCGAGTAGGATGGCTTTGAGATCGTCGAAGCTGCGGAAGCTCTCGCCTGTGGGGAAACGGCCGGAGGTGTCGATCTCGTCGGCTGGGGTGTCATGTTCTTTGGGCCTGCGCGGGGGCTTGTAGTTAGAAGCGAGCTTGTAGGCGCCATTGTCGTCGTAGCCCTGGAGGGCGAAGCCGAGCGGATCGATCTTGTCGTGGCAGCGGGCGCAGGTGGAATCGGATCGGTGGCGCTCGAAGCGCTCGCGGAAGGTGAGTTCTTTATTGGGGGCGGATGCTTCGATAGGCGGAACGTCGGCGGGAGGCTCGCCGAGGTGTTCGCCGAGAATGCGTCGGAGCATCCAGGTGCCGCGCAGGATGGGCCCTCGGTTCATGCCGAGGATGCCGGGCATCGTGAGGATGCCGGCCTGGCGTTCGGTGTCGTGTTCGAGGCGGATGCGTTGGTTGGGCACCAGCTGGCGCTCGATGCCTTGGGGCTTTTGGTACTTGGCGAGCTGGGCCCGGTCTTGCGGATAATAGTTGGCGGTAAGGTAGCTAGCGAAGGCGACTTCGGAATCGATGAGTTCGATGACGGGCCGGTCTTCGGTGAAGAGGTAGTGGAGAAAGTCGAGGGGCTGACTGCGGAGGGCTCCGCGGGTGGTGACGTCCGAGGCGGCGTTGTCGATATCGGCCAGAAGCAGCCATTGGTGGCCGAAGCGCTCGGAGAGGCTGCGGGCTTTGGGCGAGGCGAGCATGCGGTCGATTTGGGCGGTCAGCCCTGCGGGCGTTTGGAGGGCGCCGCTGTCGGCGGCTTCGACGAGTTCCCTGTCGGGCATGTTCTCCCAAAGGAAGTAGGAAAGGCGTTCGGCGAGTTCGAAGGCATCGACGGGCTGCTGGGCGCCAGGGGCGCCGTCGACCATCAAGCCTCGGTAGATAAAGGCGGGCGAGACGAGCAGGGCTTTGAGCTCCGCCTTGAGGGCGGAAACGAGATTGCGCCCGGATCGGTCGCGGAGGGCGGCGATTCGGGGGGCGAGCTCGCTTTTCGGGATGGGGCGGCGCAGGGCTCTGGGGACGAAGCGACTGAGCAGGGCTTCCGCGTGATCGAAGCGGAGGGCGTCGAGCGAAAAGGCGGGAGAGAGCGGCTGGCCGATGAGGGCGCCGAGTTCCTGTCGGCGTTGCAGGGAGAAGAGTTCGCTCAGAGCCCGGTCGGTTAGGTAGGCGTATTGTTCCCAGACATGGGCGGAAAGGGGGGCGCTGTGGGTATCGTTGACGTAGCCGCTGGCGCCTGGCGGATCGGTGGGCAGCAGCTTCAGAATAAGGGAGGGCTCGATTGCCGTTTGCTCGGCGGCCATCACCTTGTTCTCCAGATCGAAACCGAGCAGCTCCCGAAGCGTGTTGCGGTACTCGTGGGCGGAAAGCCGCCGGGCTGTGAAGGGCGCAGGGCGCGCTCGAACGTTTTCGACGAAGCGATGCTGATACCAGTCGAGGACGGCTTGGGATTCGAGGGCAGTGGGGCGATGACCCTCCTCCTCAGGCGGCATCTCCCCGTATTCGAGGAGCTCGGCCACCAATCCCCACACTTCGTGGTTCGCGTCGATGGCCGCCGCGCTGTCGATGAGGGTGAAATCGACATCGCCTTTGACCTTCTCGCCTCCGTGGCAGTCGATGCAGTACTCTTGGAGGAAGGGTCCAATTGTTGAGTCGAAGTCGGAATCGATCGGCGCCGCAGCGGTCGATTGAAAAGCGGCGAGGACGATCGCGAAACTGTATAAAAGGCGAGACATGGAGAGCTTGGGCAGACTTTAGGGGAAAGGGGTCGAGTTGGACAAGCGAATCGTCCGAATGGAGAGTTATTAGTAGAATGCTCGCGCACTGGAGCCCCATTCCCATGGAGGCTTGCCCTGGAGGGGTATTGTTAGATGCTGGTACGGATGAATCTCTACCCTTGGTTTTGGTTGCTACCTTTGATGATTGAAATGAGTGTTACCCTGTCAGCCAAGGAGTTCGATTTGCCGCCGGTGGCGAAAATAGGCGAGGGCGGATTGATCGCCGCCGAGCAGATTTTTTCGATCGCGAGTAAGCCGACCAAGGAATGCCACGCATCGACAATCGTGGAGACGCCCTCGGGTGTGGTTGTGGCCTGGTTCGGCGGGACGCGCGAAAAGGATCCGGATGTGGGAATCTGGCTTTCGCGAAAGGCGGATGGCGCCTGGACGGATCCAGTCGAGGTCGTCAATGGCGTACAGTCCATGAACCTGCGGTACGCCTGTTGGAATCCGGTATTGTTCCAGCCCGAGAACGGTCCGCTGATTCTTTTCTACAAGGTGGGGCCGAACCCAAGGGATTGGTGGGGCATGTTGACGACTTCGGATGATGGGGGAGAAACCTGGTCTTGGCCAACGAAGCTCGGCGAGCATTTCGGAATTGGCCATTTGCTGGGCCCGGTAAAGAATAAGCCGATACAGCTAGCCGACGGGGCGATCCTATGCCCGAGCAGTTCGGAGGTGGACGTCGAGAATGGCAGCGATTTGTGGCGGGTCCATTTCGAGGTGACCCGCGATTATGGAAAGACCTGGGATGTGATCGGCCCAATCAACGATGGCATCGCCTTCGACGCCATTCAACCGAGCGTTCTAACGTATCCGAATGGAGACATGCAGATCCTGTGTCGGACGCAGCAGCAAGTTGTTTCGCAAAGCTGGTCTAGCGACGGAGGTCGTAGTTGGAGTTCGATGACGGCGACGGAACTTCCCAATCCAAGCGCGGGTACGGATGCGGTTACTTTGATGGATGGGCGGCAACTCTTGGTTTACAATCATACCTCTCGCCAGGACTTCCATGGTGGAATTGGGACACGAGCGCTGTTGAACGTGGCGGTCTCCGAGGACGGCAAGGATTGGGAGCCAGTCGTGACCTTGGAGAGATTGACGGAGAAAGCGCCCGCGGGCGCGGACCGACGTCATTGGGGAGAATTCTCCTATCCCGCAGTTATTCAGGCAGAGGACGGGCGCGTCCACATCTCCTACACCTACAATCGGGAAGGAATTAAACATGTGGTCCTGGATCCGGGGTGGTTGCGGTAGGGGCAAGACGCGCTCGGACGATTCCAAATAGGAAGGATGAAAGCGATTGTTTCCCCTGCGAGGGATACATCAGTTTGCTGGATCGGATTGTCAGTTAATAGCGACATTCACTGCGGGACCTTATTTTGCGGCATAGCCAAACGCCGATCCCTGGCTTTGCAGCTTGTCGGAAAACGGGTTGTTCGTAAGTATTGGCTGCTGCTAGCCCTTCGATCCGTTTTACCATGAAAACTTATTTCGTTTTTCTTTTCGCTTATGTTTGTTCGCTCGGCCTCAATGGGGACGGGCGACCGAATCTGGTAGTCTTTCTTTCCGACGATATGGGGCGGGCGGAGAGTTCGGTTTATGGATCGAACGAAGTGGCCACGCCGACGATGGATATGCTGGCGGCGAAGGGTATGGTCTTTGATGACGCTTATGTGGCTTCACCGTCGTGTTGCCCGAATCGATTTTCTCTGCAGACGGGACTCATGCCGGCTCGGCACGGGGCGCACCCGAATCACAGCCAGGTAAAGCCGGGGACGAAGTTCCTGCTGCCATCGCTCAAAGCGGAGGGGTACACGATCGCGTCTTTCGGAAAGGTGGCCCACGGGCGCAAAGAGGTTCCGGGAGCGGATTTCCTTTCACCGGCACCGGTCGAGATGTCTAAGAATGTCGATAGGTGGTTTGCGGATACGGAAATCGAGGGACCGGTCTGTTTGCTGGTGGGCGATCGACGGCCGCATGTGGCTTGGTCGAAGGAGTCCATCTACGATCCCGAGCAGATCGAGCTCCCGTCCTATCTAGTGGATACGCCTGAGACGCGCGATCATTGGGCGCGCTACTTGACGGACATTACCGGTATGGACGAGGAGATGGGACGAATTTATGCCATTGCCCAACGGGAGTTCGGCAACGACTTTCTGTTCCTCTTCACCAGCGATCACGGTGGGCAATGGCCGCGGGGGAAGTGGAACCTATACGAAACGGGCACGCGGATTCCTATGATTGCCGCTTGGGAGGGGTGCATCGCTCCCGGCCAGCGGACGAGCGCGCAGGTCAGTTGGGTGGATATTATCCCGACTCTAATGGATGCGGCGGGAGTTTCGGTTCCGAGCGACATCGATGGCCTTTCGTTCCTGGATGTATTGGAGGGTAGAGCGCGATCCCACCGCGATCGGATATTCACCACGCATACGGGCGATGGAGCGATGAATATTTTTCCGATTCGGGCGGTACGTATCGGGAAATACAAATACATCCACAATTTGACTCCGAACGCCTATTTCACGAACCACTCGGACCGTCTGCGCAAGGATGGGGCGGGAGCGTTTTGGGATTCGTGGGACATGGCGGCGAAAAAGGACCCGAAGGCGGCGGCTCTGATTCGCAGCTATTACACGCGGGAGGAGTTCGAGCTGTTCGATTTGGAGGCCGATCCGATGGAGTACGACAATCTGGCTCGCAATCCAGAGTATCGCGACTTGATGGATCGACTGAGGCGGGAACTGGCTGCTTGGACCGAATCGCAAGGCGACGATTTGCAGCCGCATCGAGCCCCGTATCCAACAAGCGGCCCCTTGCCCGACTTACGGAAATAGGCTAATCGCCATCCCCGTCGAAGTCGGCGGCCCGTGACATGCGAATCGATGCATCGGGAGGTCCGAATGGAATCTTCGCGAATTCGATCTTCGTCTTTTGAGTCTGGATAAATAGGTAGCCTTGCCCGCCATCGCGGTGGGGAACCGCTAGATCGATCAAGCCGTCCTGGTTGAAGTCAGCGGGAGTAATGGCGGTGGAAGAGTAATGGGCGAACGGGATGGGATCCGTTCCGAACTGACCGCCCCCGTCGTTCAGACAGATGTAGTTCGAGCCGCTTCGCTTGCCCCGTCGATTGGCGACGATGATGTCGGGCGCTCCGTCCGAGTTGAGATCGGCCACGCAAATGTAGCGCGTGGGCCATTCCGATTTGCCGAAGTTGGATCCGGGACTGAAGCGGCCCTGGCCATCGTTTAGGAAAACTCGATTCGTATCGGGTTTGTCATTGCTGACGACAACATCCAGATCTCCATCGCTATCCATGTCGGCGAGCGCTCCCGAGTAGGTACGCTCGTCTTTAGGACCTAGATTATGGGAGGTGGGAAAGCGGCCTTTGCCATCGCCGAGCAGAACCCGATTGAGTAGCGGCCAGTGTCGACCTTTCGCTATAATGAGGTCGAAGTTTCCATCGCCATCGACATCGCCGATGGATACGCCAGCGGAGGTTTCGGAAGTATCCTCGAGCAATAGAAATCGGTCGAAGCGAGGCGGCTCCGGTTGGGCTTCGATGGAGCCGGCGAACAGGAGCAAGAGGGCGAGCGGGCTCAATCCGATGTGAGGCATGGGCAATTGGAATCGTAAGGGGAAAGATTGCAGACGATCGTAGGAACGTAGTATACGGAATTCGCCTATGGCGAGGAGTATCTCGAACTGGAATGGCAGTTTCCACCCCCCCATGCGAAGCGCGGTGGCGCCCGACTTTTCGGCGGGCTTACCGTTCGATCGGAATTCGTTTATCCAAGGTTTCGCCGAATCTTCTTACTCGATCCAAATGGGTTGGGTGAAGGCCCCGTTTCGGGCGATATCCCAGACTTCGAGGCGAACCCAGGCCCGACCGCCCAGATCGATCGTCTGCTCCAGCTCTCTCTTTCCGAATTCACGCGTATCGGACAGATCGATACGATCGCGGTAGATTGCGTTCCCGTCGCCGCTCACGACTTCCATTCTCGAAAGGGGATAGGTCCATTCGAGCTGGGCCTTCAGTCGAAGGTTCTCCAATTGCTGGGACCGCGATAGGGACTGTCCGCTTTCCTTGCCGCCAATGGTGAATTCAGGGATGAGAATTTCTCCCGTGGTGAGGAAGAATCGTCCCTGGTTCAGCGCGTCAAGTACCGGTTGCCATCCATCGTCGTATGCGGGGACCTCGTCGAGTTTCAGATAGTTGACGTTCATGGCTCCGAAAAGCTCGTAGTCCTTGAAGATCTTGAAGATGTCGACTTCGCCGAGCATATATTTGCGGTGTCCCCAGTTGGACATGTCGTCGAGTAGATTGCTGACTCGCCACCCCAACTCGTCGCGGGAGTAGTCGGCAGGCATGGCTTTCCAGGCGGCTCCCAAAAAACGATCGCTTTGGAAGAGAGGCGTTTCCTTGTATCTGTCGGGATGTCCGGTCGAGCCCTTGACTCGAGCGTGGGCGGTCCAGGCGAGACCGTTCTCGCGTTCAAGCAATTCGAATACGTCTTCCGGACTGCCAACGTGGTAGACCGTTCCGTAGCCATCCATATCCTGCGCGAAAGGCTGGCCTTCGCTTCGATTGAGCACCCAATTGACCGGTTTGGGAAAGAAACTGATCCAATGTCCGCCAATGTGGACGTTGGGCTCTTCGCCTGGCAGCAGTAGGAAGCCATCTCCCGAAAGTCGCTCGCATTCCTGATGCATGATGCGCAGTTGCTGGAGTCGCTCCTGAGTTCGCAACCTTGGCGTCGCCCCTTTATGGAATTCAGCGAGGTGCGCGATGTCCACGCCCATGTCCTTGAAGACATCGACGAACTCGGGCTTCTTCAGTCCTTTGGGGATTCCCTTGGTCTTTTGCTCTTCTTGCTTCGCGATATAGTCGAGGCTGTGTTCGACGTGATAGTGACTGGTGAAGGTCTTGTAGCCAGGCAGAGGCTTGAAGGAGTCGGACCGAGTGTAGCGGCGGACCGTATCTAGATTTTTGTGACCCGAATGTCGGGACACAAAGAGAAAGACGCCTAGTTTCTGTTCGGTTCCGGGCGGGGCGTTGACCCAAGGTACGTATCGCCGATCGCCCATGGGTGGCTGACGGACCCCCCAGGCGAACCCGTCGATCATGTCGAGGTATTCGTTGCCGGCCCAATTATAGCCGAAGTTGTCCGCGAAATCGAGCGGGTAGAGATATTGATGAGGGAAGGGACTGATGGCGACGGAGCCGTTACCGGAAGACAAGGCCATCGATCGATAACGCGTTTTGAAAACGCGAGCGGTTGCGTCGTCGATCCCCGCATCTCGAGGGGATCCGTAGGGATCGATCCAGTGAACCCGGTGATTTTCGGTTTCCGGCTTAGCGAGGCCCACGTGATAGAGAAAGGCGGTGGCGTCACGCTCGGTTGAGACGCGGGCTTCCATGTGAACGAATGGGCTGTCGCGGTAGAAATGAAAGAGGAGCGATCCTTCGAAACGTTCGCTGCTCAGTCCGTCGATTTCGATGCTGGCTCTTTCTCCAGAAGCGGTAACGGAGACCTTAGACGGGACGAGATAGCCTTTTTCCACGGTGTAGGGGCGGGTGGGCACGCGATCGAAGAAAATCGACCAGCCAGCTCGCTTTTCCAGGTCGCGTTCGCCGATCCAGAAAAGGTAGTTCGGATCGAGCCCTTCAAGGGCGGCTTGATCGTCGATTCCGATCGAGCGAATGAGGGGAGCGGCTGGCCTGTTCCCTTGTCGAGGAACGAATTGGAGTTCCAGGAAGGCGCGGCCTTCAGGGCTGTCCCACTCGATGCTCAAGGCGTTGTCGGCGGCTGTGGCGTTGAAATGATCCGCGGAGTCGACTTGGGAAACATCGATTTCTAGAGCGACTGCCGGCACTGAAGAGAGAAGGAGAGAAAGCGCGAAGGGGAGAAGGGGACGGGGCGGCATTCCGAATTATTGGACTTAGTTGCCGGCGATTTCCAATCAATAGTTGGATTAATCGAGTTGTTCAGAGTGTTATGCCCAGGTTGTTCTTCGACTTATTCACAATCCGATCTTTGGGGTTGTCACGCTTCCGCGGGGCCGTTCATTTTCGGCCCCTTACATGTATTTGAGCTCACTCAAGGCAAACGGTTTCAAGAGTTTCGCGGACCCCACACATTTACGATTCGAACCTGGCGTAACGGCGGTTGTTGGCCCAAATGGTTGCGGCAAGAGCAACATCGCCGATGCCATTCGCTGGGTGCTAGGCGAACAGAGCGCAAAGGCGCTTCGTGGCGGCAAGATGCAGGACGTCATATTCGAGGGAACGGACAAGCGGAAGCCGGTCAATATCTGCGAGGTCTCGATCATTCTCACGGACTGCGAGAAGGAACTCGGGCAGGATTTCAACGAAGTCGAACTGACGCGTCGCGTACATCGCGAGGGCGGCAGCAATTATTACATCAACGGCAAGGCGTGTCGTCTCAAAGACATCCAGCGACTGTTTATGGACACGGGCGTGGGACGCACGTCCTACTCGATCATGGCCCAGGGCCAGATCGACCAGATCCTCTCCTCCAAGCCGGAAGAGCGGCGGGCAGTCTTCGAAGAAGCGGCGGGTATATCCAAGTACAAGGCTCAGCGCAAGGAAGCCCTGAACAAGCTGGGCCACGTGGAGACGAATCTCGATCGGGTCACGGATGTCATCGCCGAGATCAATCGGCAGATTGGAAGTCTACGTCGTCAAGCGACCAAGGCGATTCGCTACAAGAAATTGAGCCACAAGTTGCGGCATCTGGATGTGGGCTACAGCGCTTATCAGTTTGGAACGCTGAATACATCCTTAGGCCAGATCGACAAGAGCGCGGGGTCTCTGCAAGGCGAAGTCGACGAGCTGCAGAAGGACTTGGAGAAGAAGGAAGCGAGCCTGATCGTCCACAAGGAGGACCGGCAGGCGTTGATCCAAAAGATTCAAGATTCCCAACAGGCGGTGTTCGATTTGCGGAGCGCCAAGGAGCAGATGACGAATCAAACCCACATGGCCCAGATACGGATCAATTCGATGAGCGAACGCATTGAGCAGGCGCGCAAGGAAATCGATTCCTACGAGGGGCAAATGGGCGATTTCGCGACTCGCATGGACGAGCATTCGCAGGACAAGCAGCTTCATTTGGATGTGCTGGGTAGCTCGGATGAGATCTTCCAGGAGCGGAATCGGGAACTTGCGGCAATCGAAGCCCAGCTTGAATCGGCGGAGTTGGAGATCCAGCAATTGCGTTCGCAAGCCCAGCAAGCGGAAAACAGTCTGCATCAAAGTCGGGAGCAAATGTCGCTTCTCGAAGTGGAGACAGGCACCAGCGCGAACCGATTGACGCGCTTGGAAGAAGAGCTTTCGGAGCAAGGCGAGGGGCGGGCCGACGCTCAGAAGTCTCTAGAGGGATTTTCGAAGCAAGTCGACGAAACGAAGTCTCGACAGTTGGACCTGGAAACCGCTCTGGAAGCCGCCCGGGAAACGGTATCGGAAACTCGCGATGCGTTTCGCGCTTCCCAGGTGAGCATCCAGGAAAAGGATCGGACGGTTGCCCAGAAAACGGCGCGAGTAAAGTTGCTGCAGCAGTTGCAGGAGAAGCTCGAAGGATATGGAGAGGGTGCGAAGGCCTTGCTCAAGGGGCGCATGCAAGGAGATTTAGGAGGACGCAGCTTTGCTCCGATCGCGGCGAATCTCGAGGTGAAGGATGGCTACGGCGAGGCCCTGGAAGCCCTGCTTGGTTCGGCTGTCGAAGCCGTCGCTGTGGGCGACGCCCGCATGGTAGTCGAAGCATTTCGCCAGTTGGAGGAGCGAGAGATTGGAAGAGCTTGCGTGAAGCTGGCAACCGTGGGGGGCGAGGCTTTCGAAGGGGTGGACCGACCGGAATGGCTAGCGCCTGCCTTGGAATTCATATCTCTCAAGGAGGGAGACGATGCCCTGGAGTCAGTGCTCGCGGCGAGCTATGTGGTCGACGATATTGCTCAGTTTTTGAAATGGTGGGAAGCGAATCCGAAATTTCGCTTCCTGCAGGTCGCGTCCCGACAGGGCGAGTCCGTGGACAGTCGCGGCCTGGCCACAGGAGGATTCAAGAAGGCGCGGAATTCCAGTATTCTTCAACGGGAAATCGAGCTTCGTCAAACGACTCAGGAGCTGGAAGCGGATCAGAAGGCGCTGAAGATCGCTCGCGAAGACGCCGAGAAGATCAACCAGACGCTCGAGGCGGCGGAAGAAGCCGTGGAAACGCATCGCAAGGCGATCGGCGAAACCCGTCAGGAATTATCGCGATTGGAGGCCGAGGCCCGCAATGCGGAGCGAACGGTTCAGGACCAAAAGCAGAAAGGGGAGCGACTCGAACGGGAGCGATCGCTTCTCGAGGAGACCCGCGCTCGAGCCAGCGAAAAACTCGAGGCCGCTCGCTCTCGATCTGCGGAAGAACAGGAAAAACTGGAATCCGCGCGGCAAGGACTTGAGACGATTGAAACGGGTATTGCTTT
>CBFHHM010000005.1:17951-27507 GCA_965655705.1 Candidatus Pelagisphaera sp.
GATGAGGAGCTGGAGCAAGCGAAGGCTTTGGTCGAAGCGACTCGGGGCGCCCTGGCGACCGTGGAAGACAAGGTCGGTATTCTGGAGAAGGAGCAGGCCTACGCTCGGGAGAAGGTGGAGGGCTTGCGCTCCAACTTGAACAATCAGCAGGTGCAAATCGCGGAGAAGCGCTCGCGACTGGAATTCGTGCAGGAAGAAATCGATCGCGAGTACGGAATCGATCTTCGACTGGTCGATTGGAAATTCGAAATATGGAAGGCCCGACAGCCGGTTGAAAACCTACCGAAGCTGGATCTCGATACGACAAGCGTCGAAGTGGAAGGGGATGAGCAGACCGAGTCGGAGGTGGAAGGCGAAGCGGAATCCGAAGCGGAATCAGTTGCCATTTCGGAGATCGATGAATCCGAAGAAACGGATGCCTCTGAATTGACGCCCGAGAACGCGACCTCCAAGGGGCCGACCGAGGAGGAATTGGCGGAGCTGGAGTCCATCAATTGGAACAAGATCAAATCGGAGATTCAAAGTCTCCGCAAACGTGTTCAGAGTATGGGCGCGGTGAATACGGATGCTATTGAGGAATACGGCGAGCTGCGGGAACGCCATTTGTTCCTCAAGACTCAGTACGATGATCTCGTAACCTCGAGAGACAAGCTTGTGGCGGCGATCGATGAGATTAACGAAAAGTCGCGCGAGCAATTTTCGGCTACCTTCGATCAAATCCGCGAGAATTTCAAACACACCTTCAATACCCTTTTCAGCGGTGGCAAGGCGGACTTGCAGCTCATTGAAATGGAGGACGTTCTGGAGAGCGGCATCGATATCGTGGCTCAACCGCCGGGCACCCGCCTGAAGAGCGTTTCCTTGCTGTCCGGTGGCCAGCGCACGATGACGGCGGTCGGATTGCTGTTTGCGATCTACATGGTGAAGCCGAGTCCTTTTTGCTTGCTCGACGAATTGGATGCGCCCCTGGACGAATCGAACATTGGACGATTTACGACGCTGCTCAAGCAGTTCACTTCACAGTCTCAGTTCATCATCATTACGCACAACAAGCGCACGATCCAAGCGGCTCAGGCGATCTACGGCGTGACAATGGAAGAGAAGGGCGTTTCCAAAGTGGTTTCGATGAAATTCAATTCCGAGCACGACGACCAGGATATCGTTAGCTTGCAAATGGAGTCTCCGGAAGCGGTGCCGGCGTAGGGTCTTCGCCAGGGTAGGGAACGATGCAATTCGCTCCTAGGGCGAAAGCCGTTCGACGCCCCAATTATTGTCGCCGTCAATTGAATACAGAAAACGGTCGTGGACGCGATCGCCGCCGCCTTGCCAGAATTCGATGGTTTTCGGTTCTATGCGAAAGCCTCCCCAGAACGATGGAAGAGGGACGTCGCCGCTCTTGAACTTGCGTTTCATTTCGTCGAGCTTGGCTTCGAGAAGCGATCGCGAGGTGATGACGCTGCTTTGCTTGGATGCCCAGGCCCCAATGCGACTGCCAAGGGGGCGAGTCACGAAGTACTTGAGCGATTCGGCGGAAGAAATTTTCGTCGCTCGGCCCGTTATGGCGACTTGGCGGTGAATGGAAAACCACGGGAAGAGCGCGCTCACCTGGTTGCTGCCGTCAATATGCCGAGCCTTTCGGCTTTCGAAATTAGTGAAGAAAACGAATCCGCGTTCGTCGTAGGCTTTCAGCAAAACTGATCGCTGCCAGGGCTGTCCTTCGGCATCTACGGTTGCCAGGGTCAGGGCGTTCGGTTCGATGACCTGGAGTTCTTGGGCCTGTCCGAACCAGATCCTGAATTGGGCGATCGGGTCCGGGTCGAGATCCTTGCGACGAAGACTGCCTCCCGTGTAGTCTTCTCTAAGCTGACTGATATCGTCGGGCACGAGTCCGAGGGTCGCTAGGCTTCCGTGTCGAAGGGGGTTGTACCGCTATTTCTTGATGCGGTCTAGCGCCTTGCCGGCCATGTCTGCGATCGACTCGAGATTGTTCTGGAGACGTTCCAGTTCCTTGTCGTCGAACATTTCCGCATAGCCGGGCTTCAAGGGCTTCGTCGCGGGAGCTGAGGCATCGGTAGCCTTCGCATCGGACTTTGGGGAATTCGCGAGACGATTTTGGCTGGTGGCGGGATTGAAGCGGGAATCCGGGTTGATGCGTTCCATAGTATTGACGATGTATGAGTGGCGTTTGGCAGCGGTCTAATCCCTACAGACGAGCGAAGCCCAAGCAGGTTCCAAATGAGAGTCGAAAGCCGCGTCGGCGTTGCGAAGAGAACAGTAAAAGAAAGGGGTTTTACTGAAGTTGCAACCGATTTTGAGCGGAATAGAGGGAATACTCTATTAAGTAGAGGAGGATGCTGGCGTCAAAGGAGCGCTCGAATCCATCGACTCGATTGATTGATACCATGGGGAATATCCGCCAGTCGCGGCGCGGCGCGAATGTTTCCAGAAGAGGAATGGGGAGAGCGTTTCGACCGTTATAATTACTAGGTTGCAGCGCTAAGGATTGGCGAGCTGGGTCGCTTCGGCGTTGCGTTCGAGGAAGCCGGTTGCAGATTGACGCTATGCTAGTGATTAGGAGAAAGGTGACCCGAGAACAGGCCTATACGGTTTTCATGTTGCCGGGCTATAACGAGGAGTGGCCGACCTCGGACTACGAGCACCAGGAGATTCTTGAACTGTTTCTGCAGGACCGGCCTCACGAGGGAATCGAAAACGATTTCACCGATTATCGAATTGGCGAAGAGCGCTTGACAGGAAAGCGGGCAAGCAATGGCGAAGGGACGTGAAACGCATCGGGAGCGGCTCCGGCAGCTTTCTTTGTTCGGGAAGGATCTGACGCGACGGTCGCGGTCGCGCTGCGAACTTTGCGGCTCCTCTGGGGAGAGGCTTTCGATTTACGAGATAGCGCCGGTCCCCAAGGCGCCGGAATTCGATCGATGCCTTTTTTTGTGCGCAGGCTGCCGGGAACCCTTGGATGGCAAGGGATCCTTGGCGCCCGAGCGCTGGCGGTTTCTCAGCGAGGCGATATGGAGTGAGGTTCCGGCGGTCCAAGTGATGGCGGCCCGCGTTTTGGATGCATTGAGTCGAAAAGAGCGTTGGGCGGTCGATGCGCTGGAAGAGGCTTGCTTGGAGGATGAAATCGTGGAGCGCGTGAAGGAGCAGCCGCTTTAGCTGGCCATGAATAGGACCGCGCTTAGGGTTTTCGACGAAGCGAATTGGCAGCTTGAGCAAGCGTCATGGAGCGCTTTTATTCTGCCATGGCTCGATGCTTATCGCGACAGGCGGGGACGGCGCTTGAGCCACCCGATTCACGATTTCCTTTTTACTTACTATCAAATGAACCGGAAGACGCTGTGGCGTTGGCGCCCGATGGCGGACATGCGACTCGGCGGCGAAGCGGCGGATCGGTTTCTGGACGATTCCCGATATGCGAAATTCGAGAATGGGGTCGGCTTGGATCTAGGACAGTTGGGACCTGTGGATTTCGAAAGGGCGCGTTGGATTCGCGACTTGATCGCTCGTTCGTTGGACCGACCCCCTCGGTTCTCCTGTTTTGGATTGCACGAGTGGGCGATGATTTACAAAGCGGATTGCATTCGCCATGAAACGACGCCGTTGCGCTTGTCTCGGAGGGAAATCGAAGAGGTGGTGGAAGGGGCTTCGATTTGCTGTAGCCACTATGATGCGTTTCGGTTTTTCACTCCAGCGGCACGTCGCCTCAATACGGTGCAGCCGCGGCAGGAGGATCGAGCGATCAACGAGCAATTCGGGTGCGTCCACTTCAATATGGATCTCTATCGTTGGTGCTACAAATTGAACCCTTGGGTGGGGACGGAGCTTCTTGAACGTTGTTTTCGAATCGCGATCGAAGCGCGGGAATTGGACATGCGAGCGAGCCCCTATGATGTAAGCGCCTACGGATACGAACCGATCGAAATAGAAAATGCGGAAGGCCGGGAGAGCTATCGGCGCGAGCAACGGGCTCTATGCGAACGAGGGCAGCCCATTGCCAAGGCGCTCGTCGAAGAATGCGAGCGATTGTTGGGGTCAGGCGCTCAGTCGAGCGACTTTGGCAGCCAGTCTCGGTTTAACGATTCCCGCCAGGAAGAGCTGCAAGGAATGGTAGAGCATGAGCGGTAGGATGATGAGGCTCGCTTGCGTGGCGCCGCTTTGGCCCTGAAAGATGATCGCGGCCATGGGTACGCCGGCTGCGAGCGTTTTTTGAGAACCGCAGTAGAATGCGGAGATGCGCAAGGGAAGCTCTTTCGCGCTGAGCTCCGAGCTCGTCCATACGAGAGACGAAAGCAGGAGCAAGAAAGCGGCGGATAGGAAGAAGGCTTGCAGGATGGTGGCCCAGCTGAAGGACTGCCAGAGTCCATCCACTACGCTATTCGAAAAGGCCGCGTAGACGACGAATAGAATGAGGGCGTTATTTGCCCGCTTTAGAACATCGATCCAGTCGGCGATGCGCCCGGAGAAAATGGGTCGAATTAGCTGACCGAAGAGCAAGGGCAATAGGATGTAGAAGGCGATCTTGGCGACCATCGCGTCGAAGGCCGGAAATCGACCGCTGGTATCGGAGAACAAGGCGAGGCACCAGAGGGGGGAGATCGCCACGCCGATAATGTTGGCGAAGGTAGCGCTGAAAAGGGCGGCTCCCGCGTCGCCAGCGCTGCTGTCGGCGAGGGTGGTAGAGGAAGAAATCGTGGTGGGCAGAATCGACAGGAAAAGCAGGCCAGGTTGCAACTCCGCAGGTATCCAACGCCCAAACACAAACAGTATGGCGAGCATGAGAGCGGGCGACAGAATGAAGATCCAGCTTTGGCAAAACAGATGGAGGCGGAAATGGGACGCGCTTTGGATTAACTGACGCGTCTCGAGCGAAAGGCCTTGAAAGAAAAAAATAAGGGCGATGCCGATCTTCGTGGCAATTTCCGTGCGGAGCGCGCCGCCGGATGCTCCGTGCGTGGGGAACGCGAACGCGAGCGCGACTGCCAGGAGCAGCCCTATGGTAAATGACTGGCCTTTAAGTCGGGCGAGCATAGGGGGTTTCGCAATCCTACAGAGGGTGGAAGCGCGATCAAGAAGCGAATGAAAATGGAAATAGAAGGGGTTGACGTCCAAGTTCCGTTTAAAGGGGGGGACTCTATGCAAGCTACTCCCGCGTATATGAAACCAATCGAAACGACTCAACTAGGATTGATCCTAATCGCCCTTTCATCGATCGCTTTTCTGGAAGCGAAGCAGCCGAATATCTTGATCCTCTACGCGGACGATTTGGGTTATGGCGACCTGACGATTCAGAATCCCGATTCGAAAATCCCGACGCCGCGGCTCGATGGATTGGCTCGCGAGAGCATGCGTTTCACCGATGGCCATTCTTCGTCGGGTATCTGTACGCCGAGTCGTTATGCCTTGCTAACCGGTCGTCATCATTGGCGTAAATTCCATGGCATCGTCAACGCTTTGGGCGCTTCGATTTTCGATGACGAGCGACTGACCTTGCCCGAAATGCTCAGGAGCAAAGGCTACCGAACGGCAGCGATTGGCAAGTGGCATCTCGGTTGGGACTGGGACGCTCTCAGGAAGGAGGAGCTTGTCGAAGGGGAGAAGAAGCCCATCGCGTATGATGCCTTCGATTGGTCGCGCTCGATTCCGGATGGGCCGCTTGCCCATGGATTCGATCACTACTTCGGCGATACGGTCATCAATTTTCCACCGTATTGCTGGATTGAAGACGATCGGGTGACGAAGGCCCCCGACACGATGATGGATGCGGATAGGTGGAAGCCGATAAAGGAAGGCCGATGGGAATGTCGCCCGGGACCGATGGTGTCCGATTGGGATCCGTATGAGAATATTCCCACAATAACGCGGCGGGCGGTGGACTATATCAAGGGACAATCGCAATCGGCCGATCCGTTCTTTCTCTATTTCGCATTGCCCTCGCCGCACGCTCCCATCATTCCCAACGACGCCTTCGATGGGCGCTCCCAAGCGGGTCCTTATGGCGACTTCGTAGTGGAGTCGGACGATGCGATTGGACAACTGCTAGATGCCCTCAGGGAAACGGGGCAATGGGAGAATACGGTTGTGTTCTTTTCCGCAGACAACGGTCCGGAGAAATACGCCTACGAGCGCGATCGACAGTTTGATCATTGGTCGGCCCATCCCTTTCGTGGATTGAAGCGCGACATCTATGAGGGCGGTCACCACGTACCCTTCTTCATTCGCTGGCCGGGAGTGACCCCATCGAATTCGAGGTCGGATGCCCTCGTGTCGCAGATCGACTTCATGGCGACGATCGCTGATGCGATTGGATACGAATTGCCGGATAATCAGGCAGAGGACTCTCACAGCCTTTGGCCTTTGCTCAATGGCGAAGCGAACTCGGTGCGCAGTACCCATATACACAATACGAGGGAGAACCAATATGCGATTCGCGATGGAGATTGGGTATTGGTCGATACGGAGAACGGCTACATGAGCGGTCGCAATGAGACGTGGGAATCAAAGCGGGCCTATGCTGCGGACGATGATCAAGCGGTGGAGCTATACCATTTGGCGCAGGACATCGGCCAGCGTCGAAACGTAGCGGCCGCGAATCCGGAGCGGGTCGCGTTCATGCAAGCGCTGTTGCGTCGCATTCGCGAGCAGGGCTATTCGGCCCCTCGGATTGAGCGATAGGCCTGAGAACGGCCGATACCGTCAAGCGAGAGGCGCGATGAGCTGGAAGCTGATGGAGATCCGGTCATTGACGATGTGCTTGCCGAGCGACTCGTAGATGCGGCCGGATCCGTATTTGGATCCCCAAACAACGCCATCGATATCGAATTGGGCCTGAAGGGCGATTGCTTCGCTGTTCACTCCGAGAGTGGCGGGAAATTGCAGGGGCTGCGTTTGGCCGCGAAGCGTAAACGATCCTCGCCGCTCGATATTGGGCGTACCCGGGGTGGCGTTGGGAATCGGTTCGGAGGATTCCAGCTTGAACTCGGCAGCGGGAAACGAATCCACGAGGAAGAAGTCGTCCGTGCGGAGATGGCTGATCAGCAGGGAGGCGAGCGAAGGATCTTCGATATCCTCGCAATGGATGGACTCCATGTTGAGAACGGCATTGCCCCCTACGAGCCGCTCCTGGTCGATCGCGAACGAGGCGCTGCTCAGGGTAACCGTCCCATTGTGTTGATTGAGTAGGTTTCGTCCGATCCAGCGTACGACACTGCGATTGGGGTCGACCTTGAATATTCCAGAGGGCGACTCTTCGGTTTCGCCAGCTCCCGTAGTCGCAAATCCGGCCTCTAGCCAGGCATCTAGGCCCCCCTCTAGTTTGCGAGCGCGTTCCCAACCAACTCCTGCAGCTTTTCAGCGGCCAACGATGCGGCCTCGTAGCGATCGCCCTGACCATAGACGATGATTTCAGCGCCCTTGTCGGAAGCGATTCCAGCGACTTGCGCGAGAAACTCGATTTCGTAGACGCAGGCATTTCGGGCGGCTGGGATGTGACGTTTCTCGAAGATGTCGTCGGGCAGGACATCGATTATCATGAGATGCTCTTCCTCGAAGAGGCGGGCATGGAGTTCTTGGGGCGATATGGGGCTCATAGGATTGGCTCTGAAGGATGAAAATGAATAGGAGGCATTGGCTCGCTTTGCAATGTCGGAACGGAGTCTCCGATCGATCGTTGCATTCGCGATGCGAACGCGTAGCGTTTTCATTGTGAATCGCCGCATCGCCAGAGATTGGATCCTACTGTCGTTTTCGCTAGCGATCGCCTGGTCGGGATCGCATTCCTTTGCGAGTAAGGATCTGCAAACGATCGAGAGCGATGTGGAGAGCATATTCATCGATTCGAACGAGACTGCGCTGGTTTTTCTGTTCGTCGCTGTGGAGTGCCCGATATCCAATCGCTACGCCCCAGCGGTCAATGCCTTACACGAACGCTTCGCTTCGAAGGACCTGGCAATCAGCGCGGTGTATACGGACGAACTGTTTTCAGAGGAGGAAATTCAGCGTCATCGCGAGGACTTTCGATATCGAATGCCCGGACTAGTGGATTTCCAGCAAGCGCTGACGAAGCATTGCGAGGCTGAGGTGACGCCCGAAGCGGTTGTATTCGTTCGGCAGGAAACCGATGACTACCGAATGGTCTATCGGGGACGGATAGATGATCGGTATGTGGATTTTGGCCAATCGCGAAGGAAGCCGGGGCGTGAGGACCTTCGCGAGATCCTCGAGATCGTCTCGGGAGGCAACGCAAGCGAGCTGGAATTCCGGGAAACGCGGGCGGTGGGGTGCTACATCAGCCCCAACTAGGGCCGCTACAGGACGAGTCGCATGTCTATATGCTCGATTCCGGCTTCCATATAGGGTTCGCCTTGGCGAAGGAATCCGAGTCGATCGTAAAAGGGCATAGCCCGAGTCTGAGAAGAAAGGACGACTTCGGGGAACCCTCTTTCGCGCGCGGCCTCGATCAGCGCCTTCATGAGAGTGGCCCCGATACCGCGCTTTCTGTAGGACTGTAGAACGGCTACTCGCCCTATATGTCCGTCGGGCAATAGTCTACCCGTGCCGACGGCCTTGTCATCGTCCCATGCGAGCCCGTGTAGGCAATCCGGGTCGCGTCCATCGACCTCTAGCTCTGCGGGCACATTCTGTTCGTCAACGAATACTTGGAAACGAATAGAGAGGATGGGCTCTTTGTTGGATTCGTAGTCTGTGGTTTCGATTCGGATCATAGGTAGCGGAGCCTAACGGTTCGCTGGGGGATAGAGACTAATCGGTTGGTTCTCGTTTTTGAGGGTCGTAGAAAAGGCGAATATATGTTTCGAATTTAGTTGCAGCGGTTATGGGGAATTGGATTGGAACGGAACCAGGTTCCCCTTGCCGCTTTCTCAACGTTCGAATGTCTTTCCCTTGGTCAACGCTGGCAATCGCATTCCTCGCTTCTTGTTCGCTCGGCTCGTTTAGCGTCGCGTCCGAGTCGGCGGAAGGCCCGCCCTTGCTCTTTTCGAATGGGATAGTGCCGGAGGAGTTGCGAGCGGGCGAACGATTCGAGGTCGCTCCGATTTGCCATGTAGTGGACTTTGGATACGAGTTTCGGCTCGTGACGGATTGGGGGGAATACGAAGTGCGCGGCTTAGACATGCTCCGTACGCGCGTTCATGAAATCGCTGCGATGGAGGCGCTCGAAGAGATTGGGAAAACCAAGGCCTTTGCCACATCGTTCTCGGAAGCCCTCAAGGATCCTGTAGTCAACGCGTGGTATGTGGCCCGACGTCCCATACAGACCGTCAAAGGCATCCCCGGCGGGATTATGCGCTATCTGAAGGGCAAGTTCTACGAAGTGAGGCGCGGCTCGGAGAAGGTAGCTGCTAAAGCGAAATACAAGCGGAAGGTCCAAGCGGAAGAAAAGCCGGCATCGACCGCCCCGGAGAAGGTAACGGGAACGGCAAAGCGAGTGGGCAGTACGACTCGCAAACTGAGTCGTCGTCACTTGGGATTCGAAAAAGCGAAGCGAGCCTGGGCGCGCCGCTTGAAGGTGGATCCCTATACTACG
>CBFHHM010000005.1:27605-51015 GCA_965655705.1 Candidatus Pelagisphaera sp.
CAACGAGTACCTGCAATTGGAGTTGGATCGGATTGCCTGGGCATCTTCGGTAGGAGCGTTCGCGGGCGAATTCGCGATTCCCACCAGCGCGGCGCTTTCCTACACGCTGCAAGCCCGCGAAATGGTCTGGACTCAGTCCCCGACGGAGCTGGAGCGTCTTAATTTCCTGGCGTTGAAAGAGATGGGCGTCGATCACAGCGCATTGATCGTGTTCAATGAACTCGATCGCTACACCTTGTCTGAAAAGACCCTGCTGGTTTTAACCTTGGAAGGCCTGGAACTGGAAGGTCGTCTCGAGCTCGTTCGCTTGCTGCTGGAAGCCCAATCGCGCGAAGAAGCGATGCTGATGGTAAAAATCGTTTCGACCTTTGCCAACTTCCATCGTTTGGTCGAGCCGATCGATCGGATTCGGATCAGAGCGGGAATGGCGACTGGCGACCTGGAGAGCGGTCGTATGATCCTTCCGTTGGCGATCGATTATCTTCACTGGGAACCGGCGATCTCTGAAACGCTGCTATCGGACCCGCTACAGGCTGATTCGCGATCGCTGCTCATCGAAGGCGAGGCCTCCGCGATTGCTCGGTATCGCCTCGATTCCGAAGGGTGGGAGCTGGAGTCCAATAGCTCGGAGCGATTTCGGGTTCTCGAAGAGGCGGGCCGCTAGCTCTTTCGATTTTCCGACAGATTGCGAATTGCCAATTTGAAACGGCTGGGCTTCATTCAAACCTCATGAGGCTTGTCAGTCCTTCTTCTTTGAAAAGCGCCATAGCGTTGGTGATCGCTCTGGGTGGTTTCCCTGCCTTGAAGTCGGAGGCGCCGCCGAATATTTTCATCTTCCTGAGCGACGATCTATCCTATCACGATCTGGGTTGCTACGGCAACGAGGAGGTGAAAACGCCTCATATCGATGCCTTGGCGGCGAGCGGATTGCGACTGGATGCCTGTTTCAACTCGGCTCCGATGTGCGCGCCGACGCGCATGGCGTTGTACACGGGGATTCACCCTGTTCGGAATGGCGCGCATCCGAATCATAGCGAGGTATATCCATGGGTGAAGACGATGCCTCACTACCTGCAGGAACTGGGCTATCGCGTCGGGTTGGCCAACAAAACGCACTATGCGCCTGCGAGTCAATTCCCCTTCGAGCATCTGGCGGGGCGGCAGCATGATACGGGCAAGGACGGAATCGATTTCGATTTGGACCGAGTGGATGCTTTCTTGAAGGACAGCCAGGGAGCTCCCTGGTGCTTCGTATTCGCTTCGAACCAACCTCACACGCCATGGAATCGAGGGGATGCGTCGCAGTACGATGCGGCGTCTATCGAAATTCCGCCATATCTGGTCGATACGCCGGAGACGCGAGAGGCCATGACTCATTATTACGCCGAAATCACTTACATGGACGAGCAGTTGGGGCGATGCCTCGAGATCTTGGATGCGTTGGGAGAAACGGAGAATACGCTTTTTCTCTATTTGGGAGAACAAGGGTCGAATTTTCCCTTTTGCAAGTGGACGTGTTACGAGACGGGTTTGCGATCGGCTGGCATCCTGCATTGGCCCGGGAAAATAGAGGGAGGGAGCGTATCGACTGAGATCGTTCAGTACGTAGACGTTTTGCCCACCTTGGTTGAGGTGGCCGGCGGGAATCCGTTGGAAGCCGATTTCGATGGGAAAAGCTTCGGGGCTATGCTGCGCGGCGATCGGAGTTACGAGGCGAACGAATACGCATACGGCGTTCAAACCTCCCGCGGTATTCATTCGGGACCGGAAGCGTATGGCATTCGATCGGTGAGGGATGCGCGTTTTCGCTTGATTTGGAATGTCAACTCGGAGGAGCGATTCAGGAATACGGTGACCGAGCGGTTGGAGTCCTATCGTTCTTGGGAACAGGCGGCGAAGCGAGGGGATGCATTCGCGGGCGAGCGATACGCGGCCTATCTCAAACGTCCCGCGTACGAGTTGTACGACGTAGTGGCCGACCCCTTTTGCCTGGGCAATCTGGCTAACGATCCGGCGCATCGCGCCACCTTCGATCGTTTGCGGGCCGAACTTGCCCTCTGGATGGAGCAGCAAGGGGATCAAGGCGCTCGCTCCGAGACGGAAGCGCTGCTTAGAATGCCCAGCAAACGGAACTAGCTCTGTTTCGGGAAGGTCGCATTGGAATGGACAGCTGGTAGGGCGGGAGAGCGCATCTTCGTTTGGATCCACGCAGTTTTCGATTGCTCGCCGCGCTTACACGTGTTTGATTCGCCCTCTCGTTAACCTTAATTATTATGTTATCTCGTAGAACCTTCATCAAGTCGTCTGCTTTTGCGGCGAGCACTTTTGCAATCGCTCCATCCTGGGCCAAGGCGGCTAACGGAGACGTGAGAATCGCGGTCGTTGGATTGCGCGGCCGAGGAAAGAGCCTCATCAGAGACACTCTACGTACGGATGGGGCCCGATTGGTGGCCTTGTGCGATGTGGACTCCGCCATCCTCGAGGAACGGGCGAGTCAGGTGGAAACCGAGAACAGCATAAAGCTCAAGCGCTACGAGGACTATCGGAAGCTGCTTGAAGACAAGGAAATCGACGCGGTGGTATTGACCACGCCCAATTATTGGCACGCCTTGCAAACGATTTGGGGATGCCAGGCGGGCAAGGACGTGTACGTTGAAAAGCCGGTCTGCCATACCGTATGGGAAGGGCGCCAAATGATAAAGGCGGCCCGGAAGTACAATCGCATTGTGCAAGCTGGCTTCCAGAATCGATCGGATGTAGGGCTGAACGAGGCGTTCCCTTGGATTCAGGAAGGCAATCTGGGCAAAATCAAAATGGTCCGCGGGCTTTGCTATCGCAATCGGGCGAGTATCGGCAAAATCGACGCGCCGCTGACGCCGCCGAAATCGGTCAACTACGACCTATGGCTAGGACCTGCGGAAGATCGGAAGATTTATCGTCCCGAACTTCACTACGATTGGCATTGGGATTTCAACACTGGAAATGGCGACTTGGGGAATCAAGGGCCTCATGAGCTGGACTTGGTTCGTTGGATTCTCGGCGACCCGGATCATCCGGAAAAGGTCATGTCGATGGGCGGACGATTCGCTTGGAACGATGGTGGCGATACGCCGAATATGTGCATGACGGAGTACAGTTGGGGCGATATCCCGGTGCTCTTCGAAACGCGCAATCTCTGGGTTAAGCCCGATCTCAATGCGGCTCCGAACTTCAAAGGCAGCCGGGTAGGCGTCATCGTGACTTGCGAAGGCGGCGAATTCCGCGGCGGACGCGGTGGCGGCATCGTCTACGACAATGACGGAAATAAAATGAAGCCGTTCAAGGGCGATGGCGGCTTCGATCACTTCCCGGCGTTCATTCGCGCGGTGAACAGCCGAAAGGAAGAGGATGTTGCGTCTCATCTGGAGGATGCCTACAAATCGAGCTGTCTCGCGCACTTGGGCAACATCTCGTATTTGCAAGGCGAGGAAGCGAGCGACTTCGAAGTTGCTAAGTTCGCGGTCCAGAACGAGCAGCGCTACGATATGTTCAAGCGTTATTCCGACCAGATGACTACTTGGAATATCGATACGAAGAAAGAGCCTTGGACCATCGGTACGGAGTTGGCCTTTAATTCGAAATCCGAGAAATTCGTCGGAGGCAAGAGTTACCAGAGCGCCAATAAGATGCTCAAGAAGAAATATCGCAAGAAGTTCGCCGTGCCGGCCAAGGTCTAGTCCTGCTCTCAATTCCATTTTCGAGCCGACGCGGAAACGAAGTCCGTCGTCGGCTTTTTTCGTTTTGGACCGACTTGAGGGCGGAAGCTGCGAATTTGATCGGAAATCGACATTAAATCCGTTGCGCTGCAACGCGTTTGCTTTGTAAATCGCGGTTCAATGTTCACAGGGTTAGTCGAAGAGAAGGGTGAAGTTTTAAGCTTCAATGAACAGCCTGGCGGATGGCGTTTGAAAGTAAGGGTTCATGAAACTGGGGAAGGAGTGGCCATTGGCGACAGTGTCGCAGTCAATGGTTGTTGCCTTTCGGCTGTCGAAGTGTCGAGCAGCTGTCTCGAGTTCGATGCGCTCGAGGAAACCAGGCGATTGACGAACTTGAAAGCCTTGGGCCCCGGTTCGAGCGTCAACTTAGAGCGCAGTCTTAAATTCGATGGGCGCGTCGGCGGCCACTTTCTTACCGGTCATGTCGATGGGGAAGGCAGGATCGTCGAGTTGAAGCGCAAAGGGGCCGATGTCTTGCTTCGTATTGAGGCTCCGGATGCCTTTTTAAAATACCTCGCCTATAAAGGATGCATCGCAATCGATGGCATATCGCTCACCGTGGCGGAGGTTGCGGGCAAGGTCATATCCATCTGGCTGATACCGCACACTCTAGCGGTTACGACCTTGGGCGAGCGTTCAGAGGGCGACTCGGTGAATTTGGAGTTCGACCTTTTGGCGAAGTACACGGAGACGATTCTCGCTCAACAAAGTCGATAGATGAAAGCCGAGCTTGAGAGCGTTATAGACGAGTTGAAGCGACTTCGCAAAGAAGGCGTCGATCACGTGTATGTGGTGGATGAGACGATTCAATCGGTCAGATCCGCGGTAGAGAGCGTTTCGGCTTCCGTGGCGAAGGTAGAGGCTGAAAAAGCGGTTGCCGAGATTCCAGACAATATTCGCTCCGCTTCGCCCGAGGAATTCGATAGAATCCTGAAGGAAGAAGCTCCAGGGAAACCGACTCGTTCGAGGAGCGTTTCTAAATTCGGTAAGCCTCCTGAAATCGTCCTTCCCGATGGGGACAAGCAGACGAGATGGAACGCATTGCGCGATCAGGTGCTTTCGTGCTCGGTCTGCAATGAAAACGTACGCGATGACTACGAAATCGTTTTTGGCGTAGGCGATATAGATGCGGATATCTTCTTTTGCGGAGAGGCTCCAGGAGCGGACGAAGAAGAGCAAGGCGAGCCCTTTGTCGGGAAGGCAGGCCAATTGTTGAATAAGATGATTCAAGCAATGGGTCTGTCTCGGGAAAAGGTTTACATTGGCAATATCATGAACTGGCGCCCGCGCTTACCTACTCGGGTGGGAAACCGGGCTCCGACCGCGGAGGAGTTGGCGTTCTGCTTACCCTACCTAAAAGCTCAGGTAGCGGTTGTACAACCGAAGTTGATTGTCGCATTGGGGGCGACCGCGAGCAAGGGCTTGCTGGGCAACGACTCCTTTCGAAGCCTGAGGGAGGTGAAAGGGCGATGGGCGAATTTTGGGGGGACGCCCGTGCTGCCGACCTATCACCCGTCGTATTTACTACGCAATGATAGCAAGCGAGATAAGCGTTCCGCTTGGGAAGACTTACTGAAGGTGATGGAGCGATGCGAACTGCCGATCAGCGACCGCCAGCGGAAGTTCTTTCTCTAGAGGCCGTTGGTCGTCTTTGAGGATCCGCCTCGCCGAACGGGTACTCCAGCGCGCTAGCGCTTCTTGCTCGCGATCAATTCGGATAGCTTCCGATTGAGCGCTTCGAGTGGCACGGGCTTAACGAGTACGCCATCGATATTCGGAGGATTTTCACCGCTCTCCTTTATGACGTCTCCAAACCCGGTCATCAGGTAGATAGGCAAACCCGAGTCGATTGCCTTGGCAGAAGCGGCAAGCTGATCCCCGCTCATACGCGGCATAGCCCTATCTGTGATGATCAAGTCGTAGTTCGCTTCCTTGATCGCCTTAACGGCGGATTCAGGATCGGAGAAAGTGTCGACAATGTGACCGCTTGCCTGGAGCAATTCGGAAACGACTTCCAGCAGTACCTCTTCATCGTCTACGAGCAATATGCGCAAGACACTGTCGCATGGCGAGGTCGTCGGTTGTCCCTCGCCAGGTTCCGAATGAGCTTCCACGGAAGGGAAACTCATCGTGATCGTAGTTCCGGCTCCTTCGGTCGAATCGATCGTGAAATCGCCACCGTGTCGTTTGACGATTCCAGAGACGATTGAAAGTCCCAATCCTGTACCCAACTGGCCTTTGGTCGTATAGAATGGGTCGAGGCATTTCGCTTGGAGGTCTTTGGACATCCCAATTCCCGTGTCGGAAACCCGGATAAGCAATCGATCCATTTGATCATCAACCGCGATTAGGATTTCTCCGTCTTCCTGTATCGCGTCTACGGCATTGATAATCAGATTCGCTAGAGATTGCCTTAGCTCGGGTTCATTGCCTCGCAAGCAGCGGTGGGTGTGGAAGTCCATTCGGAAACGGATGTTGATTCCCTTCGCTTCGGCCTGGGTTTTCCAACGGTGTTTAGTGAGATCCTTGACCTGTTCCAGGAGCGCCTTGGGTTCGATCAGCGTGTTGCCGCCCTCTTCGGGATTGTGGGCTCGATAGAATTCCCGGAGTCGACTGACAACTGCGGCCCCATCTTGAGCGGCAACTTGGATCTTCCTGAGGAAGGATTCGAGTTTCTCATTGTCGCGCGCTTCTGCGGGCATACTGAGCAGCAGCTCGGAGAAGCCGAGAATCGGGGCTAGCAAGTTATTGAAATCGTGGGCTATGCCGCTCGCCATTTGCCCGAGGGCTCTAAGGCTCTCCTGCTGGATGACGGTTTGCTGGGTTTCCTCTAGGGTTTGGAGGGCTTGGCTGAGTTCTAGATTCTTTAGTTCGAGCGCGTTGGCGGCTGCTTTCTCTCTGGTGACATTCTCGAATATGGCGGCATAGAAGCGGGTCTGGCCTTTTCGGTCTCGCAGGGGAGAGAAGCGGGCGCGAGTAGCAATGGGCGCGTCGCGCTGACTGGCGATGTTCAGTTCGATGGTAAGTGCAAGGTCCGCTTCGAGAGCAGCTTCGATCTGGGATGACTTGAGATCATCTTCGCTGGATGCTTCAATACTGGAGATAGACTTGCCGACTATTTCGGAGGTTCTGTAGCCTGTATCCTCTTCGAACGCTCGGTTGGCGAAGCAGATGAAATATTCGCTCTTGTCACGCTCGAGCAGAACGACGCTTTCATTGACGAGCTCCAGGCTAACGCCGAGAAGTTCGTTTGCCGGATTTTCCGGATCGAGACTGATATCCTTGGCGGAGAATTGCAGGGACTTTCCATCGAACGAACGTTCGCCTCTTACCAAAAGGGATCGTTCGGAGCTGTCCTTCGCTTGGAAACGAAGCAGTTCGCGACAGGGGCCTCCGATCGCGTTCAAGGCTGCGAGCATCCTTTCGAGGGAAGAGCGGTCGTCTGGATGTACGAATGTTTCGAGGGTCGCCTCGAGAAATTCGGATTCCGCGTGGCCCAAGCAAGCTGTCCAGCCAGTGTTGACTAGTAGAAATCGTCCGTCGAGTTCGTGGCGCGAAGAGAGCTTGCGGGATTGGACTGGGAGATGGGATCTTTCAGGATCGGGAGCGATCTTGAGGGCGATGCGCGATTGGCTGGAATCCGGGCTGAAGAAAAGCGGCAAGCGTTTGAATTGTACGGCGCAGGGTTGGGCGTTGGGCAGCGATAGGGTCGCGGAGAACACATTTGCTCCGTGATCGGGTCTAAGATCGAGCAACCAGGCGTGCAGTCGATCGTACGAATCCAGGATTACGCTTGATAGCGCTTGACCGATTAGACGGCTTGAATCAGCGCCCCATATATCGTTTTGACCGGATGCGAATTCGACGAAGCGGCCCTGACCGTCGATTAGGGCATAGGCGGCATTTTCTCCGGGGAGCTGGAAATTCGCGACGAGTTGCCAATTCGCTATTGGATCGGAAATCGAGGATTGGAGCGAATTTTCGAGACTCGCGGATGGGTTCGAGAGTCGATTTCCGTCAACGAGATGTTGCGGGTCTCTCTTACTAGGAACAGCCGAACGGAATGCGGATCGGTCCTGCCTAGGCAGGTCCGCCGATTCTAGGTCGCCAGATTGTTCTGGTTCGATTCCATCCATGGGAAATGCATGTGGGAGAGGCTGATTCCTTTCAGCCTAAAGTCGCGTCGCGAGTCAGACACGCGGCTGGAGAGGGTTACTGTTCGACCTCGTGGGAGGTTCGAACAGGGGAAATTACGTTGCGGTTTTGCGAGGAATAGGGCGGGCGTTAAGTCAACGAAATCAGTTCGTTCTTAATGGCGTAGCGGGTGAGCGCTGCGACATCGTGAAGATTGAGCTTCCTCATAATGTTCGTGCGATGGTTGTCCACCGTGCGAACGGAAATATTGAGGCGAGCTGCAATTTCTTTCGTTGAGAAACTTTCCGCGACGAGCTGAAGAATTTGCTTCTCTCGGTCCGAGAGAGGGATTTCGCTAGAGCTGGAATCGGGGTTGAGAATAAGAGAGCGCATTACGCTAGCCATCTTGGGACCGATAAAGGTTCCGCCACCAGAGATGATATCGAGGGCTTTCTTGAACTCGTCGAAACCGTCCATTTTGTCTACGTATCCCTGAGCGCCAGCGGAGAGAAGTTCGCGGATGTTTGCAGAGCTCGCCTTTCCGGAAAAGACGAGAACTTTAACACCCGGGACATGCAAGGTGAGGCCTCTAAGTACCTCCGTTCCACTGAGTTCTGGGAGACCGACATCGAGAATGACGGTGTCCGGCTTTAGCTTGATGCATCCTTGCAATCCTTCTTCGCCGTCGCCGAATGACCCCACAATTTCGTAGCCTGGAAGCATGGAGATAAATTCGGAAACCATTTCCCGGACTGCGGTTTGATCTTCTATAATTACGACGCTTTTCATTATTTTAACTTCCTGTTACTGCTTAGATTTACGGTCGCAGTGTCTTTTTCTTAAGCGTCAATTGCGCAGGAGCTTAATGGCCTGGAGTCATCGCTCGAGGTTCCCCTTTTCACTCTAGGAGCTGCAGGAGGTCCCGTTTAGGCGCTTCACTCGATTGGAAAAGCGAATGGCGCCCTTCATCAAACGGTCTGGGAACGGAAAAGACGGGCCCCGGAAAATCCAGAGCCCGCCATCCTATTCCTGCACCACAAATTGTGGATCCTTTGCGGTCTCGACCCCTAATTCGAAACCGCTGCTACCAATGAAAGGGGTTACTTGATCAATGACTGCCATTGGCGGTCGCTGGCTTGGCGAGCCGCGACCAAAGCGCCAGTGGCGACGCGCGTCTTGAAGGTTTCGCCGATTGCGGTGACTTCGCAGCCTTCGAAGCCTTCGTCAGTCAGCATGTCCTGCAACGCTTGGGCGATGCCGGAGATCATGCTGCCGCCGCCGGTCATGATGATATTTTGAAGCAAGTCCGGAATACTGTCCGGGTCGGCCTTAACGATAAGAGCGCGAACGGCTTCGTAAATTTTATCGAGAAGGGAGTTGCAAGCGACGTCGATTGCGTCAGCCACTTCGAGGTTCTTGATTTTGCCGGAAACCATAACCGGAGCGATGACCGAATCCTTTTCTCCGCGAACGAATGAATGCTGCTCCTTTATTTCGCGGCACTTGGCAATGGAGATTCCGCAATCCGGGTATTTGGCGAGGATCGCTTCCTGAATCATTGCGTCGATGGCATCGCCTGCGAAGGCGAAACTGACCTGGTCTTCCTTCGAAGGATAGTAGCCTTGGATAAGGCAGACGTCAGAGGAACCGGCTCCGATGTCGACGAAGATCGAGTTCGAAATTGGGTCGACGTAACCTTCTTTCGAAAGTTTGCTTGCTTCGCGGCAGCCAAGCGCGGCTAAAAATGGCTCAGGGATGAGGATTACCTTGTCGAAAAGTCCTGTCGCGGCGCTGCGTACGTTTTCGCGCGCTTCGGCTCCCGCATTTGCGGGAACGCCGATGACGGCCCGAATCTCGGTACCTTCGCGGTCGCCGGTCTTTGCCTTAAGATGCTCCATATAGTCGCGAACGGCATCCTTGTCGTCGATGATTCCGTCGCGGAGCGGCTGGATGAGGTCCAAGTGAAGCTTGTACTTGAGAGCGTCGGTTCCGAAGAGGGTCGTTTCGTTGCCCGGAATAACGTCGGGCAGAATACCGGGGCGAGCGTAACCTACGAGGGAAGGAATCAGCTCGGAGAGTTCGGTTTTGGATTTCTTGAAATCCGCGAATTCGATGCAGGTGGTGTTGGTGCCGAGGTCGAGGCCTACGAGCAAAACATCCGTCGTTTCAGGACGATCGAGGACGGCAACGGAGGAGTCGGATGATGTGGTGTTTTTAAACATATGATGGATTAGGGTTCAGTTACTCGATAGATATTAGATTGAAATGGCGTTTTCCTCAGCGAGCAGCGGCTCGACATTCGCTTGGTTCAAAGTGGTCACAATCTGGTCGAGCGAGAGGACGGAGTTGGCGATGGCTTCGTTCTGGCCTTCTTCCTCTTGGACTGCGTCGATCATGCCTTGCACATCGTCTATACCGATACGCTTCTTGGGGCCTGGCTGGCTTTGGACAGGAACTGGCGTGCCGAGGGACCTCCAGGGATCGCGGATTTCGGTTTCGCGTTGAGCCTTTCGGCGCTCGTGTTCCTTTACATAGAGCGTCCGGTATTTGGCCGCGACTTGTTCCTCGACTTGAGGGATGATATTCTTAACGAGCGTGTCCTTGAAAATGTTTTGCAGCTTGAGCCCTTGGTCGACGATAGATTGCTCGCGGGTGAACATGTCGCGGAGATCCGCTTTCGCATCTTCCTTGAGGGAGGGCGGCAGAAGCTTGATCCAGGCCCGGATAAGTTCCGGCAGCTCGTCCTTTATGATGCGTCTCGATTCGATGTTGCAGCCCTCGCGATAGAGGATGCAGGCATTGCGGAAGCGTTCGACGATGAGTGTCCAACGATTTTCGGCGTGTTCCGTAACTTTGGTCGATGCGATCATATTTGCGAACGCCTATTGCTCAGCGTAACGCGTGCCAATTCGCCTAAGTCGTTGGTGTCGAGGTTGGGAATTTATAGGGCGCAATTTTTTAACGAAGCCCCCCTGTTTGGAGGGCGCGTTTTGCCTAGGTGGGCGGTTGCAATTTGCCGATTAGGCAACGATTGTTGGGGATCCAATCTTGAGAAGGTATTCGAGCATAGGGGGAGAAAACGCTCCATGGCCTGAGTAGAGCCCCTCAAAAATGAAACCTGGGGATTGCATTGAGCGTCGGAGAGAACATAGGGTGCCAATCGTTGACCCTTTATTAATAGACCCTAATTTAGACGTATGAAGATGGAAACGAAACGGAATCGAAACAGATACGCTAGCCGGCGCGGTTTCACGCTGATCGAGATCATGCTCGTCATCGGATTGATGGTGCTGCTCTTCGGACTGGTTGTGGCGAATGTAGACAAGATATTCGGGGACAACCAAGCGCAGCTTGTCTCCTTCAAGGTCAAGGAGTCGTTCAAGACGCCCCTAACGAGCTATCGCATTCATATGGGCAGTTTCCCGACTACCCAGCAAGGGCTGAAAGCCCTGCTGACACGTCCGGAGAATGACCGGGGTCGTTGGAAGGGGCCGTATATCGAAAGCCCGGAAGACTTGGTCGATCCCTGGGGTAGAGAGCTGCAATACCGATATCCGGGAACGCAGAATCCGTCCGCCTACGATTTGTTTTCCTTGGGAGAAGATGGAACGGAATCGGGCGACGATATTACGAATTGGTAACAGACTCGCAAATACATTGCATTGGGATGGGAGAGGAACTAGCCGGTCCCATTTTTGTTGAGACGTATGTATAGTGGAGAGTGGAGATTGAGAGCGCGGAGCGGACTTACGCTCATCGAGATGATGCTGACCATGGCTCTGATCGCTCTGCTGACTTCGCTATTCGTCTGGAATATCAATTCGCTTCTGAAGCAAGGGGAACTGGAGGCCCTGCAAAACGAATTTTGGGGCGCGGTCGAACGGGCTAAGCAGATGGCGGTGTTTTCGCAGCAGCCGTTCCGGATGCGCTACGACGACGAGCTCCAGGCATTCGTCGTTTCATCAGGAGGTGGACTTCAAGAGCTATTCGAAGTAGAAGTCGAAGGACTGGGCAACGATATCGAGATTGGAGTGCTCTTCATGCAAACGCTGCCGGAAGATGGCTATCGATTGGTTAGGGGCGAGTTGGTTACGCAGAGGGAGATTGAATCGATCACCTTCTATCCGGATGGGACCTGTACTCCGTTTTCCGTCGATCTGAAAATAGCGGATTATCAAAGCAGCCTCCAAATCGATCCCTGGACGAGCGCTCAAATGACGGGACGGGCGGAGGAGACATGAAGGCTGGGTCGCATGAGAGAGTCCAGGGACGGTCTGGGTATGGGAAACGGGGCTTCACTTTGGTCGAGGTGATGCTGGCGATGGCTCTCTTCGGCATGGCGGTGACGACCTTTGCGGCCTCCTACTTGAATGTAATTAATGCCTTGTCGGTCATTCAGATAGACCAAGCCTACGAGCAAGATCTGACAATGATTCGCCAGCAGGCCTTGATCCTGCCGTCTATCGAGGAGCTCGAGGAAGGCGGCGAACTTTATACGGGCAGCCATGGACAAGCGTCTTGGCGGGCTGAATACGAAACGACCCTGGTCGCCGATTTGTTCAAGCTGACCTTGATTGTCGAGATTCTTGAAAAGGAGACCAACGAGATGAAGGAGGTCGTCGAGACCCATTATCTGACGCGGCCCACCTGGTCGGACCCGATCGAGCGGGCGGAATTGCGAGCGGATACCCGAGATCGACTGCTGGAAAGGCAGGCAGGTTTAGACTAGCGGATGAAGGTATCGATTGGACAACGTCGGGCCATTGGTCGGCAGCGAGGGGGGTTCACTCTGCTGGAGGTGATGGTTGCGGTATTTATGGGAGCGATGCTGCTTGTGGCGACCACGTCCTTCGTTTTCTCGATGGGCGAGCTGTGGGGAAAGGGCGCCAACGTATGGTTGTTCCAGAAGCACGTTCGGGGGGTATCGAGATTTCTGGAGCAGTCGATTCAAGCCTCCAGCTGGAAGTTGCCCGCTGGCGAGGCCGAGACTCCCATCTACTGGGGGGAGTGGGGCAGTCGAGAATACCAGAACCAGCAGTTTCTCACCTTCGAGCTCGATAAGAGCCCTGGCGTCCTGGTTTGGCCCCAGGAACGATTGCCGCACGTCGTTTGCTCGTTGGAAAAGGAAGACGAAGATGGCTTGTATTTGCTATGGCGCTCGCGCCTCGAGGAGGACTTCGATGAGGAACCGCCTCGACGGACGCTTATTTCGCCTTTCGTCACGGATATTAGGTATCACTACATTGATCTGACCGAAGACGAGGATGCGGAATGGAAGGTGTTCGAAGATCCGGAAAGGGAGACGGATGGGAGTTATATGCTGCCCCAGCGGATCGAATTGACCTTCGAATACGCGGGGCAGGAAGAAAAGCGGCATATTGTCGTGCCAGGTATCTTTAAAGGGTTGCCCATTTTCTAGTCATGCATGGCCTCAGGAAATCGTTTAGCAATGCTCGAGGAGGTTCCATCCTACTGATGGTTCTCGTGCTTATCATCGTGGTGAGCTACGTCCTTACGCAATTCGTCGAGCGGGCTCAGGTCGAAGTTCAAGGCGAAGGCTACTACGTAGAGCGTTCGCGCCTGAGATTGGAAGCTTGGTCGATGCTGGAAGTTGCCGTGGCGGTGCTGGCGGACGTGAAAGCGATCGACAATGCTCTCTATTCTCCCGCCCAAGGGTGGGCAGACCCGCTGGAATACGCCCAGATCGAATCGCCGGAAGGTTTGAACGTGACCTTCGAATTCATCGACGAATCGGCGAAAATGGGAATAAACGAACTCGATGAGGGCTCTCTTTTTCTACTCTTCGACCGAATGGAGTTCGACTTGGATGTGAGCCAGACTTTGACCAATTCGCTGCTCGATTGGATCGATGAAGACGACGAAGCGAGAATCGATGGCGGCGAGTCCCGAGAATACAGTACCACCGATATGGAAATGCGCCCTTCCAATCAGGCGCTTCGCTCTCTGGACGAACTCTCCTCGATTCTCGGTTTCAAGGATCATTTCTTCGATGAGAACGGATTCCCGAATAGTCGATTCGACGAACTTGCCGAGATGCTTACGCATCACCCGATACAGGAAATGAACGCGAATGCAGCATCTCCTATCGCGCTCGAGGCGCTGGCGGGACTTAATGAAATACAGATCGAAACGCTGGACGAGTATTTAGTGGGATTCGATGGTGTTGCGGGTACCGAGGACGACAACTATTTTGCCGCGGGAGGCGAGATAATCGATGTCATTGGCGAAACTGAAGCCGGAGTTCCCATTACGCACGAGATCAGCATTCTAACGATCAAGGTCACTGTACAGGAAAGCGGCAGCGCCTATTCGCTTGTCGGGACCTTGAGCGTGTACTCCGAAGGAGAGGAAATTAGTGAAACCGGGGAACTTCAGTACCCGTTCCTTTTCCTTGAGCTTAGGGAAGAACCCGGCATGAATAACGCTCGTCCCTCCTAGACACTGCCCGAGACTCTCCAATCGACCGTGACAAAGCCCTCTCGAAGCCCGGAAAAACGAAAAACGCTGACCTTGCAGACGTGCGCTGCCTCGAGTCAGCTATTCTTCTGTCGCCGCCTTGAAATACCGGCGGATGTCGAAGAGGACGAGCTCGATGGCTATCTTCAATTGCAGCTGGAAAGTCTATCTCCCTTTCCCTTGGAGCATCTGCAATTCGGATATGCGGTCGATTCCGATAAACGGTTTGCGTTCGTATATTCTGGATACCGCCGATCGTTTGAAGGCGGATCCGTATCGGACTGGGACAAGCAAGAAGCGGTTTTGCCGGAATTCTGCATTGGAGTGCTGAAGGGCGGTCAAGAGCCAGAGAAACCGTTGCTCGTCGTCTCGGAATCGTCGCTCGCCTATTTCGAATTCGACGATCGCTCCACGTTGCCAGTTTACTTCGAGGGATTTCCGAGGCCTCTTGATGAAGACGGAGAAATCGAAGATGCAGAAGCGGCCGTTGCCTTCGGTCAGGAGCGAATCGATGCCCGCCTTGCCGGCAGATCGCTCCGAATTTGGGAATCGGATACGCTGGTCCGTATCGGGAGGAGCCGAATGCGACTTCAGGCAAAGGGCCGCGATGAGGAGCTGGTCGATGCGATCGTAACGCGAGAATCCCTTTGGCAGATGGATCTTCGCGATCCTGGCAAGATCGAAAAGGCTCAGTTGGAAGAGCGCCGCAATGGAGCAATTTGGAAAGCGGTGTTGGGCATGGCTGCCGCCTTCGCTTTGCTCGTATTGGGAGAGCTGATATGGGTGGTGGAGAAAGCCTATGTGAATTTGCGGGAGCAGTGGAATGAGGAGCAGTCTCCGCGGGTCGCTTCAATCGATTCTCGAGAAGCGACCATCAATCAAATGCTGGCCTTCCAGGATTCGGATCTGAAGCCCTTCGACATGCTCATTGCCATAACGCCCTTCTTAACTGAAGCGGTGATCTTCACAAGCGCGGAAACGAATGGTTCGAATGGACTGAGGGTGAACGCGACGGCAACGAGCAATGGTCAGGCGAATCAGTTCAAGCAACGCCTTGAGCGGTTCGTGAAGATCGAATCGGTCGAGTTGCAGAACGTCTTGAACCGTCCGGAAGGTACCACGTTCACGGCCTTGCTCAATTTCAAGCCCGGGTCGTTTCAAAAGGTAGAGGAGGTCGCGGACAATGGCTAGGTCGGACGACAGCGTTGGCGAGCTTCAGTATTGGAATACCCTCGCCCGGTTGCGGTTTTCGCGTCTCTCGCTCCGGGAGAAAGCGCTGACGGTATTCTTCATTGCGGCATTGCTTGGGTTATGGCTGACCTTTCAAATGGATCGCCATTCTTTATCGCTAAACTCGATGCGATTCGCGAATGCCGAAGCGGAGCGTCAGAGCGACCGTATTGCGGTGGAAAGCGAGATTTTTTCTCAGTATCAGGCGATCATCGATAGCGTGGATCTGGATAGACTGCCCTCGGTCGAAGCGGTAAACGCCCAAATAGACAATCTGATCCGGCAGTACGGATTCACGAATTTCAAAACGGGAGCGCCGAAGTCGGAGTTTGGCCAGCCGCTTACCTTTCACTCTTTCACAATCGATTTGAACAAAGCGGACTACAATAAGCTCATCGACTTTACCAATGAGGTTAAATCGAATTTGCCATATGTCAGTTTGCGGCAAATCAAGATCCAGGCGGAACGCCGGACGCCGCGATTTTTGACCGTAAAATTGGAGATGGAATCCATTGAATATACGCCATGAGAAACTGGATACATAGATGCGGAGCCATTAGGGTTCTCTCAGCGCTCGCGATCGTCGTCGCAACAGGGGCGACGTACGCTCAGGACGACGCCGGAGCGGCAAACGGGGACGACGCGGTTCGCATCCTTTGGAGGGCGGAAAAGCTGGTGAGCGTGCTTCACTACCTGGAGATTCTGACGGAACGATCGGTGATCCGCCCGCAGCAATTGCCAACCCCCGAGTTCACCTTCGACAGTCGGGGCGACATGACGCGTGACGAAGCGATCCTGGCGATTGAGAGTTTGCTCAGTATCAACGGCATTGGGGTGACCCCTTTGGGAGACAAATTCCTCAAGGTCGTGCCGATTGCCAACATTCGCACGGAAGCTCCGGAGCTGGAAATCGAGTCCTTGCAAGACCGAGCCCCGAGCGGAAAAGTGGTCAGCAAGCTGTTTCGTCTCAGATACCTGGATTCCCAGACCTTCCAAACGCAAATTCAACCCTTCCTCAGTCCCAGTTTCAGTACGATCATTCCCTTCCAGAATTCGAATGCGGTAATCGTCACCGACACAGTGAGCAACTTGCAACGTCTGGAGTACGTGGTTTCGGAAGTGGATAAACCAAGTCGCCTCAACGTGGAGACGCGGTTCTACACGCTGGACTTCGCTCAAGCCAGCGAGGTGGGCCAGCAAATCCAAAGCTTGATTGACGCAGCTAGGGCGAACTTCGGACAGACCAACACGCCGAGCGGCGGAACGAACAACCGAACGCCCGCCCGAGGCCAGCAGCGAGCCAATGGCGCTCAGGCCGCGACCGTGCTGCCCGCAGCGGGACCGACAGCGGAGGGGGCCATTCCCAACCAGATTCTGTTCGGATCCAATACGGCAATCGCTTCGGACGATCGTACGAATCAAATCATCATCATGTCGGAACCGTCGAATATGGTCTTTTTCGACGACATTATCGAGAAACTCGATATCAAATCGGATCCGGCTACGCGAATCGAGGTGTTCGTGCTCAATCACGCTCAGGCTACTGAAGTCGCAGGCTTGTTGAGCTCCTTCGTTAGCGGGTCGACTTCTACCGAAGGCGAAGACCGTTCGCAGGCGAATGCGAATCGTCAGCAAAACCAAGGAGGGAACCAAAGCGCCAATCAAAACGCCAATCGCCAAACGCCGCAAAACCCGGTCCGTCAGCAGCAGGTTTCCAGTGCCGTGCGCAACACGCTAGAGGATCGGGATAGTCAGTTCAGCGAGTTTATGACAATCGAAGCGGACGAGCGCAGCAATTCGCTGATCATCTCCGGTACGCGAAGCGATTTGGAGCTGATGACGGAGCTGATTGGCAAGATCGATGTATTGCTACCGCAAGTACGCATCGAAGTGATTATAGCGGAGGTGAATTTGGATAACGACGTCGCGCGCGGGATGGACCAAATTGGGGGCACCTACATCCAAAACGAGGAGGCTGGCGAACCGAATATTACGGTGGGCGCCGGGGAAACCTCAGGATTGAATGTCTTTGGTATAGGAGCGGAGAATATCTCTTTCAACTTGGATCGAAGCGCTGGCGTAATTTCGAACCTGAGCTTCGACGCGATTATTAACAAGGCGGTGACGGATAGCAATGTGCAGATTCTTTCGATTCCGACTCTACTGACGACGCATAATCAGGAAGCGACGTTTACCGTGGGACAGCAGCGACCGATTGTGACGGGTACGACGACGGATAACACGTTGAGCACAAGCGTTCGCGAGACGATTCAGTATCAGGATATCGCGATTGAATTGAAGGTGAAGCCCTTGATTGGGCCGAACGATATCATCCAGCTGGAGATCGACCAATCGGTGAACGATATCGATGGCAATGTGATCATTAATGGGAACGAACAACCCATCATTGGGCGCCGCCAGATGATTTCCTTCGTAAGCGTGGCTAACAATGGCCTGGTCGTTCTTGGCGGAATGCAGCGCAGCAAGGAGACGAAAACTACCAGCAAGGCGGCGATTCTCGGCGAGATACCCCTGCTAGGCGGGCTCTTCAGCAGAAAGTCGACAGGCTATGAAAAGCGCGAGCTGCTGGTGTTCATTCGACCGAAAGTGATACGCGATTCGGTAGATGCGAATGCGGATGCCATTGAGAAGATCGGCATCCACCCCATTGGAAGCAAGGTGGATGGCTACTTGGGCGAGGGAGAATTCGATTTGAGAAACAAGGACAAGAAGGACCCGCTGCCCGCTCTGGACGAAGGAAAGCGTCGAGAGTCGGCTACCCGTAAGCGTTTTAAAAAATAAAGGAGGCAATATGAAGGCGAGGCGAATAGCGGCAGTGATTTCGATCTTATCGATCGTACCGATGGTTTGGGGACAAGATCAGAAGTCTCCTTTTGTACGCCCGTCTCAATCCGCCCCGGTAGCCGCTCCTCAGAAAGTGGCAGCGACTCCCTTGGATGGCATGGAGTTCAATGGGGTTGTTGAAATCGGGAAAACTACTTGGCTCAGCCTCTACGATCCGAAGACGAAGAAGAGCTACTGGTTGAGCAAGGACGAAGCGGCTGAGGATGGCATTACGCTAGAGCGCTACGATGCGGGAAAGCAGCCCGGGGAAGAGTCGATCGTGGTGAGGCAGGGCAGTATGACGCGTCGCCTAAACTTGAAGAACGCCGACATTATCACGCTGAAGGAGGCGCCTCGTCCTGCGCCTCAAAGGGCGGCTCAAGCGACGGCTCCAGCAAGAAGCGCTCCTCCACGAGCGCAGCCGCGACAGCAGCCTCAGAACATTCAAGCGGCCAGCGATGAAGAAGTGCGCGAACGCATGCAGCGGGTGGCGGAAGAAATACGGCGTCGCCGGGCGCTGCGAAAGGATATTATCGATGACGACTCGAACTAGTAAGGATAGTTTTTAAGGTGCTGCTTGCTGAAATTGATTTAAGGGAGGCCTTCGGGCTCGATGAAGCGCAAGACGCGGAAATTCGCGAGCTGCGCCGAAGCGAACAACTGCAGCGAATCGCCGAGTTTCGAAATAGCGAATTGAGCGCGGAGGTGGATTCCTTGTCGCGGGCGACGGGTCTTCCAGTTGTATCGCACGATGCGTTCGATCTCGATCGATTGAGCGCGATACCCCTGCGAATTCTACACGAGTTTCACTGCGTACCCATCAAGAAAGAGGACGAATCAGATGAACGTCTCGTATTGGCGACCGGGTGGCTGATAGATCCGATAATGGACGATTGGGTGTACGCGACTTGTGGGATTCGACCCGAATGGCGACTAGCGAATCCAGACCGTATTTCGAAATTCATTACGCAGAATCTAGGGGTAGGGGCGGAGAGTTTGGACGAGTCGTTCGATATGGACGACGATCTCGTGGTTGCGGAAGCGGATGAGGAGGAAGACGAAGATGCTGCTATTATACGGTTCGTAAATGACGTCTTTCATCAAGCTGTGGATGACGGAGCGACGGATATTCATTTTGAACCCATGGAGGAGGAGCTACGCATTCGCTATCGTATCGATGGGTTGCTGGTTTCCGTGCCGGTGCCCGATAATTTGCGCCGTTTTCAGGATGCGATCGTTTCACGGTTGAAAATCATGGCGAAGCTCAACATTTCCGAGCGTCGCTTGCCGCAAGATGGACGCATAAATTTGAAGTCGGGAGATGCGATGCTGGATATTCGACTTTCGACTATGCCCGTGATGTATGGCGAGAGCATTAGTCTGCGTTTGCTGAACAAGAAGAGCTCGCCTTTGAGCTTGCAACAATTGGGCATGTCCGACGAGGACCAGGAGAAGGTGGATCGAGTCCTCGGTCTGCCGCATGGCATTATATTGGTAACGGGACCTACGGGGTCCGGCAAGTCGACGTCCCTGAACGCCTTTATTCGAAAGATCAACTCGGAGGATCGACGCATCATTACGGTCGAAGACCCGATCGAGTACGAAGTGCCGGGAGTCAATCAGATCCAAGTCAAACAGGATATAGGATTCGGCTTCGCCGAAGCTTTGCGTCACGTCTTGCGTCAAGATCCGAATGTGATCATGGTCGGGGAAATTCGCGACAAAGAGACCGCGGATATCGCTATACAGGCTTCGCTTACCGGTCACCTAGTATTTAGCACCTTGCACACGAATGACTCGGCGGGAGCGATCACGCGTCTGACGGATATGGGAATCGAGCCCTTTCTTATCGCGTCCGGGGTGGAACTGGTAATTGCTCAGAGACTGTTGCGACGTCTGTGCCCGGATTGCTACGAATTGGTTCCAGTCGATCGCGTAAGCGTGGCGGATTCATTGAAGGTGCTCGATATGCCTGAAAGCGCGATGGCAGACTTGACCGAGTTGCCGGTGGCCCGTGGATGCGAGCGATGTCGAAACCTTGGATACAAAGGCCGGATTGGAATATACGAGATTCTTAGAGTTACAGAAGCCTTGCACGATCCTATTGTACGCCGCGACGCTGCCCCTGTAATGCGTGACATAGGACGCAAAGGCGGGATGGTGACCTTGGGCGAATCGGGCTGGAATCTAGCTCTTAAACGTCTTACCACGTTGGATGAAGTCGTGCGGACAATTTCTATCAAAGAAGGGTAGTTGAAAATGTGGAATGCGATATGTGGAAAGGGAAATGAAATGTATGCGATGAATGCGCGAATTCTAATTTTTCGACGCGCAAATTCCCGAAATACAATTCCACAGATCGCATTCCGCATTTCACATTTCCTCTATGCCAAGCTTTACCTACAGCGCTAAGGATTCAAAGGGCGCTTCGGTGCGTGGGTCGATCGACGCGGCCAATCGCAAATTGGCGTTGCAGAAATTAACCGCTCGGCGATTGAGACCGATATCGGTTTCGGAATCGGGAGCGAGCCTGAGAAACGATGACGGTGGCGGGAGTTGGTCTTCGCTTTTCAAGGGGAGCAATCGGGAAGCGTCGCAAGAGAAGACCCTCAATCGGAGTCTTGCTCTACCCTTCCTTTCAGGCCTCAAGGAGCTATTGAACTGCGGTATTCAGTCGGCGGATGCGTTGCGTTTGATGAGTTCTCGAATGAGCGATCCGCGGCGGAAATTCCTGGCGACCCGTTTATGGGAGGACTTACGTCAGGGACGCTCGCTTTCCGAGGCGTTTCGCAAACAGCCCAAGGTGTTTCATGAAAGCGTTGTGAGCCTGGTCGAGGCCGGCGAGGCTACGGGCAATCTAAGCAGTGTCATTGGACGAATCGTCGAGAGCATGGAGGAATCCAAAGCGATTCGTTCCAAGCTGGGCGCGGCTTTGGCGTATCCGAGTTTTCTCATCATCGTCGCGATCGGGTTGGTGGGACTTTTCCTGTTCAATCTGCTGCCGCGTATCGAAGGGCTCCTCGCCTCGCTAGGGGGGAATTTGCCGACGTCGACGAAGCTGTTGATTGGCGTGTCGGATGCTTTGCTGAAGTATGGCTGGATTGGAGCAATTGGGGTGGCTTTGATCGTAGGGAGTATAATCTCGTGGCGAAATTCGGAAGCGGGTCGCTCGAAGTTCGATGCGATGGTTCTTCGTCTGCCAGGGTTAGGGCGCTTCATCCGCGATACGCAGGTATTGCAGTTTACGCAAACGCTGTCCCTTCTGCTGGAAAACGGCATTATCATGGTTCAGGCGCTTTCGATGGCCGAACGCTCTTTATTTAACCTGTCCATGCGGGCCTCGTTCGCCGAAGCTCGAGTGAAAGTGACCGAAGGGGTTGCGCTTTCATCCGCGTTCAAATCGACTGGCTACTTCGACGATATGGCCTTGGATGTCTTTACAGTGGGGGAGAATACGGGGGACGTTGTCCCGGGACTTCGGCAGATGTCGCGTCAATATACGGAGATCATCGACAAGTTCGTGAAAACGTTTTTGGGAGTCGTTTCGACTGGAGTCCTTCTATGCGTATTCGCAATGGTGGGCATGATTGCCTTCGGGATCATTTCGGCGGTGTTCCAGTTGAGCAATTCCTTGTCGGCAGGTTGATCGGACTCGAAATGACGCATCGAGCTCCCTTGAAAACGAATGGCTTTCGGTTGTCTGCAAAAACTTGGGGTTGATGAATGGATTGCTTCTCCTCTTACTCGCCGCTTTCCTGTAACGAAATATCGAATTCATGTCGCCCAATATTCGCATAGCAATCCGGTTCCTCATGGCCAAGAAGCGCTCGATGCTCATGAGCTTGGCCGGAATTGTCTTTGGGGTGGGTTTCTTTATATCGACGCAAGCCCAGCTTAGCGGCTATCAAGAGCTCTTTATCGATACGATCCTGGGAACGGATGGCGCGATTCGGATCGAGGACCGTATCCAAGCCACATCGGTATTCGTGGAAGCGGGCAGCTCGAAAGGTCACAGCACGAATTTCTTTCTCTCGGACGATCAGAACCGCCGTTATATCGAAGGCGTGGAACACCCCGAGCAAGTGATCGAGGCGATCATGGAGCTGTCGAATATCGAAGCGGCTTCGCCCGTGATCAAAGGGAACATACAACTCCAAAGCGCGTTGCGTAAGGACAGCGGACAGGTATTTGGAATCAATGTGGATGCTCATACCGCGGTATCAGCTCTGGAAGATCAAATTCAGCTCGGTTCGATTGCGGCCTTTCGGCAAACCCCTATGGGGATTATTCTCGGACGAAAGATGGCTGATCGGCTCGATGTAACGGTCGGCGATTCGCTGGTTGCGCGAGCGGTCGATCAGCAGCGCCGCTTTAAGGTATCCGCAATTTTCGAGACGGGCGTATCCGAAATCGACAAGTCGCGCCTCTTCACGCATACGAGCGCGGCTCGATCGTTGCTGAAGAAGCCGCACGGGGTGAGCTTCATCCAAGTGAGCGTTTTCGACCGCGAGCATGCGATGGTGGACGCGAAAATGATCGAAATCGTCGCCAATCACTTTACGGCGCCGTGGCAACATCGCGAAAAGTCTTGGTTGCAGCTCTTCAAGACGCTCAAGGTTTCGGCGGCGATAACGGTCTCTACGATCATCATCGTATCCGGTCTCGGCATGTTCAGCACTTTATTTATGATCGTCATGGACAAAACGCGAGAGATCGCGATTTTGCGGTCGATGGGGTACACGCGTAGCGATATCTCGAGTATCTTCCTTTGGCAGGGAGCTATCGTACTCGTTTGCGGCACTATACTGGGGTGCGGTATGGGAGCGTTAGTGACCTTTGGCATTTCGAGTGTTCCAATGCCGCTGTCGGGCATTTTCGCGACCGAGTATTTCGAAGTAAATTGGTCTGGCTGGCACTATTTGCAAGCGGTGCTATCCGCCAGCGTGATCGTTATGATCGCCAGTTTGGCG
>CBFHHM010000005.1:51114-199793 GCA_965655705.1 Candidatus Pelagisphaera sp.
CCTGCCCGCCGGGCGGCTCGACTGGTGCCGGGGGATGTAATTAGAGGAACGGCGACATGACGGAGTCCGAGAATTTCAATCAAGAAGTCGCTCTTGAGTGCAGTGATATACACCAGCATCTGGGAGAGGGCGAAATGCGCGTCCATGTCCTGCGAGGGGTAAGTTTGAAACTTTATCGAGGCGAGGTCTCAGCCATTGTAGGCCCATCCGGCTGTGGCAAGAGTACGCTGCTGTATTTGCTTGGATTGCTGGACCGCCAGGATTCCGGCGATATTCGAATTATGGGGGAGGCGGTACCGGCCGACAAGGACGGCGCGCATACGCGTATCCGCGGAGAGCATATCGGCTTCGTTTTCCAGTTTCACTTTTTGCTACCCGAGTTTTCCGCTGCCGAAAATGTAATGCTGCCGATGCGCAAGCTCGGTCGCCTGAGCCAGAGGGAAATGGAAGAGCGGGCCCACGTGCTCCTGAAGGACGTAGGCCTTGGCGATAAGACGCACCGCTTGCCCTCACAGCTTTCGGGCGGAGAGCAGCAGCGCGTAGCGATCGCTCGGTCCTTGGCCAACATGCCGGGAGTCCTGCTAGCCGACGAACCCACGGGCAATTTGGATGTCAAGAATTCGATGATGGTCTTCGATTCGCTTACGCGGTTGGCCAAGGAAAAGGGGCAGGCGGTATTATTGGTCACCCACAATCCGGAGCTGGCTGAGAAATGCGATCGGATATTGCGAATGCAGGATGGGCAATTTATCGATGCCTGAGGCATGAACTTGGCGAGCCTGGGGCTCCTGAAATCAGACATTCCTTTACAGGATTTTAGCCAATTCCTATTAGATTTTCAGTCCCCTGAAAATGGGACTGCTAATAATGTGCTCTACAGTTGGCGTTCCGGCCTAAATTTTATTTGCTATTTAGGCGCGCTTTCCTTCACTCCCGAACTTTATAATCGACGATAGATTCTCCCGTGAGTTCCGATAAATCCCGCAAATCTTTCCTTTTCAAAGTCGTTGCTGCGTTCTCCGCAGCAATTGCATTGCCAAAATGGCTGGGTCGACGTCGCACTGCGGCTTCCGAGTCACAACGAGTTGCAGCTGCCTTTAAGCTGCGCCAAGATCCTAAAGCGGTCTCGCGAGAGAACGCTCCTCTAGCATAGTTCGCTCCTATAATAGTAGAGAGCGGGCGACAAAGAATTTCGCGCCATGTCAAACACGTTCCCAAAGTGGTCCAACGCGCTGCCGTTGAAGATTATCGTCTTCCTTTTCATCCTAGCAGCTGCGGTCGTTTCCGGTGTCACCTATTATGCGACGCCAAATTATACTCGCGTAGGCTACGAGCCCTTGCAGCCCGTTCCTTACGATCATAGCTTCCATGTCGGAGAGCTCGGCTTGGATTGCCGCTATTGCCACAGCAAGGTAGAGGAAAGCGGTCACGCCAACATTCCAGCGGCGGGCACGTGCATGTCTTGCCACAGTATGATCAAGACCGATAGCGAGTTGCTCGAACCGGTCCGGGCCAGCTATGCATCCGGCGAGCCGGTTCCATGGGTACGCGTCCACGAGACGCCTGATTACGTTTACTTTAATCACTCCGTTCACGTGAATCGCGGGATTTCCTGTGTGGAATGCCATGGTCGCGTGGATGAAATGGAAGTGGTCAAGCACGACCAGCCCATGAGTATGGGCTGGTGCTTGGATTGCCACCGCCATCCGGAAGAGAATATTCGTCCTGTCGCGGAAGTGACCAATCTCGATTGGGTTCACCCAGGCGGAGAGAAAGGCCAGCTCGAAGACGGCAAAAAATTCGTCGACGAGTGGAACGTCAACCCGCCGCTAAGCTGTTCAGGCTGCCACCGATGAAACCGAACAACGCAACACCCGCTACCAAGGCCGAGCAATCCGGACCGCGCTATTGGCGCAGTCTCGACGACTTGTCTCAATCGCCGGAATTTCTCGAGCATGCGCACCGCGAGTTCGGTGTCGAAGCGTCTGAAATGAACGAGGTCGATCGTCGCCACTTCTTCAAAATCATGGCGGCGTCCTTCGCTCTGGGAGGCGTCGGCTTCACGGGTTGCCGCCGCCCCGAGTCGCGGATTCTGCCTCACTCCAAGGCTCCGGAGTATCAAGTTCCCGGTCAGCCTCTCTACTATGCGAGCTCCTTCTCGCTGCGTGGCGAAAGCCTTCCTTTGCTCGTCGAAACCCATGCGGGTCGTCCGACCAAGATCGAAGGCAATAGCGATTACAAAGAGTACAACGGAGGCACCAGCCTCAAGGCTCAGGCGTCCGTACTCGAACTTTACGATCCGGATCGTTCGACCCGCTACACCCAGGACGGGGCGAATCTTTCCAAGGAAGCGGCTCTCGATGTTATTTCCGGACTGAAGGATTCCATCGGCGCCTCCAAGGGCAAGGGCGTTGCGGTTCTCACCGAAAAGTCATCATCTCCTACGCGTCTTCGCCTTAAGAAGGCATTTCTCAAAGCGTGTTCTCAAGCGACCTGGGCCGAATACGAGCCCGTCGCGACCGATAACGGCAAGCAGGCTGCTAGCATAGTAGCTGGCGCGGATCTGGAGCCGAAGTACGATCTTTCCAATGCCGAGCGTATCCTCAGCATTGCCGGCGATTTTCTCGGCGACGATCCTGGAGCGATGGGATTCAGCAAGCAATTCGCCAACGGGCGTCGCGTGCTCGATTCGCATGATTCGATGAACCGCCTCTACGTAGCGGAAAGCGGCTTCTCCCTAACGGGCGCAATGGCCGACCATCGTCTGCGTATCGCTTCCAGCCGAGCGACTGCGCTTCTCGCGGCCGCCGCCCTAGAGATAGAGTTGGGCGTTGAAGGCGATGCGTTGAAACCGATTTTCGAATCGCTCTCAGCCAGTTTGGATGCTAAGTCCAATGACTGGATCAAGGGCGCCATCGCTGACCTCGCTGACCACAAAGGCGAAAGTCTTGTTTACGCAGGGCCTCAACTAAGCAAGGAGGCTCATGCCATCGCGCTCCTCATCAACGAGAAGCTCGGCAATCTCGGCAAAACGGTCAATCTGGTCGAGGTCGATGCGGACGAGTCGTCGAGTATCCAAGATCTCGCTGCGGCAATTGATGCGGGTTCCGTAGAGACCCTGATCATCGCTGGCGGCAACCCAGTTTACAACGCGCCGGCAGAACTCGATTTCGGCGGCAAGCTCGAAAAGGTCGGCTCGGTGTTGCGTCTCGGCTACTACGACGACGAAACGTCGGAGAAGTCCACTTACCACTTCGTGCAAGCCCATTTCCTAGAGGCTTGGGGCGATGGCCGTACCTACGCGGGCGACATCGTTGCCCAGCAACCGATGATTATGCCGCTCTTCGACGGTATTTCCGAAGTCGAATTGCTCGGTCGCCTGGTTGGGGAAGAGAATACCGATGGCCACAGTCTAGTCTACGCGACGCTGCAAAAGGCAGGCGCGAAGGGCAAGGGCGGCTTCGATCAGTTCTTGCACGACGGATTTCTTTCGGATTCGCGGTACAAGGCCAAGCGTTCTCTCGTATCGGGCATGCGCCTCGCGGAAGCCCTGAGCGATGCGAGCGTACCCGCTGCTCCTTCTGGCAAGGACAATTTGGAAGTGGTATTCGCCAACGACGCTTGCGTCGATGACGGTCGTTTCATCAATAACGGCTGGCTCCAGGAGTGCCCGGATCCCATGTCCAAGATCACTTGGGACAATGCGATATTCGTGAGCCCTAAATTGGGCAATGAACTCGATATCGTCGCTCAGGATTCACTGCTGCAGATCACGCGCAAGAATCCGAACGTGGTTAAGGACGGCCGATCCTACTCGCCAGTGGCTACGGTCGCGGTAGGTGGAAAGACGATTACAGGCGGTATCCAGATTCTTCCGGGCCTCGACGACTACTCGATCGTTTTGCCACTGGGTTATGGGCGGACGCGTACGGGCCGCATCGGAACGAACTCGGGCTTTAGCGCCTACGAATTGCGTTCTTCTGACAGCGCGACCTTCGCCTCTGGCGGAACGATTGAACTGACAGGCGATTTGATTCAGTTGGCGAATACGCAAGAGCACTGGTCGATGGAAGGCCGTGCTATCATTCGCGAATCGAATCTCGACGACTATGCCAAGGACCCGCATTGGGTGGATTCCATGGGCATGGAAAGCCACTCTCCGCCAGTTCTCGGCCAGGACAAGGGCATGTCCGTCCAGGAACGCTCTCAGGTGACCCCACGGGGCGGCTCCATGTACGAGCATCCGGATCATGCAGGGGTTCATCAATGGGGCATGACGGTCGACCTCAATGTCTGCTCCGGTTGCAACGCCTGCGTGGTCGCTTGCCAGAGCGAAAACAACATTCCAATCGTCGGGCGCGACCAGGTGCGCCGCGGTCGCGAAATGCACTGGATCCGTATGGATCGCTATTTCGCTTCCAGCAATACGGACGATTTGTCGGCGATACCGGAAGATCCTCAGGTTTCGCTTCAGCCGATCGCCTGTATGCATTGCGAAACGGCGCCTTGCGAAACGGTTTGCCCGGTCAATGCGACGGTGCATGACGAAGAAGGCCTCAATACGATGGCCTACAATCGTTGTATCGGTACCCGCTACTGCGCCAATAATTGCCCGTACAAGGTGCGTCGCTTCAACTTCCTCGATTACCAGCAACGTCCGCTGGACCGCCTCTACGAAGGTCCGCTCGCCCCGAAAGGGATGCCCGAGCTGGTTCAAATGGCTCAGAATCCGGACGTTTCGGTTCGCATGCGCGGCGTGATGGAAAAGTGCACCTACTGCGTGCAGCGTATCCAACACGCCAAGATCGCTCAAAAGGTGAAGGCGCAGGACAGCAACGACGTGAAGGTTCCGGACGGAACGATCAAGGTCGCTTGTCAGCAAGTCTGCCCGACGGATGCGATCGAGTTCGGCGACATCAGCGACCCGAACAGCCGCGTTTCCAAGTTGCAGGCCAACGAACGCAGCTACGACGTGTTGGGCTACACCAATGCCCGACCGCGCACCGCCTACCTAGCCAAGCTCCGCAATCCGAATCCGAAAATGCCGGACTACTACGATCAGCCGCTCACCAAGGGCGAGTACGACGCGGCGACCCCGCATCACGGCGACGATCATGGCGGCCACGATTCACATGATGACCACGGTCATGAAACACATTCCGACACCCACAATGAAAATGGAGGGGCGCACTAATGGCTAACGCGCATGCAGTAACAGGCGAAGCGAAGCCGGCGATTCTCGACGAGGTCAACCCCGTCGATATCCCTCGTCCCGCCCTCGTCGACAACGATCGCAGCTTCAGTTGGATTACCGAGAAGATTTGCGGAATCGTCGAAGAAAAAACTCCGACCTGGTGGTGGGTGAGCTTCGTAATCGCCTGCGCCACGGCATCGTTTACGGTTATGGGCCTCGCATACCTCGTCTCAACGGGAACGGGTGTCTGGGGGTTGTCGAATCCTGCCAATTGGGGCTGGGCGATCGTCAATTTCGTATTCTGGATTGGTATCGGCCACGCGGGTACGCTGATCTCGGCGATCCTCTGTTTGCTTCGTCAAAAATGGCGAACGTCTATCAATCGGGCAGCAGAAGCGATGACGATCTTCGCGGTTGTCTGCGCGGGGATTTTTCCGGTATTCCACGTCGGTCGCGTCTGGATGGCTTGGTTTCTTTTTCCAATCCCTAACGCGAATGCGATTTGGCCGAATTTTAAATCGGCGCTCTTGTGGGACGTCTTCGCTGTTTCCACCTACGGCACGGTTTCGGTACTCTTCTGGTATGTGGGCTTGATCCCTGATTTGGCAACCGTTCGCGATCGGGCGACGACTAAAATCCGCCAATTCCTCTATGGGATTTTCTCCATGGGCTGGCGTGGATCGAATCGCCAGTGGAGCAACTATGAAATGTGTTACTTACTGTTGGCCGGTCTCTCGACGCCGCTCGTACTTTCGGTTCACACGATCGTATCTTTTGATTTCGCGATTTCTCTGCTTCCTGGTTGGCACACCACGATCTTCCCGCCTTACTTTGTCGCGGGAGCGATTTTCTCAGGTTTTGGCATGGTACTGACGCTCATGCTGCCGCTGCGGGCGATCTACCGTCTCGAGGATCTCATCACGCAGTACCACATCGACTGCATGACCAAGATCGTTTTGGCCACAGGAACCATGGTTGGGTATGCGTATGGCATGGAGTTCTTCATAGCGGCCTATGGAGCGAACGACTTCGAAATTTTCGCATTCGTGAATCGCGCGTTCGGCAACTATGCATGGGCTTACTGGATCATGATCTCCTGCAATGTCATCTCGCCGCAGCTTTTCTGGTTCAAGAAGATCCGCGAGAATGCGGCCTTCGTTTGGATCATCTCCATTTTCGTCAACATCGGAATGTGGTTCGAACGCTTCGTAATTGCGGTAACCACCTTGACCCGCGACTTCGTTCCCTCTAGCTGGGGCTACTACTCGCCGACCATTATTGACATCTTCACCTACGTGGGAACCTTCGGAGTCTTCTCCGTGCTTTTCCTTCTCTTCCTCCGCTTCCTGCCTCTGATGGCAATGGCGGAAATTAAGGCCGTCACTCCTCAGGCGGATCCTCACAAGCACTAATTCAAGGCGACGCTCTCCGACAATGGCTAAACAACACGGACTTATCGCTAAATTCGATACCCCTGCCGACATCATGCATGCGGCAGAGAAGGTGAGAGATGCTGGCTTCAAGAATTGGGACGTCATTACGCCTTTCCCGATCCACGGTATGGATCCCGCGATGGGACTTAAGCGCTCGGGCGTTCCGCGCTTTACTATCGTAGGGGGCACCTTGGGTCTCACCCTGGGTATGACGATGATCTTCTTTATGGGAGGATCCGATTTGAGTCTTCCCTACATGGATGGCTACAAGCTGATCGTAGGGGGCAAGCCTTACTTCAGCCCACAATTCGCCTTTCCGGTTTCCTACGAGCTGACCATTCTCTTTTCGGCGTTCGCGTCGATCGGAGGCATGTTCATTCTCAATAAGCTGCCGCGCCACTATCATCCAATGCTCAAGCATAAGGATGTGGCCCAAAGTTCGGACGACACCTTCTTCCTCTACATCGAGAATGCGGATCCGCAGTTCGATGAAGAGAAGACGCGCGCCTTCCTCAACGAACTCGAACCTGTTGAAGTGGGAGAATTGGAGGAGTAATTTCGATGCGTTACGTTTATCTCATTTTCATCCTAGGCGTTGTCGGCGCGTTGTCCATTCTCGGACCGCGTGGCGGCAAGTCGACCAAGCCGCCGATCGAAGTGTTCCCGGATATGGACCGCATGCCGAGGTATGATCCCCAGGGTGAGAGCGGCTTTTTCGCGGACGGACGAACGGATCGTCTTCCAGTTGATGGCACGGTTGCTCGCGGCACGTATATCGCCGACGAATACAAGGCCACCGGCAAGCAGGGCGATGCCTTCGGAAAAGGATTTCCGATTGACGTCGACAACGACGCTATGGCTCGCGGAGAAGATCGCTTCAATATCTACTGCGCGGTCTGTCACGGCGCAGCGGGCGACGGCGAGGGCATCACCAAGCAATACGGAATGATCACCGTTGCGAATCTAACCGATCAGCGTTTGGTCGACTATACTGACGGCGCCCTTTACGACGTGGTCAAGAACGGCAAGAATACGATGCTCGGTTACGGGGATCGCCTTTCTGTCGAGGACCGTTGGAATGTGGTCTTGTACGTACGGGCGCTGCAACGCGCTGCGAACGGCAAGGCGGAAGATTTGACTCCTGCCAAGAGAGAGGAGCTCGGACTATGAGCGACGACTTCAATCCCAATCCTAAGAAGTGGCTCCTGATTGGCGGCCTTGGCCTTGCGGTCTCGCTGATCGGCTTCTTCGTTGATACTCAGTTGGCGGCCTGGTCCTACCTGATCGGTCTGATCTTCGTTACGTCGATCGCCATTGGAATGCTGTTTCTGGTGATGATACACCACATTTTCGATGCGGAGTGGTCCGTTATCGTGCGCCGGCAAGCGGAGCACTATATTTCGGCGCTTCCTTATATGGGCATCCTTTTCATTCCGCTATTCGCCCTAACCTATCTGAAGGACCAAGGTTTGATTTGGCTTTGGATGAATGAGGACGCCTCCCTGCATGGGCACGGCACGGTAGGGTCGGATATTCTCTACCAAAAGAAGACCTGGTGGCTTTCAGAAGGCTTCTTCTGGTTTCGCGTTATCCTCTGCTTCTCCATCTGGTCCTACTTCGCTTGGGCGTTTCGCCGGAACTCATTCTCTCAGGACGAAGATGGAGCTGCCGAGCACACCTTCTCCAGCCGCAAGCACGCGGCGATCGGCCTGATCGCGGTGGCCTTGAGCTGGACTGCGGCAGCGTTCGATTGGATCATGAGCTTGGAGTACCATTGGTTCTCCACGATGTTTGGAGTATGGGCATTCGCTAGCGCGATGCGAGCGGCCTTGGCCGTCATGCTGTTGACTTGCGCTTTCTTGGTGGCGAAAGGACCGCTGAAGGGTATCTTCAATACGAAGCACTTGCACGATGTGGCGACGCTTGCATTCGCGTTCACCGTGTTTTGGGCGTACATCACCTTTTCTCAGTATTTTCTGATTTGGAATGCCAATATTCCGGAGGAAACCTTCTGGTTCAATGATCGCGAAGAAGGCATCTGGTGGCCGATTTCGATGCTGCTCATCTTTGGTTATTTCCTTTTCCCGTTCCTCTACATGTTGCAGTTTCCATTGAAGACTAGCTATAAGGCGATGACCTTCATGGCTTGCTGGCTATTGAGCATGAACGTTCTCGATGTCTTCTTCAATGTCCTGCCGTCCTTGAAGGACGATCACGGGCATGTCTTCCAGATGTTCTCGAGTCCGCTTAATATTGTGTGGTACGTTTCGGGCATCGTTGGAGCAGGGGGCATCTTGCTCTGGGCTTATTGGAGCAGCTACTCGAAAACTAAAATCATTCCAGTTCGCGATCCGCGTATCCAGGATTGCCTGAATCACAACCATTAATCGACTAACGATGAGCCATACCGCGCAAACACCGTCACGCAGCGCTTTCCCAACCGTGGTCGCCATTCTGGGAGCTTTCCTGGTCTTTGGATTCCTGGTTAACAAAACGCATAAAAGCGCCGACGAAACTTCTGCCGAAGAACTAATCGAACGTCCTTCGCTCGCGGAGCATCAAGCCACTGCGACCGACAAGCTTGCTAGCTATTCGGTCCTTGATCCAGCTACGGGCAAGGTCCGCTTGCCGATCAGTCGGGCCAAGGAATTGGTGATCGCGGAGAACGCGCGATAGACGCAACGATCTCCCTCGTATCGAATTGTACATACGAACATGAGTTTGATTGGAAATATTTGTTCTTCGCTTAGCCCGAACCTAGAGGGCGATGAGAAGAATCGCGAGGCTCAGCGCTCGATCGATGCCTCCATCCGTTTCCCGGCGCTATCCCTCATCAAGGCTTCTTTGGTGTGGATGCTGATTGCGACTGTATTCGGGCTCATGGCATCAATCAAGTTGCATACGCCTGGCTTTCTCGGAGACAGCGCTCATCTAACCTATGGCAAAGTCGAGCCCATCTTTTGGAACACCTTGGTATATGGCTGGCTTTTCAACGCCGGCTTGGCTTGCGCAATCTTCTTACTCGGCCGGCTTGGAGGCTCCCCTCTATTTGGCAGCATCTTCCTGACGATTGCGACGAGCGTATGGAATGCCGCGGTTATGATTGGTTCGATCGGCATTCTTATTGGCGATCAGTTGCCGTATCGACTGCTTGAATTTCCCGCATATGCTGCGCTCGTAATGTTCGTTTCGTTTCTGGCGATCGGACTCTGGTGCTTCCTCGCGTTTCGGGCTCGCGTCTACCGATCGACCTACGCATCGCAATGGTGGATCTTGGCGGCTTTGCTTTCCTTCGCTTGGATTTACAGCGGCGCTCAAATCATGTTGGTTTGCTCGCCCGCTCAAGGCGCGTTTCAAAGCCTGGCCAATGCCTGGTATGTCGAAGGCGTATTCGGTTTGCTGATCGCGCCTCTCGCTCTCGCGACGATTTACTATATGATACCCAAGACGCTAGGCGTTACTGTGGTAGGCTATCGTTACGCGAATATCGCATTTTGGGCCTGGATTTTGTGCGCTAGCATCGCGGGCGCCGCCAAGGTCGTCAACGGACCCATTCCAGTTTGGGTGGCTTCCACGGGAATCGTGGCCGCTTTTGGATTGATTTTTCCTACGACCATTTTCGCTATCCAGTTTCTTTCCTGTCTCTTCAAGCGGTTCAGCGCCATTTGGGATTCCGCTGCGGCGCGCTTCCTGTTTGCAGGAGTCTTGCTCTTCCTGGCGACGATGTGCTTCAAAATCTTCGGAGCGCTGAGAATGTCCCAGGATGTCGTACAGTTTTCCGTCTTCGATGCAGGTGTGAGCCAGTTGGCTTTTTTCGGGTTCGCAGGCATGACTTTTTCCGGCGCTCTCTATTTTATTCTCCAGCGCCTTCTCAACAAGGAATTGCCTTCGTCGACCCTAGTCGACCTGCAATTCTGGACGCAGGTCCTCGGGGTGACGATTGTTGCGATCGGATTGATCTCAGGCGGGATTCAGCAGGGCGATCTGATGAATGGCAGCACTTCGGACATGCTTTCGGTGGTAAATACCATGCGCAGTAGCTACTTTCTAACGTCAATGGGACTCTCGCTATTCCTAATTGGAGCGATTGCCAGCAATGTGACTTTCTTTTGGATGCTCTTGTCGAACCGTTCCGAGAAGGAAGCGTCTTCCAGCCTCATCGAAGAGGCGCCTGAACTGGAGTACACGGCCTCATGAACCGCGGACCATTCATATTTCTCGGCGTATTTATCCTGTTATCGCTGACTTGGGCTTTGGTCATTAACAAGTCGATGCAGGAGACTGGTCGCCTTACCCCCATTTACGATGCAGACCAAGGAGGCGTGATTCCACGCGAAACCAAAGGCGCGGCCGCTCAGGGCAAGTTGGTTTATCAGGAATTGGGATGCATCGCTTGCCATACCCAACAGGTGCGGGTGGCAACGGGATCGGACATCGCTCGCGGTTGGGGAGACCGTCAATCGGTCGCGCGCGATTACATCGACGAACAACCTGCTTTGATCGGGACGAAGCGCTTGGGTCCGGATCTTACGAATGTTGGCAAACGTCGCCCCGACGCGGAATGGCATTTGCTCCATTTCTATAATCCGCAAATTGCTTCCAAAGGCACGAACATGCCGGCATTGCCGTTTCTCTTCGAAAAGCGAGAGATCGTGGGCGAGGCCAGCATTCGGGCGCTTAAGCTGCCCCAAGGGTTTGCGGTCGAAGAGGGCTTCGAAGTCCTTCCGACCCGCAAGGCGGAAGCGCTCGCTGCCTACATGAAAAGTCTCAAGACAGACTACGATTTGGAGGAGGCTCCAAAGTCTAACGATGTCATGGCCGAGGAGCTGGCGATTGCCTTGGAGAATGCGAACTAATGATTGACGAATCGCAACACGACAACATCCCGGAATTGGATGAGGGACAGGCGAGCGACGAGAGTCTCGTCAAAACTCACCAGCGCATTCGCCGCGAACCGTTCTTTTCAGATTCGCCTGTTCTTTTCTTTTCGGCGATCGCGCTGATGGTAGCCTTGATCTTCGCTTGGTTCTACGAGCGACGCTACATGGGGAATGACGATCCTCAAATGTACCTTCACGATCGAGCGTATATAGCATTGTATCAGGAATGGCAGGATCGGCCAATGGGACCTGTAGAGTACGACTATTTTGCGATCGGTGAAAATCAATACACAAAGATGGCCTGCGTAGGATGTCACCAAGCCGATGGAGAAGGGGACCCTGCTGGATTGAATCCACCATTGGCGGGCTCCGAATATGTCATTCACGAGGACGCCTCTCTGAGCGTTAAGATTCTGCTCGCGGGTCTGGTGGGCCCCGTAACCGTAAAGGGTAAAGAGTACAATGGAGTGATGGCTGCCTTCGGAGCGAGCATGAAAGACCACGAACTAGCAGGTCTTTTGACTTATATTCGGCAAAGTTGGGGCAACGAAGCAAGCGAAGTGACCCTGGAAGAAGTGGCAGCTGTGCGCGCGGAAATAGGCTCGCGGGCTCCATGGACTGCGAGCGAATTACAGTCCTATTTCGACTAGGGGTTGTCTTATTCATATCGAAAAATAGCTGCATCGCCAAGTCGTTGAGATCTTCTCTGCCATTCTGAAAATCGGACTACAAACTTGTATCGGACAAGCTTCGATTCGCTTTGCGAGACGCCTCCCGATTCCGAAAAACCTCCTTTGGATCGAGTTGATCCGGGTCCGGATGCCGTTCTAAACGAAGCCACTCTGCATTGGCGTGAGCATGGATATTTGAAGGTAAACGCCTTTGCGCCCGACGAAGCGATTAAAGTTTATGTTTCGGATAGCATAAAAAGAGGTGTGGCCCCCATGGCTGGAACGAACCTTGCCCTTCACTCTTGAGTCCCTAACGCGCGATATCGCTTGTTTTGGTCCGTTGATGGATACAATCAAATTGCTAATTGGCGAACCAATGGGATTGAACTTAGCCCTAACCGTTTGGCGATCGACGTCGTGGACTTGGCACCAAGACGACTATCTCAATCCTTCGTATATCAATTGCCACTACGCGGCAGATTGGATTGCCCTAGAAGATACGGATCCCAATAGCGGGTTGTTCGAATTCGTCCCAGGCTCCCATAAATGGCCGCTTATACGTGGGAGCAAGGTGCAAGCGTTATTGCCTGAGGAGAGTCGATTCGAGACCGGATGGCTTCTGCATGCGGAAAAGCTCATTACGGGGTTGTTTGACCGTAAGATCGAGGAGACGAATTCGACTATAGAACGATTCGAAGCTAAAAAAGGAGACGTCCTTATTTGGCATGGACGATTGGCTCACCGAGGTTCTATTCCGAAAAATAGCGAGTTGGAACGTCGCTCTTTGATTGCTCATTACTCGTCAATCGCGAAGCGGAAAGATTTGTTGCGTCTGAGGAGGCACGGAAATGAAGGTCGGTACTTTTTGCTCAAGGACTCGGAAACTCGCTAGTTCGTTCCGCGTGGGCGATCCCATCACCCAGATGCCTGGAACCCCCTGAGGCTAAGAGAGTTCGATCGAACGTTTGACGGCGGCGTCCATTCCTTGGTCTATGATGCGGGCCCATTCGCTTTCGGATAGGCTGGTCAGCAGAGCGTGGGTGACGCCGTTGGGAGAAACCACCTCGTCCACTAATTCGGCAGGACTCCGGTCGCTTTGAGCCATTAGATTCAAGGAGCCGACTCCGGTTTCGATCGCTAGCTGCGTGGCGGTATTGCGGTCCAGCCCGCGTTTGGAGGCAGCGTCCGCAATGAAATTGACGAACTGAAAAAACACAGCCGGGCCGCAGCCGCTGACCGCAGTCACGACGTGCATTTGCTCTTCGCGAACTTCGTGATAAGTTCCCAGCGCTCCGAGTAGCGCTTCGACCCATTGCCGATCGCTGGAGCTCGGGGATTCGAGAAAGCAATAGGCGCTCACGCCCTGTCCAATTCGAGAGGGTGTGTTGGGCATAACGCGCACTATATTTCGAGCGAGCGGGAAGGCGGCGCGAAGCGATTCCATGGAACGTCCCGCGAGAACGGACACGACGAGTCGATCTTCCGCGGCAGCCCCCTCCTCACTGGAGATCGTATCCAAATGCTGAGGTTTGAACGCCAAGACAATGGTTTGAGAGTCCTGAAGCAGTTCGAGTCGCGTGGCGGCGCGTCCGATCCCGGTTTTCTCCGCTAGGGACTGGGCGGTCTTCCCAGAGCCGGATACGCAGGAAAGGGAGCCCTTTGACAACAGCCCTTTGTCCAATAGCCCGGCGATCATGGCTCGCGCCATATTGCCCGCTCCGATGAATCCCGTTTTCATGGCTTTGCGGGCGATTCTTCTCGGATCGGATGGCTTACGGTGGCAACTGCTCCCAGCGGATCGCCGGATTTAACCCAAACATCCCCTCCGAGGGTGCGGAAAGCGTGACGCGCGACGGTGAGACCCATGCCCACGCCGACTGTGTTCTTGGAACTGACGAAAGGCTCGAACATGTTATCTTCGATTTCCGGATCGAGACCGCGTCCTTGATCTTCAATTACGAATTCGAGGGTCTTCTCGTCGAGTAGTCGGGCGGTTAGCCGAATGGGTCGAGAGAGGCTGTCGTTATCGTAGCTTTCCCAGGCGTTAACGAGCAGTTTCGAGAAAGCATCTTCGAACGCTTCGATATTGGTTCGAGCTTCTTCGAATGGAAGTTCGTTCAGAACTTCGATCTGCAGCGTTTCGCCTGTTTCTTCCTGCGCTCGATGGATGCTCCCATTGATGAGGCGCTCGATTGAGATGGCATTTAGGGCGAGACGGGTCGTAAACGCGACCGCGCTTAGCTGCTTGATGATACCGACGATTCGATTGCCAGCGCTTTCCACGCGAGCGATATTCTTGAGGACCTTTTCCGGGTCGGTGTGATTGGCCTTGGCCAATTCCAAATAGCCCATGACGACCCCCAGCATATTGTTCAAGTTGTGGGCAATGCCTTGGGTGAGGGCGCCGATCGCGGCAGCGCGTCGCGATTCGCCGAGTCGGCGCGTCAATTCGACGTTTTCCTTATTGATCGCGTGGTATTTCAACTGAGCCCGAACGCGAGCAGTCGTTTCTTCCAAGTCGACCGGCTTGGTGATGTAGTCGACGGCCCCGGCCTGAAGCCCCTCGAGCTTGCCTTCCTTGGAATTCTGAGCGGTCACGAAGATGACGGGAATGGACTTCGTCCGTTCGTCTTCGCGCAGCTTTAGGCAGACTTCGAAGCCATCCATGCCGGGCATCATTACATCGAGCAGAATAAGGTCGGGCCGCTTTTCCTTGGCGATATCCAAACAGGTCTGCCCATCGCCAGCGGCCAGCACATTCAATCCGTCCCATTGCAGCTTGCGTTGAAGCAGTTGGACGTTCACTGGTTCGTCATCGACGACAAGAACGGTTCCGGAGGGAATGGCGTTATTGGTCATTTGGAAAGTAGAGTTGGGGTTGGGTTCGCTTTGCTAGTCGTTTTGAAGATCGAAGGCCTTGACCGTATTTTTCATCAACATAGCCACGGTCATGGGCCCGACTCCTCCCGGAACAGGCGTGATTCGGGAGGCGATGGGTTCCACTTCGCTGAAATTGACATCCCCAACAAGCTTGTATCCTCTTTTCTTTGACAAATCCTCGACTCGGTTGATGCCGACGTCTATAACGACAGCCCCCTTCTTGATCATATCGCCGGTAACCATTTCTGGACGCCCGATCGCGGCTACGAGTACGTCTGCTTGGCGGGTAATCTCCTTCAAATTGCGGGTGCGGGAGTGGCATACCGTTACGGTAGCGTTCGCATGTTTGCCTTTCTGCATAGCGAGGAGGGAAAAGGTTTTGCCGACTATAAGGCTGCGTCCCAGGACCACCACATGCTTGCCTTCAAGGCTTATACCCTCTCGCATACAGATTTCAATGATGCCCGCAGGGGTGCAGGAAACGAAGCCATCGCGATCTTCCTGTACCACTCGACCGGCATTGACTACGTGAAAGCCGTCGACGTCCTTATTCGGATCGATCCGATTGAAAGCGACTTGTTCGTCGAGGTGTCCAGGGAGGGGGGATTGTATCAGGATTCCGTTTACGGATGAGTCTGCGTTGAGCTCGTCGACTTTGGCGTTCAATTCCTCTTGGCTAATCGATTCTTCGAATGCGAAGAGCAAAGGGGTGATTCCTATTTTCTCCGCGGTTCGATTCTTGCCGCGCACATAGGAGACGGAGGCCGGGTCTTCTCCCACTCGAATGAAGGCAATGCACGGTTTCGGGCCTACTATAGAGCCGACTCTTTCAGTGAGCTCTTCTACGATTTCGCTCGCGATTCGCTTGCCGTCGATTGCTTTCATTTCGATCCGTTTAGCTATGTCGAAATCGGGTGTCTTGGAAACCTCTAATTTTTCTTTTTCAAGTTCCGGACGCTCAAGATGAGATCGGTATCGTTTTTGCCCTCCGTCAACGGGCCGCTAGCGATCACGCGGGCATTGATATAATCCGTGAATACCAAGTATTCGGGCAGGTTCTTCGGATCGACAAAGGCTATGGTCCTATTGTTGTCATTGATCAGCTTAAAGCGAATGCCGGTGCGCTTGAATTCGAAGGAATTGGACGAGACGATGATTCCCTCGATCGTTTTAGTCGAATTATCGCCCGGCTCGAACGATGGCTTCGCTTGCGGGGTTGCGGGCGAGGGGGCTGGAGCGACGCGGGTGGGAAGGGGCGGGGGGGCGATGGCAGCGGGGTCTTCAATGTATCCCAAGACGATTGTCTCGAGCTTTATGAGACAGTAGCGTGGATCGATTTCGAGGATCTCCGCTTTGTCCTCGTCCGTGGCAATCGCGAGCGTGGTGGCGTTAGGATTGGGCGCGAGCAAGTAACGCGAGCCGGGCGCAGGCAAATGGTTCTTGCCGAGATCGGCGCTGTCCAAGTAGACAAGGAAGTCGCCTCGATAATAGATGGGCTGCCAGCTGGGAGTCGGTTCGGCGTTTTCGGGCCATTCGGCCGTTACCGCGAGCGAGCGTGAATCAAGCTTGCCGATAAGCGCCGATTCGGAGCTTGGGCTAAGATAGACATTGATGGACTCTTGTCCTATCAGCGCCCCTGAAAAGCCAAGGGAAACGGCGATAGCGAACAGGATTTTTATGGGATGCGTTCTCATAGCGATTCGTCTTGTTGAAAGAGTTTTCGAATTTCGTTTTGCTGGAGGATGACGCCGACGCCTTTAGGCATACCCTTAATGTTGAAGCGTCCAATTTGATAGCGCTTCAGACGTTTGACATCGAATCCAAGGGTCGTGAAGAGTCGCCTGATTTCGCGTTTCTTCCCGTGGTGCATGTGAACGTCTAGCTCTTTGGAGGCATCTTTGCTTTGGCTGCCGAGCAATCGAGCGCCCTCTATTTTCAATCGTTCCCCGTCGATTGCGACGCCCTTGACCAGTTTGCCGATCTTGCTTTTCGGATAGGGTTGCTTGAGGGAGACATGGTAGCGCTTCACGACCAGGCTCGAAGGGTGCATGAGTTTATTGGCAAGGTCTCCGTTGTTGGTCAGGATCACCAAGCCCTCGCTCTCCTTGTCGAGTCGGCCGGCGCAGAACAGTCGAAGCGTTCCATAGTCTTTGGGGACGAGTTCGAAAACGGTTCGATCGTTGTGGGGATCGTCATTGCTGCAGATGTAGCCTTTGGGCTTGTTGAGGGCGAAAACGACTTGGCCCTGCTTGCGGTGTCGGATGCGTTGGCCTTCGAACACGACCTCGTCTTCGCCGGGTTGGACCTTGTCGCCCAAATTGGCGGGCTTGCCGTTTACGGTGATGGCTCCCTCGCGGATATGCTCTTCTGCTACGCGCCGCGAGCAGACCCCCATATCGGCAAGGTACTTTTGGACGCGTACTGGTGTTTCGAGAGATCGCATTCTTTGAAAATGTCAATGCTGAGGCAGGCTGCGACTCGCGCAATCCCTTATCGCAGGAGGAAGGCCTAATTCGTCGATTTTTAGCGTTGGCATGCCAGGGCGGAGGGTGCGTTTCGTTTCCTGTAGCGAATACGCCGGCGCATTCGAAAACGATGAAAACGAGCATTGCCTATCCCGCTCCGGGAACTAGGACTGTTCGCTCGCAAACGGTAATCTTCTAACGGGTTGCCCCTAGAGCATTTGAAACACAATCAAGCAGAGTATGAGTCTCACCTATGATAATAAAGTTGCCCTTGTCACGGGAGCGGGCCGCGGAATTGGTCGCGCTATTGCCGAATCGCTGGGACAGGCGGGCGTGACCGTCATTTGCGTTTCCTATTCCGAGTCTTCTTGTGGCTCGGCGGCGGAGGCGATCAACGCCGCGGGAGGAAAGGCCGTGGCCAAGGCGGTGGATGTTGCCGACGCCAGCGCGGTCGCCGCGGCGAGCGAAGAGCTATTGAACGAGTACGGTAACATCGATATTCTAGTCAATAATGCGGGAATTACGAAGGATAACCTGTTGTTTCGCATGAGCGACGAGGATTGGACGAGCGTCGTAGACACTAATCTGAATAGTTGTTTTTACTGGGTGAAGGGACTGGCTAGGCCGATGACTCGAAAGCGTTGGGGACGGGTTATTAATATAACCTCGATATCCGGTATCATGGGCAATGCGGGTCAAACCAACTACGCGGCGGCGAAAGCCGGCATGATCGGTTTCACTAAGAGCCTAGCGAAGGAATTGGCCTCGCGAAACGTCACTGCCAACTGCGTGGCTCCTGGCTTTATCAAGACGGATATGACCGCCCAAATCGCGGATGCGGCCATGGACAGAATTTTGCCGTTTATCCCCTTGAAACGTATGGGCGAAGCAAGCGATATTGCCAATATGGTTGCGTACCTCGCATCGGAAGAAGCGAATTATATCACAGGCCAGGTTTTTACCGTTGACGGCGGCATGGCGATGTGATCCCTCCTCAGTTCAATTATTTCCTAAACTGTCTTCAAAATGGCTGACGAAAAAACCATCGAACAAAGAGTCTCAGAGATTATCGTAAACCAGCTCAACGTTAACGAGGAGCAGATCACCCCGGAGGCTTCTTTTCTGGACGATCTAGGAGCCGATTCGCTCGATACCGTCGAGTTGATTATGGCTTTCGAGGAAGAGTTCAGCGACGAAATCAATGGCGAGATTCCCGAGTCTGACGCGGAAAAGCTTCAGACTGTTGGCGATACCATTTCCTACATCAAGGGCAAAGCGGGAGCGTAACGCGCCTGGTTTTCCTTTTCTTAAACGCAACGTGGCGCTTGGATTTCGGTTCGAGCGCCCCATCATTCGCGAGACGTATTTATGACCGACTTGGCGGACAACCAACGCGTAGTAATAACCGGTCTCGGGGCAATTACGCCAATAGGTCTGGATGTGGATTCCTTCTTTGAAGGACTCATCGCCGGCCAGAACGGCATCAGCAGAGTAGAAGCCTTCGAAACGGAGAAGTTTACCTGCAAGATTGGCGGCGAAATCAAGGATTTCGACGCTACCGACTACATGGATCCCAAAGAGGCGCGTCGAAATGACCGTTTCGTTCACTTTTCCTTTGCGGCCGCAAAGCAGGCGGTAGCCCATGCCGGTCTGGATATGGATCAAGAAGACCCCGATCGAGTGGGTGTCTTCATTGGATCGGGTATCGGTGGCATGGACACCATCGAGAAGAACTGCCGGAAGCTCATTGAAGGCGGTCCTCGAAAGGTATCGCCGTTCATGATACCCGCTCTGATCTCTAACATGGCTTCCGGCATCATGGGGATCGAATTAGGCGCGATGGGACCGAACTTTTCCATCGTCAGCGCCTGCGCGACGGGGGCCCACGCAATTGGCGAGTCGCTGAAAACGCTGCGATTGGGGGAGGCGGATGTGATGATTGCCGGCGGTAGCGAAGCGGCAATCACTCCGCTCAGCTACGGAGGCTTCTGCTCGATGAAGGCGATGTCGAAGAATAACGACGACTTCGAACATGCCAGTCGCCCTTTCGATTCCGAGCGCGACGGCTTCGTCATGGGCGAAGGCGCCGGCGTAATTGTTCTCGAGACTTTGGCGCATGCGAAAAAGCGAGGAGCGAATATTCTATGCGAATTGGTCGGTTATGGCGCTTCCTGCGATGCGAATCACATTACGGCGCCGCATCCGGAGGGTCTTGGATTGAAGGGAGCAATGAAACGGGCCATGCATTCCGGTCGCGTTAATCCCGACGAGATCGGCTATATCAATGCCCATGGTACCTCGACCCCATACAACGATAAGTTCGAGACGATGGCAGTGAAGTCTATGTTTGGAGAGCATGCTCAGTCGCTCATGATGAGTTCTACCAAGTCAATGACCGGTCACTTGTTGGGGGCCGCAGGTGGTATTGAAACGGTAGCTTGCGTTCGGATGCTGCAAACGGGACGGATTGCTCCCACCATCAACTACGCTTATCCCGATCCAGACTGCGATTTGGATTACGTACCCAATGAAGCGCGTGAGGCTAAGGTCGAGGTGGCCATGAGCAATAGCTTAGGCTTCGGCGGTCAAAACGCTTCTCTCATTCTAAAGGCATACTGATTTTCCGAGACCACTGAACGGTCTCACTTGCCAAGCACATATTCGATGGAAACGACATTCATCATACTGAAACCCGACTGCATGGACAAAGGCCTCGCTGGCCAAGTTCTGCAACGGTTCGAAGGGGCGGGCTTTGCGATCGTAGCCACTAAAATGGCTCGTTTGGAATCGCCGCTCCTGCGCCAACACTATGCCCATGTGGCGGAGTTGCCCTTCTTTCCGGAGATCGAAGCATTCATGAGTTCGCGGCCCGTGATCCTGGCGGCTCTACGAGGGGATGGCGTCATCCAGAAAGTGCGCGATATGCTCGGCCCGACCGATTCCACTAAAGCTCCGGAAGGCACGATTCGAGGCGATTTCGGTACGGATATGATGCGAAACGTCGTTCACGCATCCGATGGGCCGGAAACGGCCGCGGCGGAATTGAAGCGTTTCTTCAAGGACGAAGAAATATTCGGCTGATTGTACCCGAATTTAGATACGATACGCAATCGATTGGCTCGGTTATAGCCAAAGCGCTCAAATGTGGGCCACGGTCAGGGTGTCTTTCTAGGCAATCGTTCGTCGATCCAAGCTACGGTATTGGATCGCTTCTGTGAGGTGGGGCATTTCGATGGAATCGGATCCCGCGAGATCGGCAATGGTACGGGCGACCTTTAGAATGCGGTTGTAGGCTCTGGCGGAAAGGCTGAGCCGTTCCATTGCTTGTTGCAGGATACTGCCGAGTTCGGAATTCAGGTCGCAATGGGTTTCGATCGCGGATTCGGAGAGATTGGCATTCATCGCGAGCGTGGAATCGCGGAACCGGTCTTGCTGTCGGATGCGGGCCGACTCGATCCGTTCCCGCATGGCCGCCGAGGATTCTCCGCGTTTTCCGTTACGAAGCTCCTCGATCGCGAGGGCGGGGGCTTCGATATGGATGTCGATTCGATCGAGAAGCGGTCCGCTGACTCGAGCGCGGTAGCGTTGTATCTGCGTAGGGGCGCAAGCGCAATCGCCTTGCTTGGAGCCGAGGTAGCCGCAAGGGCAGGGATTCATCGCCGCCACGAGCATGAAATTGCAGGGGAGAGTCACTTTCCCGGAGGCCCGCGAGATGGTCACTTCTCCGTCTTCCAATGGCTGGCGCAGGACTTCGAGGGCGGAGCGCTTGAATTCCGGCAATTCGTCCATGAAAAGCACGCCGTTGTGGGCGAGAGAGATTTCGCCCGGACCTGGGATCGCTCCGCCGCCGAGCAGGCCCACGTCGCTGATAGTATGATGAGGAGAGCGGAACGGGCGTTTCATGCGGATCTCGCTGGCTCGTCGGGTAGCTCCGGCCGCGGACTGTACCTGGAGAATTTCGATATACTCGTCCAAGGTCGGAAGCGGCATGATCGACGGAATGCGTTTTGCGATCATCGATTTACCGGAGCCTGGAGGTCCGATTACCAATAAATTGTGTCCGCCGGCAACGGCTATCTCTACGGCCCGGCGAGCCGACTCCTGACCTTTGACCTCCTCGAAGTCCATGCCAAAGGACCCTCCATTCGCTTGGGAAAGCGCGCTGCTTTCGTGGCGGGACAGTTGCAGCTCGCCTTCGAGGAAGCGTTTGGCTTGATCCAGATTCGCGACCCCGTAGACGTCGATGTCGGAAACGAGGGAGGCTTCGCGCGCCGAATGCATGGGCAGAATAACGCCGCGCTTGCCTTGGCGTTTGGCTTCGAGGGCGAAGGCCAGTCCGCCGCGAATCGGGCGGGTCGCTCCCGAAAGACTCAATTCGCCAGCGATCAGGTAGCGATCGAGGGATCCGTCTGTCTCCATCTGACCGGTGGAGGCGAGGATACCCAAGGCGATGGGCAAGTCGTACATTGGCCCTTCCTTTTTCAAGTCGCCCGGGGCGAGATTGATCGTGGTCCGCGTTTGCGGCTTTCGGTAGCCGGAATTCGCTAGAGCGGAGAAGACGCGATCGTCGGACTCTTTGACGGCGGCGTCTGGAAGGCCGACCATTATAAGCCGTGGATCGCCGCTTTCGCCGGAATTGACTTCAACGAGGACGGGGACCGCTTCGATTCCTAGCAATGCGGCGCTTTGGACAGTGGCGAGCATAGAACAAGAGTGGAGGAGCGCGGGAAGCGCGGGTAACAGTAGGCTCCCAATCGACAACGAGCGGCGGCCCAAGGCAAGCGGAAAGCGGCCCTGAGTTCCCCAGCGCGTTTGAGCGTCGTCGATGCGCTCGTTGCGAATCGATGCCCGCTTTGAAAATGAAAAAACGTCGTTCCCCTAAAGGAACGACGTTTTGGAAATTCGAAAACTTGGGCAAGCCCGTGTTTATTCGGCGGGCTTAGTCTTTTTGAGACCGACGACGCGATCGCCGTCTTTCCATTCGCCGCGCTTTTTGAGTAGTTCGACGCGCTCGAAGCGTTTGAGGACATTGCGCTTTACCCCAGCGCTGCTGGAAGATTTATAGCTTGGATGCTGTGACATGGCTGTTAAATGGGTTCCGATTTATGGAAGCCGCGTAAGTTGGAGGCTTCTCTGGCCCATTTCAAGTACTTTTCGTCAACTTTTGCAGCTTCCATCTCGATCCACTGGGGCGTCTCGTAGGGGTGGATGGCGTAGACGCGTTCCCGGGCTTGGATAAGCCTGTCCCCTGCGAGCTTGATCCAGAGTCGAAATTCGCTCGATTCGCAGCGTTTTTCTTCCCAGTTATAGACGGATTGGATCGGTCCCTCCCATTGTACGCAAGCGGCGAGGCGCTCGTCGACGAGCGTTTTGGCGAGAGCTTGGGCATGGCTCTTCGAATCAACCGTTGTCCAGCAGACGAAGAATCGCTCTTCGCTTTCGCTCGTCTGGGGATTCTGGAAGTCGGTAGAGATGTGGCAATAATCGCTTGACGCCTTATCGCTTCAAGGTAAAAGGCAGGATTCCATTCTTCAACAGGAGGCACCCGCTTTGAGAGACGATTACATTAAAGAAGCTAAAAAGGTCATCACTGACCCCAACATTCTAATCAACGTTGTTTCGCGCCGCGTGAAGCAATTGCGTCACGGGAACCGTCCCCTGGTCGAGTCGTTGGAAAAGTTGAATCCAGAGGATATCGCCTTGCGCGAGATCATCGAGGGTAAGATCAGCTACGAGATCGCCGAGGGCTGATCGACTGGATTCATTCGAATTTCTAGAGCGCGGCGGGAAACTGCCGCGTTTTTTTGGAGGCGCCGCGGGCGAGCGATCCGCGTTGAAGGGCAAGCGCCATGGCAGGCAAGAAGCAGAACCAGAGCAATCTCCCCAAGGAAATCCGCAATGCGAAAGCGAGGCGGGATTACTTCGTCGAGGATACCTACGAAACCGGTATCGTATTGACAGGGACCGAGGTGAAGTCTCTCCGCGCAGCGAAGGCCTCCGTGAATGAGGGTTTCTGTCGGTTCGTTAAGAACGATCTTTTCATCTACGGTTTCTATATCGACGAGTATGCGTGGGGATCGATGAATAACCATATTCCCCGTCGCGAGCGCAAGCTGCTGATGCATAAGCACGAGCTGCGAAAACTGAAGAAGCAAGTAGAAGCGGGGGGCAAAACGCTCGTCCCCTTGCGCATCTATTTCAAAGAAGCCTTGGTAAAGGTGGAAATCGGCGTTTGCGTGGGCAAAAAGCTCTTTGACAAACGAGACGACCTTAAGAAGAAAGCGGTCATGCGGGACGTCGATCGCTCGATGAAAGAGCGCCACTTCCGCTAAACGATTCCATTCCAATGAGCGACAAAATGACCATTGCCTGCCTTGACCTAGAAGGCGTTTTGATTCCCGAGATTTGGATCAATCTCGCTGAAAAGACGGGTATCGATGCGTTGAAGCTCACGACTCGAGAGATTGCCGATTACGATGAGTTGATGAGCAAGCGATTGGAGATACTCGATCAGCATGGACTGACCTTGGAGGATTTCCAGGAAGTGGTCGCGACCATGGAACCGTTGGAGGGGGCCAAGGCGTTTCTCGATTGGCTGCAGGCCCAAGTGGAAGTGATCATTCTTTCGGACACCTTTCGCGAATTCGCCATGCCGCTAATCGCTAAGCTGGGCAGCCCTACGCTGTTCTGCCATTCCCTATCGGTCGATAGCGAAACGCGTCGCATTAAGGACTATGTGTTGCGACAGGACGATCAAAAGCGAAAGGCAGTCATCGCCCTAAAAAGTCTCAACTTCCGTATCCTCAGCATGGGAGATTCCTACAACGACTTGAGCATGCTTCAGGAAGCGGACGCGGGCATCTTCTTCAAACCGACCCGAAAGATAACCGAAGAGTACCCCGATATTCCAGTAACCCAGAGCTACGAGGAGTTGAAACGCCACCTCTGCTCCGTTCACGGATTCCACCCCTAGGACGAGGACTTGGACGGCAGGGCTCGCATGTTGCACGTCATTCTATTTCAGCCGGAAATTCCCCAAAATACGGGAAATATAGGTCGTACCTGCGCCATTACCGAGTCGCGTCTGCACTTGATCCACCCGTTGGGTTTCGAGATCCGCGATAAGCATCTGCGACGGAGCGGCATGGATTATTGGCACAATCTCGACATTCGCCATCACGACGACTGGGAGGCCTTTCGTTCGAGTCCCGATGGGCCGAAACGGATGTTCCTCATGACCACCAAGGGAGGAAGATCGTACTGGGATATTGAGTACGAAGATGGCGACGGACTGGTCTTCGGCCGAGAAGGGTCGGGCGCTCCCGACTGGATGCATGAGGAATTCGGAAACGATCGCCGCGTGCGGATTCCCCTCTTCAATGACACGCTGCGATCCTTGAATCTGGCGACGAGCGCTGGCATTGCCGTTTACGAAGCGATGCGTCAGCTCAAAGGTTAGATTGCTCGGCTCGAGGAGATGCGGCTATGGCTATTGCGACCCAGCGCGTGTTGATCGTTAAGACTTCCACCTTGGGCGACATCATGCACGGACTTCAAGTCGCTCAGACGCTCAAGGAAAACGATCCGGGGATCGAAATCTCGTGGGTCGCCCGGCGTCGCTACGAAGGGATGGTCCGAGCTAGCTCTGCAGTGGATCGAACCTTCGCGTTCTACCGATCGGGAGGCGTATCCGCTTTTTGGGGGCTTTGCAGGCAGTTGCGTCGAGAGCGCTTCGATGCGATTCTGGATATGCAAGGGTTGGCCCGTAGCGGGTTGATGACATTCTTCGCGAGGGCCATTCGCAAAATAGGGCGAAGCGATGCTCGAGAAGGGGCGACTCTTTTCTATCGGGAATTGGCGCCCCTTCCACGAAAACCGGAGCGATTGCATCCGGTGGAAATACTGCTTGAATTCTGTCGCGTGTTCGGATTCCCGCCAGAACTGAAAGGGACCGTCCGTTTCGATTCGTCTAGCAGCAGCGATTGGCCCGTCGGCGAGTCGGAAATAGCGGGCACGCCGCGAATCGTTCTCGCTCCGGAAGGGAGACGCCCCGGATTGAGCTGGGAAGGATTCGAAGCGCTTGCTACTTCCATTCTCGGGAAATTCCCCAGAGCGAGGGTTCTGGTAATTACTCGAGGAAAGACCCCATGGGTGAACGCTCTTGGCGTTAAGATGGGCGGACGCGTCCAGCAAATGCGATCCAAGGATTGGCTCAGGATAGCCATTGCGATTCAGGATTCAGACGTATTGGTCGCAAATGATAGCGACACTTTGCAAATCGGAGCGGCGGTCGGAGTGTCAACCTTAGGCATTTTCGGGCCGAGCGACCCAAATCGAACGGGAGCGTATCCGCTCTCGAATCCGCGCAATCGAGCGTTGATTGCCCCTGATGGCCGATCGGAGGCGCTTTCCGTTGACGCGGTGGTGGGCGCTCTGAGCAGCGCGATGGAGCGGCATTAACGTACCTGCGCTTATTGTTCGGCCTCCTTGCTCGTATAAAATGGGATAGGTTCTGGACAGATCGACCGCCCTGCGTATACGAAGATCGTTTCAAATAGACAACCGATGATTGATCTCAAGATCCTAAGAGAATCTCCTGAAACCGTTCGTGACGGCATTCGCAAGAAGCATATCGACTGCGACCTGGACGCTGTCGTGAAAGCGGACCAAGACCGTCGCAAGCTGATCGTCGAGGTAGAGTCGCTTCGGGCGGAGCAAAAAGCGGCTAATCAAGAGATGGCCCAAATGCAGAAAGGCTCGCCTGAGTTTCTGGAAAAGGTTGGGCAAATGAAGTCGCTTTCTTCGCGGATCAAGGACGCGGATGCGACTTTGAAGGAACTGGAGTCTTCTTGGAACGATCAGTATTTGAGTATCCCCAATTTGCCTCACGAAAGCGTGCCCGAGGGCAAAAGCGAGGCGGATAACGCGGTAATCAAGGATTGGGGCGAAATTCTGGAGCAGCAGCCGTATCATATCCCTCACTACGATTTTGACTGGTTGGAGGACATTCTCGATTTCAAGCGGGGTACGAAAGTCACCGGAGCGGGTTTTCCTTTCTTTGTCGGCGAAGGAGCTCGCCTGGCCCGCAGTTTGATATCGTTTTTCCTGGATCAGGCGAATGAGGCAGGCATCCAGGAGATGGGAGTTCCGTACTTCGTGAACGCGGAAAGCGCTACGGCTACGGGACAGTTGCCGGACAAGGAAGGGCAGATGTATCAGACGGTTGAAGACGGGCTATATGCAATCCCGACTGCAGAAGTGCCGCTGACGAATTTCCTCCGTGACGAGATCGTGGAAGAAACGGACTTGCCGATCTACCGGTGCGGCTATTCGGCGTGCTTTCGCCGTGAGGCGGGCAGTTACGGTAAGGATGTGCGCGGTCTGAATCGGGTACACCAATTCGACAAGGTGGAGATTCTCAAGTGGGTGAAACCCGAGACGAGCTACGGGGAATTGGAAACCTTGCGGGAATATGCGGAGAGTCTGCTGCAGAAGCTGGGCCTGCCGTATCGAGCCCTCTTGATGTGTGGCGGCGATATGGGCTTCTCGCAAACCAAACAGTACGATTTGGAAGTTTGGGCAGTGGGACAGCAGCGATGGCTGGAGGTCTCTAGCTGCAGTAATTTCACTTCCTATCAATCGAGGCGAGCGAAGATTCGCTATCGCGACTCGGAGACGGGCAAGAACGAATTCGTACACACGCTGAACGGCTCTGGCTTGGCAGTGCCGCGGGTATTCGTGGCTATTTTGGAAAACGGACTGCAAGCGGACGGTAGCGTGAAGCTGCCCGAGGCATTGGTCCCGTACATGGGCAAGGATCGAATCGGCCCCCGTTAGGTTCGGGGCGCTCGATCGGCTATCGGCGTGAAGGGATCCCAGCGAGCGGAGAAATTGGTAGCGATCGCGGGCGATGGCTGGCTCTCTCCGGTTCTACGGAAACGCATTGAATCGGCTTCCCTCCTGTTCGTAGCGCTCTCAGGAGGCGCGGACTCTGTCTTCTTAGCCTATTACTTTTCGCATCTGAGGAGCCGCATGGGCGGTTCGGTTACGTGCCTGCACTTCAATCACCGCTTAAGAGGGGAGGCTTCCGAGGAAGATGCTCGATTCTGCGAAGCGCTTTGCTCGGAATTGGGTCTCGAGTTGAACCTTGGGTCCTGGAATCGGGCGGAATCAAGCGCTCAGGAACGCGTCTCCGAGGATCAGGCGCGTCAGGCGCGAATGGAGTTTTTCCTGACCGAAATGGGTAAAGCGAGTGGGCAACACCTGATTTTGACGGGGCATCACGCGGATGATGTGGGAGAAACGATGCTGATGCGTTTATCGCGCGGTAGTGGGTTGCAAGGTCTTACGGCTCCGCGGGCGTACTCTGAGGGAAGCGATGGGTTGAGATTCGCTCGTCCCTTGCTGGGTCTTCGGAAGGCGACTCTGATCGATTGCTTGCGCCAGGTGGGCGCGGATTGGCGGGAAGATGCGAGTAACGAAACGGAGGACTATTATCGAAATCGCTTGCGCCTGAAGGTGATGCCGGAATGGGAGCGGGCATCGGATCGTCCTTTGGCGGAGCGGCTGAGTCAGTCGCGGGCTTTGTTGGAGGAGGATTGGCGGGCATTGGAGGCGGTTTTCGAGGATAGATGGCCTGCGCTGCTGCTTCAAGACGATGCATCGCGCTTGAGTTGGGAACGGGTTGCGGCGCAGCCACGCGCGTTTCAGAGGCGGGCCTTGACGAGGCTTTTGAACGAAAGCGGGGTTCCTGTTTTGGCGTTTGCGGCGTTTGAATCGGTTTTGGAGCGGATTAGAATCAATAGTTCGTTTCGGGCGAGTGTGGAAGATGGAGTCTGGATTTGCGGCGATCCGGAGAGAGGCGTTATGCACATCGAGCGAAAGAGGGCCACGGCCGTTTGGGATCCATGTCGATTGCCTGTGGGAGCCCGTTTGAATCTTCCTGACGAGGGACAATTGGAATCGAGAATTGTCGCAATAGGCGAACCCTTGCGAAAGCGCGTCTTGGGTGGCGAGATCTCTCATGGAGAGCGGGTTTTACTCGATTTAGGGGCGCAACAAAGCGCGGAAACGTGGGTCCGAACATGGCAAGAGGGCGATGCCTATCGCCCATTGGGAAGAAAATCGCAGGTGAAACTTAAAGAGCTTTTCGGGGTCCGCAAAATTCCTCGCGAAGCGCGGCGAACATTACCGATTGTCGTCGATGGGGAAGGACGGGTTCTTTGGGTCCCTGGATTGCCTCCCTCTGACGATCGGCGAATTCGCCCGGAGACTAGTCGCGCCTTGCAATTGACTTACCGAATTTGAGGATGCAGTTTAGCTCACTTAATCACGTTTAGATGTCAGAACCGAATAATACACCTAGTGGCCGGCCTGGAGGAAAGAACCAGCCGGAACGCTTTCAGCCGAAAGTCATTCTAATCTGGCTGGCGATTTTCGCCGTCATGGCGGTCCTTTGGTATCAAACGGACAAGACCGGAAACGAAAATCAGATCCCCATGTACGATGTCGTCCTGGCGACTGAGGAAGGACGTGTCGAATCAGGTAAGATTTTTCCTAATCCAAATGGCGGGAACGACTATTACGATGTGGTCGGGACGCTTCGAGAAGCGGAGGCCTTGGCTCCGGATGGCGTTGGCCCGATTGCCTTCAAAGCGAGCGGCAAATTGGGGGACGAGCAGTATGCCATCCTTCAACGTTCCAAGAAATTCGAGGAAAACGAAGCGAACACCTTTTTGCCGCAGTTGCTGGCGGGCCTGATTCCATTCCTGCTCGTGATCGGATTGCTCTATTTCCTTTTCGTTCGCCAACTGCGAATGGCGGGTCGAGGCGCTTTGAATTTCGGCAAAAGCAAGGCAAAGCTGCTTACCCGGGATAAGGACAAGATTACGTTCAAGGACGTTGCAGGTTGCGACGAGGCCAAGGAAGAGGTCAGCGAAGTCATCGATTTCCTCAAGGACCCGAAGAAATTTCAGCGCATGGGTGGCCGCATCCCGAAAGGGATTCTCATGGTTGGCCCTCCCGGCACGGGCAAGACTTTGCTCGCCAAGGCGGTGGCGGGAGAGGCGGAAGTGCCCTTCTTCTCCATCAGTGGCTCGGACTTCGTTGAAATGTTTGTGGGCGTTGGAGCGAGTCGCGTTCGCGACATGTTCGAACAGGGCCGTAAAAGCGCTCCTTGCCTTATTTTCATTGATGAAATCGATGCCGTGGGCCGTCAGCGGGGAGCTGGATTGGGCGGCGGCAATGACGAGCGCGAACAGACTTTGAATTCCTTGCTCGTCGAGATGGACGGCTTCGACACGACCGAGGGGGTGATTATTATGGCGGCGACCAATCGTCCGGACGTGCTGGATAAGGCGCTGCTGCGACCGGGTCGATTCGATCGCGAAGTGGTGATTGGCTTGCCGGACCTCAGGGGCCGAGAAGACATCCTCAAGGTCCATGCCAAGAAGATTAAGCTGAGCGAGGATGTCGACTTGGAGAATATCGCTCGAGCGTCACCGGGGTTTGCCGGCGCGGATTTAGCGAATTTGCTCAATGAAGGCGCTTTAATGGCGGCTCGGAAGAACAAGAATCAAGTCGAGATGATCGATATCCACGAGGCCAAGGACAAAATCTCCTTCGGCCGGGAGCGTCGTCAACTCATGGATGAAGAAGACAAGCGTATGACGGCCTTTCACGAGGCGGGGCATGCGTTGATCGCGGCCTTGCTTTACAAGACGAAGATCAAGCTTCACAAGGTGACGATTATTCCCCGCGGTCGAGCCCTCGGTCTGACGATGAGCACTGCGACGAAGGACATTCTTGGGCAATCCAAGAGCGAATTGGTGGACGATATTTGCATGGCGATGGGCGGTCGAATCGGCGAAGAGGTCGAAACCGGCGATTTCAGCAACGGCGCTGCCATGGATATCAAGCAAGCGACTAACATCGCCCGTCACATGGTCTGCGATTGGGGCATGAGTTCCTTGGGACCGATTGCCTTTGGCGACAACGAGGAGCATCTCTTCCTCGGTCGCGAAATCAGCAAGACGCACAATTTGAGCGAAGAGACGGCCAAGCGAATCGATGAGGAGGTCAGTTCCATCGTTAAAGGGCAGTTCGATCGGGCCACTGGATTGATTGAAGAGAATCGCGAAGCGCTCACCAAGATTGCGGAGGCCCTGCTCGAATACGAGACCATCGAGGGAAAGCATGTGCAGGAAATCGTCGAATACGGCGAGATTCGTTCCGAAGTGATTTCTACCAAGACCGAAGAGCTGAAGCAAGAAGAGGCGGCCAAGGAAGAAGAGGCGGACGAAGATTCGAAAGCCGAGGACGAAGATTTGCCTCCGGCGGTCGATGGCGCTCAGGCCATGGCCTAAGCGACAGGAAGATTTTCTCGAAGCGCGCTCCTAGCGAATGGGGCGCGTTTTTTGTTTTCGCCAAACAAGCTCGATATAGCTTGGATCCTACCAATGAACATCGAGCTTTCCGAGTTGGGCTCCCGTCAAAAGCCCTCTGACATTACGCGACTGATGTCCGTTGCCTTGCAGCGACCGAATTTGCTCAGTTTGGCCGCCGGCTTCACGGATAACGACTCCCTGCCTTTGGAAGAGGTAAAGGAGATCGTTGATGAGATGGCGGAGGAGGGAGCCGGGGCGAAGGCCACGCTTCAGTATGGAAGCAATGCCGGAAGGGATGCTCTTAGGTCGATTCTGCTCGATCGTATCAAGGAACACGATACAAATGAAAGAAGTGCTTTGCCCGTCGAGGGTTTGTTCGTTAGCAATGGATCCCAGCAAGCCTTGTATTTGGCCGTGCAGACCTTGTGCAATGCCGGCGACATAATTTTGGTCGAGCAGCCCACCTATTTCGTGTTTTTGGAAATCTTGGCGGGACTGGATGTGACGCCCATCGGCATTCCGATGACGGAATCAGGCGAGATCGATATCGGCGCCTTGGAGAGTTTGTTCGCGGAATTGCAGCGCGATGGACGAGTCAGTCGGGTAAAGGCATTGTATTTAGTCTCCTACTTCGCGAATCCGAGCGGGCGAAGTCTATCGTCGGATACGAAGGACGCGCTCGGAGCTCTCCTGTGTCGCCAGGCTCAGTCGATCGCGGTCATCGAAGACGCTGCCTATCGGGAGCTTTACTTCGATCGCCCTCACGGAGCGAAGAGCTGTTTGGCCCTCGAGGCGTTCGAATCGCTACCGCTTTTCTATACGAGCACCTTGACGAAACCCTACGCCTCTGGCTTGAAGGTCGGCTATGCCTATTGCTCGGGCTCGGCCTGGCTCCAAGCGATGCTGAATGTGAAGGGGCAGCAGGACTTCGGAACGGCGAACTTCACTCAGGCGATTGTGGAAAAGGCTTTGCGGAGCGGTCGGTTCGATGGGCACCTCCAAGGTCTGAGAGCTCTTTACAAGGAGAAAATGGGGGCGCTGAATGATCATCTCGGTTCCGAATTGCGAGACTTGGGCTGGAGTTGGGACGTTCCGGAAGGCGGGCTTTATCTATGGCTGAAGTCGCCGAGCGGGATGCGAACGGATGCGGAATCGGACTTTCACGCAGCCTGCTTGGAGGCGGGCGTATTCTACGTGCCAGGCGATTTGTGCTTTCCGCTGAAGCGTTCGCGGGATCGAATTCGACTCAGTTTTGGGGCGTTGGCGCCGAAGGAACTAGAGCAAGCGGCCCTCCGTTTCAAAAAAGCTGCTCTCGCTATGACAAGAACGGCCCGCTCTTGAGGGGAGATTCCGCTTGATTACGGACCAATCGAACGAATACTACGCGCCTTTTATTATGCCGGATTATACAGTAACGCACCTGCGTCAGCTCGAGAGCGAAGCCATCTATGCCCTGCGCGAAACAGCGGCGCAATTCGAACGTCCCGTCCTCCTCTTTTCCGGAGGCAAGGATTCGATTGTCATGACTCACTTGGCCCGCAAGGCGTTTTGGCCGGCGAAAATCCCGTTTCCTCTGCTCCATGTAGACACGGGACACAACTTTCCGGAGACCCTCGTGTACCGCGATAATCTAGTGGAGGAAATGGGGGCTAAGCTAATCGTGGCCTCCGTTCAGCAGGCCATCGACGAGGGGCGTGTGGTCGAGGAGAAGGGACCGAACGCGAGTCGCAACTTTCTGCAGATTCAAACGCTGCTCGATTCGCTCGAGGAGGGACAGTACGATGCCGCTCTAGGAGGGGGCCGACGCGACGAGGAGAAGGCTCGGGCGAAGGAACGCTTTTTCTCGCACCGGGACGAGTTCGGTCAGTGGGACCCGAAGAATCAGCGTCCCGAGCTTTGGAATATCTTTAACGGAGGCATGAGCCCGGGAGAGCACTTCCGCGTGTTTCCATTGAGCAATTGGACCGAGATGGATGTGTGGCAGTACATGAAACTCGAGGATATCCCGCTCCCGAGTCTCTATTTCGCGCACGATCGAGAGATTGTGGTAAGAAACGGCACGATTCTCGCGGTGTCGGAATTCGTAGAGCCACGCGATGGCGAAACCGTAGAAACCCGAATGATCCGTTTTAGAACTATGGGCGATGCGACCATCACGGGAGCGGTAGAGTCGGATGCGTCGACAATGGATATGATTATCGAGGAAGTAGCAGCGGCCCGCGAAACGGAACGCGGCAATAGAGCCGACGATAAGCGCAGCGAAAGCGCGATGGAAGATCGCAAGAAACAAGGCTATTTCTAGGCCCAAATTAATTTCGAAATGAGCGAAAGTGATACTTCTGCCGAAAAGGGCTACCTCGATATGGATCTGCTCCGTTTTACGACGGCGGGTTCCGTGGACGACGGGAAATCGACGCTGATTGGGCGTCTGCTTTACGACTCCAAGGCGATTTTCGAAGACCAGCTGGATGCGATCGAAAAGACGAGCGCCCAGCGTGGAGACGAGAATGTAAACCTCGCGTTGCTAACCGATGGACTGCGAGCCGAGCGTGAGCAAGGCATCACTATCGATGTCGCGTATCGCTACTTTGCCACGCCTCGCCGCAAGTTCATTATCGCGGATACCCCGGGCCATATCCAGTACACTCGGAACATGGTGACAGGCGCGTCTACAGCCAACCTAGCGATCGTACTCGTGGATGCTCGGAAAGGGGTGATCGAGCAAACCTGTCGCCATTCCTTCATTGCCAACCTCTTGCGAATCCAGCATGTAGTCATCGCGGTTAACAAGATGGACTTGGTCGATTGGAGCGAAGAGCGCTTCAACGAGATCAAAGAAGAATTTCGCCAGTTCGCATCGCGTTTGGGCAATATTGTCGATGTGACGTTTATTCCGATGAGCGCTTTGAAAGGCGACAATGTCGTAGACAAGTCGGAGAAAATGCCCTGGTACCAGGGATCGACGCTGCTTTACCACTTGGAGACGGTTTACATCGGATCGGACGAAAACCATGTTTCCGCTCGATTCCCGGTTCAGTGGGTGATTCGTCCCCACAGTGACGAGCATCACGATTTCAGGGGCTATGCAGGGCGTGTCGCAGGGGGGGTCTTCAAGCCAGGCGATGACGTGGTTGTACAGCCTTCAGGCTTTAACGCCAAGATTAAGGCGATTCATACGATGGACGGGGAGCTGGAGGAAGCCTATGCCCCGCTAAGCGTTGCAATGACGTTGGATCGCGAAATCGACATCAGCCGAGGCGATATGATCGTCAAGGAGAACAATCCTTCGACTGTAGGACAGGATATTGAAGCGATGATCTGCTGGTTCAGCGAAAAGCCGCTCAATGCGCGGGGAAAATATATGCTTCGACATTCTACCAAGGAAACGAAGGCGATTGTTCGAGACGTTAAATACAAAGTAGATATCAACACGCTCCATAAAATCGAGGACGATCTAGAATTCCGACTCAACGATATTGGAAGAATTTCCCTGCGGGTCGCCGCTCCGTTGTCTTACGATTCCTACAAGATCAATCGCACCACTGGATCCTTCGTACTTGTCGATCCGTTTACTAACGAGACCGTTGGCGCGGCGATGATTATCTAGTCCGAGCGCCTCTGGATTCCTTTGCTGGGGACGGAAACTCAGGTTTTGGCTTAGGCAACATACTTGTTTACTAATTCTTTACATGGCCCGCGGCCTTGTGGATGATTGCGGGCATGGATCAACCGGATGATATTCCCATAACCATCGATGCAATGGCGACGCGCCTTAAATGCTCCCGCGGTTGGATCCAATTGTCGCTCGACGCTGGCTGTCCCCGCAACGACGAAGGTCTGGTCCGCGTTCGCGATTTCATGCTCTTTCAGTTATCCAACATCCACAAGATCCGCGAATTGGCTGGTTTGGAGCCCATTCATACGTCGGCGACAGCGAGCGATTTGCGTCCGAATGTAAAAGCGATCCTCACGACGCAGTTGGAGTGGTTGCAAGTTCGTTCGACGCGCGACAGCGTAAAGAAAGCGGCCAAGCTTGTTTACGACAAGATGCAGACGATCGATGGGATTTGAAATCCCGTTTGCTCGATAGTTCGCATCGTTGTATCGTTTGTAAGGATACATCTTTCAAGCAGACGTTTGGGAGGGTCCATTTTTCGAGGGGACTTCCTCTCAAATCGAAGGACGGGTCTTTTTGAGATTGTGCAGCGTCCATTCTTAGATTTGCATTGGGGCTAGAGCGAATTTGCTCCTTACCAACCCCGCTATGGAAAAGAAAGTCATTGCTGTAATTATGGGAGGTGGCCGTGGTTCGCGCCTGCACCCGTTGACCAAGGAACGCTGCAAACCTGCGGTCCCGCTAGCTGGAAAGTACCGATTGGTCGATATTCCGATCAGCAATTGCCTCAATTCCGGGGTAAACAAGATCTATTTGCTGAGCCAATTCAACACGGCTTCCTTGCATCGCCATATTCAGGATACCTATCGTTTCGATCCATTCGGAGGAGGAACCGTGGATATTCTCTCCGCAGAGCAGACGGAGAAGGGGGATAACTGGTACCAAGGAACTGCGGATGCGGTGCGCCAGAATTTGCATCACTTTGCGGGTTCCGACTACGACTACGCCCTCATTTTATCGGGCGACCAGCTTTACCGCATGGATTTACAGGCTATCCTGCGACAGCATATCGATTCCGAAGCGGATGTGACGGTTTCGGCGATACCCTTTCCGGTTTCTCAAGTCGAAGGGTTGGGCCTCATGCGGGTCAAGGACAACTTGGAGATTTCGGAATTCGTGGAAAAGCCCACGGACCCGGCAGTCATAGACGGGCTTGCGATCTCGGACACGATAGAGAAGCAATTGTCGGGCGCTCCTTCGGACGAAAAGCGCTGCCTCGCATCGATGGGTATCTACGTATTCAATCGCAAGACGATGGAGGAGGCCCTGAATAGCAGCGCAACCGACTTCGGGAAGGAAGTGATTCCTGGCCTGCTGCAGAGTTGCAAACTATGCAGCTACATATTCGAGGGCTACTGGGAAGATATTGGAACGGTGAAGGCGTTTTTCGAAGCGAATCTCCAGCTCGCGGACCCCGTGCCTCAATTCAATTTCTTCTCGGAAGGGAATCCGGTCTACACCCGCGCTCGCTATTTGCCGGCGAGCAAGATCAATCGCTGTTCCATTAATCATGTAATCGTGGGCGATGGCTGCATCATTACCGATTCCTATCTCAAGCGTTGCGTAATCGGCATTCGCTCGACGCTTCGGGAGGGGGCTCGTCTCGAAAACGTGGTGATGATGGGTTCGGAGATTTTCGAAAGCGCCTCGGATCGAAAGCGAAACGAAGAGCGTGGGATTCCGGATATAGGCGTGGGAATGAACTGCGAAATCAAGAACGCGATCATCGATAAGGGCGCCCGCATCGGCCATAACGTGAAACTTAGCCCGGAGGGAAAGCTGGATGGCTATAGCAAAGACGGCATTTTCGTGCGGGACGGTATACTGCTAGTCGGCAAGAATATTATTGTACCCGATAATACGGTAGTATAATTTTTGACGCATGGAGCGTCTATTAGTTTGTATCGACGGATCCCAGTACGGCGTTTCGTGCAGCCGCTACGCCGCGTGGCTATCGCGGAGCGTAAGAATCGATATTGAGGTCGTCTATGTAAGCGATTTACGGCAATTCGAAGTGCCGTTTGTGGCCGATTTGAGTGGCAGTCTGGGCATCCAGCCCTTTCAGGCGATCATGGGTCAGCTGCAGGAGTTAGAGGACAAGAAGGCTAAGGTGACGCTAGATGAAGCGGAGAAGCGTATTTTGGAAGAAGGATCGCCTCGAAGCCTTAAGAAGACTCATAAGACGGGCTTTCTCGTGGATTCGCTACGCGAGCTCGAGGAATCGGCGGATTTCGTCATTCTTGGCAAGCGAGGCGAGAACGCGAATTTCGCGACTGAACATTTAGGATCGACGATGGAGCGCGTCGCTCGCGCGTCCAGCAAGCCTTGCTTCGTGGCGTCCCGCGAATTCAAGCCGATTGCGAACATCCTGATTGCGTACGACGATGCCCCGAGCAGCCGCAAGGCGATTTCGTTCTTGAAGGAATCGCGGGTGTTTAGAGAGGCGAAGATCCACTTGGTGACGGTCAGTCCGAAAGAGAAGGAAGAAGAGCGATTGCGGGCGCTGAAGGACGCCGAGTCCGACCTTCGAGAAGGAGGCTACGCTTTGACCTGCCAAATGCTGCATGGAGACACCGCGCCAGAGGTTATTGAATACGCGAATGCTAACTCGATCGATCTGGTCATGATGGGGGCCTACGGCCATACCCGAATTCGCCGCCTCATCATTGGGAGTTTCACGACTGAAATGCTGGCGGGATGCCAGTTGCCCTGTCTTTTGTTTCGCTGATCGAGGACTCAGAAGGCCTTGGCCATGAGATCTAGATCGATGTTGTCCTGAATCATCTTTTTGATCAAGGGGATCTTGTCACTGTCTTCCGGTTGCGTTTTCACCGTCATACCATGAATTCGCGAAGCGACGGCGTAGCTATCGGGATCGGCTAGAATTACTGGAATAGCGCTTTGTCGGATAAGCTCTTGCAAGCGTGGGTGAGGCGCAATGCCTCGAGTTAATACAATGCCGGAAATGGAGTCTTTCGGGGAGGTCGTTTCATAGGATAGCGCTGCCATGACGATGTCTTCCCGATCGCCTGGCGTAATCAGCAATGTACTCGGTTTGATTGTATCCAAAAAGCTAGAAGCGGTCATTGCTCCGATGATTATATTGCTAATGCGCCGGGAGGACGTATCGGGAACTTCGTGAAGCCAAGTTCCCTGGGTTCTTCTGTGGATCTGGCTGAGATTGGGCGAGGTTAGGACTTTTTCCGTGGGCAGCAGTCCCAATAGGGGAATTCCAAGGCGGTCGAGCGCCAGACTGGTGTATTTTCGGATGTATTCCATCTTCTCGATCTGGACCTTGTTGATGATCGCGCCGATTACGGGTACCCCCTCTTGATCGAAGAGCGCTTTGTTCATGGCGATTTCGTCTATGGGTCGCCCAATCCCTCCACGGCTTACGATAATGGCCTTGGCTCCGAGCAGTTTAGCGACACGGGCATTCGACAGGTTGAAGACCGAGCCGACTCCAGCGTGGCCGCTTCCTTCGATGAGGGTAAAGTTCTTTTCCCAAGAGGCTCGATCGAATGCCGAGCATACGCGGTGCGTGAGCTCCGCTTCCATTGGTTCGGGATTGTCTAAATAGCGTTTGGTAAACGAGCCATCGATCGCGATGGGGCTCATGCTCTCGATTGGCGTTTCCACCTTGTAGATTTTTTCGAGCAAAACAGAGTCTTCATCGATCAGCTGACCGTCGATTTCTACAAAACGCTGTCCCACGGGCTTGATAAAGCCGACTCGACCGAAACGTTGTTGCAAGGCGGCGAACAAGCCGAGGCAAGTGGTCGTCTTGCCATCGTTCATTCGTGTACCAGCGACGAAGATTCGTTGCGTTTCGGTGTTGATCGGGCGGGTTTTCAACTCGTCTGGCTTCATTCCGGATAAGACGCTCTTTCGAGGATGGAAAGCAGGGTTAAGACTCGTCGAAGGCGCCGAAAAGCAATCTATGATCGATTGCTTGGCAGCCTACGATTGCGGCGGCGCCGAGAATGTCGTGAGCCGTTGCGCCGCGACTGATATCGGCGGCGGGTTGTTTGAGTCCCATGATAATCTGCCCGTACTTGTTGGCCCCGGACAGGATGTGAATCAACTTGGTGGCGATATTGCCGCTGTTGAGATCGGGAAAGATCAGCACGTTGGCATTTCCAGCGAGGGGACTGTCGCCGATTCCTTTTACCATAGCCGTTGCTCTATCGAGAGCGGCGTCGATTTGAATGTCTCCTTCGATGTCGGCTTCCAATTCGAAGCGGGCCGCTTTTTCGCGGGCGAGCTGGGTCGCTCTTTGGATTTTCGCGATCGAATCGAATCTTGGGTTGCCGTGTGTAGAATAGCCCAACATGGCGACCTTGGGGCGAGCGTTCGTTATATGGTAGGCGAGAGAAGCGGTGGTTATCGCAATGTCAGCGAGTTGCGATTCGTCAGGCTCCGGAATGACGCCGCAGTCTCCCATGAACAAGGCGCCATCGATGCCAACATTTTTCGCTTCCATATCGATGACGAGGAGCGAAGAAGCGGTCTTGACGCCTTCATGCGTGCCGATGATTTGAAAGAGCGGTCGCAAGGCGCTGGAGGCCTTTTCGGTGGCTCCGGCGATCAAAGCGTTCGCCTGATTGCGTCGGAGCATGAGAGTCGCGAATACATTGGGGTCGATGGCTTTCGAGCGCGCTTCCTCTTGGCTTAGATCCGAAAATTTCGGTAGCGAGCGCAGGTCATCGATGAATTGATCCAGTTCGCTGCTGCGCTCAGGTTCGATGATCCGGATGCCTTTGGTGATGATGTCCAACTTGGCCGCTTTGTCCTTTATAGCGGAGCGATCTCCAATCAACATGGGCACGCCCATCTGTCGCGTAACGATCTGGCGAGCCGCTTGCAATACCCGGGCATCGTCTCCGTCCGCGAATACGAAGCGCTTCGGGTGACTGCGCAGTTTGCTAATCAGTGTTTCGATCAAGTTCATGGCGGTGTGTATTTGCTCTTTGCTTAGTCAGCTATGGCAGGCGCTTGTTCTTGAGCGGGGGCATAAAGTGAGTCCATCGGATAGGGATTTGTCGCTTAGTTAACTAGGTGGCTTCGTGGTACTGTCAATCGTCGGCGACCATCGTATTGGTTTTTAACTAGGACCGTCATCCTATAGATCGATTTCGAGCAGCAAAGGGAAAACAATCGCGTTCATACGAGCAGACGAGACCAAATGTCTTGATCGAATTCGCTCAATGGCTGTGATCGTAGCCAATGTCGAAAATGTTTTCTCGAATCGGTTTGGTCTCCGCGATGACAATGCTCTCGCGCGTTTTCGGGCTGTTTCGAGATATTCTCATTACGGCTGTGTTTGGAGCGAGTCTTTGGAACTCCGCCTTCACGACTGCCTTTACGCTACCCAGTCTCTTTCGGCGGCTCTTGGGGGAGGGAGCCCTATCAGCCGCATTGATGCCCCATCTTTCCGATGAGTTGGAGGAATCGGGGAAATCAGCAGTCTTCCATTTGCTCAATAAAACGCTTTCCTGGCTTTTTGTCGTATGCCTATTCCTGATTGGGATCGCTTATTTCGCTTTCGATTACGTTATAAAGGAGTCGGTATCTGAAAATTGGATATTGACGGCGAAATTAGCCCAAATCCTGTTTCCCTATATCTTGCTCATCTGCATGGCGGCAATCGTCTCGGCAGGTCTAAACTTGCTAGGGCGTTTCGCAATACCTGCGATGACGGCAGTGTGGCTGAACGCGAGCATTCTGGCGATTCTCGGAGTGGGCGCCTGGCAGTGGAGCAACGACCCTCAAGATCGTATGAATTTTCTTTGCGTGGGGGTATTGGTCGGAGGGACTTTGCAGTTGATCGCTCCCGCCTGGGCTTTGAAGCGAGAAGGGTGGACGCCTCGTTTCGACTTTGGAGTTTCGGGACGCCTCAAAGCGGTTATGCTGCTTACTCTCCCTGGTATTTATGGCGCAGCGGCTCATCAGATCAACGTAATGATCTCCAGGGGGCTCGCTTTGAATTTCAATGAGTCAGGCGCTGCCCTGATTAATTTGGCGAACCGACTGGTAGAGCTCCCTATGGGTGTATTCGTAATTGCAATATCGACGGTCGTTTTTCCCGCATTGTCTAAAGCCAGCGCGTCAGGCAATCGCGAGACCTTTGGGGAAACCTATCGCAATGGAGTGTCCCTATCGCTCTTGATGGCGTTGCCGGCTGCGGTGGGGCTTTCGATGCTGGCTCCGGAAATTGTCGAAACGCTTTTCCAGAGAGGGGCCTTTACCGCTTCGGATACAGCCGAGCTAATCCCTATTTTGATTATCTGCGCGTGTGGCGTGCCCTTCCTTTCGTTCGTATCGATAGCGACCCGCGCGTTCTACTCGCGCAAGGATACGAAAACGCCGGTTAAGGGGAGTACGATAGGACTTCTAGTAAACGTGGTTCTCAGTATCGTCCTCCTCGAAACCCTCGATCGGATCGAAGCGCTCGCGATTGCGAGCAATGTGGCCATTGCAGTGCAATCGGTCTATTTGCATATTCGATTGAGGGCTTATGGTCCCGAAACTCGACTGGGATCGGTCGTGGGAAAAGCGCTGAAGTTCACTGGAGCCAGCGTTGTGATGGGAGGATCTATTTGGGTAGGCGAGTGGGGATTGGATCGAATCGATATGGGCGTTGCGCGCTCGCCGGTTCTTTTGCTGGTTCTGATTCCTTGGGGATTGTTTGTCTATTTCGCCATACTCGATTTCTGGCGGGTAGAGGAATCGGATTACGCTCGCAACCTGTTGAAGCGGAAAAGAGGTTTGTAAGGGATACATGGAGTTTATCGATGAAAACGAAGAAGACATACGTTCGCGCTAACAAGCAACTGCTGGCCCTTTTAGGGCCGAGAAAGGCGATATTCGATGGGGATCGAAAATTTATGGCTTCGTTCGACAGCAGTAAGCTCTCTTTCGATTACGATGCCTTGATACGAGCCCGTTCCGACAAGGATGTGAAATCGGTCCTAACGCTTGCCAATCGATACAAGGTTCCCGTTACCACGCGGGGCGCCGGCACGTCCCTGACCGGGTCTGCGAGTCCGTCGCGCGGAGGTTGGGTCTTGGATTTATCGCTCATGAAGCGCATCGCGATTCGGAAAGAAAAGGCGATGGCCGTGGTTCAGCCTGGCGCTGTTGTTGGGGACATTCAGGCGGCTGCAATGGAGGAAGGTCTTTTCTATCCGCCGGATCCGTCTTCGCTCAGGTACTGTACGATTGGGGGCAATATCGCTTGCAATGCGGGTGGAATGCGTTGCGCGAAATATGGAGTGACCCGCGATTTCGTCTTGGCCTTGGAAGGCTTTATGCCAAACGGAGAAAAAGTGTCTTGGGGAGGCGAATACAAGAAGTTCGCTACGGGATACAATGTTCGGGATTTATGGATCGGAAGCGAAGGAACGCTTGGTGTTGTGACGAAAGCAGTGCTGCGCCTATTGCCCAAGCCCGAGGGACGGTGGACCTGCGTCGCCGCCTTCGCATCGGAACGAAAAGCGCTCGCAGCGGTCAAGTCTCTTTTAGGAGAAGGTTTGGTTCCGTCCATTCTCGAATACTTGGATGTCAATTCCGTCTATTGCGCCGAGGAAATCGCAGGGATCCGTTTGTTTCAGGAGGTTAGCGGCAAGCCTCTGTTGCTAATCGAGTTCGATGGAGGAAAGAGCGATCTTACTGCCGCCAGGCGAGCGGTACGTTCCTGGGCGGATGCCCGAGCGATCGCCTTCAAGGAAGCCCGCTCGGATGCGGCTTCTGAAAACCTCTGGGAGGTCCGGAGGAAGTGCAGCGGGGCGATGTTCGCTTTGGGAGATGCCAAGATCAATGAGGACATTGTGGTTCCTCTGGAAAGTCAGCAGCGCTTTGCCGATCGTTTGAAACGGCTTCAAAAACGTTGGAAGCTACCTATGCCGACGTTTGGCCACGCGGCTGATGGAAACTTCCATGTCAATATCATGTTCCATCGCGATGATAAGGATGAATTGGAACGCGCCGAAGGAGCGGTAGAAGAACTCATGCGAATGGTGGTCGATCTCGGCGGAACGATTTCTGGCGAACACGGAATCGGACTGGCTAAGTCTCCTTTCCTTCGAGTGGCCCGTAGCGAAGCGGAAGTGAACGCCATGCTCGCGATCAAAAACGCTTTGGATCCGAATGGGATTCTCAATCCAGGTAAGATCTTCGAGCCTTATCAAGTATGGAGCCAACGCCCCATCAAGGTGGGTTTGCCCTGGGACAAGAAACCGATTTTGCGTCGCTAGGGCAAAGCCCGTCGCGAGTGGTCCTGGGATTGGGTGATTTAGGCGTCGACTGCTTCGACTAAGGCAGTCTCATGATCTCTTGGAAGGCCCAGTCGAGCCAAGGAAGCAAGGCCGTCGTGTCGTCGGCGTCTACCGTAGCTCCGCCCCAAAGGCGGATGCCCGAAGGAGCGTCGCGATAGGAGCCGAAGTCGTAGGCGACGCCCTCGGCTTGGACAAGCGCCACGAGTTCCTTGGCCTTGGCCGCTTGATCCTCTGGGGAGAGCGCCTGGTACCATGGGTCGACGATTTTCAGGCATATAGAAGTATTGGAGCGCTGATCGGATTCTTCGGCCAGAAAGTCGATCCAATCGCTCGCTTCCACCCATTGCTCAACGGCGCGGAGGTTGGCTTGGCTTCGCTCAATCAGGGCGCTCAATCCGCCCATATCCTCGGCCCAGCGTAGTCCGTCGAGGGCGTCCTCGATGCAAAGCATCGATATCGTATTGATGGTAGCGCCTTCGAAGATCCCTTTAATGAGCTTGCCGCCTTTGGTCAGACGGAAAATCTTGGGAAGGGGCCAAGAGGGGGTGTAGGTCTCCAGGCGTTCAATTGCCCGCGGGCTCAGAGCAATCATGCCATGGGCGGCTTCGCCTCCCATGACTTTCTGCCAAGACCAGGTAACGACATCCAGTTTTTCCCAGGGGAGGTCCATGGCGAAGGCCGCTGAAGTGGCGTCGCAAATGGTCAAGCCCTCCCGATCCTGGGGAATCCAATCGCCATTGGGGACCTTCACTCCGGAGGTGGTCCCGTTCCAGGTGAAGACGACGTCGTTGCGGAAATCGACTGCGCTGAAATTTGGAAGAGCGCCGTACTCGGCGATTCGAGCGATTGCGTTCTCCAATTTAAGGTGTTTCTGAACATCTCCGACCCAGGCGGAGCCAAAGGATTCCCAAGCGAGCATTTCGACGCCTCGCTGACCCAAAAGCGACCAGAGAGCCATTTCGACGGCCCCTGTGTCGGAAGCGGGTACTATGCCGCAAACGTAGCCCTCGGGGATCTTCAGGATCGACTTCGATCGCTCGATGACTTCCTGGATGCTCGCTTTGGCGTCTTTGGCTCGATGGGAGCGGCCTACCAGGGCGTTCTGGAGGCTGGCGATGGACCAGCCCGGTCGTTTCGAGCAAGGCCCGGAAGAGAAGTACGGGCGGTTCGGCTTGCGTTTCGGTTTCATGGCTATGGGTGAAAGAAGCGAGCGAATTACCGGAACGACTAAAGGCTGTCAATAAGGGTTCTCCGATTGAGTATAAAAGCGGGAGCTAGGGTCAGGGCTAGGGAGCCCGGTGGAGCGCATTGAAGTCAATCAAGGTGTGCGTTATCATTCCCTTGTGGACGAGATTGCGGTCGGTCGCGGCGCCGGCAGGATCGAGGACCTCAAGCGGCTGATAGCGAAACCGAAAGCCATTGGGCTCGCGGTCGAACAGGCAATGGGAAAGGGTTTGAGCGGCAGGGACCGGCTCGATCGTGGCTTGGTCCAGATTGCTGTTGGGAAAGTTCAAACTGTGGACTTGCCCGTAGCGAGGGGCATGGTTCTGGATCAATCCGCGGGCGAAGTCTTCCAGGGTCGATGCGGCATGATTGAGGTGTTCTTGAAGATCCTGGGGCAAGGGTTCCTTGCGATTGCAGGCTGACTGGAATCGGTCCGGCTCGAGATACATGGAGGCCGCTATGGCTGGTATATCTTGCAGGGCGGCCTCCATGGCCCCGCCAATCGTGCCGGAGGAGGCAACGAAGCTGAGGCCTGCATTGTGGCCGATGTTGATGCCTGAAAGGACGAGATCCGGTCGCTCTGGGCAGAGGTGACCGAGAGCGATATTGACGCAATCGCTAGGCGTACCCTCCAGACTGAAGGCAGGGCAGGGATAATTCTGTCGCTCCTCCATGGATACGGTGCCGCGACGGCTCATGGCCTTGCCAATCCAGCTTTGCTCTTGGGAGGGAGCGGCGACGACTAGTTCGTGGGCTTCCGCAAAGGCTTCCGCTACGGATAAAAGGAAAGGGGAGTCGATGCCGTCGTCATTGGTCAGTAGAATTTTCATAGGATTGGAGAATGCTTCAGAGGAGCGCTGGCTGGGCAAGAAAAAGGCCAGAGCGGAATGCTCTGGCCTTCGAAAATGGATTGAGATGCAATGGAAGGCCTATTCGGCCTTTTCCGCGGCAACCGCTTCGTCTTCGGTTTCCTCTTCGCCAGTCGCTTCGGCTTCGGCCTCGGCCGAGGCTTTACGGGCTTCGAGTTCTTCGACTGCGGCGCGGCGGCTCAGGCGAACGCGTCCCTTCTCGTCGATTCCGATGCACTTGACGACCATTTCGTCGCCCGGCTTGCAGACGTCTTCGGTACGTTTGACGCGGAAATCCGCAAGTTCGGAGATGTGCACGAGTCCTTCTTGACCAGGCAAGACTTCGACGAAACAGCCGAATTCCTTGGTCGCTTTAACGACTCCCCGGTAGATCTTGCCTTCTTCGATTTCGCCGCATACCAGATCGATTTCCTGGATGGCGCGCGTCATCGCTTCTTCGCTGGTAGCGTAGATGTTCACCTTGCCGCTGTTATCGTCGTCTATGTCGAGCTGAGCTCCAGTGATTTCAACGATGCGACGGATGTTCTTGCCGCCGGGACCGATGAGGGCGCCAATCTTTTCAGGATTGATCTGGACAGTGGTGATGCGAGGCGCGTTTTCGCTAACTGTTTCGCGCGGCTTGTCGATCGCTTCCGCCATTGAATCGAGAATAGCGATTCGAGCTTCTCGGGACTGAGCCACGGATTTCCTGACGATGTCGAAAGGCAAGCCGTTGATCTTCAGATCGAGCTGGAAACCGGTAATTCCGTTGCGGGTACCGGCGATTTTGAAGTCCATGTCGCCGAAGTGATCCTCTTCGCCGAGAATGTCGGTGAGAATGACATGCTTCGAAATCTTTCCGTCCGCGTCATTTTCCGCGACGAGCCCGCAAGAGATACCTGCTACGGGATCCGAGATAGGAACGCCTGCATCCATCAGGGCCAAGCAACCGCCGCATATGGAGGCCATTGAGGTCGATCCATTCGACGACATGACTTCCGAAACGAGGCGAATCGAGTAGGCGAAGTGGTCTTCTGCAGGAACGACTGGCAAGAGCGAGCGTTCAGCGAGCGCTCCGTGACCGACCTCGCGGCGGCCAGTGAAGCCGAAGCGACCGGTTTCGCCTACGGAGAAAGGAGGGAAATTGTAATGGAGCATGAAGGACTTGCTTTCCGGTCCTCCCGTAACTGCATCGAGGCGCTGCGCTTCGTTGGTTGGTCCGAGCGTCGCGAAAACCAATGCCTGCGTTTCGCCACGCGCGAAGAGGGCGGAACCGTGAACGCGAGGAAGCAAGCCGACTTCGCTTTTCAGTTCGCGCAATTCGTCGGGGCCACGTCCGCCGGAGCGGGTTTGCGACTCGAGAATAGGAGCGCGGTAGGCGACTTCCTGCATTTCTTCCATCGCCATGGAGAGCTGAGCCGGATTGAAGTCGTCGCCGAGCTTTTCGACGAGAGCCGCTTCGGCTTCCGCCTTGAGCTCATCCATCTTCGCGTTGCGCTCTTGCTTGTCGCCAAGGCGGGCTGCTTCGTTGATACCTTCGCCAACGAGGCCTTCGACCAATTCCTTAACCTCAGGTTTGAGTACCACTAGCGGAAACTCGGACTTCTCTTTGCCAGCCATGGTAACAAGTTCTTCGATGCCAGCGATGATGGGCTGGATCGCTTGATGAGCGAACTCGAGGGCAGCGATGAAGTCGTCTTCGGGAAGCTGAGCGGCGCTGCCTTCGATCATCAGCATGTCGGTCTTGGTTCCGACGTAGATCAGGTCGAGCTCGGAAGCGTATTGCTCTTCCAAAGTTGGGTTAGCGACGAACTCGCCGTCGATGCGACCGACTCTTACGGCGCCGATCGGGCCATTCCATGGAATATCGGAAATCGCGAGGGCGGCGGAGGCGCCGTTGACCATAGAGATGTCGGGCTCGTTCGTCTTGTCCGTGGAAAGAAGGAAGCCGATAATCTGGACTTCATTGAGGAAGCCCTTCGGGAAAAGCGGACGGCAGGGACGGTCGCAAAGGCGCGAGGTGAGAATTTCCTTTTCGGTGGGCCGCGCTTCGCGCTTGAAGTAGCCGCCTGGAATACGACCGGCGGCCGCGTATTTCTCGCGGTAGTCGACAGTCAATGGGAACCAGTCTTGTCCTTCGCGAACGGTGCTCGCAGCGGTTGCGGAGACGAATACGGTGGTTTCGCCTACGGTGATAGTGACGGAGCCGCTCGCTAGCTGAGCGAGGTCACCCGTAGAGATCGTCATATTGAGATCTTCAATCGTTACACTGTGTTTCTGTATCATTCTATTTCTTTTCTACAGTCGTATCGCGGCTGAATGGTAGGGCTGGTAAGAGAGATTTCCGGATGGAAGCGCGAACGTTGCCATGCGGAAATATCCCCAATAGCCAAATTCCCTCCAGCTGCGATTTCGTTTATGGTTTTACTTGTTGGATATGAAAAAAGGCCTGAACCTCGAGCAGTGTCGCTGAGAGCGCAGGCCTGAAATCAGGTTGGGCGAGTGATGAACCTTCAATTGCGAAGCATCCCAACGCCGGCAAAATCGGCAGAAGCCTATTTGCGAAGGTTGAGGCGCTGCAGCATCTCGTTGTACTTGGAGAGATCGTGCTTCTTCAAGTAGTCGAGGAGCTTGCGGCGACGACTTGCCATAGCCAGCAGGCCGCGGCGCGTATGGAAATCCTTGCGATGGGTACGCAAGTGCTCGGTAAGGTGGTTGATGCGAGCGCTCAAAAGAGCGATTTGTACGTCGCAAGAACCGGTGTCCTTATCGTGCGTTTTGAAATTGCCAATTACTTGGCCTTTATCGATAGCTTTGCTGTGTGGCATACTTGTTATTCTGATCACGGAATAGGAGGCGTTCCATTTGGAAAACCGTTAGCCAAGCGCGTCGCTGGGCTAACCGCTGTCGCTCGATTTAGTCTCGAACGTTCCGTGGAGGAGAGCGCGCAGGGCGCCGACCTCTAGCGTAAGGGGCGACATCAGAAGGGTTTTTTTCCTCAGCGCAACACTAAAGTACACGCTGGCAAGCCATTCAGAATAGAGCCGATTGCAAACGGGTGGCGAATCGGACGAGCTCGCTGGGACTGGCCAGCTCGAGCTTCGATTTGATGCGAGACCGATGGGATTCGATTGTTTTCGTGCTAATTTGCAGTTCCTCGGCGATCTCGCTGTTGTTCTTGGAGAGGCTGATGTGTTGGACAATCAGCAACTCGCGGTCGGAAAGGCGATCGAAGAGGAGGGTCGGGTCTGAAGATTCCTGGCCGGTTAATTTGCTCAGCAGCTTTGCTCGAACGCGATCGCTTATGTGTAGCTGACCGTTAGCGACTTCTGTGAACGCGAGCTCTAACGCAGTCGGCTCTGCAGTCTTCATGACGAAACCAGAAGCTCCCGCCTTTAGGCAACGCTCGGCGAAAAGCGATTCATCGTGAGCAGTGAGTATCAGTATAGCGGCATTCGGGAAACGTCGCTTTAGGTCCTTGATCGAAGCGATGCCTCGACTCTTGGCGATGGCGAGATCGAGCGCAATCAAGGCAGGATTGCTGTGGAGAGCCAGGGCGCCGTTTAAATTGGAAACTCGCCCGTCAATAACAAGGCTGTCGTTATGGCGAAGTACACGTTCAAGGCCATGCCGACAAATAGGCTGATTGTCTATGAGGAGAATTCGTTTTGACTGTCGTTTTCTAGTATCCACGGCGAGAGCGTTGCCGCGGCATACTAGCGTCAATGGGCAAATTTATCAATCGGCAGGGAACTGTTCGACGCACGCGATTGAGGAGTGAGCGCAGGCATGAAATCCCTGATGGTCTCCTGGCGACCTTAATGAGAGGTCGCTTAGACTCAATCCTCTAAGGTTGGACTTATCGGTAGCGCTGAATCCAAGATTGGGCGCTTAAACGCGGGGGTGAACCGAACTGCCTGCAAGATTCAATTGGCAGTTTGGAAGCGTTTACACCACTTGCTGATCAACCCACTGAACTGAAAACTGAACGAGCTCGGTGGCGTTCCTCAAACTGAGTTTTTCTTTAACGTGCGCTCGGTGAGACTCGATGGTCTTGACGCTGAGTTTCAGACTTTCAGCGATTTCCCGGCTCGAGAGACCTCTCCCGATAAGTTGGACGACTTCCAGTTCTCGATCAGTAAGGCGGTCGACGGGCGAGGTCGAAGCGTTATTGGGTCCATTGACGATTTGGTGCAATACCTGGTCGGCCACGCTGGGGCTTACATGGATTTCGCCCTTAATTATCTTGCGAATGGCTTCTACGACCTTGTCCGAAGGCTCCTTCTTCATCACGTAAGCCTTCGCTCCTGCTCTCAAAGCGCGCTGAGCGTAGATTGCTTCGTCGTGCATTGAAAAAACGAGGATCGGAATTTCCTCATGGATTGCTTTGAGATTCTTGATGAGCTCTAGGCCGTTGTTTCCCCGCAGAGAGATGTCTACAATGATCGCGTCTGGATTGCACTGGCCTACGCCCTTCATTGCTCCTGGAGCATCTTCGGCTTCGCCGCAAATCTCCATATCTTCCTCGTTGGCAATTATTTGCGTTAAGCCCTGGCGAACGAGGGGATGGTCGTCGACTATGTATATTCTAGTGGCCATGCTTGCAGATTATTATAAGGGAAACACTGACATTGGATCAGAAGCCATATTGGTTCAAGTCGCAATTAGCTGTCCCCTCTTTGTTTGGATCCATGAGATACGGTTAAAAGGAAATCGGTTGCTAAGTTGAAATCTTGAATTCGGTACGCTGATTTCGCGAGTCATTGATAACGAGCGAAGGTTGCGACGAGTCCAATGAGGCCCCCAAAGACTCCCCCCCAGACCACGAGCCATTGCAGATGTTCCCGAATCATCCGCTCGAGGATTCTCTTTACGTCCATGGGCTCCAATTGATCCAATTTGCCCTCCACGAGCTTTTCGACGGTAGGTCGGAATTTCTCGAAGTGGAGATCGCTTTGGGTTAAGTCGAGTTCGTCGATTACGGTGGCGATACGTGTCCCGAACTCGCGTTTGAAGGGGTCTCGGAGCGGTTCGAGGGCTTTCAAGCCCCCCACGAGCGAGAGCATACCGCCGAATTTCGATTTGGCGATGACATCGAGAAAGCCGTCGAAGGCTTGGTCCAAGTCGACCACGGATTCAATGGTTTCCCGATTGAGACCTTGGTGCAGGGCGGCGTCGGTGAATTGGGCGAAATTCTCTTCCGTAAAGAAGTTCTCCATGACGAGCGTATAGATGCCATGCTTGAAGTCCTCGAATCGATCGACGATCACGCCAGACCCGTAGAGCCCCGGCACTTTTTCGAAAAGCATGTGCACCGCTAGCCAATTGGTAAGCGCTCCCGATAGCGAAAAGAGTCCAGCGTTGAGCACGAATGGTTTCAATTCACTGTCTGGCATTGAGAGCCCAATTACGCAGATGAGGGCGGAAGCGAGGTTTGCGATTAGGCTTTTATTCATTTCGGAGCACGTTTAAGTCGTTTGCTTGGATGCGTCCAGTACAAGGGGAAGGAATTTCGAAGGCGATTGAACGTTCGAAAGCGGATTCTCCAGGCCCTTCAATCCGAGTAGTCCGACATTGGCGCGCACGAGCATACGAGATTGCGATCGCCGTAGACGTTGTCGACCCGCGAAACGCTCGGCCAGTATTTGCTGTCGCGCAGGGAACTGACAGGGAAGGCCGCCGTTTCTCGACTGTATGGATGAGTCCAATTATCGGATACGACGCTGAGGCTTGTGTGCGGCGCATTCTTCAATGGATTGTCATCCTTTGGCCATACCCCCGACTCGATTCGCTCCATTTCGGATTTGATGGCGATTAGGGCATCGCATAGACGGTCGAGCTCCTGCCGCGATTCGCTCTCGGTGGGTTCGATCATCATGGTCCCAGGGACTGGCCAAGACATGGTCGGGGCGTGGAATCCATAGTCCATGAGGCGTTTGGCGACATCCTCTACTTCGATATTCGCTCGTTCCTTCCATTGTCGAAAATCGAGAATGAATTCGTGGGCCACTAAACCGTTGTCGCCTCGGTAGACTATTGGAAAGTGTTTTTCGAGGCGCGCTGCCATGTAGTTCGCGTTCAAGATGGCGATTTTCGTCGCTTTGGCCAATCCGCGACTTCCCATCATCCGAATGTACGCCCAGGAAATGGGGAGAATACTGGCGCTCCCGAAGGGGGCGGCGGCGATGGCTCCAATCGACTTGCTTCCTTTGAGGTCGGGTATCGCCTGGTGGCCTGGAAGAAACGGTGCGAGATGGGCGGCGACTCCGATCGGTCCGACGCCCGGCCCGCCCCCTCCGTGGGGAATGCAGAAGGTCTTATGGAGGTTCAGATGGCAAATATCGGCTCCAATCGATCCCGGGCTGGTCAAGCCGCACTGGGCATTCATATTCGCTCCGTCCATGTAGACTTGCCCGCCATTATTGTGGATGATGGTGCAAATTTCTTGTATAGATGATTCAAATACGCCGTGCGTCGATGGGTAGGTGATCATCAAGGCGGCGAGGCTGTTTCGATTGCTTTCGGCTTTCGCTTCAAGGTCGTCAACATCGATATTTCCCAGCTCGTCGCACGCGATTGGCACGACCTTCATTCCAGCCATGACGGCGCTCGCTGGATTGGTGCCATGAGCCGACGAGGGGATGAGACAGACATCCCTGTGGGATTCATCGCGATCCCGATAGTATGCTCGAATTGCTAGGAGGCCTGCATATTCCCCTTGGGAGCCGGCATTGGGTTGGATCGATATCGCATCGAAGTCGGTGATCTTGGCCAGCCAGTCCTCGAGTTGCTCGATCAGTTGGGCGTATCCGCGCCATTGGTTGGCGGGGGCGAATGGATGAATCGCGGCGAACTCGGGCCAGGTAACCGCTTCCATTTCCGAGGTGGCATTGAGCTTCATCGTGCATGACCCTAGCGGGATCATCGACGCGGTTAAGGAGAGGTCCTTGTTCTCGAGGCGTTTTAGATATCGAAGTAGCTCCGTTTCCGTATGATAGCGATTGAATACTTCGTGCGTTAGAAAAGGAGAGCTCCGGGAGAGCTCCGAAACGATCGTTTCATCGATTTCGTTATTCAGGCGCTCGAGCGCGATCTCGTCTATCGAGGATGAGGGATCGAAGAGATTGAGGACATCCGCCAAATCGCTAGGTCCTGCGGTTTCGTCTAGACTGATTCCGATGGCGCTCGAGTCGAACTTTCTTAGGTTGATCCCTTTTTCGGCGGCTTCCGCATGGATTGCGGAAGCGTTCCCTGCAGTCAGCCGAACCACGAATGTGTCGAAACGTTCGCCATCCTCAATGTCGTATCCCCAGCGGGTCAGGGCCTTGATTGCGATGAGCGTTATTCTGCGAATGCGTCTAGCAATATCGGCAAGGCCATGGGGCCCATGATATACGGCATAGGACGAAGCGATGTTTGCGAGAAGCGCTTGAGCGGTGCATATATTGCTCGTGGCCTTTTCTCTTCTAATATGCTGCTCGCGCGTTTGCAGGGCTAGACGTAGGGCAGGGTTGCCGGCGGCGTCCTTGGACAAGCCGATTATGCGACCGGGCAGCTTGCGCTTGCGCGATTCCGTTGTCGCGAAGAAGGCCGCGTGGGGGCCGCCGAACCCCATGGGGACTCCGAAACGTTGGGCAGATCCTACCGCAATGTCGGCGCCCCATTCTCCAGGGGGCTTCAAGAGGGTTAGGGCCAATAGATCGCACGCGACTATCGTGATCGCTTTGTTCTCCTTCGCCTTGGCTGCGAGCCGAGCGTAGTCCTTTGCGATGCCATTCGTATTGGGATATTGGATAACGATCGCGAACGCATCGGCAAGATCGGAGTTTTCATCGAGGGTATCTACAATGACTTCGATGCCGAGTGGCTCCGCTCTCGATCGCGCGACCTCGATTGTTTGCGGATGGCAGTCGGCGGAGATTAGCGCCTTCCGCTTTGAGCTTCGACCTTGGAGGTCGTATGACATGGATATTGCTTCGGCAACGGCCGTCCCTTCGTCTAGAAGAGATGCGTTGGCAATATCCAAGCCAGTGAGGTCCGATACCATTGTTTGGAAATTCAATAGAGCCTCCATGCGCCCTTGCGAAATCTCCGCTTGGTAGGGCGTGTATTGGGTATACCAGCCAGGATTTTCCAGGATATTGCGGAGAATCGGGGGTGGCGTAATCGTGTTGGAATAGCCGAGCCCGATAAAGGATCGGAAGACGTCGTTGTTCGCGGCGAGCTGGGCGAGCTCTGCGATCATGTCCTGTTCGCCAACCGGTTCCGGCAGGCCATCGATTCCTGAAATGCGAATTGCCGGCGGGATCGCTTGGTCGACAAGGGAGTCGACCGATTGGAATTCCAGCTCTGCGGCCATGTCGCGAGCATCGGCATCGCTAGGCCCTAAATGGCGTTGGACGAAGGCGTCGCGTTTTTCGATCGAGTTATTCGGGCCGATTCCGAGCAGGGAACCCTCTGCGATGTGGGACATAGCGGCAGAGTAGAAAGGAGTTTGGGTAAATCAATCTGAAAGGCGAAGTGGTTTTGCATGGACGGGTAGTCTTTGCCCTAAGACTTGTCGGAGCAAATTCGATTGCCTGCGATCGACCCTTGGAATCAATGTCGAGGCATGTTGAAAAAGGAAAGAGCCGCATATGTGGATAGCGAGTTGGGGCAGCTTTATCCTGACCCACCCATTCCTTTGGAGCATTGGAATACGTATTCCCTGCTCGTTGCCGTGTTGCTGTCCGCTCAGTGTACGGATGCTCGGGTGAACAAAATTACTCCGCAGCTATGGCAGTTGGCAGACAATCCCAAGGACATGGCCCGGCAATCGGTGGAAGTCATTCGGGATATTATTCGACCTTGCGGGCTATCGCCACGGAAGTCCGCGGCGATCAAAGAGCTGTCGCGTATACTGGTGGAGAAGTACGGTGGTGAGGTCCCGGAAGGTTTCGAGGCGCTGGAGGCGCTGCCAGGGGTGGGGCACAAGACGGCTTCGGTCGTAATGTCGCAGGCGTTTGGCGTACCCTCCTTTCCTGTGGATACGCATATCCATCGGCTTGCGCAGCGTTGGGGTCTGACTTCAGGAAAAAACGTCGAGCAAACGGAACGCGACTTGAAGGCGCTTTTCCCAAGAGAACGGTGGAATGAGCTGCACTTGCAGATTATCTTTTATGGTCGGGAGCATTGCACGGCTCGGGGCTGCGATGGGACGAAGTGTCCGATTTGCCAGGCGTTGTATCCGAAGCGCAAGTCGCCTGTGGTCACTCGCAAATAAAAAACGCTCCTCCGCCGAAGGGCGCGAGGAGCGTTGGGAAAAGTTATTGGGGCGATAAAGGCGTTTCGAGGGGTTAGTTTTCGGCGATGTCCGGATTGTTGCCAATCGGAAGGTTTGCTAGCGCTGAGTCCATCGAAGTTGCCTGATTGCCTTCGCCGTCGAAAAGCTTGGTGAATGGGTTTTCCTCTTCATACCATGCTACGTTGCCGCCGGCGAATCCAATGTGGCCGCCGCTACCCTTGTACATGTCGCTTGCGCTCCATCCTGATCCGGCACTGCTATTGAGACGAGTAAAGACGAGGGGCGTTTGCGGAGGCGCGTTCAAGTTTAAACCGACTACGTAGTGGAAGGATAGGAAGCCCGAGGAAGTCGGATTTTCTGGATCTGCATCGTCGAGGGGATTCGTGTCCGCCAAGTCGGGATTCATCGCTCCACCCACAAGCGCCGGCGTAGGCCCATTCAGCTGCATCGCTTCTGTGTCGCTGTCGCTGATCCAAATGTTCAAGTCGTTCAACCCAGACGCCTGGGCAAGTACGGCAGCCACTTGGCCGATGCTCGGAGCGGTAGTGGCTAAGGAATCGTAAGTTAAGCTGCCTCCCGATACATTGTGTCCTGCTTGAACCATAAGGTCGCCATTTTGAGCTCCGAAGGTTTGAGATGCATTGATAATCTGACGCATGTTGCTCAAATCCTTTGTCTTGCGAGCGGTTGCTTGCATTTGGCTTACTGTCGGTATGAGTATGGCTGACAGGATGGCAATGATTGCAATTACAGTTAATACTTCGATCAGGGTGAAGCCCTTCGAGCGTCGGAGAATGGCGTTACGGTTTTTCATGGAAATGTAGGTACTCAGTGTTTGTGGGTAATGAATAGTTTAAAATGACGCTACATAGAGCGTTTTATCAAGCGGCATTGATGATTTTTACGGGATAGCGGTTATGCTATTAGGCCTCGTATAGGGTTGAGGATGAGGGCTCTCTAGTGGATTCCATTAAAATCTGGCGAAGCGACTGAATCCCTAGGGAGTATACTCTATACGGAGGATTCGACGATAGGGCATGGTTTAACTCTCGCGAACTTGAAGGCGGGTTGATTCTCCAAGTGGCCGCTTGCATTTCGAATCCGCGTTAGATTTTGCTTTGCAAGCGGGTCCCTTGCACCCAGATATAGCCGAATGAAAATTTACTTGGACGGCGAATTCGTTGAAAAAGACGAAGCGAAAATATCGGTTTTCGATCATGGCTTGCTGTACGGCGATGGCATTTTCGAAGGGATTCGCGTCTACAAGAAATGCGTATACCGCCTGGAGGAGCACCTCGAGCGCCTTTGGTATTCGGCCAAGGACATCCTTCTGGACATCCCGATGACGCCGGAAGAAATGGCGGAAGCGGTCTGTGAATCCTGCCGATGCAATGGGATCGAGGATGGCTATATCCGTCTACTGGTGACCCGCGGCAAGGGTGACTTGGGCCTGTCCCCGGATTCTTGTCCTCGGGCAACGGTGATCATAATCGCCGATACGATTCGGCTCTATCCTGAAGAGCTCTATAGCGAGGGGCTGTCGATTGTAACGGTTCCTACGCGTCGCTCGGGTCCTGCAGCGCTCAACCCGGCGATAAAGTCTCTCAACTATCTGAACAATATCCTCGCCAAGATGGAGGCTGCTCAAAATGGAGCGCTCGAAGCGATCATGTTGAACGATCAAGGCTACGTTGCGGAGTGTACGGGCGACAACATCTTTATCGTTCACAAAGGCGTCGTCTACACGCCCGACGTGGCGAACGGCGCGTTGAGAGGCATTACGCGCGGCACGGTCATCGAACTTGCAGAGAAAGCGGGACTCAAGGTCAAGGAGTGCAACTTGACTCGTCACGAGATTTGGAATGCAGACGAGTGTTTCCTGTCGGGGACTGCGGCGGAGTTGATTCCGGTCGTCAAGCTGGACGGGCGGGTAATCGGCGCGGGCAAGCCCGGAGCAGTGACCCAGCAATTGCACGCGGCGTTTCACGAAGAGGTATCGACGCGCGGCGCGATGCTGTAGATAGGATTCAGGTGGAAGCGGAACGGAACGATGCTATCGGTCCGCTGCTGGATTGGAGAGATTGACCGTACGAGCGGTTCCCGTTCGGGCCCCTGCAATCGCGGCGCTTTTTGCCTAGTTTCAAACGATCGGCGATTCCGGGGAACCACGGCGTCAAAAAAGGATCAAAACAGGATGAGGAAAACGCCTTGATTTTCCTTTATTTCGGAGTTGCGCAGTCTCGAATTCGAGACGGGTGTAATTATTGGCGCGACTCATGCGTTGTTCATTTAGTCCATCGAGCGGTTTCTCGTTGGATTCCTTGTTGAAAATAGGCTAGTAGAATTTGACATGGCGAAGCCCCTGAAATGCGATCTTTGCGACGAATCTGCGACAGTTCATCTGACGCAGATCGTAAACAATCAGATCCATAAGATCGATCTCTGCGAATCGTGCGCGGAACAAAAGGGAATCACGGACCCTAACGGCTATTCTCTGGCTGATTTGCTCGTAAAGCCGAGCGACGGCGCCGAGGAACCGACGGAAGCGATCGAAGGGGGACTGGTATGCGACGAGTGCGGGTACACGCAACGCGAGTTCAAGAAGACGGGGCGCCTGGGCTGCGAATATTGCTACCGCACCTTTGAAAGCCTCTTGTCGCCTGCGTTGGCGGGCATGCACAAGGGGGAGCGTCACAGAGGCAAGGTACCTGCGCGAGCGGCCGAACAGAAGACTTACGAAGATCGATTGAATTCCCTGGAGAGCGATTTGCAGGTTGCGATTCAAAAAGAGCAATACGAGGACGCGGCCCGCGTCCGCGACGAAATTATCGAGTTGAAGAAGTCCGCCGATTCGGAGGATGGAGAGTAGGAATTATGCTCATTAAAAGCATATTTGGCGGCAAGTCCGAGATGACGGAAAGCGCTTCGAAAAAGTGCCCGGTCGTTCTCATGACGCGGATCCGTTTGGCTAGGAATCTAAGCGATTCTCCGTTCCCAGGGTGGGCCAAGACGCCCCAGCGCGAGAGCGTACTTGAGACATGTTTGCCCGCTGTCGCGTCCCTTTCGCAAATGAAGCGAGGGATTACTGCGGAAGTTGAGGAGCTTACCGATCTCGAGAAGCAGATTTTGGTCGAGCGCCATTTAATCAGCCGCGAGCTTTCGTCTGCCCCGGAAAAGGCTGGGGTAGTCATCAGCAAGGACCAGTCGGTTTCCGTGATGATCAACGAAGAGGATCATTTACGGATTCAGGTGATCAAGTCCGGTTACCGTTTTAAGCAGGCTTGGAATGTCGTTACGAACGTAGACACATCTTTGGAAGACGATCTCGACTTCGCCTTTTCGTCGCGGATCGGATTTCTCACCGCTTGCCCGACAAATGTGGGAACGGGCATGAGAGCCTCGGCGATGATGCATTTGCCAGCCCTCGTGATTTCGAGCCAAATGGAAAAGGTAGTGCGCGCTGTGAATCAGTTGGGAATCGCAGTCCGTGGCTTGTTCGGAGAAGGTTCGGATGCCAGCGGGAGCATTTTCCAGATTTCGAATCAGACGACTCTCGGGGAGTCGGAGCAAGAGATCATCAAGCGATTATCGTCTGTTTTGAAGACGATTATCGACCAGGAGATGAACGCTCGCGAAAAGATCCTGGAAAAGGATCCCAACAAGCTTTTCGACAAGATCGGTCGAGCCTATGGCATTTTGCAGAACAGCCACTTGCTTAGCTCGAGCGAATGCATGAATTTGGCTTCATTGGTACGCTTTGGAGTCGATCTGGAAATGTTTCCCGAGAAAACGCGTAATATCGTAGATCGGATGTTCATTGAATGCCAACCAGGCCATATTCAGCACCAAGCAGGGAGGGAGATCGATTCGCAGGAACGCGATGCGGTCCGATCGGAGTACTTGCGAAAGCAATTCGAGAATTTGGAAAAGCCTGTGTTCGTTATCAACGAGAGCCCGTCCACCGAAGATGAATCCGAAGGAGAACCAAAAGAGGAGCCGAAAGACTAAGAATTTATGGAACCGATGAATAATTTCACGCCCCGAGCGCAACAGGTGCTCGCCCTGGCTCGGAAAGAGGCAGACCGATTTCACCACAACTACGTAGGAACGGAGCATATCCTGCTCGGGTTAATAAAGCTCGGGCAAGGGGTTGCGGTAAGCGTCCTGCAGAAGATGGGACTCGACCTTGAAACGGTGCGGGCGGCGGTCGAGAAGCAAGTCGGCTCGGGACCCGAGGGCAAGGCATCTGGGAGCATTCCCTACACGCCGCGCGTTAAAAAGGTTCTCGCGTTAGCAGGCAAAGAAGCGAAAGCGCTGAATCACAGCTACGTTGGCACCGAACATATTTTGCTGGGGCTTTTGCGGGAAGGCGAAGGTGTGGCCGCTCGCGTATTGAAGTCGCTGGACGTCGATATCGAGCGAACGCGCAACGAGATTCTTCGAGAGCTCGATCCCCAATTCTCTGGCGAAACGGAAGAAGCGATCGCCTCTCCGACCGGCCAAGGCGGCGATGAAAAGAAAGAAGCCAAGACGCCCGCCCTCAAGGCATTTGGACGCGATCTGACCGAGTTGGCCAAGAACGGCGAATTGGATCCGGTGATTGGAAGAAAGGCGGAAATTCGCCGCGTTATTCAGATTCTCTGTCGTCGCACTAAGAACAATCCCGTGTTGATTGGCGAAGCGGGTGTGGGCAAGACCGCGATCGTGGAAGGCTTGGCCCTCGAAATCTCTAGTGGAGTTATTCCAGAGATACTCATCGACAAGCGCGTTATCACCTTGGACTTAGCCCTCATGGTTGCCGGCACGAAGTATCGTGGCCAATTCGAAGAGCGTATCAAGGCGGTCATGGATGAGATCAAGCGCGCCGGCAACGTCATCATCTTCATTGACGAGATGCACACGATCGTGGGAGCGGGCGCCGCGGAGGGAGCGATGGACGCATCCAATATTTTCAAGCCCGCGCTTTCGCGTGGCGAGCTTCAGTGCATCGGAGCGACCACGCTCAATGAATATCGCAAGTACATTGAAAAGGACAGCGCCTTGGATCGTCGCTTCCAAAGCGTTCAGGTCGACGCCCCGAGCATTGACGACACGATTCTTATCTTGAAGGGCATTCGCCAGAAATACGAAGAGCACCACAAGGCGATATTCACCGATAAGGCGCTCGAAGCGGCGGCCAGGCTTTCGGAACGTTACATCACTGCTCGTTTCTTGCCGGACAAGGCGATCGATATCATGGACGAAGCAGGGTCCAAGGCGCGTATCGCTTCCTTGGCTCGTCCGCCGGAAATCGAGTCGCTAACGTCTGAGATCGAAGAGGTCTGCGGCAAGAAGGAAGAAGCGATCAGCAAGCAGCACTTCGAAGAAGCGGCGAAGTTCCGTGACGAGGAAAAGCAATTACGCTCGAAGCAAGAGAACGTACTCGAAGAGTGGAAGAAGAATCGCGAGGAGAACCGCATAACCGTCGATGAAGACGACATGATGCGCGTCGTTGCCGATTGGACCGGTATTCCGTTAACGCGTATGGAGAAAAAGGAGACAGAGCGTCTTCTGCAGTTGGGTAACGAGCTGCAACAATCGGTCATCGGTCAAAACGAAGCCTGCAGCACCGTCGCCAAGGCGTTGCGTCGCAGCCGAGCGGACCTCAAGGATCCTAATCGTCCTATCGGAACCTTTATGTTCCTCGGGCCAACGGGAGTGGGAAAGACCTTTTTAGCTCAGACGCTCGCGGAAAAAATGTTTGGCGAGAAGGGTTCCATAATCCAAGTGGATATGTCCGAGTACATGGAGAAGTTTTCCGTTTCGCGGATGATCGGCTCGCCCCCCGGCTATGTCGGTCACGAAGAGGGCGGTCAGCTTTCGGAGCAAGTCCGTCGAAAGCCATACTCGGTAGTGCTATTCGATGAAATCGAAAAGGCCCATCCGGATGTCGTGCAGATCATGCTCCAGATTTTCGAAGAAGGCCGATTGACCGATAGTTTAGGCCGCGAGATCGATTTTCGCAACACGATCATCATTATGACCACGAACGTGGGCGCGGCTGCGATTCAGCGTCAGTCCAAGATGGGCTTCGGAGCAGCGAAATCGATGACCGACGACTATGAAGCGATTAAGGAGAATGTTATGGACGAGGCTAAAAAGGCCTTCAAGCCCGAGTTTCTCAATCGTATCAACGACCTTATCGTTTTCCATAATCTGTCCCGCGACGACTTGATTAAGATCGTCGATCTCGAAATCGCCAAGGTTCAGAAGCGCCTCGTCGAGAAGAAAATAACGATCGAACTGAACGATGCGGCCAAGGAATTGGTCATCGACAACGGCTACGATGAGAAATACGGAGCGCGTCCATTGCGAAGATCCATCGAGCACCTCCTGGAAGATCCGCTTGCGGAGGCTCTTCTTTCCGGTGAGATAAACGAAGAGGATTCAGTGTTGGTCGATCGAAAGGATGAGGAATTGATCTTCAAGCCATTAGAGAAGGCCGAGGCGACTCCTTCCGAATCGGAATCCTCATAGACCAGGCAGGGAGATCGCATTTGAAACGATTTTATCAGCCGCGAGTCGTATACTCGCGGCTTTTTCGTGAATACGAAGTTCGATTTCACGCGTAGATATCGATACGCGTTGCTGGCGAGAGTCGAACTGTCTCCAACTTGCGCTGCGAATCCCAATGAAACGTATTTTCAAGCTAATCTATGCCGCGATCTTCGCGAGTGTTTCGATCGGATTGGTGGGGCTCTGGGTGATGAATGGGAAAAGAGATTCGTCTCCTTCTGCAAGCGAAGCGATTGCTCCCGAAATGGATCGGTCGCAAAGAGACTATCGTAGCGAGCCCGTTTCTCAAGGCGTTGGAAATGTTGATCTCTGGCAACCGGGAGGTCGCTATGTCGATGCGAACGTCCTGAGCAAACGCGTCTTGCGCAGCGCTTGGAATGAGGTGGAAGCGGTTTATCTGGTTGAAGGCGATGACGCTCGAATACCGTTCATCCTTTTGGAGGAACGCTATGGGATCGATGAGGAAACCAACGAATTTGCGCTCCGTCGCCAAACGGTGGCTAAAGGGGACGAGATCATGCTCGACGCTGACCCTAGGGAAGTGGACGAGGCCATGCTCGATCGGATATTGGAAGAAGAAGGTTGGGTCGTCGTACGCCGCTCGCGCCTATCCCACTATTTGCAGATCGCTACTTCCAATCCGACAGTCGATTTTGCGGACGAGGCGATCGATCGTTTGAGCGCAGCGTTTCCCAATGCAAATGTATCCAAAGATCACTTGCATTTTACTTCGGCCATTCCCAGCGAATACCGTGAGGCGACTCACTGGCACTTGCGCCGAATAAATGCGGTCGATGCCTGGAGCCGCGAAACGGGAAGCGAAGAGGTGGCGATTGCCATTTTGGATACCGGCTGTTTCGTGGGGCATGAGGATTTGGCGGAAAATATCTTCGTAAATCCAAACGAAATACCGAACAATGGGATAGACGATGATGGCAATGGCTTCGTCGACGATGTTAGCGGATGGGACTTCTATGATGACGACGCGATTGCCGATGACGAAACCGGGCATGGAACTCATGTGTCGGGCATAGTCGGCGCTGTGGGGAACAATGGATTGGGAGGAGTAGGAATCGGTTGGGATTTGAAGATTTTGCCTTTGAAAGTTGGAGGCAGTTCTGGACTGTCCAGCTCCGCAATAGCGGAAGCCTTGCGATATGTAACGGAACTGAAACGCAGCGGGGCGAACATTGTGGCGACGAACAATTCGTACGGTTCCGGCGCTCCGAACACGGTTGCCCAGGAAGTTGTGCGTCGCCATGAAGAAGAAGGCATTCTCTTCATAGCAGCCGCTGGGAACGATGGGGTCGATATAGACGAACCAGGCTCTAGCCAATTCCCAGCGGGCTTTGAAGAAGCGAATGTTATATCCGTGGCCAACTCTACTCAAGGAGACGAATTGTCATCAGGTTCCAACTACGGCTATGAAAATGTGGATATTGCCGCGCCGGGACAGGAAATATATTCGACCGACAGCAATGGGGGCTATCTATTTCTGACGGGGACATCGATGTCCTCTCCGATTGTCGCAGGGGCGGTAGGGCTGGTCGCGAGCAGCGATCCGACCTTGTCATCCGGAGAGCTGAAGGCCCGTTTGTTGAATACAGCGGCGCGAAACGAAGCGTTCGAAGGAAAAATGGTGTCGGAAGGGAGGTTGGATTTGCTGGCTGCATTGGATCCTGGACTGCGAGGGCATAGCCTAGCGATTCCCAGTCATCCTGCTGCGCTGGTATTGTTGCCGCATTACGACATTCCGATTGAAATGAAGGTAGAGGCTTTGGAGAAAGCGGATGTCACAGTCCAGCGGGTGTCCGGTCCGGCATCCGTATCCGTGGTCGAGGACGGGCCACGCGTTTTTTCCTTTCACTTCGATCGCGATGGCTTTTATCGATTTAGATTCACCTCGACTATTGGGGGAATCGAACGATCCGCAGAACGTATGTTCGCGATTGGTTCGATCGAAGATGTCGATAACGGTCTCCTCCATGCATGGGACATGGAGGAATCGAATGGGGCGCTGGTTGATTCGGCAGGAAATGGGGATGGAGAACTCGTCGGGGCGGCGAGAGTGGAGACGCCGCTTGGACGGGGTGTCGACTTTTCGGGCAATAATAGTTTTGCTCGATTCAATTCCAGGTTCAGTCCTCGAGTCACGCTCTCCGCCTTTGTCAGATCGGACGATTTGCTCTCAAGTCCGCATCCGCGAATCATAGATGGACCCGACTACTATCTGTATTTTTCGACGCGGGGAACCCAGGATATTCCCGATGGCAATGCGAACGCCTTGAAATTCTATTCGAACAGAACGGGCGATTTTGGCGTCTGGCATTCCCCTCCGGATACGGTGTTCGAGAACGAGTGGGTTCACGTGCTTGCTAGCTACGATAGCGCGTCGCTCTCGAGCGATCCGCGGTTGTATATCAATGGGCAGAAGCAAGCGGTTCGATTGCAGCGACTGCCCACTGGCGTCCAGACAGATGGCGGTGGCGACGCCTACCTGGGCGACCGGGCGGATGGCACTCGGGCCTGGGACGGTCAAATGGATGAGATTCGAATCTACGAGCGTACCGTTACGGACTCCGAGGCCGGTCGATTGGCAAGTCGCTACTTAGAAGCTCTTTGGGACGATTACGGGATCGCTGCGAGGGGAGAAGTCGAGGTTGGGAGGCCGATCGAGCTCGTATTGGAAAACAGTGAGGGGCTTTGGCCAGAGGCTGAGTTCGAGTGGTTCGTGGAAAGCGAAAAAGGATTGGTCGGAATAGAGAATCCCTCCGGACCGTCCGTCACTGCTTCGTTCGAAGGCGCGGACAATGCCCGCTTCTTCCTCAAGGCAGCGGGACGTTCGGCAACGCGTTACTACAGCTACGATCTTTTTTTGGAGCCGTTGGATGTCCGACCGGGAATCTACTCTGGAGCGACTGCGAATGGCGGATTGGTTTGGGTGGAGACGAATGAGGCGGTCGATCGAGGCGAAATCAGCGTTTTGGACGAAACATTGGGTTTGCGACGTTTTCGGGAGCCGATTCGAATCAATGCGTGGGGTGGGTTTCAGAGTATCCGAGAGGCGGTTCAATCGATCAGCGGCGATTTGGATGGAGGATTAGTGGGCAGCGTCGATGGAGTCGCGCTCGGCTTTTCTGGCGAGTGGGCGCAAACGCAAGCCGGCGCATTAGGCTTCGAGGGTCGCTATTCGGGAGGAGCGATCGGACTGGGCGGGGAGAGCATCGTAGCTCGGATTACTGATTCGGGAGGTGTGTTCTACTGGTCCGATGGCGCGAATGCGGATGCAGGCATAGGCGTCGTTAATTCGTCGGGACGGTTCGAATTCTCGACGGAACGCGGCGCAGTCGTCTCCGGCGTGGTGGATGCCGATACCGGAACCATTATTGGCGAACTATCCAGCGCTGGGGAATCCGCTTCTTTTTTTCTCCGATCGGATGAGATGTCGGGAGACAATCGATACGTAAATCTTTCTACACGGAGTTTGTCCGAATTCGGCGAGGGCATTTTGATCGGGGGGTTCACGGTGGGAGGCGCGGCCTCGAGAACGCTTTTGATTCGTGGAATCGGACCAGACCTAGCGAGAAGAGGCGTTGCGAATCCCATGGGAGACCCTGCGATTGAACTGCTGAAGGGGAGCGCGATCATCGCGAGCAATGACGATTGGGGAGACTATCCGGATTTGGATGGCTTGCGTGGATTCGAGGAACGTTCGGGAGCGGCGGATCTTGTGGATGGGAGCGCGGATGCCGCAATGCTCGTTGAACTCGATCCAGGAGTTTATACGGTTTTCGTTCGTTCCGATGAGGGACACGGCGAGGCTTTGTTCGAAGTTTTCGATGATCCTGACGAAGAGTTAAGGGCATTGGTGAACATTTCTTCCCGTGGGCCGGTCCGGGGAATTGGCGATGCATTGATCGGGGGGTTCTCAGTCATCGGAGACGAGCCGAAGCAGGTCCTAATTAGAGGCGTGGGACCGGGGTTGGCGGATAAGGGAATCGCCAATCCATTGGCAGACCCGGAGATCCAATTGTATTCCGGCCAGTCGTTGCTTTCTTCGAATGACGATTGGGCGGAGGCTTCCGCGCAGCTGATAGAGGGGGGGGATTGGGTTGGCCCTGCCGCCGCATTGAGAGACGCATTTAGGGAAAGTGGCGCGTTCGATTTCGTCGACGAGTCAAAGGACGCCGCTCTTCTCGTATGGTTGAATCCGGGTGTCTATACGGTTGTTTTGCGGGGAGTCGACGATACCCAAGGAATTGGTCTGATAGAAGTTTATGAGCTAGACTAGGTTTCGCTGCTTCGCCACGTATTGGCAACGGGGTTGCATTCTCTCTAGGGAGGCTATTGGTTCGGCGTCATGTTTGTGGACGAAGCCAAAGTGAAAGTGCAAGCGGGCGATGGAGGTCGCGGTTGCATCAGCTTTCGACGAGAGAAGTACGAGGCCTTTGGCGGGCCCAATGGCGGCGATGGCGGCAAGGGAGGCGATGTTATTCTGGAAGGTTCGAATAATGAGAATAATCTGACACGCTATCGTTTCCAGCCTCACTGGAATGCAGGCCGAGGCGAGCATGGTCGGGGCTCTGACCAAAATGGAGCTCAAGGGAAGAACTGCGTTATCTACGTACCTCCCGGCACGATCGTAGTCGACCTGGCTACGGAGCAAGTGGTTGCCGAGATTCTAGAGCACGGGGAGCGCAAGACCTTGCTGGAAGGCGGCAATGGCGGTTGGGGCAACAAGAAATTCAAAAGTTCCGTGAACCGAGCGCCCCGGAGGGCGAATCCTGGGGAACCAGGCGAGACAGGGGAGTACAAGCTCATTCTCAAGAGTATCGCCGATATCGGTCTGGTCGGATACCCGAACGCGGGCAAGTCGACGCTGACGAGCCTGATCACCAATGCTCGGCCCAAAGTGGCGCCTTATCCCTTTACGACGCTTCATCCTCAGATTGGGGTAATCGAATACGAAGAGCGCTATGCGCGGCTTCAGTTGGCAGACATTCCTGGACTGATCGATGGGGCTAGCGAAAATCGAGGATTGGGGCACCGGTTCCTAAGGCATATCGAGCGTTGCTTTCTATTGACGCTCATTGTCGACATGTCGGGAATCGATGGACGCGAGCCCTGGGAAGACTACGATCAACTGATAGCGGAATTGGGTTCCTACGATGCGGCTTTGCTCGAAAAACCTCGTTTAGTGGTGGCTAACAAGATGGACGAAGAGCAATCGATCGAAAATTTGGATCGGTTTCGGGAGAGAAGAGACGTGTCCATTCAGCCGATTTCGTGCCTTACAGAAGACGGAATTGAAGAACTTCGTGAACTTCTCTGGGAAAAGGTTGCAGAAGCTAAAGCTAAGGAAAAAGAGGTCGAGACTTCAGAAAGCGGAAACGCGAACGACGACTCAAAACCCACCTAGCTAACGTAAATTCTGTAAAATGGCCAAACTGAAGCCACTCATCATGCGCTCGAATCGCCTTCTCGGGGCGACTTTGGTAGAGCAGAGACTTGTCTCCATCGATGATTTGGACGAGGCCAACGAACGCTTGCAGGAGCTCATGTCGACCCAGTCGGAGTCGGCGAGGGTGAGCTTGCTTTCGATTCTGATCAACGAAAAGCAATGTCTCGACGAGGGACGCCTGCTTGAGAAGATTGTGGAAGACTATTTGCTAGGTTTGATCGATTTGAATAACATCGACTATCCGGAGGCGGTTCAGGCCACCCTGAATACCGATGAATGCTGGGCCACGCTTACCTTGCCCTTCGATCATGTGGAAAACACATGGTATTTGGCGACTGCCTACTATCTGAGTCCCGCCGTTCGCTCCTTTTGGGAAGAGAAAATTCAAGGAAACGTGGTTTGGTATGCCGCCTCCGTGGAATCTATTTCGGATTTTCTCGATACGCTGGAATCCAAAGCCGCTAACGCGGCTATGGCTGGCGCGAACTAGAGCGGAACGATGGCATTGGGCAGACTTCAGGCGTCGATCGTCAACAATTTGGCTGACTACTCTTACTTGGCCGCCGATCAGGTCGAGGAAATCGAGGAAAGCGAAGGGGACTACAACGGCAGCGAGTTCGACGAGTTGCTTTTGGGCGAATACCGCGTTTCCCATCACCAGTTGAACTTGGCGAAGGCCAAAGCCTATGGGGTATCGCCTTTCAACGTAAAGCGCCTCGATGTCAACAAGGGCACTTGGGAATTACTCGAGCAGTCGTTCTGCGAAAAGAACCGGGTGGTGCCGGTTAGCGTCGTGGGCGATTTTATCACGATTGCCGTTTCGAATCCCTTCGAGCTCGCGGTGTCGAATACCGTCCGGGACATTAGCGGCAAGCAAGTGATCATGCTGCTCAGCCCCGAGAGCGACATCAAGGAGGTGCTCAAGCAAGAAGGGGGCGGCGTAGATGAATCGCAATTCGACGACGTGGTCGAAGCGGTAGGTCTCGAGTTCGAAGATGGCGAAGAACTCGGTGACGAGGATCTGGATGACGAAGAGTCGGCTCCGATTATACAGCTGGCCAATCGAATCGTTGAAGACGCGTACGCCTTGGGAGCGAGCGATATCCACATCGAGCCGCAGGAAAAGGACCTGATGGTTCGCTATCGCGTAGACGGCATGTGCCAGGAAAAGCTCAAGCTCCCTCCCAAGGTCGCTGGCTCGCTGGTGGCTCGCTTGAAGATCATGGCCAATCTCGACATCGCGGAGCGTCGTTTGCCACAGGATGGTCGTATCATTTTCAAGCAGTTCACGCGAAAGAACATCGATATCGATTTGCGTGTTTCTACTGCCCCGCTGAATCACGGCGAAGGGATGGTCATGCGTATTCTGGACAAGCAGAAGTCGACGATGCCGCTACCCGCGCTGGGCTTTTCGGAGCGGAACCTGGGTCGCTACCGCGAAGTGATCAAGCAGCCTTATGGAATGATTCTCCATTGCGGTCCGACGGGCTCGGGCAAGTCGATGACCCTCTATTCCGCGCTGAATGAGATCAGCAATCCGGGTATCGTGATTCGTACGGCTGAAGATCCTATCGAGTATACCCTCGGTGGCATCAATCAGATGCAAATGAATCGCCAGATCGGTCTGACCTTCGCGAATGCCCTCCGGGCGTTCTTGCGTCAAGATCCGGACATTATTCTGGTTGGTGAGATCCGGGATACGGAAACGGCGAATATTGCGGTAGAAGCCGCGTTAACCGGTCACCTCCTAATCAGTACGCTTCATACCAATGACGCCCCGGGGACGATCGCTCGACTTACGGACATGAATATCGAGCCGTTCATGATCTCTTCTTCGCTACTTTGCGTCTGCGCCCAGCGACTGATGCGTCGCGTCTGCAAAACCTGCCGTATCCAATACGAGCCGGAGGGCCGCGAAAAGGAAATCCTGGAAGCGGGAATCGGTTGGAGCGGAACGGTTTTTAAAAGTAACCCCAAGGGGTGTCCTCGTTGCAATAGTACGGGCTACAAGGGTCGAATCGGTATCCACGAACTCATGGTAACGGACGACAAATTAGTGGAGTCGATCAATAAGGGTAAGGAAACCGCGGAATTGAAGCGCCTCGCTATGGCAGGAGGCATGAGGACCTTGCACCAGGACAGTTTGCTGAAAGTGAAAGATGGAATCTCCAGTCTATCCGAGGCCTTGTCCACCGTTCCTGTCGATATGTAAGTCAAGGAGCGTCTTGCTCGCTCAGAACTTCAAAGAGCAATTGGCTGAATTCTTCCTTCAGCTTTTCGAGCGATTCGCGACGCTCCTCGCGTATGGCTTTGAACGCTCGAGCGCACAGAGCGCGTCGCTCGGACGACCAGAGAGCGCATAGGCCCGTCTCAACACGCTCCTCGTCGATAGTCGCCTCCCTATCCTGACGCGCGTGGGAACGATTGGATTTGGACTGGTGCAGCAAGAGAAACCTATCCAGTAAGACGAATGGAAACTGCTCGTTTCGATTAGGGCCTAGAGAGATGCGATAGCCGCCGAGGGGCACGCGCTTGATCTTTATACGGGCAAGCGATTTTCCTTTTATCAAGGCGGCTCCTGCTCCTGTAACGGCCGCCGTCGCTGAAAAAACTCCGAATGCAATACCACCTAGGGCGAGGTCCAGTCCTGCTCCCAATCCGGCTCCCACTCCTGCGGCGGCAAGTGTGAGCTGCTTGCGCGTGAGTCCCAGCGCTTGCCAGGTCTGTTCGGAAAAAAGATCTTCCAGCAGCAGCTCGTTCTCGGAGGCGGATATGGAGAGCTTGTCATGATTGAATTCATTGAGCAGTTGGCTCCAGCTTTGCCGCTCTATCGATTGGAGCCGATCGCGGTATTTCGTTTCCAGGTCTTTGCGAGCGAATTTGGCTTCGGCTTCGCTGCTCGTTAGCTTGGATAGACTCAGGCTCAAGGAGCGGTCCAAGAGTTCGGTGACAATGTCGAAGCAACGCCAAATCTTGCGCGTTCGTTCTTTTTGGAGAAGCTCGATGGCTCGGCTTAATTGAGGGCTCCAGTCTTGCTCTATGCTTTTAAGGGCATCCAGAAGGTCGATACGATTGCTGAAATCAGCCTTGCAGGCGTCGAATATTCGAATGGCGTTGAAGTTGCGGCGGCAAGCGTCTTTCCAGTCGCCCAAGAATTGCCCTCGAGTGGTTTTAGGGTTGAGAATCGCGATGCGCGGGCTTTGCTGGCGAATGAAAGGCCCTCCCCAATCGCAGAACCGGGAGAGATGCTCTTGGGAAAACTGGAGTTGCGGACTGCTTCGAGCCAGCGCCTGAGAATGACCTGGTTGATCAGCTGGTTCGGCTGACTGTCCGATAGACGATCGCGTATGCGACGGTCACGGTCTCTGATGCGATCGGCCTTTTCCTGCGACTCCAGTCGGATTGCGTATTCGAAGTCGATGAAATCCTCCTCACTCCAATCGAGCGCTTTGGCATCCGAAGCGCTTGGATCCGAGTAGATTGAGGAAGAAATTGGCATAGTGCTTCTAGCGATTCGCTCGAAGTGAATGCCTAGCTGAGCGAGTCGCTTAGGGGAAGGACATTCTAAGGAGATCCTAAGTTGCGCTCATTCTCCGATTCGCGCAGCGATAGGCCACTGAAGCGCTGCGCTTAGCGCTTGTCCAAGCTCGCTTCGGCGGCCGATAGGATAAGCTTGCCGGGGACGCGATAGCGATAGTTTGGGTCGACGTATTGAAAGCTGATGCGCTGGTCGGGCGTGATCAGAAAAACGGAGGGAACGGGCAATTTCCCGCGACGCTTGTTGTCGTAGGCAACGCCAAAGGCTTCCATCGCCTCGAATTTACTGTCGGAAAGAAGTTGGTAGCCCAGGTTGTGTTTAACTTCCGTGGCATCTAGCTCTTCAGGCGTATCCGGACTAACGGCCACGACTTGGAACCCGAGTTCCTCTAGCTGGCGTTCGATGGCCGCGAGTTCGGAGAGATGGACATTGCAGTAGGGACACCAACTGCCTCGGTAGAAAATGAGGACAGTCGATTTCCCGGATAGAACGTCGTCGAGAGCCTTGGAGTCGCCTTCCGTATCCTGTAGGGTTACGGACGGAGTTTTAGAGCCCACGAGCAAAGGCGTCACTTCTTCGGCGGACTTGGCGCCGAGCGCGCCGGTGGAAAGAATGGCGAAAGCGAGTAGGGTCAGGAGGCGTGAGGCATTCATATCTATAGGCATTGGTTCTGGGTCGACCGTGCATCGAACCGCATGAGGGTATTACGTTTCAAGGGTCCGCTTGAATGCCCTTATTGCGTCGCGAGAATGAGATCCATCAATTTGTAGACCAACTTTGCGGCTGTAAAATCGGATCCATGAAATCCTGGAACGGGCGCGAGCTCTACCACATCGGCGCCGATTACGCGCCTGTTTCCTATGGCCTTCTCGAGTCCCTCGATCGCTTGATACCAGCTCAATCCGCCGGGTTCGGGCGTTCCAGCGCTTGGCATTACGGATGGATCGAACCCATCGACATCGAAGGTGATGAAGATCGTGTCGGGAAACCCATCGGGGAGGAGGGGTTCGGGATATCCGTTGCGAACGAGGGAGCTGGCGTCCAAATGAGGGATCGAAGCGATTGCCCGCAGTTTCGCCTCGCTTTCGGATAGGGACCGTACGCCTATCTGGAAGATGGGAATGTCGAGATCGAAAATCCGTTTCATGACGCAGGCATGGCTGTAGGGGCTGCCTTGGTACGTATCTCGCAGGTCGGCGTGGGCATCGAATTGAACGACACCGAATGAAATACCTGTTTCCGCTATCGCTTGGATAGCCCCGAGGGTCAGAGAGTGCTCGCCGCCAAGGAGAATTGGAGTCTTCCCCAAAGCGAGCGTTTTGGCAGTCGCTTCGCGTATGCGGGCAAGAACGGTTTCAGGAGGTCCCTCGCAGGAAACCGGTCCAGTCGTGTGAATCCCTGCCGCGCCAGGAACACCGCCATCCAGGTATGCTTCGAGTTGCGTGGACGCGTGGAGAATCGCATTGGGGCCTTTCCCGGTTCCTCCTCCGTAGGATACGCTGCTTTCCCAAGGAACGGGTATGACATGGAACGCCGCTTCTTCCGGTTCCCGAGGAGGAAGGTCGTCGGAGTGAAAGGCCGGTGGATTGTCGTAAGGGGATTCGGAGTTCATGTCCTCGTTCGTCGATGCCGGTTTTACGAAAGCCTCTCCTTGTAGTCTTTGTATCCGAACTCCCTTACAATATTAAGGGTATCGCTTCGCGGATCCCAGGTGGCAATTGCGGGATGCTTGATGCCATTGAAAGTAGTGGTTTTGACCATGGTATAGTGAGCCATGTCCAGGAATTGGATGCGATCGCCAATTCTAAGAGGCGCATCGAAGGAGTAGTCGCCTATTACATCGCCCGCCAGACAGGAAAGCCCCCCCAGTCGATAGGTGTAGGCGCGTTGGCCCGGTTGGCCGGCCCCCACGACCTCCGGGCGGTAGGGCATCTCTAGCGTATCGGGCATATGGCAGGTAGCGGATATGTCGAGGATCGCGATTTCGATATCATTGCCCGCAATATCGAGAACGGAAGCGGCGAGGACGCCCGTATTGATAGCAATCGCCTCCCCTGGCTCGAGGTAGACCTCCAGATGGGGGAACCGGCTTCGAAAATCGTTCAGAATGCGAATCAGTCGATCTCGGTCGTACACAGGGCTCGTAATGTGATGGCCCCCTCCGAAATTGACCCACTTCATTTGCGGAAGCCATTGCCCGAATTGGCTAATGAAGACCTCGAGGACGCGTTCCAGAGTACCGGCGTTCTGTTCGCAGAGGGCGTGGAAGTGAAGGCCTTCTATGCATTCGAGCGACTGCCCTTCGAACTCGGAAAGTGGAATCCCTAATCGGGATCCAGGGGCGCAAGGGTCGTAGATTTCGACATCGATTTCAGAGTATCCAGGGTTTACGCGCAAACCACAAGATATCCGCTCATTCCGCTTCTCAATCGTTCCGCGGTGCAAATTCCACTGAGAGAAGGAATTGAACGAGATATGCTTCGCAATGGGCAGGAGCTCTTCCATGTCCCTCAAGCTGAAGGCGGGCGCGAAGACATGTACCTCCCGACCGAATAGCTCGGCGCCTAATCGCGCTTCATGAGGGCCGCTGGCGCAAACCCCGGCGAGGGAGCGCGAAAGGAGAGGGAACACGCTGTGCATCGCAAACCCTTTGAGGGCGCATAGAATTTTGCATTCGGTCGCTTGTTGGATCGATTCGAGGATCGCGAGATTGCTTTCGAGTCGCTGGAGGTCGACTACGTAGCAAGGAGAGGGCAGTTCAGCGGGAAGCCGCGGATCGTAGTGGACGATGTGATCCATCTAATCGCGAAGGGCGGAAGGAAGCTCGTCGAGCAAGGTCTCGGTCCACGGCAAGCCTCGGATATTCAGTTGCTCCATGAAGGGATCGGGGTCGAATTGCTCGACATTGTAGACTCCTTCTCCGGTCCATTTCCCGGTTAGCATCATCATTGCTCCGATCATGGCGGGAACGCCTGTGGTATAGGAAACGGCCTGGGAATTGACTTCCTGAAAGCATTGCTCGTGATCGCAGATATTGTAGATGTAGTAATGCTTGGGCTTGCCCGATTGCACGCCGTCCGCGATGCAGCCGATGCAAGTTCGGCCGCTGGTGGATTCTCCTAGAGAACCTGGATCCGGCAGAACGGCCTTGAGAAACTGGAGCGGTACGATTTCCCTGCCTTCGTATGCGATCGGGTCGATACGAGTGAGTCCTACGTTTTCCAATACTCGTAGATGGGTGAGGTATTGTTCCGAGAAGGTCATCCAAAACCGCATGCGTTGAATTTCCGGCAGGTGCTTGGACAGAGACTCCATCTCTTCATGGTACATGAGGTACATTTCCTTCGGTCCGATGCCTTCTGGGAAATCGAAGCTGCGGTGGACCGAAAGAGGAGGCGTTTCCTTCCATTCGCCGTTTTCCCAAAAGCGCCCATTGGCGGTAACCTCGCGGATGTTTATCTCCGGGTTGAAGTTGGTCGCGAAGCTTTTGCCGTGATCGCCAGCATTGCAATCGATTATATCCAAGGTGTCGATACGATCGAAATGATGCTTCTTCGCATGCGCAGTGAAAATATTGGTAACGCCCGGATCGAAGCCGCAGCCGAGGAGCGCCATGAGACCGGCCTCTTCGAAACGTTCCTGGTAAGCCCATTGCCAATGGTATTCGAACTTGGCCTCATCTTTTGGCTCGTAGTTGGCCGTATCGAGGTAGTGGACTCCGGCCTCGAGGCAAGCGTCCATTATGGTCAAGTCTTGATAGGGAAGGGCGACATTGATTACGAGCTCCGGTTCGTGTTCCCGCAGAAGCGCTACGGTTTCTGGGACATTGTCCGCATCGACGCGGGCGGTTTGAATCGAGTATTCGATCTCATTGGCGATGGCGTCGCACTTCGACTTCGTGCGGCTGGCCAATACGATTTCGGAAAACACTTCGGGGGTTTGGGCGCATTTGTGGGCTACCACACGGCCCACACCGCCTGCTCCGATAATTAGTACCTTGCTCATAGTCTGATATCCGCTTCTAGACTGGGCCAAGCAATAGCTCGGGCTAGCGACGTATCAAGCGTTTTTAAAACGAAAAACGGCGAGCCCTCGTGGGACTCGCCGTTGCTTGAAATTGGAATTTATCTCGGATCCTAGATGTCCGAGGCGTCGAAGACTTCTACGAGGGCATTGCCGGAATCGTTTTCATCCCCTGAGACGTGGACGCTGTAGATTAGATTCGGTTGCAGCTCAATGACGATCCCTGCATTGGCGCTGCCGATTTCGTAGTCGCGGGAACCGACGGCGTCGGCTACCAGCAGCACTTCCGCGGGGTCATTGGAAACGCCGTCTCCCCAATCTTCGTTGGAGGTCTGGGAAACGATAGATGCATCGACCGGGCTCAGGGCAATGATATTCACCTTCGGGTTGCCGAGCGTCGCTGCTCCGCCTGCATTGAGTCCCGGACCTTTGGCCCGTACTAGCACGCGATGCGGACGATCGCCAACGACGACGAATCCAGCGATCATGATATTGTCGCCCAGTCCGACGACGCCTCGAGTCGCGATATTGAATAGGCGCGTATCGGCGTCGGGGTCGGTCTTGCTGGTTTCGTCGTATACCTCTACGAGGCCGATTCCACTGACGTCATCGACGCCTCGCATGACAACGGTGTAAAGCCCTTCGCCGAGCGTGGTGCGGATTGCCGCGTCTTCGGAATCGGTCGGTAGTGGGAATGCCCCTACCAAGCTCATCGAATCCGAGAGCTCTGTCGAGCCTCCCCATGCCGCGTTGGGATTTTCCGGAATATCCCAGGGAGAAGTTACGGATGGATTCTGGCCGAAGTCCGTGCGGAACAGTTCGATTTCCGGATTAGAAATGGCATTGGGCACATTGTGTGGCGCATCGCCCAAAGTAGGTCCGACGCCTCTTATGACAACATCCATCGGATCGGACCCTTGAATTACGAATCCGGCAATCATCACAGAGTCGCCGGTTAGAATCTCCGACCGCGTAGCGATGTTAACAATGCGGGACGATCCCGTTGCGCTAGCATCGGTCTGGCCTTCGATCGTTATCGTCAAAGAGCCGCTATCTGAGTTGTTTTGGGAATCGATCGATCGATAGTCGATCGTGTCCTCGAGCGTTTCACCGTCGTTTAGGTTGGCTACGGTCGCGTTGTCGCTATCAACCTGATAGGCATAGCTTCCGTCAGTGGCGATGACAACCCAACCATATTCGGTTTCGATGCGCTTGTTAATATTCTCCGAGCTGCCATTGACCTGATCCACTTCAAGCGTCTCGCCTACGGGGGCTCCATCATTCTCGGTTACCGATCCCATTACGTACCCTTCGCCTTCTTCAATGGCGTCCGTGTCGTTGACGGCACTGACGGGGCTGCCTCCTTCGACAGCAGTTACGGTCAACGTGGGCCCCCACTCTAGTTCGTAGACGCCAAATAGAACTCCTTGCGCTTGCAGGCCGTATTCTCCGGTAGCCGATGGCGTGAAATCGAAACGGTTTGCTCCTTCGAGAAAGGCGCTGGTACTTGTGCCTGAGAGGCTTTGAATGCCGGTTAAGGCGATATCGTCGAATATCCAACCGCTGTTGGTATCGGTTCCGTTGAAGGCGAAGCCGGAGTCGTGATCGAACGCGAATTGGATACTGATCGTACGTCCGGCATAGGCGGAAAGATCGATCGTCTTTTCGGAAAATGCATTCTCATCGGGCGTTCCGCCTTGCCCTTGAGGTGTGAGTCCGGCTTGAGAGAACACCTCCGTCCAGGATACCCCATTGTCGAGGGAGATGTTCACGCGAGCGAATTGCGAGTCCGTAGCGAGTCGGACCATGCTTTGATAGCTCAATTCGCTGGTGTCGCCTATGAGGAACAACTCGGGAAAGGTAATCGACTGGCTGGTTCCTAGCTCGCCAGTAGCGAGATGAAAGGACTGCGAACCGGAAGCTGCGAAGCTCGCGTTGGTATTGAGCGGGTCGTAGTCGCCGAATATCCGGGCGATCAAATCGCCTAAGCCGGATTCGGCGCCTTCGACAAAATCGCCGTTGGCCGTCGTGAACGATCGGAACCGTATACCGGTGACGTTGGCGTTTGCCTCCAGCGCGGCAAACGCTGGCAAAGCGACATCGTAGCTATTCGGGCTCCCGACGAATGGGCCAGCAGGGCCGGAAACCGACGTGACGGTTGTCTCGTTCTGCGTAGCGATGACCGGGTCGATCACCACGACTTGATACGTGTAGCTGGTTTCAGGCGCCCCGGCAATGTTGCTGACCGTTACTTCGTACGTAACGTCTGAATTCGGTTTCGGGTGTTGATGAGACTGGCTGGCGTCGAGGCCATCGTATACCCAGACCAGCGTGTTGTCGCCGAAGCCGGTGAGGTAGGCCTCGAGAGAGACATCGACGGGGTCTCCGTCTCTCGTCATTGTGACGGTCGCGGCTGAAAAGTTGGCGCCTTTTATGGCCAAGGACCAGCGAGCGGGAATGGTCTGATAGGGTACATAGCCTGGGGGCGGGAATGCGACGTAGGGGAAGGTCGTGGGGAAGCTAGATGCGTCATAGCTCCCTAATTGATTTCCCGAGTCGAATACGTGAATAACATTGGCTCGGCGGACAGTTTGGGCCGGGCCTCCTCCCCTTCGCGTATCAATATTATCCAGAGCGGCTTGAGGGATGTCCGGTGCCGACAATGAAGGCACATCTCCTGTGCCCATCTTCAGCATAGGAGGATAGAGAAGCCATCGACGATGGCCCACGGAAATATTCCCAAGCCCTTTGTCTTCCATGTAGCCATTGATGGAGTCGGGTCCATACGACCCGATCGCCAAATTTGAATCCCGAGCTCCTTGGTTGCCGATATCAGTCAGGTAGTTCGTAAAGCCAACGTCTCGAGGAAAGTGGCTAATACTGTCATTGCCCCCCATTATGAGTGCGGTGTATTGGGCAATTTCGTTTAGGCCGTCATCCAAGACCACACCGGCCGGGATGCCAGACATGGCCCGGTAGTAGTTGATGCGGGTGAGAACGGCTTCTTTGAAAAGTTCCGAGGTGTCCCCGACTTGCGGCAGAACAGCGGCCTCGTCGCCAGGTTCGTTGAACAGCGGATCGTAGTCGCCTGTCCAATCGATCGTCGCGTATTCCGAAGCCCAATAGATGGCGTTAAAGAAAATGCGGGATTCTTCGCGGTTCGTCGAATCGACCGTGAAGGAACCGATATCCAGAATGTGGTCGGAAAGAGGCTGTGCCCAAATGTCGTTTTTGCCGGACTCCTCCTGGGATGTTACAGGGGCAATTGGCTGGCCGATTAGGGCGCCGGTTGCAATGGAGGCGATGAAAGCCGCGAGGCTCAGGCGGTATACATTCATATTCCGAAGTTCGGTTGAATTGGATCTATTGGAGGCGGTGTTTGCTCTAATGGATAGAGCTCCCAAATTCTAGTAATAAATGGGCCCGTAAGGGGTATCGTCCGTTCTGAAGCGCAATTGACACAAGAATTACACTTTCAGAGGGCCTCGCATGGGCGGCTCCCGCGCCCTGGCGGCTAAAGCTTGGCGGGATTGAACGGACTGTCTGGCGTCTTTCCGTTCACGGTCGATCTCAGGAGTCCTCGAAGTCGAGCGATCGTGTCGGCCTGTTCGGGGTCGCCTGCCAAATTTTGGAATTCCCCTGGGTCGACCGCGTGATCGTAGAGCTCGATACCTTGTTCGCCTTGGTTCCATTCGGTGTAGCGCCAGCGTTCGGTCCGAATGCTGGCTCCCATGACAGGCAGGCCGTCCCCGGGGCGTAGCGCCTGGGTGAAGGCGCGTCCGTTCCACGCTTTTCGCGGGTTTTCTAGAAGGGGGACGATGCTGCGTCCTTCAATCGAACTCGGAGCATCCAGTTCGCAAAGGGAAGCGACCGTCGGGTAGAGGTCGACGAACTCCACGATGCGCGAGGATGCCCGACCATTGCCGGCGGCGTCGGGGGCGTAAATGATGAGCGGGGCGGATGCGGATTCCTCGAATAGGCAGCGTTTTTGCCAGATTCCCTGGTGCTCGCCGAGGTGGTAGCCGTGATCGCTCCAGAAAACGACGAGCGTGCGTTCGGCGAGGCCGAGCTCTTCTAAGGCATCCAGCAAACGTCCGACTTGGGCGTCAACGAAACTGACGCAGGCGTAGTAGGCCTGCTTTGCCTCGAGAACCGCTGCTTCATCGAGTCCGTAATTGGGTACCGGACAGTTGTGAGCGAAGGCGGTCTTGGGAATGTCGGCTCGATCGTCCTCGGGAGCGTATGGCATGGCGATTTTCTCGATCGGATAGAGATCCCAATATTTCTTGGGCGCGACGTAGGGCGTGTGCGGGCGGAAGAAGCCGACCCCCAGGAAGAAAGGCTGGTCGCGATTGCGGCGCATCATCTCGATGGCTTCCGTGGCGATCATGCCATCGGTTTGCTCTTTGTCGCTGCCCTCTGCGGCGAGCCAGCTCAGCGCGGCGCTGATCGGGCGATGGGGTTCCAAGTTGGTGATCAGCGCTTCGTCTGTCACATCCCGGCCTTTGGGGTTCGCGACCTCGTCCCAGGATTGCGGATCGTCGAGTCCATCGGTACCGATCTGGCGCGGAACGCCGTAGTGGTAGAGCTTCCCGACGCGCATGGATCGGTATCCATTATTCCGAAACAATTGCGGCAAGGTTACAACGCTCGGAACCTCGTCGCGAAAATGGCGCTCCAGATCGTAGACCTTGAGGGTGTCGGGGCGCAGCCCAGTCATGAGGGACGCTCGCGTAGGATTGCAGAGCGGTATCTGGCAGTAGGCATTGTCGAAACGCACGCCCTTATCCGACAAGCGATCCAAATTGGGCGTCACCGCGACCGGGTCGCCAAAACAGGCGATCGATTGGGTTAGATCGTCGGATGCGATAAAGAGCACGTTGAGCGGTTTCTCGTCGGCAGAGGCAAAAGAGATTGGGATCGATAGAACTAGAAGCAGGCAAAGGCGTTTCATAAAAGAGGCGAGTAGGCGAAGGAGGTATCTGGTCGTGTCACTATCGATCCAACGGTGCGGGATTCGCAGGGACGGATCAACGCGTTTTGCGGGAAAATCCGGTTTTATTTCATTGCGGTAGGGCGAGCGGTGACCTTGCTTGGTCAAAACCTCTAGCCCTACCTCGCTTCCCTTCTGAAATGCATTTACCCATTGCCGGTCGTTCTGGAACTTCTATGAGAGCTCAATACTATGGCTAAAACGATTGGGCATATCGCGTTGATCGTTTGCATTGCCCTCGCAACGGGGCGCTATTGGCAGTCCGGATTGGGCGAGGGCAGTCGTTTCCCTGAAAGGCCTGTTCGTGTGATCGTCCCTTACAATCCGGGTGGGGGCACGGATACTTACGCTCGTATCCTGCAGAAGGCGATCAAGGACAACGATCTCATGCCACAGCCGCTCGTAATCGTCAATAAGCCGGGAGGTGGGGCCACCATCGGAAGTTCTTATGTCAAGGAAGCGAGAGCGGACGGCTATACGATGCTGTGTCTCCACGAAGCATTGATGACATCGAAGGCGATCGGGCAATCGCCTCACGGCCCGGAAGCGTTCGAAGCAGTCGCGGCGACCGGCGAGATGGGACAAGTCGTTTTGGTTCCCAACGAGTCGGCCTTCGATACTTTGACCGATCTGTTGGAAAAGGCGAAGGCGAGTCCGAACACGTTGAAGTTCGGCGTTAACTTGGGTACGCCCACCCATTACTCCGGCATCCAATTGGAGGAGGCGCATCCGGGAGCTCGTTTTCGATTGGTGTCGACGGGCGGGGGAGCCAATCGATTGGCAGCTCTGATGGGGGGGCATCTTGATGCGGCCATCTTCTCGGTTGGGGAGCTCATTCGCTTTCGCGACAATGGACTTAGGGCGCTAGCGTTTTTAGGCGAAGAGCGAATCGAATCGATTCCCGAGGTCCCGACCGCGGAAGAGCTGGGCTATACGGTGTATAGCAGCAACCTGCAGTACTGGTGGTATCCAAAGGGTACGGACGTTCGATTCATCGACTATATGGCGGATGTCTTAACGCGGGCCATGGATACGGTTTATGCGCGGCAGCGATCCGAAGAATTGGCCATCGAACCGAGGACGATTCGTGGCGATGAACTGGCGGAACGTATCGACCTTAAGATGGAGCTTTTCGCTCGTATGAAGACGACTTCACGCGTTGATCTGCCGGATACAAGCGTGTGGACCATCGGCGCGATTTGCGTGTTTGGACTGGCGGTTGCGTTCAAGTCGCTGCGCGAACGCAAATCGAAGGAAGGCAATAGGGATGAATCGTTTCGCCTGCGATTCGACTTGGCATTTGGCACCTTTGGACTGTGCTTGCTCTATACGCTCATTATGGGGATGGGGTGGCTGCCTTTCGTCTGGGCCACGACCGCATTTATTCTAGCCAGTGGTTTGTATTTAACAGGTGGCGACAAGAGCAAGGCGATCTATGTGGTGGAAATCGCATTAGTCATGTCCTTCGGGCTCCACTACGTGTTCACCGACATCTTCGCCATTCAGCTGCCATGAGCGCGATCTCGACCGCATCTGCTTACCTGTTTAGCCCTCATGGATTGCTCCTGGTGGCCGTGGGGACGGCGTTAGGCATTACGATGGGGGCGATTCCGGGTCTCACGGGGGCCATGCTTATTGCGCTGACACTGCCATTGACCTTTGGAATGGACCCGGCTCTGGCGTTCATCCTATTGGTTAGCATGTACGTGGGGGCGGTCAGCGGGGGGTTGATTACCGCGACCCTGCTACGCATGCCCGGAACGCCGGCCTCGATCATGACGACAATGGATGGCTACCCTATGGCTCGAGCGGGTAAGCCGGGGCGAGCGCTTGGACTTGGCATTACCGCGTCGTTCGTCGGCGGGTGCATTTCCTGGCTTTTTCTGATTTCGCTCTCGGCTCCGATCGCCCGCTATTCGACGAAGCTGGGACCTTTCGACTTCTTTTCCTTAGTTCTGCTGGCCTTGGTTTTGATCGCTTCGATAGGGGGCCGATCTTTGAGCCGCTCGTTCTTCTCCGCGTCTCTAGGCATTTTCGCCTCGCTGCCCGGGATCGACAAGGCGACGGGCAATCTACGCCTGACCTTCGGCTTCGAGGAATTGAATGGCGGGCTCAAGCTTTTGCCGGTACTGATCGGCATGTTCGCAATCAGTCAGATTATCTCGGATCTGAGCCGTATCGAGGAAAAAATTACGGTTATTCCCGTCAAGCGAAAGCGGGAAATGCTTTTCAAGCTAAAGGATTGGAAGCGGCAGGCCGTGAACCTGCTTCGCTCGTCGGTTTTGGGGACATGGATTGGAATCCTGCCAGGAATAGGGGCGAATATCGGTTCGGTGACGGCCTATAGCGCGGCCAAGTCATTGGCCAAACCGGATGAAAAAGAGCGATTCGGCAAGGGCTCCGAAACCGGAATCGTGGCCGCGGAAGCGGCGAACAATGCGACGATTGGCGGTTCGCTGATTCCGTTGATCTCGTTGGGCATCCCAGGTAGCGTTGTCGATGCGATCTTGCTGGGCGGGCTTTTAATCCACGGATTGCAGCCCGGTCCGCTGCTTTTCCAGCAGAATCCTGAAATGGTGTATACGATCATGGGCTCGATGATCGTGGCGAATGCGTTTATGTTCGTCTTCATGCTGCTTGCCGTGCGTCACATCGCGAAATTGGCTGCCGTGCCGCGCAGTTTCCTGATGCCGGTGATATTGGTCTTCTGTATCGTAGGATCGTTTGCCTTGTCGACGCGCATGTTCGACGTGTGGACGATGCTGTTTTTCGGACTTTTGGGCTTTGGGTTCGAGCGCCTTAAAATTCCACTGGCTCCCTTCGTCATCGGCTTTATCCTTGCTCCGATCGCCGAGGAGAACTTGCTAATGGGTTTAATGGCTTCCGACGGCAGCTATTGGCCGTTGCTGGAAGAACCGGTGTCTCTGATATTCGTAATAAGCTCGGCGATTTTGCTGGTCGTTCCGCTTTGGAAACGGTGGCGGTCGCGTGACTAGAAAGAGTGTATTCATATGTGTGAAGATATTATAGATCCGAGAGCCTTCGCTGGCGAAGCGCCAACGCAGTCGGATAAAGCGTACGGCCTCAAGCGCCGTAGTTCGCAAGCCAAGGGTCTGCGAGCAATCGGTATAGCGACTTTGGTCGGGTCAGCCCTGTTCGGTTCCGAGCCCCCGAATATCCTCTTTATCTACACGGACGATCAATCGACGCGTACGGTGAGCGCTTACGAAAATGCGTATAACTGGGTGGATACGCCACGTATCGATCGACTAGCGGAGGAAGGCGTGCGCTTCACGCGGGCCAATATCGGATCCTGGTGCATGGCTTCGCGGGCATCGATATTAACGGGACTGCAACAGCATGCGGTGGAGTCGATGCGGATGACGGGTCCTAACCCGATGAATGTATACGATCCCGAGTTGTGCCAGTTTTGGCCGTCTCGTTTTCGAGAACAAGGCTACTATACGGCTCAAATCGGGAAGTGGCATACGGGCGTCGATTCTGGATACGGGCGAGACTGGGATCATCAAATCGTCTGGAATCGCCCTAAATATCCGGAAAATGCGCCTTACTACTATTACGACCAACTGATCGAGGTCGACGGAGGCGAGCCGACGCTTATGGAAGGCTATACGACCGATCTTTATACGGATTGGGCGGTCGAGTTCATAGAAGGGGCTTCCCGCGGGATTGAAAAGCCCTGGTTTTTGTGGCTATGCTATGGAGCGGTTCATGCCCCGTTTACGCCGGCGGAGCGGCACTTGGATGACTATGCCGCTGTCGACGAACCGCGGATACGCGATGTCTACCCGCCACGCGAGGGCAAGCCTGCATATGCTCGCGATATGGCGTTTTGGGAAGAAGGAGAGGACGGCCAGCCGGTGGAGAAGGCGCGGTTGGGCAAAGTGCCTGTGGGTATGCAGGATTTGCCGGGGAGACCGTTGAAGGATTGGATTCGGCAGTATCAGCAAGGCGTCTTGGCCATCGACGAAGGAGTGGGACGATTGCTGGACGCCCTGCGGGAGACGGGACAGTATGAGGATACATTGATTGTTTTCACGTCGGACCAAGGCTTCGCTTGGGGACAGCATGGGATGAAGTCCAAAGTGGCTCCCTATCATGCGACCATCGCGGCGCCTTTGATTGTGAGAGTTCCCGATTCATTGGCGGAAGGGAACCGAAGTCGTGGAACGGTCGTAACGGAGCCGGTGACAGCGGTGGACCTTCCTGTGACTTTCTTTTCGATTGCCGGCCGCTCATTGCCCTGGGAAATGCACGGTCATGATTTGACTCCCTTGCTTAGAGACCCTGGCGCGATGTGGGGCAAGCCATCCCTGTTGACGCACACGGCTAAGCAGTATGGGTCGGATACGAATACGATCCCTCCTAAGAGTGACCCCAGGCTTTATCACGGGCCGGGAATTCCCTGGTATGTATTGATGAGCCAAGGACGCTACAAGTACATTCGCACTCTGGTCGAAGGCGAACCGGAAGAGCTATACGATACGATAAGCGATCCGGAGGAATTGCGCAATCTGGCCTTCGATCCGGGCTATCGCGAACTGCTGAAAGCGTATCGCTCGACGGCGATTAGCGAATTGAAGCGCACGGAAGCGGGCTTTGCCGATTCGATGCCGCGTGTGGATTAGCCGTAAAGGCGTGGATCGAGTGGAAACGCTCTTATTATTCGACGTTTTTCAGCGATTCAAGGCCGCCAGCGCATCCAGGTAGTCGCAGAGTGTAGTGACATTGTCGATAAAGACCCGACTGCTGATGCGATCGGTCACTTCGTATTCGCCTTGCCAAAGTTCGCCGGGGACACGCTTCTTGAAGCGATCGCCCCGCGTGATCCATAGGCTATTTTCATCGAGTTGCCCTAGGATGGCCTCGGATTCTTCCCCGAGCGAAGCGCGTTCCGAAGGGGAGTAGAGGCGCTTGCCCTCCACTTCGGCGAGGGCCGTTCCGCCCAAGCGGGAAAGCGCCGCGAAACGATCGCGGGCCGATTCGAGCCGTCCTTTCAGATTGACCTCGTAGCCGTATCCCGAGCGGCGCTCCAAAGAGAGCTCTTCGATGGAATTTACGCGAATGCGTCCGCGGTCATAGTAGAGCGGTTGGTTGGTGTGGATTTCGACAAAGCGAGCCCACAGTCCATTTTCCAGTCTGATCGAGTCCAGCCAGCGAATGGCGTCGGGGATGGCCAAGGGCAGAGTGGGATCGCCAAGGCGCAAGTGGAGATCGATGAGCGTCTGAATATTATTTACGGTGACTAGCGGACATACGGAGGGCGGTTCGAAGGCGCGGGCCCAGGCGGGCTGGAGGTAGGCATTGTACTGCTGGGCCCAGCCCGGTTGGGGAGGCGGCAGTTGGGAACGCATCAAAAAGAGGGCGGCTTTTTCCAAAGAGGCTCTAATGGCGGGATCGCCGTATTGCCGATCCGCTTCGATCATTACACGAATGCAATCGTTGATTCCTTGGTCGTTGAAGGTGGCGAAATCGTGATAGTTGCCTTGCTCGGGATATTGGTGCGGCCAGCCTCCGTTTTCCAGTTGCGTTGCAATCATCATGGCGATCGCTTTTTCGATTGCGCTGTCGATTGCAGGGTCGTCGATCTCGGCGTCGAGAGCGATGAGGAAGCGGGTGGCGCTCTGGGTTTGATCGTCGTCGAAGCTGACGGACGCGCGCGGTTTTTCGTCGAAGCGGATCGTGTGGTTCCATCCGCCCAACGGCGTCTGCCCGCGAGCGAGCGCGTGGGCGGCGTCCGTTGCGGCGGTTAGCGCGATTTCGCTCCCGGTCGTTCTATGGACCCTTAAGAAAGCCTGTCCCACCGCGGGTGTGCCGGGCGGTTGGACTTCGATTTCGTTTGAAAGGAGGATTCCCTCGCCCCAGCGATGCTCAAGGTCGGGAGTGACGTAGTAGGCATAGCCGCCTTCGACGTTCGTGCGGTGAAAGGAACGAATCGCCCGGTCGAGCGCTTCGATTGCTTGATTGGAAGTGGGTCGACTTTGGGCCTGGAATGAGGCGATGAGAAGAGCAAGGAGCAAAAGCGGTTTCAGTGACATGGGGTTTTGGGCTCATTCTTAGATTTAGACTGGTATTTGGCAAGTGCTTGGTCCGAGCGATCGAGGAACAATATTGGGATCGCAAGGGCGCTCGACAGAAGGCCCCGCGCCCGTTCTAATCGATCGTATGAAGCAACATCGCATTTTCCTCTCGGCTCTTATCTTGACTGTGACCCTCGCTCTCTCAGGTTGCGGCGACACATCGTCCAAGGTCGTCGAGCTCTTCGATGGCAAGACCTTGAATGGGTGGCAGAACTTCGGGGGCGGCAAATTCTTCGTGGAAGAGGGAGCGATCGTTGGCGAGACGGCGCCCTTGTTGCCGAACAGTTTTCTGGCGACGGAAAAGGAATACGGCGATTTCGAGTTGGAGGTCGAGTTTCTCATCGATCCGCTGTTGAATTCCGGTATCCAGATTCGGAGTCACGTTTACGATGAGGAGACGACCACCATGCGCTGGGGCGGCAAGTTCAAGGCGGACGGCTCGAAGGACGTCGTGGAGCGCGTCTGGGAAAAGGGCCGCTTTTGGGGTTATCAAATAGAGATCGATCCGACCGATCGCGCTTGGAGCGGAACCCTCTACGAGGAAGGGGCGCGGGGATTTCTGCACACGCCAGGCGAAAGCGAAGAAGCGATGAAGGCTTTCAAACCCAGTCAGTGGAATCACTTTCGAATTATCGCGAAGGGCGATCGATTCCAGACTTGGCTCAATGGCGTACCGGTGGCCGATGTTCGCGACGAGGACCAAGCGAGCGGGTACATCGCCTTACAGCTTCATGGGGTTGGCAAGAACGCCGAAAAGGTCGGCAAGCAAGTGCGCTGGCGCAACATCAAGCTGACCGAACTCTAAGCGGGGATTCTCCCTCGATCGAGACGTCCTTGGATACGTTCGCTAGATTTGCGAGTAGTTCGTCGGCTGAAGAATGTTGTCCGAGATTGCGGATACAGTGCCGGCGTACCGCTTGTTCTTTTTGAGCTCGTCCCAGGCGGGGCTGCCAGAGAATCGCTTCCAGTTCTTATCTCGCTCTTCCATATCCTTGAACCCCAGCATGTAGATGAGGTTTGGCATGAGGGGACCCGAAAGGGTCTTTCCGAAAAAGACGGGGTGCAGGCCTACATCGCGGAATATTTCTATTTCCCCGCCTTCATTGAACATTTCCACCTTTAAATCGCCCTTGAGCCGGTTGTGGCTCTCATAGGTGCGAATTTCGAAAATCCGGCCCTTGACTCCTTCGATCGCCTTGGGCACCTCGACTTTGGGCATGTGAGAGAAGGCGCTCATGAGCGAGCTTTCCATGCGATCGTAGAGAGGGGTATCCATTTCGGTATCCGCGGCGGCTCGATAGGCGTCGGTAGCGGCGAGCTTGTCCCAGACGGTTAGGAAGGAATCGATGTCGTTATGCGGCACGAGAACGAACACTTCTGCGCCGTGAGCGCCGTACTTGGGCCGAAAGACGCCGACGGGGGAGCATCCGAGCTTATTGAGACCGGGAACGACCACGTTCCGGAGGAATTTCTCCAAGTCGCCTCGGCGCGAATTGTTGAGAACCTCGAAACGGATCCATTCGAGATACTGGGTCGGTTTCTTGGCGTGATGGGCTCCGATCAGGGTAGCGGGGGTAGCGGCAGCTGCCGCGGCGACGAATTTTCTGCGATTCATACGGCGATACGAATGGAGAGCGGGAAAACTGTCAACAAGGGAGAGCGTTGGCTCTCCGAGCATTTTGACGTTGGCAATCGGTATGCGGCTCCGCATAGCTTGATCATTATGAAACTCGTTACACTCTTAATGTTATCTCTGGGAATCGCTGGTTCCGCATGTTTCGCGGACCATCATGGGGGCGGTTGGGCATCGCTTTTCGACGGCAAGTCGCTCAAAGGCTGGACGGCCAGCAAGGAGCATCCGAAATCCTTTTCCGTAAAGAACGAAACGCTCATCGTCGATGGCGGGCGCTCTCATCTTTTCTATACGGGCGATGTCAATGGGGCGGAATTCAAGAATTTCGAGTTGAAGGCCCGGGTCAAGACGATGAAGAAAGCCAACGGCGGCATCTATTTCCACACGGATTACCAGGACGAAGGTTGGCCGTCGCAAGGCTTCGAATGCCAGGTCAACACGAGCCAGAAGGATCCCAAGAAGACGGGAAGCCTCTACGCCATAGCCAATGTATACGTGCCGATGGAGCCGGAGGAGCCTTTCATCGTGCGGGTCGACAAAGCAGGAGCCCAAGTCTATCGCGAGAAGGCCCCGTCCACCGATGGCAAGTGGTTCGATTATCACATCATCGTCAAAGGCGCTAACGTGAAGATTAAGATCAATGGCGAGACGACCGTGGATTGGACGCAGCCGGAAGGCTGGGTTCCGCCGAAGAACATGCCCGGGCGCTCGCTCGGCAGTGGCACCTTCGCCCTTCAGGCCCACGATCCAGACAGCGTCACGCACTACCAGGATATCAAGGTTAAGGTCCTCGACTAGAGAGAAAGGTCAACGAATTTCGAAGCGCGGCTCTGGAAACGGGGCCGCGTTTTTTGGGCCGGAATCGTATCGCCTAGCGGGATGCTCCGCAGCGGTTTCGCTAATTTGGAATCGAATTCCGAAACGGATAGCCAGAGGCCGCGCGTCCCCTGTTTATGGACCGGTCTGATTCCGAGTCGGACCTCCCTAATCGAACCATTCGTCTTCCGGATCGAATTTTGGAATGGGAATATTCGCGATCTTGAGCTTGCCAATAGCCCGGTGGCGGCAGCCGGGGCGAATCATGACAGTGGTCATGGGCTTCACGGGGAAGCGCTCTCCATCCAATTCCATAAATCCTTCGCCTTCGAGGACCAGGTAGATTTCGGTCATCTTCTTGTGATAGTGGACTTGCGCGTCCTCCTTGATATCCACCAAATGCAAGGAAGCCAGATTGTTGTCCGGCTCCATGAAGGCCCGGCGTGCGAAGCCGCAAGGGCAGGGCGTGGGCTCGATGTCTCCTAGGTGGGCTATCTTGTAACGTTCGCTCATTGTGCCTGGTCCGGATTAGGTTCCTAGAGCAAGGCCCCGTCCGCAAGGTTTTCCTTCTTGAGCCTTCCGTCTTCTTTATTCTTGCGATCGGTGCGATTGAAACGGTCAATAAGCGCCTTGCTAGGCCCCTCCTATTGGAGCGATGCTGCCTTCTAAATCGAAATACTCCCCTATGAAACTGCGAACCCTATTTGCATTTACCAGCCTGCTAATCGTTTCAATTGCCTCCGCCGCCGATCGTCCGAACGTCGTTTGGGTGGTGACCGAGGACAACTCGAAGCACTGGCTTCGACTCTACGAGGAAGGAGGGGCCGCGATGCCCAACATCGAGCGCCTTGCGGAACGGGGGCTCGTATTTGAAAATGCGTTCTCGAATGCTCCTGTATGTTCGGTTGCCCGCAGTACCTTGATCTCCGGAACTTACGCTCCGCGGGTCGGGGCTCAGTATCATCGGCGATCCGCTTACGCGCCAATGCCGGATGGCGTCCGTATGTTTCCACGCTATCTGCGAGACGTGGGCTACTACACGACCAACAATAGCAAACAGGACTACAACTTCGTCGACCGCGGCATGTGGAACGAGTCGTCCGGCAAGGCGACCTATCGCAACCGCGCGCCAGGCCAGCCCTTCTTCCACGTTCAGAATTTCGGCAACACGCACGAGGGGCAACTGCACTTTTCGGCGGAGGATATGGCAAGCGAAGCGAATCGGACGGCCTCCGATAGCGTCGAAGTGTTTCCCTATCATCCGGATTCGCCGACGTTCCGCTATACGTACGCTCGCTACCACGACCTGCACGCGAAGGCCGACGAGCTCATTGGAGAATTCCTCGATCAATTGAAGGCGGATGGCGTGGCCGACGATACGATCGTATTCTATTACGGCGATCATGGGGGAGTGCTGCCGCGGGGGAAGGGTTATGCCTACGAGAGCGGTCTGAATGTTCCCTTGGTCGTGTACGCTCCGCCTAAATGGCGTCACCTTCTTCCCGCGGAAGCCGGTTCCCGGACGGAAGCCTTTGTGAGCTTCATCGACTTCGGGCCTACCGTGCTGAACTTGGCGGGGGCCCTCGTCCCTCAAGGGATGGATGGGAAGCCCTTTATGGGCAAGGGAGTGAGCCCGCGGGATTTGGCCGAGCGCGATGAGACGTTCGGCTACGCGGATCGTTTCGACGAAAAATACGATTTGGTGCGTACCTTTCGCAAAGGGCGCTACAAGTACATGCGCAACTATCAGCCCTTCAATTTCGATGGACTCTTCAACGAGTATCGCTATCGCATGCTGGCCTACAAGGATTGGAAAGCCCAGTACGATGCGGACGCTCTCAATGCGGCTCAGCGACAATTCTTCGAAGCGCGTTCGGCGGAAGCGCTCTACGATATCGAGAACGATCCTCATGAGATCAACGATCTTTCGAAAGATCCGAAGTACGCCGATGTATTGGAAGATCTGAGACAACGGCTTACCGATCAAGTCAAGTCGATGCCGGATCTAAGCTTCGTGCCGGAAACGGATATGGTGGCCGATGCGCTGTCGAATCCGGTTGCCTACGGGCAAGCGCACAAGGAGCGAATTGCAGGGTTGGTCGATACGGCCAATTTAAGCGTGCGGCGCTTTGCCGACGCGAAGAAGGGAATCGCCCAGGCCCTGGCCTCGAAAGACCCGCACCAGCGCTACTGGGCCTTGATCGTTTGCAGTTCGTTTGGCGAGGAAGCGTCCAGCTTCGTCAAGACAGCCAAGCGGATCGCATCCAAGGACGCGCACAATCTCGTACGCGTTCGAGCGGCCGAGTTCCTCGGTCTGATTGGCGCTGAGGAGCCGCAGGAGACGATCTACGCGGCGTTGAAGAATTCGAAGGCCTTGGTAGAGGCGAATCTCATTTTGAATACGGCGACGCTGCTGCGCGACGGCCCTCGCGGCTATGAATTTGATCTGGCTCCGGAGTTGTTTCCCGCAGAGTGGAGAGAAGACCCACGTTCCAATGTGAATCGTCGGGTCAACTACTTCCTCGGGGAATTCGACTAAGAGTTCCCGGATTCCGGTTTCTAATCGTCAGTCTTCCAGCCCTAGCTTTACGAGCTTGGGGTGGATTACGTAGACGCAATAGCCGGCCCGCTTGTTCAAATCGTAGTACTCCTGATGGTAGTCCTCGGCGGGATAGAAGGTTTCCGCCGCGGTGACTTCCGTGACGATGGGTCGATCGTACTTGCCGGACTCGTTGAGTGCGGCAATGGAGGCTTCGACTGCGTTCTTTTGGGCCTCGCTGTGATAGAAAACGGCCGATCGGTACTGGGTCCCGACGTCCGCCCCTTGCTTGTTGAGGCTGGTGGGATCGTGCATGAGCCAGAAGATTTCCAATATTTCGTCCAGCGAAACCATATCGGGAGCGAAGACGATTCGAGCGATTTCCGCATGGCCGGTGGTTCCGGTGACCACTTGCTTGTAGGTCGGGTTCTCCACTTGGCCCCCCATGTAGCCGGAAACGGCTTCCTTGACCCCTTCTACCCGCTGCATCACCGCTTCCGTGCACCAGAAGCATCCAGCGGCGAGGTCAATAGTTTCGAGCGAGGCGTCTGCGCGCGATTCGATGGTCATAGCGGTAAAGAGCGTTAAGGTTGCGAGGGCTTTGCGTAGAGCGTGTTTCATGGAATGCTCATTGGACACACCCGGAAGACGCTTGGCGAGTCGATTCAACTGCAGCGGAAGCCCTCTTGGGAGCGTCGCCTCGGGGTGGGGCGAGGTACGGTTGCCCTTGTGAATATCTTTTTCGAGAAAGGGATTGAGTCGAAGTCTCTTTGCTCGCATACCCGCCGTCTTCGAAATTAAAGCGTGGAGTAATTGCATTGTAGATACATGAACGAGAAAAGTCTATCATTGGAGGAAATCGATATCTATTCCGGAACGCAGACGCGCGTTTCGACGAACGACGAGGCGGTCGAAGGCTACGCGGAAGCGATGCTCCAGGGAGCGAGCTTCCCTCCGGTGATTGTCTTCTTCGACGGCGCAAAGCACTACCTTGCGGACGGCTTTCACCGTTATCTGGCTGCCAAGAAGATCGAGTTGCGCGATTTGCAGGCCGAGGTGCGCGAGGGCACGCGCGGCGACGCCTTGATACACGCCTTAGGAGCGAATGCGACCAATGGGGTCTATCGGACCAATGCGGACAAGCGCAATGCCGTGGAGATCGCGTTGGAGGAGTGGACCGATCGTTCGAACGCCTACTTGGCCGACATCTGCAAGGTGTCCATAGAACTCGTTCGCCGGATACGGAAGCAGCTCGGACTCGATAACCAAGACGTCGTGCTGGGTCGAGACGGCAAGAAGTACCCGAGCAAGAAACCGGGAGACTCTGGATCGATGACAAGTCTAGAGAAGCAGGAAGCGTCGCTCAATGGCGGTGGGGACGGCGGGGGATCGGGCGGCGGCAAGCCTTCCAAGAAAAACGCGAATTACAACGATGCGGCGGGTGGCGGCTCCATGACCGAGCTCGAAAACGAGGCTCGGGAAATGATACGCAATGGGGAAATGGACCCGCGCGAGCTGGCTACCTTGCCGAGCGCGTTGCCGACGGACTACGTTTATGCTGCTGTCAATCTATTCGAGAAGATGGACGCCGAGGATCCCCGATACGACGAAGCCTTGGACAAGCTCGAAGCCTGGATTGCCAAGAAGCGATCCAGTCGCTTGGCGAGCGCTGCATCCTAGGAATTTCGCCCAAGCAGTCTATCGCAAATTACTTGCTTTATTGTCGCAAGTTAGTTGCATAACGTCCGTTTTAAGGATTTGTTGCGTTCGAGATGAAGAATAGAGCCGTCAGTCGACTTGCGAAATGGGATATTGCAGGCATGGGATTGTCCGTAGCGTGCGGGATTCACTGTCTGGCGACGCCTATCCTCCTCAGCGCCTTGCCTTTGCTAGGCGTGGAGATCATGGGGCACAATCACCAGTTCGAAGCGCTCATGGTTGGCTTGATCGCGGTCCTAGCGGGTGTTACCTACATCAGAGGATTCCTGATGCACGAACGCCTTGGGCACTTTATTCTCGGGTTCGTCGGCCTCGCTATTTTTCTCGTGGTTCGTCCTGCGATTGGGCACAGCCACGATCATAGCCTCGAGCATCTCGCCACCGTATTAGGGGGATTCGCGTTCGTCCTGGGCCATTACTTGAATTGGAAATGGTCTAAGCCTTGCGAGGATTGCGGCGAGGGTCACTAGCTCGCGGCGCTTGCGTCCTCAATCCAGTCGACCTGTAGTCCAAAGAATCCCACGGGCAACGATGTCCTGAAAATCGGGATTGGCGATCGTCTCGTTAGTGTGGCCGAATGTCGTTCCGAAGATACGCGCCTTGCCGTATTGATTCGTCCAGAAGACCGGGTGCGACTTGCCGGTTTCCTCGCTGACGCCTGTTGCCAATGCCTTCGCGTTGGGCCAGAGCTTTTCGATGATGTATAGCTCGTCCATGGGCGAAACCCAGTTGGTGGGAAAATCTCCGATGACGGGATGGTCGCTGTCGACTATCGTTGTGGGATAGTGGCTTTGATGGTCGTGCTTGCGGGTCGTCACGCCCAGAAATTCGCGCCAGTCGTCCACTTCCGCTGCGCGATAGGTATGCATGGCGCAATGGATTACGACCGCGGGCGTCCCCGCCTTGTGGGCCTGAACGATTTTGCCGATGTAAGCGGGGTCTGCCGTATCGGCGAAGCATTGATTGTGAACCACCACATCGTAGTCCGCGCTCCAATCCGAATTATTGAAGAGCTTGGATTGAAAGTCTTTGGAATCGCCGCCTTCCTGGACGATGCTCCACTTGATTGGGGCTCGTTCCGATAGGGCGTTGGTAAGCGTCGCTTTTTGGTAGTCGTAGTCGTGACAGCATCCCCCCGTTATGAGCAGGGCGTGGATGGGAGCGGAATTGTCTGTTTTGCTGCACGCTCCGCTGAGCAACGCGACAATGGGGAGGAGAGTAACGTAGAGATGACGCATATAAGGAAAGACGCTAGGTCCTCCATGGATAGGGGTCTAGCGTATAGTGCATCGAACGAAGTTTAATCGACTGGCCATTTTCGAGTCGGAGACGCTAGGGAGCCTATCGGGAAGGGATAATATGCCTTGTTTTAGGCAGAATCCGCCGTGCGGGATTTCTGTATTGGAGGGATAATCATTTTCGAGGAAGCGCAGTCTAAAGCGCGTTGATTCGCTCCGCAAGGAGTCTCGATTCGACCGAAGTCTGCGATGAAACGAGCTAAAGAAAAGGAAACGAAAATGTTGAGAAGTATTAAGGATCTGATTGGTTACCCCATCGATGCGGTCGATGGCGCGATTGGCAAAGTCGAGGATGCTCTATTTGACGATCGGTATTGGCGTTTACGTTACATTGTAGCGGATACGGGTACGTGGCTGCCAGGCAAAAAGACGCTCATCAGCCCATTGCATTTAAAGTCTCCAGAAACAGGCTGGGTAGGCAATCGCCTTCCAGTCGATTTGACCAAAGAACAAGTTCGAGGTTCGCCCGTTCTCGGTACCGATGCTCCTGTTTCCTATCAGTACGAGGAAGAATACGCTCGATACTACGAGCTACCTCTGTACTGGGTTGATCCCTACATGTATGGATCAACAACGGGAACTCCCTATGTTGCGGAAGACCCGGATGGTCACAGTGAAGCGGATCGCCAAGCTCATGACTTTCGCTTGAAGCAAATTGCCGAAAGGCATTTGCGGTCGGCGCATGAGATTCTCGGGTACCACATTGAAGCTAAGGACGATTCCTTCGGACACGTCGAGGATTTCATCATCGACGATGCCCTTTGGAAATTGGAGTACCTGGTTATCGATACGAAGAATTGGCTGCCCGGCAAGGCTTCGCTGATCGATATCGGATGGGTTGAAGGGTTCAACTGGGATAGCAAGAATGCCAAGGTCGATCTAATGCGAAAGCAAATCGAAATGGCTCCGAAATTCGATCCCCATGCCCTGGTCAATGGCGACGAACTCGAAGGTTTGTACGACTATTACGGAAAACCCCGCGATAGGGACGAACCCGCGGCGCCTATGTTCTAGACGGTGACGAACCGGGAGGATTAGACGCCTCCCGGTTTTGGTTTCCCTAAACGAAGCCTCGCTCCGACGATTCGATTGGACAATGCTTAGGCGGGCGCTTGGATGAAGACGGAGGTGGCCGCGCTTGGATGCGACCGCTCCTTCGGCTTCAATGGTTATCGGCTTAACAGGAGGCATGGGTTGCGGCAAATCGACCGTCGCGGCTATGTTCGAACGCAGAGGATTCGGTCGCGTGGATTGCGATGCGATCGCTCACGATCTGCTCGCGAACGATGAGGAGGTCAAGCGATTGGTCGTGGGCGCGCTTGGGTCGGAGGTGGTTGGCCCCGATGGGCGCTTGGAGCGCGCTTCTATTGGCCTCAAGGTTTTTGGGAGCGAACCGGGATTACGGGAGTTGGAGTCGATCTTGCACCCAAGGATTCGCGATCGCTGGGATAGCCTGCTGGCGGCGGAACCTGGCCAGGATTGGGTGGTGGAAATTCCCCTTCTATTCGAAAAAAACCTGCAGAATAGGGTTGATTTTACCGTCTGCGTGTTCAGTGAATTGACGTCGCAGGTCGAACGTTTGGAGCGAATTGGTATGGACCGAGCTCAAGCGTTGGCGCGCATTGATCGCCAGATGCCGGTAAGCGAAAAAGCGGACAAGGCGGATTATGTACTGCTAAACGAGGGATCCCTCGAATTTCTTGAAGACCAAGTAAACCGACTGCTCACGCAATTCTAATTTCCAACCAAGGGCCTGGCTGAGAATCGCCTGTCTCGAACTTTCCACTCTGGCGACTTTACCGCCCAAAAAGGCTTTCCCCGGCCTCCTCTAGTTCAACATATGTCTAGCGATACCGATTCGACGAACGACGATGCTCCTATGGAGCTGAAACTTAGCGGACCTGCTTCTCCTGCGAAGAAGGCTGCTCGTAAAGCGACTAAAAAGGCGGTCAAGAAAGCCGCGAAGAAAGCGCCCAAAAAAGCGGCTCGAAAAAAGGCGGCCAATTCGGATGGGGCAGAGACAGCGTCCTCCGAGCAAGGCGCCTCGCGTTCCGAAGCTTCTTCGGAGGAGCAATCGGATTTTCGTCCTACTGACTTCAAGGGACGTGGCTCGCATTTCGATGGAGTGGATGTGGTGGATGTCGCTCCGGATGTTCCTGCCAAGGGAAGTGGCGAAGCCCCAAGGGACTCGTCAGAAGCGAAAGCGCAGGAACGGTCGGCGAAGCAAGCTGGAGAAGCGGATCCTCAGGATAGGCCGGCTAAGTCGCATCAGAATCAGAAGAATCATCAGCAACGCCATGGAAAGCAGAACAATCGCCATCAGGGGAAAAAGGGGCCGCCGCATGGAAAAAACCGTCAGAAAAACAAGCGGGGCGGACCCAATGGCCACGGCAGGATGGGAGGCGGTTGGCAGCAGCCGATGCCGCCCAAGGAAACGGATTTGGTAGGCGGCATCTTGCCGGCGTCGGCGCGCTATGCGAAATTCGAGAATGTAGAGGCCATCTTTGCGGCATTGGACGTGGATGGGGAGCCGATCGACTTGGCGGAACTCTATGAAATGAACATCGACCAAGGGCGAGTGGCCGCGGAAGGCTTGGGAGTCGTCTTCGACGATAAGCCGGGTCGCAAGCAGATTCTCGAGGAAGTCTTCAAGTTGGCTGGCGAGCAGAAGCGCCTGTTCAAGGACTCGGGCTTTCTGGATTTAACGGATGAAGGGCATGGCTTTGTCGTGCACCAAGGAAGCAACTACCAGCTCAAGCCTGAAAGCGTTTATGTACCGGCGTCAGTGATTAATCGCTACAGCCTAAAGCGTGGAATGGACCTGGAGATTCTGGCAACCCCACCGCAGGAAGGCGAGCGCTGTCCTGCGGCCATCAAGATTCTTTCGGCCATGGGAGGCGAAACGGAAGCAGTCGCCAAAGTAACGGCCTTCGAAGACCTGATTCCTTACTACCCGACGGAACGACTCGTTTTGGAGACTCCCTTGCCGAGCAATAGCAAGAAGGACGTTTCCATGCGGGCCTTCGATATCCTTACGCCGATTGGCCTGGGTCAGCGGGGGCTGATCGTAGCGCCTCCGCGCACGGGGAAGACGGTCCTGTTGCAGGGCTTGGCTTATTCCGTACAAGAGAACTATCCGAACGCCCATCTCATTGTTTTGCTCATCGACGAGCGTCCCGAGGAAGTGACCGATTTTCGTCGCAAGGTAAAAGGCGAGGTCATTAGCTCTACCTTCGACGAAACGGCAAGCAGTCATGTGCACGCCGCTGAAATGGTGGTGGAAAAGGCTCGTCGCATGGTCGAGCAGGGCAAGGATGTCGTCATTCTGCTGGACTCGATTACGCGACTGGCTAGAGCGTATAACGCCTTGGCGAGCAATAGCGGCAAGATCATGAGTGGCGGTATCGAAGCGACTGCGTTGCAAAAGCCGAAGCGCTTTTTCGGTTCGGCGCGCAACATCGAGGAAGGCGGTAGCCTGACGATTATGGGTACTGCCCTTGTGGATACGGGGAGCAAGATGGACGAGGTGATTTTCGAGGAGTTCAAGGGCACCGGCAATATGGAAATTCACTTGGATCGCGATCTGATCAACAAGCGTGTCTTTCCGGCAATTAACTTCGAGCGAAGCGGTACTCGAAAGGAAGAGCTTCTCTACCATCCTGTGGAATTGGAAAAGGTCTATGGATTGCGCCGCGTTATGCAGGGCGTCCCTGGAGTCGAAGCTATGGAAATGCTTATCAAGCGTCTCAAAGCGACCAAGTCCAATGCGGAGTTCCTGATGTCGCTCAAGTAAAACGCCCTTCTCAGTTCCATGTCCGACTCGTCGCTTATCCTTCAGCTAATTGCTCGGAAGGGCATGGCATCGCGCGAACAGATCGCGTCGGTAAAAGCGGGGTTGGAGCGCAAGGACGACGAACTGCTGTTTCGTGCTCTCGTGGACAAGGGCTTCGTGGAGCGCTCGGCGGTTTACGAAGCCTTGGCAAGCGAGTTTTCGATGCGATATGTGGATCTCTCCGCTATCGAGTTGGCGATGAATCCTGGAGACTTGCTTGAGGAACGTTTGGCCCGTCAATTCAATGCCTTTCCTCTGGATATCGAGAAGGGGGCCCTCCAGTTGGCTATTTCCGATCCCCTGGAAGTCGAGTCGATCGATAGCCTGTCCCATATGTTGAAGATTCCGGTCGAGCCAGTGCTTGCGGATGCGGAGCAGATTAAGCGGGCCATCGAAATTCGCTATGCTGCCAGCGATCTGGAGGGCGAGGATGGATCGATTAATTCCTCGGTCGATGAGATCGCCGAAGTGCAGGTGCGCGATCAGGGAGAGTCGGCAATGGAAATCTCGGAGGATTCGCAGGCGCCCATTATTCGATTGGTGCAAGTGATTATTGCCGAGGCGATCCGGCGCCGCGCATCCGATATTCACTTGGAGCCGATGGATACGCGTTTTCGCGTCCGTTATCGGATCGATGGAGAATTGCATGAGATGTCGAGTCCTCCGCCGAAGAATCTCCAGCTGCCCGTTATCTCTCGGATCAAGGTGATGGGTAAGCTGAGCATCGCGGAAAAGCGACTGCCGCAGGATGGGAGAATTCAAGTGCGGGTAGAAGGGGTGGACTATGATTTGCGTGTCTCGTCTCTGCCGACGGGTTACGGCGAGAGCATCGTCATGCGAATTCTCGACAAAACCGGTCTCATGAAGGGATTGCCGGAACTCGGATTTCTGAGCGATGACCAAGTGGAGTTCGAGAAGCTTATATCGCTTCCCGACGGCATTCTCCTGGTTACCGGGCCGACTGGGTCCGGGAAGACGACGACCCTCTATAGCTGCTTGAATTACGTCAACAAGCCGGATCGCAAGATCATCACCGTTGAGGACCCCATCGAGTACCAGATGCCAGGAATCAATCAGGTTCCGGTTCGCAAAAGCGTTGGTATGACCTTTGCGGCGGCCCTCAAGGCAATGTTGCGGCAGGCTCCCAACATCATCATGGTTGGAGAGATCCGCGATCGCGAAACGGCAGAGATTGCGATTAATGCCTCGCTCACGGGTCATATGGTTTTCAGCACGCTGCACACGAATGATGCGCCTTCTGCGATTACGCGCTTGGTTGATATTGGCGTAAAGCCCTACCTGGTAGCGACTTCTCTCAGGGCGGCAATGGCCCAGCGTCTAGTCAGGCGAAATTGTCCGGATTGCAGTCAACCCCATGAGCCGACTCGCAGGGAACTGTTGGCGATTGGCCTCGAGATTGCGGAGCGACAAGATGCCCGCTTCATGAGGGGCACGGGTTGTCCCCGCTGCTACGGGCAAGGCGCTCGTGGACGATTCGGCATTTTCGAGATTTTTCAGGTCAACGAAGAGATTGAAAAACTCATCTACTCCGGGGGCACGTCCGCTCAGATGAGATCAATCGCTAAAGAGCTGGGCATGGGGACAATGCGAGAAGATGGGATCCGCAAGGCCCTTTCTGGGCTGACCTCTTTGGAAGAAGTTTTGTCGGTCACGGTCGACGATCCGGTTAGCTCGCTATAGATTTGGATCGGAACGGGACGCTGTGAGGGTCAATAAACACGAAATTCAACCGATAAGGGTCATATGAGCTATGAAATGAACGATTTGCTCGAGCTGGTGTTCGAGGAAGGCGCTTCCGACTTGCACATTCAGGTGGGCAAACCTCCAACGCTGCGACTCAGTGGATCGATGGTGTCGGTAGAGGGACCGGATTTGACGCCCGCCGATACGGAGTCCTTGATGCACTCGATCACTTCGGATGCGTATGTCCAGCAAGCCAAGACTGAAGGGGGAGCTGACTTTGGGTTTGCCTACATGGACAAGTCCCGCTTTCGCGTCAGCGTGCTGCGCGCAAAAGGCAATTACGGTCTCGTTCTCCGCCAAATCCCCAATGAATTCTTCGCCCTGGAAGACATCGGGATCCCCGACCAAATCAAAGACCTGCTCTATCGGCCTCGCGGCTTAGTGTTGGTGACGGGACCGACCGGTTCGGGTAAGAGTACCACCCTCGCTTCGATGATCAACTACATCAATCAAAAGCGCAGCGGTCACATTATCACGATCGAAGACCCAATCGAGTATTACCACGACCACAATGAATGTATCATTACGCAACGCGAAGTTGGGGTAGACGTTCCAAGTTTTTCCGAAGCCATACGGCGCGCCTTGCGTCAAGATCCCGACGTGATTTTGGTTGGAGAGATGCGCGATTTGGAGACCATTGAAGCGGCGATCAGCGCGGCGGAAACGGGTCACTTGGTTTTCGGCACGCTGCACACCAATAGCGCCGCCAAGACGGTGGACCGTATCGTAGACGCCTTTCCGGCGAATATGAAAGAGATGATTCGTACGCAGTTGGCATCGTCGTTAGTGTCGGTCGTCTCTCAAGTCCTTTGCAAGAAGGAAGGCGGCGGGCGCGTTGCGGGTCTGGAAGTAATGGTGACGACTACTTCGATCGCTGCTCTTATTCGCGACAACAAAACCTATCGCATCGATTCCGATATTCAAACGGGAGCGAATTTAGGTATGTTTACGATGGATACGCACTTGATGAGCTTGTACAATCGTGGTTTGATTTCCGCTCGCGAAGCCTTCGAGAAATCCCAATCGCCGGAAGAAATGCGAAAACGTCTCCAGAGTCTGGGGGCGACGGTCGAAGAATCCTGACGCTGAGGTTGCCTGAACTCAGGCCTTAGCCGTCTCCTGCTCCTTCGCTTCGATCGCGATTGCGTTTTCGAGCTCTTGGCGAAGCGCTTTGAGGTCTTTGTCCTTGATTTCGTCGTCCGAGTTCAGCGGTTCCAAGTGGAATGTATCGATGGCAATGCCGCGTTCGGTATTGATGCGGGCGAATTCAATTTCGAAGCCTGCTTCGAAGACGCATTTGGAAATGGTGTATAGGAGACCCAGGTGGTCGGTTGCCTGAACTTCCAGGATTGTCCGATCGAACTGGGCGTCTCTCTCTACTTTGATGATGGGCGCGAAGGATTCAGCGAGCGGGTTGTCGTTCTTCTGGAAAATATCCTCGGAGGCCTTCTTCATGAGCGCTTGGAGCACTGGATAAAGGTCGGAACCCGCGATCAAGGCGTCTTTCACGCACTCCTCGAAAATCATCGTAGCATCCCCTACTGTGCGCGTTTTGCGATCGCTTTCCGTAACGTAGAATGTATCGATCGCGATATTGTCTTCGCGAGAGACCGCTCTCGCGCTGAGGATGCTATAGCCAGCGATATTAAGGGACCCCGCCAGTTTGTGGAACAAGCCCGCCCGATCCCAAGTGACGAGGTTGACTACTGTAAAACTGCGGTTCAGGTCCTCTTTCCAGTCGATAATAGGAGTGAGGGTTTCAGCAGATTCGGCGCTTGCGATTTCTTGCAGCAGCCGGTTTATCATTTGAATGTGGAGTACGATCTGGTTGCGGGAAGTGTTAATAAAGTAGCGGTCTGGGAGCGATTCGAAGTGTACGGAGATTTCTTCCGGCGCCACTTCCGATTCGGGGCTTGCGAGCAGCGACTGCAGAGTGGATTCCTTGTGGCGAGCGAATTGCTCTTTGATTTTTCCATCCGCATTGTAGGTGTCCATAGCCCGGCGGAATAGCGTGGTGTGAAGCGTATCCTTGTACTGATTCCATAAGCCGCGCGCAGTGCCTCGGGCGTCGCAGAACGTGTGAATATAGAGGAGTCGCAATCGTTCCGGCGTTTCGACTTGTTCCATGAACGCGTGGGCTGTATCCGGGTCGTCGATATCGTAGCGCTGCCAAAAGCGAGCCATTTGCAGGTGATTCTTTATTACGAAGCGAATCAACTCTCGGTTGCTTTCGTTGATACCCATTCGTTCCAGGATCGGTTCCGCTAGTTCCACGCCTGTCTCGGCATGGCCTTTGATGGACTCTCCCTTTCCGATGTCATGGAGGAAGAGTATCAGGTAGAGCAGGTTGGGAAGTCGAAGCTGGTGTATCTCCTTTCTATATCGCTCGAAAACCGGGTCGGTATTTGCGAAAATATTGTCCAGCTCCCTAATTGTATGCAGAGTATGGATATCCGCTGTGTAACGATGGTAGTATTCGTGTTGGACGAGGCAGGTCAGGCGGTCCCACTCCGGGACTAGCTTTCCAAGCGCGCCATGGCGGTGCATCGACTTCAGGGTTTCATAGACATTGCCGGTTTCCTGGAGTATGGTTCGGAAACTCAGGTTCGCGTCCGCGGAGTGTACGACCGTTTCGTCGATCAGTTCGATGGATGCTCGTATCAGATCGCTCAAGTCCAGATCCAGTTCCACGCCGTATTGCTGGGTATGGCGAAACACGCGAATGAGACGATTTGGATCCTCTTTGAAAACGTTGGGAGACTCGTAGCGAATTTCGCGACTTCTGATTTCGAAGCCATCGACTTTCTTGACCCTTTCCTTTCGTCGAGCCATGAGAAAGTCTTTCATGGACTTCAGAGGATTGAGTAGCTGATCGGGCTGGGAGTTGATCGCCATGCGGCTTTCAACGGTTTTGGAAAGCCGATTGATGTTCTCGGCGTGCCGGTAGTAGTCGCGCATGAAATCCTCCACGCGCTTGAGCAGCTTGCGTTCGCGGTAACCCAATCGATAGGCGACCTTAGGTTGAACTTCAAGGGACAGGAGGTCGGTGGGGCGCTTGCTCCGGAAATGGAGTTCATTGCGGGTACGCAGAAGAAAGTCGTAGGCCTGCTTAAAGGCCGCTAACTCGGGCTTCCTAAGATAATTCTGTTCGCCCAGTCCATCGATGCTATCCACGTTTAGGCGCACTCGAGCCATCCAGAACGTGTTGTGGTAGTCGCGCAATCCGCCGACGCCGCTCTTGATATCGGGTTCTTGCATGAAAACAGTGCCTCCATAGCGTGAGCGCCGATCCCTTTGATCTTGAAGGCGTTGTTGAATGTAGCCTTTAGGATCTTCCTTCCGATAGAAGAGAGTATACGAATTAGCGAATCCTTCGTAGAGCGGCTTGGATCCGAAGATAAGACGGGATTCGAGCAGCGCGGTTTTGGTTTGGATGTCCTTGCGAGCTTCGCTGAATGCGTCGTCGATCGTTCGCGAAGAGTGGCCGACTTTCAATCCGGTGTCCCAAAGAGGGTAAAGTATCTGCTGGACCATGAATTCCTGCGCCGATTCGAGCGTCTTCGGGCTGGTTTTCGATGGGTAGAGGAACATGAGGTCCACGTCGCTGAGCGGGCAGAGCTCCTTTCGCCCATAGCCGCCAATTGCGACGAGGGATATCGATATCCCTTCGCCATTGGCCTTCTCTTGGTAGGCCTTGAACGCGGGTTCTGCGAGCGTTTCGAGGAGGATGTCCACGATCACGGTCAAGGCATTGGCCACCTGCAATCCCGACGCTCCTTCGCGATGCAGTTTCTTGATCGCTTCGGTCTCGGTTTTGAGGAAGTTCTTGTAGGCGTCCAGTTTGCTGGCCTCGGTCGTTTGTTCGTCGAATAGCAAGCGCTTGCCGGCGCGTTTGCGGATGCGTTTCTCTATCGATTGAATCGTGGCCATTCGGATTGCAGGAAAGGGAACTTTCTGGGGGATAGCTAGCCTGATCTGAAAACGACAGACCGAATTTGTTCGCCTTGGGGGATCGAACGAAGGTTCTTAAGGAGAATGGCTTGGTTAAACTGGAGCTCTTGCCGTATGATCGGGTTGGATACTGCAATGATCAAGGTGCGTTCGCGTTCGATCCTGGCCGGAGAGCAATGGGTCGCATTGGCGGGCCCCACGATTTGCGCCCAATTGTCTCGAATTCGGTCTTCGAGGGATTCGACTCCAATCTTGTAGCGTTCCAATATCCGATCGAAAACCGCTCCCATGTCTCGAGTTTCGCGAACGATCGGACTGTAGTCCTCCGGCACGCCTCGAAGGTTTGCGATCAGGTTCTCGGCGCTGCGAGAGAATTTGTAGGCTTTGTCTGCCACGAATCGGATTAGAACGGAGCTTTGCAGGTCATGTCCAGGGCTTACGGGGATCGATCCACCGCTAGCGAAAGTCGAAAAGGACTTTGCCGGACTTGCCTGGAGCTTGCGAGTGGGTCAACGCAGCGCGCCAATCCTCGATCGGGTAGGTGGCGGCGATTTCGGTTCGAATCGACGCGGTTTTCATGAGTCGAGCGATTTGCTCATGCATCGATTCGATCTCGTCGGGCTTCGCTTTGCGGTACCATTCGCTCACCCAAAACCCGCGAAGGCTCAGATTGTTGAAAATCAGATAGCGAGTTGGAAAGGGGGCCGGGTCGCGATCCATTCCGCCATAGGTCACCAGGGAAGCATTGTCGGCGAGCGCCTTGGCGATGTTCAGGGCGCTGGACCCGCCTACCGCGTTGAGACCGAGCTTGTTGGAGGATCGATCGAACTCAGGCAAAGCGCGGATCTTTTGGGCCGCCTCCCGATCGTCTAGGAAGGCGTGGGTGCCGCCTAGCTCAAGCAAAGCGGGGATGGACGCAGGGCTTCGAACGAGGTTGATCGTTCGAATTCCGAGGTGGTTGGCGAATTGGATTACGAGTTTCCCCACGGCGGAGGTGGCTGCGTTCTGAATGATGCAATCGCCCGGGGAGAGTTGGGCGAAGTCGCGCATCATACGCCATGCGGTTGCTGGATTCACCCAGAACATGGCGGCTTGCAGATCATCCAAGGTGTCCGGAGCTGGGGCTAGCCGGTCCTCTGGAGCGTGGCACACGGTCTGCCAGCTACCGGGATCGCCCGATAGCAGCACTCGGTCGCCTTCCGAGAAACGGGATGCGTTGGCGCCGACTTCGATCACTTCTGCAACGCCTTCGAGTCCCCCGGTGCCAGGGAGCGCGGCCAAGGACCCATAGGAACCGCCGATGCATCCGAAATCGGCTGGGTTGATCGGGGCGGCGAGCACTTTCAAGGCGACTGAATCGTCCTGGAGGGGGGGTAAATCGAGCGTGTCGAGGGACAGCGCTTCAAATGGGGAACCGTGGACCGCGTAGCGTAGGGCTTTGGATTGGATCGCCTTCGACATGAAAGGAGGGTTAGGAGCATGAGGCTTTGGAATCAACGCTAGACTCATTGCGCGCTTGTCCTGCGAGGAGGAACGCGGTTTAAATAGGCCTAGGGGCGAACTCGCGCTGAGCTCATGAGAGTCTATTTAAGGAAACCGTCGCTTTCAGATGCCGGAGAATTCGTGGAAAAGAGCCGCGAGAGCTTAGCGATGCATCGACCCTGGGTGTTTCCGCCCACCGCTCCCGATGGCTATCGGGCCTTTCTGAATCGGCTTTCGAGCGATCGTTACGAGGGTTTCCTGATTTGTCGAAAGTCGGATGATTCGATTGTCGGGGTAGCGAATTTAAGCGAAATAATTCGGGGTGCCATGGATGGGGCATTTGTCGGTTACTGGGTCTTCGAAGGGTACGAAGGAAAGGGGTTCATGACGGAAGGATTGGCCCTGGTGTTCGATCAGGCCTTTTTGAATTTGGGCCTCCATCGGCTTGAGGTGAATATCCAGCCCACGAATACCGCCTCGATCGCGTTGGTCGGCCGACTCGGCCTGGAAAAGGAGGGATACTCTCGCAAGTATTTGAAGATTGGAGGCGAATGGAAGGATCACGAGCGTTGGGCTTTGCTAGCTGATGATTGGATGTCGAAGGGCGGGTCGCTTTGGGTGGAGAGCCAGGTCCGGGAGTAAAGAGACCGTTTTAATGGGGCGTTGGAATTCGATTTGCCCTCGAAAACAGTATTGATGCGACGGCAGGGTGTGGGATGCTAGGGCGATATGGGAGATGAAGACGGATTTCTGAGCAGCGCGAAACTAGTCGATTGGTCGACTCTGACCTCCGATCGAATCGAAGGGGATATCGGGGCGGCCTTGGAATCGGCTAAGACCGATATCGAGGCGATTTGCCAGGTGGAAGCGGGCGATGCGACGTTCGAGAATACCTTTCTTGCTCTGGAACGGGCTGGCGAGACCCTGTCAAGAGCCTGGAGTCGGGTGGACCATTTGACGTCCGTTCGAGACTCCGAAGCCCTGCGCGAAGTCTATAACAAGCTGTTGCCTGCCGTCACTGAGTTCAATAGCAGTATTCCCCTCAACGCTCGTCTCTGGGCGGCCTTGAAGGGCTTTGCCGGCAAGCCGGAGGCCAGGGCAGGGCTAGAGGGAATCGAACGCCGCTATTTCGAGGAGACGATTGCCGATTTCGAACAGGCGGGAGCCAATTTGGAGGACGATAAAAAAGCGAGGCTGGAGGCGATCAACAAGGAGTTGGCTCAGAAGACGCAGAAGTATTCCGAAAACGTTTTGGATGCGACCAATGCCTACGAATTGGTCGTCGCTGACGCTTCGCGACTTGAAGGGCTTCCCGAATCCGCCCGGCAAGCGGCAATTCAAAGCGCCCGTAGCAAGGAACTGGGTAGCGAGGAGAAACCGGTTTGGCGCTTCACCTTGCACGCTCCTTCGCTATTGCCAGTTTTGAAGTTCGCTGAAGATGAATCGCTGCGTAAGGAAATCTATGAGGCGTCTTCGCAGGTAGGGCTCGAGGCTCCCTACGAAAATACGCAGTTGATCCGAGATATTCTGACTCTCCGGTCTGAAAAGGCGTCCCTTTTGGGCAAGGACAATTTCGCGGATAGCGCCCTGGAGCGTCGCATGGCCAAGACCGGGCAGAGAGCGCTTTCGTTCGTGGAAGATCTGGCGTCCCGTTCTAGGGAAGCGTTTGAAAAAGAGATCGACCAACTTGAGGAATTCGCGGCGCTGAAGAGCGGGACCGAAAAGGGGCCGCTCGAACCGTGGAGCATCAGCTATTGGGCGGAAAAGCTCCGTCAGGAAAACTACGATTTCGATGAAGAGGAACTGCGTCCCTATTTTCCCATCGATCGGGTCCTCGACGGAATGTTCCGAATCGCCGAACGGCTTTTCTGCATTCGCGTTGCGTCTCGTGAGAGCGATAGCGGGTGGCACGAAGAAGTGAAGGTTTACGATCTCTTCGACCAATCCGGAGAGCGCTTGGGATACTTTTACGCCGATTGGCATCCGCGAGAGGAAAAGAGGGGTGGCGCTTGGATGAATTTCTTGGATACCGGAGCGCCCGCGTCGAAAGGCGAGGCCCGCGAACCGCACGTCGGATTGATTTGCGGCAATATGACAGCGCCGATTGGCGACCAAGTAGCCCTTCTGACTCAAAATGAAGTGGAAACGGTCTTCCACGAATTCGGACACCTGCTGCATCACCTTTTGGGCAATGTGGCCATCAAGTCGCTTTCGGGCGTCAACGTGGCTTGGGATTTTGTCGAGCTGCCTTCCCAAATCATGGAGAACTGGTGCTGGGATCGAGAAAGCTTGGATTTGTTCGCCCGGCACGTCGAGACGGGAAAAACGATTCCAGACGCGTTGTTCGAGAAGATGCTGGCGGCGCGAAATTTCAATGCAGGCATCATGATGATGCGTCAGCTTTCGCTCGGGAAGATGGACTTGGAAATGCATCTAAATCCCGAGACCTACTGCGAAGGCGACTTGGACGAATCCATTAGAGAGACGCTCCGTGGCTATCAAGCGCCCACGAAAACGCAGCCACCTTCGATGGTGCGTCGATTCGGCCATTTGTTCTCCAGCCCGGTGGGATACGCGGCGGGCTACTACTCCTACAAATGGGCGGAAGTTCTGGACGCCGATGCCTTTACTCGATTCGAGAAAGAGGGCGTCTTCAACGAGGACACGGGGAGGGCGTTTCGCGAGAGCATCCTGTCGCAGGGCAATTCGCGCGACCCAGCAGAGCTATTCGAGGCATTTATGGGAAGGGAACCGGATCCAGAGGCGTTGTTGCGGAGGAGCGGTCTGGCGTAGCGCGGGTAGGCGCGTTTGGCAATGGGCAAGGGGAGGAAAGGGGGCTGGAGTCGCATCGCGAGATTTGGGCTCGTCTTTGCAACGCTGGCCGTCGCGGCATTGCTGGTGGCGGCCGCTACACTTCCGTATTGGATGGGTTGGGCCTGGGGATGGGTCGCGAACGATTTGGGCGTTCGTTACGAGTCGTATGAACGAACTGGGTACGCGCGATTTGCCCTAAGCGATGTGGCGTGGCAGGGCGAGGGCGTGGCGATTCGAGCGGAACGGATCGAGGCTTTCATGCCTTTCGCTTGGGCCTATGAAGTTTGGCGAGGCGAATCGGGCGAGCCGTTCGTCGAAATCGGTTCTCTCGAGCTGGAAATCAGCGAAGCCGATACCCCTGCGGAAGCGGCGCCGCAACTGGATCCGGTTGCTCTATTCGAATTGCTCGAAACGCCGATCGCGACCGCCTCATTTTGGGTGCCCAAGGCTCGAATCGAGCAAGTGGACGCGATTTTTCAAGAACGCCGCATCGAAGTCGCCGCCTTGAAATGGGAAAGTGGAAGCATTGCGTTCAGTATTCGATCGGATCCCTTCAACGAATTCGCTTGGGAGGTAGCCGCGACCCTCGCTCGGAGGGGTGTTGAAATTACGCTAAGGCAAGATGATCTGGATATCGTAGCCAATAGCGAACTATGGATCGAAAAGGGAATCCTCGCCTTCCAATCGGATGTGGCTCGAGGCGCGGATCGATTTACCAGCAGCGCGCGGTGGGATCGGTCTGGATGGTTGCCGATAGATGCTCGTTGGAGGGCAGAGGATTGGGCGTTTGCGGGTTCGACTTTCGGGGATGAAATACTGTACGAGAGCTACCTCTTGTCGCTTTCGGGCTCCTGGGACGGGACCGACTTTCAGAGCGAGATCAGTGGAGTGGCTTCGGAAACGGTTGATCCCAATCGTCCCTTGCCGCCGCTGCGTTTCCAAAGCGAGGTAACGGGAGATACGCAAGGGGCTCGCATCGAATCGCTGACGCTAGAAGGGCCGGGGATTCGTCTCGATACTTCGGATGGATTGGATTTCGATTACGCAACTGCTTCTCTGAAGGGCGAGCTTCGGTCTCGTATCGAATTCGATTTATCCCTGCTGGAGATCGATGGCCTAGCCGGGTCGCTCTCAGGCGACGCATTCCTTGGGGCGAATACGGATGGCAAACCGAAGGGGGCATTCGCGCTCGAGGGAGAGGGGATTTCGTTTAGGGAGAGTCGATCGCAACGGATTGAAATGGAGCTGGAGCTGGATTGGCCTCAAGCCTCCATCTCGCGTTTGGAGACGCTCATGGAGGATGGGTCGACGCTTTCCGCTTCCGGCGATATCGATCTGGAAGGGAAACGAGTGGAAAGCAGTTCGTACGAGATTCGACTTTCGGAGCAAACCCTGGCGGCGGCCCTTCCGACAGGCATGCGAATCCTTTCCGCGAACGCCGTTGGCGAAGCAAATGGGCCATTCGAAAATTTGTATCATGCTGGCGCCTGGACCGTGGAGGGACTGGAAACGGAAATCGCGAGACCGCTTGCGGCGACAATCGATTGGGTTGGCGAGGGGATGCGTATAGAGCGTTTGGAGACAATTATAGACAATGGCGTGATGAGACTCGAGGCGATGGCTGCTTTCGATGGTACGAGTCGGGCGAGGCTCGAGCGTCTGTCGATCGGGCAAGAAGGCGCTGTGATCGCTCGACTGCAAGAACCGACGGCATTCGAGTTGCGGACTGGAGATCGCATCGGCGCTTCGTTGGGCGACCTACGCTTGATCGGTCCGCAGTTCGCCTTGCGCGCAAGGGGGGTGGTCGATTTCCCTTCCTCGGGAGACATTCGAATCGAGCTCGAGGGGGCCCGCTCGGAAACGCTGATCGATCCCTGGATCAAAACGCCGATTCCGACCTCAAGCATAGAGAGTGGAGTCGCCGCGATTCGATGGGCGGACGGACCCTTGGAGGCCGATATCGAGATCGACGGATCTATCGCTTGGGGGGAAGAATCGACCCGGCTTTCCGGGACGTTTGCTATTGGCGAGAATGGCTTGTCGCTGAATTCGATTGCCGTATCCGACATGGATGGACCGCTCTTCGAAGCCTCGGGCGAGCTTCCCTATTCGATCGATTTCTCGCGCGAACCGCCAGTTGTCGCGGACAAGGGAAAACGCTTGTCTCTCGTCCTGTCTACCAAGGAAAGCCCCACCTTGGCTCGAGCGATCGGTTCTGTCTCGCCGCTTTCAGTAAAGCGCTTCGAGGCGAATGCCAATCTATCCGGAACCTTGACGGATCCGCGAGGAAGCATCGCCTTGCGATTCGAGACGGAAGAGGGGGAGGGAGCGCACGGGTTGCCATCGGCCGTCTTAAGTGGGGAAGCCCAATTGGACGGGCGCAGCGTTCGTATCGATACGTTGAGCGCATCGGTCTTGGAGGAAGTATTCGAAGCCAATTTGGAGGTTAGGCTCCCAGAAGGAATTTATGGATGGGCGACACTGGAACCTGCTGAAGTAAACTGGATGGAAACGGACCTTCGATTCGTAGCGCCTCCCATGAAGTTCGCTCCGATAGCGTTTTTCGCTCCGGAGATCTTTGCTCCTGCGGGGAGTCTCGAAGCGCATATATCGGGCAGTCCCGAAAAAGGGTTTTCCGGATTTTTCCAGATCTATGGCGTCGGTACGCGTCCCATTTTTCCATTCGGTTCCTTTCGTAATCTCTCGACGAAGGTCGATTTCCAGGGAGAGCGCGCATTGCTGTCCGCTTTCCGCGGGGAAATTGGGAGAGAGCCGATCGAATTGACTGGGGAGATCGATTATGGAAATCCGGATGATTTGAGCTTCGAGTTTGCCGCTCTGGGCGAGCGGTTGCCGGTTTTGCGACGGGCAGGGCTTTTACTGCGATCGGACATCGACTTGAAAGCGTCCAAAAAGAGAGGGGAAGACGCGATAATCAAGGGAACGGTGACCCTTAAGGATGGCTTGCTTCTATTGGATACGACCGCATTGCGTTCGAGCGGTGGAGGGCAATCGGCCGAGACGCGCCCACCGTATTTTTCGGTCGATACGGAGCCGTTCGCAAGCTGGAAGGCGGATATCGCGGTAACGGGCGAACGATTCTTGCGCCTGCAAACGCCGGCCGCCACGGGATTCCTATCGATCGATATGGCCTTGCAAGGAACTCTGGAAGAGCCCATCGCGCTCGGTCGCGTGGAGTTCGATCAGGGGTCTCTGATCTTTCCCTTCGCATCATTCGGACTGACTGAGGGATTGATTGAAATCCGTAAGGAAGATCCTTATACGCCGATGTTGAGTCTCTTTGGAGAGACGCGACGGTTTCGTCACGATTTGGGATTAGAGATTACCGGATCGGCCTACGACCCGAGCGTACGTTTCGTATCAAGCCCTCCTCTCGCTTCGGACGAAATACTCTTGATGGTCATGACGGGCGATGTCCCGGATTCCGATTTCGCCTACAGCGCTAGCCAACGAGCTTCCAAGATCGGGAGCTATCTGAGCCAGGGACTTTTTTCTTCGGGAGGACAGAGCGGAATCGGCAGTCGCTTGAGTTTGGAGACGGGCGCCAATCTCTCCGAACAAGGTAAGGAAACGATGGATATCGAATTCAAAATCGACGAGCGCTTCCAACTCCTGGGCGAGTATGACGAATACGACGAATGGAATGCGGGCCTTCGCTGGCGCGTGTTGCGTCGGCGGGCGATTTCCGAAGCGGAGGAGGGCGATTCGCAATGAAGCGGGTATTCGGGTTTGGGCTAACGATTCTCCTTTGGGCGTCATTTGCATTGTCCTTTGGGGAGAAGGCCGAGCAGGCCGATTGGAAAGTTCGAGGGGTCGGCTTTTTCAAAAACAGGACCTTGCAGAAGCAATTGGATCTCATTTTGAGTCAGTCGCAGGGAGCATTCAGCGCCTCCGATATCGAAGATGCGGCGCTGATCCTCATTTCCTATTTGGAGGACGAAGGCTACTTGTCGGCCAAGGCGATTGCGACGATAGAGCCAGTCCGGGGCGAAGCGCTTTCGATCGCTTGGGATCGAAATTTCGATGTATTTCTTCCGAGAGACTTGGAGGCGAGCTCAGTGGCTTTCCAATTGGAAAGAGGGCCACGGTATTATTATAGGAGCCTGAAGATCGAAGGGTCCTTTGATTTCGATGAGGAAACGGTGAGCGCGTTTTTCTATTCGAAGCCGCTTATTCTGCAAAACGAACGGTCGCGTCTATTCACGCATGCTCTGTTGAGTGGGGGAGGGAGACAGTTGGCAGCTCATCTGAAAAGCCTTGGATATCAAGAAGCTCAAGTGAAAACCGATGCGCTGGAAATCTATCCCCATTTGGGAGCGGTAGATGCCCGGGTCACGATTGAATCGGGAAGTCGGCACGTATTGAAGGAGGTGGCAATCCAAGTGGAAGGACCGGGCCCGCGTTTCGATTTCGACCGAACCCGTTTTGTAGGAAAACCGTACTCGAGGTTCGTATCGCAGGACATTGCGAGGGAACTCCGGAATCTCTATTTCACGGAAGGCTATCCCAATGTGGAAATTAATTCGAATACCCAAGCCTTGTCCGAAGGCGTTGGAACAAAGGCGGTGGGGTTGCGATTCGAGGTCAAGACAGGAGAGCAGGCTCGTCTTGCGCGGATCGAATATCGTGGTTCGGAAAAGACGAAGGCCTCGCTGATTCGATCGCGACTGACGATTGCGGAAGGAGACCCTCTCAATCCAATACAGCTGGATCGATCCCGATTGAGACTATCGCGTTTGGGCGTTTTCGATCGGGTCGATTACGAGATCGCTCGAATTGACGGAATCGATCACGCTCTCCAATTCGATTTGGTTGAACGCTCGAGTTGGAATGTGGATACGATCCTGGGTTGGGGGAGCTACGAGCAATTGAGAGGGGGATTGACCGTCGAGAAACTGAATCTCTTCGGAAGGGGGCATCGGGCTCGGGTCAAGACGGTGCTATCGATGAAAAGCCTTTTGGGAGAGCTCAGATACTCGGTTCCCGAGATTTTCGGAACGCCCGCCAATGTGTCGGCCAAAGTGTTCGGGCTGGAACGGGAGGAAATCGCTTTCGATCGACGGGACTTCGGAATCGATATCGGCCTGGCCCCAACCTTCGATCGACTGGGATGGGAGGTCGATACGGTTTACTCGCTGAAAAAGCTGGAGCTCGAGGAAAACGAACTTGCCGACGAGCTGGAGCAGCAGAGCGATGCTCGGGTAGGAAGCGTTGAAATACGAATTGGACGCGACCGTCGAGACAGCGCCCTGAACCCTAAACGTGGATACCGGATATTCAGTCGAATTGAGCTGGCCAACGAAAGTCTGGGAGGCGAGGTCGATTTTCAGTCTATCGACTTGGGCGCGTCCTTTCACGGCGAGGTATCGCGGGGCTTGCATTGGCATATGGGCGTATCGCATGGAGCGATCGGCGCCTTGTGGGGGTCCGAAAGCGCGATTCCCGCGAGCGTTCTCTTTTTCCCTGGAGGCGAGAACTCGATTCGCGGCTATCAACGGTCCGAGGCCGCTCCAAAAGACGAAGAGGGCAGATTCATCGGGGCGCGTTCCTACGCCCTTCTCAACCTAGAGCTCGAACAGGCCTTATCGGAAAGCCTGTCGATCGTCGCGTTCATCGACGCCTTAGGCACTGCCTCTAGGATTGAGGAATACCCGTTTGACGATCATCTCATCTCAGCAGGGCTAGGCCTTCGATTGCGAACCTTCATGGGTCCGGTGCGCTTCGAATACGGAAGAAACAGCAATCCTCGTCGCTCCGATCCGAGCGGGACCTTCCATTTCGCCTTAGGCTATCCTTTTTGAGTAGATTGGATTGCGGAACCGATTGGAATTCGCTTCGATATCGAGATGGAAGTAAGGCCGATCAACCAAGGGCTTATTTTGGAATTATTATTCCAATGATACGCTACAAGAATTCTATACTTTGTTGCCTGTTGTTTTTGTTGGGTTTAGCCGCTCTTTGCTACGCGACCCCCCTGCTCGATCGGCCTCGGCCGATGACATTGTTCGATGGGCGGGATATGGATCAGTGGGAACTCGCCCAGCCGGAGGGATGGCGGATCGAGGAGGGCGCTTTGGTTCCTTCCAGCGCTCACCGGAAGGGCAATTACCTGTGGACGAAGGGCGACTACGGCGATTTTTTACTGACGGTTCAGTATCGATTGTCGGAGGGCGCGAATTCGGGCGTGTTCTATCGTTCCGATCCGAATGATCCGGTTCAGGCGGGTTTCGAAATTCAATTGCTAGATGGAAGGGGTAAGGATGAAGAGGGTCGCCCTAGCCAGCGATCTAATGGGGCCATATACGGAGCGGTAGCTCCTTCCGAATACAATAATGCAGCTGCGGGAGAGTGGAATGCCTTGATGCTCCATGCCAAGGGATCGAACGTCTCCGTATGGGTGAATGGAGAGCTGATGGCGACCGCGGATTTCGATCGATGGACGACTCCCAAACGCAACCCGGATGGATCCGAGAACAAGTTCAAGACTGCGTTAGCGGATTTGCCGCGAGAAGGAAAAATCGGCCTTCAATATCATGGTCAGGATGTCGCGTTTCGGCATGTACGGATAACCGAGTTGACGGATAAGTCGCCAGATCCAGCGCACGTTACAGGTCGATTGCCGGAGAGCGATGTGGATTTGAAGTACTGGTTGTCGAATATGTTCGCGCATCATGGAAACAGCGTGGACGAAGCGAGCCTAGCGACGGGACTCTCTGCAGGGGAAGTAGAGCAGGCGCGGGTCCGACTTGGGGTGGGCGTCGGACCTGTATCCGCCCAAAGCGACGCCTCGGGCTTGCGGGTTATGCCGTTTCCAGGGGGGAGCAATCCGCGTATCGGATTCTTGGACGGAGCGATCGATCCGCTGCGGGAAACCAAGCTCAGCGTATTCCTGCCTTGGGATCGCAACGCGTATGCCGTAGTCGATTTTCCCGAGGCTATTCATTCGAACCTGGGCCTGGCGTATTTGGCACACACGCATGTGCCCACGATTTGGTCGGATCGGGGGGTCGCTCTCGAGCCGCTCGAATGGACGCGCCATGAAGATGGATCGTTCGAGATGCTACGAACGCTGCCCAACGGAATCGCATTCAAGGCCGAGGCCAAACTGGAGGCGGACCGATTGGCGATGCGATTGTCGCTAATGAATGGAACCGAGGAGCGGTTGACGGGGTTGCGGGTCCAAAACTGCGTACTCCTGGGGCGCGCTCCCGAATTCGCAGCTTTGACGATGGAGAATCGCTACTCGAAGGATTCCTACGCGGCGGTAAGCAACGCCGCCCGAACCCGCTGGCTCATCACCGCATGGGAGCCTTTGCATCGCGTTTGGGGAACCCTGTCTCCACTCGGATCCCCGCTTCCCGGATTGCGATCCGGGCGAGACAGTGACGGTCGCTGGAACGCTCGGCTTCCATGAAGGGAGTGCCATTTCTCAAGCGATCGACCGACTGGAGGCCACGAACTGGCGCGAGGTCTTCAAAAAGACGGTTGTCTGGTAGTTCTGAATTGAATTGCGAATCGGATAGCCGGGTCGAGAATTGCTGCTTTCAGTAACCCCAATCTTCGCTTTCATGAATCTTCGAATTTTCTTTGGACCGGCAATTGTTCTCGCGGTGGCGTTTCTCGCTTCGGCTAAAAAGCCGAATATCGTGTTCATTATGGCAGACGATCTCGGTTATGGCGATCTCGGTTGCTACGGCCAGGAGTTGATCAAGACGCCGCATATCGATCGGTTGGCGGAAAACGGCATGCGTTTTACGGATTTCTATGCGGGCTCAACGGTTTGCGCGCCCTCGCGTTGCGTTCTGATGACCGGTCTCGATACGGGGCATTGCTTTATTCGAGGCAATGGAAAGAACAGTCTTCGCCCGGAGGACGTGACGGTCGCCGAGTTGTTGAAAGAGGCGGGCTATGCTACCGGACAGATTGGAAAATGGGGGCTCGGGGGAGAGGGTACTACCGGGACGCCGAACAAGAAGGGCTTTGATTTCTTTTATGGATACATGGACCAAACGCATGCTCATTTGTTTTACCCCACTTTCGTCATGAAAAACGATACGCGCATCGCCTTGCGCAATATCGTGCCGAACGAAGGGCCGTATGGACAAGGGGTAGCGAGCGTCAAAATCGACTATACGCCGGCGTTGATGGTCGACGAGACCCTGGGCTTTATCGATCGCCATAAGGATGATCCCTTCTTCATGTACTTGTCCTATACTTTGCCGCATGCGAACAATGAGGCGTGGAGAGAAACGGGCGATGGGACCGCAGTTCCGGATTACGGCATCTACGCGGACAAGCCTTGGAGCAAACAGGATAAAGGTCAGGCGGCGATGGTGAGCTATTTGGACGACATGGTTGGGAAGGTGGTGGAGCGTCTCGAGCAATACGGTCTGATCGACGACACGATCATCTTTTTCACCTCGGACAATGGGCCGCACAGCGAAGCGGGCAACGATCCGACCTTCTTCGATGCCAATGGACCGGTGTCCGGAATCAAGCGTTCGATGTACGATGGCGGCATTCGAGTTCCTTTGATCGTTCAGTGGCCTGGGAAGGTCGAAGCTGGGTCCGTAACGGAACGCGTAACCGGCCAGGTCGATTTTCTGGCGACGGCCGTGGATATTGCAGGAGAAGACCTATCTGCGCCGACCAATGGTATCAGCTTCCTGCCGCTATTGACCGGCCGAGAGAGCGAGCAGAAGGATCATGACTTCCTGTATTGGGAATTCTATGAACAGGGAGGCAAGCAGGCGATTCGCAAAGGCAAGTACAAGGCGCTTCGCCGCCCTATGCTCACGGGACCGATCGAGATTTACGACTTGAGCGCGGATATCGCCGAAGAGCGGGATCTGGCGAAGAGCAACCCTGAATTGGTCTCGACCTTCGAGAAGCTGTTTGCTCAGGGCCACACGCCTTCCGACTGGAAGGTTCGCGGGCAATTAGGGACGAGAGCTACGGAACGTATTGAAATTCGCGACAGGTAAGCTAGTAAGGAACGTATGCTAAAAAAATCGCTTGTTTTCGCTCTCCTCGCTACTGTTCTCTGTTCCTTTTTCGCTATGGCGGATCATCACAAGAAGTCGGAAGGCCGCGTGCTGCGTCACGTTGTCATGTTCCAGTTCAAGGACTCATCTTCCAAGCAGGATGTGCAAAAGGTCGTGAAGGCCTTCAACGCCTTGCCGTCCAAGATCGATTCGATCATCGACTACGAGTTCGGCGTCAACAATTCGCCCGAGGGACTAGACAATGGATTCACGCACGTATTCTTGGTGACCTTTGCCGACGAGGCGGGTCGCGCGAAGTACCTGCCGCACCCGGATCACAAGGCCTTCGTCGACGTGCTTAAGCCGCACTTGGAAAAAGTACAGGTGCTCGACTATTGGTCGAAGTAGCGGCTCTGTTTCGGTTTCGAGGCATACGCTAGCTCGCGCTGTAGCTAAAGGGGTTCGTGACGGGCCCCTTTTTTGTTCCTATGCCGTTGGGACCGATGCCGAATCGTTCGCATCGAAGTCGACCTCGATTCCACCCACCCAACCGGCGATGAGGTTGTAGATGAAGGCGCCGATAAGGCCTATCACGAAGCCCATCATTCCATAAATGATAGGCGTAAAGAGGGCGAATCCGACTCCCATGCCAATGAAAAGACCGGCGGGGGCGTCGTTTGGCCCTTGGGTAGGAGCCAAGGCAGCGATAATGGGCCCTAGGAGCATGAAAGGGATGAAAAGCAGGCCCATTGCTGCGTAGCAGAGCCCGGAAATTTTCGCCATGGAGAGGGGAGTGACACGTTTGAGGGTAAGCTTCATTGGGCAATCGTAGCGAAGGAGAGACGTTTCGAAAGCGAAATCCGAGAGCGCGGGTGATCGCTTGACCCTCTGGAATAGGCAGGATTTATTTTATTTTCTTCCATCACTCTGGTTGTGAATACCCGAAATTCAATTTTGTTGGTCCTCGCGATCGTGGCTATTGTCGCCGGCTGGTTTGCGTTGAAGGGGCCCGAGCCCGAAACGGAGGAACCGATGTCGACTGACGCCCGTCCCAATCAAGAAGCCGTCACTGAGGAACCCAATCAGGGGGACGGCGTTCTGGACCTCGACATTGCGGGCGATGCGGAAAGCGCGGTGGCCGAACCCTCGATCGCGACAGCGGGCGATGCGATTCCATTCGCCTCGCTATCCGTTTCGAACCTCGAGGAAATCGATCTGTCGAACGCGACGGAAGTCCATTCCCATAAGATCCGAGAGTGGAGAGGAAGGATCCAGCCCGCCTTGCCGGAATTGAGAGCGAAATTGGAAAGCGAAGGCGAAGATGGGGTCATCGCGTTTAGCTTGCCGGATGCGACGCAGATCAACGTTACGCGTCTGCGTTACGAGTCGTTTGGGTTGAGACAAGGCGTATTCACCGGAAAAATACTGGGACAACGATTTGGCGAGGTCGTTCTAAGCTATGTGAATCAAGCCGTCGCCGGGTCGATCCACGACTATCGGAATGAAAACGTATGGGAAATCCGCAATGCCGGCTCGGGGCAGCAGTACATCGCTCAAGTCGATGTGAACGCCCTAGGCGAATGCGGCGTATGCAAAGAGCATGTGGAGTGAGTACTCGGTCGCTCTACTTGAATCGTTTGTCGAACATCCCTTGGAGGTTGCCGAGGTCTGCTTCCGAGAACCGAGGGGACCGGAAAGCTCTATCCATGTATTGCTCAGCTTTGGGTTGGTCCGCTTCCACGATGTAGTAGAGGCAAATCAACTTCAGGGAGAGTGGATTGGTGGGTTCGGCTTCGAGCGCTCTGAGCAGTTGCTCGTGGGCCTTTTCGCTCTGGCCCAAGCTTATGTAGGCTCTCGCGAGGTAGTTGTAGCCGACGGCGTTCTCGGGAACGAGGCGAGTCGTCTTCTCGAAGTAGGGTATTGCTTCTTGCGGGCGATTTTCGGTGATGAGGGAGTCGCCCTTGTAGTTATTGATCACGTACGAGTCGGGGCAGAGGGCAATCGCTTGATCGATCAGCTCCGTAGCCTTGGCGTGATCCCCGGAATTCCAGGCGATGGAGATCAGTCCTGCCCATCCCTCCCAGAAGGTGGGGGCTATCTTCGTGCAGTTTTGGTAGGCCTTTACGGCTTGGTCTACGCTCTTCTGAGCCAAGTAGAGTTCCGCTAGGTGGTTGTGGGCATTGTGGTCGAGCGAGTCCAAGCGCACGGCTTTTTCGAGCAAGCGAATGGCGCCGGCTGTATCTCCAGCGCGTCCGGCTTTCCCAGCAGCCATGGCGACTTCGAAGGAATCGTAGCAATCCGAAACGATGTCGTCGACCCATGGGTCCGATATGTTCACGTGGCTGCTCCATGTTATTTCGTGAAGGAGCGCTCGCGCCTTTTGGGTTTCGCCTTGTCTCTCGTAAATATCGGCAAGCAAGTCGCCGCCGATTCGATTATTGAATCGCCTGGCCGCTTCGAGAAGACGCCTCGCTTGGGCGATATCCGCTTGGGCGAGAGCGACTCTTGCTTGGCCGAATAGAGCAAAGGAGTTTGCGGAGTCTTTCTCGAGGACCCTTTGAAAAACGTCGGTCGCTTCCTCGAAGCGATTCAGCTTGAAGTAGGTATCTCCCAGGAGAATACGAGAGGGCAGGTAGTCTGGGTCGAGTTCAATGGAAGTCGCGTAGAGAGGCAAGGCATCGTCCAATTGGCCGAAGCTGGATACGATAGATGCGAGGCGGTGGGGCCATAGCGGGTTAGTCCGATCTAATTCGATTAGTATGCGGTAGGTTTGCCACGCGTGATTCAGATAGCCATTGGCATGGTAGAGCCGACCTAGTTTGGCGAGCGCGTCGATAGGGTCCGAGCCTTCGGTTGTCCGTTCGTTCAGTTCGACAATGCGTCTCGCCAGCTCGGGATGCAGACTCTTGGCGCTTGGCGCGGGCAGGAGATGGGTCTCGATGATCAAGGCGACCCGTTGGCCTTTCTTCAATTGGAGCGAGACGAGGAACGCGACAGCAATCGCGACAGCGCCCAGAGCGATGACGAGGGTCTTTTTCATCGCTTGTCGCTCTCCCTCCAGATGGCGAATCGATTGATTCGTTCGAAGGGGGGATAACTGGGGAAGCAGCCGGATATGATTTCGCCTATTCCATCGCCATCGAAGTCGGCGTAGTCGATCGTAAGCAGTTGAATGGGTTCGTGGGCGAGCGTGACTTTCGTGAACTCCCGATTCCCATCGTTGCGGAACCAGACGAGGGAATCCGCGGTGGGATTCTCCCAGTCGTTGAACCCGCTCACGCTGAGCACGTCCCGATCGCCATCCTGATCGATATCGCTAACGACTGGGCTGTAAGCCCCGGCGAGATCTCCGATGCGACTGTATCTAAAATCCCCTTCGCCCGTATTCTCCAGCCATTGTACGCCGTGCCAGGGGCGCGGCCCGGGCTTCAAGGTTGGCCCGAAACCATCGCCGTTGGTGAAAACGAGATCGGGCAATCCGTCTTGGTTCAAGTCGGCTGCCGTCATGCCGCTCGAGGCGAAGTCATGATTGGTGGAGCCCCATATGGTCTTGTCGGTGAAGTTCCCTTCGCCGTCGTTCTCAAAGAGATGAATCTCTTCCCATTGCTGAGAAAATTGGGCGGCGATATCAGGATGACCGTCGCCATTGAAGTCCTCGACGCAAACATTGATGAGGCCTGATAGGTGGAGGAGCGTTTGACTTTCGTACTCCCAGGGCCCCACCTTCTTCATCCAGCGAACTTCCCCTTGATCGTATCCAAATTGGCCAACCACGAGGTCGAGGTCTCCATCGCCATCCATGTCCCGGGCCCGGGCATCGGTGACGCGTTCCACGTCTTCCAGGAGGTTCTTCTTGGTGAAGTTCTCGTTGCCATCATTTTCGAGCGCGATGAGCGCCCCGATTTTATCGTTATTGGGGAAAACGATATTCATGCAGGATACGAGTATATCGAAGTCGCCATCCTGATCCAGGTCATAGACTTCGGCATGGACCGGCGCCTGCATGTCGGACGCGATGAGTATTTCTTCGAATTGGTCCTGTTGGCCTTGACGGAGCCAGACGACCTTATCGTCCCTCGCTTCGCAACCGATCGCATCCATCAAACCGTCTTGATCCAGGTCGAAGGCTCGCACGTGGGCGATCCAGGGGACATCGTCAATTTGCTCGCCAATCGTCTGGCGAGTGTAGCGATCGAGATCGATTTCCGCTTCGGTTATTGGGGGAGCGGGAGTGTCTAGCGTCGTATCGATCGGACGGCACCCTGTTTGCAGCGAGACGAGCGCTGCGCACAGAAAGATAAATATGGGAAGCGAGCATTCCATTGTCTGAAAACACTCTCATCGCTATTGTCGAGTCTGCAACTTGATTCGACGGCGGGCGAGGTTGCGATTGTAGAACAGGCTTCCAGCCTGTTGTAACAGGCAGGATGCCTGTTCTACTTTGGGCACGAAAAAAGGCCCGGCGTTAAGCCGGGCCTTCGTAATTCGTATAAACCTTACGTATCGCTTAGAAGCGGAAGGTATTGGTCAACCAGATCTGCCTTGGCGGCGCGTATCGAGCGCGAGCAGCATCTCCGTTTTGCTGGAAGCGGAAGACGTCTACGTCGGTGTTGTCCCAGTTGTGGACATTACGCATGTTGACCTGCAAGCGCCAGTCTACGTCGCCCATGATTTTCTTGCGGTAGCCGAAGGTCAGGTCGATCGCGAGATCGGTGTCCGTGAAATAGCCTCCGTCTATGACTGGCTCGTAGATGCGGAGATCTTCATTAAAGGTAACCGGATAGCCGCCATTGACCTCATCCTGCCAGCGAGCTGCGCCACCGATTTGGAATCCGCTAAGCGGACCTTCGCGGAAGCTGTAGTTGGTGATCAGGTTGAAACGCCATTCGCGTTGCTCTGCAGTCGGTTGCCCTTCAAGTCCCTTGACGTAGAAGTACTCGACCAAGCGCTCGTAAGTGGTGCTTTCGAAAGTCGCGCCTTGTGGCGGTCCAGTCGGGTTGCCCCAATCGAGATAGCCGAACCGCTGCATGTAAGGGAGCAGGAAGGTGTCGACGAGATTTTCCAAGCGCGGGGCGATGTTGTTGCTGATCACTTGCTGACGGGCTGCATTGAAAGCAATCCGCCAGTTCTTGGTGGGATTGATGATGATCTCGGCTTCCATACCCTTCGAGGTGACGTCCTGGGTGTCGTTGATCGCGCCGGCCCATTGGATGTTGATATCGCCATCCGGTAGGAAGCGGGCGTTGAAGGATTGAATCAGTTCCTCATCGAAGACAAATTGCTCCAGAGGCTCCATCGCTTCCCGGGTTTCCGCCAAGTACGGCCATTGCTCGGCGACCGCCTCTTCCAGGGTTTCGAATCCCATTTCAGCTTCTTCGCCGGCATAGTACAATCCATCGACTTCATCCTGAATAATGAATTCGTCGATTATCTCCGGATCAGGCAAGCCGTCGCCAGAGAACAAGAACTCGCCGGTTTCGTTGTCATAGGAATCGAAGCGACGAGAATCGCGATTGAGGCGTCCGTACCACTGAAAGATACGCACGTGATTGCGATTCCAAATGCCGGAAGTCGGGGCGGAGGCATTCAACAGGGTGGCTTCGTACCAGTTGATGCGAGCCACAAGCTTGTTGTTCCACATGTAGGCGCTGACGCCCCAGTCTTTGGTGTCGCCGAACTGCGAGGGAATCGGCCGGCGGTACTGGTCGACGCGCTCGAGCGATGGCACGAAGTTGTCGGAGGTATTATAGTGGAAGGTGAGGTCGTCGAACATCTCGGGAAGCGGAATGATGTCCTTTGGCCAGTAGAGTACGCCTCCGTAGCCGAAAATGTTCTTCTTCACCGAATTAAAGGTGCCGTCTTCCAGGAGCCAAGTATCAGGAGTAATGAGAGGGATCTCATCATAGTTTGGACTTCCATCTGCGTTAAACTCAGGGATGGGAGGCTCAGTGTTTAGGAAGTTCTCAACTTCATCCTCGCGGTAGCCCAAGTTGATGACCAAGTGGTCGTTGAACATCTTTGACTGAGTATTCGCAGCAAGCGAGGTAACTGAGGTCTGCTGGCGACGTACGTTCTTACTCGGGGTGTCGATTGGTGTCCATCTGTGTTGGGTCCAGAATTCGTTACCTTGTGAACGATCGATGTCATCAGCCAATGCCTGAGGGGTCGCATCCGGTCCTAGATTCCACGCGATCTTATCGTACGACTGGTTGGTGGTGCTTCTAAGGTCGTAATACGCTGGGTGGATGATGAAGTCCGAAACTTTCGTGTAGTCGGTCCAGGCTTCCAATTGCTGGGGCCCAATGTAAACCAAGTTGGGCGTGTTGCGGGCATTGTTCAACGCCTGACGGGCATTGGCGGGTCCGATGTGCAGCGCGGGCTCAGGATCACCGAAAGAACCACGGAACCAGTTGACCATCATTTCGTGGTGACGGTTTTCATCCCCCAACAGCGTTAAGGTGTGCGAACCGAGGATGTTGGCCAGTTTGTCGTTGTTCATCGTGTCGCGGAAGTCATGCTTCGCGAACGCGGTAATGCGCTTAGATGTGCGCTGGTCGTCATTGGTGCGTTGTCCAGACTTGGTCATGATTACCGGACGTCCGAAGTTCGGATTGGGCATTCCGTTGTAGTTGCCCGATTCCGCGTAGTTGATGTCCTCCGGAAGAAGGAGGGTCTCGTTGACATCAAATGTGATGACCGAATTGCCTCCGTTGAGAGCGGTGTAGCTGTCGCGGAAGAGATCCTGGAAATCGTACTCAATAGAGATGCCGCCTTTGCCTTCCCAGAAGGTTTGCTCGAATCCGAAAGAGTAGTTGAAGAAGTCGCGGGAGTAGTAGTCGTTGTCCCAGCCGAGATTGTTGCGGCTGAAGTCGAACGATTCTAAGTCGACGTAGCCCTGGTCGAGCCAACCGATACCCATGATTTCGCCTTTATTGCCCGGGTAGATGCCTTGCGGAGCGCCGCCCACTCGTCCTCTACCATTCGGATACACGCCGCCTGCCCAGTAATTGGCGGTTTCGTTGTTATTGGCGGCTGAACGTCTTTCGAGAACAGCGCCTGGATATTGGTCTGTGTAAGAAAAGGCTGGTTGGTCGTTCCCATTGCTGCCGTCCCACACGAATCCGTAGGCGCCGCCACCCCAACGGATGTTGCGATATTGGAGTTGGGGGTACTGAGCGCCGGCGAAGGTGGTCTCTGGACGATCGCGAGGGATGTATCCGGCGGCCGTAAAGGCCTCCCTGTCTGCGTCGGTATAGAAATTATTTCTATTGAACTGACCCCAAGTTGGGCCCTCATGCTGTCCACCGGAAATCGGGTAGTCCGGGTTCCGGCGGTTCTTGACCATCAAGGTTGAATTAAACCTAGCTGGCGTTAAAAGAAACTGCTCGAAATTTACCTGCGGCAAGAGCACGTCTGGAGCGTTTCCGAGGATTTCGCCTTGTTCCATGTGTCCACGAAATGTAGTATTCTCGTTACCAAATGGACGGTACGTGAACGCAGCATAGAAGCGGTCGTCATCCTTGTAAGTCGGACGCTGGCGGTATTCGGTACGGTCCATCAGTCCCGATACGTTTACGGCGAGCTTGTCCTCGAGTACGACGCGGTTGAGCTTGAAATGGGCTCGATAAGAGGGGTTGCGCCCGCCGCTACCAATACGGAATTGGAACTCGTTGGTATCGCGGAAGCGAGCCTGAGCCAAGTCGTTGTTGATAATGCCGGCCGGCGAAGCTAATCCGAAGAGGAAGGAGTTCGCCCCGCGGTTGATATCGATACGCTCCGTGTTGTAGGCATCGAAAGGGATGTCCGTTACGAAGAAGTTACGGGTCCGGGATGGCGCAGTGAGACCGCGAACGCGGGTTGCTCCGTCCGGGTCGCGACGGGCGCCGCCTACGTTGGTCTCTCCGGTTCCACCTTCGCTGGCTCCGGAGATGTTGCCGAGAATACCGGCGACTTCGGAACTGGTGGTGTACTGGAGAAGCTCCTCGATGCCGGTAGCTCCCAAGTCTTCCATGAATTCCTTGGTGACCACTTGTACGGCCGCTCCAGTGTCCTTGAGGGAGCTGCTGAGGCGTCCGCCAGCCATGGTTTGGGAAGCGTAGTAGCCTTCATCGGTGGCAGCGTCCACGGAGAAGGGGGAAAGCTCGAAAACTTCCTCTTCGTCGTCGTCTTGAGCCCAACCGGTAACGGTAGCGCCCGCAAGGCCGCACGCTAAAAGAGCGGCCCAGGTTCGTTTATTCGGGTGTAGTTTATTCATTCGATGATCAGTCGTTATTGTATGTGAACAAAACCGACCCGATCTTCGGAAACAGCATGTCCCAAGGGGCGGAATGCCCCTCGGAACACTGCAGTTTTGATGATCAGTCAGCTTGCAGTAAGGTACGTTGGTTTGTATTGCGCAGGCGAATCGATGCTAAACCGAAGGCGTTCCGGTAGCATCGCCGTGCGATTCTTTGAAACAGGTGGGAGTGAGAAAAGGAGTCCGTCAAATCGGTGTTAGGAGTGGGTGGGAAGGGGGTAGGCGGAGGAGGTTCGCCTGGGCGAGTCTTTTGTTGTAGAGAAAAAGTTGTAAACTATCGTTAGATCGCAGCCTCGTAAACAAAAGGGGATTTCGGATGAGTCAAATAAAAAGTCGTCAGTGATTGTCAGACTAAGGGAGACCACTATGGGGATTGAAGGAATGCCCCATGAGATCGGCTATTGAGCAAAAAAAAGGCCCGGCGAAATGCCGGGCTGTCATAGCCGTTGCTGCCATCCCAGACGAAGCCATAGGAGCCGCCACCCCATCGAATGTTTCGGTAGACGAGAGTGGGGTATTGGGCGCCTTCGGGAGCGTGCTCTGGACGATCGCGGAGTAGATACCCGGCGTCGGTAAAGGCCTGGCGATCCGCGTCGGAGTAGAACCGATTGTTATTGAATTGGCCGAGATTGGGACCCTCGTGGTGTTGCGCCGCGAGCGGGTAGTCCGGATTTCGACGGTTCTTTACCATCATGGAGGCATTCATCACGCCGGGAGTGCGGAGGAAGGTGTCGAAATTCACCTGAGGCAGGAGAACGTCCGGGGCGCGACAAGCGCCACCTACGTTCGTTTCGCCGAGGCCGCCTTCAGAGGATCCGGAGATGTTGCCGAGAATACCGGCGACTTCGGAACTGGTGGTGTGCTGGAGAAGCTCCTCGATGCCGGTAGCTCCCAAGTCTTCCATGAATTCCTTGGTGACCATTTGCACGGCCGCTCCAGTGTCCTTGAGGGAGCTGTTGAGGCGTCCGCCAGCCATGTTGAGAAGCGTAGTAGCCTTCATCGGTGGCTGCGTCTACGGAGAAGGGGAAAGCTCGAAAACTTCCTCCTCGTCGTCTTGGGCCCACCCAATGGTGGGGACGCCCAGAAGGCCGCAAGCAAGCAGGACCTTCGATTTTGTAAACAGAGGTGTATTATCCATAACTGATCAACGTTGATTTGCTATTGGACGCGCGCGGCGCACCCGCCGGTACTCTGAAATACGAAAACGCATCCGAGAGAATGGAAGGCTGTAGCTTTAGTTTGTAGGGTGCGGGAGTTGCTTCGAAGGCGAGCTTCGAGGTCGCTCTCGCTGTTTTTGTTGATCAGTATTCCAACACCAGGGAACGGGATAGAAGATATGGGGCGGGTAGCCTTGGGTATCGACAGTCTCGATTAGGGGTGGGAACGCCTCAATTTGAAGTCGATAGAATGCGGCAATTCAAATAAAAATACGTCTGAGCATCGGTAAATAGGTGAATAGTTGTAGGTTTTATCGGTTTAACCCCGGATCTTCGCCTTTCGGATCGCTAATGGGCGAAGATTGCAGCCATAGAATTGCGACCGTTGGTCGAATTCCCGCCGGTTCTGCGGAAAAAGGGATGATCGACTTTGGGTTGCCGCCGTTCGAGGGCTCGCCATTGTCGAAAAAAGACTCCAGACGAATCTCATATGCGTATACTTAACCCCCTCAAGAAACTCTTGCTTGGAACGCTTGTTCTAAGCGGACTAGCCGCTACCGCCGCAGAACGGCCTAATATCGTCTTTATCTTTACGGACGATCACTGTCAGCAAGCGCTCAGCGCTTACGACCCGTCGCGGATGACCACCCCGAATATGGATCGCATTGCCGATGAAGGGATGACCTTCAATCGCTGCTATGTCACGAATGCCATATGCGGGCCGAGCCGGGCGGTGATTCAAACCGGCAAGCATAGCCATCTCAATGGATTCATGGCCAATGGCCTGATCTTCAATGGGGATCAGCAGACCTTTCCGAAAATTCTCAGAAACAACGGCTATCAAACCGCGGTCGTCGGCAAGTGGCATTTGGCGTCCACGCCTCAAGGCTATGACTATTACGATGTGTTGATTGGGCAAGGTCCCTACTATAATCCGCCGATGCTGACGGGAGGCCCGATGGGGGAACCGACCAAGCGGGATCACGTGGGCTACACGACGGACATTATAACCGAAAAGACCATGGACTGGCTGAAGAACAAGCGCGAAGGCGACAAGCCTTTCATGCTCATGTATCAGCATAAGGCCCCGCACCGAAACTGGCAACCGGGCCCCAAGTATCTCACTTGGCTGGACGATACGACGGTGGCCGAGCCGGAGACGCTGTACGACGACTACGATACGCGAGCGTCGCCGGCATACAATCAAGCCATGGAGATCAAGGCGCACCTGAACGATCGCGACCTCAAGCTGGTGGCCCCTCCGAATCTGACGCCGGAACAGCTGGCTCGCTGGAACGCGGCCTATGGTCCGAAGAACGCGGCCTATGAAGCGGCCAAGGCCAACCTGACCGAAAAGGAAATAATCCAGTGGAAGTACCAGCGTTACGTGAAGGACTATTTGCGTACGGTGAAGTCGGTGGACGATGGAATTGGCGAAGTGCTGGACTACCTGGACGAGTCGGGCCTGGCGGAAAACACGATCGTCATCTACTCCTCCGATCAAGGGTGGTATTTGGGCGAGCACGGCTGGTTCGACAAGCGTTGGATGTACGAGGAATCGCTAAAGACGCCACTGCTGGTTCGCTGGCCTGGCGAAGTGAAGGCGGGATCCATCAACAACGACATCGTATCCAATTTGGACTTCGCGGAAACCTTCCTCGACTTGGCGGGAATCAAGGTTCCTGGCGATATGCAAGGGGCCAGTCTCGTGCCTATCTTCAAAGGCGCGACGCCGCGGAATTGGAGAGACTCTTTTTACTATCACTACTACGAATTCCCAGGCGGGCACAGCGTGGCTCGGCACTACGGGGTTACGAATGGCAAACATAAGCTGATCTATTACTATCAGCTCGACGAGTGGGAGCTCTTCGATCTAGAGAAGGATCCCAACGAATTGAACAATGTGCATTCGAATCCTGAATACTCGGGAACGCTGAAGCAGCTGGAAAAAGAACTGGGACGCTTGCGCAAGCAGTACAAATTGCCCGAAAGCGATCCGGATCTGCAGAAGCTTAGAGAAGAGGCCCGGGCCAAGCGGAGACAGGCTTAAGGGCGCGCTGGGACAAGCGCTATTTAACAGGATGCGGTCTGCCGAGCAGACCAGGTAGGATGGGCCCCGCGCGTCCTGTTGAAACCTATCAGCTAACAGCCAAACGCTAATCGCCAATTACTCCCTAGCCTATCACCTTACTGGCCCGCAGGGACACCTTATTTGCCGCAGAGCGGCATCCAGCGAACGTAGAGAGCGATGGCACTACATACCCCATTTAGTCATCGGCCGACGGCCTAGGAGTCGCCGTGCGGACGTAAGGTTATCCGCTTCGCGTCTACAGGATGATCTTACAAAAGCGCATCAAGCCAGTCCCGCTTAAGCGCATACGCGTCAACTTGACTTTCTGTGGCCACAAAGAGGCGCGAAGAGACACAAAGATTATCTACAAATTCAGAATCTTCGCGCTTCTTGGCGCCTCTTAGTGGCCAATCCCTCAAACAAGAGCTCTAAGTTGACGTGTATGCGCGCGAGCGGGGCTGGCATGATACGATAGGAGATTGTTTTCGGCCGCTACCGATTGCGACTAGCGAACGCTCACTGTATCTGTCGTTTCCATACGTAGGAATCGTCGAGCAGTTCGCGGTAGCGCAGAGCGAGTTTCTTGCTGAGTTCGGCGAGCGTTTCCGGGCGTGCGCTCGCGAGATTGCGGGCTTCGCCGATATCTTCGGTCATGTCGTAAAGTTCGAATGCCGAGAGTTGGGCCGCCTTGACAGTCGCCAGATTGCCGTCGTGGAGGTTCTGGAATTGCGGTAAGTTCAATCGCGCGAGCACCTTCCATTTTCCATCCCGCATGGCCACGCGCTCTTCATTGATTGCGTTGTAGAAGGCCCACACGAGCGGTTGATCGCGTTGGATCGACTTGCCGGTAAACGCTGGGCTCATGTCGACTCCGTCGAGAGCGAGCGATTGGGGCGGGCTCGTATTGGCCAAGGCGCAAAACGTAGGCAGCAGGTCGAGGGCGGATACCACTTGGCTTTGAATTTGACCGGGAGCGATCGATCCCGGCCAACGCATGATGCCTGCCACGCGAAATCCCGCGTCGGTTGTCCAGAGTTTCATGCCGCGGAGCGGACTGGCGACGCCGTAGCTGTAACTCGCCCGAGTGTAGCGATTGAGGGTCTCGGGGCCGTTGTCGGAAGTGAATAGAACCAAGGTGTTTTCGTCGATGTCGAGTCGCTTTAGGGCGGCGTGGAATTTGCCGACGGCGCGATCGATATTGTCGACATTCGCATAGTAGGTGGCTTGCTTTTCGTTGGCGGCAACGCTGCGGTAGGTGTCGACGATGTCCGCGGGTGACGCGATCGGCTCGTGAGGCTCGTGGTAGGCGATGTAGAGAAAGAAGGGCTGATCTGGGTTGTTGCCATTCTGGCCCTCCATCCACTGTATCGCTTCATCGGTTACGAGCTGGCAGCTATAGCCCTCGAGCGGTCCGACGGGCTCTCCATTGCGCACGAAATTATCAGGGTTTTCGTGGGATGGGGCGGCATTGTTGTGGGTGGCGAACCAGTGATCGAAGCCAGCGTCTCCCGGCTGGGGCTGCAGGTCGGAATTGAATTCGGAGTTGCAGTGCCATTTCCCCGACATAGCGGTTGCGTAACCGGCTTGCTTGAGCAACTGAGCGATGGTCGTTTCGTCGCGCCGCATGTGGACCTGTTCACGGGCGTCGGGCTTAGTTTGATTGCCCGGCGGTATCCAGTCGTAGACGCCGGCTCGATTGGGGCTGCGACCGGTGAGGAGTCCGACTCGGGAAGCGGAGCAAACGGGAGCGGTCGAATAGAAATCGGTAAAACGGACCCCTTCGGCTGCCATGCGGTCCAGGTGGGGGGTGCGAATGTGGGGGTGACCGTAGCAGGCGAGGTCGCCGTATCCGAGATCGTCGCATATGATGACCACGATATTGGGGCGATCGTCAGCTGCGTTGAGCAGGGAGGGGAGGGATAGGCAAAGGAGGGCGAGGGCTTGTTTGAAGCGCATAGTAAAGTAGAACAGGCATCCTGCCTGTTAGCAATGGTCAGGTAACAGGCTAGAAGCCTGTTCTACTTTTATCGCGAATTCCACTTGAAAAGAGCTTGGCTCTAGGGTGGATTAGCCACTCCTTCCCCATCTAATCCCCAACCCCTCCCTATGAGCGAAGAACTCGAAAACAAAAAGCTATTCTATGGCTGTTTCATGGCGCTGGTCGCCACCGCCTTTTTCTTTGGATTGCGATCGATCGTCGTTGGCCGGCTCGTGACCGAATTCAATTTTTCCCAAACGGAGATTGGGCAAATCTTGGGTGTCGGGCTTTGGCCGTTCGCTTTCAGCATCATCTTCTTCAGCCTGGTTATCGATAAAATTGGATACAAGGTATCCGCTTATTTCGCGATCGCGGCCCACACGCTGGCGGTGATCGGCACGGTGTATGCGGTGATTAACAAGTCGGCCTCCGGGCTCTACTGGAGTACTTTTCTGGTAGCCATTGCGAACGGCACCGTAGAGGCCTTTATCAATCCGGTCGTGGCGACCATCTACAGCAAGGAGAAGTCCAAGTGGCTCAATATCCTGCACGCGGGTTGGCCAGCGGGATTGGCCCTCGGGGCGATTGTGGCTCTGTTGCTGAAGGGGGCTAGCTTGTCGGTTCTGTTCGGGGCATGCCTCATTCCGGTGATTTTCTACGCGGCCTTGATCGTGAAGCGCAAGTTCCCGGTTCAAGAGCGCGTGGCGGCGGGCGTGAGCTATCGCGATATGCTACGCGAAGTGGGGGCGATCGGATTCTTCATGATCGCTTGGCTGACGATTATGGGGCTCGTGCAAATCGCCAATACGATCGTTGCCGATCCGGTTTCGCTCTCGGTGGGCGTTACCGTGGGCTTGGCCCTGGCGGTTGCGATTGGAGCTTACTTCGCAACGGGTTCTCTCGGCAATCCGATGTTCGTCGTTATTTTGGTGACGATGCCGTTTCTGGCGACCACGGAGTTGGGAACCGATGGTTGGATGGCCGAGCTATTAGCGGCGGACTTTCCGACCTATGCCGGTTGGATCTTCGTTATGGTATCCATCATCATGACGATTCTTCGATTCTACGCGGGACCGATCGTGCACGCGTTTTCGCCAATTGGATTATTGGTGGTCAGCGCGGCCCTGGCCATCGTCGGATTGATCTTCCTCGGAGTGGCTCCTTCCAACATTATGATCGTGGCAGCGATCGTATACGCTTTCGGAAAGACCTTTCTCTGGTCGACGACGCTCGGCGTCGTTTCGGAACAGTTTCCCAAAGGCGGCGCATTGACGCTCAACGGCGTATCGGCAGTCGGGGTTCTGGGTATGGGAATTCTAGGTACGCCTTTGATGGGTTTCTTCCTGGATAAAGGAATCGATGCTGATTTACGCGAACAGGAGCCTGCCTTGCATCAGGTCGTAGACGGCGGCGCCCGTTCCGGCATGTTCGGCGAAGTGCCTAGCTTGAATATCGAGGCGGTGGAGCAGTTAGACGAAGCGAGCGCTGCCAAGCTTCAGACGATCATCAACTCCAACAAGAAGAATGCCTTTTTCCGCCAAGCGATGCTGCCGGGCTTCCTCCTGCTGTCTTACCTAGGCCTCTTCTTGTATTTCAAATCGAAGGGCGGTTACAAGCCGGTCGAATTGGAATAAAGGAATGTGGGTGGGGAGGACCGAGGCCGGGCCTCCCTACCTCTCATCGGGTCGCAATTGTCAATCGTTCCTTGGTTTGCAGTTAATCCTTATCGCTAGAAGATCGTATAGAAGCATTGTTATGAAAACGCCCCTCCTCCTTGCCCTCCTTTTCCTGATCGTTCCGGTCAGCCTGCAGGCCCAATCGATCGAAGGGTCTCGGCCGAATATCATCCTCGTCATGACGGACGACCAGGGCATGGGAGATCTGAGCTGTCTGGGGAATCCGCTTATTAAGACTCCGAATTTGGACCGCTTCTACGGTCTTTCGACCCGGTTTACCGAATTTCATGTTAGTCCGACCTGCGCCCCGACGCGGGCGGCGTTATTGAGCGGTCGGCACGAATTCAAAAACGGGGTGACGCATACGATCAAGGAGCGGGAGATAATGGCCCTCTCCAGTACGACCTTTCCCGATCTGCTGCGGACCGCGGGATACGAAACGGGGATTTTCGGGAAGTGGCACTTGGGCGACGAAGATGCGTATCAGCCTTATAATCGCGGTTTCAGCGAAACCTTCATTCATGGAGCGGGCGGGATAGGCCAGGCCTTTCCCGGCAGTTGCGCCGACTTCCCGCCCAATAAGGAAACGCGCTACTTCGACAATGTCATCCTGGAGAACGATACGATCGTGCAAACCGAGGGATTCTGTACGGACGTCTTTTTCAAGGCCGCCCTCGGTTGGATGCGCGAGCAGCAAAAAGCGGATACGCCGTTTTTCGCTTACATTACTCCAAATGCCCCGCACGGTCCGATGATAGCGCCCGAGCAGTACGCCAAGCGCTTCCTCGATATGGGCTACGACAAGAACACCGCGGGCCGCTACGGAATGATCGAGAACATCGACGACAACTTTGGCTTGCTCATGGATAAGCTGGACGAGTGGGAGTTGTGGGAGGATACGCTCGTCATTTTCATGACGGATAATGGCCAGGCGGGGGGTAGCGGAAAGCTAAACGGGAAACCTGTGAAGCACTACCGCGCTGGATTCAAGACGGGCAAAGGCTCGCCGTATGAAGGGGGCACCCATGTACCCGCTTTTTGGCGTTGGAAAGGCAAGCTCGGCGAAGGGGTGGACATTGGGGCCCTGGCCGCTCACGTCGATGTCTTCAAGACTTTTTCGGAACTGGCGGGCGTTCGCATCCCATCGGGTATTCAGAAATTGGATGGACGCAGCTTGACGCCCTTGCTGAAGAACTCTCGGGCCAAGTGGAAGGATCGCTATCTCTTCGTTCACAAAGGCCGCTGGGAAAAGGGGGTGGATCCGGAAACGTTCAAGTTCAAGGACTGCGCGGTGCGGACGCAGCGCTGGCGATTCGTCAATAACGGCGAGCTCTACGACATTGAGAACGATCCTTACGAAACGACGAATGTAGCCGACGAGCATCCGGAGGTCGTAGCCGATTTGCGCAAGGTCTATGACCGATGGTGGGAGGACGCCAAGCCGCTCATGGTCAACGAGGACAAGCCGTATACGGAAACGCATCCCCAGTGGGATCGCTACGAGAGGCAGAAGACGTCGCGCGGCATTCCCGATTGGGTGGAGCCGAAGATCTAGAATAGACCCGTGGCGCTTATGAACACGCAATCTATAATTCGAATCGCTTGGGGGCTGCTGCTTCTCAGTTCGGTATTGAATGCCGCGAGGGCCTCGCGCGATGCGGACGGCTTTCTCGTCCACCGAATCGAATCGCCGTATCAAGCAGGACCTACGACCTTGCGGGCCTTAGTGCCGGATTCGATCGAAGAAGGGAAACGCTACCCGGTTCTCTATGTTTTGCCGGTGCATGAAGACGGACTGCGGAGGCATGGGGATGGGCTCATCGAAGTTCGAAAGGCGAACGTTCACAATGAGTTTGGAATCATCTGTATCGCGCCGTCCTTTACGGCTAAGCCTTGGTTCGCCGACCACGATCTCAACCCGGCCAAGCGGGAAGAGAGCCATATGCTGAAGACCGTCTTGCCTTTCGTGGAAAGTCGCTATCCGGCGCTCGCGTCAGCGAAAGGCCGTTTGCTGGTCGGTTTCAGCAAGTCGGGCTGGGGGGCGCTTTCGCTGCTGTTGCGAAACCCGGATATCTTCGATCGAGCGGTGGGGTGGGATATCGGGATCCGCGTGGATACGGGTCCCATCGAAGAAGACGATCGCGCGGAACGGATCGCTCGCGAATGGGGGACGCCGGAAAACTTCGAACGCTACCGCTTGTCGACCCTGGTTAAAACGCGTGGCAAGGCCCTCGGCGATGAGGCGCGGTTGTTCTATTTCAATGTCGAAGGAAGGCGGGGGCCTGGAGGAGCGATCCTTCATCAGGCGCTCGTCGAACAGGGCATTCCCCATCGTTACGTCTACGAGCCCAAACGGGATCACCGCTGGGATAGCGGCTGGTTGCCGGAAGCGCTTTCATTCCTCCTTGAGAATCGGGAGTAGTCCTGTCCACGCATAAAATCGTTTCCCGGAATTCCATTGGCCCTTGGGACCGTCTCGCATCAACGTCCTTCTAAAATGCAAATTATGAAAACGCTTCTCTGTCTTCTCGCGCTCTCATGCTCATTGTCGTTATGGGCCGAACGCCCCAATATTATTCTCTGCATGGCGGACGATCTCGGTTGGGGCGACGTCGGCTTCAACGGCAATGACGTAGTGCTCACGCCCGAGTTGGATCGCATGGCCAAGGCGGGCATGCGTTTCGAACGATTTTACGCGGCCGCTCCGGTCTGCAGTCCGACCCGAGGATCGGCCCTCAGCGGTCGTCATCCGAGCCGCTATGGCATTCCTACGGCGAACCAAGGCCATCTGAAAAAGGAGGAGATTACCTTGGCGGAGGTGTTGGGGGATCATGGCTATGGGACGGGGCACTTCGGAAAATGGCATTTGGGCACGCTGGCTCCGGACTATTCGGGCAAGAACAATCGGAATCCGGAAAAGAACTACATGACGCCAGGCATGGCGGGCTTCGACGAGTGGTTTAGTACGGAGTACTCCGTATCCACTTGGGATCCCTACGATCCGAAAAACGCCCACAACCGAATCACGGATCCGCGCGTGCTCTTTTTTCACAACGGTCGCAATATCGAGGATGGACCCGCGGAAGGCTTGGTTGGCGATACGGCTCGCATGGTTATGGACAAGGCTCTGCCCTTCATCGAATCCGCCTCCGAGAAGGAGAAGCCTTTCTTTGCGGTGATTTGGTTTCATGCGCCTCACTTGCCAGTGGTGGGCGGGCCCGAGTTTTTGGCGATGTATCCAGATTTGGATGAGAATACGCAGCATTACTATGCCGTGATTAGCGCAGTGGACCGTCAGATGGGGCGCTTGCGTCAATCGCTTAGGGATTTTGGCGTGGCGGACAATACAATGCTATGGTTCGCCTCGGACAACGGCCCGGAAGGCAATCCCGGCATGAAGGGGCGATCGCAAGGGACGGCAGGGCCGTTTCGCGGAAGAAAACGTTCGCTCTACGAAGGCGGGGTGCGGGTGCCGGGCTTGCTCGAATGGCCGGCTAAGGTCGATGGGGGAGGGGAAACGTCGGTCGCATCCGTAACGAGCGATTATTTCGCGACGGTGTTGGATATTATTGGATACGAGTTGCCCGAGGAAAAGCGACGCCCTTACGACGGCGTATCACTCGTCCCGCTCATCGAGGGCAAGATGAAGGAGCGACCGCACCCTATAGGCTTTCAGGGTCACGGCCTAGCGACCTTGAACGACAATCGCTTCAAGCTGGTACACAATCCGAGCGGCAATCGGCATAAATCCGACAATAGCGAGGCTCCCATTGCGGAGTGGGAACTCTACGACCTGCGGAAGGATCCCGGCGAGACGACGAATCTCATCGCTCGGCGATCGAAATTGGCCGCTCGCATGCGTCTGCAACTGGAGGCTTGGCAGGCGTCTTGCGCGGCCAGCAATCGGGGCGAAGATTACTAGGGAGTTTTGTGGGGATGGGGAGTGGAGGTCAGAATATTCCAGGAGATAGATTGGGCTCGCCATGTCCTGCGGCAAAGCGATGGTGGTAAAGTCTTTTATCCTCGAATTTCCCCAACCTGAATAACCGATCATGATCTTGAAAAAACTGATTCGATCCGCTTGCGCCGCAAGTCTCCTGCTACTCGCTCCATTGGCATCCTTCGCCGAACAGCCCAACGTGGTTATCGTCATTACGGACGACCAAGGCTATGGCGATCTTTCGGCGCATGGAAATCCCATCATCAAGACGCCTGCCATGGACGCGCTGCATGCGACGGGCGTTCGACTGACCGACTATCATGTAACCCCGACTTGCGCTCCAACGCGGGGGGCTCTGATGAGTGGGCACTACACGAATCGGGCGGGACCTTGGCACACGATTATGGGACGCTCGTTCTTGCGGGTAGGCGAGATGACGCTGGGCCAGGCATTCTCGGACAACGGGTACGAAACCGGGATGTTCGGCAAGTGGCATTTGGGCGACAACTATCCCTATCGCCCTGAGGACCGCGGCTTTACCGAAGTGGTGCGCCACGGGGGTGGCGGAGTCGGGCAAACGCCTGACTTTTGGGATAATTCCTATTTCGACGACACTTACTTCCACAATGGCAAGCCGCAGAAGTACACGGGCTATTGCACTGATGTCTATTTCCAGGAAGCCAAGCGCTTCATCAACGAGAGCGTACGTCGCAAGAAGCCCTTCTTAGCCTACATTTCGACCAACGCGCCGCACAGTCCCTTCCACTGTCCCGACAAGTACTGGAAGCCTTATTCCGCGCAAGGACTCTCCGATCGCGAGGCGATCTTCTACGGCATGATTGCCAATATCGACGAGAACGTGGGGACCTTGCGGGCCTGGCTCGACGAGCAGGGGCTTGCCGAAAACACCATCTTCATCTTTACCACCGACAATGGAACGGCCAGCGGGGAGCAGCTCTTCACCGGCGGCATGCGCGGCAAGAAGGGCAGCGAGTACGACGGCGGTCACCGCGTCCCCTTCTTCATGCATTGGCCCGAGGGCAATCTGACCGGCGGTCGCGACGTGAGTCAGCTGACCGCTCACATCGATATTCTGCCGACGCTGATCGAGCTTTGCGGGTTGAATGGTCCCATGGACTACAGCTTCGATGGTCGTTCCTTGGCGCCGTTGCTCTATCAAACGCCCACGCCATGGCCGGATCGTGTGGTGATCACGGATTCCCAGCGGGTTCGCGATCCTATCAAATGGCGCAAGTCGGCGACCATGACTCAGAAGTGGCGTCTGATTAACGGGAAGGAGCTCTATAACATGGAGAGCGATCCCGAACAGAAAAAGGACGTTTCCAAGCAGTATCCCGAAGTCGTGCAACGCCTCAGGTCCGAGTACGATCGCTGGTGGGACAGCATTTCGCCGGGCTTCGTGGTCGACGAGCGACCGGTAATCGGCAACGAAGCGGATAACCCCACTCAATTGACGGCGCACGACTGGCTCACCGATGGAGCCAATCCGCCGTGGCATCAGGCCAGCATTCGGGCGGGGCAACGGGGAACCGGGTTCTGGGCGATTCGCGTCGAGGAAGCGGGGACCTACGAAATAACGCTGCGTCGCTGGCCGAATGAGCTGCCCAGATCGATGGATTCGGATGTGAAGCCAGGCAAGCCGGTACCAGGCTTGGTTGCCTTCCGCGAAACGCCAGGCAAAGGATTCGACGTTACGAAGGCGACGCTCAATATCGCGGATTACTACGAAGAAAAGAACGTGGAAAAGGGCGCTGAAGGAGTGACTTTTACAGTCGACCTCAAGCCGGGCGACTTCAAGTTGCGCGGCAACTTCCACATCGGAAAAGGCGGCAAGGAAGTGGTCAGCGCCTACTACGCAATCGCCGAAAGGCTCTAGCCGGTTTCGAGTCGCGTTGTTCTAATCTCCAAGGACCGCAGGGCGTGTCAGGACGCCTTGCCCAGTTTCTTGGGCAGCCACTCTTTGAGGATCTTCTGGAGGCGGTTGGGACGAATTGGCTTGGATAGATAAGCGTTCATTCCAACGCGGAAACAGCGCTCCCGATCGCCTTTGATTTCGTTGGCGGTGAGAGCGACGATGGGCGTTTTCGCGTTGGGCCGCTCGGTTTGCTCTCTGATCAGTCGGGCGGCTTGATAGCCGTCCATGCGCGGCATGAGGCAATCCATGAAGATCAAATCGTATTGGCGCTTTTGGCACATCTCAATCGCATGATCGCCATCGGAGGCTTCGTCGGGAAGGATTCCGAAATTGGAGAGGAAGGCTTTCATGACTTCCTGGTTGGTTCGATTGTCGTCTACGATAAGTATCTTCGCGTCCGAGGAATTTGGCAGCGAGTCTTCCTTGGCGACGGTCGGGGGCTCGATTTCGAGAGACGCTGCGGCGTTTCCTTCAGCGATCGCGTCCAGGGTTTGGGTTGCCAAAATGGGATAGTTGAGAATCGCGTGAAATAGATCTTCGAAATTATCAGGGTTCTGGGGGAGCGCAGTGGGGTCTCGGTAGGCGACAATCTTCAAGGACCGTGACTCCACAGCGGGTCGAAGCGCGTTGGCTAGATGAGCGTCAATCCAAGAGCGATCGACGAAGAGCGCTGAAACGCTTGAGTTCGTGGCCGCCCTTTCGATTTCGCTAGCGGAGTGTAAGGGCGTTGCGGCGACTTCGGAGGAGCGAAGAAACTGTACCAGCCAATGGGCGGTTTCGACATCGGGCAAAGCGACTAGGGCTTCTCCTTCAAGTGGGGCGAGATCGGTTGGAGCAGCGTTCGCATTCGGATCTTTCTCAAGTTGGAAGGTGAACCAGAATTCGGATCCCTTGTTCGGTTCGCTTTCGAAGCGAATGCGGCCGTTCATGGCCTCTACGAGGCTCTTGGCGATGGATAGTCCGAGTCCGGTACCTCCGAATTTTCGGGCAATGGACTCATCGGCTTGGGAGAAGGCTTCGAATAGGTTGGCCCGCGCATTCTCGGAGATGCCGATTCCCGTATCCTCGATATGGCACTCGAAGATGGCGTCGTTCTCGGATTGATCGATTAGCCTTAAGTCTATGGATACGGAACCTTTTGCGGTGAACTTGATCGCGTTGCCGACCAAATTGACGATGGCTTGCTTGACTCGAAGAGCATCGCCGATGACGTCGTAGGGCAGGCCGGGTTGGGGAAGGCACTTGAAGACCAGTTTCTTTTCGAGGGCTTCGAGAGATATGGCTTCGGCGACTTCTTCTATCGCGTCGAGCAAATTGAAGGGCTTTCGTTCCAGGCCGAACTTTCCGGATTCCAGCTTGTATGTGTCGAGAATGTCATTGATGAGCTCCAGCATGGATTCGGCGCTTTTGCTGACGGTTTGCGCGTACTTCCGAAGTTCCGGTTTCAAGTCGGCCCCCATAAGCATGTGGTTCATGCCGATAATGCCATTCATGGGGGTGCGGATCTCGTGGGTTACATTGGCGAGAAATCGGGATTTCGCTTTGTTCGCTTTCTCTGCTTCGTCTTTCGCTCGCAACGCCTCCTCGCGGCTTAGCTCTAGTTCCAATGTGCGGTCGGCGACGACCTTCTCCAGTCGGATCTGGGCGTTCCTTTCCAGTTGTATTCGCGATTTGAATAAGAGGAAGATTCCTATTAGGAATACGGCGGCGGCGGGAACGAAGAAGGTTGCCGTTTGCCAAAAGGGTGGTTGGACGATGAAGGCGAACGATGTCTCCTCGCTATCGTTGCGACCATTGTCTAAAGTCGCCTTCAGGCGAAAGCGGTAGTTGCCGGGAGAAAGGCTGGGAAAGGTCAGCTCGCGTTGGGTGCCGATAGAGGCCCACTCGTTAACGAGTCCATCAATTTTATACGCCAAAGAGTGACTTGGGTCTCTCGAGTAGTTGAATCCCGCTAAATCCAGGACCAGAGTATTCTCATCATGCCGTAGCGCTACTGGATTCGCTAGGCTGTCCCCTCGGATGCGCGTGATTTCGATTGGGTGGGTTTGGGCGGCGGAGTCTAGCCATCTCGCTCGAACAACGAAGGGTTGAACGGGAGTGACCGGCTCGGCTATTTGGGTCGTATCCACTAGGTTTAGACCAAGCGTGTCGCCTATTGCGAGCAAGCCATCGCTGTTGAAATGGAACGCATTGTAGGAGAAGCTCTGGGAGCGAAGCCCTTGAGTTTGGTTGAACCTGCGAAGACTACGGGTCTCGGGGTCGAATCGATAGAGTCCTTTGGAGGATGCCGCCCAGAGATTTCCCTCTTGGTCGAAGGCAATGCCCGAGATACTGGGGGCTCCTAGCCCTTCGAGGTCTTGGAAGTTATTCCACGTTTTAGTGGAGAAGTCGAACTGGGCGAGACCGCCGTTGGTGGCGATCCATAGTCGGGATTGGCTGTCTATCTCGAAATCGTAAACGACCTTCTCGTTAAGGCGCATCAAGTTATCCGTCGGCAGGAACGAGCGCGTGAACTTTTCGGCGGAGCGATCGAAGTAATGGAACCCGCGTTGCCGCGTTCCGATCCAGAGGTCGCCGTTGGCGAGCTCCTGGGCCGAGAAGGCGAGGACGCGCCCATCGGAAAAGACTTCCGGACTGAGCACGGGCGAAAGGGCTCGGGTATGGGTGTCGTACCGATTGATTCTGCCTCCCAAAAGCCAGAGAATCCCTTGGGAATCGAGGTAGAGCTGGTTGGGAAAATCGAATCGCGCGATTCCAGCATTGGCGCGTGTAATGCCGAGCGGTTCGAAGGTTCCGCTATTACGATCGCAGAAATATATTTCTTCGAAAGTTAATAGATAGAGGTTTCCCTCCGCATCGGAGACGGCATCGAAGATGGGGCCACCGGGAATGGGTTGCGTTTGGGCGTAGCGGGGGTCGATGGTTCGACTTCGAAGATCGAAGAGCGCTCGTTGGCCGCGCGGGTTTAGTATCCACAGCTTGTTGTCTGGGGCGGGGGCCAGAATCGAGGCGGATCGAAAGGGAAGCGACTCCGGGGACCGAGCGAATCGCAAGTAGGAAAGGGGAAGTCTTTGCGAGTCTAGCTTGAAAACTCCGGCGTTCTCCGTACCGAAGCACAAGGTCCCGTCTTGGAGTTCCGCGATGCTGTGGATGGATAGGCTGGGCAGCGTGGGAACGTTAGTTCGATCGATTAACTGGAAATCGAGCGATCCTGGAGGCAGCGCAATCAATCCATGCTGTTGGGGCGTGGCCCAGAGCACGCCATCGCTATCCATGAATAGCCTGCGGAATTTTCGAATGTCCGAATCGCTGCTGGCATCGCCATCGATTGTGAAGGGCATTTCCACCCCGTTGGGGTCGAAGCAGTGGAGGGCTGCCTCCCGTAGTCCTACCCAAAGCCGATTCTCCCGATCGACGAGAAGGCTTTGCGCGTCTTCTTTGCCGATATCGTTTCCGTTGCGATCGATCAATTGCTTGCGGGTCAGGGAAAAGTCCGTCAGATCGAATTCCCAGACTCCGGAAGTAGTTGCGCAGAGGATACGATTGGGGATTGTTTCGATGGCATCCTTGAATCGAGTCTCTTTGGAACCGATTCCGGCCAACCGCTCCGTCCAGCTCTTGGATATGGGATCGAAGAGGAAAAGGCCGCTAAGACTCCCGAGGAGCAGCGATCCGTTGGAAAGCGGGAGAAGGACTTGGGGGGATCTGGAAAGGGATTCTTCCTCCTCGTCGATCAGGGGGAAATTCTCGAATTGTTCGGTAGTGTAGTCGAAGCGATGCAAGCCCTGCGGGCTGGCGATCCAAAGTTCGCCGTTTTGGTCGTGGACCAATACGACGGGCTTGCTCGTTGAAATGCTTCCATCGACACTCGGGTCAGGCTCGAAAATCTCGATGCGATCGCCGTCGAACCGCAGCAGGTTATTATTGGTGGGAATCCAAGTATAGCCGTACTTGTCCTGGAATAGCGAACGGGCCCAGAGCGAAGGCAGCTCGTCGATTTCGATGAAGGGCTCGAAACGCAGATAATCCAGATTCGCTGCCCGGATAGCGGGAGCGAAGATTGCGAAAAGAGACACTGTCCAAATCGAAACGAGTGTAGGACTACGGAATAGAATCTGAGGAGACATTGGATTCTGAGAGGGGAATTGTTGGCAGATCGGCTGATCAAGTAAACCCGTTTTTCGATCGCTCTGATCGGCGACGCAGCGAGAGCGCTGGACAACAGCATGTTACGGGTCGCATGGGAAAGGTCGAATCGTCGGCCATATTCGCTTGGCCCGACCTCTAATTGGGCTTTTAGTGGGCGAGCATGAAAACCGTTACCTTGCTCCTCGCCCTCGCGCTTTTTCTACCCCTTTTGCAAGCGGATCGTTCGCTTGTGAATTTCAAAGTGACTCACGGCCCCATTTTGGGGCGACCGGGTCCGGATACGATGAGCATCTGGGTGCGGACCAATATTCCGGGAGACGTGTCGGTCCGCTACGGAACGGAACGCTTGAAGCAGCTCATGGTGTCGGAAACGCTCGAGACCCGATTCGAGGATGACAATACGGCAGTCATTACGCTGACCAATCTCTATCCGGACACCTTGTACCACTATACCGTCGATCAAGGGCTCGCCGGGACCTTCCGGACGTTGCCCTCCAGCGCGGACTACCAGGACGAGGAATTCAACCCGGAGGGGCTCTTCAATTTCCAGTTCGAGTTCGTTTCCTGCATCAACCAGAATCCGCTTTCCGGCTTCGGACCGAGCATGCCGCTATACGATACGCTCAACGACCAGGTTGCCGACAAGGTCCACTTCGCTATCGCCAATGGCGACTGGCTCTACGAGGAGGATCGCGACTTCCCGGCGGATGCCTGGATGGCTCAAGTGCGGGCCCAACCGAGCGAGAAGCCGGAGATTGTCGATTTGGCGCCGCCGATCGTTGGCGTCTGGGAAAACTATAAGACCTACATGAGTCGGGGGCGCAATATGATGGAGTGGCACGGTCGCGTGCCCAGCTTCTACACCTTCGACGATCACGAGCTGCTGAATGACATCTACGCGACCGGCGAAACGGGCTTCGTCAATCGACGGGCCGTCTTCCGCGATACGGCCGTCCAAGCCTGGTTCGACTACCTTGGTTGGGCGAATCCAGTGGCCCATGACCAGGAGGCTTATTTTGGGATGGGGACCTTCGAGGAAGGGAGCGACGTGCTGTACGATCCAAACGCGGATTTCGCATCCATGAACCTCGAGGATTTCTCGAATCTGCACGTGCACTGGGGCAAGCCGACCGATGGAATCCAGTCCAGCGCCCTGGATCTCGAGCCGGGCGATCCCAATTCGGGCGTCTACGCGATCGCGGAAGTGATCGATCGTAACCGGGTGCGCATCGAGCCGGCCGCTCGCGCGGATGGGCAAGCGGCCTATTCGGTCGGACGTCGCGCCTACGGATCTTTCCGCGTGGCGAATTGCGAGTTCTTCCTTCTCGATACCCGCTCCCACCGGTCGCTGCACGATCTATCGAATCCGTTCAAGAAAGGGGCGACCATACTCGGCAAGCAACAGCTCAATTGGCTGAAGAAGACGATCGACCAATCGGACGCGGACTTCTTTTTCATGGCGTCGTCGGTCGATTTCATGATTCCCCACGTGGGCAGTGGCGGCGGTAACGACAAGAACCTTGCCGCGGGCAAGGACGAGGCGTGGACCGTTTTTCTCGAAGAGCGGGAGGATCTAATTGGCTTCTTCGAAGATCGGCCGAAAAAGCAATTCTTCATGATGACCGGCGATCTGCATAACAGTTTCGCGATCAAGGTGACCCCCAATATATGGGAGTTCGCCTCTGGCCCCGGAAATTCGGTTAACCACGTTCCGGATGCTGACGAAGGCGGACGCCCTGCCAACGGCAAATTCCAATGGGGGCCTCGCGAATGCGAAATTCGCTGGTCGACCTACGTACACGCGGATACTCCTCGCTTGGAGCGCACCCACCTTCACTATTGCGTGGTCCAGGTGAATAATGTGTTCAACAGTCCGATACAGCGCGGCGACGAGCGCTGGGTAGCCTTCCCGCACCCTCAGGTCATCTTCAAATACTACGATGCGCTGACTGGCGAGCTCGCCTACAGCGAATCCATCGTGGCGGGGCTGAGCAACTAGAGATCGGTCCTTGCCGGGAGCTGTTCTCTGATTGGAAAAGGGTGGATTGGTTCGAATGCAGCAAATGTCCAGCTACCCATCGGTATGGTTTGCGTCGTTTCGAACTCCCTCGAGAATCTTCGAAAGTCGGTTTACTTTTCAAGCGCGTATGACGCAGGCGTTTCCGCCCCGGGCCAATCCAGAAGAATATTCCAGTCGTAGGTTTTATTCTCGGGTAGCGTAGGCGTCTATTTGTAGACGATTTATGAATACACATTTTTCGGGGGCGTTAAAATGGCCTCCCGTCCGTAGATGTAGTCTTGGTCTTCGACGATGGTCTTGTAGGCCTTGTTGAGCGAGAGAGCGCGTTCCTTGGATGGAGCGATCAGCTCGTAGACGTCTTTCGCCGCGGCGACCTTGGCCTTGTCGAGCGATCCATCGGTCTTGAACCACTTGGCTTGCATTTCCTCGTTGTTGCGGAATTCGCTGCCGCCTCCCACGCGTTCGAGATAGGTGAGAATCTCGCCCTCCAGTTCTCCCTTGGAAGGCGCGTCGGGCATGCCTTTCAAATCGATGTACTTCCAACCGGCGGCTCCGTCGATCTTGCGGGCGAAACTGAAGGTCTTGTCGATGTTTGAACCAACGGAGTTATGGCAACCCATGCAGAAGAAATTCTCTTCGGCGGCATTGGCCGGCGGTACTGACACTTGGTTCACGCCTCTAACGGAGTCCGCTCCAGTTACGGCGCCGAATTCCTTGGAAGAGCTAAATTCGCCTTGGGTTAGGCCTGCGGATATTGTTCAGACGAATCTGCTTAGCCTCGATGAAGTCGAAGCGGACCCCACTCAATCGATAATTCGCGTTCCCGCAGGTCGGTCCTCTTCAATGATCGACATGATCGCTCACGACGATACGGGCGAATTCCTTTTCTTGCCTCACGAAACGCCCTTCGGAGCGGGAGCGACCCGATACGATTTGGTGAACGACACGTCTCACGTAATCTTCCAAGGCGACATGATGGGAATCTTAGGCGATTACAGCAACGACTTCGGGGCATTCGACCCGTGCCGTTTCACGCCGAACGAAACGCTGTTTCTAGGCTAGGAGTGGGCCGGCCAAGGTCGCATCATAGAAGTATTGAATCCGTTCGCGGCTCCTCAGGATATTGAAGCGCGCGAGTTGCGCAGCATCGCGAATGTAGCGCACGAAGGGATCAATTTCAGCAAGCAGCACGATAAGATAATCTACTTCGTAGACGAGAATCGTTCGGGCTCGATCTACAAGTTCGTCATGAAGAAGGCGGGCGACTATACGGCTGGCCAAACGTTGGTTCTTTCTGTGGGCGCATTTTCAGGGGACGCTACTAAGAATTACAATGATCCTGCTAACCTGGGGCAGTCTCGCTCGGGCAAGGCCCACTGGGTGCCGCTTACCAATGCCAATGGCAAGCCGCTACCAGGTATTTCGGATCCGTTTAGTCCGGGTTCCGGAAGCGGCAGAGCGGCTGCTGATGATGCCGGCGGCACGCCTTATGGACGTCCTGAAGACATGGAAATCGGCGTTTTGAATAACGGTAGAGAAGTTATTTACTTTGCCGCCACTTCGGAAAACACGATTTACACGATTGAAACGCTGCGTGGCAATCGGGCGTTCGCTCGCGAATTGGTCGGCCCTGCAACTCCCAAGAACGATGGGTTCGCTCCGACGACGGGTATCCTCAATTCTCCGGACAATTTGGCTCAGGACGCGCTTGGCAATATTTACGTCATCGAGGATACTCCGAACGGATCCAGAACGGGGGGCGACATCTGGTTCGTTCGCGATACGGACAACGATGGGGTAGCGGAGTCGCTCGATCACTTCCTAAGCATCCGCGTCGATGGCAGCGAAGCGACGGGTATGATCTTCAATCCGGTCAATCCGACGGAATTCGTGGTCGCGGTCCAGCACCCAGACAGCACGGACTTAGGCAATGTGCCAGATGGGTTTGGCGATGCGGTCTGGAAGGTCGAAATTGAAGATGGGGACTTCATCGGCGCTCTCGAATAGTAAAAACGATTCATAGCGCCAATTTCTCTACGCGGGGATGAGCCAGTCGCTCATCCCCGTTTTCATGGCGTGGCAAATGGAAGCTGAAATGTAGAAAAGGAGTGACCCGAGAAGAAGAGTGCCGTTAGATTGGATCCTATGAAACGACTAGTCATTGCCCCTTTAATATCTGTATCCGTTTTGCTTGCGGCCGTATTTGGAGACCGCCCCCCTCTCGAGAAACCCAACGTCATTCTCATCATGGCCGATGACGTCAGCTGGGAGGCCTTCGGCTGTTATGGCGGCGAGGATTATCAGACCCCGCGTATCGACGAGCTGGCTTCGAAGGGGATTCGCTTCGAGAACGCGTTCTCGACGCCGATTTGCACGCCTTCCCGGGTCAAGATCATGACCGGACAGTACAATTTCCGGAACTACACGCACTTTGGCTACCTGAATCCGAACGACAAGACTTTCGGGCATATGATGCAGCAGGCGGGCTACCGGACGATGATTACTGGGAAGTGGCAGTTGAATGGACTCTACAATGAATTGCCCGGGCACGACGATAACATGAGGCCGGTCAAAGCGGGCTTCGACGAGTACTTTCTCTGGCAACTCACCACGGGCAAGGCGGGAGGAAAGGGTGGCGAGCGCTTTTGGAACGCCCCCATTGAAACGAATGGCGCGTTCATCACCAAGGAGGAAAACGCAGGAGAGTACGGTCCGGACCAGATGAGCGACTACATCTGCGATTTCATGGCTCGGAATGTGGACGACCCCTTTTTCGTCTATTATCCTATGGTACTGGTGCATGATCCCTTCGTGCCGACGCCGGACACGATTGGCGATGCGGACAAGGCTACGGCCAACAAATGGGACAAGACGAAGAACAAGGAGCATTTCGTATCTATGGTGAATTACATGGACAAGATCGTGGGCAAGATTGCGGACAAAGTGGAGTCGCTGGGCATTGCTGAAAATACGATTATCCTGTTTACGGCCGACAACGGTACGGGCGTTGGCCTAACTTCCCGTTGGAACGGTCAAGACATCAAGGGCGGCAAGGGCGGCCCTACCGACATGGGAACCCATGTGCCGTTTGTGGCTTACTGGAAGGGGCAAACGCATGGCGCGGCGCTGGACGACCTGATCGACTTCACTGACTTTTACACGACCCTTGCGGATGCGGCGGGACATGAGATGGGGTATGACGATCCTATCGATGGGCGCAGTTTTCTGCCCCGTTTGAAAGGCGAAGCAGGCAATCCGCGCGATTGGGTTTTTACGCACTACCAACCGTACTGGAATAAGACGCCGGCTCAATTCGCCCGTACCGAGCGATTTAAGCTATATCGCGACGGCCGCTTCTTCGAAGTGCCGAAGGACCTGAAGGAAGAGAACGATTTGCTGAAAGGATCTGCTGGAGAACGCGGTGAAGTCGTTCGCGAGCGCTTGCAGGCCTTTTTGGACACAACGCCTCCGTATCCGACCATAAAGGGGCAGGGCACCGATACGCATCGGCCGACCTATCCCGATTGGCGGAACCTCGTCGATCCGAACGATTGAGGTTAGGGGGTGCCGGCTCGGTCCTCCCATTCTCGCTGGCTATGCGACGAGCCGCGCCAACCCTCCCTGCCATTCTCGGAAGAATAGTCTAAAGATTCCTCGATTTCTGGAATACCCGCATACCCATGAATATACCTCACCTCCGAACCTTGCTTTGTCTTCTCTCCCTGTCGCTCGGGACTTTCGCTTCGATCGCTGCCCAGCGTCCGAACATCATAGTCATCTACACGGACGATCAAGGATTTGGCGATGCCAGCCATCTGAATCCCGAGGCGAAATTCGTAACGCCCAACTTGGATCGCATGGCTGCGGAGGGGATCAGCTTTACCAATGGACACAGCTCGGATTCGGTCTGTACGCCATCGCGCTACGGCCTGTTGACCGGTCGCTATAGCTGGCGCACTCGATTGAAAACCGGTGTTCAAGGAGCGGATACGCCAGCTTTGATCGACAACGATAGACTGACGCTTGCGTCGCTGCTTCAGGAAAATGGCTACAATACGGCGATGGTCGGCAAGTGGCACTTGGGTATGGATATTCCGGGGAAGATGGGCGATCGCGATTTCAGCCAGCCGATTAAGGATATGCCGCTCGATATAGGCTTCGACTATTTCTACGGGATCCCCGCGTCGCTCAATTATGGCTACCTCGCTTGGATCGAAGGGCGATATACGAAGGTTCCGCCGACTCAATACACCGCGAAGAAGCCGAACGATCGCCATATGGACTACCGGATTAAGCCGCCGTATTTCGAGACGGCAGCCGAGGCAAAGGCATTGCATGGCGCAGCGCCAATAGAGGTTGCTCCGGATTTCGTGGATACGGAGTGCTTGGAGCGATTCACGAGTAAGGCTATCGAATGGATGACGGAAAAGACGGCCGAAGCGAAAGCGGGCACGCCGTTCTTCGTCTACCTGCCTTTTACTTCGCCGCACTACCCGGTGGCGCCGCGACCGGAGTTCTGGGGTCAGGGCGAAGCGGGAGGCTATGGCGAGTTCATGATCGAAACCGATCATTATGTTGGGCGAGTCTTGGATTTCCTAGAGGAAGCCGGACTAGACGACGATACGCTAGTGTTCTTCAGCAGCGACAATGGTCCGGAGCGCTCTTGGGAACAGCGAGTCGAGGAATTCGATCATCATAGCAATGCTATCTATCGAGAAGGAAAGCGATCGGTATACGAAGGTGGGCACCGGGTTCCCTTTCTCGTTCGCTGGCCGGCGGGCGTCGCCGAGCCGGGGAGACGCAGCGACCGGCTGGTCGGGCAAGTCGATCTAGTGGGGACGGTGGCGGAGATGTTGGACGCGCGTCTGCCTTACGAAGGAGGCGAGGATAGTGACAGCTTCTATTCCATTCTCTTGGATCCGAAATCGGATTGGGAACGCGAGCCGCTGATCAATCACTCGATTAAAGGGCGTTTTTCGATTACCCAAGGAAAGTGGAAGCTCGTCTTGCCTCACGAGGAAGAGCGCCACGAACTCTATAACTTGGAGAAGGATCCCCGCGAAACGCGCAATGTCTACGGTCAGAATCTGACGTTGGCCGCTCGCTTGGAAGAACAGATTACCGAAATAGTCTGCCGTGGTCGAACCACCCGTGGCTTGCCTCAGCCCAACGACACGGGCCATTGGGACGACCTGGAATGGCTCACCGAGGAGATGTACGATCGAGCCGTGGAGAAGGCTAACGGGCGACTGTAATACCGCTCACGCCTCGCAAACACTCTGCTTAAGAACTAGACGATAAACCCCAATCATGAAAACGCTGTTCGCTTTTTTGCTTCTCTTGCTTTCCTCGCTGTCGCTATGGGCCGATAAACGCCCTAATATCCTCTTCGCCTTCGCCGACGACTGGGGACAGTACGCCAGCGCCTATGCGAAAATCGCGTCGCGACCGGGATTGAATGATATCGTGCAGACGCGTCACTTCGATCGCATTGCCGAACAAGGAGCGCTTTTCACCAATGCGTTCGTTAATTCGCCCTCGTGCACGCCCTGTCGGAGCTCCTTGCTTTCCGGCCAGTATTTCTTTCGAACCGGTCAAGCGGCGATATTACAGGGGGCGGTATGGGATGATTCGATACCGTCGTTTCCGTTGCTTCTGCGGGATGCCGGCTATCACATCGGTCAAACCTACAAAGTGTGGTCGCCGGGTTCGGTAAG
>CBFHHM010000005.1:199893-247884 GCA_965655705.1 Candidatus Pelagisphaera sp.
ACGAACGTGCACAGAAAGTGGATACGTGGATCGGGCAAGCGACTATGGGGACTCGACCCGGACGGGTTGAAGGGGAAGCTGCCGCCATTCCTGCCAGACGTTCCCATCGTGCGCGAGGATATGGCAGATTACTTGGGCGAAGCGATGGCCTTCGATACGGCTTTAGGCGTCTTGTTGGATAAGCTCGCGGAAGTGGGAGAGCTTGAAAATACGATCGTGGTCGTGAGTGGCGATCATGGCGTTCCGGGAGCTTCCAATGGAAAAACCACGCTCTACGATTTCGGCACGCAAGTTTGCTTGGCGATTCACTGGCCAGGAAAGGGGAAGGGGGGGCGCGTGGTGACGGATTTCGTCAATTTGATGGATCTGGCCCCGACACTGCTCGACGCGGGCGAGGTGAAGCCGCCTTCGGTCATGACTGGGCGCAGCCTCTTGCCGATCATTGATTCGGATAAGGAAGGGCGGGTGGACCCGTCGCGCGATTTCGTCGTGACGGGACGCGAGCGTCACGTAGCCAAGGCCCGAGCGGGCAATCTGCCGTATCCGCACCGGGCGATACGCACGGACGATTTTCTCTACATCCGCAATTTCAAGCCCAATCGATGGCCCTTGGGCGATCCCCGACTGCCCGAGGGGGGCGGGTCCTTCTCCGAAGACGAGTTGACGAATAATACCTTCAATACCTTTGCCGACTACGATGCGAGTCCCACCAAAGCTTGGCTGGTCCTGAACGGCGATAGCGAATTGGGTAAGCCCTATTGGGACTTCGCCTTTGGCAAGCGCCCAGGGGAGGAACTCTACGATCTGAGCTCGGATCCCGATCAGATCGTCAATGTCACTTTGAAAAAAGAGTATGCTGCGGTACGCAAGGAGTTGAGCGAGCGTCTCGTTCGCCTGCTCAAGGAAAATAGCGATCCGCGCGTAATGGGCGACGGTTCGACCTTCGACAAACCGCCTTTCGCAGGGGAGTAGAGACGCTATGCGTCGGGTCGCGTCTCGTGGGACCGCATCAGGGCGCGACTGAGAGCGATTTCGACCTTGTTGCGGGAATGATTGATATTCTGGCGCAGGCTGCGGCGCGCTACTTGATGGTCTCTGCATTTCTTGCTGGCTGCGCTTGGTTCAGCAATGTCGATTCGGGGACAGGGAGTGGCAAGACGCAGGGCGAGCGAGACGAAACTCCAGAGGACGGGCAAGCGGTCGAGGCCTGAGTAATCGGCCTCGGGGGTTCTGGATCTCTGGATTGGACTCTCGATTTGACGATTGCCATGGGGCTGGGCTCTGCGCGTTGTAGAGGGACTCCTCGCATAGTATTCCCTCCCCATGAGTAACGAAACTGGTGTTCGCGACGCCCCTACTACAGTTGGCGGCATTTTCAAAGAACTCGGTCCTGGCCTGATTATCGCCGGGTCCATTGTCGGATCGGGCGAGCTGATCGCGACGACTCTGACTGGCGCGGAAGCCGGGTTTTGGCTAATTTGGCTGATTCTGATCGGGTGCGTGATTAAGGTATTCGTTCAGTTGGAAATCGGTCGCTACACGATCACTACGGGCCATACGGCCTTGGAAGGGCTGTCGCGTTTGCCGGGCCGCAAGCCTATGGGAATTCACTGGGCGGTGTGGCTCTGGCTGGTCATGTTTGTAGCCACGGTTGGTCAATACGGAGGCATTGTAGGCGCGGTTGGGCAGTCGATCGGAATCACTGCGCCACTGACTCAAGAAGGGCGCGCCTTCAACGAGGCGGCGGATCTGGCGACTAAGGCGAAGATCGCCGCGGTGATCGAACAATTCGATGAAGGGGGCGAGGGGGCTGCGGCCCCGCAGGAGGTGGCGTTGCCGGATCCGGGGATGGACGTCTACTACTGGGCGATCCTGATGACGCTCGTCACCTGCGTCATACTCTATCGAGGGAAGTACAATATGATCGAGAAGACGGTCATGATACTGGTGGGAGGTTTTACGGTCCTCTCCATGATCAACGTGATCATGCTGCAGATCAATCCCGTGTGGGCTGTTAAATGGAGCGATATCGGACAAGGATTCAGCTTCCGCCTTCCGCCACCGGAACCGGGTCTTTATCCCGTCGCCACTGCGCTGGCGACCTTCGGCATTATTGGGATGGCTGCCGGAGAGCTCATCTATTACCCGTATTGGTGCTTGGAAAAGGGATATGCCAAGCATATCGGCCCGCCCGAGGATAGCGAGGAATGGCGGAATCGAGCGAAAGGCTGGATTCGCGTTATGCGTTGGGATGCGTGGCTCTCCATGGTCGTCTACACGGTGTCTACCTTAGTCTTCTATATTCTGGGAGCGGCCGTGCTCAGTCGGGCAGGTTTGCGGCCGGAGGGGAGCGAGCTGATTCGAACCCTGTCAGCGATGTACGAACCGGTATTCGGCGAATTCGCAGTCGGCCTGTTTCTGGTGGGTTCGGTTGCGGTGCTCTATTCCACCTTCTTCGTTGGTTCGGCGAGTATGGCTCTCGTCGCGTCCGATGCCGCGGAAATCGTATCGAGAAATTGGAAGCGTTCCTTGAGCCGGATCAAAGCCCGACCCTTCTTCAATATCGCCTTGCCGCTGATCGCTTTCGTCATCTTCGTCTTTTTGCCGAACCCGAAGGTCCTCGTGCTGGTCGCGGGCATAACCAATACGTTCATGCTGCCCATTCTTGGATTCGCCGCGTTGTACTATCGCTATCGATGCACGGGAGAGGCCTTCAAGCCGCGGCCTCTATGGGACGTCTTTCTTTGGCTGTCGGCCTTGGCCTTGTTGCTGGTGGGCCTGTGGCTCGCTTCGCGATTGCTAGGATTGAGCTAGCCGTCCGTTAGAGCCCCGCGGGTAGAGGCAGAGTTCTAGCGTACTCATTCGTTCATCATGCTGGCCAATCCGCGCTGCACTGACATGAGGTGGTGAAATTAGATGCGCGGATGGCCGGAGCGTTCCGTTTGTCCCGCTATCAAGGACAAAAGAAAGTCGCTCCTATAGCTTGGGGCGAAGGTAGTCGGCGGTGATGCTGCGTTTGCTTTTCAGCAGGCCTTTGAGGTGGCCCTGATACAGGATCTTACCGCCTTTAGGACCGCCATCGGGTCCAACCTCGACGAGGTAGTCGGCCTCCGCGAGCAGGTCGAGGTGATGTTCGATGACAACCACGGTGTGCCCTTGGTCGACGAGCTTGTGGAGCAGTTGGATGAGCTTCTGGCAATCGCTCAGATGCAGGCCGATGGTGGGTTCCTCAAGAATGTAGAGATTGGTCCGCTTGATGCCTCGGCTGCGTTCGGTATAACTCTGTAGTCCTTTGGCCAGCTCGGTAACGAGCTTCATGCGCTGTGCTTCGCCGCCGGATAGGGTGGGGCTGCTTTGACCAAGGCTCAAATAGCCCAGCCCTGTTTCGACCATCAGTTGCATGACTTCGCCGAGCTGACTGTGAAAGTCGAAGAATTCGGCCGCTTCTTCGAAGGTCATGGCCAGGACGTCGGCGATATTTTTGCCCTTCCAGTGCAGGTCGATGAGCTCCGGTCCGTAACGCGAGCCATTGCAGTCCTCGCAGACGACGTAGGTATCGGGCATGAAACTCATTTCCAATTTGACCCGACCTGCTCCCGAGCAGGTGTCGCAGCGTCCGTGAGGCGTATTGAAGGAAAAGCGTCCCGGCTTGTAACCGCGGATTTTAGATTCCGGTAAATTGGCGAAAAATTGTCGGATAATATCGAATACGCCGAGATAGGTTGCCGGGGTCGATCGGGGCGTCTTGCCGATCGGGGATTGGTCCACTTCTATGACCGACCGGAATCCCTGTATCCCGGTGAGCGACTCGAACAGAAGATTGCCTTCCTCGCCTTCGATACGCTTTCCGTTCTTGGCGAATTGCTTGCCTGTAACTGATGTTCGCTTGGCTTTGATCGCATAGGCCGCGGCATGGCCGAGGAGGTCGCGTACGAGAGAAGATTTGCCTGCGCCGGAAGCGCCGCATACCATGGTTAACTTGCTGTGGGGGATGCGGAGGGTTTGCCGCTTCAGGTTGCGGAAGGCGACGTTTGATAGCTCGATCCATTGAGAAGGAGCGCCCCTAGCCTTTTGGCGAGCGGGAACGGGGCGATAGGCGCCGTTGAGTGGGTGGGGAATTCCCTTCTTGAGATATTTGCCGGTGAGAGAATTTCGGTTTCGCTTCAGTTGGGCGAGTGTGCCTTCGGCGATCAGTTCGCCGCCGCGGACGCCGGCTCCAGGTCCCAGGTCGATGACGCAATCGGCCTGTTCCATCATGGCATCGTCGTGTTCGACTACGAGAAGGGTGTTTCCTTTTTCGCGCAGTTCCTTGAGCGTCTGGATCAGTCGATCTCCGTCGCGGGCGTGCAAGCCGATACTTGGTTCATCGAGCACGTAGAGCACTCCCGCGAGGTTGGAGCCCAATTGAGCGGCAAGACGTATGCGTTGGGCCTCGCCGCCCGAGAGCGTTTGGGTGGCTCTGTCAAGGGACAGGTACTCCAGCCCCACCTTATCCATGAATTGGAGACGCTCCTTGATTTGATCGACGATATCGCGAGCGATAAAGGTACCCCGTTTATCCATCTCCAGGCGGTCTAATGCGTCCAACAGCGCTTGTGGAGGCAAGCTGAGCAGTTCGGGCAAGGAGATCTTGCGACTCCCTTTTAGGGTAAGAAAGACGTTGCGACTGGTGCGATTGAGACGTTGCCCATCGCAATCCGGGCAGACGGCGATTTCGTCGCTTTCGTCATCGTCGCCTGTATCGGCGCCAATCGACTTTGCCAGCAATTCATCGTCTTCCAGGCGCTCGCGCATCCAGGGGTAGATGCGACCGTGACCCCGACAGGTTGGGCACCACCCTTTGTGGGAGTTGAAGGAAAAGTCCTTGGGGTCAAGCTCGGGCAAGGCTTGGCCTGTCTCGGCGTCCATCCGCTGGGTGGATAGCCAGGCGACCGGCTGATCGCCGTCTCCCAGAAGCAGGGCGGTGCCGCGACCTCGTTTAAGGGCTTCTTGGAGGGCAGCGTCTATTTCGCTGGGCTTGCGTTTCAAGGACTTGAGTTCGCCGATGACGACTTCGATGTTGTGCTCCTTGTATCGGTCTAGCTTCTCGAAGTCTTCCGTAAGAATCGTTTGTCCGTCCACGCGCATCATTTCGTAGTCATGATCGGCGATCCAATTGGCAATAGGCTGATGATGCCCTTTGCGATTGCGAATCAAGGGAGCGCAGAGCAGCAGGTGGCCATTGGATTTTCCCTGCTTGCTTCGGATGAGCGATCGCAAGCGCTTGCGCAGTTCTTCCTCGGATTGAGCCAGAAGAGGATTGCCGGTATCCGGATTGTGGGGAATGCCTAGGCGCGAGTAGAGCAATCGCAAGTATTGAGCGACTTCCGTAATGGTTGCCACGGTCGATTTCCGGCTTCCTCTTGTGACGCGTTGCTCAATGGCGACGGTCGGCTGAATACCGGAAAGCGTATCGAGGTTCGGTCGGGGCAGTTGTTCCACGAATTGACGGGCGTACGGCGACATCGATTCCATAAATCGGCGTTGCCCTTCCCCAAAGACGATGTCGAATGCGAGGGTGCTTTTGCCGGACCCCGATACGCCGGTTACGACCGAAAGCTGGTAGTGAGGAATGGATACATCGATATTCTTGAGATTGTGTTCGCGAGCGCCGGACACCGTTAGGGCTGAAGGCGGCTTTAAGGATGAAGGTAGAAGGCTGAAGGCGGAAGAGGATGGATTGTAGGGAGCGGAGTCTTCGGCGGCGAGGAGGGCGGTGGATTGGCGATTGGCGTTCTCGGTCCCCTGATCTCGTTCTCCAAATTCGCTCTTCAAATACTTGCCGGTTTCCGTTGCAGCTTTCCGAGCGCAGTCGGCGGGCGTGCCTTGGAAGACGAGCCTGCCGCCTTCGGCTCCGGCTTCGGGTCCGAGCTCAATGAGCCAGTCGGCGGATTTGAGCACGTCCATGTTGTGTTCGATGACGACGAGGCTGTGGCCTTGGTCGACGATGCGCTGGAGCACGGCGAGCAGGCGTTTGACGTCGTGCTTGTGTAAACCGGTGGTAGGCTCGTCGAGCAGTATGAGGGAAGGGTTTTCTAAGGATGAAGGCCCAGGGCTTAAGGCTGAAGTTGGGCTGGAAGCTCTCTTGGCTTTGGCAGTCGCTCCGAGGTATTTGACGAGTTTGAGTCGTTGGGATTCGCCGCCGGATAGGGTGTTGAGCGGCTGGCCCATTTTGAGGTAGCCAAGCCCTACCTCTTCCAGCGCGGATAACTTGCCGTGTATCTTTGGATATTCTTGGAAGAGCTGCAGGGCTTGAGCAATGGTGAGATCGAGAATGTCGGCAATCGAGTGGCCCAGGAATTCGATGGCAAGGGTCTCTCGTTTGAAGCGCTTGGCATCGCAGTGCGGACAAGGAACGTAGACATCGCTCAAGAATTGCATCTCCACCTTTTCGTAGCCGAGGCCTTTGCACGGTTCGCAGCGGCCGTCGCCTGCGTTGAAGGAAAAGCTCGATGCGGTATAGCCTTCCGCTTGCGCCTCGGGCAGCTTGCCGAACAGCTTGCGAATTTCGTCCCAGACATCGACGAAAACGGCGGGATTGGAGCGTGGCGTACGGCTGACGGGCGCTTGATCGACCAACACGATTTCGCCGAAGTCGACGGTAGCGGTGAGAGCCTTGACCCTTGCGGGATCTTCGGCGAGCTTTCCGCTTTCCGTGAGCAATGTTTGATAGAGAACGTTGTTGAGCAAGGTGCTCTTGCCGGATCCGGATACGCCGCTCAGGCAGACGAATCGGGCGAGGGGAAGGTCGATATTCAGATTGCGCAGGTTGTGCTTGGTGGCGCCTTTGATGCGGATACGAGGGTGGGCGGGACTACGGCTTTTGAGAGAAATGGGCCGCGTGTTCCTCGGAGGATCGATGGCCAGGGCGCCTGAAAAGTATCGACCGGTTATGCTGGCATCGCTTGCTAGCAGTTCGGATAGGCTTCCTTCGAAGACGACTTGCCCCCCGTTGGCTCCCGGTTCGGGGCCGATTTCAAGGATATGATCGGCAGCCCGGATCATGGCATCGTCATGCTCGACTACGACCACGGTGTTGCCGGCATCGGTGAGCGTGCGAACGATTTGGATGAGGCGATCGATGTCACGGGCGTGCAGTCCCACGGAGGGCTCGTCGAGGACGAACAAGGTATCCACGAGCGAAGTACCCAGGCAGGAGGTAAGCGTTACACGTTCAACCTCTCCACCGCTTAGCGTTCGCGCGGGACGATTCAGGGTCAAGTAGCCCAATCCCACGTAATTCAAATAGCGCAGGCGCGTGTCGATCGAATCTAGGGCAATGTTGGCCTGACGATTCGATATACTGGATTTATCGCTCTGCTGGCTCGTTTGGTCGGCCTTGAAATCGGCAATGAGGGCGGTCAATTCTCTGACGGGCAGTTCGTAGAGGTCAGGCAGGCGATAGCCATTCCAAGTCCAGCAAAGGGAGTCTGGCTGGAGGCGGGTACCTTCGCAGTTGGGGCACTTAACGTAGGCGCGATAGCGGGAAAGGAAGATGCGTACGTGCATCTTGTAGGTATTCTTTTCCAGCCAGTTGAAGAATCCGCGAACCCCGTACCAGGCGACGCCATCCCAGTCTCCCTCTTCGGACTTCTTGCGGTAAGCGGGTTCCCCATTGATGACGATATCCTGATGGGTTTTCGAAAGCTGGTTGAAGGGGGTGGCGGTAGAGATCTTGAGGCGTTTGCAGGCGCGTTCCAAATCGGCTTTGCTCTCGCCGTAGACTTGCCCTTCGAAGGGGCGGATGAGGCCCTCGCTGATCGACAAATTCGTATCCGGAATGGCGAGACGGTAGTCGATTTCGATCACCCGCCCGAAGCCACGGCATTCCGGGCATGCCCCGATGGGGGAGTTGAAAGAAAAGAGGGGCGGGGAGGCTGGGCGGAAAGCGCGACCGGTCTTTGGCGAGCGCAGGCCTTTGGTAAAGCGTTCGAGCAGGCGGGCTTTGGAATCCAGTAGCGCGAGTTGGCCCTGGCCGAATTCCAGGGCGGTCTCGGCGGCCTCGAGAAAGCGACCCCGGTTGCGTGGTTCGAGGACCATACGGTCTTGGACGACGCTGATCGTGGCGTCGGCTTTTCGGGGCAGCGACTTGATGGCGGATTGATCGTCGACCTTGCGGACGATTCCCTTCGCATCGACAAAGCGGGAGTAGCCCTGGGCTTGGACGTTTTCGAGGATTTCCTTCCAGCTCAATTTGCCGGGCCGTTGCACTTCGAAGGCGACGATGATGGTGTCTTTGGCCCACGATTCGAGAGACGCTTGCCAAATCGTCCGAGGATTGTCGTCGAGAATCTCCTTGCCCGTAGCCGGGTCGCGAAGGGTGGCGACGTGGCTGAACCAGACTTTGAAGAAGTCGGTTAGCTCCGTCATTGTACCGACGGTGGAGCGCGAGGTCTTGATCGTATTCTTCTGCTCGATAGCGATCGAGGGCCGCACGTTCTCGGCGAGATCGAGGTCCGGCTTTTCCAGCAGGTCGAGAAACTGGCGCGTATAGGCGCTGAAGGTCTCGACGTAGCGACGCTGGCCTTCAGCGTGAAGGGTCTCGAATACTAGAGAGGACTTTCCGGCGCCGCTCAATCCAGTCACGGCAATGTACTTGCCGAGCGGAATATCGATATCGATGTTCTTGAGGTTGTTTTGACGGACGCCGCGGAGGCGGATGGATTGCAGGTCGGTAAGAGCGGTGGACATCTTGCTTAAAGAACCTGCTTCTTCCTCTTCGTTATAGAATTAGAAGCAGATGGAGGCGCGGAAGAAAATTAATGGACGGTATCAGTGAGCTTGGTTTCGCGAATGTCACCCTTCGGCTTCCGCTTTCAAATTTCGAAGCAATTCGACGTAGCGCTGCAGTTGACCGGAGGGCGTAAAATTCGCTCGGGCATATTCGCTCCCGGCCTCGGACATTCGCAGTCGCAGGTCTGGCGATTCGATCAGCTCTGTCAGTTTTTCCAGGAATTGCGCCGCATTGCCATGTCCGATGAGAAATCCGGATTGATCGGGAGCAAAGGTCTCTCCGACGCCCCCCACATCGTAGGCGACGACGGGCAGGCGGGCCATTTGGGCTTCGACGAGGAAGTTGGGCAGGCTTTCTTTGGAAGAAGCGTGGATGGCAATGTCGCTTTGGCGGTAGAGCTCGGAGGGATCGGCGAGCAGGCCAGGGAAGGAAACGCGATCGCTCAGGCCCAATCGCTCCGCTTCTTCGATGCAGGCCTCCCGCTCGGGTCCGTCCCCGGCGAGGGTCAGATGCCAATCGATTGCGGGCGGCAGTCGGACGCAGATTTCCAGGAGTCGGCTCTGCTTCTTCTCGGGACGGAACATGCTTGCGGAGACCAGATGGATTGGAGGCTGCGTCTCGGATGGAACACGAGAGGTCGGTCTTGTTTCCGTTTCGCGGATACAGCCATTGTATATTACTACCGAATCGGGTCGTTCGATGCCGTAGTCGCGAGCGATGCGTTGGAGCGCTTCGCGACTGTTAGCGATGAGGCGATCCGCCCGTTGCAAGGCGCGGCGTTGCAGCCAGGGAATGGACTTCCCGGTACGAAAGGTGGCGATGATCTTGTAGGAGCGCGAGCGTTTGCAGCGCAGCCCTGCGTGGCAGTTGCCCATGCGGCCCATCGCAATCAAGGCGTCAACCTCGAGGGAGCGCAGTAAGGCGTTCAAACCCGGAGCGAACCAATCGGATTTAAGGCATCCTTGCTTGAGGAAGTGGAGCGTGAAGGCGCTGTCCCGGGCTTTTCGATCAAGGACCCCGCCTTCGCGAAATACGATCAGATGGACATCGAAACCGTTTGCGGCCAAGCCGTTGGCAAGGTGGACGGTTTGGTTTTCGGTCCCCCCATTGCGCAAATGATCCTGTAGGAAAGCGATTCGCATGCTTGCGGCTCATTCAGGCGAAAGGGTCGCTTAGAGCAAAGTTTAAATGGCGAATAGCAAGAAGCGAGTGGTGAATGGCGGAGGGATGGGCGAGCAATTCGTCACTCCTCGCTGCCAATCAATTTGCCGCTCCTCGCTGCCAATCAATTTCGCTGGCAATGGAACGCAACTCGGACTTGATTGGTCGTGTTGTAGCGAAATGGCGATTTTCATTAAAAGAGCGTTGGTGGGGGCATTGGGGGTGTTTTTGGGAAGCGCTCTGCTGCCGGGTATTGAATACGAGGGCTATGGAGCCCTCACGGTGGCGGCCATTTTGCTCAGCGTCTTCTCGGCGATTTTGAAGCCGGTCCTAGTCCTCTTTACGCTGCCATTCGTCGTCCTCACAATGGGGTTGGGGCTGTTGGTTATCAATGCGTTACTCTTTTCCTTTACCAGTTTTCTCGTGGACGGCTTTCACGTGGAGAGCTTTGGCTACGCTTTTCTCGGGGCCTTGATTGTGACGATGCTGAATTTCTTCTTCGGCAGTCGGATCAACCCTGTGAAAAAAGGATATTCGAAGGTGAAGGTTAATGTTAATCCGGGCGGACGAGGGACGGACGGTGCGCGGCGTCAAGCCCCTGGTCAAACTCGCGGCATCAAAGAGAACGAAGACGTGATCGACATTTAGCCGTCAAAGAGGCTTTCGTCTCGTTGCGGGTCCTCGCTTCGGTCGTGGTCTGAAATTAAGGCGACGGGTCTCCGAGACAGGGGAAAGAATGGAACGGAGATTGATGGCTAAGGCGCCTTGGAGCGCCTTTGGCCTAGACACGGGGCGCTTATGAGCCTATCGCGGTGGGCGTAACATTTTACTAAGATGGCGGATACGACTTACGATCTCATTGTAATTGGAGGAGGCCCTGGGGGCTACGCAGCGGCGATTCGCGCGGGGCAGCTAGGCAAGAAGGTGGCCTGCGTCGAAATGGAACGCGCGGGAGGCACCTGTCTCAATTGGGGCTGCATTCCGAGCAAGGCCTTGCTGAAGAGCGCCGAGCTGATGGCCAGTTTGAAAAAGGCCGAGACTTTCGGGATCACGGTCGGGTCGGTCGAATACGACTTTGCCAAGGTTATCGAGCGCTCGCGCGGAGTGGCGGATCAAATGGCCAAGGGGATCGAGTTTCTGTTCAAGAAGAACCAGGTGGACTACATCGTAGCCAAGGCCCAGATAATGGCTGCGGATACGATCGAGCTGATTGAAGGCGATCGCAAGGGCGAGTCGCTTGCAGCGAAGAACATTCTTATCGCAACGGGTTGCCGGGCCAAGCAGCTGCCCTTCCTTCCTGTAGATGGAACGCGCGTTATGACCTCGCGGGAGGCCTTGGTTATGAAAGAGCAGCCGAAATCAGTGGCGATCATCGGATCGGGCGCCATTGGCGTGGAGTTCGCTTACTTCCTCAATGCCTTTGGAACGGAAGTCACGATTCTGGAGGCGCTGCCTCAGCTGGTTCCGGTTGAAGATGAAGAGGTGGCGAAGACGCTCGAGCGCGCCTTCAAAAAGCAGAAGATCAAGAGCGAGCTCGGCATCAGTATCTCGAGCGCGAATATTGGCGATTCATCGGTGACGATTGAATACGAGAAGAAAGGCAAGGCCGTTACACTCGAGGTCGACGCGGTGATTCAAGCGGTCGGGGTGGCCGCGAACCTGGAGGGAACGGTCGCGGAGTCGCTGAGTTTGGAAACCGATCGCGGCTTTCTCGTGGTCGATGGACGCTATCAAACCAACATTCCCGGCATCTACGCGGCTGGGGACATTATAGGCCCGCCGACCTTGGCTCACGTGGCTACCTACGAGGCCATACAGGCAGTCAATGGTATGTTCGGAGCGGGCGAGCCGAAACGCGTTACCAACTTCCCGGGCGCCACTTATTGTCTGCCTCAGATTGCGAGTACGGGAGTGACCGAGAAGCAAGCTCAGGAAAAAGGATTGGATTTCAAAGTAGGGAAGTTCCCATTCACCGCTTCGGGCAAGGCCGTGGCGGCCAACGCGTCGGAAGGCTTCGTCAAGGTAATCAGCGATGCTTCGACCGGGGAAATTCTCGGCGCCCATATCATTGGCAATGACGCGACGGAACTGATTACCGAATACTGCCTAGCCATGGAGATGGAAGGTACGATCGACGAGATCCACAATACCATCCACGCTCACCCGACTCTGAGCGAAGCCTTGGCCGAAGCGGCTGCGGCGACGCACGATCAGGCGATCCACATATAGGGACCGCTCGTCCCCAAGCGACCGCCGCTGATGCGGCTGGTTGGGGGACAGTCAGCCCTACCTTGAGCTACGGGCCAACTGCGCCCTTATTCCCGTTCCCATTTCACCGCCCAGGGGTCGCGGGTTTCTTCTTGGAAGGCTTTGAGTTGGGCGATCATCTTATCGCGTACTTTCGCGTACTTGGGATTGTAGGACAGGTTTATCACTTCGTGGGGGTCGGCTTGCAGGTCGTAAAGTTCGATGCGGGGGCGATGGAGCAAGGCGTGGGGCGTTCGTTGGCCGTAGCGATCGAGATTGTTCTTCTGCATGGAGACCCAGGTGGGGGATTGGAGCAGGTCCTTGGCGAGGGGGAACTCGAGCCCGTGGGCGATGTTGAAGATGAGCTTGTATTGGCGAGTCTTGAGGACGCGCATGGGATAGTACATGGTGGCCTCGTGGTTGGTGTGAGAGGCGTATACGTGATCCCGGTTTCTCAGATTGCCGGAAACGCCTGCTCGGAAGGACTTGCCGTGCAACTCCATATTGGATACGTCAGCGCCCGCGTAGTCGAGTAGGGTGGGAGCGAGGTCGACCCAGGAAATCATGGCATCTTGGGATCGGCCGGTTTTCTTCTGCTGGGGTTCGCGTACGATGAGGGGAAGGCGCATGCCAGGCTCGTAGAGCGTGGTCTTGGCTCCGGCGAAGGCGATGCCGTTGTCGGAAATATAGAGAATGAGCGTATTGTCGTATTTGCCGGCTTTCTTGAGAATCTCGATGAGATGGCCGATGCCTTGGTCAAGGCGAGAGACGGATTGGTAGTATTGAGCGATCTCGGCCCGGCAAGCGGGCGTATCGGGGAGAAAGGGAGGCACGATGACTTTCTTGGGATCGTAGACGACTGGCTGAATTCCAGGGTAGCCTTCTTTGCGATTGCCGAAGTCGTTAGGCTCCGGATACGTGTCGAATGTAGGCAAGCCGTCGGACGTGAAGGCATTGGAGCGATGAGGGTCGTCGGAAGCGTAGAAGAGGAAGAAGGGGCGTTCGTCGTCGCTCTCGATTACGGGCCGGGACTGCTCGGCCATTTCGTAGGGGCTGCGTCCGATCGTTTTCGGATCGTTGGCGGCTCCGGCGGAGAGTACGGTGTCGAAGGCGTAGACGGCTTCGGGCGCGATATGGAATTTTCCGATACGGGCGGTGCGATAGCCGTTGTTCGAAAGGGCGACGGGCAAGCTGACGATATCGTCGAAGCTTTGGTAGTGGTGGAAGGTGTGCTGGAGTCCGTATTGGCCGTTTCGGTGATTGTGAAGGCCCGAAAGAATGACGGATCGGCTGGGGCTGCAACTGGCGGTGGTGCAATTCGCGTCAGTGAAGAGCGTACCGTCAGCGGCCAGGGTATCGAGAGCGGGCGTTTCGATGACGGGATTGCCGTAGCAGCCAAGAGCGTCGGTGCCGTGATCGTCGGAGACGATGAGCACGATATTGGGGCGGTCGGCGGCGGTAGCTGCTAGCGCGAGCAGAGTGGGGAGGAACAGGCGTTTTAGCATTTAGCGTTAGTCGGTTAGCGTTTGTCGATTGATGAAAACCGTTGTAAGCTTGTAGGGCCGTTGAAGGGACTCAAGGACATTGCGCTGAGAGGGTTGCCGATGCGTTTATCGCGATAGACGATCCAATGGGATTGAGCTGATTGGCAAAAATCCGGCGCGACGATCCGCTTTGACTTTCACCCCCGCTGCGGTTTGCTTGAGGACCGTTTCCATTGCCAAACTCCATGCGTTTTAGCCCCACTTCAATCGTCTTATTATTCGCGTTCGCGATGCGCGCAGCGAGCTCCATCGCCGGCGCGGCCGAGCCCATCAACTTCAATCGCGATATTCGGCCGATCTTGTCGGACAAGTGCTTTCATTGTCACGGTCCGGACGAGGAGGACCGGGAAGAGGAGCTGCGTTTGGACGTAGCGGACGGCAAATATGGGGCGCTGAGCCCGCGGGACGGCTATCATATCATCAAGCCCGGCGATCCGGAGGAGAGCGAATTGTGGTTCTTGGTCACGGCGGAGGACGACGAGGATATCATGCCGCCGCCGAAGTCGCGCAAGGAACGGTTGACGGATAGGGAGCTAGCCTTGGTGAAGCAGTGGATAGAGGAGGGTGGAGCGTATCAGGAATTCTGGTCCTTCGAACCCTTGAAGGCTTCCGAGACCGCGCGGGTTGCCGCGAAGGACTGGAATGGCAATTTCATCGATCGCCGCGTCATGGCCCGTTTGGAGGCGGAGGGGCGCCAACCCAAGGCCGAAGCGGACAAGCGCACCTTGATTCGCCGCTTGAGCTTCGACCTGACTGGACTGCCGCCGACGATCGAGGAAATCGATACGTATTTGGAAGACGAGCGTCCAGGGGCGTACGAGCGCTTGGTGGATCGTCTGATGGTGAAGCCGGCTTACGGAGAGCATATGGCGCGTTACTGGGCCGATCTGGTTCGCTTGGCGGATACGAATGGCATGCACAAGGATTTCCATCGCGAGTTCGCGACGTATCGCGATTGGTTGATCCGTTCCTTCAATGACAACCTGCCGTTCGATAATTTCATCCGCTACCAGTTGGCGGGGGATCTTTACGAGGATCCGAATTTCGACCAGCTCATCGCCTCGGGCTTCAATCGGCTCCATATGATTATCGATAAGGGAACGGCTCTTCCCGAGGAGAGTTTGCACAAGAATGTCATCGATCGGGTGGAGGCGTTTGGGACTGCTTTCTTGGGACTGACGGTGCAATGCGCTCAGTGTCACGATCACAAATACGATCCAATCACTCGGCAGGACTACTATCAGCTCTACGCGTTCTTCAATAACTTCAGCGGGGGCGCGGAAACGGTGCGAGCGCCGGAGCGGGGGTTGCAGCCGCCATTTATCAATCTGGCCACGCCAAAGCAGAACCAGCAGTTGGCGAATTTCGATGCGGTTGAACAGCGACTCGACCTGGAATTGGAGTCGATGACGCGACGGCAACGCTTGACGGAAAAATGGGGAGATATTACTGAAAAGGTATCGGTTCCGTGGATATGGGACGATCCGGAATTGGAGTCGAAGTCGGTTGAGTTTCAACGAGTCGTTTCAATGGATGAAACTCCCGATGTGGCGATAATACGCTTTGTGGGCATGGGGGACGCCGAAGCGACTCTTAATGGAGAATCGCTGGGGAAGGCGACGGGCCCGACGCGGAGCTTGGTTGCGGATGTTTCCACGATTCTCAAGGAGGGGAAAAACGAAATAGTCGCGACGGTGTCCGGCAAGGCCGGCTTTTCGCTGATCCTGGAGTATCGAATAGATCAAGAGGAGTCGCGAATTGTCAGCGATGCCGAATGGAACGTTCGGGGGAGAGGCGGGAACGATTGGAAGTCGGCGAGCGTAATTGACGAGTTGGCAGACAAGACCGATTGGACGAAGGAGGTTAAAACGAAAGAGGTTCGAGCGATCTTAGCTGAGATCGATGCTTCGAATAAGGCTCGAAAGACATTTTTGGATACGGTTCCGGCGGCTATGATAATGAGCGAGATGGACCCGCCGCGTCAGGCGTACATGCTGACGGGCGGCGCTTACGACGCTCCGGAGCAACCGGTCGAACGCAACACGCCCGCGTTTCTGCCGCCCTTGCCCGATAAAGAAGGGCTCTACAATCGGATGGATTTGGCGAATTGGCTGGTGGCGCGAAACCATCCACTGACCGCACGGGTAACGGTGAACCGTATCTGGCAGCAAATATTCGGGGTGGGGCTTGTTAAGACATCCGAAGACTTTGGGGCTCAGGGCGAGTGGCCGAGTCACCCAGAGTTGCTCGACGACCTGGCGCTGTCGTTTCTCGAGTCGGGCTGGGATGTAAAGGAACTGGTGCGGGATATTGTAGTGTCTAATGCATATAGGCAGAGTTCCGATGCGTCGCCTAGCGAATTCAAGGAGGATCCAGAGAATCGATTGTTGGCTCGTGGTTCGCGTTATCGATTGGATGCGGAAGCGCTTCGCGACCAAATTCTCGCCGTGAGCGGTCAGTTGAACGAAACCATGTACGGCAAAAGCGTGAAACCGCCGCAACCTCCCGGGTTATGGGAGATGGTCAGTATGTCGGCTCCGTTCACCTATGTCGCGGATACGGATGAAAACATCTATCGTCGCAGCTTGTACTCCTATTGGCGTCGCGGGATGCCGCCGCCTCAGATGACGATTATGAATGCGCCGTCGAGGGAATTTTGCGTGGCGCGTCGAGAGCGGACGAATACACCGTTACAGGCATTGTTGTTCATGAATGAGGAAGAGTGGTTTAATGCGGCTAAGAAAGCGGCCCTGATCGCGCTCGAGTCAACGAATAGCGTGGAGGAAGGGCTCCGCTACGCCTACGAGCGAGTGACGTCGCACGAGCCGAGCGACGATCGTCTGGCATTGATGCGGTCGACTTTGGAGGACTTCGAATCGCTGTATCGTTCCGATCGGTCATTGACGGAATCGCTGACTCTGGAAATGGGGACGCAAACCTTCGGCCGTCGCGTCGAGGTCGCTGCTTGGACGATGATGGCCCATAGCCTTTTCAATCTGGAACTCACGAAAGTAAGACGATGAGCATGGATCAATTTCAACCGTTCTGCGACGCCCTCAATCGGCGCCAGTTTCTCAAGAAAGCTTCAATTGGACTGGGTACGGCGATGCTGAGCGGCTCGATGCAGCCGCTGATCGCATCGGCTCGGCCGGGACTTCATTTTCCGGCTAAGGCCAAGCGAGTGATCTTCCTGTTTATGGCTGGGGCCCCGAGCCAGTTGGATCTCTTCGACAACAAGCCCGGACTGGAGAAATTGCATGGTCGCGCCCTGCCGCCGTCGGTTAGCAAGGGACAGCGCGTGACGACGATGACCCGGGGCAAGAAGCAGGAGATTTGCGCGTCGATTTTCAAGTTCGCGCCGCAAGGGCAGAGCGGGCTGGTGATGAGCGAGTTGCTGCCGCATCTGTCGAAGCGCGCGGATGATATTTGCATGATCAAATCCACGCATACGGAGGCGATCAATCACGATCCTGCTAAGACCTTCTTTTGTACCGGGTCGGAGATGCCCGGTCGGGCGAGCATGGGCTCATGGCTGAGTTACGGGCTGGGCACGATGAACAAGGATCTGCCGGATTTCGTGGTGCTGACCTCGGCGTTTTGGTCGGGCAAGGTGAATGTGCAAGCGCTCTACAATCGTCTTTGGGGAACGGGTTATCTGCCTGGCAAGCATCAGGGCATTGCATTCCAATCGGTCGGCGATCCGGTCTTGTTCCTATCTAACCCGAAGGGGGTCGATCGCAAGGCTCGCAATAAGATGTTGGACTTCGTGGAAAAGGTGAATGCGGAACAGGCGGCCATCACTGGGGACCCCGAAATCCATACGTCGATCGCGCAACAGGAGATGGCGTTCCGCATGCAGTCTTCGGTTCCTGAGTTGACCGACCTGAGCGATGAAAGCGAGAAGACGCTTGGAATGTACGGTCCCGAAGTCGAGAAGTCCGGCTCGTTCGCGCGAAACTGCTTGTTGGCTCGTCGCATGGCGGAACGAGACGTGCGTTTTATCCAGCTTTTCCATCGCGGTTGGGATCACCATGCGCGTCTGCCGGAGAATTTGAGGGGCCAGGCGAATGATGTGGATCAGCCCATATCCGGTTTATTGACCGATTTGAAGCGCCGTGGGCTATTGCACGATACCTTAGTCGTATTCGCCGGAGAATTCGGTCGCACGACTTACGCGCAGAACATGAACCCGAACGATCGGGAAAATTATGGACGCGACCACCACCCGCGCTGCTTTACGACCTGGATGGCCGGGGGCGGCATCAAAGGCGGCATGAGCTATGGCGAAACGGACGACTTCTGCTACAATGTAGTTAAGGACCCCGTACATGTGCGCGATTTGCACGCGACGATGTTTCACCAGCTGGGCATCGATCACAATAAACTTATATTTCCATACCAAGGATTGGATCAGCGCCTGACCGGCGTCGAGGAAGCCCATGTTGTCAAGGGGATCCTTTCGTAGCGATTGATCTCTAATCCGAGAGGGGCATTTTTTCCTTTGAGTGGGAATGACCCAATTAACCGACAAGGACCGATCCCTGGTCATTCGGCATCGTCTTTGTCGATCCGCCGTATAGACTATGGAAGGCCATCCCAAACTGAGGCAGATCGCTCCGCTCAGGCCTGTAATATTCACGATACCTGCTAGGTTTTCATCTGGCGTATCAAGGGCGACTGTAATTGCAGCTGTCAGCGATCAGTATCGAATAATGCGATATACGTGGCCTGAAGCGCGGCGCTAGCGGGCGGCGGCGTCGATCGGCGAGAATCGGGTGGCTTTCTATGGCTTGTCAGGGGAGCTTCGATTTCCAATCCAGCTCTCTAAATCGGCGGATTCGAAAATGTACTGGGGGGCGCGGTACTGGGGCGAAAGCAAATCGCGCGTTTGCTTGCCGGCGAAGCGCTGGCAGTGGAGGAGGACTTTGACGCTTTGGCCAGGAGCGCGGACAAGCCGGCCAAGGGCTTGATTAACTTTTTGGATACCGGGCTGAAGGTAGGCCCGCTCGAAGCCATTTCGGTTTTTCGCATCCTGGCGGTCGCGCTTGGCATTTTGCACGGGATTGACTTCGGGCAAGGCGGGGCTGACGACCATAGCGGCTTCGATTTTACCGCCGATGAGATCGATGCCCTCGGCGTAGCTGGAGCCGAGAACGAGGAAGACGATGTCGTGAAAGCGGATTGCATCGTCGATGAAGGCGGCCCGTTCGTCGAGGGTTTCGCCGCCGCCCCGCCCTTGCATGGCGATCCGGAAGAAGGGCGAGTCGCGTTCGACTGCTTCCTTGACGGTTTCCGCGTATGCGTAAGAGGGGAAGAAGACGACAATGGGGGCGTAGGCTTCGGCGAGCTGGGTAATGGTAGCGGCGGTCGTCGGTTTCGATGCCTCTCGTCCCTTGAGTCGCGTATCGGGCCGCGTGTCGATAGCGATATCGTAAGCTCCCTCCAGCCAGGGCGCCGGCGGGGCAAGCTGCTGGGGAGCAGGCAGCCTTTCGTTGAGCCCGCACTGCTCGAAGAAAGTATCTGCGGGTGGAAAGGTAGCGGAGAGCAAGAGGGTCTCTTTGAACGGTTCGAGCGTATCGCCAATGATCCGGGAGGGATCGATGCAGGCGATGCGGATGCGTCCATTGGCAGCGGCGTAGGCCATGAAGGATGCGGCCTCCTCTTTCAGAGCGGTGGCCCCGGAGGCGAGGGTCCAAAGCGTGTCCATGCTCTCGGCGGTGGCCTGCTCGAAGGGGATCGGTTCGCTGGAGAGCGCGTTGGCCAGAGTGAGCATCAGTTCCGCGAGATCGTCGATCTGGCGCAAACTCAGAATGTCCCCTTTTCGATAGGCAGCGCATTCGTTAGAGAGGCTTGAAAGGGAATTACGAATACGTCGACCGGCTCCGAGTTCGGAAAGCTCTTCCCGCAGTCCCTCGAGAGCGAGGCTGTCGATCTCTCGGCTTTGATTGGATTCTACCCGAGAGGGCAGGTTGTGGGCTTCGTCGACAATGAGGAAGGAACGGGCGGGCTCGAAGTCGCACTGATCGGCGAGTAAACTGGCACTGTTGGAAGAAAAAAGATAATTGTAGTCGCCTATCCAAATGTCGCGATGGCCCAAGGCGCTGCGCATGGTTTCATAGGGGCAGATGCCTGCCGAAGCGCTTTCCTCTTTGAGCAGATCCAGGGGAATGGGCTGCGTAGTGAAAAGGATGTGACGATCGAGACTGGCTCGCGTCCATTTGCCGTCAAGATCCGCGAGGTAGGAGCAGGTCTTGGTCGAACAGCGAAATTCCGCGTTGACGCAGTGCTCGGCTTTGTTGCGGATCTGCCAGTAGGAAGCGGCGGAGTTGGGTCCGAGTAGGGCCTTGAGGCGTTCGGTTGCTTCTATTTGCCCAGTGGATTTGCTCGTGAGGTAGAGGATCCGATCGACTTGGCCGGTGGCGAGTCGGTGGAGGGCTATTTCCCAGGCGACGCCTGTTTTCCCGTAGCCCGTGGGCGCTTCCAGGCAAACGACCGGGGATGCGGCGAAGGCCTTCTTTAGATCGTCCTTGATCGTTTCCTGTCCGGGTCGGGGCGTTTCGTAAGCGGGTTTGAACTGGAGGGATCGCAATCGGGCGAGTCGGGCGCTCTTTTGGTCGAGAAAGGAGGCGAATCGATCGAGGTGATCGACAATGAGGGAGTCGAAGGAGTGGTGTTCCAGGCCGATACGCTGGACCATGCCGGAGCCGATTTCGACGAGCATGAGCTCCAGGGCAATGTCGGAGAGCGCGCAGCCTCGCTCGCGCAGGAGCAATTCTCGATAGGCCAGTAGCTGCAAGCAGTAGCTCTTGTAGATATGCGGCGTTTCAAGCGGATCGATGGGCAGGGCGGTGGCGACAGTCTTTATTTCGCGGACGCGAAGCCCTGAATCGCGTTCGCCGAGCTGGTCGATGCGTCCGGTTAGCCGGAAGGTCCAGCCGTTCCACGTGAGATCGCCTTCGATGGCCGACTCGTTGACGAAGCCTTCCTCGGGGGCCTTCTTCTGGATTTCCTGGTGCCACTGCTGGCCGACCTGGGCCCTCCAGTTGCCGAAGCCGAGGGCGTCCGATCGTTGACTGTAGGGCGAAAATCGGGCGAATTCGCCGACGCTGAGCACGACCTGCCGATTTTTCGCATCGATTTCCATGGGAGGCTATTGGCGACTGATCTCGAGAAAAGGGCGAGGAAAGAATGGTCAATAATGAATCGCGAATGGCGAAACGGATAGGGGGAATGAATACTGAAAAATGGGGAATGGGTAGGCTTGGAGGGGGCGAGCGACTGTCAAATTTGGGCTAATGGCTGGTAACTGAGGCCTATGCCCCGAACATTCGCTCGCCAGCTGGGACTAAATGTGGATGAATTCGGGTCGAATAAGCCTATGAGCGGAATGAAATTTTGGAGCGCAACGATAGTTCTCGCCTTGCTCGTCGCAGCGAGTCTGAGGGCGGATTTCGACGAGAACCTGCTCAAGGAACTACATGGCGTAGGCTTGGAGCCGGGGCCGATCGTTATCCAGACCAAGGTTTTCGAGATCGATTCGCCCCAGATCATGGAGCACGCGGCTAAGCAGCTCAAGGCGTTGGGCGTAAGGTCGATGAACGAATCCGAATACAAGCTCGCTCCCGGACAGCCCTTTCTGGAAATAAGCTTGAATCTGGCTCAGGCCCAAGGACCGAGCCATTTGTATTCGGCTTCTCTCGCTCTGCGGGAACGAGCCAAGTTGGAACGCCCCAAAGATAGTATCGTTACGATGTCGGTGAGCACCTGGCATCGCGAATCTATGGGCATTGCCAATCGCCCGGAGGCGGTTTACAAGGCTATCGATCACCTGCTTTATTTGTTCGCCGAGGAGTACCGCAAGGCGAACGAGGAGTAGTTTCTGGGATAGAGGGATTTGCGGTTGGGTAGATCCAGCCCTCGAGAGATCGCGGATTTACGCTTGAGCGCGGTCGAGTTGCGTGGCGCTTTGTCTTCATGGGAATTCGACTGCTGGCGATCTGCGAGCGCGCGCTTGTGGGTGGAACGGAAAGGACAGGGGGATGTTTGGCTGGCTGAAACGATTTGGGCGTCGGGGGAAAACGAGCGCCGAGATCGGGGTTTCGGGCGAGCGGGAAGCGGCGGATTTGCTCAAGAATAAGGGTTACCGCATAGTGGCTCGCAACTGGCGGGCCGGTCGCGACGAGATCGATTTAATTTGCCGAGATGGGGAGGTCTTAGTGTTTGTGGAAACGCGGACCCGAGCGAGGGGCGCATTGGTCGGTGGGTACGACTCTATCGACCGAAAGAAGCGAACGGCGCTGCTTCGGGTGTGCCGGGCGTATTTACGGAAGCTGAAGCCTAAACCGAGGGCCTTTCGACTCGACGTGGTGGAAGTCGAGCATAAGGAAGGGCTGGTCTTTGAGGCGCGACACTTCGAGAATGTTCCGCTGTTTGGGAAGGCGGCTGGGAGGGGGCTGTGAACTGTGATTGGGCTGACAGGGGGCGCTTTTGGGGGCGCTCTCATGAGCGGGGCAGGAATCGGAATCATTTTTGACTGGGCGATGTTGGATTGGGTCGCGCCTTAGGCTGACTTTGGGGCGAAAGGGTAGGTCAATCCGCTTTACAAGGATGAGGGCTGAGCGCAGGTTGGCCTTGCTGCAGCGCCTGCAGTTGAAACGACCACACAACGGACATGTCACAAGATTCACGTCATCCTTTTCTTAAAGGCTTGAGCAAGCACCGCGGGGCTCAGCCCACAGTGATTACGATTTTCGGAGCTTCGGGAGATCTCTGCGCCCGCAAGCTGGTGCCGGCCATTTACAACCTCGCCGTAGACAATCTACTGCCTGCGGATTTCTCGCTGATTGGATTTGGTCGCAAGCCCATGCCTGACGGGGAATTTCGGCAGTTGGCGATTGATTCGATCGAGCAGTTTTCCCGTCGCCCGTTGAACGAGGATATTTGGCAGCGAATTTCGAATAACACCTACTACTGCAGCGGGGGCTATGATGAACTCGATGCGTTCAATGCGCTTAAGACTAAGATTGACGAGATCGAAAAGGGCTTGGGACGCGAAGCGCAAAGCGTATTCTATGTTTCGACCCCTCCATCGGTTTTCGAGCCAATTATCAAGAATCTTGGGGCGAGTGGATTGGCCACTCGCTATCAGCAGAGCGATAGCCATACGAAAGTCGTAATCGAAAAGCCATTCGGAAAGGACTTGGCGTCCGCTCAACAATTAAACCGAGTGATTCAGGGCGTCTTTCAGGAACGTCAAGTGTACCGAATCGATCACTACCTGGGGAAGGAGACCGTACAAGACTTGCTCGTTCAGCGATTTGCCAACTCGATCTTCGAGCCTTTGTGGAATCGCCAATACGTCGATAACGTTCAGATAACAGTGGCGGAGTCTTTGGGTGTGGGTACGCGAGGCGGCTACTATGAGCAGAGCGGGGCGACCCGCGATATGATCCAGAATCACACGATGCAGCTACTCGCTCTGACGGCGATGGAGCCGCCGGTGTCTTTGGATCCGGAAGCTATTCGCGATGAAAAGGTCAAGCTGCTCCAGGCGATCAAGCCGTTGAATCTGGATTACGATCGCAGCGACGTTGTGCGGGCTCAGTACAAAGAGGGGCTTGTCGACGGAGAGCGCGTCGAAGGCTATCGTCAGGCCGAGGGCGTTTCTGCGGAATCGGAGACGGAGACCTTTGCGGCGCTGCGGTTGAATATCAACAACTGGCGTTGGGAAGGCGTGCCGTTCTACCTGCGGTCGGGCAAACGGATGTCGCGACGGGTTACCGAAATCGCCATCCAGTTCAAGCGACCTCCCTCGACTCTGTTCAGCGAAAACGAGATGTTCAATTTGACGGCGAATTCCCTCGTCTTTCAGATTCAGCCGGACGAAGGGTCCACCGTGTTGCTCAATGCGAAGATACCTGGCTTGCAGACGCGAACACAGCCGGTGAAGATGCACTTTAAGTACAGCGCGACTTTCGGCTCCAATACTCCGGAAGCCTACGAGCGTCTGGTCTTGGATGCGATGCTAGGGGATGGCACGCTTTTCATTCGTGGCGATGAGACGGAAGCGTCATGGAATCTGATAACGCCCTTGCACGATTTCTGGGCTAGCGAGGGCCAGCGCGGAATGGAGAATTACGTATCGGGATCGTGGGGACCCTTGGCGGCGGATCGACTCCTTTGGGACAATGCTCACGAATGGCGCCGCCCTTAGTCGAGGAAAAATACGATGGTGGAAATTCTAGCGACAGAACACAACGAGATCTATGCAGTAATGCCCGGATTGGAGGTGCCGGTTGGGGAGGCTCTGCTTTCGCTGTCCAATATGTGGGACGCGCCGCCTGCGGGCGATGGGGGGAAAGCTCCCTCCGAGTTTCGGGCGTCGCGCATGAATGTGATTCTGCACTTCGGATTCGAGGCGACGCCAAACGAAGCGAACGCCTTGTTTAGATCCGTGATCGACTTTTCCCATCGATACCCTTGTCGCGTGATCGCGCTTTGTCCCTCTAAGGACGAAGATGCCACGGGGCAGGGGATTGTTTGCAAGATCTTCTCGGAATGCTACATTGGGGATGGCAATGGAGACATGAGCTGTTGCGAGGCGTTGGTCTTTGGATACACGCTAAAGGAGAAACGGTTTCTCGAAGATCAAGTGTCCATATTTCTGGAAAGCGATTTGCCCACCTATTATTGGCCCTATCGATTCGATTCGCCCGAGAACCTATCGAGCTATCAGAGCTTCTTCAAAAACGTGGACCGTATCGTTATCGATTCGGCCGCGGAGAGCTATCCGTCGGATCGATTGCAGCTTCCCCAGCCGGAAAAGCTGCACGATCTCGCGGCGGCCCGATCCTTGTCGATACGCCAATGCATTGGCCAGTTTTTCAGCGCGTTTCCCGTCGATCGAATCGTTAATGGATTGGAGCAAGTCCGTTTCGTCGCGGCGCATTGCTTCGAAGCCGATGCCCGCGCATTGCTGACATGGATTGAATCGGCTCTGGAGGATTGTTCCGCTCGATTGGATGGGCATGAGCTAGAAGTGGATTTCGGATATGAAGCGAGCGATGGCGTTAGCGACACGGAATCGCGAATCGTTTTTTCCTATAAGGACGAAAGCTATGTGGAGTGCGTCTTGAATTTGGAATCCGGGGTTGCTCGAATCGAAGCCCGAATCGGGGGGGAATCTCATGCGATGACGGCGGCGATCAAGGCACTCGATCCGGAAGAAGCCTTGGCCGAGGCGTTGTTTTTCGGCTAGTTGTTCGAATCGACCCCTGGGTGTTCGCATTGCGAGGAAACGTTGACGCGCTCCACCGTTCGAGGAGCTGCGGTGGCCGAGCAGCGTCAAAATTCCTCAGGGATTCCTCTGCAATTGTGCGCGGTAGGTCGCACGTTTGGCCGTAGCGTCCTCGCTCTCATCCTGGCTTCCGTAGACGTCCATTTTTTCTCTCCTGTTTTCATCCGGTTGTTAGCGATTGGGTCGGGCAGTGGGTGGGCGCGTTCCCAATCGAAGGACCGAAGTAATCCGCCCAATTGCCACTGGGGCGATAACTCGACTTTGACAAGGCAGCCAAAAGCTCTAGCCTTCGAGAGATGAGTTATCCTATCCCCGTTCGTATTCCAGCCCTGGCTGGCATCATTGCAATGACCTTGGTCGCCTCGCTTTCCGCTGCGAAATTCACGGTCGAAGAAGAGTCCTCGGGCGATATTGCCATTTTGATCGATGGCGAACTCTTTACGCGTTATATAACGAGCGATACGGAGACCAACAAGTGCTACTTCTGGCCCGTTATTGGTCCTGGAGGAGCTAATATGACGCGGGCGTTTCCAATGAAGGATGTACCGGGCGAAAAGCAGGATCACCCGCATCACCGATCAATCTGCTTCGGTATGCAAGAGGCCGGCGGCTTCAACACGTGGCATGAGAAGCTCACCTTCACCAAGGATGGCGTAGTCAACGAGACCAAGCTCAAGACGACGGGACGGCAGGTTCACACCAAGGTTGTGCGGGCGAAGGCTCTCAAGAATTCGGCGAGATTGGTGGTGGAGGTCGAAAACGTTACTCCGGAAGGGGACGTTTATCTCAAAGAGATTCGCAAATTCTCCTTTCGACAGGCTCAAAATGGAACGCGAATTATCGATACTGAAATCGTTCTCGAAGGCGTGAAGGATTCGATAACCGTCGTCGGAAAGAAGGATTCAGGGCTTAGCGTGCGCGTGGCCCATAGTATGAGCGTCGATGCGGGCGAAGGCGGAACGATCGTCAATAGCGCTGGCGATCGCGACAAAGATGCCTGGGGCAAGCGAGTGCCTTGGGTGGACTTCAATGGTCCCGTCGAGGGCAAGCGAATGGGGGTCGCCATGCTTAATCACCCTAGCAGCTTCCGATACCCGACGCCTTGGCACGCCCGTACTTATGGGCTTTTTACCGCAAATCCCTTCGCTCTGAAGGAAGTAGCGGGCGAGGAGCAAAGCGGGGATTTCGATTTGAAGAAAGGGGAGACCGTACTGCTCAAGCATCGATTGGTCTTTCACGAAGGAGACGAGAAGGCGGGCAAGATCGCCAACCATTGGAAGAACTACTCCAAGTAGATCGCTTTCGCCTGCTCTGAGTTCGATCGAATGTATTCGCTCCTTCTAGAAAAGTAGTTACGGCGTTCCTGGGAGACTCGGATTGGCTGGGGCGCCTGGGCCAGGAATGAGTGGTCCTTGGAAGGATAAAACGGATTTCCTTTTAGTGAAAAACGGTCGCGGAATTGTCTATATAACTAGATGACTCGAATTCGACCGAAAGTCGGTGGGCAGCGAAGCTCGTTCTCCTCGCAAGCGTATTTGCAGTAGCGGGTGGAGGACTTGCCTGGTTCCTGCTCAATCCGAATGATCGCGATCCGGAGACTGCCTCGGTCTCGGTTGTTCCGTCTGAGAATATGACAACTACGAAGCCTGGTAGGGCGGCGGCATTGGAGTTCGATGACACGCCATTGATCGAAGTCGTCGCATTCAATCGCCGTAACGAACTGCAAATCGAAGTATTGGACGAAGAACTCGAGATAATGGGAGTAACTGGAATGCTCGATACCAGGAATCCAGAGGCCTTGCTTCAGCTCCTAGAGTTGGTGTTCGAAGTTCGGGTAGAGCGAATCGATGGCCGGCTTGTCCGCCTTTGGCCCGGGGAATAGCCCCATAATCGATGGAATGCTCCATCCCGGTTTTGCGGTCCTACTCATTTGAAACTCCGTCGAGCCAAGGAGCGATGGCGGTCGCCTAACGGCGATAGCCTTCTTCCGAAAGATGGAGAAAATCGGGCATTACCGTTTTGTGAATCCTACCGTCCGGTTCTAGAAAGCGATCGCCAATATCGAGAAAGTCGACGCGTTCGCGAACCTGAAGATTGGCAATGATGCGGTTGGTGCGCTCGATTTTCGATCGGATCGGATCTTGGGGATGCTCGCTCCGGGGAAAGACGCCGAACAGGAGAATATCCGCGTTGGCGTAGGATCGCTCTAGTTGGTCAACGACGGCGATGACTTCCGGGCTGTCTTTGGCGAAGGCGAAGTTGTTGGTGCCGCTCATCAGAACGAAGGCTCTGAGCGAAGCGAAGCGCTCGTTCCATTGCTCGTTGCCTCGCCCTCCCCATCCTTGAGTGATGGAGTCGTCAATAAACACGACGTTCGCTTCCCCTTGGGTGGCGATTTTGGCCTCCCCGGCATGAAATCCATACCAAGCGTCGAGAGACATCCAGGGATAGCTGACCAGTCGTGGCTGTGGCGTGAGCGATGCGGGCATGGACGCATCGGCGGTTAAAGCGAAAAGCCTAGGATTATGGTGACAAGGCGCTGAAAAACCGGACGTGCCATGATTCGAAGACGCTGATGGCTATCAGGCGCTTCTACAAGTTCGCGATGCGCTTTATCGCGTCTCCAGCCGAGCCGGGCGATGGAGGCAAAATTTGGACGATTCGGGGTAGACCCGCCTGGGGAGCGAATCTCGATTGGCAGAGAAGCGCGGCCCTAGTTTTTGCCGTGCGTGGTCTTGCGTTCGGCGGGAGCGTTTTCGGGATTTTGTCCACCTTTGAAAGGGGCGTTCTTCCAAAAACCGCGATAGAAGCAAAAACGGTTTCCCGCAAGAAACTTGCGGCACTGTTCTTCGTTCTTCTGGTTCGCCGAGATTGTATTTGGGATGGAATGGCTCATAGGTGTAGATTGCAGGGGTTAGGTATCGGCGCTTATCCGCTCGAATTTAGCATACTTAGATGACTGTGATTGATCAAGAGGGGGAGTTCGGATTCGCTAGTAGTCAAATGAACGTGGCTCTAGTCAGTGGAACAAGTATCAACCGATCGGGAATCTTCGATGACTGGTCGATCGAAACACGCAAAACACCCTATGGGTCGATTGGGTTGAAGCGGAAAGGCAGTCTGATTGTCGCGAATCGGCACGGCTTCGAGGATCCGTTGCCTCCTCATCGTAGTCCCTATCATGCTTACGTGTTTGCATTGAAAGACTTAGGCGTAGATTCGGTCGTCGCTCTGAGCTCGGTAGGCTCGCTTCGCGAATCGCTTCCTCCCGGGACGTTCGTGTCGTGTGGCGACTATCTCAGCTTCGCTCCCGTAACCTTTGTGGACGATCGGCCAAGCGGTTTTGCCCCGCGATTGGATAACGGGTTACTCGATGAGCTCGCGCCCATGTGTCCGAGCGAGATCGTCGCGGACAAGATTTATGCTCAAACGCGCGGTCCTCGATTCGAAACGCGGGTCGAGGTGCGTATTCTTCGAGGTTGGGGATGCGATGTCGTGGGTATGACCTTCGCGAACGAAGCGGATTTGCTCTTGGAGAGCGGGATATCGGTCACCTCTTTATGCATGATAGACAATTTTGCGCATGGCCTTGGAGAAAAGAAGCTTACGATGGGAGAGTTTCATGATGCGGTGGGAGAGAACCAAATGAAAATCGATGCTTTCCTGGAGGCGTTCGTTGCTCGGTTTGGGGCGTGAACGGATTAGGATTGGGCACGTCTTAGCAGTTTTGCGTCAAAGAAGGAGCAATTCGAGCAGTTGAGGGTAAATTCCAGTCGTCGAAAGCCGATCTCAAAGCTTGGCGCGACGGTAAATCGCGCCAGGCTATCAGTCATCCGAGATATGAGCGAATTTCTTCCCACACAAGCAATGAATGCCTCACGCGGGGTATTCGAGCGAATGAAAACCCTGATCGGCTCTCGAATCAAAGGTAAAGACGAGGCTATCGATAGCGTGCTTATTTGCCTTGCCGCGGGCGGGCACGTCCTGATTGAAGACTTGCCTGGCGTCGGAAAAACGACCTTGGCCTATTGCTTGGCGAAGTCGATGCGCTCCGAATTCAAGCGAATCCAGTTTACAAGCGATTTGCTGCCAACGGATGTGACGGGCGTTTCGATATACGACGAGCGAGACAAGAGTTTCGTTTTCAAGAAGGGTCCTATTTTCTCAAACATCGTTTTAGCGGACGAAATTAATCGAGCCACTCCCAAGACCCAGTCCAGCCTACTGGAGGTGATGGACCATGGTCGCGTGTCCATCGATGGGGAAACCTACAGTGTCGGGGCTCCATTTATCGTTCTGGCGACGCAGAATCCCGTCGATTACGAGGGCACGTTCCCTCTGCCCGAAAGCCAAATGGACCGATTTCTCATGCGCTTGCAGATGGGCTATCCCAGCGCCGCGAACGAACTTGAGATTTTGGGGAGCGAGAATTCCGACTACAATGATCTCAAGTTCGAGGATCCGGTAACTCCCGAGGAAATCGTGGCAATTCAGAAAGCCGTTTCGCAAGTGTTTGTGGAGGATTCGGTACTGGAGTATATTTTGAACATCGTGACCGCTACCAGAACGGAAAGCGAATTTAAGGCAGGCGTGAGCGTTCGCGGGAGCTTGGCCCTGAAGGCGGCCGCCCAGTCTCGGGCGCTTTACTTTGGCCGTGATTTTGTGATTCCGGGTGACGTCAGCTCAGTATCGCCTGCGGTACTGAGCCATCGTTTGAATTTGCGCCGCCCCTCTTCGGACGCTCTCGAGGAGCGTCGATTGGTGGAGGGAATCGTATCTCGTATTCTCGCGGTGGTGCCGCAGCCTAACTAACGAGAGGCGCCGCGATGTCCGTTTCGGTAGCAAAGGACCAATTCGATTGGCGCGGTCCGGCGTCGATGGGCCGCCCAAAGCCTTTAACCACGCGGTTAAAGGAACTCTGTATTCCCCCTCCCGGGGAGAAGGTTCTGCCTACGGCCTCAGGCATGACGCTGATTCTGATTGGATTGTGCATTGGGTTAGCGGCCTACAATACGGAAAACAATATTCTCTTCGCCGCTCTTTCGCTTCTGGTCGCTCTCATTGTCGTGAGCGGCTTGTTTTGCTGGATGAATTTCCTTTGCGCCCGCTGGCGCTTGGAAACGAGTTCGACTTTCAGGGTTGGCGAAACGGGCGAAGTGGCAGTTGTAGTAGAAAACGCGCGACAAGGATTCCCGCTCTATTGTCTCCAATTCGACTTAGATAGCGAAGAGACGGAAGAATCGCATCCGCTTTTTCTAAAGGACAGTCTAGAACCAGGCAGAACTTGTCGTCTCGTCTGGCGCTATCGTCCTCGGAAGCGTTGCGTCACCGACATCCGGATATTCGACGCTGTGTCGTCCTTTCCCTTCGGCTTTCTGCGCAAGCACGTCGCGGGCGAATGCTCGCAACGCGTTCGCGTCTGGCCAGAGCGTATCGAGTATCGACGCTTGAAGGCTCCAGGCGGCGGTTTCGGGTGGCAAGGCGCCAGTACGAAGCGCAAAGGCTCGACGGGTGAACTCATTGGATTGCGTCATTACAGCCCGGGAGATGCGCCTCGCTCTATTCACTGGAAGGTAACGGCTCGTCAAGGGGAGCTCATGGTAAAGCAAAATGCGGCCGAGAGCCAGGCTCGCTACTCGATGGTGGTCGATCCTTCTCGATCCTTTTGGTCGAATGGAATGGTATTCGAAAAGATGTGTTCCTTTGCGGTGAGTTTGGCGGAGGATCTATTCCTCGCAGGGGACCTGAATTACTGTCGCGTAATTGGAGGGTCTACGATCAAGATCAGCCGCGTAGCCGATCTCGAGTCGTTTTTCGACGAGGTTGCGGAAATCGAAATGGAAGGGCGATCTGGCGAAGACCGGGAAGCGAACTACGGCAATGCGATTACGTTTTCGCAACTGGATAGCAAATCGGTAGGAGCGATTATCAATGGGGTTACTATCGCGAAAGCTTAGTGTCGAAGAGTTGTTCCGACTCAAGTGGCTAATCGGCGCTTTGATGGCGGCCGTGTCCGTTTTGTCGCTGTTCGACCTGGGTGGCCATAACCTGATCCCAGCGTCGATTACCTTAGCGGGAATAAGCATTGGAATACTGTTTCCCCACTTGTATGCGCGAGCGCCTCAAGCAGTTTGGAAGGTGTTCACTATCAGTATTGTACCGCTCGTTTCGATTGACGTTCTCGCGAAAGAAACAGTACCTGCCCTGCTCAATCTTAGCACCTGGCTAATTCTGTATCGGGCAATCAATCACACGAAGCGCCGAGAGGAAATGCAGCTTGCTCTATTGTGTCTATTCTTGCTCGTCATGACTGGAATGCTGACGACGTCTTTGGTGTTTGGATGGCTGTTGCTTCTATTCAGCGGACTTGCCGTTGCGTTCCTGGCAATGGGCAGCGTTTTCGAGACGAAATCCGATGGGAAATCGGAAATTGAATCAAACGCGGATATTTGGGAGGAGCACGAAGGTTGGGGGTCGCTATTGCAGTCCGCGGGATTTCGTAGCGTTGCCATGGGGTCTGCTCTTTTCGCTGCTTTGTTGGTCATTGCAGGGATTGCGTTCCTCTTCATTCCTAGAGTGAATGTCGATGAAAAGATGGACCTCTTCAATAGGAAGGCCTCGTCGACGCTTTCTGGATTTTCCGAGAGCATTAGTCTGGGCGAAGTTACAGATATCAAGAACGACGAGCGCGTCGCGCTGCGTGTCGATGTAGAAGGGGAAATATTCGTGCCGGAAATTCCGTATTGGAGAATCTTGGTATTGGATTCGTATCGAATGGGGTCCTTTTCGCTCTCCCAGCAACTTAAGAACATGCTGAATACAGGTGTATCGTCGCCGTATGTGGCGCGTCGATACTGGAAGAATCGAACATTTTCGGAAACGCCGAGCTCCAAAAGATCGGATCGGTGGACGTTTTTCGTGGAACCAGGCGTAAGCAAATTTCTCCCGTTGATGGGCTCCTTCAGTCAGTTTACCTATTCGAATTTGGAGGACCTTCATGTAGGCCTGCAAATGCATGTGGTGTCCTTGCCTGAAACCCCAAGCAAGATGGTGTCGTATCAATTGGAGGGTGTCGAATTTACCACAAGCGTTCCCGATGTCACAGCCGATCATTTTCTCGACATGATTTCCAAACCGGGCGAGGATACTCTGGGTAAAGTGTCCTTTCCCGATACGCTATTGCAACTGCCCGATGAATCCGCTGCCCGTTCGTATCTGAAGTCGGTCGTCGAAGAAATTACCGGAGGGGCAACGCTGGATGCGATGGAGTTCGCATCGAAAGCCACGGAGTATTTGTCTCAAACCCATAGCTATTCGATGAGCTTTTCGCTCTCTCCCGATTCGAATGTGATGGATCCTGTGATTCGCTGGATGCAATCCGATTTGAGCGGACACTGCGAATTCTTCGCATCTTCGCTGATTCTCCTTTCTCGGGCAGCGGGGCATCCTGCCCGAGCGGTTATCGGATACAAAGGAGGGGCATGGAACAGCTTCGAGAATTACTACATGATTAAGAATTCCGACGCTCACGCTTGGTGCGAAGTCTACGATGGCGAGGGAAGTTGGTTTCGTGTCGATCCTACGCCAGGATCCGGCCTTCCGTCTTCGATCGAAAGAACAGTCTCTCTCGATTTCAAATCGGGAGAGAGCAATTCCAAGGCGTACATCGATAGCTTGCGAATGCTCTGGTATCGTCGAATCGTAAATTTCGATGAGACGGCTCAAAAGGAAGCGGCCGCTCAGCTAAAGGACTTCTTTCTCGCTTATGCGGAGGTCGCCGAGGATTGGGCAACGCGGGCGATGCTTGAGATCTATTCCTGGATTATCGCTCCTTGGAGTGTAAAGAAGTTCTTCTACTCGACGACTTTGCTAATACTCGCGGTGGGAGTGTTGTTATTCCAGCGCAATCTGGCGCTCAACTATCGAGAGCTGATTATGGCTCCGTTCCGTCGCGGGGATCCCATACGCCGCAAAGCGAGCAAGCTGCTTCGCCGCTTCTATGGGAGTAGTGGAAGTACGAATACCGAGGGCGAAGCACGGCGTGAAGCAGTTCTTCTTGAATTGCATCGACTGAGGTTTGGTCGCAAGGATACTTGGCCGAATCCAAGAATCGTATTCAAGAACGCAAGACGCTATCTTTGAGGGCCCGGCGGCTGTTCCGAATCTTTGACGAGTTCCGGATGCTTAGCGAAATAAGCTTCGAATACATAGCGGGCCATAGGAGCGGCGTAGCGTCCGCCTCCAAAGCTCTGATTTAATTGCTGCCCTTCGACGAGGGCGACGACCGCTATTTGCGGATCTTCGACTGGAGCGAAACCGACGAACCAGGCGAGCTCCATATTGCCTTCGCGTTTGTTGATTTGGGCCGTTCCAGTTTTGCCTCCCACATCTACGCCCGAAACGATGGCGGCTCGGGCAGTCCCCGATGGACTCACTACCCGGTTCATGCCATCGAGAATAGCCTTATGCACGGCGGTAGGCAAGCCGAGTGGTTTAGGCGCGGGACGCCGGGCGAGCTGTTCGGTCGTTTGCTTGAGAATCGTCGGATGCGAATAAACTTCGTTCTTGGCGATGGAAGCGACCATGACAGCCATCTGCAGAGGGGTCACCGTTAGGAAGCCTTGGCCAATGGACATATTGGCGGTGTCGCCTGGGTACCAAGGCTCTCCGGTGCGTTCTTTCTTCCACTCGCGCGTTGGCGTGAGCATGCGGCCCGTTTCATTGGGCAAGTCAATGTAGGTGGGCTCGTTGAGCCTCAAGTAGATCGCTTCTTGACTCAGATTGTTGACGCCCGTGGCGATGCCCGCTTTATAGAAGTACTCGTTACAGCTTTTCTCGATAGCCGTGCGCAGGTCGACTTCGCCATGGCGGCCCATGCAGGGAAAACGCCTTCCGCCCACGCGATGGGCTCCATCGCATTCGAAGATCGTTCGATCGTCGATCGCCCCGGCCTTCAGAGCGGCGATAGCCGTAACCAGTTTATAGGGAGAGCCGGGTGGATAGAGTCCGCGAAGGGCCTTGTTTTCCCAGGCTTGCTTCTCTTTGATTTCATTGAAGATCGCATTGGAAATAAAGGGCGAGGTGTCGTTGAGATTGTAATCGGGACGGCTGAGCATGGCTAGAATCTCCATGCGATTGATATCGATAGCGATGAGCGCTCCTTTGTCTCCATAAAGATCATACCCGCGCTCGCCAGCGAGCTGCACATCGATGTCTATGGATAGCTCTATATCTTTGCCCTTTTCCGGGTAGATTCGATCAACCGGTTCGACTTGATATCCATTGGGATCGACCACCCAAATCTCCGTGCCGGTTTTGCCCTGCAGTTCGGCATCGAAGCGCAGTTCGATACCGTTGCGCCCGTAGGAGCCTTTCGATGCGAAGGTCTTGAGATCCGAGCCCGGCATTCCGCTTTTCGCTTCGAGCGCCCGATGCCCTACGTAGCCCAACGCATGAGCGGCCGCGTTCTCGTAAGGGTAGTGGCGCATCGTCGAGACGTAGAGCTGGACGGGCGATTCCACGGGGAGCGATTCGAGAAGGATAGCGAATTCCTCTTGCGTCAAATTGTCGACTAGCGGGTAGGGGAGCAGGGGATTGACATTCAAATGGCGGGTGACCCCATCCGCATCCACTTCCTCCTCGCGGCCCAGAAGCTCATTCACTCCTTTCAGATAGCTTTCGAGCACCATCGCTCGCGAGAGGATCAACAATTCCGTGTAGTTTTCGATTCGCTTGCCCTGCGCTCGATAGTCGCGGACGAGGGCGTAATAGTTGTTGTCGAACGCGTCCTGCACTTGATCCTCGGAAAGGAAGACGACAGCGGAAAACTTCGAACGATTGGCTACCAGCACGCGCCCATCCCGATCCAGTAGGTTGCCTCGCGGCCCCGGAGTGAGAATACGGCGGTGGTTCTGGATTTTCTCCTTCTCCGTGTGAAATTCGGTTTCGACTAGCTGGCGATAGAAGAGGCCGCAGTAGAGCACAGCGAGAAGGATACCCAATAGTCCGTAGAAGATCCACAGACGACCTTGGTATTTCTTCTTTTCCTCTGGATTCATCGCGCCTGTCTTTGCTCTTGAGCCAATTTAATTCCGAATATTCCCAGCACATCGTTCAGCAAGGAACTGTAGAATTGATTCAAGATACCTATGACCAAACTGCTGCATAAAAGATTCAATCCAATATGCAATCCTGACAATCCCCCGCTTCCTAGGTACCTGGCGGCGAATAGGGTGTAAAGCAGATGGATCGCGAGATTCGAGAAAAGAGCGACGCTTAGACCGATGCTGTTCGCTTCCCTTCGAACCTGCTTTCTGAAGATGACAATGAGGTAGTGGAGTCCGATTAGAATAAGGACTGAGGAACCGAATGGAAGAGGAGAGTGGCTATCGAGGTAGAGGGCGATGGGGATTAGCGATAGGGCGCCTTGCGTGTGACTGAGCGATAGGGAGCTAAACGAAATGAGCATCGCGGTAACCATGATTTCTATACCCCAGATATTGAGGTAGTAGTTCAGTTGCCCGAACAGAAAGAGCGTCACGTAGTGAGCGATTGTCACGATTAACCATCGCTGCCGGGAGAACAGGCTCATTGTTCTATGGCTTCCGCTGGGATGAGGATGGCGACTTCGGTGAGGCTCGTGAGACGGCTGTCGAGGTAAACGTCGCCATCCAGAAACATGCCGCTCGCTCCCGGTCGGAGCCGACGCAGGTATCCAATGTGGAGCCCTGCGGGAAAAACGCCCCCCATGCCCGAGGTGACGAGGCGAGGAGGGTTGCTCGGGTCGTCAATGCGAATATCCGAGGGAATGTATTCCGCGAGGCCGAAAGGCGTGGAAAGGTTCTGAAAGCCGGCTCCACGGTAGCTCATCGGGCGATTGTCGCCGATAGTCACCACGGCCATTCGAAGTCGACTATTGCTCAGCATCTCGACCGTCGAGGTATATTCGTGGACCTCGCGGATTCGTCCCACGACGCCACCGGAAAAGACAACGGGCGCTCCAACGGGGATGCCGTGGCGGCGGCCTTTGCGAATCTCCATCTGTTGCCACCAAGAGTTGAAATCGCGCGATACCACTCGGGCTATCTCGTAGCGATATTCCGGACGCGAAGGAAGTAGAAGGAGCTGTTCGAGTCGTTCGACCTCTTGCTTGAGCGTCCGATTTTCCAGAATCATTAGCTCGTAGGTCGAATTCAGCCGCGCGATATCCCGTCCCGCTTCGAACAATTCGTCTTTCGGCTTGGAACGGGCGGCCCAGTAGTTTTGCAGTTCCCGAATGTAGGACGCGGAGGCGGAGAGCGGCGCTTGGAATTCGTAGAAGGCAGCCTGGAATTTGTTCTTAACCCCGATGGGAATGAATATCCAAAAAACCGCTACCGCTATTAAGGCGGCAAAGGGTTTCAGGCTTAGAAGTCGCTTGGGGCGCAAGGGTCGAAGCGATTCGCAGGGTTAACGTTTAAATCCGCTAGTCTTTGGAATCGCTCGCAACGTAAGGCAGCAAAGCGTTCAGTTCCGCGAGTACGGCGCCAGTTCCATTCGCGACGGCGCTCAGGGGATCGTCGGCGATCGTCACAGGAAGGCCCGTCCGTTCGCAGAGCAGTCGGTCGATGCCCCGCAAAAGGGCGCCTCCGCCTGCGAGAACGAATCCTCGATCTACGAGGTCGGCGGAGAGCTCGGGAGGACAGCGTTCGAGAGCGCTGCGTACTGCCTCCACAATGGAGCTAACGGTATCGTGGAGCGCTTCTCGGATTTCCTGCGATGAAACTTGAATGGTTTTGGGTAGACCGGCAACGGAGTCGCGACCCTTGACCTCGATCGTCATTTCATCGTCGAGGGCTGCGGCAGAGCCGACGCGCAACTTAATTTCTTCTCCGGTGCGTTCGCCGATGAGCAAGTTATAGGCTCGCTTCATATAGTTTATGATTGCGGCATCCAGCTCGTCTCCTCCAACGCGAATGCTCTTAGCGTAGACAACGCCTGCTAGCGAAATGATCGCTACTTCAGTGGTGCCACCGCCTATGTCGACAATCATATTCGCGGCTGGCTCTTCCACTGGAAGTCCCACTCCGATAGCGGCAGCCATAGGTTCTTCGAGCAGCATGACGTCTCGCGCTCCCGCGTGTGTGGCGGACTCCTTGACGGCACGCTTTTCCACTTCCGTGATTCCAGAGGGAATCGCTATGACGACACGTGGTGGGATGATCTTAGCGGTCTGCACCTTCTTGATGAAATAGCGCAGCATGGCTTCCGTAATATCGAAGTCTGCGATGACTCCGTCCTTCATCGGGCGTATTGCCGTGATATTGCCGGGCGTGCGTCCCAGCATCTTCTTGGCTTCGTTTCCAACGGCCAGTACGCGTCGCGTTCCGCTGTGGATCGCTACCACGCTTGGCTCTCGCAAAACAATGCCTTTGTCTTTCGAGTAGACGAGGGTATTGGCTGTTCCGAGATCGATTCCGATGTCGTTAGAGAAGAGACCGAGGAGATTGCGCAACATGAATAGCTAAAATGCTCAACGAAAGGACGTTTCGAAGCAAGCCCTTAAACGGGGGTTTCGAGAAATGCAAATTGAATACGGGCCCCTAGGAACAAGACCCTGAGTCGGTCGCTTCGCGAAGGTTGGAATTCACCGTGATGAAGGGCGGCTCGATTCCCTGTCCTGTTCCTTGTTGGAAGGACGCTCTCGGGGTGTTCTCGGGTGATTGGGGCAGGGCTTCGGAACGAGGGTAGGATGGAGATTCGCGTTTGGGCAGGCGCACAAAAAACCGGCAAGCGTTCGCAAGCCGGCTTGAGATTGATCGGGGGTGTAACCAATTGTTAAGGACGAGCGCGTATGCTTAGGAAGCGCTCTTTTCCTTCGTCTCGGTAGCGTTGGGCTGAGGTTCGATAGGCTTCTTGGCTTCCGGTTCCTCTTCCATTGCGGTACGGAGGTCGTCTTCGATAGTGCTGGTGGCCTTCTTGAATTCCTTAATCGATTTGCCGACGCCGCGAGCGAGCTCAGGCAGCTTTTTGGCGCCGAAGAGCAGGATGAAGACGAACAGAATTACGAGGATTTCCATCCAATTCAGGTTTTGGAGAAATGCGAATGTATAGGGTGTTTCCATGGTGAAATTTCCTTGGCTCTATTGATTTATATGAACGAGCGTGTGTGAAGATTGCAGCAATTGGAGCTTCGTTGCAATCCTGCTTTCCAATTGAGGGCGCCTATTTGGCAGCGTCCTTGTCCAATCCTTGCTGTCCGCTGAGAAAGGTGTTCGGGCCGTCGAATTGCTCGCTCTCGAAAAAGCCATGCAGCTGGCGAATGCGCGTTGGGTGACGCATTTTCCGCAGGGCTTTGGCTTCGATTTGACGAATGCGCTCGCGTGTGACTTGGAATTGCTTGCCGACTTCCTCGAGGGTTCGGCTATAGCCGTCCACCAGCCCAAAGCGAAGCGATAGAACGCGACGTTCGCGTTCGGTCAGACTGTCGAGAACATCGATGATCTTCTCTCGCAGCAAGCTGAAGGCGGTTTGATCGTAAGGGTTTTCCGCTGACTTGTCTTCGATGAAATCGCCGAAGTTGGTGTCATCGCCATCGCCAACGGGGCTTTGCAGCGAGATGGGCTGCTGAGCCATTTTCATGATAGTCTGCACGCGTTCCACGGGCAGAGCCATTTCTTCGGCGACTTCTTCCGGAGTTGGCTCATGACCGTATTCCTGGAGGAGCTGCTTTTGAACCTGCATGACCTTGTTGAGAGTCTCGATCATGTGGACCGGTATGCGAATGGTGCGCGCTTGGTCGGCGATCGAACGCGTGATAGCCTGGCGAATCCACCAGGTCGCGTAGGTTGAAAACTTGTAGCCGCGGCGATACTCGAACTTTTCGACTGCCTTCATCAAGCCCATGTTGCCTTCCTGGATCAGGTCGAGAAAGGAGAGGCCGCGATTCGTGTACTTCTTGGCGATGGAGATAACGAGACGCAAGTTGGCCTCCACCATTTCGGTCTTCGCCTGATGCGCTTCCTTGAGGTACTTTCGTACGTCGCCGATCAAGCGAATGAGCTTGTCCGGGTCGATGCGGTGCTTGTCGTGAATCGTTTCCAGCTCGTCGTGTAGGCGATCCACCTTGATTAGAGCGTCGCGCTGCGTTTTGGGCTTCTTGGCGCGATCGAGATCCCGGTGAATCTTGCTGATTAGGGCGAGGTCTTTGCCTATGGCTTCGTCGATATGTTCTTCGTATACCTTTAGTTTAAAGAAGAACTTCGAGAAGTTGGCTCTAAGGGTGTTTTCCTGTTTTCGGAATTTGGAGCGAATCTTCTTTCGGGCTTCGTTGTCCGATTCATCGCGCAGCTCGTTCCATGTCTTGTACATGCGTTCCTGCGTCTTGCGAGAGCGTTCGATGAGGCCAGGCAGGGCTTGAAAGTAGGTTTCCCGGTTCTCGATCTTCTTGTCGATGACGATGCGGTCGAAGCGTTCTTCGCGGTTGAGCAGCTTTTCGGCGAGCGTGAGCGTGAATTCGGAAACGATTCCCACTGAAAAGAGAGCCTCTTGGGCCTTCATTTCGGCGCTTTCGATTCGCTTGGAAATTTCCACTTCCTGTTCGCGCGTCAAGAGAGGGACCTGGCCCATCTGCTTGAGGTACATGCGAACGGGGTCGTCCAGGATATCGTGCTGGTTCGACTTGGTCTGCGCTTCTTCCTGCTCTTCCTGCTTGGCCTTGAAGGAATCGACCTCGTCGGGATCGAGGATGTCGATTTCAAGATTCTGTAAAATCGAGATGATATTGTCGATGTCGTCTTGACGATCGACTCCCTCCGGAAGGGCTTCGTTGATATCGGTATAAGTCAGGTAGCCCTGTTCCTTCGATTGACGGATCAGGTAGCGTATGCGCTCGTTTACCTGGTGTTTGGTCAAGCCAGGGGTTTCTTCGGCGTCGCTTTTCTTCTTGCGTGGCATAAATGGTGTTCCGGCGTGGGTTCCGTAAGGTGTTGTTAACTAGGTGGTCCGAGTTTTGGCGGATTACCTTTAATATTCTGTAAATTTACGATTTCGTCAAATAGAGAGATTAAAGCAGGGTCTTGTTCGGATTGTTTGCGAGCAATTTCAAGTTTTATCTTCTTTATATTAAGGTCGGCGAATTTCGCCACGAGCCGGCGAATGGCTTCGTTTGCGAGTCGTCCTGGATTGTCATACTCTGGCTTCTCGAAAATGAGATCGGCTACTAATGATTTGAGTTCGGTTTCTTCTAGTTGGTCATTAAGCGAATTGGGCCCTTCCCACATGTCGTGGCTGAAATCGTTTAGTACTTGATTGAGCAATTTCCCCTCAGGACTCCGCGTATCAATCCACCCCTCATCGACTACTTGGGCGATTTCGGCGCCAATTCCTTCTTCGTTTAGGCAAAGTCCCAGCAAGTCGCGCTCGAGAGTATGGACAGATTTACGTGGCGAAGGTTCGCTTTGGACAGCGTTTTCTTGCTTAGCGGCGGGCTTTGCGGGGGCTTGTCGCCTGACGAATCGTTGAAAATCGGCGAGAGCGGCGCTGGGATCTATGTCCAGAGCAGTGGCGACTTGCTTGGCGTACTCGAGCTGAGCCGTCCGCGTATCGGCCTTTTCGATGATCTGGAAGAGCTCGCGGGCAGCCTTTGCCTTGGCTTGCGGGCTCAGTTTGGAAACTTCCGGGACGATGGAGTGGGCCGCGAAGGGGATGGCCTCGGTTTCGCGCTCTAGCAGCGAGTCGATTGCGGCGGCCCCGCGGTCGCGAAAGAGATCGTCGGGATCTTCGCCTTCGTTGAGGGGAATAAAGGTGGTTTCCACGCTTTGGGCGAGCGCTAAAGGGAGCATGCGCAAGGCCGCTTTCTGACCCGCTTGATCGCCGTCGAGCAGGCAGCGAATGCGAGCTTCGTATCGCTTGATCAAACGCAGCTGCGTTTCCGTGATGCCCGTACCTTGCGGAGCGACGGCTCCTTTGAGTCCGACGCTCCAGCACCGTATGGCGTCCAATTGGCCCTCGACCATGACGAATGGCGTCTCCGGATCGACCTCCATGCGGGCTCGGTCGAGATTGAAGAGCAAGGAGCCTTTATTGAAAATGGGGGTTTCGGGCGAGTTGACGTATTTGGCTTCCCTGCTGGGGTCGTCTTCCGGCGTGAGCTCGAGCTGGCGAGCGGTGAAGGCGACGATTCGTCCTTGGTGGTCGCGAATGGGAATCATCAAGCGTCCCCGAAACCGATACCCCATGGTTTCGGGTTGTGTGCCTCGGCGGGTGTAAAAGAGGCCGCACGCTTCCAGGCTCTCTTTGGAAAAGCCCTTTGCGATGACGCGCCGTCCCAGATCGACTCCCGATACGGGCGCGAACCCAATTTTGAATTCGTCGGCGATTGCCAAGTCGAATTGGCGGGAGCGCGTCCAGTAGTCCTGAATCCAGCGGCCATCTTCGGTGCCCGATTTGAAGATCTCGTGATAGTAGTCGGCTACGACTTCATGAAGATCGAAGAGCTCTTGTCTGAGGGAACGATCCTCGCGCGGTCGCCCTCCTTCCTCGTACTCCAGTTCCATGTTGAAACGTTGGGCCAGCGTTTCGACGGCTTCGACAAAGGAGAGGCGTTCGGTTTCCATGACGAAGCTAATGATGTCGCCTGCCGCTCCCGTGGAAAAGCACTTGTAGATGCCCTTGTCGGGGGAAATGAAGAACGAGGGCGTCTTCTCGTTCGTGAAGGGGCTGAGGCCTTTGTAGTTCGACCCCGCTCGCTTGAGGGTAACCTCGCGGGAGACTACGTCGTAGATGGAAATGCGATCCTTTAGATCGCGAATGCTGCTCGGCTTGATGGCTGGCATGCGGGCGCGCGAGGGTGTGGTGGCTAATCGCGTCTAAAGACCGCCTTGAACGAATTGAGTGGCTTCTGCGAAACCCTCGTCGCTCGCCGTGGCTTTGTTCAAGAACTCCTCGTAGGCATCGGTCACGCGCGAGCGCGGAGCGTTGGCTTTTCGGAGGGCTCGAGCTAGATTGAGCGGGAGAGCGGCTTCGCCTGGAAACAGATTGATCAAGGCCTGGGCTTCTTGCACAACGCGGGCGAGCGCTTGGGTTTGAGCGACAATGGAAAGATATCGAGCGGCGATCGGGGCCGATCGAGGGGCCCTTCGTTTTGCTTCCAAGATGCAGGCTTCGGCGTCGAGCCAATTACGAGTTTCCATATAGAGTCCAGAGAGTTCATACCATAGGTCCGGATTCCCGGAGTTGGGGCCGAGGGCCCTCCAGTAGAGTTCGATTGAAGCGTTGGTCTCTCCGTTGGCTGCGGCGTCGCGCGCTTGCGCTAGATAATCGGTATCATCTGCTGGAGGAATCGCGGGCGTCTGATCATCGTTGAATGGGTCGGTTGCATCATCGATAGCCGGAAGAATTTCCTCCGAATCGGACACCTCGATATCCGATTGGGCATTGGCTAAGGCTTCCGCGGCGATTCGCTCTTGCTCGGCAAGCAGGGCCTCCTGTTCGAGGCGGTCCGCTTCTGCGCGCCGGCTTGTCTCGAGGGCTTGGCGTTCGAGTTCGAGGCGCTTTTCTTCTAAGCGAGCGGCGGCTTCGGCGATTTCCTTTTGGGCTTGGCGCCATTTGCCAATCGTTTCTCGGGCGGAGACGATTCGCGGATCGGCGCTTCCGGTTCCATAGCGCGAGTCGTACTGATCCAGCCAGGTGGAAGCGGGCAAGTACTGCTGAAGGCTTATTTCCAACTCGATCAGAGCGGCGAGGGCGTCTTGGGCCCCTTGATCGCGTACGTATGCAGCTGCTTGGGAAATCCAAGAGCGGGCCTGGGCGAAATTCCCGCTCTGCTGGAAGAGTTCGCCTAATTTGAGAGCTGGCGCCGCGGAGGGGCGAATGCGATTCCATTCGAGGGTGGCTTTGATGGCTCCGTCGGAATCGTCGAGGCGTTCTTTGAGGGACGCGTAGTTTTTCCAGGCTAGAAAGTCATCGGGAAAGGACTCGAGGTAGTTTTCTAGGGCGTTGGCAGCCAATTCCGTCTCGCCCAGTTTGTCGCGAATGTCGGCGATACGGATCCATAAGCGCTGTCGATTGGGGTCGAGTTCGATCGATTTGGCGAAGGCGCTGACGGCATCCTGCGGATCGTTGCTTTCCAGACGGGTGTTAGCGATCGCCTCGTGTAGCGCGGCGCTGTCTGGAATCTTCATGGCGGCTTTCCCCAAGATGGACAGCGCATTGTCTAGCTCGTTTTTCTGACGGGCCAAATCGGCCTTGTTGAGGGCCTGGGAGATGCGTTCCTCGCGAGATGCGCAGCCCGATAGGAAAAACAGGGCGAACAGGCATATCGCAGCGAGCGAAAATGGCTTGGAAGTGCGGTTTAGTGATGGCATCCGGAAGGAGAGCGGCAAGATTGCGCGGAGTTGGCTCACGTTAAAATCGAAACCGTATATTTCTAGGGAGTAACGCGATACGTTTACAAACTAATTGTGGGAGAGGAGGCGGTAGCGTTGCCAAATGCGAGCTCAGACTTGATGAATTGCGAAATCTCTCGCAATGTACGCTCATTTTAACTCTTGGTAACCCCATCGCTTGCGTGTCTTTTCCAATGCTGAAATTTCGACCCAAACTGAAACGCTTTGTTAAAGGAGAGCTTTTGCTCGCCCTCTTGTGCGCGGGATCGCTGCCTTCAGGCCAGGCTCTCGGCCAAAACTTGATTGGCGATTTTCAAGATATTCCAGAACCCTCCAATCGAGTATTCGAGTATCAGGTCGATTCCTTCGACCAGAGCAATTACCAAGTAGCGGTCGAGAATTTGCTGGGAATCTTCGAGCGATCCCAGGAGCGATCTTTCGCCCCGGGCGGAAAAGGCAAAGTGGGACTTAAGGTCTACGCCGATTCGGGTCCCGGACTGAGTACTCCGGAAGCCTTAGTGGAAGCGGTGGTCAAGTCTTTGACGAAACGCGGCTATAGGCGCTCGGATATCTTTATTATCGGGTTGAACGGTCGCATGCTGCGGGAGTCAGGCTTTCTGCCTCCTTTGAGCAAGCGCTCGATGCGGTTCAATCAGGTATTCGTGCGTTCTTTGGACAGTGGCGAATACTATGATGAGCGTTGGTTCTACGACAGTCCGCTACCTGCTCAATCGTCCGATTATTGGATTAATATCGACAAGGAAAACGCGATTGGAAGAGAAGACGACAAGCGGGATCGAAAGAGCTTCTTGCCCATGCCACTGATGCATGAAGTGGACTTTTGGGTGAATCTTCCCTGCTACTCCGATCACCCGACCTTGGGTATCAATGGCGCCCTGATGAATGCGACGCTTTGGAATGCGAGCAATACGACGCGTTTTCTGCGCAGTCCCGCTTCTGCCCCTGTGGCGGTGGCTGAGATGGGGGCGGTGCCGGAGCTCCGCGAGACTTGGGCCCTCAATATTGTTAGCCTGCAGCGTTTTCAGTACGTAGGCGGCCCAATATTCAACTCGCTTTATACGGTCTCGGAACCCTTGGTCCTGCTTTCGGACAATCCGGTGCTTTTGGATGCGATCATGCGGGAGCGCATCAACGCTCACCGGACTAAAAATGGGTTTGCGCCGCTGCCCGAGGAGTTGAAGATACTGGCATACTCGGAACAGCTCGGTCTTGGAGCCAAGGATACGAGCTTCGCCAATCGGGTTTCGGTTAACTAGCCTGCAACTTCCTCCTCATTTTGAATACCGATTCATCTAATCCGGACACCATAGAGGTGACGACCGCTAAGGAGTCGTATCCGATTTTTATCGGGCGCGGCCTGGATACTCTTCTCGCGAAACAAGTCGATTCGCTGAAGGCTTCCGGATCTCGGATCGCAGTAGTTACGGATCAAGCGGTACGCAGCGAGATGTCTGGCTTCTTCGCTTCCGCTTTGAAGGACTTGCCGACTCTAGAGGTCCCATCGGGGGAGACCAGCAAGAGCTTGGGGCAGTTCGAACGCGCCCTGGATTTCTTCGCGGCGTCTGGCCTGGATCGCGGAGGAGTAGCGATCGCGGTTGGGGGAGGCGTTATTGGAGACTTGACGGGATTTGCCGCTGCCTCCTGGCTGCGAGGGATAAGATTTATCCAAGTTCCCACTACGTTGCTCTCTATGGTTGATAGTTCCGTGGGCGGAAAAACGGGAATCAACATCGCTGCAGGCAAGAATCTTGTCGGAGCGTTTCATCAGCCGATCGCTGTTTACGAGGATCTGAATCTCTTGGAATCCCTTCCGGCGAGGGAATTCGCTGCAGGCATGTCGGAAGTTATGAAATACGGCATGCTAGCGGATCGAGGGCTCTTCGAAATGCTGGAAGAAGCGCCGCTCGCGCACTGGAGCGACGATCGGTTGGGAGGCGTTGTGAAGCGCAATTGCCAAACCAAGGCGGATGTCGTCAATGCGGATGAAAAGGAGTTGTCTCAAACGGGAGGTCGAGCGCTTCTTAACCTGGGCCATACGTTTGGGCATGCTATCGAAAATGTAGCGGGCTACGGGGAGTATTTACATGGCGAGGCGATCGCAGTTGGGTTTGTGGCGGCGGCGCTTTTGAGTCAGGATTTAGGATACATTGGCGATTCGGAAGTGAATAGAGTACGTCAAGTTGTGGAAGCTCATGGATTGCCTTCGCGCTTGCAGTCGCCTTTGTCGGTTGCGTCCTTGTTCCAAGCGATGGGCAAAGATAAGAAGGTGCGAGCGGGAACAGTTCGATTTGTAGTTTTGGAGTCGATTGGCCAAGCGGCGACCCAGGACGATGTCGACCTGGCGTTGGTAGACCGCATTTGGAGGCGGCTCGGAGCGGTCGACTGATACTTGGCCTAATCGCATGGACGAGTGGATTGCCAGAGAGTATCTCGAATTGAACGGCTTCGTGACGATGCCATTGCGTAAGGGGCGTAGCCAGAGCAAGCGTTCAGCGAGCGAGGAGGGAATCGATTTCTATATCCGGAATATGAAGCCGGTGGAGGGCGATCGCGATCCCGATTTTTTGCTCTTCTCCAGCGAATTGCGACATCTGCGGAGCGCTGTCGTTTGCGTACGCGGCTGGCATGGGGATAAGGCGGCGCTCGCAAGCATGGGCAATGGGGCCGACATGGCGAAATATCTAGAGGCTAATGTGTTGAAGAAGGTCGAGAAGTGGTTCGAGTTCGAGCATTGGCGGGAATTGGGGGAAAGCGAATTTCCAAAGCGCATTCTCGTTGCGCCGGTTTTTCCTATGCAAGAGGCATATCGGGCGCGAATTGTATCGGCTCTTAAAGATAAGGGGGTCGATGGGATCCTGTCGTTCAAATCTATGCTGTTGGATATTATCGATCGGGTGGATACGCGTCACGTCTATCCAAAGTCGCAGCTCCTGCAGCTAGTCAGAACATTGAAGACTTTCGATCTGATAAAGGACTCGCAAATGAATTTTCTTTCCTAGCTTATGATACACGAAACGGCAATTATTGCGAAAGATGTTCGAATTGGAGAAGGAGCTGAAATCGGGCCCTTCGCTGTGATTGAGCGGGATGCCCGCATCGGCGCGGACGCTTGCGTTGAAAGCCATGCGATAATTAAAACCGGAGCCCGCATTGGCGTGGGCGCGAAAGTGGGGAGCTTCAGCGTAATTGCCGGCTTGCCGCAGGATTTGAGTTTCGATCCGAATACGACAACGTATGCGCGAATCGGTGACAGGACGGTAGTGCGGGAAGGATCGACGATCAATCGGGCGACAAAGGATGGAGCATCGACGGAAGTGGGCGAGGACTGTTTCCTGATGGCGAATACCCACTTGGGTCATGATTGCCAGATTGGAAATCGAGTCGTCATTGCGAACAACAGCTTGCTCGGCGGATTTGCATCGGTAGGGGACGACGCCTTTCTTGGCGGCGCATTTGGAGTCCATCAATTTTGCAGAATCGGGCAAGGGGTAATGTGCGGGGGGAATTCAACGACCACGGTAGACGTACCTCCCTTCACTATGTTCGCGGAGCGGAATCGTCTATTTGGACTTAATCTCGTAGGCCTGCGTCGGCGAGGTCATTCGAATGATGCGATTGAGGCCTTGAAGCGCTGCTATACGGAGCTGTATTCCCGACGCAGCAAATTGAGGGAGGCGGCGTTGGAATTGGGAAAAAGCGAACAATTTGCAGTGATCTCCGAGTGCCAGGCGTTTCTATCGTTTTTCGCCGAAGGAAGCAGAGGTTTTGCCCAGCCGCGCCGATTAAGTAAGCCGGGCAACTAGTGGAATGAAAGAGCAACGAATAGCAATTACTTGCGGAGATCCAGCGGGATTAGGCCCCGAGCTCATTATCAAGTGTCTCGAGGAAATGGATGGGAGCGAGGCTCGTTTTTCTCTCATCGGCCCTGGTTATTGGCTCGATGAAGCGGAAAAGGCCTGCAAGTTCGAGGTCGAGACCATTTCCGTAGGATTGCCCAGCGCCAAATGCCAAGCGGGCAGGCCGACTGCGGAAAGCTCGAAGATTGCCTTGGAGGCGATGGAACGGGCAGCGAGGGGTTGCGCCTTAGGAGAATTCGATGGCGTTGCGACTGGCCCTATATCGAAGGCTCGATGCGCGGAAGTTGGGTTTGGACACCCGGGGCAAACCGAGTTCTTCGCCAGTCATTGGGATGGGGAACCGACGATGGGTTTCGTCGGGGATAGGCTCCGTGTCGTTTTGGCGACCTGGCATATTCCCTTGCAGGCGGTGCCCTACCAATTGACTGAGTCTCGGTTGACGATGGCGATAGACCGAGCGCATGACCTGGCGACTCGTTTGGGGCATAGCAGCCCGCGAATTGGAGTGTGCGGGCTCAATCCGCATGCCGGGGAGGACGGTCTGCTAGGCAGCGAGGAACGAGCGATTTTCAACCCTTTGATTGCCCAGCTGCGCGAGTCGATTCCCGGTCTCAGCGATTGCCAGCCCGGCGATACTATTTTCAATCGGGCGCTGAACGGGGCTTTCGATGTGATTGTCGCCTTGTACCACGACCAAGGATTGGCTCCGCTGAAAGCGGTGGACTTT
>CBFHHM010000005.1:247983-271461 GCA_965655705.1 Candidatus Pelagisphaera sp.
GATAATGCAGTAAATGTGACGCTCGGTCTGCGGCATACCCGTACGAGCCCGGATCATGGAACAGGATATGAAATTGCCGGTCAAGGCGTTGCGAGCCACCAGAGCTTCTCGAGGGCGATTCGCCTCGCTATCCAGCTTTCCAAACGCCATTCCCTGGTGTAGCGGCTGAAAAATAAGGGTGGATTGGCTTGATTCGAGAAGAGGGCTAGGAATAGAACGGGACCAGTGAGATTGGAGTCGGACGAGAAATTGCCTGAAGGGGTACGCTTGGGAGACCAGCGATTAATTGCGCTGACCGCTGATGCGGTTGGCAAAGTGGGGTCGTTGATGGAAAAGGAGAGTGACGCTCGATTCTTGCGGGTAGGAGTTTCGGGAGGCGGTTGCAACGGACTATCCTACAAGATGAAATTCGTTCCCGCTGCCCGGAAAGGAGACATCCTAGTGAGTTTCGATGAGGCCCGAATCGTTGTCGATAGCAAGAGCGCGCTTTATCTCAAAGGGACTCGTCTCGATTACTCGAACGCGCTGATTTCGGGTGGGTTCAAATTTAGCAATCCCAATGCGACATCCAGTTGTTCATGCGGCGAAAGTTTTAGCGTTTAACGCTCGCTCGACGCAGCGTTAACTTTTGCGGCTACTCTATGAAAAGAGTTGATATGCCTGAAAATTTGGACGATAAGCAGCTTCTTACAGTATCCAATCAAACGAATTAATCCGAATTAATGCCAAGACCACGAGGTAAACGGAGACCGCCCAGAAAGCCAGATCCATTCGCAAGCATACGACGCAATCACCGCATTCGCGTCCCGAAAATCCGAGTCGTCGGCCCCGATGGCAATCAAGTCGGGCTCATGGATACAAAAGAAGCGCTCGCTATCGCTCAGGAAGGGGGCTTGGATTTAGTGGAAGTGGCAAGCCAAGCTAGACCTCCTGTTTGCCGTATCATGGACTTCGGCAAGTATGTTTACGAGCAGCAGAAGAAGGCGAAGGATAGTAAGGGTAGCTCGAGCAAGACCAAGGAAGTGAAATTCAGGCCGCGTGTGGATGTGCATGATTTCATGACCAAGTTACGCCGGGCCGAAGAATTCTTGGACAAGGGCAACAAGGTCAAGCTCACCCTATCCTTTCGGGGCCGCGAAATGGCGCACACGGAGGTTGGGTTCGATACGATGCGGCGCGCTATCAAGGACATGGATCACATGGCCACGGCTGATAATGAACCGAAACTTGTGGGGCGTAATATTGGCGTAATGCTTTCTCCACTACCGGCGAACAAACGCAAGCCGAAATACAGCCACCACCTCGTGCAGGACGAAGAAGAGCCCGAGGTCGAAGAGGCCGAAGTCAAAGAGCAGGAGTGAATTCCTGCCGCGCTCTCTAGGGACGGTGATCGGATCGAAGGCAGGGAGGACGGTGGGTTCGGCAAGTATCTGTCTAGCAGGCCTGCTTCTGAGTGCGATTCTTCTTTGCTCCTGCAAAACGACTCAAGAGGCGCAACCGAAGCCTGTATCGAAGGCGAGTCCGGTTCCTGAACTGTCGCCTCGGCCGGAACCTATTCCGGAACTTAAACCTCTGCCTTCCCCGCCACTTGAACCGATTCAGCCGGAGGCGCCTCTTATTCCGGGGATTGCCCGCCAGGCGGAACGATTAGGAGCCTCTGCCGAGCGATTGGAAGACGGTTTCTGGCGAGTGATGGGGTCCGAGGGTGAAGAACTTTTGTTGGAAGAATCGAGTCGAAGAGCAGCGTTGAACGGAATTACGCTCTTTTTGAGCGAGCCCTTCAAGCGTCGACTGGGTGGCTATGCATTGAGCGACTCGGACTTCGAGACTATACTCGTCCCGGCGATGACGAGTGTTATCGGAGCGCTGCGATCGAAAACGATTGTGATCGATCCAGGACATGGAGGATCTGAAAACGGCGCTCGAAACGATGGACTGAATCTATTGGAGAAGGATCTCAATTTGGAAGTATCCAATCGATTAAGGGAATTGTTGGAGAAGGATGGATACAAAGTGGTTTTGACGCGCTATGACGATCGGTTGGTTCCGTTGGAAGAACGCTCTCGGATCGCGAATCGCGCTAACGCGGGACTATTCATCAGCATTCACTTCAATGCCGCCTTGAATGGCGAAGCGGTGGGTTTGGAAACGTATATGCTAACTCCCGCGGGCGCCATATCAACTGGGGATGAAGAGGCGGGGGAAGGCTCTCATGCCTGGCCTGGGAATTCATTCGATCAGTTAAACTTCAAAATCGGCGCAACGATGCAACGTCGAATCGTCGAGGATTTGCAGCGGGTGGATCGTGGGTTCAAGCGAGCGCGTTTCAAGGTCTTAAAGGACCTGGAATGTCCGGGAGTTCTGGTAGAATGCGGCTTTCTTTCGAATGATAAGGAAGCTCTGCTCGTGAATACTCCAGTCTATCGTCAGAAGCTTGCTGAAGCCTTGGCCCAGGTCCTAGTCGAATTCTCCCATAAGAGCGCGGAGGGAGTATGATGAAGGCGTTCTTGCTGGCAGGATTGGGTAGCTTTTTGGGGGGTGGTCTTCGCTACCTGATTATCGTTGCGTTCGAGCGCAAAGGAACGTTCGACTTTCCGATAGCGATATTGGCGATCAATGCAGTGGGCTCTTTTATGATCGGACTTATGACCCCTGGATTCGAACGCTACTCTCTGGGAGGGGATAGCGCTGCTTCGCTTATTTTAAGCGTTGGGTTGATGGGTGGCTTCACGACTTTTTCGACGTTCAGCCTCCAGACCCTGAAGCTAATGCAAAACGGTCATTGGGCGCTGGCCCTATTCAATGCGCTCGCCAGCGTATGCTGTTGCTTGATTTCCGTCTGGGGAGGGCTGCGACTTGGGCAGTTGCTTTTCCGGTAGTCGTCGCAGGCTAAATCGAAACCGACTGGTTTCGACTAGCCCCAATTGAAAATTCGACTAGATGGAGTCGATGATCTTGTCGGCTAGGCCGTACTCGATCGCCTCTTCGGCAGTCATGTAAAAATCGCGGTCCGTATCCTGCTCGATTTTATCGAGCGGTTGACCTGAAGCCTTCGCAAGAATCTTGTTCAGGCGGGCGCGAAGCTGCTCGAGGTATTGGGCATGGATGTGGATGTCCACTGCCGGTCCGCGCAATTGCCCCGCGATGAGAGGTTGGTGTATCATGACATAAGAATGCGGATACAAGTATCGATTTCCTTTCTTGGGCGCTGAAAGTAGAATCGAGCCCATGGAAGCGGCCATTCCTGTGACGACTACCGAAACGTCTGAAGAGAGCAGCTTGATAGTGTCGTATATGGCCATGCCTGCTGTAATGGAGCCGCCTGGAGTATTAATGTAGAAAGTAATTGGCTTACCTGGACTGTCCGCTTCGAGGAAAAGCAACTTTTCCGTGACATCCTTGGCGGATTCGTCAGAGACTTCGCCCCAGAGGAAAATTTTGCGTTCTTCGAGGAACTTCTTTTGAATCAAGGATCCTACAGGAGGATCGACCGGTTTATCTTCTTTATCGGGCATGGAAATTCGTCTGGTTTATTGTTGAAACGTTCCCTAGCAAGTACGGATTGCCTAGGAATTCAACGGGAAATTCGCGAGTGGGCGTCAAAGCCCGCAAAATACACGAAATTGATAAACGTTTGATTTCGTTCGAGCGTATAATCGCTAGACCAGGCCGAGAATCATGCGTCCCTCTTCACTGATCATACTTTGATCCCAAGCGGGCTCCCAGGTGAGGTTTACCTCGGCGTCGTCGACGCCAGGAACGAGGGTAACTTTACTTTTGGCATCTTCGGCAATGGCCGGTCCCATGCCGCATCCCGGAGCAGTGAGTGTCATTTGCACGTTCACACTGTGACCACCGTTCTCCGTGGGGTCGACGGTCATGCTGTATACGAGGCCAAGATCGACGATATTGACCGGAATCTCGGGGTCGTAGACATTTTTGAGCTGCTGCCAAATAGCCTCTTCATCAGGAGATTCCCCGCTTGGGAGCTTGGCTTTGGCGTCCTTCGCTTCTTCTTCGGCGGAAGCTTGTTCTGCCGCAATATCAGCGCCGAGCGCATCGGCGTCTTTCCCTTCGATTCGGGCGAGACCGTAAGGCGTCATCACCGTGTAGGCGCCGCCTAGCTGCTGAGTGATAGTGACCTTCGTTAGAGCAGGTAGCTCGATGGGATCGCCACTCGGTATCTGGACCGCTTCCACCTCGCGAGTGAGGCTTCGTTCTTGAGATTCTTCGTACATACTTTGAAAGCGCTTCGTTCGGCAAGGAACTATGCGGTAAATTTCGCTCGTATCAGTTCGCGGGCCGTCTCGGCAAGCTTTTCATCCGAAATACAGTCGAGAATCTCTTCGAAGAAGCCGTACACGATTAACTCTTGGGCGGTTTCCTTGGGAATGCCGCGAGCAAGCATGTAGAAAATCTCCTCGTCCTGAATCTCGCTGGTAGTCGCGCCGTGGCTGCACTTTACATCGTTCGCCTCGATTTCCAGTCCAGGGAGTGAATTGGCCTCGGCGGTCGAGCTGAGGAGCAGATTGCGGTTCGTTTGATAGGCATCCGTTTGCTGGGCTTCATCGTCAACCTTGATGAGTCCTGAGAAGATGGTTTTCGCATTGTCCTTCAGCGCGTTCTTGAAAAGCAAATTAGAAGTCGTATGGGGCGCGGAGTGCGTTTGCAAAGTCCGCTGGTCGATCTCCTGATTGCTGTCGGCGAGCACCATGGAACGCATGTCAACGTGGGCTCCGGCGCCCATTATCTGACCGTGCGTTTCGGAACGATACTGCTGTCCGCCAATAACCACGCTGTTCATTTTCACTTCGGAATCCTGGCCGGCGATATTCGAGTTGATTTGAAACCCAAGAGTCTTCTCGTTGAAATTCTGAACGAGAGTGTAGTCGATCTTTGCGCCGACTCCGGCAAAGAGGTGAGTCACTCCGCAGGAGAATGCAGGCTCGTCCGATGCGGATTGGTGGGCTTCGACAATGCTTACCTTGGAAAACTCCTCCGCTATGACCAAGGTGTGCGGGAATATCGTTCCGGCGCTTGCGGCAGCCCAATTGTAAATGCAAAACGGATTATCGACTTCGACTCCCTTGGGAATGTAAAGGAGGGCTCCATTGGATACGAAAGCGGAGTGGAGGTGGGCGAACTTTTCGGAGCCCAAGTCGATATCCTGCTTCATGAAGTAATCTTTCAGCAGATCGGCATGGTCGACCAGCGCTTCCTCTAGACTGAGCCATAAAACGCCTTTGTCGCGCAATTCTTCGGATGCTGCATCAAATCCGATCGCCTTATTGTCCGCCATCACTAGTTTACCGAATGCGCTCTCGGTGAAATTGGATCGACCGACGAGGGCCTCGCTGTCGATCGAGGCTGCGGTCGGCTTGAAATCGAATGCTTCGAGTTCGAGCCCCTTTCGATTGGCGAACCTCCAATTCTCGTTCGTTCGAGAAGGCAGGGGCGTGGTATGGAAATTCTCGAACGAATCGCTCTTGAATGCTTTCCACCATTCCTGGTTTGTATTCAGACCTTCGATATGAGTTTCGAAGGCGGAACGAATAGATTCGTTTTCGGCCGATTCGGCTTCCATAGGGATTTCTTCTGTTAGCGAGCTCACTTCAGTAAAATTTCGCGTTCTTAATTAGCGAATAATGGATTATTCCAGTTGGCGGCTATCCAACGGACCCTTCCATTTCGAGCTCGATGAGTCGTTTCAGTTCCACGCTATATTCCATCGGGAACTCTCGCGTGAGGTCGTTGACGAAACCATTCACGCTTAGGCTCATCGCCTCCGCTTCGCTCAATCCGCGTTGTTGCATGTAGAATATCTGCTCAGCGGATACTTTGCTTACCGAGGCTTCGTGCTGCACGTAGTTCTTGTCGCCGCGAACGGTGATGGCTGGGTAGGTGTCGGTACGAGAGTCCGTGTTAATAAGGAGGGCGTCGCATTCCGTGTTGTTTTTGCAACCTTTCAGATGCTTTGGCATATGTACCTGACCCCTGTAAGTAGAGCGGCCATCGCCAACGCTTATGGATTTGGAGATAACGTTGCTGGTCGTTTCATCGGCCGCGTGTATCATCTTGGCCCCCGTATCCTGATGCTGGCCGTCGTTGGCCAAGGCGATACTGAGCACTTCGCCTCTGGCCTTGCGCCCTTTGAGAACGACACCTGGGTACTTCATGGTCAGTCGCGAGCCAATGTTGCAATCGATCCATTTTACGACCGCATTTTCGTGGGCGATGGCTCGCTTGGTCACAAGATTGTACACGTTGCTGGACCAGTTTTGAACGGTTATGTATTCGATCTTCGCTCCAGGCATGGCGACGAGTTCTACCACAGCGCTATGTAACGTCGCGGTGTCGAACTTCGGGGCGGTACAGCCTTCCATGTAGGTGACTTCCGAACCTTCGTCGGCGATGATCAAGGTGCGCTCGAATTGCCCAAAGTTTTCGGCATTGATGCGGAAGTAGGCTTGAAGCGGGTGACTGACTTTAACGCCTGGCGGAACGTAAATGAAGGAGCCACCCGAAAAGACGGCGCTGTTGAGCGCTGAGAACTTGTTGTCACCAGTTGGAATGACCCTGCCGAACCACTTCTTGAATATCTCGGGATGCTTGAGCAATGCCTCGGTGCTGCCCATGAAGATGACTCCGTCCTTGGCGACTGCATCCTTGATATTCGAATAGGCGGCTTCCGAATCGAACTGGGCTTCGACCCCTGCTAGAAATTTGCGCTCGTTTTCCGGGATACCGAGACGTTCGAAGGTTTCCTTCACCTCGTCGGGAACATCGTCCCAATTTTTTTTCGCTCTTTGGTCGCCCGCCAGGTAGTAGCGGATCTTGTCGAAGTCGATGTTCTCGAGATCCTTGGTCGCCCAATGCGTCGGCATAGGCTTGCTCTCGAAAACCTTCAAGGCTCGTTTGCGAAAGTCGCGAATCCAATCGTTTTCGCCTTTAACGTCGCAGATGTAGTCGATCGTCTTTTCCGTGAGGCCGATGCCTGCGTCGAATTTGTGGGATTCCTCGTATTTGAAGTTTCCCTGGTCCCGGTCGATCTGGATTTGAGTTTCTGGAGCGCTCATAGTCTTATCCATTTTAGGGTTCTATGCGGCGGCTGCAGCGATTTCCTTTACCCATTCGTACCCCTTGCTCTCAAGCTCGAGGGCGAGCTCCTTGCTACCGCTCTTGACGATACGGCCGTCGTACATGACGTGTACGGCATCGGGTACGATGTAGTTGAGCAAACGCTGATAGTGAGTGATCACGAGGGCTCCTAGATTGGAGCCGCGCAGCGCATTCACGCCATCGGAAACGACTTTCAATGCGTCGATGTCGAGGCCGGAATCCGTTTCGTCGAGAATTGCGTATTTGGGCTCCAACATGGCCATCTGAAGAATCTCGCAGCGCTTCTTTTCGCCACCTGAGAAGCCGTCGTTCACCGCCCTCGAGGTGAACTTGCGATCGATCTTCAGCATGTCCATCTTCTCGTAGAGATCCTTGTAGTAGGCGGGAGCGTTAAGTTCCTCGCCCTCAGGAAGGCGGGCGTTTCGCGCGGCTCGAATGAAGTTGGCTATCGTCACGCCAGGTATCTCCATCGGGTACTGGAAAGCGAGGAACAGGCCGGCCCGCGAACGTTCGTCTACTTCGAGATCGAGAATGGATTCGCCGTCCATCAGGGCTTCGCCGCTGGTAATCTTGTAGTCTGGGTGCCCCGCTAGAGCTTTCGACAAGGTGCTCTTCCCGGTTCCGTTTGGTCCCATGATTGCGTGAACCTCCCCTTTCGGGATGGTCAGGCTGAAGTCCTTGATGATCTCCTTGTCGCCGATGCTTACGTTTAGGTTTTTAATTTCTAGGGATGCGCTCATTGGTGCGTTTATTGAATTTGGAATGCGGATTGATTCGCCGCTGAATCCCGAGCAGCGCTGGTCTTTCCGCGGAAAGTGATGTCTATCGAGCTCGGCTCGAAGTTATTTGGAAGCAAGGTGGAAAGCTTTTCCAAGGTTTCCATGTCGAGCTGAATATCGAATATCTCGCCCGTATCATTGTCGTGGAAGTGGGCGTGCTCGGATAGATTGGGACAGTATCGCGTGGACTCGCGCTCTAGATGGACCTGTTTTACCAAGTCGCAGTGTACGAGCGTATCTAAGCAATTATAAACCGTTGCTAGCGAAATGCTTGGCATATCTTGCTTCACGCGAGCGAAGATTTCGTCCGCGGTGGGATGATCCCTTTTGGAAAGAATCGCGTTGTAGACGACTTCTCGCTGACGCGTCGAGCGGAGACCTGCTTGGGCAAGCTTCCTGTTGAGCGTCTCAGTTGTGTTTCGGTGATTCATTGCGTTATTTGCGAGGGGACTAAATAAGAATCGATCTCATTATCAATTAGAAACTGGAATAATTCTAAATATCAAGAGAAAATTGGAATCATTAAAAATAAGCCGCTGTTCAAATTCGATTCGGATGGCGGGATGTAACGCTCCGGTCGGGAGTTCGAGAGTGGAAATGAACCTCGATTCCTGTAACCTAGGCTCCCAAGCTCGTGTATAGGGAGGCAAAGAAGGGATATTTATTAATGAAACGGCTAATTTAGATAGTAAGGGCGGCAGGGGGGGCGTTTGGGCGAATGCGGCTCCGCTGGACAAGGCGGAGGTGGCGAGAGACGCGAAGTGGTTGGCCCACTTGGACATGCAGGCCTTTCAAGAGACAACGATAGGCGATTTCCTGATCGAAGAATTCGAGGAGGAGTTCGGGGGCGACCAGGAGGGCCTCTCATTCGATATCGAGGCATTGGTCGGCGAATTGCATTCGATAACCGCTTATGGTGTCGACGTAGGAGCGGACTCTGCCCTGGAGAGCGGACTCGTGGCCCGTACTGGGGATAAGGCTAAGGCGATGATAGATGTATATATCGCTAGCCAAGAGCTTGAGAGGGAAGTTAAAACCGGATTCAAGAAGTTAGAGGGGAAAGACTACTTGACCTATTTGGTAGGAAACGAGGTGTACCTGTCATTCCCCAGCGATGGATTGCTGATAGCCAGCAAGTCGTTCGACCGGATCGAGCGCGCTTTGGCGGTTATCGAGGGAGAGGTAGAGGATCTCTCGGGCATTGATTCGGAGCTTTTGCTTTCCGACGCGTCCGAATTCTTCTTTTTGGCCACAGCGAGCGGTATCGACTCGGTTGATGGCGTCCCTGCTCAAGCCCGGCTCCTTCAAAAGGCCAAAGGAGGGCTGATTGAACTGGGGAAAGAGAATCGCAGCTCGTATCGAATATTCACCTCGTAACGGACGGCCCGGATGTATCCAATCAGTTGGCGCGAATCGTTCAGGGGATGGTTGCATTGGCATCCTTTACCGAAGTGGGTGGCGAACGCTTGGATCGATTGATGGAAAGCGTAAGCGTCGAAGATAGCGACGACCGTGTATCGATTAGCATTAGCTATCCGGCTCACGAAATCGTTCGATTGCTCGGGGCCATTGTTGGCGATGGGCCGGACCGCAATGCCGCTTCGAATTCGAAGGCCGAATCTGGAGAAGATTGATTGGGGAGCATGCCTATCGCTAATAGAGTGGAGACGCCTGAAATGATTGCAGAACCTGATGAGACTGAAAAAGGCCTTGGAGGCGGATCGGACACGTCATTCGCTTTGCTGGTCGAGCAGTATCATGGCAAGGTTCTGCGCTTTATCGGCCGCTATATTCGTAGTCGACAGGATGCGGAAGATCTGACGCAGGACACTTTCGTCAAGGCCTTCCGATACTTTCATCGATACGACAGCCAATACGCCTTTAGCGCTTGGCTTTACACAATCGCTCGGAGGACGGTTTATAATCACAACCGAAGCGCTCGCGAAATGTCTCCTCTCGAATTCGATATTGCCGATGGAGCCTCGAGTCCATCGGATGAGGCGGAAAAAGCGGATAGCAGCCAATCGATTTGGAATGCCGCGAAGAAGCTCAAGGCGGACTACCGTGAAGCCCTTGTCTTGAAATACGTCGAAGATCTTTCCGTAAAAGAAATTGCCAGCGTTATGAACAAGACGCAAACGAATGTGAAAATAATGCTCTTTCGCGCCCGAAATCAATTGAAGAAAATCAATCTATTAAAGTAATGTAAATACGGATACTTAGAATATTCGTTGGTTGGTATTCCCTTTCGGAAGAGCCCTTGCCTCGTTGGTTGAAGCGAGCCTGCAAAAAAGACGATCGTTTGCAATCGGGTCTCGAAGACGAGAAGCGTTTGACGGATGCCTTGAGGGAGGATTTCAAGCATGAGCCGTTAGAGACGGAACCCGAGCGAGTTGGTAGGATCCTCGGAAAGTTGGGAGGGGGGAACCCCTTCAAGAAAAGCCACTCTCAGAGAGGCGGCCTTGGAAGGAAATCGCGATAGGGATAGCCGCCTGCGTAGCGCTTGCATTGACGCTTGATTGGTCTGAGTTTCCTTCCGAATCGGGAGATCTCGCGTCGATGGCGCATTCCGAATCGTCGCAGACATCCAATGAAACGGCTTCTAGCTGGATGCTCGCGAATGGTTCCGATTGGAGAAATCCGCTCGACGAAGAAATGGAAAACATCGTTTCGGATGCCCAGGGAGCGCTCGACTTTCTGGCGGATAGCTTCCTGCCGTCGAGCATGACGCCGATCGGACAGCCCAAGAGTTAAAATACTGGATCGTTTGGGTCGAATTGCGAGATTCGCGCTGGACGGCAAACTTGGGTGGCGTCTAGCGTGGTGGACGAATGGTATTCAGTTCGCCTATTTTTCTCTTCGCATTTCTGCCAATCGTATTGCTGGCGAGTCTGGCGTTGGGGAAAAAGGCGCAGAACCCGCTTTTGCTGCTAGCGAGTCTATTTTTCTACGCCTGGGGAGAACCCATATTCGTGCTGGCTTTGCTGGTTTCGATCGGGTTCAACTTCGCGATTGGGCGTGCGCTGGATGCGAAGGAATCGAACAGGTTGGTTTGGCTTTCATTCGGAGTCGCCTTGAACCTATCTATGCTTGTTGCGCTCAAGTATGGGGTCTTCGTTCTGGAAAATCTATCCGCCCTTCCAGGGGCCGCTTGGCTTGTTAGGGCGTCTGCGAGTTGGCCAGCGATGCCGATTGGGATTTCCTTCTACACCTTCCAGGCGCTCTCGTATTTGGTGGACGTTTATCGCGGGGAATGCCGCGCTCGAAATAGCATTGCCGGCGTAGGGCTGTATTTGTCGCTTTTCCCTCAATTGATCGCCGGTCCCATCGTTCGGTATTCGGAGATCGAATGGCAGTTGGAGAAGCGAGAGCGTAGTGTTTCCATGATTGGAGAAGGCGCCCTGCGCTTCGTGAGGGGTTTGGCCAAGAAAGTCTTGATCGCCGATACGCTGGCTATTGCCGCCGATATGTCATTCGATGCGGAACCGGGAACCTTGAGTATGGCGCTGGCTTGGTTCGGCTTGCTGTGCTACGGGTTTCAGCTTTATTTCGATTTCTCTGGATACTCGGATATGGCGATCGGTATCGGGCGTATGCTCGGATTTCGATTTCCAGAGAACTTCGACTTTCCGTACTCCGCTAAAAGTGTCCGCGAATTTTGGCGACGCTGGCACATGACGCTTTCCCGTTGGTTTCGGGACTACTTGTATATTCCATTAGGCGGCAATCGAAAATCTTTGGGCCGCGTCGGTCTGAATCTTATGGTTGTATTTGCTTTGTGCGGACTTTGGCATGGAGCGAGTTGGAGCTTTCTTATCTGGGGACTTTCCCATGGGGTGTTCTTGGTTTTGGAGAGATCGAAATTCGGGGATTTCCTGGCGCGTTGCCCCTCGCTGTTTCAAAGAGTTTATCTAATGGGTGTCGTGTTTTTAGGTTGGGTCCTTTTCCGATCCGATTCCCTGGAGGCGGCTGCCGATTTTTGCAGCGCCCTTTTCGGAGGGACTAGCGCTGGACTGGTCAATCTGGAGACAATCGGAACGGAGGTTTATGTGGCTCTTGGAATTGCAGTCGCATTTTCGACGCCAACGCTTCAGGCTCTTTGGCGCCGATGGAATCATTCCGAGAGCTCGTTCTTTGGGGGAATTCTAACGAGGTCCATTGCCCTCATCGTTTTGGCGCTTTGCATGGCAACGGTAGCGAGCAACACCTACAGCCCGTTCCTCTATTTTAGATTCTAGCATGGCTGCGAACAACGAAAAATCGAAGGGACAAGGAATTCTGGAGACCGTATGGGTGGCCCTGTTCGTGGGCATTTTGCTGCTCCCGCTGGCATTCACTCCATTTCGCGCGAGCAGTCTAAAGGAGATGGAGAAGAGAGCTTTGGCGCCTTTCCCATCGTTGGACAACCGTTACATCGATTATCCGAAAGCGATCGAAGACTGGTATGGCGATCGATTCGGCCTGAGGGGAATTCTGATAGGGTCCTACCGCCAAGCGCGTTACCAATTAGGATGGTTGAATGCTAGTTCCAGCGATGCGATTCGCGGTTTGGAAGGCTGGCACTTTCTTTCGTGGGGCGGTGACAGCGATCCGATCCTTGACCATACGGGCGCTATTAGATTTAGCGATAACGAGTTGGATCGCTTGGAGGCCTATTTTGAAAATTGGAATCGGTGGCTTGTGGATCGGGGCATCGATTTCTATATTTTGATTGCTCCGAATAAAGTGTCCGTGTATCCGGAATTCCTGACCGATGGAATCGAGTCGGGACCCTATGGAAGTCGAGTGAACCAATTGTTGGATCGGCTTGATAGCTCTTCGGTTTCCATTGTATTTCCGTTGGAGGAATTGAAAATCGAGAAAGAGCTAGCGGGACCCTTGTACCTTAAATTGGATACGCACTGGAATGGAATGGGAGCGTATTATTCGTATCGAGCTTTTTTCGAACGCTCGAAACTCGATAGGCCGCTTGAAGAGCCTAGAATCCGCTTTGTGGAGAAACTGAGAAGCGAGGGGGACTTAGTCGAACTTTTAGGGGTACAGAGTTCACGGCAGGATAAGGATTACGGTATTGAGATGCTCGTAGAGAACCATCCTCGATTGATTGGCGACTGGAGATTCGAGCGAGGGAGCGCGAATCGCTACGAGAATAGCGATGTCGATCTTGGAAAGGCCGTCATTTTCCACGATTCGTTCATGGGCCCGCTAATTCCCTTGGTGGCGCGACATATGGAATCGAGTCTGTTTGTATACGAATCGCAATTGGATCAATCGACGATTGAAAGGGAAAATCCAGAGGTCGTTATTTTGGAATGCGTAGAGCGTTTACTGCATGGCCTGCTCGAGGCTCCTCTGCCAGAATAGATTGGGTCTAGGGTCAGTCAAAAATTCGACTGTTCGCATACAGCTGTTCCCATTGTTTCCAATTCCTGGCCTTTTTCTTCCACTTGGATGCGGTGAAAAAGGAACTTCCCCAATTTGCGAATTGAGAGCAGGCGACACTCGTCATCCAAATACGTCGCATCAAATATAGGTCAGGCAACGAACGTTTCTCCGAGTTTTGAAGAGGACGTATCGATTCGTAGCCTTCCAAAAAGCATTCAGCTACTTGTTGGAAGAGCTTTCTTGGGTCCCGTACAATTCGGTGGCTTACCGCATGTCCGATGTAGGATGCGATCTCATAGGCTCTCCATCCGTATCCGATTCTTTCGAAATCGTATATCGTATGGCCGCTGCTTTCATGGTGTTTCAAATTGCCGTGAATGAAGTCGCCATGGATTAGTCCCCAGGAGAAGCTCTCTAACGGAAGCTTGGAGAGTCGCCGCTTCAGCTCAGTACCCACGCTTTGTATCGGAAGACTGAATTCCCTGAGTTCGCTGCGATTGTGGAGAAAAGCGCTGATTCGTCCAAGACTCTGCGAAATGCAATAGTCGAGGTCGTAGAAGGGCAGGTCCTTGGAAAGAGGAAACCGGTCAGCTTTGCTGTGCAAGTTGGCTAGGGCGATGCCGATATCCCTGAGCTGATTAGGATTAGGAGTGCTAAGAGAATGGCCCTTGGCTTCCTCGTAAAGAGCATAGTAGCGCGTCCCCTCGGGCGCTTCATACGACTGGACAAAGTCCCCCTGTTTGTTTCGGACGGGGGCGGTTACCGGACATCCCGATTGTTTCCACCGATCGACCAAGTCGGATTCGGTCGTGATTTGACTCTGACTTCTAATGCCATGCGCATTAATGCGAGCGTACCAAATGGAGTTGCACGAGTCTATCTTGAAAATGTCGGCGCTTCCGCTGGCGAAGTAGTGGCAGCTGCAGATGCTGGGCAGGTCGAAGTTCTCCGATAGCGCTTTCAGGAGAGAAGTAGCATCCGGAACGGAATGCAGTGTGGATAACGAAATATCAGTTGATGCGTTTGCTTCCATGGCTAGGTTTAGAAAGTATCAAGATCGGTGATGCTATTGTTGATAAAAAGATGGGATTCCGTTCCCGCGTCATAATAATGCGTGTAGTCTACACCGTCGACGGTTTCGGTCCCCTGGCTCTGGAATTCATCGGAGATTTCGACGGCGTCATCGGAGCCGCCGTCAATGAACAGGCGATTTTCACTGTCAGTCATATCCAAGACGTCATCGGCGCTTAGCTTAAGCGAGTTCCCTCCATTGCCGTCGATATCGAGGGTTTCGATATTCGTTATTGCGTCGCTGTCTATTGCTGTGAGGTCTATTTCGAGACCGCTTCCCTCGAATACGAGCGCATCGTCTCCGTCGCCTCCATCGAAAATGCCGAATTCGATCTCACCGCCGCTTCCGGACCCTGAACCCGATCCGCTTTCCGAGCCATCGTCTCCAGCGCCGACTCCATAGTCGATTGTTATCGTATCGTCGCCTGAACCGGCGTCGACGGTGTCGTAACCGTCGGTAGCATCGATCGTATCGTCGCCGGAACCAGCGTCTATGTCGTCGTTGCCTGTCCCGCCGATAATCGTGTCGTTTCCATCCCCGGCATCGATGGTGTCCTTTCCATTTCCACCGTCGATGAAGTCGTCGCCATCATTCGTGGTGATCGTATCCTTCCCATTTCCTCCGTCGACGATGTCGTCGCCATCGCCTGTAGTGATGGTATCCTTGCCATTGCTACCATTTACGGTTTCGCCGGGATTCGAAGCGTCAACGTCGATTGCGAATATATCGCTTGTGGCGGAATCTCCATCCGAAGCGGTGACTTGTACGCAGAACTCCGAAGCGTCTCCATCCTGGGGAGTGCCGGAAAATTGACCCGTGGCCGTGTCGAAACTAAGCCAATTGGGCAGGGACCCGTCCCCGATTTGTTCGCCCGATTCGTTGGTAAGGGATGCCGAGTAGGTGAGGGTGTCGGATGTGTCGATGTCAGAAAAACGATCGCTGATATCGAGTGAGAACGCATTTCCTTCTTCGGTCGACTGGTCTGTAATCGCGCTTTCGAGCGTCGGTCCGTCGTTAGAACCATTGATGTCGATGGTAAGGGTCGCGGTATCAGTTCCGCCATTACCATCTGAAACCGTGTAGGTGAATGCGTCTTGGAGGGATTCGCCATCGTCGAGAGACTGCACGGCGTCTGAGGAAGTGTCCAAATTGTACGTGTAGGATCCATCGTCATTGATTACGATATTTCCGTAGCTTCCCGATTTTGCCCCACCCACGGAGCCACCAGATACATCGCTGACGGCGAGGGTGTCGCCCGCGTCTTCGTCGCTATCGTTCGACAGGATATTTCCATCCACCGAACTCGTGTCCTCGGAGAGAGAGTTAGCGTCGGCTGAAGCGACGGGACCGTCATTGGTGTTTTCGACCGTGATGCCAATGATATCGCTGATCGACTCCAACCCGTCCGTTGCAGTTACGGTGACGCAAAATGAGCCGACGTCTCCATTTTCAGGGGTTCCTGAAAATTGACCGGTGGCAGATTCGAATACGAGCCATGATGGCAAGGAGCCGTCGCCAATCGTTTCTCCAGATTCATTCGTTAGCTCTGCTGAATATGCCAGCGTATCACCTGTATTAGGATCGTCGAAATTCGATGAAACATCCAAATTGAACGAACTATCTTCGCTGGTACTCTGATCGTCTAATTGAGAGACAAGGGTAGGGCCTTCATTAACGTCGGCCACGTCTATGGCGAAGGTTTCCTGTGAGGAGGAAGCGTCCTCGGAGGTAGCGGTAACGACGATGTCGATGGAAGCTTCGGTCTCGGCGTCGGAAGCGGAGGCCACGAAGCCTACGGCGGTCCCTGCGGAGGCGTCTTCGGCTACGTCGTTGTCGGCAGCGTCTTCGGAGAGGGAGTAGGCCACGTCGCTATTGGTGGCGTCGTCGTCGCTGGCGAAGGCGGCGATGCCGACGCTGTCGCCTGCGGAAGCGTCCTCGGCAATCGCGTCCTTAGCGGTATCGGTATCCGATATGGCGGATACGTCAAATTCGTTGACATCATTAACGGTAATGGAAAATCCGTCCTGGGTCGTTTCCGCTCCGTCGGAGAGCGTTACGATTACATTGAAGGATCCGACATCTTCGTCGTCGGGCGTACCGGAAAATTCCCCGGTTTCGGAGTCGAAAGACAACCAGTTTGGAAGCGGATCGCCGTTGCCGAGCGTAGCGCTGTAGGATAGGGAATCTCCGACGTCCTCGTCGGCGAAATTTTCCGATACATCGAGGTCTAAGGAAGATCCTTCGTTGACTGATTGGTCATCGATTTCCGTGACGACCAAGGGTCTATCGTTTGTATTAGCGACGTTAAGGGCAAAGGTATCTTCTGCCGTAGCTTCGCCGTCGGATGCCAATACAGTGATGGTGATATCGCCGACGTCTTCATTTTCCGGCGTTCCCGAGAATTCGCCTGAGGATGAATCGAAGCTCAGCCAATCCGGGAGAGGATCTCCGTTTTCCTGAGTTGCGGAATAGGAAAGTTCGTCGCCGAGATCTTCGTCTTCGAAGTGGTTGGATACGTTCAGATTGAACGACGTATCCTCGATAGCGTTGGCTGCGTCGAAATCGCTAACCAAATGGGGGGCGTCGTTGGTGTTTTCGACGGTTAGCGTAAAGGCCTGCGAAGCGCTGGCATCTCCGTCAGACGCTTCGATCCGAATTCGGAGGTCGCGGACGTTATCGTTGCGCGGCGTTCCTGTCAGGGCTCCGGTCTCTGAATCGATTGATAGCCATTCTGGCAAGGGCTCGCCATTTTCGAGCGTCGCGCTGAATGAAAGGGTGTCTCCTTCGTCGATGTCTTCGAAGTGACTCGCGGTACTCAAAGCGAAAACACTGTCTTCATCGGTCGTAGTATTCCCAATTTGAGATACGACGGTTGGACCATCGTTGGTGTTTTCGACGGCGAGCGAGAAGGTGTCGCTGGCCTCTGCTTCTCCATCGGAAGCGACTACGGTGATCGCGATCTGGCCGACATCGCCGTTATCGGGAGTGCCCGTAAACTCTCCGGTCGCAGTATTGAGCTTGAGCCAATCCGGAAGTGGCGAGCCATTTTCGAGCGTTGCGGTATAGGATAGTTCGTCTCCCAGATCCTCGTCGGCGAAATTGTCGGCGACCTCTAAGCTGAAAACGGAATCCTCCGTCGCCGTTTGATTCAGTACTTTTGAGGTGACGACGGGTCCGTCGTTTGTATTCGAAACGTCGATAAGAAATGAAGCGTTGGCGGAGTCTTCACCATCCGAAGCGGTGACGATCACTGTCATGGCTCCGACGTCGCCATTTCTTGGCGTTCCCTCTAAGATTCCAGTGGTGGAATCGAAGGAAATCCAATCGGGCAGCGGCGAGCCGCCTTCCAGAGTCGCGGTGAACGTTAGCGTATCGCCTGCGTCGACATCCTCGAAATGCTCGGAAGTATCCAGCTCGAATAGCGAGTCTTCGTCGATCGATTGATCTTCAATCGCTGCGACTAGTGTCGGGGCGTCGTTTACGTTCTCGACATTGAGAGCGAAGGACTGGCTGGTTTCCGCTTCGCTATCGGAGGCTGTGATGCGTAAATTTAGAGTTCCGACATCGTCGTTGGAGGGGGTCCCCGAAAGATTGCCCGATCGCGGATCGAAACTGAGCCAATCGGGCAGCGGCGAGCCGTCCTCCAGAGTCGCGGTGAATGTTAGCGTATCGCCGAAGGGGGTGTCCGCGTCGTCAAAGTGACCGCTAGTATCCAGTTGGAACGTCGCATCTTCCTTAATGTACGTATTGGAAATTTGGGTGTAAGTGGGGGCGTCGTTCGTGTTTTCAACGGTGATGCTGAAATCTTGACTGACCGATTCTCCTGAATTGTCCGTGGCGGTAATGGTAATCTTGTGGCTACCGATATGATTATCGATAGGATCCCCGGATATAGCGCCGGTGTCTGGATCGATCGTCAGCCAATAGGGAAGGTCGGCGGAGTAAGAGAGCGTATCGCCCAAGTCGAAATCGATGAAGGAACCATCGGGTAGCGCCATTGAAAACGCTTGGTCGGTCGCAGTGATTTGGTCGCCTACTGCGACGTTTACGATGGGCGTGTCGTTCACCGATTGGATTGAAATGGATACCGGAGAGTTCTCCGAGGACCATGCCTGTCCGTCGAAACCCGACCAGTAGAACTGCGTTTCGCCGTTCCAATTCTCGTCTGGCTTAAAGGCGACTTCCTCGATTTGCTCGTAGTCGATCAACTGGCCTGCCGCGATCGGGTCGTCGCCTAGCAGCAAGTTTCCGTTTTTTGGGAGAACGTCGACTTTAATCATCTCCAGGTAGTCTTTGTCCTCGTCGTCGAAAGCCGCGTCGAAGTCTTCTGGATTGAAGGTAACGTTTACGTCCTCGATTCCCGATTTCCCGAACGATTGCGTGCTGGCGACTTCGTTGACGTCCTCGGGCCAGATGTCGACGCTCTGTTCGATTCGGTGTCCTGTTGCGTCTTCCGCTACGATGCGAATGGGATACGCATCTGGGTGCGCTTCGTAGTCTATGCTGATACCCTCCTTCAGCTTGAGGACGTTGCCGTCTATTTCGAATAAGTCCGATGAATCGTCGCTAAGCGTATAAGCGAACTCTCTGCCAGATCCCCCGTCATCGGTATCCAGTTTTCCGATAAGGCCGCCTTCGATATTCTCTGAAATGCGATCATGGCTTAGAAGTAGCCGCATCGCTGCTCCATCGCCGTCCTTCGTTTCCGTTACGGTTATCGTCGTTTCATCAGGCCCATTGCCGTCGTCGACAACGACGACAATATCGATTTGATTATCCTCCTCGAAAACGTCGTCGGGAACGCGAGCGATTCCGGTATCGGGATCGATTTCAATTTCGTTATCGTCTTGTCCATCGACGGTGGCGGTAATGATCGGTTGATTGGGTTCGCCGTCTCCACCTAAATCGATGAAACGCTGGATGTCGATTTCGAAGAATCCGGGATCGACGTCCGTCAGCTCCGTAGCTCCGTCGTCGAGGGATTGGCTTAGGTCGCCATTCGGGCTGAGCTTAATCGCTTCGTCTTCGTCCGACTTTCCCGAATCGCGGCGTCCTGGATCGTTGGTTGACGCTTGGTTGATTTCATCGGCCGGTTGTTGAGGAGAAACGTCTTCGTTGCGCGGGTTTGCGGTCGAAGTGATTTCCGATTCGCCGTTAACCTTATCTTCCGAGTGGGCGAATCCCAAATGGGGAGAATCGCCGCTTGCCGCAATGACGATCAGGGGAGCGAAGGCGAGAGCCGGGTTGCTTTGGTCATCGGATTGTAGGGCTTGCTCGATGCCTTCCGTTTGCTGAACGAAGTTGTGCCAGGTGATGGCTTCCCCTTCGTCCAACTGCAGTTGGGGTTCGATATCGAAATCGACGTCCAGGAAATTCTTGAACAAGTACGACGATCCGTCGTGGCAGACAATTTGCAGGTCCTTGTCTTGGGGAACGAGCTGGGCGACGATCTCGGAGTTGCGGATTTGAAACCCTTGGCCAGAGAATACTTGGAGGCTTTCGCCATCTTGTAGGCTTACGCGTTCTGGGCGCGATTGAGAGTCCTTCGTGAAGTTAAGTTCGAGGCTCATGGGAAAATAGCAGGTTACAGGCGTGGATTGGGCGGTTGCGTTGCCTGCTATATACGGCCAGAATATCGCGAAAGTGTACCCCTCGACCCCTTATTTAGCGCATTTGAAACCTAGGCGCAGGTTCCAGCGCCTAAGGTGAGTTGGCGCTATGGCTCAATATACTAGGAATTTTGTCGGGTTAGCCTAGTCTCGCTAGGCCTTCTGGCGCGGGCATTCGGATGGAATCCAGGTCGATGGAAAGATCGAACTCGTGGAGGGTATCCCCGAGTGAAAAGGCGTTTCGGCCTTTGACTATTTTCCTAATGATAAGCTTGTCGGGGTGAAGATCGACTGCGGTAGCCCCGGGCCATGGAAAAAAGGAGCCCGTGTTGATGACCGTTATACCTTCCTGGGTGGAAACCGATGGCTTGTGGGTGTGTCCTAAAATGAGAAATTTAGGGCTTAGCTCGAAGCGATTCGCCATATCGACCGCCCGGCCAGGGGCGGCTTTCCAGCACTCCAGAATCTTGAAGGGACGGGTGGGCGGCCATGCCTGTCTCAGGAATATTTCGACTTTTCCCCAAACGCTTGGATCATAGTCCTTTACGCGTCTGTGCTCTTCGACGCAGGCACGCTTGATGGCAGATAGAAAATCGTAGAAGGATACCTTCCCGGAGGCTTGTAATCGAGCCAGCTCGTCTGAGGCGACTTGTTCGAGCAATTGAGCGTTTTGGCTCCATGGAGCGATTTCGTCGAAAAGTCCGTCCCCATGCGTTACCAGGATCTCTCCTTGGTTTAGTTCGGCATAGTGATAATGAGAGATCTTCGGATCGTGGTTTCCGCTTATGAAGACAGGGCGAGTCTTCCAGGTCTCAAGACGTTCTCGCAGTTCATCGATGGAAGGGAGCGGCGCGTTCGCATGAGCGGGTGAATCCTCGAATTTCTGCTCAAGCGTATCTCCATTGAAAAGAACCGTATCGGGTTCGGAGAGCAAGGGCTCCAGAGACTGTGGATCCTTGATCAAACTAGCCTTGTGGCCCCAATGGAGATCTGAAACGATTCTAATCACGCGATACTTAGCGATGGGAGGCAGTCGTTACCCAATTTGCGGTATTGGGAAGACGGGTCAATTGCCAAGACGGTTTCTCTCCCATCGGAATGCTGCTGGGTATCTAAAGGGAGAGGATCGAAATCCGATAATATAGCGATGTCATCACTGGATGCAGTTACTATGAAAGTCTTAGCGGCGTCACGCTCCGAAGGGATGTGCCCGGACGCAATTCGCAGTTTGAGCGAATTAGCCGTGAAGTCGGAGTCCAACGAACGTCGCCTAGAAGATCTCATTGCCAATATCGAGCCGTCCAATGAGGCGGAGGCGAGCGCGCTCGAGCGTTTGAAAGGCGCCATCGCCAACCAATCCTACCTGGATTGACCCTTCATTGAGTCGGCAAGTCCTTGACGAGAATCTTGGACTTTCGATTTTGAGCTTCGTAGTCAGTGAGACGGTTAGGAGGCAGGGCGCTCGCGCCGGTTTCGGAAAAGCCGCCGACGCTGCTGAAGAATCCCACACTCTGGGTCGATAACGCTAAAATGCGCTGGCAGCCCCATTCGCTCGCTCGGAGGCAAGCGTAGTTGACGAGCTTGGAGCCGATCCCTTGGCGCTGGTGCAGGGAGTGCACGAACAGGGCGTTGATCTCTGCGGTTTTCGAATCGTCTTGGAATCGCGAAATGAGAACGCAGCCAACGAGATTGCCGTCGATTTCGTAGACGTAGAAATTATTTATCTCCGCTTCGATAGAATCGATGGAGCGACGAGCCAGCTCTTCTTTCTCGACCGAACCGCTGGTCAGGTGATAGATGCGGGGGACGTCTGCTCGATTGGCTTGGCGGATTTGCTGGTACTCGTTGCCGTATACAAGCGTGCCAACGCCTTCTGCGGAAAATACTTCCCGTACTAGGCCGTCGTGAATATTTCCATCCAGAATATGAATACGAGAAATCCCACCTTCGACGCCTGCAACTGCGTGTCGCGCCTTGCTGCGAGACGACTCGCAAACCGAATCCGGACTCTCATCCAGTCTACTGGCTAAGGTGTCGACGGGGAGTTGGCGTTTCAGCTCGCCGTCTATTTCGATACCCGACATATTCGAAACGAAAATGGCTTTGGTCGCTCGAAGGGCGAAAGCGGTTTCGATGGCCATCAGGTCGCTGTTTACCCGCAAGGTGTGACCGTTTCGATCGAACCCGATGGGTTGGATAATCGGAATGATATTTTGGGAAATCAAATGGCCGAGGAACTCGGCGTCGATCCGGTCGACCCGGCCGCTGCGCTCGTAGTCGACTCCTTTGAGTACTCCGATCGGGGTGGCCCGCACGGAATTGGTGATGGCGCATTTGAGCCCTGTTTGAGTGAGGGCCTCGAGGATTTGATGCGAAACGCGAGAGGAGGCTCGGATAGCCAACTTCAGCGTGTCTGGATTGGTCGGGCCGGTGCCGTCGGCATTGGAAATCGCTATGTCTCGTTCGCTAGCCAGTTCCGTAAGTTGCTTAGAAATGCCGTGGGCGATTACAACCTTGATTTGGAGGCTTCGCAGGACGGCGATATCGAGTAGAATATTGGGTAGATTCGGATTATCGATAATCGAGCCATCGAGGGAGATGACGAAGGTCTGGCCGAGAAATCGAGGCACATAGTTTAGGATGCCCCTTAGATCTGCTGGCGTAATCTGTGATATGCGGTCGTCCATTCTGGCTTATTGGACTCTCTCTTATCCAGCGATTTAGAAAAAGATCAAGATGAAGCTCGAGCAGATGGATTTCCCCTTTGCGAGGGCTATTCGGTTCGCGCGATCGCCGCGCTCCATTCGCGGACCTGGCCTTCCGTGAAAAGCCGAACCTCGATCCGGTCTGTTTCGATAGGCCCTGAATCGATCGCGTACTCGTAGTTTTTCAAGGACCCATCTCTAGGAATGGCGGCGAGCTCCCGTTCCGATTCGATTCGCATTTCCGCCAATATTATCATCAGCCCTTCCTTGTAGAAACTGGTTATGTTGAAATCCGGGTGATCGCCATATGCTGCAGGCATCTGAAAACGAATCGAAATGGGTTCTTCCGAACGGATTTCGTTCGGGACCGAAAGCGATTGGATCTCGGGGACCAGGAGGGGCCGTCGCGGAATGTAGTAGACGATTTGAGCGGGCAATTCGTTTTCCAAGGGTCCGTCGATGAACCGGATTTTCACGGTATCGCTGCTCAATTGCGCGGCGCTCTCTTCCGTACGAGACTCGGCTGTTAGGCTGTACCAATCGTACATGTTCTTTTCGGCAATGTCTCGTTGCCGCTGCTGCATTCGATGACTCGGTTCGTAGGGCTTTTCCTCCTTGCGAAAGGCGAGCTGCACCCAGGTGTAGAGGACAATGAATGTGAGGATCGAAACGGCGATCGGCCACATCGGCCATGGCTTGCGTTCAGGCTTACCGGTTTGCGAGTCGTTTTGCATTGGATTGGCAGGCCAATGCTTTTTATGAGGAAGTTAAAGCCTGAAGCGACGCGATCCGCTTCATTTTCTCGTTGC
>CBFHHM010000005.1:271560-277999 GCA_965655705.1 Candidatus Pelagisphaera sp.
ACGAGGAAAATGGCGGGGTCATTTGATAGGTTTTGGTATGCAATACTGGAGCAAAACCTACATCCCGACCCTCAAAGAGAGTCCTGCGGAAGCGGAAATCGAATCGCACAAGCTTTTGCTAAGAGCGGGACTCGTGCGTAAAATTGGAGGCGGTCTTTACGCCTTCCTGCCTCTAGGCAAGCGGGTGCTCGAGAAAGTGTCTCGGATCTGCCGGGAAGAAATGGATGCCGCAGGGGCGATCGAGCTTCTCATGCCGGCGGTACTGCCCGCGGAACAGTGGAAGGGCGGTCCCCGGTGGAACGCCGTTCGCGAGGTAATGTATTCGGTCAGCAGCGCGGCGAAAGGCTCCAAGGCGAGCGAAGATCCGCAGTACGTGCTCGGGCCCACGCACGAAGAAGTGATCACGCCGCTGATCGGTTCGGAGATCTCGAGCTATCGGGACATGGGTAAGACCTTCTACCAAATCCAGACGAAATTCCGAAACGAGATCCGTCCACGCTACGGACTTATGCGGGCTCGCGAGTTCGTGATGAAGGATGGGTACAGCTTCGACGAGAACGACGAGAAGGCTGAAGAGACTTATCATCGGATGGCCAAGGCTTATGACAAGTTTTTCGCTCGCTGTGGGCTGACCTTCATCTCGGTCGAGGCGGATACGGGCATCATGGGTGGCGCGTTTTCCCACGAATATATGGTCCCTGCTGAAGTGGGCGACGACGACGTGGTCTATTGCGAAGAGAGTGGCTATTCGGCGAATGTCGAAAAAGCGACGAGTGGACTAGTTCCCGCCGACTTGGCGGAAGCGGAACCGGTTGGCGATCTGGAAAAATTCGAAACGCCTGGCGTTAAGACGATCGAAAAGCTCTCACAAGATCCGTTTAACATTCCGGCGGACGAGCAGTTCAAAACCTTGCTTTTCGTGGGAGACGACAAGCTCTTCGCGGTGGTCGTTCGCGGGAGCGACCAAGTAGAGGAAGCGAAGTTGGCTTCGCTCGGCTACCAGGTAATCCGACCGGCGACCGTTGATGAAATCTTTGAAGCGATGGGAGCGTATCCTGGCAGCTTGGGAGCGATCAAGGGTACGATTGGCAACCGATCCAAGCTGGATGGGGTTTTTGGAGACCAAGCGATACGGTTGATCGGCAATGGAGTGACGGGAGCTAATGAAAAGGCGATGCACGTGAAAAACGTGAACGTAAGCCGCGATTTGGATATCGATTCATTCGGCGATTTCAGGCGCGTGAAGGCGGGCGAGCCCTGTCCTCAGTCAGGCAAGCCGCTCAAGATCGCTCGGGCCATCGAGGTGGGCCACATTTTCAAGCTGGGAACCAAGTTCAGCGAAAACGAGCAGTGGGGCGCCAAGTTTCACGATTCCGAGAAGAACACCAAGCCAGCGGTCATGGGTTGCTACGGTATTGGCGTTTCACGTACAGTCCAAGCGGTTATCGAGCAATCGCGCGACAAGTTCGGTATCAAATGGCCTTGGAACGTCGCTCCCTATCACGTGGTCATAACCGTCCTCGATCCAGATATGGAAGAAGCGGCTGACTTGGCCAAGGGCATTGGCGAAGCCGCCGAAGCGACAGGGGCGGACGTGTTGATCGACGATCGGGATGAACGTCCAGGGGTGAAGTTCAAGGACGCGGATTTGATTGGCATTCCTTTGCGCGTCACGATTGGGGGGCGGGGCTTAAAAGAAGGTATTGTCGAGGTCAAGTGGCGCGAGGAGGATTCGGCGAGCAAGATAGCGATTGGCGAAGCGGTTGATGCGATTGCCGCGCTCGTTCGGACCAAGGCGACCGAAGCGTAATGGTATCTTTTATACAGGGTGGCGGCGCGTCGCTTCCGGAAACCGATCTAGAGGAGCGCTCCGAACTGTCGGGCGCTTGGAGCGTGATCGTGCTCAACGATCCGGTCAATCTTATGTCCTACGTTACGATGGTGTTCAAGCGCGTGCTCGGCATGAGCCATTCGGAAGCGGAAAAGCACATGCGCGAAGTACACGAGTTGGGCCGCTCCACGGTTTGGATTGGCGAGCGAGAGAAGGCGGAAACCTATTTATATCAATTGCAGGAATGGCATTTGAACGCCATTTTGGAAAAGAATGAATAGGCTCGAATTCAGGTTGGATATCGATTCCGTCTTTCCTCTGCTCGAGTATGCGCGCCCGCTTATGGAGGAATTGAACGAGGAATTGGCCTCTCTGAACTCGCCTCCGGAAGAGGACGAGCTGATTTCCGAGTTTTGGTCCAGCGATTTGATGAATTCCCAGCGGAAGGACTTGGCGGCGATTGCGACTTTGTTCGACGACGATTTTTTGGAAACGGGGAGGGCCGCTGTCGATGAGGACGATGCCGATCTTGTCTTGAGGGGGTGCGCTGCCCTGCGATTGAAGCTGCGCCAGCATGCCTTGGGGGAGATATCCGACGAGATTCTAGAGTCGGGAGAGTTCGAGATAGAGGAGCTAAGCCAAGAGCAGCGAATCGGCTATGCGGCGTACGCGCTCTTCGCGAGCTTGCAAGAATTGATCATCTCTCAGCTCGAGCTATGACGGAAGGCAAGCGAACGGCTTCTTGCTCGATTTGCGGCAGATCGGTTTCCGGGGATAGCGTTCAATGTTCGGTTGCCTGCGCCCTCGCGTCTAAAATTCCCACAGGGGGCGATGGTCCTTTGCCGGCAACCTGGCCGCTTGCCGCTGCTGCGGGCTTCGGTTTTGCGCTCTTCAATCAAGCGCTCTTGGCGAGTATGGCATGGGTGAAGCTATCCCAGGGCAATTTGGAGCATGGGCAACGGTTTGCCGTTATTTCGGTTGTTTTAGGAGTCGTATGGCTCGCAGCGGCGCTTTCAATTTGGGTCCGGGAGCGTCCCAAGCGGAAGCGCGATGGGGGAACGTTCATCGTTGCGTTGGCGGGAGCGGCAATCCTTTTGGGATACTCGCCTGATGGAATCGGTATCGCTTTCCCTATGCTCTTTTTCAACTTTTTGATTTCCTTTAACTTAGGTCGTGGGGTCTACACCCTATGGCGGGCGTCAAAAAAGAGGGAAAACTAGGCGGCGTCCGCATTCCTGTTGACCCGAGGACTGGCGAATCTAGTGTCCGTTAACTCGCGCGCCCTGCCGTGTTCGAGGCGTTGGCTTCAATAGCTCTTTGCCTACCTTAATTTCACGGGAGACGTGATGAGTGGAGGATGCTCGGCCGTAAACCGGACTGCAGAATCCGCTTTGATGTCGCCCACTTGAACATACCAAGGACCAAGAGCCCTGTCGGCGTACGGCACTCAGGTGGGGCGCGCGAAACTTTTTTCCCAGGCCGAAGAGGTATTGAGATGAATCGAGTTTTCAGCCGTTGCGCTTCGCCAAGCAATTCGAGCGTGTGACCCACGTTTCAATCCGAAAAATCCCCTTCGTGTTCGAGGCTACAACGCTTCCGGGAGACGATTCGCTTCCTGGAAAGCGGCGATGGCATCGGCTTTCGCAGATTCGCTCAGCGCTGTTGCGGCGACTAACCGATCCGCGACGTCGGGAGCGACCTCGCTGGCCGCTCGCGCGTCTAGCACCGAGCTCCGCGTTCGCCGACCCAGGACGTCCTCTATTGTTTGGGGCATTTCGTTCGCGATCGCGTGATCGACTTGATTCCACGTGTAAGGCAGGTCGGGGTGAATGGTATCCCCGCTCGCGTCGGGAAAGTCGGTTTCGATCGGCAAGGACTCCGTCATGCACGGCTTTTCAAGTAAATCGTGGGCGGCAATTGTTCGGTCGACGACATCCTCGGCCATCTTTCGATAGGTGGTCCACTTGCCGCCGGCGATCGTTACGAGTCCTGTATCGGAAATCTCGATATGATGATCGCGAGAGAGTTTGGCAGTCGATCCTGCTTTGGGATTGAGGCTGACCAAGGGTCTCAGGCCGGCATAGGCTCCCTTGATGTCTTCTGGGCGAATAGCGATGTCGAGGTAGTTGGTCGCGTTTTGAACGATGAACTGAATCTCTTCCTTGAAGGGCCTCGGGTGTTCGGAAATAGAGTCTACTGGAGTGTCGGTCGTTCCAATGATCGCTCGATTGTTCCAGGGGATGGCAAAGAGTACCCGTCCGTCAGTCGTTTTCGGGACGATAAAAGCGGACTTCATTGGGATCAGGTCCTGGGAGACGACAATGTGGGCGCCTTGGCTGGCCCGTATGAAAGGAACGGAGCTAGCGTTATCCTGAATCCGTATAGAGTCGCTGAATACACCTGTCGCGTTGATAATCGCTTTGGCTCGAGTTTCACTGGTCTTTCCAGTGATCGTATCTTCGTAGACCAGCCCGGAAACGCGTCCATTCTCCTTGATCAGCTCCTTTGCGGCCACGTAGTTGAGGGCGATCCCATCGTGTTTCCAAATATTGGATGCCAGATCCGTTGCGAGTCGGGCATCATCGAACTGTCCATCCCAATATTGGACTCCGCCGCGGAATCCGTCTTGATTCAAAAGCGGGATCTGTTCCAGGGCAGCGTCGCGATCGAGGATACGTGTCTTGCGGATGCCGAGATCGCCCGCTAGCCAATCGTATAGCTTGAGACCGGTAGCGAAATAGGGCGACTCCCACCAGTGGTAGCTGGGTATGATAAAGGGAAGGGGGTGAACGAGATGCGGCGCGTTCTGGAAGAGGAGGCCTCGTTCGCGCAATGCGCCGGTAACGAGGGGAATGTCTCCCTGCTTAAGGTAACGCACGCCCCCGTGAACCAGCTTGGTGCTGCGGCTGGATGTGCCACTCGCAAAGTCGGACCGTTCGATCAAGGCCGTTCGGTACCCTCGAGAGGCGGCGTCGAGGGCGGCTCCAAGGCCGGTTGCTCCACCCCCGATAACGACTATGTCCCAGTCGGGCTCCGATGCCAGTCTATCGAGTCCACCGTCGCGATTCATAGGTATTCGCGATGATGGGACGCCTCGGGGAGATAGCCAGCGTATTATTAGACGCCTAGAGAGCCTGTTCGGCTCGCTCGTTCCACGCCCAAGGGGCGCGAGCGCTCTCTCGCCCTACTTTTTCTTTTCGATCTTGGAAAATTTGGAGCCAGCTAGCGAAACATCGGCCATTAGGCCTTTGTTGCCGAAGACGAAAGCGACCACGGGATGATTCAAGGTCTTCGTATCCACTTCTCCTCCGGCGCCTAACGTAGCGATGGCCACGTTGCCATCGACGCCCATTTCCCAGCCTTCGCTGTCGCGAAAGGTGTCGAGGATGGGTTGCTCCATGAAGAGTATGATTTGCCGCTTGCTCTGAATGCCAATCTGAAAGCCGATAGAAGCCGCGGCGGTACTGTAGTACTGCACCTTCTTGCCGTTGATGATCAAGGCGCCTTCGCCGTACTCGCCGCCAACCCCTAGACCTGCTTTCCCTACCGTGGGAAAAACGAGCATGCCTTTGGCTTTCTTGGCTAATTGCTTGCCGGCCGAAGTTTCGGCGTAGAATTCCTCGATGGCTTCGTCGATGCGAGCGTCGAGCACGACCTTGCGAGCGGCGAAGCTCGATTGAGAGCTAATGAGAGTAAGGACAGCGAGGAGGCTGAGTGCGTGTTTCATAATGCTTGATCGTATCAATTTGGCGATTGACCGCTTATTTTTTAATAATCGAGCTCGGATGAAGCCAACTTAAGCGTTGAGAGTCAAATAGGCTCTATTCTCCATGGAAAATCGCGAATAGTCGCAGGAATTCCGAATAACGGACTCGAAACGTGTTCCATGGGTTCCCGAGGAAATCGTCCGTTGCAATTAAGTCGCTTATTGGCAAGCGCTTAAGTTGGGCGATATTTGCGACAATCGAGCTTGGAGGAGGGGGATTGGGCCTACCCGAGTTTCTCGCGGATGCCTCGGTAGCTGCTGATTCCTCCGAAGGCAATGAGAACGAGGACTGCCGCGTACACCCGCCAGGGAATATGCTCTCCTGCGATGAAAAGATAGAGGTAGGAAGAAATGAACCAGAATCCGGCTGAAAGGGCAGGCAGGGTCAGTGGCTTGTCTGATCGTTTCGCTTTCAGCAGCCAAGCGATGGACAGGAAGAAGAGAGGAATCGCTCCTACGTAGATGGATCCGAACACGATCGGATCTACTCCGTATTGTTCGCCTAGTCCGAAGAACCATGTCTTGGCATCTGCCCAGACGTTACTCATTTCGCTAGGCATAACGGGAATCGAAGACAAGGGAATGCGCCAAAGATGATCGATTGCGTTCGCGAAACGCTTCCGAGATTGTCAATCGGGTCGCGTACTTGCTAAATGCGTTCGTCCCATGAATATCGCGAAAATCGAAACCTTCCACGTCGAGTGTCCACTCGACGAACCCTTTGGCTGGTCTATGGACTGGACGGAAAAGCGACAGTGCTTGATCACGCGCATCACGACGGACGAAGGGATCGTAGGGTGGGGCGAAGGCGGTCGGGCGCTGTCGGCGTCGGTCATCCATGA
>CBFHHM010000005.1:278098-287009 GCA_965655705.1 Candidatus Pelagisphaera sp.
GTTGTTTGGTCCGGTTTTGTTGGGAGAGGATCCGCTGAACATCAATCGCCTTTGGCATCGAATGTTCCATCGTTTACACAACGAGAATTGCGCGGGCGGCTTCGGCGGCGATGCGCTCAGCGCCATCGATATCGCTCTTTGGGACATTGCGGGCAAGGCGTCCGGCAAAAGCGTCTCCGAAATGCTTGGCGGATCTCTTCGCGATCGAGTGGCGGTCTATGCGACTGGATTGTACTATCGAAAGGACGACTTCCCGGAGAAACTAATCGAAGAAGCGCTTTCGTACAAAGATGCTGGATACAAGGGGATGAAGATGAAAATTGGCGGACAGAGCGTTCGCGAGGATTTCAGACGAGCCCTGGCCTTGCGCGAGGCGATCGGATCGGAGCTCTACTTGATGGTCGACGCCAACAAGGCCTACAACGCCAGCGTCGCTATCGAGATGGGTCTCAGGTTGGCGGAATTGGATATCGCTTGGTTCGAAGAACCGGTATTGGCCAACGACGTCGAAGGTTACTTGGCCGTGAAGTCGGGTCAGTCGATTCCCGTGGCGGGCGGAGAAGTCTTGCGAGGACGCAGCGAGAATCGCGACCTGCTCTCGCGCCGCGCCGTCGACATCGTCCAGCCCGATATCTCGCAGGTCGGGGGTATTTCGGAAATGCGAACGGTTGCGACTATGGCCAACGCGATGGGAATCCAGACAAATCCGCATGTGTGGGGCTCGCCAATAATGATCGCAGCGTCGATTCACTCCACTTCCACTTTCGCCGCATGTCCGTATGCTCATGAGCCTCGTCCCTTCGAGCAGGAGCCGGTTATGGAATTCGATCAAACGCCCAACCCGATTCGAAATGATTTAGGAACGTTTTCGTTCGAGCAGAAGGATGGGTATGTCGATATCCCGATTGGACCAGGTCTAGGGGTGGATGTCGACGAAGTCGCCTTGGAGCGATTATGTATCGAAAGTCGCGCGACCAACATATAGCCCTTTGAGCTGAATGTCGCCGATATTCAGCGATGTGGCCGGAGAGGCGCAAGCGCTGCCTCTACAGTATGGACTTTCGCTTTTACTTGGCGAATTTTTCGGCGATGAAGTCCACCATTTCGGGAACCATGCGTTGATCCCAACCACTGTCCCGGGCCTGTTCGAGCGCCTGTTTCGTGGCGGGCGAGATGAAGCTGGGGACGTCCAAGTCCTGGGCCATCTTGGCATAGTAGCCTACGTCCTTTGCTCCATTGATAATCGAGAACGCGAGCTGGTCCTTGATTCCGTCAATGGCGCTGGCCTTGATCCAGTCCATCATGCCCGAATGGAGCGGTCCGGAGGACATGACTGAGTAGAGCGTCTGCCGCTCGATGCCCGCCAAATCGGCCATGGCGAAGGCTTCGGACATGGCGCAAGCGGTGGTCATGGCGAAGAAGTTGTTGATGAGCTTAAGGGTGTGGCCCGCTCCGATAGGGCCGACGTGGAATACGTTTTCGCCGAGATCGTCGAAGATAGGTTTGGCGCGATTGAAATCCTCATCGCTGCCGGCGGCCATGATATTGAGCAGTCCATCGATGGCATGGGCGGGCGTTTTCCCAAGGGGGGCATCCATCATAGAGGAGCCGCGTTCTTGCAAGGCGGCGGTAAGGCGCTGGGTGGAACCGGGAAGGGAAGTTCCGAAGTCGATGACGAGCGAGCCTGGCTTGATGTTCTCGATGACTCCGTCGGGACCGTCCATATTGGCTTCGACTGAGTTAGACGTGTCAACGCAGAGCATAACCACTTCGCTACTCGCGGCGAGTTCGCTTGGGGTTTTCGCTTCAGTGGCGCCGCGGGCGACCGCGGCATCGATCGCTTTACGTTTGCGATGGGCGATAACGGTCATTGGATAGCCGAGCGCTTGCAGGCGTTCGACCATTGCCGAGCCCATGAGGCCGAGTCCGATAAATCCGATGGAGGGTTTGGATGGAGTAGACATAGATAAAGAATGGTAGAGGAATTTTTGGCAGTCAAATAGCGGGAGATTGGAAATCGGAGCAAGACCTAAGCATAGGGCTTGTGACGCTCGGCAATTCGCTGGAAGCGCCGCATGTCCGTAAGACGACCGGATTTTTTGGCAGCCATCGCAATGATCGCGCATTTCGAACGTAGCGTATCGATTGCCTGTTTTCGGTATTCACGCGGTAGCTTTGGCGCTTGTAGAAGTTTATCGATCGCTTGAATACGAAACTCGTCGAGACCGCGCTGGCTGGATAGCTGGTCGGAGTGGCCGCCATGCTTTTCGATGAGGGCGTCGCGGACAAGAACGACGGGATAACGGGAGCAAATCCGCAGCCAAAGATCGTAGTCTTCGCAGGCTGGCAGGGACTCGTCGAAAAAGCCGACCTCGTCGAAAAGACTGCGGCGGATCATTGCGGTAGATGGCGATATCGCGCAAAGGGAAAGACAATATTCGAAGATAAACCCGCCTTGTTTTCGGTAAGCCGGTGGCGGCGTCTTGATTTTCCCATTGCGTACCCAGATTTCCTCGGTGTGGCAGAGCGCGCAGTCCGGGTTCCTGGCGATGGCGGAAAGTTGCGCTTCGAGTTTGCCTGGCAGCCAGCAGTCGTCCGAGTCGAGAAAGGCGACCCACTGGCCGGTAGCTGCCTGAATTCCCGCATTGCGAGCGCCGCTGACGCCTTGATTCGGTTGCTCGATTAGATGTATATCCGAGTAATGCTCGCGTATCCAATCGCTGGTGCCATCGGTAGAGCCATCGTTGACTACGATGATTTCGTTAGGCGAATGGCTTTGCCTGAGGACGGAGTCGAGGCAGCGAGCCAGCGAGTAGCGACGATTGTAGGTTGGAATGACGACGGAGATAGTCATTCGATGGCCCGCCGAGCAAGGAAACTGCCGGGAATTCGTTCTACTTCTCCTCTTCGTCCTTCTTCTTGAGAAATCCACCGAGCAGGCGCTTGGCGGTGTCTTCCAGCTTTTCGCCTTCCTTCGACTCGATGCCTTCAATTCCCAGTTCCTTTGCCGCTTCGTTGAGAAGGGCCTTCTTGCCGGCTTTGGCGATCGCGTCGGTAAAGGCTTTGGAATCGAGTTTGAAGGCGGGATTGTCGATCGGTCCGCGCAGGGCGATCGGCACGCTGATTCCATCTGCGGGCGCTTGAGCGCTGCCAAGGCGGAGCGTTGATCCCTTGAAAGTCGGAGTAATGGTAAGGTCGGAATCGTAGGCGCTCAGCTTTCCGGATACGGTCACGTTCATCGTTCCGCCCGAGATGGGAGCTTGTCCATCGCTTTTGAGCTTGGAGGCGATGGCATCCACGGAAAGGTCCTTCAGCTCCAGAGCGATGATATTGTCAGCTCGACCTGCGGCCGCTCCCAATTGAAGCGAGGCATTGAACGCTCCATCGGAGGAGACGATGTCGATTTTCGGATCGTTAGCGAGGAGTCCGGGCTGCGAGGATAGGTCGTTGGCTTGGATGTCGATAGTGGCTCCTTCGAAGTAGCCCGTTTCGATTTGGGTCGCGACCAAGTTGCGTATCCACAACATGGGGCTACCCTCGAGCATGTCTTGCTTGGCGACATTGGTGTAACCGAGCGCTTGGATGCGGCTGGCGAGCATGTCCTCGAAGCTCGCCTTTTCTTCGCCTGATTCGCTTTCGCCGCCGAGCGCTTCGAGCCATTTTCGAATTTGGGAAAGGCGTTCCTTCCATTCGGGAGCGTTCTCCAGGGCCGCCCCGAGATCCTGATAGTCGGGCAGTTGAATGGGAGACGCCTTTTCGGTATCGGCTTTCCTTCCTTTCGGGGCGCCCGCATCGGGGCGAGCGGTGCCGATCTTAGCGTTTTCGAAAACCAGACTGTCGATGGAGAAGCGCTTTTTAAGAATATCCGCCGAGCTGATATCCGCGACGATACGGTCGCTCGCGAAGAGGTTCGTATTTAAGGCTTCGGGATCGGCGAGAGCGAGTCCGTCCAATTCGAGCTTCCCAGCCTCCAAGTCGAGATGGGCGTTTTCGAGATCGACGGTGGCTCCATTGGCCTCCTCGAGGCCCGCTTTGATGGCGGAGGTGACTATCGGATCGCTCAGGCTACGCAGCCCCACGTAAATGAGGCCGACGAGGACAAGCGCGAAAATGGCGCCCGGAATACGGATCGGATTGCCGACTTTCTTGGATAGCAATTCTTCGTAGCTCTTCTTGCCTTTGCCCGAGCCGAGAAAAATGAACTTCAAGGCTTTGACCCAACCCTTGGAGGCCCATTTGTTCATTCGCTCCGAGTCTTGTTCGAGGCTCATCATCTTGCGGCGATAGGACCCCAGAGCCCGAGCGAGCCCGATGCCGAGCGCGAGTCCAAGGACCAGTCCCAGGAGCTGTCCGCCAGGAACCACGTAGTAATCGAAGCCGAAGTAGGCGGTGATCGGTCCGTTGGCCAAGGTCGAGAAGAGCCCACCGGTTGGGCCTTCAAGCAGAAAGCGACCGATTGCGAAGGCAAGCGGCATGGAGATCCAGAAGAGTAGCTTCCCCAATAGGCCTGCGATGCCGGCGAGGAATAGGTTGGCATTGAGGATGAGCAAGCAGAGCGCCCAAAACACAATGAGTCCAGGGGCTTGCTTGAAGCCGGGAGCGAATCCGATGAGCATGCCGAGAATACTAGCGGAGACGAGCTGGAAGGGAGTCGCTTTGCCGCGAATGAGTTTACCGATTTTTCGAGTGATGAGCATAGGTCAGCGAGGCTTTGATAATTCGAAGGCGAGAGAAGCAGTAAAAAGCGCTTTCCAGCGGAAGACAAGGGTACGGCACGGTGGATCCGTGACGATTTTGGGTTCAGGGGAGGGGCGGCAGGTCCAAATGCCGCAGGATGTTGCAGAAGGAAACTGTCAGCGTAGGCGAGAGGGAGACCCGACTGGTTCGAAGGAGGATTCGCGCGAGAGAGGAGATAACCTATCGATAGTCGGCGCCGGTGAGGCTAAGCAAGGTCGAGTGTTGCCAACTTCTTAACTGAGCTTCGAGCGTGCGAACGAGTTCGGGCTTCTGCTCGGCTATATCCTTCTTTTCTCCGGGATCCTTTTCCAGGTCGAAGAGTTCGCGCTTGAATTCGTTTCGATCGTGGATGACGAGCTTGTAGCGCCCATCCATTGCGGCTCTGGCGCCTCGGAAATCTTCCGGCACGATGTAGGGGTGATGATAATTCACGAAGGTACGTGTCGCTTCGCCCCTCATGAGCTTGACCAGCGGCGTCGTGCCTTTCTGGAGACTGGCGTCGATGTAGGGTCTTGGATTTCGCGCTGGCTCGCTGCCCGAATCGTAGGACCAGAAGAATATAGGATAGGGGCGGCTATCCATCTTTCCATCGAAAATAGGCGTAAGGTCTATGCCGTCGATGGGGCGTTGCGGGAAGGGTTGGCCGACGATCGAGCATAGAGTAGGCAATATATCGCTTGTGACCGACGGAATTTTGGATACGGCGGGTCGCTTAATGCGAGCGGGCCATTCGATGAGCCCTGGGACGCGGATGCCTCCGTCGTACATAGAGCCTTTGGATTCGCGCAATGGCGAAGCCACGTTTACCCCACCGGGCGTGCCATTGTCGCCGCAGTACCAAAGCAGAGTGTTGTCTCGGACCGATAGGCTGTCCAATCGATCGCGTAGTTGGCCTATGGATCTGTCCATAGCGGTGATCTCGGCAAAGCGCTCTTGGATCACATCGTAGACGGGCCGCTCGGTGGCCGTACCGGTCTCCAAGCTCGTCAGCTTGGTGGTTTGCGATTTGAATTTTTTGGGCAGGTTCCGATAGAGGGCGAGGTCTTTCTCGAGGGCATCGTACGGCTCGTGGGGCGAGCCGTACCAAATGACGACGAAAAACGGCTTCCCGTTGCGTTTCGTCTTCTCGATGAAGTCGAGGGCATGCTCGACGACGATTTCCGAGCTCTCGCCGGGATAGACTTTGGGCGGGCCGCCGTTGCGGGAGAAGCTGGGATTGAGTTCGAAGAAATTGTCATGGGAAAGGAACTCGTCGAATCCGAGCGAGCCGGGGCTGGTGGGGGATTCCTTTTTGACCGGACCCAGATGCCACTTCCCAAAGTGGCCGGTAGCGTAGCCCGCTTGTTTCATCACCTGAGCGATGGTGACCTCTTCGGGGCGGATCGACCAGTTGGGATTGAAGGTGCCGTAACGATTCGGATGCCGTCCGGTCATGAAACTGCCACGAGTGGGCGAGCAGTTGGGAGCGGCGCTGTAGAATCGATCCAAGCGGAGGCCCTTCGCGGCCATCTCGTCCATGACCGGCGTTTTCAAGTAAGGGTGGCCATTGTAGGCGGTCTCGTCCCAGCCGTGATCGTCGCCCATGAGCAGGACCACATTCGGAAGGTCGGCCTTGGCGAACGAGGCAGCTAGAATTGAGGAGAGTAAAACGAGTAGGGTGGGGAAACGTGGCATAATCTGAATGTTGAAGCTGAAAAGAATGCGCTTTCTGATGGGCGAGGGCAATCATGAACGGATTCCGAGATTTGTTAGGTTAGCCGGCTAGGGATCTCCCCTTGGGAGCTCCCTGAATATTCTTGCGGGACTTGCTTGGGTTGCGATGGTTACACATTTCCTCGGCGACAACTTCGATTGAGCGATCATGCTGAATCCAACTTAAGGCATTAATGAGCTATCATCGAAATGCCGTGATCGACTAAGGTAAATACACGCCAGCACGCTGGCTTCCGTTTTCCTATCGCCTTTTAACGGGGTGAACTGTCATTAATGCTGCCGTAGCTGGTTATGAATACAGGAAAATGCGAGGGTCCAAGAAGATGACGGTCTTAGTTGTTGGAGGAAGCGGCGAGACCGGACGGTTGCTCGTGCGGCAGTTGCTGGACCGTGGACTGAGGGTCCGGGCGATCGTTAGGTCTCCCGAGAAATTCATCCAAGCGGTGGGGGCGAAAGAACGTTTGTCATTGGTGCATGCAGCAGTACTTGATCTTAGCGATGCGGAACTAGCTCGGCATGTGGCCGAATGCGAGCCTGTTGCCTCGTGCTTGGGTCACACGCTGAGCTTCAAGGGGGTCTATGGAATGCCGCGGCGGCTGGTGAGCGATGCCACGCGGCGCTTGTGCGAGGCGACCAAGGCAAACGAGCCGAAGAGCCCTGTTAAATTTGCGCTCATGAGCTCGACAGGTTGTCGCAATCGCGATTTGGCGGAATCGATATCGTTCGCGGAAAGGTGCGTTGTCGGTTTGATTCGGCTGTTAGTCCCGCCGCATTCGGATAACGAGGAGGCCGCTGAATACCTACGCAGCCATATCGGCTCGGACGACGCGGGCGTTGAATGGGTTGCGGTTCGGCCCGACAGTTTGGTCGATGAGGAAGTCGTAACTAAATATGAGATACATGCTTGACCAACCAGGAGCGCCATATTCAATTCGGACAAGACCAGCCGAATCAATGTGGGTCACTTCATTGCTGACCTGATCGTGGACGACACTCTGTGGAATGCGTGGAAGGGAAAGACACAGGTGATCTACAATATGGCCTGACAAGGGTCTCATGGGACGCGGACAAGTCGCGTCGCAGCGTACGTTCCGATGAAATTCAGTCGCACAATAAAACACGCATGGCAGTCGAATACGAATTAGACGGCGATATCTCAGAGGAAGAGGTCATGGCTCTCTATGAGGCCAACGGATGGTCGTCGGCAAAGAAGCCCAAGACGTTGATGGCGGCGTTACGAAACGCGCATTCGCTGGCGACGGCTCGATTAGAGGGTCGGCTGGTCGGTTTGGGCAATGCGATCTCCGATGGGCATTTGTTGGTTTACTATCCGCACCTGCTCGTCCATCCGGCATATCAACGGCAGGGGATAGGGAAGGCGATCGTTAAGCGCTTGCAGGAGCGGTACCGAGACTTGCATCAGCAGATGCTGACGGCCGATCGCGATGCGATCGAGTTTTACGAAAAGCTGGGGTTCGTTCGCGCGGGCAAGACGGAGCCGATGTGGATCTACCAGGGCGACGAGCATTGAGGAAGACGCGGCGCGAGCCGATTTTCGAACGACCAAGGTCGCAGGCAGCTTCCTGGTCAGAGTTGCTGGGATTTTGCTTAGTCCTCCCGAATTGAAAACCTGAATACGGTTTCGCTCTCGAAGGGCTGCCCGGGGCGCGTAATCGGGGAGGGGAAATGCGGGTGATTGATGGAATCCGGGTAGTGTTGGGTTTCGAGGCAGAAGCCGCGGGGGTTGCCGGTGTAGAGTTGAACGCCGGGTTGATCGGTGAGCACTTCTAGGACGCGTCCGCTTTGCGGTTCGTAGACGCGGGCGGTGAGAACGAGGGATGCGCCCCCGCCGGTAATGATATAGTTGTCGTCGTAAATACCCGGGTGAGGGGCGCCGATTTGGTTCGTGCGCGAGCCGATGGCGCTCGGCCGCGTAAAATCGAAGGGCGTGCCGTCCACGGTCGCGATCGCCCCTGTGGGTATGAGTTGGCTGTCGGCGAGGGTGTAGCGATCGGCGTTGAGCCAGAGCTCGTGATTTTCGAACCCGCCTTGGTTGGCGAGATTGAAGTAGGCGTGATTGGTTAGATTGACGATGGTGGGCTTGTCCGTCGATGCGGTATATTGGATGCTCAGCTCGTTTTGGTCGTTAAGAATATAGCGGACGCTTGCAATGAGATTGCCGGGATAGCCTTCTTCGCCGTCACGACTCAGGTACGAGAGGGTGACTCCGGATTGTCCGGGAGTGGGCGGATGGGGACTGGCGGTCCAGTTGACTTTGGCGAAGCCCTGGCGCCCGCCGTGGATGTGATTGTCGCGAGCGTTTTTGGTGACCTGATATTCGACGCCGTCGATGGAGAAGCTTCCTTTGGCGATTCGATTGGCAAAGCGTCCGATGACGGCGGCGGAGGGAAAGCGTCCGAGGTAGTCTGCGAGCTTGTTGGAACCCGCAATGATGTTCTTA
>CBFHHM010000005.1:287108-334479 GCA_965655705.1 Candidatus Pelagisphaera sp.
TGGGATCCGTTTTGATCGGGAACGCTGATCTCGGTTAGGATGGCCCCATAGGTGATAAGTTTGACGGTCACGCCGTTGGCGTTGCGGAGGGAGTACTGCGTGACTTGAGACCCGTCTTCGAGTTGGCCAAAGGGGTTTTGGTCGATGGCTGCGCAGGCAGCGCTTGCGAGGGCGAGAATGGAGAGAAAGAGAAGGCGCATGAGAGATGAATGGGGTTGTGGTGGCAGCCTGAGGACTGGCTTGCCCTCCCTTATTTACCTTCGGCGGCCCATTTTTTCATTAGGCTAATATTGTCCATGAGAATTCGATGCTGCTCGAGGTCCGTTTTTTGATTTTTGGCGGTGTAAACGGCCATATCGCTGTCGAACATGGCTTCGGATTCGTCGCCTTGATCTTTGGTTCGCTTGATCCAGTTGTCCAAGCGCTTGGAGAGACTTTCGAGACGCTTGGCGTACTTGGGATCGTCGGCGAGATTGTTAACTTCGAGGGGGTCGTTCTTGAGATCGTAAAGCTCTTCTTTGGGACGCGTCGGGGCGAAAAGCAACTGCTGGACCTCGTCTAGCTCTCCCGCCGCGTTGGCGGCTCGCATAGCGATTATGATGTCTTTGGCGTCTTTGTAGCGATTGGGCTGCAAGTGAGGGCGCGCGGGATAGTAGTTGCGTATGTACTTGAAGCGTTCCGTGCGTATGCAGCGCATGCGTTCGACCGTCTCGTCGCAGCGATCGCGAGCGGAGAAGATGGCGGATCGTTCCTGGTAGTCGTCGGCGAGAATATCGCGGGCCTGCATTTTCGAGGGCATCTCGATTCCGGCGAGACCGAGCGACAGGGCAGCGATGTCGATGTGCTCAACGAGGTCGTCCCGGCGCTTGTCGGCTTCGATCCCAGGACCGGCGATGACGAGCGGTACGTGGATGCCTTCTTCGTAGAGAAACTGTTTGCCGCGAGCGTGACTGATGCCGTGGTCGGTCATGAAGAGGATGACCGTGTTCTCGAAGTCGCCCTCGTCCTTTAGGCGTTGAACGATTTCGCCTACAAAGGAGTCGGTCAAGCGAACCGAATCCAGGTAAGCCGCCCAGTCTTCGCGGAGGGTTGGCAGATTGGGGTAGTAGGCGGGTAGGGTTACCTCGGCGGGATCGACGCTATCGCCGAGCAATTCGGCCACGCGCCCCGAGAGCCTCTTGAAATCCGCGCGACTTTTGCCACGGTGCTTGCCTCCGGGAAGATGGATTTGAGCGAAGAAAGGCTGGTCTGCCGCGCGCTTGTTCCAATCGGGACCGTCGTACATGGCCTTGTCCCACTCGAAATTGTAGTCGGTCTTGCCCATGGTATCTCGATTTCTATTCGGCCAGCCGGTAATGGCCGTGTAGTAGCCGGCTTCCTGAAAGAGCTCGGGAATCGGGCGGACTCCGTCGGGCAGGTGGATCTTCAATTCGCCGCGTCCGCTGCGGTGCTGATGCGAGCCGATCGTCGTCTGGTACATGCCGGTTATGAAGGCGGATCGATTGGTCGAGCAGACAGGAGCGGTGACGAATGCCTGGGTGAAAAGCGTCCCTTCGGAAGCGAGCTGATCGATGTGGGGGGTTTCGATGAGCGTCTCTCCGTAGCAGGAAAGATTGGCCGACATGTCGTCGATGATGATCCAGAGGATGTTGGGTCGCTCGGCGGCGGAAAGAGTAGCGCTCGCCAGGAGGGCGATCAGGATAGGGTACAGTCGTTTCGGAAGCATAGTCCGCTTTTTGCTAGGAAAATGATGATTTGGCAAAGCCCTTCTTCGGATAGGTGGCCCGGATTGAGCGAAACCGCCCACCTTGCGGTGAATGAACCCAGCGTGTCTACTGGGGATCCAGCGTCTTTGCGAGGGCGGCGATATCACGGTCGGTAGCGAAGATGACGCCGCGGTGATTCATGAATGTCGACTTCGATCGATTTAGTTCGAAGGGCTTGCCGAAAAAGTCTTCGGCAATCGCTCCCGCTTCGCGGTAGATGCAGGCCGTCGCCGCGTAGTCCCATAGGCTGCCGCCGCCATCGGCGTTCGGAAACTTGAGGTAGCAGGCGGAGGCGTTTTCAAGGGCCCAGATGGCGTTCATTGCGGCGCCGCCTTGGAGTTGGGTTTCCACTTTGGCGTAGCCGCGTTCGCGGGCGAATGCCTCAAAGGCTTCGAGCGTGTTGCGATAGAGAGCGTGGTTCGCGAAGCTGCGATCATTGAGGAATCGAAGAGAGTCGCCTTTCGTGGAGGCGCCAAGAGGATTCCATTGAGCATTGTTTCTAAATGCGCCTGTGTCATGGATCGCGTGATACAGAGTCGCCGATCGCGGATCGTAGATGACTCCAATTAGAGGCGTTCCATCCTTTCCGACCAAGGCAATGGAAACGGCATAGCCGGGATCGCCCTCGATAAAGGGGAGGGTTCCATCCAATGGATCGATACACCAAAAGGCTTCTTTTTCGAAGCGACTGTGATCGTCGCTGGATTCCTCGGCGAGCAGGCCGAGATCGAAACGCGCTGTCGTCGGTTCGAGGACTTCGAGAATGCAAGTTTGCGATAGTCCATCGACTTCGGTAAGGACCTGAGCGGCTCGATCCTCTCTGTCGGACTTGAGAGCGACTTTTAGGTCACCCCCTGTTCGTTCCGCAATGATGGAGCCGGCTTGCGTTGCGGCATCTATCGCGGCAGCTGCAAGTTCTTCCAGGTGGTCGGATGAAAAGCTCATAGCCGCTCAATCGTTTCGCGAGCGAGCCGTTCGCTGTAGCTGTTGAGTTTCCAATGTCCAGGGCTCCAGCCCTTGAGGAAACGGTGAAAGTCGGTCCAGGCGATTGGAAACAGCGTTCGCCATTCGTTTTCAATCGCTTCGGCTTCATAGGGACTGTTGTAGCGTTCGAGAGCGGAGCGCAAGGAATCGAAGTAGGTATCCAGAAGCCGCGACTCTTGATGTTCGCACTCGTCCTCGTCGAGGCAACTGCCAATGAAATAGGCGAGATCCTTCATGCCGCAGCCACCGCCGACATATTGAAAGTCCACGGCGGCAACGGCGTTGCGGTTAGGCGAGAAACAGAAATTGGCGAGTTTGGCATCGCCGTGAACGAAACTCTGGAAGCGAGCGATTTTTAGAATGGAATCGATAGTAGGAGCGGCGTTTTTAAGGGGAAGGTCGTCCAGGGCTTCGAGCTCGTCAGGTCGGGTCTCGAGATGCCAGTAGGTGCCAGTTGGCCAGAGCCCCTCGGGTGCCTCGCCCATGAATCGAGAGTGGAAATGAGCGAGCCAATCGATACAGGCAGAAACGTCCCGGGATTGTACATTCGTTTTGCGAACGGGGAATCCTGCCGCATCGAGGTCTTCGAGTACGATTAGAGTCTGATCTTCGTGCGCCGCAGTAGCTATGCGTTGAGGCACGCGACAAGCCTCGTCGCAGCGTGGGCTCCACCGTTGGTACCATGCGGTCTCGACACGATAGGAGCGGAGCTTGCGGGAGTGAGAGTGATCCGTGTTCCAGCCTCTGGGATGACTGCCCTCGTCGGGAGCCTGTACGACCTTCGCCACTACGCTTTGCGTTTCCGATCCTTTCAGCGTGTAGCGGGCGATACTACCATAGCCGCTCCACAGGCTTTGAATTTCTTCGCGATCGGTCAGTTCGGTCGCGCCGGTCGCTTTAAGAATCGTAGTTTCGAATTGGGGGAGCATGGGAATAGAACTGCAGTCGTAGCGCGTTCATTTTCGTTGATGGAAATTGCGAATTGGGTCGAGAGGAATTCGCTTTCTGCAGTTTTATTAACAGGGATCCCGCAATGCAGGAGCAGGATCGTCGCTAGGCGACGAGCAGGTTTTTCGAATGGAGCGCCACTGCCTCGCAAGCTGTTTCCGTGAAACGGGATCCTGCTTCCGCGTAGTGGAATCCCTATTCGAAAGCGATTTCCAAAAAAATCGAATTTCGCGCAACTGCGGCGCGACGTCCGGTGTATTCCCAATCGTAAACGCAATTAAATTGGGAGGAGAAAACAATGACACTACTGATTATCTACGCTGCCGTTACCTTCGCAGGCATTCTCTACATGGGAGCCTTGGAAATGAAGCAGTCTACTGTCGAATTTTAAGTTCGTAATAGGAATGGGAGGACAATGCCTCGGCGCCCTAGCGCTGGGGCATTTTTTCAAGCCCAAGGGAGTCGCGTGAGGGCTGCTCGGCTTCCGTCATTTTGCAATGAAGCTCGTGGGTTATGCGTAGCCAAAGGCTTATGGGGCGATCGGCGAAGCCGTCGATCACCCAGATGGGCCCTATTCCGCGTCGTCCCAGTCATCGGTGCGGAAGACCGATGCGGGCAGGTCTTCGCTGTTGACGAGATTGGCGCCTTCCGGATTGTCGGCCCAAGCGTAGCGAACGGCAACGGGGTTGGAAACCGCTGCGCTAACGACTTGTATCGAGTTTGGAGATACGACCTTCGCATTGGCCCAGCGCCAGACTTTGTCTGCTCCGGCGATTTCGAAGCGTTGGAGCGCTTTGCCGTCTCGCGCTTTCAGTCCTTTGCCAACGTATTGAAATTCGATTGTTGCGGCGCCTTTGTCGTAGGTGGCCTTGGCGAAGAGCGGTCCCGAACGGACGATTGGCAATCCATAGGTGTCGGAGAGGGCCCAGCGAGCGAGGCGTTCGCCAACGTCATGCTTGTTCTTCGGGTGAATGTCGTCGACTTCGCCCGTGTCGTTGATCGTCGCCATACCGGTCTTCGGCGTGAAATTCAATATGAGTCGTTGCCGATCTTGAAGGAGGGCCCATGAGCTAGGGGTTCCCGCTTTGGTTGAGGGTTGGCGATAGTTGGCCAGTTGGACAAAGTTGAAGTAGAAGGGATCGTTCCAGCGAGCCCGCCAATCACGAATCATGAGAGACAGCGTGACGTCATAGGGGACACGGCCGCGCTTGGCGTTGGCTTCGCCTTGGTACCAGATGGCGCCTTGCATCGTGTATCCAGCGAATGGATGGATCATCGCGTTGAAAAGCACGCCGGGCTGTCCTTCCGTGTCGAGGGCGCGTTTGGCGAGGACGGGCTTGCGGGGACGGCGATCGCGTTGATCGACGGGTTGGGCCCGCCAAGCAGCATCGTCCGCTTCCCACTTGACCATCTCAGCGTCGAAGCGCTGGCGCGCTTTTTGCGGATCGTAGGATTGGTCGGCTTTCACGGCAGCATCTACAAGGGGTCGCGTTTCCGGCAGGCTGCGCAAGGCCTCCCGGCTGGTGAAGGTTTCGACCGGCTTGCCGCCCCAGGCGGTTTTGATGATCCCGATGGGAACGTCGAGCTCTCGGTGGAGCATTCGGGCGAAGAAGAAGGCGACGGCGGAATAGCCTGGAGCTGTGTCGGGACTGCAAGCGCTCCAATGGCCTTCGATGTCGGATTGCGGTTCGACGGCAGTGACGAGCGGCGCATTGAACATGCGAATCTCCGGGAAGTTGGCGTGTGCGGTGACCGACTCGTAGGCCGGCACCCGATTCATGGTGAACACCATATTGGACTGCCCGGAAGCGAGCCAGACTTCGCCGACGAGCACGTTTTGAAGAGTGGTAACCTCTGGTCCGTTTGAGATCAATAGATCGGCGCCCTTCGCGTCAGCAGGGCCGGAGTCGATCTTCGCCTTCCAAGCGCCATCGGCATCCGACCAGACGTTCGCCTGGCGCCCCTTGAAATTGATCGTCACATTGGCTCCGGGATCGGCCATGCCCCATATAGCGACCTCTCGGTCGCGCTGGAGGACCATGCCATTGCTGAAAAAGTGGGGCAGGCTAAGCTCCGCTAGTAGGGGGCTGCTGAAAACGAAAAGGAGAAGAATGAAACGCTTCATAGGGGAGATATCAGGGTTCTACAGGGCAGGCTAGGGGCGTCCGATCGCGGGGCGAGCTGGAAATTGACTCCAACTGGGTGGTTTATGAGCTTTTTTGGGGTCCAATCGTCAGCTTCGTCAGGGAAAGATCGGTGTAGGACTTGAGGCGAGCCTGAATGTTCTGCATAGTACGTTTCGTTTTCATGCCCCAGCACTCCCATAACGACTGTCTCTATACGCGCCGCGATTTTCTGAATCGCTGTGGCATGGGCTTTGGGGCGCTTGGACTGGGAGCCTTGATGGGAACGGATGCGTTCGGAGGAGAGCAATCGTCCATCGCGACCCTCGCGGAACGCAGTCCTCACTTTCGGCCGAAGGCGAAACGGGTCATTCACATCTTCGCGAATGGCGGGCCGTCGCAGGTCGATACCTTCGATCCGAAGCCCATGTTGACGAAATGGGACGGGCGACGCTTGCCGGTCAAACTGAAAACCGAGCGAGTGACGGGGGCGGCAATGGGATCGCCTTTCGAATTCAAGCGATACGGTCAGAGTGGGATCGAAGTCAGCGAGCTCTTTCCGCATGTGGGCGAATGCATCGACGACATCGCCGTGATCCGTTCGATGCATACGAACGTGCCGAATCACGAACCCTCGTTGCTGCTCATGAATTGCGGCGAAGCCCGATTGCCGCGTCCCAGCATGGGTTCATGGCTGACCTATGGGTTGGGCACGGAGAATCAGAATTTGCCTGGCTTCATTTCGATGTGCCCGAATGGGCTACCGGTTTCCGATACGCTGAATTGGCAGAACGCCTTTCTGCCGGGCGCGTTTCAAGGGACCTATATTGATACGAAGCATACGTCCGTCGAAAAGCTCTTGGAGAATATCCAAAATCGCTATACCGGCTACGATCGGCAGCGGGCCCAATTGGATCTGCTGCGTAAGCTCAATGGACGGCACGCGTCGGAGCGCCCGCAAGACGAGCGCCTGGAATCGCGCGTCCAGTCATTCGAGCTGGCTTACCGCATGCAGATGGAGGCGACCGACGCCTTCGACATCGAGCGCGAGCCCGCGCATATTCGAGAGATGTATGGCGAAGGGCTTCAAGCGAGACAGCTGCTTACTGCTCGTCGGCTTTCCGAACGCGGCGTGCGCTTCGTGCAAGTTTGGACGGGATCGCGGCAGCCCTGGGACAATCACGATGATCTGGAGGAACGTCATCGCAAATTGGCCGAAGAGTCGGATAAGCCTATCGCTGCCTTGTTGAAGGATTTGAAAATGCGCGGCTTGCTCGACGAAACCTTGGTGATCTGGGGTGGAGAGTTCGGTCGTACGCCTGTAGTGGAATTAGCGGTACCGGGAGCCAATAAGGGCAAGGTCAATGGGCGCGACCACAATAATCACGGCTTCACCATGTGGCTGGCGGGCGGCGGCGTGAAAGGCGGTTACGTGCACGGAGCGACCGACGAGTTCGGCTTTGCGGCGGTGGAGAAACGAATGCATGTGCACGATCTCCAGGCGACGATTATGCATTTGATGGGCTTCGATCACGAGCGGCTGACCTATCGCTATGCGGGTCGCGATTTTCGACTGACGGATGTGCACGGCGAAGTCGCGCATGAATTGATCGCATGAAGCGGATGGGTCCAGTCAATCGGGGCGAAGCGAGTCGGCTGCTGCTTGGCTGCCTGGTCGGTTTCTTCGTTGCCACGCTCGCGAGCGCGGATCGGTCGGAGCGACGTCGCGGTCCTGCATTCGACATGGCGCCGGCGGATACGCACTGGGCATTCGTAGCCTTGGAAAAGCCAAGCGTTCCGACGATCGAGGGCGCTGCGTCGCCGGTCGATGCCTTTATTCTAAGAGAATTGGAGTCGCGCGGAATGAGGCAGAACGCGCCATCGGATCGGCGCAGCTTGATTCGTCGATTGAGCTACGATCTCATCGGTTTGCCGCCGACGGCAGAAGAAGTGGAAGCCTTCGTGGCAGATGATTCGCCGGAGGCCTATGAGAAGGTGGTCGAGCGCTTATTGGCCTCGCCGGCTTATGGAGAACGTTGGGCGCGGCACTGGCTCGACGTAGCCCGCTATGCGGATACGCAAGGCGTTTTTCGAGGAGGGCGGAATGCCTTCGGTTATGCCTACCGCGACTACGTGGTCGAGTCCTTCAATGAAGACAAGCCCTACGATCGATTCCTCTTGGAGCAAATGGCCGCGGACCAGATCGAGTTGGATGAAGAGGAGGATCTAGCGGCGTTGGGATTCCTAACCTTGGGACGCACCTTTTTCGGTCGCAAGGATTACATTATCGACGATCAGATCGACGTGGTGACCCGCGGGCTCCAGGGACTGACCGTTTCCTGCGCCCGCTGTCACGATCACAAGTCCGATCCGATTCCTACTGCCGATTATTATTCCTTGCACGGCATATTCAACTCGTCCCGAAATCCGGAGGAGCTGCCCGTTATTCAGTATCCAGGCGATGACGACGAGTACCGAAGCTATGAGGACGAATTCGCGAGAATCGAAGCGGAAATCGAAAAGAAGGCGAATGAGGTTATCGACACCTTTCTGGTTGAGGAACGTTCTTTGGCCGGGGTCTACTTGAGCGCTGTAGACGAGGGTCGGAGCATCGAGGATGATGAGGCCTTTGTTGAGTTTGCGGGCTCCAAGAAGATCAATGCGGATGTTCTCAGGTTGTGGGTAGATTTTCTGGAAATGCCGGAAGAGCGCGAAACGCCTGCCCTGGCCGATTGGTTCGAGCGCGACGGGGATGGAGACGTTGAAGCGGGAGTAGACGCCTACAATCGACGTTTTGAATTGGCAGCGAAAGGAGACGAATCAGCGGACCCAGTCGCCCAAGCTTTTCTTGAATTGGAGGGATCTCCGCTGAATCCCGATCGTGAAGCAGTGAGAAAGTGGATACGCCGACGTATTGGGGGGCAAACCGGAACGCTGCAGCGAGAACTCGAAGCCCTAGACTGGACTCATCCCGGGGCGCCGATTCGGGCTCACGCCTTGGTGGATGAGGAGCGGCCTAAGAATTCGCGTATCTACAATCGAGGCGACAAAGGCAATTTGGGAGAGGAGGTGCCGAGGCAGTATCTGCAAATCCTAAATACCTCAGGTCGCGTATCGTACACGGAGGGAAGCGGGCGACTGCAATTGGCCAAGGAGATCGTCGATGCAGCTAATCCGTTGACGGCCCGCGTGTTTGCGAATCGCGTATGGGGCTGGCATATGGGCGGCTATCTTGTGGATACGCCCAGCGATTTTGGAGTGCGTACTTCGGAACCGGTTCACTTGGACTTGCTGAATTGGTTGGCGGCGACTCTCATCGAATCGGATTGGTCTCCCAAAGCGCTGCATCGAGCGATTGTTTACTCGGAAACCTACCGACAGTCCAGCGAACCGAACCGAAAGGGCATGGCGGAGGATCCAGCTAATACGCTGTGGCACAGTTTCAACAAGACGCGCTTGGATTTCGAATCGATGCGGGACACCATGCTTGCGGTATCGGGCAATTTGGATCGAACGATCGGTGGGCTGCCGGTGGACATCACGGACTCGAAGACTAATCGCCGAGCGCTCTACGCCTTTATCGATCGTCAGGATATGCCCGGCGTTTTTCGCACTTTCGATCACCCGAGCCCCGATGTGAGCAGTCCAAAACGTTTGGAGACTGCGGTACCGCAACAGGCGCTTTTCATGATGAACAACCCCTTCGTCATCGAACAGGCCAAGCAGCTCGCTGCTCGCGTATCGGAGGAATCGGATGTTGTTGGACGAATCGACCGCTTGTATCGGTATGCCTTTCAGAGGGAGCCCACTGCGGCGGAGCGGCAGGATGGCCTGGCTTTTATTGAAGCGACGGAAAGCCTGGGCCCTTACCAAACGAACAACGAACCGGACAGCGCTGTGGATGAGGCTAACGAAATCTTGGAAGGAGGGCTCGACTCATGGGAGCAGTACGCCCAAGCCTTGCTTCAGTCCAATGAACTTATATTCCTAGATTGATGAAATTCGCTCTTTCAGTTCGTGTCCCAATCGGATTATTCGCGTTGTCAGTGGCGTACTGCTTGGGGAATGTGGCAAAAAGCGATATCGAGGGCGCTGTCATAACCGTCGATGGACCCATCGTCGCGAGCGCGCTTGGCAAATCCTTAAGTCACGAGCATGCCCTAGTCGATTTCATCGGGGCGGCGGAGACGGGTTATCATCGCTGGGATCGGGAAGCGGTTGTTTCGGTGGTCTTGCCGCATTTGAAGGCAATCAAGGATTTGGGTTACGAGGCCTTATTCGAATGTACGCCTGCATACATTGGGCGGGATCCGCGATTGCTTCGGATGCTGTCGAAAGCGAGTGGGATTCGGTTGATTACGAACACCGGATTTTATGGGGCTCGGGAGAACAAGTACATCCCGGACTGGGCTTTGGAGGCGTCGGCGGATGACCTAGCGGCCCGCTGGATTGCGGAATTCGAGAATGGGATCGAGGATACGGGCGTGAAGCCGGGCTTTATCAAGATTGGCGTGGATCGCGGCGATCGCTTGAGCGCGTTTCACGAGACGCTCGTTAGGGCGGCTTGTCGGACTCACTTGGCGACCGGGTTGACCATTGCCTGTCACACCGGTCCCTCGAAAGCGGTATTCCACATCGCCGAGGTTTTGAAAGCGGAAGGGGTCTCGCCCCCTGCCTTCATATGGGTGCATGCCACGCGAGACGATTCCGAGAATCTTATTCGAGCGGCCAAGATGGGGTTATGGGTATCCATCGATAACCTACGCGACAACGCGAACGTATTGCGGGGCAACGTGGAGCGCTTGACGGCTTTGAAGGATGCGGGACTGCTCGATCGTGTCCTGATTTCGCAAGACGCGGGGTGGTATCGCCCTGGAGAAGAAGGGGGCGGAGCGTTCGCTCCCTACACCTTCGTAGAAAACAACCTGTTACCGGCTTTACGCAAGGCGGGGTTCGAAGAGAGCGATTTCGAAACATTGCTCGTCGAAAACCCGGCTCGAGCGTATGCGGTAAGGGTGCGAGAACTGAAGTGAAACTGGAGTGCCTTTCGAGTTGCGACTCCTCGTGAAGCTCCTTTTTATTGGATTATGAAACCCCTAAGATCGCTTCACTTGGCCTTTGCGATCTGCCTAGCTACTTCGGCAGTGGGCATATACGGTAAACCCGAGGTTTCGAAGGATATCGAATTCGCTCGAGTGGGCGAAAAACGGCTCATGCTCGACCTTTACCTACCGGAAGGAAAGCCGCTTGATGGTCTAATCGTTTGGATACATGGTGGGGCCTGGCGATCGGGCTCCAAGGATAAGGTGCCGATTCTCGGTTTGGTGGAGCGCGGCTGGCCGCTGGCAAGTGTCGATTATCGACTGAGCGGAGAGGAAAAATTTCCCGCCCAGATTCATGACATCAAGGCGTCAATCCGCTTTTTGCGATCCAAGCAAAGCGAATACGGCTACAACGCCGAGAACGTATTTGTAATTGGCTCCTCTGCGGGTGGCCATCTGGTGGCCCAGACAGGCGTAACGAATGGTCACGAAGCGCTTGAAGGGACGGTTGGCGACCATTTGGGCGCGTCGTCCGACGCGCAGGGCATCGTGTCGCTTTACGGAGCGAGCAATTTGACGACCATACTGGATCAGTCGACGCCGCACGGATTGAGCGTGCGCGTGCCGGCCTTGGATCTTTTCATTGGCGGACATCCGGATGACGTGGTGGAGGCGGCGCGTTTGGCGAGTCCGGTTTTCCATGTCGATCGAAACGATCCGCCCTTGCTGATGATCCACGGCGATCAGGATCCGCAAATGCCGATCAATCAATCCCTAGAGTTGGAAAGCGCTTACAAGGGCGTGAATGCTCCGGTCGATTTTATTTCGCTCAATGGCGCTGCTCACGGAGGAAAGGCGTTCTACGATGCGGAGCGAATCGGAATTATGCACCGATTCCTGGCAAGGGTGGTAGCGGGGCAGTGAAGCGCCCGCGAACGTAGAGAGCGTTCTTTCAACGCGGTCGTCGCAAGCGACGCCCTTACAGAATAAAATCTGGCAACTAGATCAAGCTGGTAGCGGGGACGAGGCTGTTTTCCCCATTGCGGTGTTGGGCGTAGGCGAAGCCTTTGCGGATGGCGAAACCGCCCGTTTGGCCGGCTTTGTTCAGGGCGATGAAACCCACCTGGATCTGTTTCCAATCCTCGAATTTGTTGGCGATGCGCTTGACGACTTCTTCGCAGGCTTCTTGAGGCGTCATGCCGTGGCGAATTTGCTCGACGACCATAGCGCTGCCCGCGTTTTCGATCACGGCTTCGCCCCAACCTGTAGCGGTAGCGGCTCCGATGTCATTGTCGACGTACAGGCCCGCCCCGATGATGGGCGAGTCGCCCACGCGACCGTGCAATTTCATGCCGGCTCCGCTGGTCGTGCAGCAACCGGAGAGATTGCCATCCGCGTCGCGAGCGATGAGCCCGATGGTATCGTGATTCTCGACGTTGATTTCCTGAAGCTGTTCGGAGTCGATTTCGGCCCGCTTCTTCTTCCAGGCGGCAAGCGTCGCTTCGGTAAGCAGCATCTCCTTCTTGAAGCCTTGCTGGACGGCGAACTGCAGAGCGCCGTCTCCTACGAGCATAACGTGTTTCGTGTCTTCCATTACCTTCCGGGCGACGGAAACGGGATTCTTGATATGCTGGAGGAAGGCGACCGATCCGCAGCGTTGACGGTGATCCATGATGCAGGCGTCGAGCGTGACATGGCCGTCGATGTCGGGCATGCCACCGATTCCAACGGTGCGATTGTTGGGGTCATTCTCGATGACGTTGACGCCTTTTTCCACGGCATCGAGCAGGCTGCCTCCGTCGTTGAGGGTTTCGTAAGCCCGCTCATTGGCCTTCAATCCGAAATTCCAGGTAGAGAGAATAATGGGTCCATCGACTCGCTTGTTTTGACCGAGCGCTTTGAAAGATTTGAGACCGGCCAGCGATCCGAGGGTTGAGAGGGTGAGAAAGCGTCTGCGCGTATTCATAGAAATTCGATGGGATGTAGAGATTTGCCTGCGTTCTTCATAAGCAGCCATAGCGAAAAAGATCAAGCGGAACGAGGGCTTGCTGGGAACGAGCAGGTTTTCTGCTTTACCTTTGTCGGCTTCTTTCAGAGCGTCGCGGCCTACTCCTAAAACGAAAGAAGACGAATATGGCGAAAGCGACAGCAAGACACATCCTAGTGGCAACCGAAACCGAGTGCGAGGCGCTCAAGTCCCAGATCGATGGGGGCGTGGGCTTTGCCGACCTCGCTCAAAAGCACTCCCAGTGTCCCTCCGGAAAAAGTGGCGGCGATCTCGGCGAGTTCGGTCCCGGTATGATGGTGAAGGAATTCGACGAAGTCGTTTTTTCGGCTCCGGTGGGCGCCGTGCAAGGCCCCGTCAAGACGCAGTTTGGCTATCACTTGCTTGAAGTGACCAGCCGCACGGACTGAGTTTTAAGGCTAAAGGCTAAAGGAGTGAAATTCAGGTTTTAGCTTTTCCGAGGATTTTCGGGTGGCGGAAGTCGTTGTTGTCGATGACGAGATGGGCCCGCTCTCGTGGAGAGTGCCGCTTGAAGTACTCCTCTTGGCCGGGAATGTAGCGCCGCCGGTATTTCCCTAGAGTCGATTCGTTTCCCCCTAATCGTTTGGAGTCTCGCTTCAAGGCCCGTTCGATGACGGTCTCGAAATCCGTGTGCACGAAAATGCGATAGTCGAAGTGCCCAGCAAGCGTATCGCAGAAGAGCATGACGCCTTCGAAAACGAGTACCGTATCCGAGGCGGCATCGAGCACAGGGACTTGGGTCTCCTGTTCGCGCGTGAAGTCGTACAGCGATTTCCGATAGCGGCCTTGGCCGTTCGGTCCGAGTGGTTGCAGTAGGCTATCGACTACGGCTTGTTTGTCGAAGGAATCTTCGACGTAGCCGATGGGGCAATGCTCGCCTTTGCGATAACGGGTTTCGGGAGGATTGTGAAATCCGTCGATGGAGGCGCGGATTACGGGTCGGCCGTTTTCCTGCAACGGTTTTACAAGCTGATCCGCGAAAGTGGTTTTGCCTGAAGCGCTGGCCCCATCAATACCGATACGCAGAGGGTGCGGCCTTTTCAAGGCGAGGATTGTATCGACCGTTTGGGTAATGACGCGTTGAGCGCTCATGAGGATTCGTTGGCCGGATTGTTTTCCAATATGCGTTGCTCGAGTCGGCTGGCTCGATGAACGCTGCGTTCGATGGCATTGAGCAGAGCTTGCTCGGAACCTCTCAATTCGAGGCGCTTTCGAGCCCGGCTGGCGCAGGTGTAGACGAGTTCGCGAGTGATGAATTCATTGTCGTCGGATCCGAATATACCGAGGACTTCGTCGAATTCGGACCCCTGGCTTTTGTGAATGGTTAGGCAGAAGGCATTGGTGTGCTTGGGCAGCCAGTGCAGTCGCACCGATTTTATTTTACCAGACGGTTCGAAAAACCAAGCGGCCAGTTCGTCGGAGGAAGGGCGCGTCCAGACGATTCCTATGTCTCCATTGAAGAGATCCAAATCGTAGTTGTTTTCCAGTACGAGGATCGGTTGTCCCTGATAGTATTCCTCGCTCTCGCTTTGCAGAGACCTGCGAACGCGGGCGTCCACGAGCCGGTTGATGGCGCTCGAGCCGAAAGGCCCCTGATTGAAAGGGGCGAGGGCGATGAATCGTTCGAGCGCGCCGAGAGCTTCTTCTACGGATTGGCAATTCAGACGCTCCGTGTGGGCGGTCTCGATTCGGGAGACGATAGGTTCGAGATTTTCCCGGTCCGCGGCCTTGGTTGGGTTGAACTGAAAGTCATCGTTCGGAGCGTGGAGTATTCGATGAAATGCGTCTCGATCCGCTGATTTGCATATTTCGCACAGCCGATAGATGGCGCTATCCTCGGAGAAACGATAGGTTTTCCGAAGCGTTGTGGAATGGTTGCTCAGGAGACTGTTGGGGTCCGTGGCGGACTGAACGAGATCGCTGAAAATGGAGCCTACTTCGACGGACGAAAGTTGGTTCCCGTCGCCAAGTAGGACGGTGGAGCAGGTTTTGGGGATGGCATCGAAAAGGCGTTGCATGAGTGGAAGGTCGATCATCGAGGATTCGTCGACAACCAGGATATCGTATGGCAGCGGGTTGCGTTGATTGCGCTTGAAATCCGTTCGAAAGCGAAGGCCTTCTAGCAGTCGATGAATTGTGAGGCAGGGGATGGAGAGCAATGTTTTCCGCGAGGCGTCTTCCAAGTCGAATCGATCGAGGCCTTTTCGAATGGATTCGGCAAGGCGTATGGCCGCTTTCCCCGTTGGAGCGGCCGCAGCGATTCGGAGGGTGCGTTCCGATCTCCATCGCTCCATCGCTTGTATCAGATAGTCTAGTACAGCAGTCGTCTTACCTGTACCGGGACCGCCGGAAATAATGTGTAAACGATGGGCCAGGGCGCCCGCAACCGCTCGCTGGCGAAGGTCACTGAACTTCGCTTCGGTCGGTCCATCGACAATTTGCTCTTGCGCTTTGTCTGAGACCGATTGGGCGAGCAGAGATTCGTATTCGTAGTACTTGCGAAGATAGAGAAACGCTTTGCCATCTAGTACCAGAGGCGTTTGGTCGGTCGGGAAACCGATGGCGGAACTGTTCGAGGCAATCGTTTCCCAATCCTCAGTCGAGGGCAAAGGGATCGCCCGCGCGTTGACGATGGAATCTGGAATTTCGATGGTCCTTAAATCAACGCAAGCGTGTCCCTCGCGGGTCGCGGCGAGGCAGAGCGCGGAGGCGATCAATACGATCGGATTTCGTTCGCCCAGCGAATCGCGAAGAAAGTCCACGAATAGGCGATCGCAGGCCTCGAAGGGCTCCTGGTTGAGTACGTCGTTGATTGTTTCCAGCTGCGTATCGGCTTTCATCGAGCAATTGCCAGGTCGAGGGCTTCGAGAAGCTTAGCATTGGGGCGATCGAAAAAGACGCCGTGATTTCCGGTGTTTTCGATGCCGCGAATGAAGAGGTAGAAAACGCCGCCGAATCGGTCGTAGAAAGAGGATTCTGGATACCGAAATTCCAGATGCCGCTTAAGGGCGACGCAGTAGAGGCAGTATTGAAGATAGTAGTCGTGTTCCGCCATAGCCTGGGACATCGTGGCTTGGGAGTAGTCGCTCGCGGTATTTCCCAAATGGTTGGTTTTCCAATCCAGTATATAGAGTCGCCCTTCCTGCTCGAAAACGAGATCGACGAACCCGCGTAGCATAGAGGCCCCCAGGCGCGCCTCTCGATTCGCCAAATCGCGCGTCCATTCAAGAGGGATGCCTTCGCTGGGATTCCGGGAAAACGCATCGGCTAGCTTGCGATAGACGTCGGGACTGGTCGGGTAGGCGAACTCGAGTTCCGCAACGCGATTCCTCGGGGCGATTCGATTGAGGACGATCGTATCTGCAAGCGGCTTTTCAAGAACGCATTTTAAGTGATCCCGTACGATTGGCTTGTATTCGGCGTATCCATAACGTAGTCGAGCGAAGGCCTTGTTCGTGATATCCCATAACGCCTTCTCGTTTTGGAAATCGACTTGCTCGAGAATGTTGTGGATGAGGTTTCCGGTATGAGCGCCCTTCGGCAGGGAGAAGATAGACGGACCATCGGATTCGCTATCCTTTCGGGGCAATGACTCCAATGGATCCGCTGCTAGGTCGACGACCGGTTCGTCGTTTCCGATCTCCTCGTCGCTGGAGTCCATCGAGTGGGCGATTTTGGCAAGGGTGGAGAAGCTGAGGATTCGCTCGGCGACTGGAAGGGAACGGGTACTGGGACGCCGTCGAATACCGGATGCAGTCTCTGCTAGCGGAATAGGAATGCGATCGGGTTCGTCTTCGATGGAATCGAACCTTCGCTCCATTAGCTGAGTCGATAAGGGATCCAGCTCTTGGATACGAGATTTAAGAGCGCTCGATGCCTTATTGGCTTCGAGCGCCTCGCGAGCCGATACGCTGCCCAGGAGCATTTGGCAAAAACTCGAAGGCGGAGCCTTGCGGGATGCATTGCGTTCTTCGGGAGCGAGGTAGAGTTCGCATTCATCGACCGCTCGAGTGATCGCTACGTATATCAGACGAAGCTGTTCCGCGTATTCCTCCCAATCGGACGCTTGGAGCGCTGGCGAGTCGGGTTCTGGCGATAGGTCGATAACCAATTGATTGTCTCGGTCGCTCGCGTGGTACAGGGCGTGTTCGCGTGCGGGCTTCGGGCGGAGCAAGCTAATGAAAGGGATTATGACTATGGGGAACTGGAGGCCCTTGCTTTTGTGTACGGTGACGATCTGCGGTTTGCCCTCGTCCGAGCGAAGTCGCGTCTGCCACGACTCAGTTTGGGAAACGTTTTCTTCCGCTTTGCCTTCGAGCCACGCTAGCAAGCTATAGGGAGAGGAGCGGCGCATACGGGCTTCCGATTGCAGCAATTCGGTCAGTTGAAGGAGATCGGAGTAGAGTCTTTCCGTGTCGGGATTCCCCAGCAATCTTTGGGGAGCGTTGGTTAGAGAGAGAAAGGTTTGGAATCGACTGTCGAAATTCGTTCCAAACCAGTTGCGAGTCCAGTCTCGAAGCGCCGCAATGAGGGGGGAGACGCGCGAATCGAAATCGGGATCCTTGAAGTCGACCCATGAAAAGCCGCAAAGAGGCGTGAGCAAAAGAGCTCGGGTTAACGCGGCGCGGGTGGGCTGGGCGAGGGTTTCCAAGAGTAAATGGAGAATGGAAGCCGCTTTGCTCTGGAAGACGCTTCGCTCGGATTGAATGACGCTGTCGATCCCGTGTCGTCCCAGCGCTTGCATCATTAAGTCGGCTTCCGCGTTGCGATTGACGAGAAAGGCGACTTTGCCGAGATCCAGGGTGGGGTCGTCGATCGCTCGTTTGGCGAGGTCCTGGGCCGCAAGGGCGGCGAGCAGGGCGGGCGTCTCAACCGGGGAAGGAGCGATATCGTCTTCCGAGAAAAGGGAGTGTATCTTCAGGGGAACTCCTTGGGCCTCTTTGCGGGCAGCGGATACCGGTCGGTAGACGATCTGATCGAAAGCGAAGCCATCGGGGGCGGATGAAAAAAGAGCGTTTGCAGCGGAGACAAGCGCTTGAGTGGAGCGATAGTTATCCGATAGGTGGATACGAGATAAATGGGGAGAGCGCGTGGCTTCGAAGTAAGCGAAGATATCCGCTCCGCGGAAGCGATAAATCGCTTGTTTGGGGTCGCCGATCAGAAACAGGCGCTTGGACCCGTCCCCGAATAGGCTATGGACGATTCGGTATTGGATGGGGTCGGTGTCTTGAAATTCATCGACCAGGGCCGCATCGTATCGTTCTCCGATGCTGCGGGCAATGCCTCCATCCGGATCGTCGTTGATAGCGCGATTGAGAATATGGATGAGGTCGTTGAACGATACGATATTCCGTCGCTCCTTTTCCGTTTTCAGCGCATCGAACAGCCAACCGCGATATTGGGCCACCAGGGTGTCGAGAGCCCGTTGGCAGTTGGCGTTGAAGGTATCGACGAGCGCCGGCAATGCGGGAGCGACCAAGTCCTTGCCGGATTTTTTGATGCCTTTGCGCCAGCAATCGCTACCTAGCGAGTCGAGTCGCGCGAGATCGCTGAGCAATGGTCGCTGTCGATCTACGAGCGCGCCTAGGGCTTGAGCGCTGCGTTCGGAGCCGAGGACTTTGTTGAGTTTGGATCGACGATTGAGATGCGGTTCGATCTCGGTTCTTCGCGCGAGCAGTTCACCGATTGCGTTTAAGGTCGCTTGGAAGGATCGCTCCAAATCTTGAAGGGCGCTCGCTTCCGGTTTGGGCTCGAGAGTGGCGTAGGGGTGAGCGGCGCATTCGCGAGCGACTAGATCGAATCGCTTCTTGCTGCCCTTGGAATGTTCGAACAGAGCGGCGAGCAGCGGCGACTTCTCAATGATATGGATGCGAAGATATTCCTGCTGCAGGCGCTCAACGAGTTCGCTTTCAATGGGTTCCAGAGAAGCATCGAAGGATAGGCCAGAATCCAGCGAGGTTAGATCGAGGCATCGCTTGCAGAATCCATGAATGGTGGAAATGGTGGCTTCGTCGAAGAGCTCCAAGCTTTGCTGCAAGCGTTCTCGGGCCGTCCGATCGTCGATGGCCTCGTTCTCGATGAGCGAGGCGAGAATTGGCTCTTCCAAGCGATTGGAGTCGATCTGGGATAGGCAGTCTCGGAGTAAAGAGCGTATGCGGCCTTTCAGTTCTTCGGTAGCGGCCTGAGTGAAAGTGATTGCCAGTATCCGATCGATGGAGATATTCTTTTCCAGTATGAGGCGCAAAACGATGCGGCAAAGCGTGTAGGTTTTTCCGGTCCCAGCGCTCGCTTCGATGAGAGAGACTCCCTTGTCGATCGAGGGCATCATCGAGTGGTCCTTTCGATGGCGTCAAAGTAGGGTTGCCAGATCGCTAGCGATATTCGGGAATAGGATTCGTCCAATGGCGGCCCGTCTCCAAAGCAAACGCTATCGTATTCGTTCCAGGGGTACTTCGAATAGGTACTGCCGACGGATTGCTTGCGGAACAATTGTTGGCTCTTGGCCGCGAAAGTCCCGAGTGGATCGCTTTGCCAGGTAGACTCGGGCTTGCGATTCAGCTGAGTCAGAGCATCCCACGAAAGCTGGGGGAAGAAAGGGAGAGGTTGGTTGAGCCCTTGCTGGAATAGGTCGAGCAGCGTATGCAGTTCCTCTTTAGGGAATTCCATGGCTGGAATATCGATCATTGGCTCGCCCTCGTCGAGCGAATGAATTATGGACTGAGTGGGCGAAAGAGCATTTGCAATCAGATGGTGTATCCAAGTCGCAATACGGGATTTTGCAGTGAGCTTTCCAGGGACGATGAAGCGCTGTCCGGAATCGCTGAGATTGCGTCGAATCGAGCCGACGATTGTCCAAGGCCCGACGGCGCATTCGACATCGATCAAGTCGGAAGCGCCGGAAACTTGATCCGCGTTCCAACTTTCTTCGATCGCTAGAGCTTGGGAGCGAATCGTTTCGTAGGAGAGGGTCTCCAGGTGACCGGGAGGGAGAAGTTTGCGCGAAGCGATGAGTCGTTCGTCTACAGAGTCGATGGGGTGACCTGAGCGCAGCGCTTCGGCGAAGCGTTCTCGCAGTTGGTAGCGGGCAAGGGGATCCTGGTGGAGAGGGTCGCTGTCGGCAAGCCTCTCGTCATTTTCGGGGAAGGCTATTTCGAGGGTTGACCGGGCAAAGCTCAATTGGGGATTTTTGAAGAATCGGAGAAGCGATTCGATTGCCACGACGCCAGCAACGCTTGACTGGGGCGCTGTAGCGTTTTCGGTGTTTTGGGGAGCGACTGCGGGTTGGCCCAGATAGGCGCGGCATTGGGTCGCTCGATCGCGCGAATAGGTAAAGAGGTTTCCGTTCGAAAAGTATTCAGGATCGTACGACTGCCGTTTGTGAATGACTACGGGAAACGGCGCCTGGGAGGAAGTCGCCGTCTCCAGGTAATCCATGAGCTCGGATACGACGGTGGAAGGTTCGCGAATACTTTCGGCGACCGGCGATATGCCCTGGTAGCTGATATACAGCCTCTCGCGGGCGGACAGCAGAGTTTCCAGGAAGAACTGCTTGTCTTCGTCGCGGGTGTTTCGGTCTCCTCGACGGGGTTCTATGCTGAGAAGGTCAAAGGGGGGGCGAATTGACTTTCGGGGATAGCGCTCGCTATTCATCCCAAGGAGGCAAATTACCTTGGCGGGAATGCTGCGCATCGGCTTGAGAGAGCAAAATGTTACGCGGCCGCTCAAGTACCCGCTTGCGGGGGCATGGGACTCGAGGGCTTGAATGGCGATCGAGATGGCTTCGCGACCGGATGCGATGACTGGGCAATCGGAAGGAAGCGCTTCCTGAATCGCCTCGATCGCCTTAAAGAAGCGGCGTTCTTCGATCTCTTCCATCGGCTTCAATCGATCGAGGACGAAACTGAGTCGCTGATTCCATGCGGCGATGGAATCGTCGCGTATCGTATCGAGAGAGAGACTTTCGAGAAATTCGAGCCATGCCGCGAATCGACCGGCGAGCCGAGCGCCTTCGCCTTCGATCTCGGGAAAGGGAGAGAATCGGTCGTCAATTAGCAGATTGTCGCTCCGGTAGGCGATGCCTGCGGCAATCCGCTCGCGGAACTCCTTCCATGAGCAACGATCGGTGGGGAACGCATGGTGACGCTGACGATGATTGGCATCCCAGCCCCATATCGTTTTCGTTTCCCGTATCCAAAATTCTAGGCATTGAATCTCTTCCTCGGAAAAGCTGAAGGCGTCGCGGGTAATTGGAAGCTTTAATAGGGCTAGCGCTTGGGTGGCGCTGGCCCGTTCTGAAGCAAATTTCAGGTAGCTTAGCGCTCCTGAAAGAAAGGCGGATTCCAGTATGCCGCTCTGATCTGCGATGGAGAAAGGAATATTCGTTTCGGAGCGTTCTTCGCTGCCGAATACGGACTCGATATGACTCGAGTAGTCTTGGATGTCAGGGGCCATCACGAGAAGGTCGCTTGCTTCCGCGTTCGGATTGCGTTCGAAGTAGTCCCGCAGATAGTCCCAAAGGCTTTCGACCTCGCGGCGTGGAGTCGAGGCGCTGTGGATCTGAATGGTTTCGTCGTAATCGGGGAATGGACAGTCGCTATCGGCTCTGGAGGAGCGATGGCGCAAAGCGAGCAGATCGGCTTGCAGACATTGCAATTGGGTTGTCGATTCCGGTTCGACGAACGCGCTGTCGTCGTGGATGGGGTCCCGGTCGATAATCAGATCGAGAAAGGCCTGTCCCTGCTTTCCAAGCGAAGGCAGAAGAGGATTGCCGATTTCGAATTCAAGCGGTTGGTCGTCGAGATCGAGGGTATCGGAAGGTTTGGAGGATCGATTAGCGGCTTTGACCAGCTGCTTGCGCGTCTTCAGATCGGCCCAATAGAGGTCGGATGGCTGAAGGAGGAATAGGTGTACGGGAACCCAATGGGAAATGGCTTCCAGCAAATCCATGTAGAGGGGAGGTAGGCTGGAAACGCCGAAAATGGAAATGCGATCGGGCCAATTTTCCTGGTTCGGGGCGATCGAGTCGGTAGGGCTGAGACGCAGATCGTTCCAGATCCGAGCAATATGTTTTGGCCGCGACTTGCTGGGGGAAAGTCGGCCCAATAGGCGTCTCCAGAGTTCGGCCTGCCAATCCTGGGATTGGGCGCCGGCTTCCCAGTTGACAATGGCATCGGGGCGGTAGAGCAGGTATTGGTCGAAGAGCCAAGCCAGTCGGTTGGCGAGCTGGAGGCGTCGAGCGGGTCCCGCTTCGCAGTAACGGATCAATCGGGCGAAGCGCTCGTCGTTCTCGACCTCCCTCAATAGGTCGAAAAGTTCCCATCGGACTCGATTTTCGTCGAAGGCGCCAGAGCGCTCGTGATCCGGTTGGAAGCCGGAGAGCAATCGCTTGAATAGAGCGCCTGGAAAGGGGAATTCCCAGCCGAATGAGACTCCCGTTAAGCTGGCGATGCGAAAGCGCAGCCAACGGGCCATACCAGGGTTGAGCGTCATGACCGCCTCCTGGGCAGTCAAGGATTCAAGCGGTTGGGTTCGAGAAACTTGCGCGAGGCGTTGGGCTAGCGATTCGATTCGATTGGATGTGTGCAGATACAGCTGCTTGACGCTCATGGATGCGGGAAGAATCAGAGGGTAGGGCGCGTGCCATGGCAACGTCGAATTGCATTTAGGAGGCCTGTATTGCCTCAAAATCCATAGTGAGCGAATACCGTAATTCCGTAAATGATTTGCGAATAGCAAGGGTGGGGCATGCGGCCTGCTATGTCATATCGCGCACGCAATGATGAGTTTGAAATTGCCTAGGTACCTTTTGCCCATGTGGCTCGGAGCGTTTGTCCTATTCGGACAGGCATCCGTGACCTTGGGGCAGGAGGATCCGCCTGTGGATGAGGATCCTCCGGAGGAGGAAGAAGCGCCTCCAGAACCGTTGGAAATACTGGTCTATATCGAAGCTCATGTGGATGGAGTCGAGGGAGTCGATGGCCTTGATGGGACCTATGACATGAAGCTATCGCCCGATGGAGCGTTCCTTTACGTGGCTTCGATGAACGACGATGCGATCGGCATTTTTTCTCGGAACAGCGAAACGGGCGAACTTAATTACGTGTCGCGAACCAAGAATGGGGAGGGCGGCGTGACAGGATTGAACGGAGCGCGTTCCTTGGACATTTCGCCAGATGGCTTGCATCTGTATGCGGTATCGATGTTCGATGATTCTCTCGTGTCTTTCGCTCGGGACGAAAACACGGGAGCCTTGACGTTTTTGGGCAGTATTCGGGACAACGATCTCGGGGTTGATGGACTGGATGGAGCGCGTTCGATTTCGATATCGCCTGACGGGCTGAACCTCTATGTGGCGGGTTGGGACGACAATGCGTTAGCGTTGTTCAGCCGTAATCCAGTGGATGGTACGGTAGGTTTTCTCGGTCGATTGAAACACGGAGAAGACAGTATTTACGCTTTGGATGCGCCGCATTTCGTAACGGTTGCCCCTGATGGCGAGAACGTATACGTGGTTTTGTGGGACGAAGATGCGATCTCGATCTACGATCGCGACCTGGATACTGGATTGCTGAGCTACCATTCGAAGATCGAGAACGAAGGCCAGGATGTCGCGGGCAATCCCATTTCCGGTTTGCAAGCTCCTCGAGCCGTTTTAGCGACACCGGACGGCAATCAAGTCTATGCGGTTTCTTGGAATGACGACGCGCTGACTGCGTTCAACCGCGACGAAGCGGGCGCATTGGAATTCGTAACGACCCATCGAAATGAAGTGGATGGCATTGATGGGCTAGATGGGGCGCACGCCTTGGCGATGAGCGCGGATGGCAAGTTCCTATACGTAGCGGCCTTTTTCGACGATGCCATTACGGTATTTTCTCGCGATTTGGATACTGGCGAATTGACCTTCGATCAGAGTATTTTCAACAGCGAGGAAGGCGTTTCCGGCTTGAACGGCACGTTGACCGTAATGGCGAGCCCAGACGGCGAGCATGTCTATTCCGCATCGCTATCCGAGAAGTCTTTGGTCGCATTTCGTCGAGAACTGGTTATCGATCCACCCGTATTCACGGTTGAGCCTATCGCTAAATCGATACCGGCGAATTCGAGCGTTTCGTTCAATGCGTTGGCGGAAGGCGTGGAGGTTTCCTATCAGTGGAAGGCGGATGGCGCGAACATATCGGGGGCCAACGACTCGACGCTCGTCATCGATCCCGTAGCCTTCGCCTTGGATCAGACGGTGTACACTGTGGAAGCATCCAATCCTGGCGGCGCCGTTCTGAGCGCGGAAGCGCTTCTGACGGTATTGCCGGAGATATCCTTGGAGACTCCTGAATCGCTGACTGCGCTTACCCAGTCCAGTACGACTTCTCTCTTAGAGTGGCAGGACCTTAACGAAAACGAGACGGGCTTCGAAATTCAAAGGAAAGTCGCGGGTGGCGTTTTCGAGACGATTGCTCAGGTCTTCGCGTATGTATCGGAGTATTCGGATAGCAGTCTCGATCCCGGTACGGAGTATATCTATCGCCTGCGGGCGACGCGGCCGGGAGAGGTTTCGGAGTGGTCGAACGAAGCGGTTATCGAATCGTTCGATAGCGTTCCCAATGGACCCGCCAACTTGCGGATCGCCTTGGAATCCTACAATAGAGTCGAACTACAGTGGTCCGATCGGTCGGCGGTTGAAGATGGATACACGATCGAGCGGCGAGATGATTCGGCGGGAACGGGTTTCGAAGTGGTCGGGTCGGTTGAAACGAGCAGGACGGAGTACATTGACCGGGGTCTCGACTCCGAAAACGCCTATTCGTATCGAGTCCGCGCTTACAATGAATCGGGACCATCGGAGTACAGTAATGATATCCAGGCCAATACGATCGAGAATCCGGTGAATTCATTGTCGCCGGAAAGTCGAACCGTTACCGCAAGCGAATCTCTTGGCAATTTTGTGGGCGTCGGGTCCATTTCGGAGTGGGAGGCGATCCCCAGCGTGGATTGGCTACTTATTCAGACTCCAGAGGGTGGCAGTGGGTTCGGAGACGAAGGCATGACCTATCGCGTTTTAGAGAATACGGGGCTTGAGGAACGTATTGGCGAGATCGATATTGGGGGTCTAATCCACACGGTAACTCAAGAGGGGGCGGATGAGGTTTTGCTGGTCGCCCCTAGCGATTCGAGAATCGTCAGCCAGGGCGGTCAGGTAACGCTGAGTATCACGGCGAACATCCCTTGGGCGGCTAGCTCGAGCGCTCCTTGGATTGCCTTCGATTCGGAGACCGTCGGCGAGAATAGCGGTAGCGTCGCTTTTACCGTGGCAGAGAATCCTGACCTCGCCGAACGGATTGGCCAGGTTTGGGTAAATGAGGTCGTCCATACGGTCACCCAAGAAGGATTGAGACTTTATACGACGTTCGACCCGGTTGCTCAGACGGTGCCAGGGTCTGGCGGTGAATATTCGTTTTCCATACTGTCGAACACGACTTGGGCGCTCGAAGAATCCGCGGAGTGGTTGTCGATCGAAACCGCGACAAGCGGGCAAGGCGACGCGGCGGTGCGGCTTACGCTTTCCGAAAATATTTCCGACGAGCCTCGATCTGCGATTATTAGGGCAAACGAGGCGACGCATACGGTAACCCAAAGCAGTACGAATCTGGCTGGAGAGCCCCCACGATCGCCAGAAGGAGGCGCTTCGGATGAGAATCGCGTCGATGGCATCCTGATTACCTGGATCGACAATTCGGATTTCGAACTGGGCTATATTATTGAACGGGCCAATCGCGATTCGGAGGATTGGACGGAGATCGCTCGCACGCCTGCGGATTCGACGTCCTACTTGGATACCACCGTTGAGCCTGGAGTCGCGCATACGTACCGCGTAAGCGCATACAATGAAGAAGGAGTCTCTGCGCCGGTTTACATCGATTCGGAAGGAATGCAGTTGCGAAGTCGGCTGGCGAATCTCAGCGCCCGGGCATTCGTTGGAACTGGGTCTCAGGCGCTTATCGCGGGATTTGCGATCGAAGGCGAGGATCGCATGGAGCTTTTCGCGCGCAGCGTAGGACCGAAACTGGAAGACTTCCAAGTAGACGATACTCTAGTGGACCCATTGCTGAACGTTCAACGGTTTCCAGAAGGAACGGAGGTCGCGAGCAATGACGATTGGATCGATTCGATGAGCGAGTTGGAGTTGACGCGCTTGGAGGGCATTACGGGAGCGTTTAGCATTGCCACGAGCCTAAAGGACGCGGCGGTTCTGGGAGAATACGATACAGGAGTCTATACGGCGCTGCTCGAAGATAGTCTCGGAGATACGGGCGTCGCCTTGCTTGAACTCTACGAAGTGACAGGCGAGGCGAAGATCGATGCGCGTCTGACCAATTTGTCCGCTCGCGGTTACGTGGGTAGGGGAGCGGAAGTGATGATTGGGGGGTTCACGATTCTAGGAGCGGCCGATATGCGATTGCTGATTCGCGGGATTGGGCCGGATCTATCTAATCGCGAGGTCCGAGGCGCCTTGTCGGATCCGTTCCTGCAGCTCAATTCGAATGGCGAGGTTCTATTTGAAAACGACGATTGGGACGATATGGGCGCGGCGGATTTAACCAGCGCATTCGTTGCGGCGGGCGCCGGTCCTTTGATAGAAGGTTCGAAGGATTCAGCGATGATCGTTACCTTGGGGGAAGGCGTGTACACCGTCATTATGAGCGGCGTTTCGAGCTCGACCGGGGTAGGGCTCTTCGAGATCTTCGTTTTAGATTAGGCGAGTCACGTTTAGTCCAAGCGCTCCCAAATGGTCACCTGGACGACGTTGTGTTCGAACGAACGCTTGTTTCGTCGAATGACTTGCTCGACGTCGATTGGCTTGTCGATCCGTTTGAAGCGTTTTCCAAGCATCTCGTCCAGTTGGTCGAGAGTCGTTGCGTTTTCCCCATTGATCTTGAAGCCGCCCAGCCACTGCTCGCGCTCGGTACGTTCGACCTGCCAATCGTAGTTCGATGCGATGATAAGGATTCCGTTTTGGCGGAGCCTTTCATGGACGCCTTCGAGGAAGGCCCTCGGATTGTAGGCTTTCTCAAGCATGGCATCCAGAAGAATGAGGTCGTATCCCGAATACAGCGACTTCAAATTGGAGATATCCCCTTGCATGAAATCGACTTTAGGGCGGATGGCGTCTAATCCGAGTTCCTGGAGGTTTCGTTGGTGGAAGGAAACGATTTCGCCCTCTTCGGGCAGGGTGTATTGGGTATATCCTTTGTCCTTCAATTCGACGCCGATGCGAATCATACGAGCGGTGAAGTCGATACCCGTGACTTGCTCGAATTCGACGGCTAGCTCGAAAGCGGACCGTCCCGTCTTGCATCCGATATTGAGAGCCTTTTTCTTCGATCGGCCTTGAACGTAGTTCAGCGCTACTTGGGCGAGCTTCTCCGGGTAGTTCTCAATGCCAAAGTAGTCCTTTCCGTAATGAAGTTCGCAATACGGTACAACCTCGGGGTCGGTTTCGTAGCGATCGTCTGGGATTTCTACCGGAGCATCGGACGCGATGTACCTGAATCCGGCGTGCTGATAGAAGTGTCGACGAAAGGCATAGCGCGATGCTCGCAGGATTTCGTTCCCCGTAGAAATCCAGGAACCGCCTTTGATCATATTGTGCTTGGTGTCGAAGGTGGGCGTGGAGAAGTCGTCGTAGAGCGGATGGACTTCGAATCCCGAAAAGCCACGAATAGGCGTTTCCGTATGCTGCCAAACGTTTCCGAGTACATCGTAAAACCCCTTGCCGAAAGCGTATTTGTCAACCGGAACGGAGGATGCGGCATCTTCCAGGTTCAGATTGCCGGGCGTTGCGCTCCATTGCGCGAGGTCGGGGGTCTCGGTGTAGTCGAGCAAGCGATACCATTCTTCTTCGCTGGGAAGGCGAACTGCTTTGCCTGTCCGTTCAGTTTTCCAATTGCAGAATGCTTTCGCCTCGAGGTAGTTGGTTTCGGCGGGCCAGGCCCAGGGCATATCGATTTCCTCCAGCATGGTCCGCAGTCGGTAGGAACCGTCGTCTTGGGGAATCCAGTATAGGGGGCAAATCGCTTGTTTGTATTGAACCCAGTTCCAGCCTTCCGGAGTCCAGTAGGATTCGGTCGCGTATCCGCCGTCTTCAACGAAAGCGAGGTATTCGCGATTGGAGACGAGGTATTTGGAGGCTTCGTAGTCCGCGACCTCCGTGACATGCCGCCCGTATTCGTTGTCCCAGCCATAGTAGGGGTCGTCCTTCTCCTTGCCCAGTCGGACGGCCCCGCTGGGTACCGAAATCAGTTTATTGTCTGGAGCGGAGGAATCGCGCTCTACGGAAATGGCCCAATCGGAATGCTTCGGTTCCAAGAGAGTGGTCGGAAGCTGCCGAATGAGGACGCTACTCGTTTCGAGGTGGATGCGTTCGTGCTCGATGCCCATCATGATCACCCAGTATAGACTGTCCCAGTCTACCGGCAATCGAAGCGGGGTGTCGTCGATGAGTCGGTCTATAACCGCCCTAACTTGCTCTCGATAGGCTCGAACGGCTGCCACAGGAGGCCAGTCGTAGTGCTGCTCGTTGAGATCGTCCCAGGACATTTCGTCTACACCGATTGCAAAGGTGTGTTCGAATTCCGGGTTAATGCGCTGGTCGACGAATTTGCCGAGCAGGAGCTTGTTCATGAAAAACGTGGCGGTGTGACCGTAGTAGAAGATCAGCGGGTGGCGCAGCGGATCGGCGCGCCGATAGTATGCCTCGTCATCCGCAAGGGTTTCGAAAAGCAGCTCGTAGGCGTTGTAGGTATCGTGGAAATAGCGGCGTATTTCCTCGCGCTTGCTCTCGGGGTCCCCCTGGTCTAGGCGAACGGAGTATGGGGTCTTGAGGTCCTTAGTAGCAGTACGGTCCATTTTTTAAGGGTCTGGATTGGATTTCGGTTCGTTCAAGAAGCGTCTCTATTACTCTATGTAAATGGTGGAGAGGCTAGATCGAGTGGAAAACGGGGCAACGAGATTTTGCTGCTTACGGTCGTTTGAACGGGTTTCGGAAACAAGTTTTTCCCTCTTGTAACCAAGTGACTATCCCGGGCGTCTGTGGCGCTAGGAAAGCATCGCATGCGAAATACGACGAACAGTGGCAGGGACTGTATGCGCAGAACCTGCAAGCCAAAGAGAGCGAACGTCTCAAGAGAGGGGGGTCGGGCTGGAATATGAGCGATGCGCTCCTCTCGATGTGTCTGAGTTCTCCCGAGCTTGCCGACGAATCTCGCCCGGCTTCGGCGCAAGGCGGCCAAGTTTCGCTCGCCAAACCTGCGAAAGCGCTCAAGCTGCGGCGCCGTAACCTTTCGCAACCACTGGCATACATGCGCGATCTCAACGCCCTTTCCGATCAGGATCTCGTAGAGGCCTCTCTGGAGGGAGATCTCGGGGCATTCGATGAAATCGTTAGGAGGCATCAGAGCATGATCACCCGTTGCCTGTTTCGCTTTTGCCCTTATCAGGCGGATTTGGAAGACCTGGTGCAGGACACGTTCATAAAATCGTTCCGCAAGCTCAGTTCGTGGCAGGCGACAGCTCCATTCGAGAATTGGCTGCGGAAGATCGCCTACAACACAGGCTATGACTATTTTCGCAAGAATTCGCGCAATCCAGCCGCCATTTCCACGAATAACACGGAAGAGAGCGAATTGGCTTTAGAGCGACTTTCCGAGAAAAGCGATCAGCGCCGCGATTATGAAATGACCGAACAGGCCCAGAAGGCCCTAGCCTTGTTGCGGGAAGAGGATAGGTATTTGCTGACTTTGCAGTATTTGGAAGATCTGCCGCTTGCTGAAATTGCGGCTCAAATGGGTTGGGGGCTCTCTAAAACTAAGGTTAAGAGCTTCCGCGCCCGTAAGAAACTTAAGCAACTATTGATTAAAAATGGAATCGCCCAAGAAACAGACGTCACTCACGTGGAGTGAAATTGCTCGGAGGAGTCGCGCGGAAACGCCGCCTCCCATCGATGCGCGTCCAGCAGTGCGCGCTCGACTCGAGTCGGAACTGAGAATGGGAGGCCCTGCCTATTCGCTTCCCCAATCCGGTTTGCTGGATGGAATCCTCGAGCTGTTTTCGCGCAGGCCGGCTCGATTGACGCTGGGAGCGTGCTTCGGCGCTGCCGCCGTTCTCGCGATCGTCTCGACGCAATCCGTCGATCTTAATATCGAAACAGGCGAAGGTAGCAGTATCGAGGCGATGGAAGACTTTAGCGATGCCCTCGTGGGCCAACACTTGACGGAGTACCTATGAGCGGTCCCGGCAAAGGCAAGTTTGGCGCCCTGGCGATTCTCGCGGTGATTTTCTCGATCGGCACTCTGTTCGGCGTCGGAGGATCCTTCTACTACATGAAGCAGAAGCGAGGTCACCATCCGGATCGCGGCGAGCGCAACATGCGCGACGTCTACCGCGTGGGCGTTGACCGTATGGCATCCCGCTTGGATCGCGTGTTGGATCTTTCGGACGAGCAATCGCCTTTGGTGAAAGCTGAGATTGAGAAATTCGCCGCGGCGATGCGCGACGTGCACGAAAGCATGGAGCCGCGTTTCGAAGCCTTGATGCGCGAACGCAGCGCGGCGATCGAGCAGCATCTCACCCCCGAGCAGCTGGAAGCCTTTCAGGAGCATCGCAAAAAGTACCGAGAAGGCCGCGAGCGCGAAAAAGCGCGTCGCGATGGCAAGGAAGGCGATCATGGACCGCGCGCCTGCAGCGGTGGTTTCAAGCAGAATAAAACCTGCTAATAAAATGGCCTAGGCTTGGGGGCGTAGCGATCGCTTAAGCTAGCTTTCCTCCTCCAGTTCGGGCAGTACGTTGTCCGTTTTGAGAATGGTCACGGGAAGCTTGGTCTTGATGGAGACGTTCTGCTCCTTCTGGAATTTAGCTCCTACGGCCTCGCAGGCTTCTCCGATACTCTTGACCGGGTATTTGCGGCCTTTCTTGGAAATATTGAATTCGTAGGCGCTGCGCTTGATGCGCTCGACGGCGGTACCGGGATTATCGTCCTCGGGAATCTGGACAACCCAACCCACGTAGTCTTCATCGGGCACGGTACCGCGCGGATCGCTCAATACGATGATGAACTGCTTCTTGACGGGCGGTTCGCGACTTTCCTTTTGCTCGTCCGCCATGACCTGGGCCATGTGAGCAATGTCATTCATCACCTTCGAAATGGTTTCGTCGTCAATATTGTTGGTGTTGAGGGCTTCGGCGATGATTTCGATTGGAATCTTGGACATGGAGAATATCGTAAAAATTGGCTCGTAATTTTTCGCCGCTAGGCAGTAGTTTCAGAAGGTCGACAAGCTCTCGACTAAGCGAATCCCATGCAAGAAGATATTTTCGACGTCGTTGACGAATTCGATAACGTGATTGATCAGAAGCCTCGATCCGTAGTTCACGAGGAAGGTCTCAGGCACCGAGCGGTGCATGTGCTGGTCTTAAACGAGGAGAACGAGCTCTTTATGCAAAAGCGTTCGATGAACAAGGATACCTGGCCGGGAGCCTGGGACGCGTCTTGCACGGGGCACGTCGATGCAGGGGAAACCTATAAGGAAGCGGCCTTTCGGGAATTGCAGGAAGAGTTGGGCTGGCAGCCGAGCAACGAGATGGAGTATCTCTTCAAGCTCAACCCGTGCGAGGAAACGGGCCAGGAGTTCATCGAAGTCTATCGCGTTCTTGGCAGCGGTCCCTTCCGTTTGAATACGGAGGAGATCGAGATCGGCGAATGGATGGATCTTCCCAACCTAACGCAGCGCGTTGGGTTTACGCCAAAGCGTTTTTCAAGCGCGTTTCGAGTGGTATTGGAGCGGCTGCAAGCGCTCGACTTGATTAGCGTCTAGCGCGTTCATGGAACCGCTCGTGATTGCCCATCGCGGCTGTTCCGCCGAGGCTCCTGAAAACACGATGGCGGCCTTCCGATTGGGTTGGGAAGCCGGGGCAGATGGCGTGGAGTGCGATGTCCACCTGACGGCCGATGGAGAAGTCGTCTGCATTCACGATTTCGATACGCTTCGCGTTTCAGGTACGAAAAAGGTCATTGCCCGCAGCTCGTGGGAGGAGCTGTCGCAACTGGAGGCCGGCGCGTGGAAAGATCCGAAATTCAATGGGGAACCGATCCCGAGACTGCGCGACTTGCTCGCGGCTAGTCCGGAGGGATCGACCATGGTTATCGAATTGAAATGCGGTCCGGAGATCGTGGGTCCCTTGCTTCGAGTTCTCGATGATTCGGGGATCGATTTAGAGCGCGTTATCGCGATTTCCTTCGTCGATTCGACCGTGCTGGAGCTCAAGCGTTCCAGACCGGGCATCAAGGCGTATTGGCTGTCGGCATTGAAGTGGCTCGATAGCGGCGAACCCTCTCCTGCGATTCAGGAAATCGTGGATACGGTAAAGCGCTTGGGAGTGGATGGCTTTGGAGGGCAATCGGGTCCGGGCATGCGTCGGGAGTTGATCGCCGCCCTCGAAGCAGAGGGGTTCGAATCGAATGTCTGGACAGTGGACGATCCCGCGGAAGCGCGGCGCATGCGAGAAATCGGTCTGACGTCGATTACGACGAATGATCCAAGGGCGACGCGCGCGGCGCTCAGTCTCGCTTAGTCGATAAAGCCGATTGCGTCTAGTCGTCGAAGGCGAATTTGACCGCGCCGTCAGCGGTTTTGAGCTTAGCGGAGAAGGACTTGCCGGCTTTGGATACGAACCCTTCGATTGTATCGGTCTCTCCCTTTTCAAGCAGTTCTACCGCGAGCTCGCGCGAAATGTCCTTTTTGGCGATGGTCTTCCAAATAACGAACTTGCAACCCTCGCGCCAGTTGGAGCAGCCGTATGCTTTGGGGCCCTCGACAATATTGCCTCCGCAGACGGGGCACGGACCTATCGAGTTGGAGTCGTCCGGGGATTTGGCGCCTTCGGCGCGGGTGAATCCCAATTTTCCTTTCTTATCGAGATGCAAGGTCGCGAGCAGTCTTCTGTCCCCGTCTTGAATGCCGTGGGCGGTCAGACTGCCCTGGTTGAGAAGGAGTTCGCGCATGAGGGGCGCATCGATGCGCATGCCGAGGCTGTCTTCCTTGAGGCTGAATTTGCAGCCGTCCCGCCATTGAGAGCAGCCGTAGCCCGTTTTGCCCCGAATGACGGGGGCCTTGCAGAGCGGGCAGGGGCCCAGGTTCTTTAGGTCGACGGTCTTTTGCGAGGTCGCTTCGAGGATTTCGCGGGTGTAGGTCTCCACCTCCGCCATGAATTGTTGCGGATCGTAGTCGCCCCGCTCCATACGCTTGAGACGGAATTCCCAGTCGCCGGTCAATTCGGGGGACTTCAGGCGTTCATCTTGAACGAGGGCGATGAGCTGCTTTCCGTTTGGCGTGCTGAGCAGGGACTTGCGCTTTCGTTCGATGTAGCCTCGTTGGATCAGCACCTCGATGATCGAGGCGCGGGTAGCCGGCGTGCCGACGCCCTTGTCCTTGAGAGCTTCCTTGAGCTCTTCGTCTTCGACGATTTTGCCAGCGGTTTCCATGAGCTGAAGCAGGCTCGCTTCGGTGAAGCGTTTAGGGGGCGACGTCTTGAATTTTTCAATGCTAGGCCTGTGCAGGCAGCGCTCGTCTACATGGAAATCGGGAAGCGTTTGCTCGGGCTCGTTTTTCGCAGCCCGTTTCTTGGCGGTCTTTTTGGCCGTCTCGGATTTCGCGTGACTTGGATAGAGGGCTTGCCAGCCGGCATCGACGAGAACGGTGCCTCTGGTTTTGAATGGCTCGCCATTGGCCTCGGCTTCGACGGAGGTGACCGCTTTGACGCAGGGCGGATAGAAGACGGCGATGAGTCGGGTGAGGATCGCGTCGTATACTTTCTTCTCGTCGTCAGTGAGCTTGGAAGGGAGCTCGTCCGTGGGAATGATAGCATGGTGGTCGGAGACTTTGGAGTCGTCGACGATGCGTTTGCTGAACTTCAGATTTTCTAGGTTGAGCTGTCCGATCTCCTTTTGCCGGAAAGGTCGAAATTTCTCGAGCAGCGGAGCGATGCTCGGTTGCAGGTCTGCGCTCAAGTAGCGGCTATCCGTACGCGGGTAGGTGATGCGTTTGGCTTCGTAGAGATTCTGAGCAATGCGAAGCGTTTGGTCGGCGGTGAACCCGTAGCGCTTATTCATGTCGCGCTGCAATTCGGTCAAATCGTAGAGGAGGGGCGGGTTGGCGTTCTCGTTTTTCTTCTCGACGGCTTTGATGACGAGCTCGTGCCCGTCGGTCTTAGCGACGATGGCCTGGGCATCCGGCTCCGAATGAAACTTGCCCTGGGTGTGCTTGAAGGTGGCCCCTTGAGCGACGGTATGAACTTCCCAGTAGTCGCGCGAGTCGAAGCTCTCGATCTCGCGATCCCGCCCGACGATCATTGCGAGGATGGGCGTTTGCACGCGCCCGATGCTGAGCAGCAGATTCCGCTTGCCGTATTCGACAGTGAAGAATCGCGTGGAATTGAGACCCACGATCCAGTCGGCTTCGCTGCGGCATTTAGCGGCATGGTAGAGCGAGTCGAAATCGTGTCCTGGAGATAGGGACGTAAACCCTTTGGCGATGCTCTGCTTCGTCAACGAGCTGATCCAAAGGCGTTTTATCGGTTTGGTTTCGCACTCGGCCCAGTTGAGGATGTATCTGAAAATCAACTCGCCCTCGCGTCCGGCGTCTGTGGCGCAGACGATTTCTTCGCTCTCTTTGAACAGGCGTACGATGGTCGCCAATTGGTCTTGGACTGATTTCTCCGCTCTCGGACGGAGGCCGAAGCGTTCTGGTATCATCGGCAGGGAATCGAGGCGCCAGGATTTCCATTCCGGACGGTATTCCTCAGGTTCCTGCAATTCGACCAAGTGTCCGAAGGCCCAAGTGACGACCCAGCCGTTTCCCTCCAAATAGCCATCGCGGCGTTGGTCCGCTTTCAGGTGTTTGGCGATGTCGCGAGCGACGGAGGGCTTTTCCGCGAGAACGGTTTTCATTCGATCGAAAGGCTGAGGAAGTGGGAATGCGAAAAATGGTCAAGCCCGCCCTTTGATCTGGAGCGAAGTCGGAAATGCGCTGGCAAAGGACGTCGATGATCCTAGGATATACGGAATGACGCGCCGACTGGGATTTCTCCACACGCTTGAACCGAATATCGAAGTATTCGAGGAATTGTCTCGGGCGCTTGGCTGGCAAGGCGAGATCGTCCATCGCGTTGAGGAAACGGCCATCGATGAAATGCGTACGGCAGGGGGAGTGACGAGGGGAATCGAAGGGCGCGTACGGGCCGAAATTGAGGCCTTGATCGAATTTCCAGTCGATTTGGTGGTGTGCAGCTGCTCGGCGATCGGGGCGATTGCGGAATCCATGGATGGGTCGAAAGGCGTCGAGGTGCAGCGCATTGACAGAGCCATGGCCGACGAGGCCGTTGCGGCAGGTCAACGAATTGCGGTCATCGCGAGCTTGCCGAGCAGTATTCCGGCGACGCGGGCGTTACTGGAGTCATCGGCGGAGAAGGCGAGTCGTACCGTCGAAATCGACGAGATCGTCGCGGATACGGCGTGGGCGCGTTATCAGGAAGGCGATCATGCCGGCTATTGCGAATCGATTGCGGAAGTCGGGAAAAGCGTTTTCGGGAGATGCGATGCCATTGTATTGGCTCAAGCCTCCATGGCCGATGCGGCCGACCTAATGCAAGCGGCCCCTATCCCCGTATTGAGCAGCCCGCGACTGGGGATTCGGCGGGCGCTGGATGCGCTGCAAGGAATGGGCCCGACAACCGCATAATCTTTGCGGGGCAATCGCTTGCAAGGATTGCGGTTTGACCCGCTTTAAGAAGCGTCTACTTCCTATATCTATGAATGACTTGTCTTATTTCGCAAAGCTGAGTTTCGCCATCCTCATTTCAGTCGCCCTTTGGGGATGCGTTCCCGAACGTTCTCAGCGTCCGATCGTTTCCATCGAGGGAAACGTCTTCTATATTGATGGCGAGCCTACCTACCAAGGCCGCTATTGGAACGGATATAAGATCGAAGGGCTCCTGATGAACGCTCGTCTCGTGCAAGGGGTTTTCGACGATTCGAATCCCGAAACGAGATCGCTGTTCCACTATCCGGATACGGACGAGTGGAACCCCGATCGCAATACTGACGAATTCGTCGCGGCGATGCCCTCTTGGCGGGCGCATGGCCTTCTCTCGTTTACTCTGAATATGCAAGGCGGCAGTCCTACTGGATACGGCAACAAGAATTGGCATAATTCGGCATTCGAGAGCAATGGAGACCTGAAACCGGCTTATATGGATCGACTGACCCGTATCTTGGATAAAGCGGAGGAGCTGAAGATGGTCGTTATGCTCGGCTACTTCTATTTTGGGCAAGATCAGAACTTGGAAGACGAAGCGGCGATTATTGCAGCAGTCGACCACTTGACCGATTGGCTATTGGAGAAGGGCTACCGCAACGTGTTGGTGGAAATCAATAACGAGAGCAATATCAAGGCCTACGACCACGAAGTCCTGAAGCCCGCTCGCGTACATGAATTGATCAACCGGGTAAAAGCCAAAGAGAAGAATGGCTATCGCCTTCTCGTAAGCACCAGTTTTGGCGGTCGTTACATTCCGGATGCGAATGTTGTGGATGTTTCAGATTACGTGTTGCTTCATGGCAATGGCGTCAAGGATCCTGATTACATCAAAGAGATGGTTACGCTCACGAAAGCGATCCCCACCTATCGCGGCCAGCCGATTGTCTTCAACGAAGACGATCACTACGACTACGACAAAGAGGCAAACAACTTCAAATATGCCGTCGAATCCTACGCGTCATGGGGCTATTTCGACTTTCGTCGCAAAGCCGAAACGGATATCGAGATTGGCTTCCAGTCCGTTCCGGTCGACTGGAGTATCAATCACGAACGCAAGAAGGCCTTTTTCGACTACCTGAAGGAGATCACCGGAGAATAGCGTGAATTCGCCTCTCGGATCATGACTGCGAACGAAAAAGCCTAGCCTCGGAAGGCTAGGCTTTGCCAGAGAGCGCTTATCGCAAGCGGCTTGATCAGGCTAGGTCGAAACGATCCAAGTTCATGACCTTGTCCCAGGCGGCGATGAAGTCCTTGACGAAGGTCTCTTTGGCATCGTCGCAGCCGTAGACTTCAGCGATGGCCCGTAGTTGGGAATTGGATCCAAACACGAGATCCACAGCGCTGCCCATCCACTTCATTTCGCCAGTGGAGCCCTCCTTGCCTTCATAGAAGTGCTCGCAGCGTTTAGAAACTTCCCAGTCTATATTCAGATCGAGCAGGTTGACGAAGAAATCGTTCGTCAGCGTTCCCGGCTGCTTCGTCAATACGCCCAACTGGGAATCGTTGACATTGCCGCCGAGTACTCGGAGCCCCCCGATCAGAACGGTCATTTCAGGGGCGGTGAGGGTTAGCATTTGAGCGCGGTCGATTAGCAATTTCTCCGATGACGCGGCGAAATCCTGCTTGATATAGTTTCGGAATCCGTCGGCCACCGGTTCGAGTACGGCAAAGGACTCGGCATCGGTTTGCTCTTGGGTGGCATCGGTCCGTCCGGGCGTGAACGGCACCGGAACATCGAGTCCGGCGCTTTTGACCGCGGCTTCGACGGCGGCGCAGCCTCCGAGAACGATGAGATCGGCGAGCGAGACTTGCTTGCCGCCGGATTGCCCATTATTGAAATCCGCTTGGACGGCTTCGAGAACTTCGAGAACCCTCGCCAGCATCTCGGGCTGATTCGCTTCCCAATCCTTCTGCGGAGCGAGTCGGACGCGAGCGCCGTTGGCTCCGCCGCGCTTGTCGGTACCTCGGAACGAGGCTGCCGATGCCCAGGCTGTGGATACGAGTTGAGAGGTAGTGAGTCCCGAATCGAGGAGCTTCCCCTTCAGGATCGCTACGTCCGCATCGTCGATCGATTCATAGGTCGCTGCAGGAATGGGGTCCTGCCAGATCTGCGGCTCAGGTACTTGAGTTCCGACAAGGCGCGAGTGCGGTCCCATATCTCGGTGCGTCAGCTTGTACCAAGCTTTGGCGAATGCGTCCGCAAATTGGTCTGGATTCTCGTGGAAGCGTCTTGAGATCGGTTCGTAGATAGGATCCATGCGCAGGGCGAGGTCCGTGGTGAACATGATCGGCGCGTGACGTTTTTCGGGGTCGTGGGCGTCCGGAACGGAGGTCGCTGCGTCGGGATCGGTGGGGATCCATTGTTGGGCGCCGGCAGGGCTCTTGGTGAGTTCCCATTCGTAGCCGAACAAGGTATTGAAGTAGCTGTTATCCCACTTTGTCGGAGTGGGCGTCCAGGCGCCTTCCAATCCGCTTCCGATGGTGTCGCCGCCGCTTCCGCTGCCATAGCTGTTCTTCCAGCCGAGACCCATTTCTTCCAAGGGCGCAGCTTCCGGTTCGCGGCCGACATACTTATCGGGATCCGCCGCGCCATGGGCTTTCCCGAAGGTATGGCCGCCTGCGATCAGGGCCACGGTCTCTTCGTCATTCATAGCCATCCGAGCGAAGGTTTCGCGAATATCCTTGGCTGCGGCCAAAGCGTTGGGAGTTCCGTTGGGACCCTCCGGGTTGACGTAGATCAGACCCATTTGCACAGCGCCGAGCGGATTGTCCAATTCGCGATCGCCGGAGTAGCGTTGGTCGCCTAGCCATTCGGTCTCGGGGCCCCAGTAGATATCTTCTTCCGGCTCCCATACGTCCTCGCGGCCGCCTGAAAAGCCGAAAGTCTTCAGTCCCATCGATTCGATGGCGCAGTTTCCGGTAAAGACCATCAGGTCGGCCCACGAAAGCTTGCGACCGTACTTTTGCTTGATGGGCCAGAGGAGGCGACGGGCCTTGTCGAGATTGACATTATCCGGCCAGCTATTGAGAGGGGCGAAGCGCATGGTGCCCGAGGCAGCTCCCCCGCGTCCGTCAAGCGTGCGGTAGGTACCTGCACTGTGCCAGGCCATGCGTATGAAGAGGGGGCCATAGTGACCGTAGTCGGCAGGCCACCAGTCCTGGGAAGTCGTCATGACTACCTCGATTTCCGCTTTCAGCTGGTCGAGATCGATGGTCTTGAATTCCTCCGTGTAGTTGAAGTCCTCACCCATCGGATCGGAAAGCGATGAATTCTGATGGAGAATCTTTAGATTCAATTGGTTAGGCCACCAATGCTGGTTCGCGGTCGAACCAGTGGCGGTGTGGGCGTTGGCGCCGCTCATGACAGGGCATTTGCTTATATCTGACATACTGCTAAGTGTGTTTTTATTGGGTTGGGATTTAAATAGATCAGAGGAGTTCCAAGGAGCCCATTCGGGTTGGAAAAATTGTCAAGAAGGCTGGAGAATAGCTTTATTCGGTTGAGTGGCTTTCTCAAGGCAGGTGGGACAGAGACCCCAGTAAATGACCTCTGCTTCGTCGATACGATAGCCTGAGTCGTGACTGGCGTTCAGGCAAGGCGTGTAGCCGACCGCGCAATCGACATCTACCATTGAAGCGCATTTCCGACAGACCAAGTGGTGATGATTATCCCCTACGCGATCTTCGTAGCGAGCGGGCGAACCCGCAGGCTGGATACGTCGTATGATCCCGTTTTCCGAGAGTACGCCGAGCACGTTGTATACTGCTTGACGGGATATCGTCCCAATCTCGGATCGCACCTCTTCAGCGATGTCGTCCGCCGTGCAGTGCGGTCTATTGGATACGGCCTTGATGACCGCCAGTCGCTGAGCGGTGACCGGTATATTGCGAGATTTCAATAGAGCCGAAGGATCGGACATTTCGGGAGACAATGTAATAAAATGGACTGTGTCAAGTAATGTAGTGAGACAAATAAGAGAACCCATGCATAAGCGGGAGAATTGATGCCTGACGGAACTCTCGAGAAATTCCATCTAAGGAAAATTAACATAAGTAGCAGACATACAATGAGAAAAGAAATTAGTTGTCACCATGCGAGCGACTTCCAATCGACACGCTATGGCGAGTCCCAAACGAAAGTCTTTCCCCCTGGGAATCGATCCAAATCTGTGGGTCGAAATCGAGTCCTCGGCTCACCAGGAATTCCGTAGCGTCAATGGTCAGATCGAGTTTCTGCTCCGAGAGGCCGTTAGGCGCTGGAAGGGATCCGAACGAAATGATAATTTGGAAACTACCGACGAGTCGAGTTGACTGGAGTAGAATCGAAAACTGCTTGAACTATGTGTCCTTTAGAGAAACCGAATTCACCTAAAAGCAAACGAACGCCTGTTTTATGGCTCTATTCACAGTTTGGGTTTCCGCCTTCGTTGTTATCATGGACAACATACTTGATGGCGCTGATTGGGGGGTGATCCGTAGCCCGAGGCCATTAGACTTGTAGATCGTTCGAGTAAGGAGAAGCTAACTGGATTGAAGGGAAAGTGGCGATTCAAGAAAGGCGACAATCGAGAATGGGCGCGGCCGACTTTCGACGATCGGTCTTGGCGGGAGATGAGTCTGCCAGGGCGCTGGGAGGGAAAAGGCGCTCGGGGATACGATGACTTCGCTTGGTTTCGAAAGTCATTTCGTATCGAAACGCTGGATGAGAACAAAAGCGTTTATGTCGTTGTAGGGAAGATCGACGATGTGGACGAAGTGTTCGTGAACGGAGAGCGTATTGGGAGCAGCGGATCCTTTCCTCCCGAGTATGCTACGGCTTGGGATCAGGAACGGGCTTACCGGATACCGCCTGCGTATTTGAGGGAAGAAGAACGCAACATACTAGCGGTTAGGGTCTACGACGACGAACTGGGGGGCGGCATCTGGAGCGGTCCACTAGGCGTATATGCGACCGATTTGCCTCAGCCCATTGTCGCTTTGGAGGGGACATGGCAATTTGCGAAGGGAGACAATCCATCCTGGAAGGAAGAGAGCGCAGATACGTCTGGGTTCGAAGAAATATCGGTTCCCGGGCTCTGGGAAGATCGAAACAAGGGGCACTATGATGGGTTTGCTTGGTATCGTCGAAGCTTCGACTTGGAACAGCTGCCTGAGGCGGCGGAGGTGACGCTTCTTCTAGGGCGCATCGACGATACGGATCAGGTCTATATAAACGGCCAGCGTGTCGGAAATACGGGCGAGCTGGATGGCGAGGATCACAGTCGAAACAGTCAATTCTATCGCTACGATCGAGTCTATGACTTCGATGCGTCGATCTTGAAGCGCCAAAACACGATTGCGGTTCGAGTCAACGACAGCGGAGGCGGGGGCGGAATCTACCAAGGTCCGCTTGGAATCATGAAGCGATCGGACTATCTTATATTGAAGGAACGCTTGGAAAGCAGTGGAAATCGGGGATTCGCCGACGTGTTGGACTGGCTCTTGGGGAAGTAAGGTCCCCTTCTCGGAGCGCCGCGCCTAAGCTAGGCGGGAGTCTATTCCCAACGACTGGCTATCCAGTCTTGACGGTGGTTCCGATACCAACCCAGTCGAGCCCGATAGAAGCCAATGTCGTATCCGAGTCGTTCGGACTCGAGCCATTTGTGCTTCAGGATTTCTTCCTTTTCCGCAAGAAACACCCGAAGGAGAATGGACCGGTCGACGAAGTTCATAGCGTCCGCGTTCTTGTTGGATTTGCGTTTCATGGTGTGGAGCCTCTCTAGGAAAGCTCCGAGGTTGCGTTAGGGACTGGGACAGCCGATATCGCAGTTAGGTTCCCCGTTTACCCGCCTTCTGCGAAAGGGCTTCGCGATTCAGGCCCCGATATAGATCCGGGCAGGGCTGTCCGTCGAGTTGCGCAGTTCCAATTGGCTGCCGGCGCTTGCGTAGCAAGATTCGCCAGTCTTCAATATCCGCTCAACGCGACCATTGGATACTTCCAAGTCCTTGCCGTTCCATGCGAGGAGGATGCTCGAACGAGAACAGTCGAACGCGCAGGCGCTGCGAGCGGGCAATTCGAGTTCTTGCAGTTGAAAGTCCTCGAAAGGCGTGTCGAAATTGCGAATACAAAGCTCATCTCGAGGAGCGGCGATTTTAAAGTCGCTTGGATTGGATGCGTTTAGCTTGGAGATTCGCAACAGTTCGGGCGCATCGATATGCTTGCTAGTCAATCCCGCTCTGAGCACGTTGTCGGAATTCGCCATGATCTCGATGTTCTGGCCTTCGAGGTAGGCATGGATGAGCCCATCGGGCTGATAGATCGCTTCGCCTTCCTTCAATTGGACGAGATTCATCAGAAGGATCATCAGCAAGCCTCTCTCAACGCCTGGATTCTCTTCGAGCCACCGGCAGACCCAAAAGTCGGGAGCGCTCTTGTTCGCGGGATCCAGATTCGCCCGTGCTTCCGCAATTAGAGATTCGTTGATGGAAAGGGCGAGCGGATCGCTGTCGCTGACGGCGAGCGAAACCAAGCCGGACAATCCTTGTTCTTTCAAAATGGGCAGTAAGGGAGCGCAGGAAGGGCGGCTTTCGAACTCGCTTTCGAGGGCTGCTTCGGATCGCAGACCATGGAGCATCCAGAATTCGGATAGCGCGACCATGAGCTCCGGCTTGTGATTGTCGTCCTTGTAGTTTCGCGTGGGCGCATTTCGGGGAAGGCCAGTCGTCTCCTCCTCCGCGAACCCAGCGATGGCGCGTTCTTTGGAGGGGTGCACCTGAATGGAGAGCATCATGCGCACATCCAGGATCTTCATGAGAAAGGGCAAGGGCGCTTCGCCGCGATCGGCTTGGAGCTTGTCGAGGGGACAATTGGGCTCGTTTTCCGTTTCGACCAAGGCGGGGTCGTTCGGATGAGCTCCCAGCCAATACTCAGCGGCAGGCGAGCCCGAGGGGTCCCTGGTCCCGATCAGTTCGGGAATAAAGTCGTATCCACCCCATTCATAGTTTCGTACCTTGCCTCGGATTTTGTAGAGCGCCTCGTTCACGGAAGGCCTTGTTGGCAAAGCTCGATTGAATTGGCAAGCTTTGGCGTAACGATGAGTCGAGCTAGCGCTTTCGGAGGGTACTAGCTGGAAGCTTGGGAGAAAAGCTTGCCCAAAGTGTCGAGTTTCTCGTCGGATAGGTAGGCGTAGCGATTGACCCAAAGGCGGTCCTGGGAAACTGCGAGAACGGCTTGGGCTCGCTGGGAGAAATCTCGATTGGGGCCATAACTGTGGGCGATGGGCCAAATGGGGGTATTGGGAGCGGTCGCTTCGACGAGCGACTGCTTGTCGGCAAGGGCGGCGAGAGGTACGGGGTGCGCCTCGTCAGGTTCGGGGTATTCGAATTGCTCGCACTTCGGGGGCGTAGGAGCGACGGCTGAAAGGGCATGGCAGAGAGCGCGAGCGAGCGTGGGGCTTGTTAGGCTGGAGTTCGCTTTTAAAAGCGCGTCGCTGTAGTTGCGTAGCATCATGGGCCAATGCATGGTGTAATACTTGCAGCTGATCGCATCGACGATCTCTCCAGCGGCGGTATAGTCGAACCCGCTCAAGGTGTTCCAGGGCGGAGGAAAGGCGCTCGGGATGAGGGCTTTGGGACTGTTGGCATTCGCGTCAATGGCCGCGCGATAGCGCGTCAGGAGATTGGATACTAGGGCCGATTTCAATTGCAGCCATTCTCGAATGAGCGGAAAACGCTCGACCAGAAGGGCCGGGTTGTCGGCGTAGGACAGAATTTCCGTGTCGTTGGCTTGGGAATGCAGAAAGCGGTAGAGCGCCTCGATCTGAATCCGAATCGACTCGAAGTCGAATCCGCGTTCGTTCGCGAAGCGGCGAACATGCGGTCCAAAGTCTAGGAAGATGGAGTCTAGGAAGTAGGGCGGGTACTCAGGCCAGTCGATGCGGAAGCCATCGATATCCGGGTAGCGACGCAGCAAGTCGGCGAGCAGGGCTTCGCCGTAGTTTAAAATATGCGGACTCGCTAGGGAACCATTCTTGTCCAGGCGTTGCTTGGGCTCCGATCCATCGGGGAGTCGAGGGATGTCGTCTTCTTCGGGACCGCCAAATTGCACGCGGTAGCCAGGCGGGATGGCCGCTTGAATTTGAAAGTAGACCTTGAGCCCCCGCTCGTGGGCGGCTGCGATGAAGGCGTCGAGGACGGGGCCTTCGCTCCGAGTCGCTTCGCTCGATTCGGATGGCTGGTAGCGGAGACCCTTATAGAGAGAGCGGTCGGGTTCGAAGCTGGGAGCAGTTTGTATCCAAACCTCTCGTTTGCCCCACAGGGGTCGGTCAAGCAGTCGGACGAGACCCTTTTCGGCGTCCGCTGGCGGCTCGCGTTGACCGCCCTGTTCGGCTGCCAGCTCGGTCATGACGTAGGGCGACGTGGAAATTGCCGTGATGGGGGCTCGGTTTTGCAGATTGTCGAGCAGGCCTTCGACGCCCTCGCTCTGTATATATTCCGGTAGTACGGTTATTCCTAGCATGTTCGAAAGGGCTTATGCGAAAAATTTGAGGTACATTCCAAAGAGTCCGAAGGCGAGCAAAGTAACGCCGGACGCTAGGAGCATAGCGAATAAGACGCCGTTCATGCGCAAGGACCTTGGCAGGTTTCTACGATCGGCCCAGGCCACGCCGAAACACCAGACGCCGCAACCGAGGGTGCCGCCTAGCATCGCAGGAATTTGTACGACAGAGATTGGATTGGATAGAGGCCCCCAAAAGCGTCCTAGCCAGATGACGCCCATTCCTATTAAGGAGGTGGATACAATGATGATCTGTTTTAGCTGCTTCGAATCTATAGTCGCCTCCGATTTGGCGATCGGTATCAGCCCTTCGTATACGGATTTGGTCCAGACATCGAAGGTGGCGAAGAGGGTGCCTCCGATTGCCGTGAAAATCCCAATGCGATAGAGAATAAGCAAAGAAGGATGCAGCGCGGTGAGGAAGCTCTCTTGGTGGGAGAGCAGATCGAGCTTGTCGGGAATCTGATGGCTTTCGTGGAGGATGACTGATCCCAAGACCATAAAAGCGGCGGAGAAGACAAAAACGGCGAAGAAGGATCCGCCTACGTCTATCTTGATTGCTCGAAGCCAGGCCCGTCCGCGCTGACGATTGGCCTCGCTTTCGTCGATGGGAGCGAAGCCGGATTGAGAGCTATGGCGGTAGATTGCTTGGTTCTTAAACACGCCCCATCGCTTCTCCCTTAGGAAACTGAAGTATCCGATGTAAGCCGGCAGACCGCCGCCGATGATTCCGATGTAGGAGACGATTTCAACCCAGGGAGAGGTCGCGGCAATTTGCGGATAGGAAGCTTGTATCCAATCCTTGTATGCTGGAATGGCGGGAACGAATAGCCCGCTTATCAATGATTGAAGGTGAGGCTGGCAGGCGATGGCGGCGATGAGAATGCAGGCAAGCAGCAAGGCCACGATAGCCATTTGGGTCTTCTCGAGTCGCTTGTAGCTTTGATTCCAACTGAAGAAGGCAGCGATTGCAATGAGGGCGGTCGCCCAGCTCCGTCCGGACAGGTCGGGATCGGCGTTGGAGTTGAAGATCCAGCTGATGAGCGAACCCACGGAAAGGGACAGGGCAGCGAGCAGAAAGGGCAGGCAAACGGCTGTGATGGCCAAGAGCCCTATGGGAAACCATGCGCGGGGACCTGGAAGCTGAGCCCAGCTCTGCATCGGGTGTTCGCCCGAAAGCAGCATGTAGCGAGCGGACGCATAAATTTGGGCGCCTTTGATGAGGATCCCCAGGGCGAAGCACCAGAGGATGGCGTAGCCGAAAATAGCGCCGCCGCGCGAGGCGAAGACGGTTTCGCCGTTGCCGATGGAAACGGAGGCGATGATGATGCCCGGACCGAGAAAGCCGATGGCTTTCCACCATTTTCTATCCTTGAGGGCGGGGGGCGGTTCGGGGTATTCGATGGGTTGCATGGAGGGGCTCGAGAGCGCGGATGACTAGCTCGATCGCTTAGCCGTGGCGCCTGCAATTTTGAGGCGAATCGAATAGAGTGACGTGTCGCCGGCAATATAGAGCGTCTGTCCATCGGCGTCGCCAAAGCAACAGTTGGCGCAGCGGGCTTCGGGAACGCGGACTTTGCCCAGGAGTTCGGCGTCGGGCGAATAGCAATGAATGCCGTCGCCTGCGCTCGTCCAAACGTTGCCTAGGACGTCGCAGCGGAAACCGTCAGAGACGCCGGGGCTTAGCTTGACGAATACGCGCTGATTGCCGGTTGATATGCCGTCGTCGGCCACATCGAAGGCGAACATCTCTCTTGGCGCTCCTGTATCGGAAACGTAGAGACGCGACTCATCGGGAGAGAAGGCCAGGCCATTGGGCCGGTCGAGGGTATCGATGGCGATTGCCAGCTCTTCGGTTTCAGGATCGAAACGATAGACGAAGTTGCCTTCTAGTTCGGAGTCGCGCTGCTGTCCTTCGCGGTTGGAGAGAATGCCGTAGGGCGGATCGGTGAACCAGATCGTTCCGTCGGATTTGACGACCACGTCGTTGGGCGAGTTGAGCCGCTTGCCTTTATAGCGATCGACCAGAATGGTGACGGTTCCGTCGGTCTCGGTTCGACTTACGCAGTGCGCCAAATGGGTGGCAGTGACGAGACGTCCGCGAGCATCGATGGTGTTGCCGTTGGTGAAATGAGAGGGTTGGCGGAAAACGGTGGTTTGGCCGGACTTCGGATCGTATTGAAGCATCCGGTTATTGGGAATATCCGACCAAACGACGACGTCCTCATTTGGCAAATACGCAACGCCCTCGGACCATTCGGCTCCGCGCCAGAGACGCTGCAGTTCGGCGGTCGGGTCGATGAGCGCCTTAAAGCGGTCGTCGTTGATTTCGAAACCGGAGCAATCGCGTTCGGGCGGAAGCGGCTCGTGATCCGGGAAGATGTTTGGTTGAGCGGGGTTCAAGGTGGAATGGTGAATGGTGAATGGTGAATGTGGAATGTGGAATTGGGATGCTGGATGTGGAATTGGGGCGATCTACTTCTCGTTAGCCATTTCCTCGATCCATTTGTAGTGGGCCTTCTGATCGTAGTTGGCGGGGTCGCGGGGACGCAGCATCGCCGGCATCGAGTTGATCTGGCCGGCCTTCGGCGCAAGATCGGCGGACCAATGAGGGTTTTCGAAATAGCCGCCAATCCAAGGTTCGAAATAGGTCTCGCCGTTCTCTTTGGTCGGGTGAACGCCGTAGTGAATGAACAGTATGCCTGTTCCGGCTTTTACCTGCGAGTCGAGAAAGTCGTATTGCTCCTTCGAATATTTACCGGCTGCATCGGCGTAGATGACGATGGCGTTGACCCCATCGAAGGCATCGTTGGATTCCGGCCATACGTTTACGACTTCCGTTTCGATGGCCAGGTCGGAATCTACGAGCGATTGAGCTAGAAGCAAGCAGTCTGCGCGGTGCTCGTGTTGACCCGGAGCGTGACTTGGCTTGCCCGCTAGAAAAAGGACCTTCTTCGATTCCCTTGTCTGCTGGGCGCCGGAAACGCTGAAAAAGGCAGCGATTGCGAGGAGAGCAATCAGGGTGTACCGAGAGAGGGCAGGCATGGCGCTCTTTGTGAACGAGAATAGGTCTAGGTTGCG
>CBFHHM010000006.1:0-53806 GCA_965655705.1 Candidatus Pelagisphaera sp.
GAATCGAGCTCTTCTTGGGCGGATATCATTAGGGCGGAGTGTCGCCGGAAGAATCTGGCATTGAAGACGGAGCAGAACTACGTGCACTGGATCTCGAAATTTTGCCGCTGGTGGAATGAACAAGAGATAAAGGCGGAAGCCGATGTATTGACGAAGAAGCGCGCCATGGAGGGTGCGGAAATCGCCGTATCGTCCTACTGGGATCAACTAGCGATCGTAGAAGATGTCGCCGCATCCACCCAGCGGCATGCTCTCAATGCTCTGATTTTCGGGCTAAAGGCCGCTTTCGACCTCGAGCCTGGAACCTTGGCGGAATACAAAAAGGCAAGGGCATCGAAAAACCTGCCGGTCGTTTTGACTCAAAACGAAACGAGGCGACTGTTGGAAGCGGTCAAAGCGGACTGTCGGCTTATTGCCCAAACGATTTATGGTGGCGGGCTGGGCCTCATCGAAGCCCTTCGGTTGCGCGTAAAGGACCTTTCATTCGAGGAAGGCGTAATCCACGTGAGAAGGGGAAAGGGCGGCAAGGATCGAAGAACGGTATTTCCGAAATCGATACATACGGAGATGAGGGCTCACTTGAAGAGGGTGGGAACTTGGCACGAAAAGGACATGAACGATGGGTGCGACGGGGTGTATCTGCCGAACCAACTGGATAAGAAGTATCCAAATGCGCCAAAAGAGTGGAAATGGCAGTATGTCTTTCCTTCTTCGACCGTCCAGAGGGATCCCCGAAGTGGAAAACAGCGGAGGCACCATGTGATTACGCAAGTTATTCAGCGTTCGGTGAAAAGCGCCGCCACCTTCGCGCGTATCGATAAGAGAGTGACGCCTCACGTACTGCGGCATTCTTTCGCGACACACCTCCTTGAAGACGGATACGACATCAGAACGGTTCAGGAACTCCTGGGCACAGCTCCGTAGAAACTACGATGATCTACACTCACGTCATGAATCGGCCAGGCATGCACGTGAAGAGCCCGTTAGATGGATAGCGTTCCCCCTATCGATTTACCATGTCGAATCCAACTCCGCCATCGCGGCGCTTAGCCTCGAATGGGCCGCGTTCGCTTCGGGACCAGCTGTTCTTAGGTCGATCGGGTGGAGTAGTTCGGGATCGGTCGTGAAATCGAATAAGTGGTGGCTGCCGGACGCGTCGAAAAGCTGATAGCGCTTGTCCTGTATCCAACGGGATAGGCTACGGCCTTCTTTCTTGGCGCCGGGCAGAGGGTCGTGATGGATGAATACCCAATCTCGGGGGTTGCCGGTTTCGCCACGCGTCTGCGGCAGAAAGGAGCGTCCGTCGAAGACTTCATTCGTTGGCAGCGGAATACCGGCGGCCTCGAGAATCGTCGGGACGAAGTCGGTCGTATCGACGAGATCGGAAACGACCTGTCCGCCTCTCTGCTGGGCGGGCCAGTTTAGAATCAGAGGCACGTGGGTACCGCGACGATTGTTCTCGCCTTTGCCGCCTCGAATCGATCGTCCGTCCCGCATTTTGGATACGACTTCCTTGGGGGTTCCGTTGTCGCTGTAGAAGATCAATAGCGTGTTGTCGCGAATGCGGAGCTCGCCGAGCTTCGCGTCGATTCGCCCGATAAGCTTGTCCATGTAGGCGACCATATCGCCGAAGTAACGATCAGGATCGCTGCGCAAACGGTCGCCATGCTCCCAGTCGGCGCTCTCTGGCGTCGGGTTGAAGGGCCCGTGGGTCAAGGCCATGGGATAGTAGACGAAGAAGGGCTCCTCGCGATTCCGTTCCATGAAGTCGTTGATGTAGTCGACGTAGAGGTCGGGTCCGTAGGCGTCCTCCGTGTTCTTGAGATACTTCCCGTTTTCCTGGATGCGAGGCATGGCGAAGCGCGAGCCTTTGTCTTCAGTGTGTTCGGTGTGCCAAAGAAAATATTCGTCGAAGCCGGATTCCTCGGGACGCATGCCCTTGTTGCGCCACTCGGGTTCGAATTCGGGTGGGTTGTAGCTGCGCAGCTGCCACTTGCCCGATATGCAGGTCTTGTAGCCCGCTTCGGAAAACCAGTGACCGAAGGTGCGAGCCATCGGATCGAGGATGCCAAAGGCCAGCCAGTTTCGGAAATTATACTTGCCGGTCATGAGGGCCACGCGCGTGGGCGTGCAAAGTGGCACGGAGTGGGCGTCGTCGAAGCGAACCCCTTCGGCCGCTAGGCGGTCCAGGTTAGGCGTATCGTAAGAGATGCCGCCGTAAGAGCCCAGCGCCTCGATGCCCAGATCGTCCGCCATGACGAGTACGACGTTAGGACGCGATTGGGCAGAAAGGGAGAGCGATGCAATGACAGCGATCGTAAGCGAGGGCAGTATTCGATTGAGCATGATGGGAGTGTTTTTTGCCCACAGATGGCACGGATTTTCTCAGATGGATTTCGCGAACGATGGCTTGAGACCCCAGCGGTTGGACGAACGGCTATTTAGTATCTGCGTTCATCCGTGTAATCTGTGGGAGTAAAATCAGTTCGTATTCAGATTGAGGTGTTTCGGGGCCTTGGGGTTCTTCTTCAGGTAGGCCTCGATGCGTTTCACGACCTCGGGATGTTGCTTGGCCACGTCTTTCGACTCGGCGAACATCTCGACCTTGGGGCCGTAGAGCCAAAGTGGCGAACCGTCGCTTGGAACCACCGCTTTGAAATCGCCGTAGCGAACGAAATGGGAGAAGCTCTCGTCCTCGGGAATCTTTCGAGCGAGCTTCTTGGCAATGTCCGCATACTCTGGGTTTGCGATGAGGTTGGTCCATTCGTTGGGGTCCTTCGAGAGATCGTAGAGTTCCTCCGAGCCGTCGAAGTAGCGCGTGTAGCGCCAGCGATCGTCGCGTACCGTGTGCGTGCCGCGGCCGACGGTGGAAAGGGCTACGCGATTCCATTTCGCATTTGGATTGGACAAGAGAGGCTCGAGCGAAACACCGTCTAGGTCGCGACGCTTTTTCACGCCAAGCATGTCCGCAACTGTTGGATACACATCGAGCAGGGAGACGGGTCGATCGGTTCGCGTATTGGGTTGGAATCCCTTGGGGGCATTCGTTTTCGATGGAGCGACGATCAGGGGTACGCGGGTAGAGCGTTCCCAGGGCGTGAACTTGCCCCAGTGCTCCTTTTCGCCGAGTTGCCAGCCGTGATCGGACCAAAGCACGATCATCGTATTGTCGGCGTAGTCGGACGCCTCCAGAGCGTCGATTATTTTGCCGAGCTGCTCGTCGACGAAGGTGATGCAGGCCAGGTAAGCGCTGACCGCGTTGCGCCATTGGCTGTGCTTGACGGTGGTGTCGTGTCGGCCGCTGGTCAGCGCATAGCGACCGAGGTCCTGGGCGGTGCGCGAGAGGTCGTCGAGATCGCCTTCCAGCACTTCCGGCAAGACGACGGACTCGGGGGGATACATGTCGTGAAAACGCTTGGGAACCCAGAGGGGCTGGTGGGGACGGTAGAAGCCAACCGCGAGCATGAAGGGCTGATCGTAGGACTCCTGGAGCTTCGCAACGGCCCAGTCCGCGCTTTGCGTGTCGGTCCACTCTTCGTCGGGGCGGTCGATCGGGCCCCAGTCGAAGGAGTCGATCGTCTTATCGCCGCGTTTTCGGTCGCGGGGCATCTCATTGAGCGGCATGCTTAGACCGAGACGCGGAATGGCATGCCGGATGTAGGGCTGACTATCGGCCAATTCCGCTTTCGAGATGATCAGCTCCTCGTCGCGGATGGGACGCCACTTGTTGAAGTCGGGGCCGAACTCATTGAAGACTTTGTCGCTCTTTCCGTGGAGCAGCTTCCCCGTGCCCATGGTGTAATAGCCTTGGCTGGCCAAATCCTGAGGCAGAAAGACAGCCTCTGGCATCGTCCTGTCGATCTTCTGGCCATTGCCGTAGACGCCGTTGTGGATGGGGAGGAGTCCGCTCCAGTTGGCCGCCCGCGAGCCGCTGCAGGCGGGCACGACGCAGTGGGCGTTGGTGAAGAGCAATCCTTGGCGAGCGAGGCGATCGATGTTGGGCGTGCGAACCTGGGGATGCGTGTCGAGACAGCCAATCCAATCGTTCAGATCGTCGATCGTGATGTAGAGCAAGTTGGGCTTGTCCGCGGCTCGCGAGGACAAGGCAAAGGATGCCAGGGAGGCGAGAGCGAGAAGAAGGGAAAAGGGGCGCATAAACGGAATTCCGATGGAATTGGTAAGAAGGGACAAGGTAATTGGGATTTTTTGCCCACGGATTACGCAGATCAACGCAGATTAGCTCTCCTTCGTTCAACCTCGATTTTCACCAAAAGGTAGGGACGACGGGGCTGGTCGTCCGAGCAGACGGAGAAGGCGGACGACCGAGCCGATCGTCGCTGCCATTTCCGATCTAGCGAAGCGGGGTTAGGCCAGGCGCTAGCCAATCTCCGATCGAGAACGATCTGCGCTCATCCGCGTAATCGGTGGGCAGAACAAACCTCTTCTTCAATCCAACGTCGCCTTCGCGAATTCCGTCCACTGCGCATTAATCCAATCCGGATCGGCAACATCGTCAGTAACGAGGTACCGGTAGCGCGAAACATAGTCCTCGTCGGGCTCGATGGTAAACGCGTCCTCAACCATGGGCGAAAAGACGAAGTAGGGCATTTTTGGATGCAGACGGACCGCTTGCGGCGAACGGAAATTGCTGGGATGAGTGAGGACGACTAGCGAAGCGGGGTCTCCTTTGATCTCGCCGCTCATGCGGACCCAGCGGACCTTGGTGTGGTTTCCCGCCTCGCGGGCATCTCCCTCGCTGGTCAGGAAGTCGCACGTTCCGTCGGTATTGTCGGGGATACTCGTCCATTCGTTCGATCCGCGCAGGGCCATGCCTCCATAGCGGTATTGCTCGTGGACGAGCGGTTCCTTCCCGATAAGGCGCTGGCGACTCTCGACATCGAAGACGAAGGCCTTCCCCGAGGCCTGCCGCGCGGTTACGGTCCACGTTTCGTCGATGACCGGAATCTCCTGGTTCTGCGCGGTCGCCACGTATCGCTGATGCGTCGAGAACGACGCCCGGGCCTTGTCGACCTTAGCCGTCTTCACGAATTCGATGCGTCCGGTCTTTTCCTTTGGATTCCAAAAGTCGATTCGCTCGCCTTTGAACACCGCCCGCGTCCAGGCCATGAAGAGCCCGTGCTGGTGGGGATGGTCCTCCGAGAAATCGCCCGACGCGACCTTACCCGCCGGCGTGAAGATCGGGTGGATGTATCCGCTGCGGTTGTTGATCGGGTCGATGCCTGAGGGGGCAACTTGCACGCTCTTGTTGAACTGCAGAATCGTCCGCTTTCCGTGTTTGAGGACGATGGCGTCGTCCGTTTCATGTACGGAGGCAACCGGTTCCCCGCCGCGCAGCAGCAGAGGTGTCGCAATTAATAGAAGACTCAGCGAAATGGATCGAAAAGGGGGCATGGAGGTAACCATAGGCCTCCGAAAGGGAGGGTCGAGCCTAGAGCGTATGCGGGTAGAGTGGGTTGCCTGCCTCGACGCAGATTTATCCGAGGTAGGGGCAAAGAGCTTGACCCTGCCTGGCTTCGGCCTGGAATTTGCCTCGACGAAACGTTCGATCGAGACAGACTGACACTCCAATTTTCGTCAGTTAAAACCTAGCCTTATTATGAACCCCGTATCCCGTCGCCGCTTCATTCAATCGTCCTCACTGGCAGGAGCATCGTTCTTCATCGCAGGCACCCACGTTTCCGGAAAGGTCTTCGGCGCCAACGAACGCCTCCGCATCGCCGTCGTCGGCCTCAATGGCCGAGGCAAGAGCCACATCGCCGGTTGGCTCGAGCAACCCAATGTCGAGATCGCCTACCTCATCGATCCGGACAAGGACGTGCTGGCGGCCCGCATGAAGGACTTGGAGACGAAGACGGAAGGGCGTTTCAAGACGAAGGGGCTCAGCGATCTCCGAAAGGCGCTCGAAGACAAGAATCTGGATGCGATCTCGATCGCTACGCCGAATCACTGGCATTCGCTCATGACCGTTTGGGGCGCTCAGGCGGGCAAGCATGTCTACGTCGAAAAGCCGATGAGCCACGATGTAGCGGAAGGGCGGATCGCCCTCGAAGCGCAGCGCAAGTACAGGGTAGTCGTCCAGCACGGCACCCAACGGCGCAGCAGCGAGCAGATCGCTGGCTTGCACGAGATGATCCAGGCCGGACATTTCGGAAAGCTGAAGATTTCCTATGGACTGGCTTGCAAGTCGCGCGACAGCATCGGCTTCGCCTCGCACAGCGCCTCGCCGCGCAATTTGGATTGGAATCTCTGGAAGGGCCCCGCGATTATCGACTCCTATCATGCGAACTACGTCCACTACAACTGGCACTGGCTCTGGCGAACGGGCAATGGTGAATTGAATAATCAAGGCACCCATCAGCTCGACGTCGCTCGGTGGGCCTTGGATGACGGATTGACTCACCCCGTGCGAGCCATGGCCATCGGCGGTCGATTCCAGTGGAAGGACCAGGGCGAGACGCCCAATACCATGTTTGGCTTGGCGCAGTATCCAAATGGGCAGTACGTATACTTCAATGTGCGCAACGTCGACTACGAGGGCTATCAGCGGCAGGTCGAAAACCAGTACTACTTCGGAGACGGCGGAAAAATCATCAAGGATCTATACTACGCCAAGGGCAGTTCCGTAGGCGAACCGATCGATGTCAAGCCGGGCAATGTCACCCCGGGAGGCAATTGGGGCAGTTTCATCGCGGCCTGCCGAGCCGGCGATCCCTCGATGGCCAATGGCGATGCGGCGGATGCTCACTACGGCTGCGTGCTGGGGCATTTGATGAACAATTCCTATCGATTGGGCAAGGCGGTTCCCTTCAACAAAAAGGCGGGGAGGTTCGGCGACAACAAGGATGCCGCCGAGCATTTCGGCCAGCTGCACGACATCATGGCCGACGGCGTCGGACTCGCTAAGGATGGCGAGCAATACACGGTCGGTCCGTGGCTCGAATTCGATCCGGAGAGCGAAAAGCACGTGGGTAAGCTAGCCGGTAGGGCTAACGCGCTCTTGAAGGACGATAACAATCGCGGCTTCAAGGTGCCGACGCTTGGCAAAATCTAGTTCGCTTGCATGACCGAGCCCAATCGCAAGCCAGGCGGCTTTTATCGCTGGAATCGCCAGCTGCATCTATACTTGGGGATCGCGGTCAGTCCGATTCTCTTGGTCTTCGCCGTATCGACGCTTTTCCTCAATCACGGCGTTAAGCCCAACCCCAGCGAATCCAAGGAAACCGTCCCGCTGACGCTGGACGCGGCGCTGGAGGGCAAGGCTCTCGTCGCAAGCGTATTGGAGCAGCTGGGAATGAGCGGCGAGGTCGTGGGCAATGGGCAAATTCGCAATGGACGAACTCTGATCCGAGTGGCCCGGCCGAGCGGCGCCAAAATCGTCGCCGTCGATATCGCGAAAAGCGAGGCCCAGATTACCGAACGCTCGTTTGGACTGCTCGACCGCTTGCGCTACTTGCACCTGAATCCAGGGCCTCACAAATCGCCTAGCTGGATCCTCTCCAAGGCCTGGGGATGGGTCGCCGATGCCACGGTCTATATCGCATTGCTGCTAACTCTAACTGGGTTCTATCTGTGGACCGTCCTCAAGTCCGAACGCAAGGCCGGACTGATTGCCTTGGGGACGGGCGTATTCGCCTTTTCGTTCATACTCTACGCATTGATCGTCTGATGGATTCCCGTAACAGCGTATTCGAAAAATGGAACAAGAAGGTCCATATTTACCTAGGGCTTTGCATGCTTCTGTTTCTCTGGGTGTTCGCTATTTCGGGCCTCTTTCTCAATCACCCGAAATGGTTCGGCAGCCGACCCGAGCGGGCGACCATCGAGCGACCGGTTGAAATGCCAGGCGAGGGCGACCCATTGGCGAAGGCCCAGCGCCTGATGGTCCAATTGGACCTGGTTGGCGAAGCGATCTTTCGGGGGGCTCAGAAGGAAGGGCAGTTCGTGTTCATCGCCATGCGTCCCGACGAGCGAACCTTCGTCAACGTCGACTTGGAAACCTCGGTGGCCAAGGTCACCCATGTAACCGGAAATTTCGGACAGATGATGGGCAACTTGCACACGTTCTCGGGCGTGCGCCCTATCTGGGGCGAGTTGGAGTCGGTCCGCGACTGGTTGCCTACCGTATTGTGGAGCCTGAGCATCGACGCCTTGAGCGTCGCAGTCATCGTTCTCGTTGGCAGCTCTCTCTACATGGGTTTCCGGCGCCGGGAAAACCGCATTCCCGCCGCCGCTTCGCTTGCCCTGGGAACGGCGGTGTGCTGGTTCTTTATCTGGGGTATCGGGTGATGGGCTTAGCGGACCGCGCCAATCCACTCGTTCGATGAATTTGTCCAACGCATTGCCCTGATTCTCATAGATTGCCTGAGCCGAGCGCTCTATAGTGACCTCCTGTCTTTAACTGCAGCTACCCTCGAAAACGCCCATGTTCATTCAGCGTCCCTCTTCCATAATCGCAACGGCCCTCGCCGTTAGTCTTTTCCTTCCCATCGGAAACGCGGCCGACAAGGACCCGCATGCCGGCCACGACATGCATGCCATCCTCGCCCAAGCGAAAGCCGCCGCGGCCAAGCAGCCTAAAATCAAGGACGCCAAGGGCATTCAAACCGGCGAAGACGAACCCTTCAAGGATCCCGAGCTCCAGCAGTACGCTATCCTCGGCGATAGCTCTCCGCGGCCCGAGCCCACCGAAGCGGTGGATACGGTTCTGCCATTGCAGCTTGAAGCGGACAGTCGCATCGCCTTGATCGGAAACACGCTGTTCGACCGAGATCGGTTGTACGGATACTTCGAATCCCTCATCCAGCAGACGCACCCGGGCAAGCGACTGCGCGTGCGCACGCTCGCCTGGTCGGCGGACGAGGTCGATCTGCAACCGCGACCCGACAATTTCGGCGATCTGGATCAACATTTGCTCGCCCAAAAAGCGGACGTCATATTCGCCGCATTCGGATTCAATGAATCCTTCGCCGGCATCGAAGCCATTCCCCAATTCAAGGAACGCCTGAGAGCGTTCGTTCGCCATACCAAAACCAGAGCCTACAACGGCAAGACCGGACCCCAGCTGGCCCTCGTTTCGCCTATCGCCAACGAGAACGTGGAGGGCGTCCGAGCGGCGGATTTGAACAACGAACGTCTCGCTGCCTACGCGGCGGCGATCGCCGAGGTGGCTCGGGCGGAGAACGTCGGCTTCGTCGATGTATTCGAGGCGACCCGCTACGCCATGGACGATCCCGATACGGATCTGACCTTCAACGGGGCCCATATGCTGGAAGAGGGCTATCGCGTCTTTTCCAAGGCGGCCTTCGAGAAGGCATTCGGCGAAGAGCTGGCGCCTGAAGCGAACGAACGGATACGAGAGGTCGTCGTGGATAAGAACGAGCAGTTCTTCTATCGCTACCGCCCCTTGAATACCTTCTACTACACCGGCGGACGCAATAAAAGCTACGGCTATTTGGATTTCCTGCCAGCCATGCGCAACTTCGATACCATGGTCGCGAATCGCGACCAATACATCTGGGATCTCGCTGCAGGCAAGCGGGTACCGGATACCGTGGACGACTCCAATGTTCCGGAGCTTCCCCGTACGCGCCATGCCAGAGGCGCCAACGAGTATTTGAGTCCTCAGGACGAATTGGCGGCCTTCGACGTGGATCCGCGTTTCGACGTAAACCTGTTCGCTTCCGAAGAAGAGTTTCCGGATATCGCCTGTCCCATTCAAATGCGCTGGGACGCGGAAGGGCGCCTCTGGGTTAGTTGCTCGACGACCTATCCGCATGTCTATCCAGGACAAAAGCCGCGCGACAAAATCGTTATCCTCGAGGATACCGACGGCGATGGAAGAGCCGACAAAAGCAGCGTATTCGCCGACGACCTGCACATCCCCTTGAGTTTCGTTCTCGGCAACGGCGGGGTCTACGTTTCCGAAGAGCCGGACCTGGTCTTCCTGAAGGATACCGATGGCGACGGCAAGGCCGACTTCCGGCGACGCATCTTCACGGGCTTCGGCACCGAGGATTCCCATCACGCCTTGCACGATTTCACCTGGACCCCCGACGGGGATCTGCTTTTTCGGGAGTCGATCTTCCACAATAGCCAGGTTGAAACGGTCTATGGACCCATCCGGGCCAAGAACAGCTCCTGGTTCCGCTATCGTCCCTCGACGCATCGTCTCACCGCCTTCGGGGCCTATCCGAATACGAACCCTTGGGGGGTGACCTTCGACGACTGGGGCAATCACGTGGCGAGTCATCCTATTTTCGCCAGCGCCTTCCACGCGACGAATCCGCCGTACCCCGAGCAACACCCCAGAGCCAATGGGATCCCCGCCTACTCCGGGACCTGCGGTCAGGAGTTCGTGGACTTCGATTTCTGGCCCGAGGAACTCAAGGGCGGTTTTATCAAGGTGCGCTACAAGCCGAACAATCGGGTGGAGATTCACAAGTGGGTGGAGAAAGCGGATAGCTTCGTGGAGGAGTATCAAGGCGATCTAATCTTCTCTCGCAACCTTAGCTTCATTCCGGTGGACATCCAATTCGGCCCACGAGGAGCCCTGTATGTGTGCGACTGGTACAATCCGATCAAGGGCCACGCCCAGTATTCGCTGCGCGACGAGCGTCGCGACCGAAAGTCGGGTCGCATCTGGCGCATTGTTCCCAAGCAGGCCCAGTTGCAGGATCCGCCGCGGATCGCCGGCGCGTCGATCGAAGAGCTGCTCGACCTCCTCAAACGTCCCGAATACCGCTATCGCTATTGGGCCAAGCGGGAATTGCGTGACCGGAATCGGAATCAAGTCAAGTCCGCCTTGGATCTCTGGGTGGGCTCATTGGATGAGAGCGACGCCCGCTATCGCCATCATCAAATCGAAGCGATTTGGCTCTACCGGGGCATCGATGCCCAAAATACCGATTTGCTTGCCGATCTATTGGAGAGCGAGCATCGCCTCGCTCGAGCAGCAGCCACCCGACAGTTGCGGTATTGGTCGGACGACTACTCCAATGGCCCCGACCTGCTGATGGATCGCGCTCGAGACGAAAACGGACTTGTCCGCCTCGAGGCGGCAATCGCGGCCAGCTATGTGGGAACGCCCCAGGCGCTGGATGCCGTTATCGAAGTGTCGAAGCGACCGGCGGAGGCGCATTTGAAGTACGCGATCGCCACTTCCCTGGGCTCGGAGAAACTGTCGCGGCACTGGAAGGAGCAACCCCAACGCTACCCGGAAGTCGACGCCTTTCTCGAGCGCTTCGAGCGCGAATCGAATATCAAGGCCGGCGCGTCGAAGGTGGGCGCTTCCGAAGCGTCGTTCGATTCGCAAAAAGGACTCGTGACGGTCGATATCTCCTGCGTGCCCGAGCGTATGCTATTTACGGTTACCGAGTTCACCGTCAAGGCAGGCAAACCGGTTAAACTGACCTTAGAGAATCCAACCGCGACGCCGCACAACTTGGTAATCGTCAAACCCGGAATGGACGAAAAAGTGGGCATGGCGGGCAATTTGATGGCGGCTAGCCCAGATGGATTGGCCAAGCACTTCGTACCGGATTCGCCGGATGTATTGTTCGCAACGAAGCTTCTCAATCCGGATACGAGCGAAACCCTCCGCTTCATCGCCCCGACCGAGCCGGGCGAGTATCCTTACATCTGCAGCTTCCCCGGACACTGGACCATCATGCGCGGCGTGATGAAAGTAGAGGAGTGACCCTCGTGATTCGAAGATACGGATGAACGCGGATTGGCGCGGGTATCGTGAGAGTGTGGGCTTCCCTGTATCAGCCCAATAGGGTGGGACGACTTGCCAAGTCGTCCCTACCGACTCCGGCTACAAGCGACTGGACGAAGACTCGCTAGAAGCTCAATGGAGGGCCCTCTTGCCTTTTGACATTTCGCGAGACGCTTGCGACATTCGCTGGCCTTTCCTATGCCCCCAAAGCCCAACGTACTTCTCATCTCCACCGATCATTGGCCGGCTTCCTTGCTCGGCTGCGCCGGCCATCCGGCAATCCAAACGCCGACTTTGGATCAATTGGCGGCCAACGGTACCCGCTTTCCCAACACGTATTCGGAATGTCCGGTCTGTATTCCTGCGCGGCGTACGCTGATGACCGGTACGACTCCGCGGACGCACGGCGATCGCGTTTTCAACGAAACGATGCCAATGCCGGACTTGCCGACGATGGCCGATACGTTCCGCAAGGCAGGCTATCAAGCCTATGCGGTTGGCAAGTTGCATGTCTATCCGCAACGCGACCGCATTGGCTTCGACGACGTCATCCTGGACGAAGAAGGGCGGCAGATCTACGGCGTGGTCGATGACTACGAGCTGTTCCTGGGCGACCAAGGCTTCGCAGGCCGGTATTTCGAGCATGGAATGAGCAATAACGAATACAGCTATCGCCCCTGGTTCCTGCCCGAGGAAACGCATCCCACGAATTGGGCGGCCAATCAGATGTGCCGGCTCATCAAGCGCCGCGATCCGAACAAGCCTTCCTTTTGGTATCTCTCGTTCCGCCACCCGCATCCGCCCTTGCTCCCGCTGCAAAGCTACTTGGACCTGTATCGCGACATGCAAGTGGAGATCGATATGCCCTACGTAGGCGACTGGACGCGTGACGAGGATCCGTGTTTCAGCATGCAGGTGGACTTCGAACGGAGCGGTCGGTTTACCCCCGAACAGATTCGCGGAGCCCGGCTCGCTTTCTATGCGCTGTGCACCCATATCGATCACCAGTTGCGCGTCGTCATTGGAACGCTTAGAGAAGAAGGCCTGCTCGACGATACCATCGTGTGCTTCACGTCGGATCACGGCGATATGCTGGGCAATCACAATATGTGGGCCAAGCGGCTCTTCTTCGAAGACTCGGCCCGCGTACCGCTCTTGGTAATGGGAAGAAAAGGGGATCGCCGCGTCTCCCACCATCGAGTGGATAAGCGACTCGCCGGCTGGCGCGACATCATGCCGACGCTTCTTGATTTGGCCGATATCGATATTCCGAATACGGTTGAGGGGCATTCGCTCTTCGCCGAATCGAATCGATCCTATCTTTACGGCGAAGTGGATGAAGGCCTTCGGGCGACTCGGATGATTCGCGAGGATCGATTTAAACTCGTTTACTATGCAACGGGCAACCGTCGCTTGCTCTTCGATTTGGAGGAGGATCCCCAGGAATTGAGCGATCTTTCCGGTTCGCCCGAGCACGCGAAGACGCTGCAGCGACTTACGGACCTGCTCATCGGCGAACTCTACGGGGACGATCTGGAATGGGTGGTGGATGGAGAATTGGCGGGGCGGCCGAACCGGAGCTACAAACCGGGGCCGAATCGCGGATTGACGAGCCAGCGAGGGACCCATTGGCCGCCGCCCCCGGCATCCGGCATGTCGCAAATCGAATGGTACCCCGAAGCGGACTGATCCTCCCGCGGAACTTTTTTGAAACCTGCGAGCGCTAGGTCGCGTTGTCGCTTGTGGTTGCCCCTCCTGCAATCGATAGCAATGAAACTCAGACCCGTTTTTATTGCCTGTGGTATCCTCGCGATCGCCCCAGGGCATTCTCAAACCAGTACCCCCAACGCGCCGCGCGCCCTGGCCCTGCCAGAAGTGATCTCGCTGGCCCTCACTCAGAATTTGGCCTTGCAGCGCTCCAGCGTGCAAATCGAATTGCGGGAGAACGTGGTCGAATCGGAAAAGGCCGATTTTCGACCGAATTTGACCGGGTCCGCTGGAGCCACGCTGCGCATGTCCGGCGATGGACGCGATCCGATTTGGAAGACGGAAGAGATCAACGAGTCGGCAAATGGGAGCCTGAATTCCTCGCTCACGCTTTACCGAGGGGACGAACAGAAGGCGTCCCTCGAGGAAGCGAAAGCGAGCTTGGAAGCGAGCGTGGCGGATTTCGATCGATCGCAGCAGCAGATCCTCTTTCAAGCGGTATCCCGGTACCTGGAGGCCGATCTGCGACTCAAGGAAATCGACATCCAAACGGAGGAGCTGGCGACTCGTCGGGAAAACCTCGTACGTATCGAGGTCGACTACGAAAACGAAATTAGGATTTTCGCCGACGTGCAACGTCAGCGGGCCTTGGTTGCCGACAGCGAACGGCGACTCGAATTGGCAAAGCGAGCCTACGAAAGCAGTCTCTTTTTACTTAAGGACTTGCTCCTGCTGCCGCCCAATATGGAGATCGTCTTGGACCTTCGCGATGCCGATTGGCTTAATCCTGAGAATATCGAAGAACCATCGGTCACCGAAAGTCTAGGTCGCATTCGGGAACGGCCCGATTTCCTGGCTCAAGCGTTTCGCCTGAGGGCGGCGGACCAAAGCATACGCATCGCCCGCTCGGGAAGACGACCCACCGTAACCGCCAATGCCCGCCTCAGCAGCAGCTATTCCGGCAACAATCCCTTCGGCAGTTTCGGCCGGCAGTTCTTCGAAAACCAACCCGATATTTCCGGGGGCGTATCCGTTTCGGTCCCGTTCTTCGATCGACGTCGCACTGAAACCAATGTCGTCCGAGCGAGGCTGCAAAAGCAGCAGGAAGAAATCGGGATGAGGTCGCTCGAACAAGCGGCGGAGACGGACTTGCGATTGGCAGTGCTTAATTTCAATTCCTCGCGTTTCCAGCTGACGGCCTCGCGGGAGCAACTCAGTTCTGCGGAACTGGCTCTCGAGGCCGAGCAAGCGCGTTACGAAGCGGGAGCGGCGACGCTCCTAGACGTGAATAGCCTGCGGTCCGATCGCTTAGACGCCGCTGTATCCGTCGAGGAATCGCGCTTCGACCTCTTCATCAACCGCCTCGAGGTTTCGTTTCAAGACGGCACCATCGAGAGCTTCCTGCTCGATCAATTGAAAACGAACATTCCAGAATTGGAGTAATATTCTATGAAGACGAAACTGATTTTCACGCTAGTCGTATTAGGCGCCGCTGGCTACGGCGGCTTTCGCTATTTCGGAACCGAAGCGGAGGACCCATCCGCGGAGCCGGTCTACAATTTCGCCAAGATCGAGCGGAAGACGATCCAGAACATGGTATCGTCCACCGGCACGCTCAGCGCTCGCGAGCTCGTCGAAATTGGCTCTCAGGTCTCGGGTACGATCGAGGAGGTCTTGGCGGATTTCAACGATACGGTCGAAGCGGGACAGCTCATCGCCGTCATCGATCCTTCGGTACTGAATGCTCAAGTGAAAAGCTCCGAAGCGGATCTCATGCGACAGCAGGCGAATTTGCGACGCGCCAAGATCGACTACGAGCGCTTTAAGCCGGTCAATGAAAAGGGATTCTTGTCCGGCAAGGATTTTCTTCCCTACGAAATCTCTTTGCAGACCGCCGAAGCGAGCGTACTCAGCGCGGAAGCTTCGCTGGAGCGAGTCAGGCGAAGCCGCAGCTATGCGGAAATCAAGGCGCCCATCAGTGGCGTGATTATCGACCGCAACGTTGAGAAAGGGCAAACCGTTGCGACCAGCTTCAATACGCCTCGACTCTTTATTATCGCGGAAGATTTGGGCTTGATGGAGATCCTGGCGAACGTGGATGAAAGCGACATCGGTCAGATCAAAGAGGATCAGGAAGTTCGCTTTACCGTAGCCGCTTATCCCGAACGCAATTTCACGGGCGTTGTCACCGAAATAAGACTACAGCCGCAAGTCGTGCAAAACGTTGTCAATTATACGGTCGTCGTCGAAACGGAAAATCCGCGTAGAGTACTCCTGCCCGGAATGACCGCCACCTTGGACTTCGTCGTCGAAGAGGTGGAGGACGTGGTCTCGGTGCCCGCGTCGGCTTTGGCTTTGAAGATGGACGATGCCATGATCGCCAAAATGCAGGAACGTCGCGAGGAATTGCTCGCCCGACGTCAAGAGGCCGGCGACGGCGAAGGCCGTCAACGTGGCGAAGGGGGCGAAGGCCGTCAGCGTGGCGAAGGCGGGGGACGCCAGCGAGGCGAAGGCGGATTTGCGAGCCCCGGAGCGATATTCGGCGGCTCTGGGGGCGGCGGAGGCGGCCGTGGCGGAGCGGGTGGAGGCGGCGGACGTCGCAATATTGCCACGCTCTGGTATCTGGACGAGTCGAAGGAACTGCATATGCTTCCGGTTCGGACGGGCGTGACCGATGGCTTGCTCACCGAAGTGACCCCGATACAGGAGGGGCAGGAACTCGATGGCATGGAGATCATATCCAAGGTGCTCACCCCTTCGACAAACCGGCAGCCAACGAATCCCTTCGGCGGACGGGGCGGTATCGGCGGCTTTGGCGGGGGCGGCGGCGGACGCGGTCGTTTCTAGAACGTCCCATCTAACTTGTTATGGCTGACGTAATACAAACCTTCGATCTGAAGAAGACCTATCCGCTCGCGGAACCCGTCCACGCGCTTCGAGGCGTCAATTTGTCGGTTTCTCCGGGCGAGTTCGTAAGCATCATGGGCGCTTCCGGATCTGGCAAATCGACTTTTATGAATATTATCGGCTGCCTCGACAAGCCGACCGAGGGAACCTACCACCTCGATGGAATCCCCGTAGGAGAACTTTCTCGCAACGAGCTCGCGGAAATCCGGAACGAGAAAATCGGCTTCGTATTCCAGGGCTTCAATCTGCTTTCGCGCACCTCGGCTCTGGAAAACGTGGAGCTGCCGCTCGTTTACCAACGTGAAATATCTAAGGTGAAGCCGAAGGCCAAGGCGGCTGAATGCCTCGAACGCGTCGGCTTGGGCGATCGGATGGATCACTACACCCAACAGCTTTCCGGGGGACAACAACAGCGCGTGGCCGTGGCAAGAGCCTTGGTCAACGATCCCGCGCTTATTCTGGCGGACGAGCCGACGGGCAATTTGGATTCCCGTACCTCGCTCGACATTATGGGATTGTTCCAGGAACTGAACGAACAGGGAATCACGATTCTGCTAGTGACTCATGAACCGGAAATCGCGATGTTTACCAAGCGTTGCGTGGAAATGCGCGACGGTCTCATCGTTCGCGATACCCCAATCGAGAAACGAAGCGACGCCCGAAAGGAACTCGAGGAATTTTCAGGGGTGATCGGACTATGACCGCAGCGGTCGCAGCGAGTGGCTCGACCCCCGGAATGGCCGCAATGTGTTTCCCTGTCGGTCGCGTCGAAACGCGCCTCCCAACCCTTTTAAGCTTATGAAATTCTTTAAGCTACTGATGATTGCCCAGAGCAGTCTCATGAAGAACCGCACTCGAAGCGTGCTCACAATGCTGGGAATCATTATCGGCGTTGGCGCGGTTATCGTGATGCGGGCGATTGGCGACGGGGCGCAGCAAAACATCGAAGAGCGTATCAATTCCCTCGGCACGAATTTGCTGATGATACGATCGAGCTCGAATTCACTGGGTGGGGTCCGTCGCGGAGCCGGCAGCGCCCGTACTCTTTACATCAAGGACGTGGATATCATCCGCCAGCAATGCTCGCTCGTTTCTGCGGTATCCGGTATCGTTAACGTAAATGGGCAGATCATTGGAGGTGGAACGAACTGGGCCTCCCAAGTTCAAGGGGTCGGTCCGGAATACTTGGAGATCAAGAGCTGGGAAGTAGAAGAAGGCATTATGTTTACCGAGCGCGATATGCGGGCCAAAACCAAGGTGGCCGTGCTCGGTGCGTCGGTAGTCGAGAATTTGTACGGCGGGGTCAGTCCGATTGGCCAAACGATTCGTATTCAGAAAACGCCGTTCAAGGTGATCGGCGTATTGGAAGCGAAAGGACAAGGGTCGGGAGGACAGGATCAGGACGACATCGTACTGGTGCCTCTGACCTCCGCTGCCTTTCGATTGCGCGGCGATTCCCAATTTGTCAGCCAAATCTACGCTAGCGCGGCCACGGTCGATCTAATGGACGCAGCGAAGGAGGAGATTTCGCAAACCTTGCGCCAAGCCCACAAGCTCATCAATGGACAAGAAGACGATTTCAGCGTTCGCAGTCAGTCCGAATTGACCGAGGCCTTTACGTCGACGACCGAGACCATGACGACTTTCCTGACGGTCGTGGCAGCAGTCTCGCTTTTGGTCGGAGGTGTGGGCATTATGAATATCATGCTGGTATCGGTAACCGAGCGAACGCGCGAGATCGGCATTCGCGTGGCCGTTGGAGCGCGCAGCATGGATGTGCTGACCCAGTTCCTGATCGAAGCGGTCGTTTTGAGCGTCGTTGGCGGAGCGATCGGTATCGCCCTCGCATACGGCGTGTGCGATATCATGGAGACCAAGTTCGGCATGACCACTATCGTCAAATCGTGGATTATTGCGGTATCCCTGGGCGTGTCCGCGCTGATCGGTATCGTATTCGGCCTCTATCCCGCGTTCATGGCTTCGCGCCTGGATCCCATCGACGCCCTGCGGCACGAGTAGTCGAAAGGTAGGGCAGTGTCGTCTCCCTCAGGGCCGCAGAAGCGGCTCAAGCGCAAGCGCGCAAGGGATTCCATGAAATCGCTCGCAAGCAGGGCTAAGCGCGACTTGCCGAATCGCCCGCGCAGGCGCAGCAGACGGACGACCGAGTCGGTCGTCCCTACCTGATATTCCTTCGAGGCCGTTAGCGGCTAGAGCTTACTTCAAATAGCGGTCGTTCAAGCGCTTGGTTGACCAAAGCAAGCCACGGGTCACCAGATCCAGGTATCGATCGTCGGCGACGGTTTCGTCATAGTGACCGATGGTCGTGCTGAAAACCCGGGTGCCGTTGTAATCGTTCGTCCAAATGACCACCGCCTCGTCATCGCGGGCTGGCTGTACGTTGCCATTCTTCGCTTTGCGCTCAGGGACGTGCTGATAGCCCTTGGCGAGCGCTCTGGCGGTCGGATGAATCGTCACGTTGTTGTAGAGCTCTTCGTTGCCCGTGGCCCATTCGCCCAATTCGGCGACGATCGGGTTCTTCTTGCGGGTCACTTCGATCGCGATGGGCTCTTTGGGTCCATGACCGCTTGAATGAATGCCCAGGTAGTCGAACCAAAGACTCCGATCCGTTCCGGATTTCGCGGCAACTTTGTGGTCGCCTACTCGGTAGCTGTGCATCGCGCAGTGAAGATTGACGCCGGGAATACCGTTGCGATGCGGCGCGAGAACATCCTGGATGGTCGACACATCGTCCATTTTCGCAGCGCATTCGTCATGGATGATCACATCGAAACCGTCCGCGTAGTTCGGATTGCCGTAAATCGCTAGCGGGGGATTGCTAGACGAATCGTCCGTGTGAAACTGAGTTACCTCCACATGGGCCCGGGCCTCGAGTCCCTTCTTGAGGATTTCTTTTTGCGTCGCGTAGGAGTGACAGCACCCGCCCGTGATCAGCAAAACCTTTAACGGCTTCGGCGGGTTAGCGTTTTGGGCGCTCAACTGAACGCTGCCTAACGATAGGGCGGCTGCGAGAGCCAAGGAAAAGAGTGTGCGAAAAGTCATAGTTTTAGTGTTTTCAGGTCATAGGGATTACCAAGCCAAACCCAATAAAGGACAAGGAGAATCAAGAAGACCTCGACCGGTAAAACTACAAGGTTGTAATTTTAACGGTGAATGGCCTTGCGGCGGGTCTGTTTTCGCAGGGGACGCGCCGCGCATTCTGCATTTGCGTTTTTTATGGCGAGCGTGATGGTGGGGGGATGGACAGCATGTCGACGGGATTGAAGCGAGCGGCGATCCGGGTAGTCTGGATATACGGATTCGTTTGGATTGGCTCGCTCGCATCGTATGGCGAAGAGCGTGATATTCTGGCGGTTCCCTTCGCGGATAATGGCGGGATGAAAATGCTTTACGACAATCGCCAGTACCCGCAGGCGATTGCAACTGAGGGACGGCTCCATCTCGTCTGGCGCGACCAGCTTGGCGTTCCGTTTTGCGCGAGCTACGATTTGCAGACCCGAACCTTTACCGAACCGGTCGATTTGCTGAAAGGCTACGAAACGGATCTGGATCCGAAGCGCGTTTTGAATGACCATCACTACGCGCCCGTAATTTGGACGGATTCAATGGGTTACTTGCATGTCCTCTACGGCTGCCATCGCACCCCGGGCGTGCATTTGATTTCCGTTCGTCCGGGAGATTCCAGCGAATGGCGGCGAGGGCCGGATATAACGGAGTCCATTTCGTATCCGAAGTTTCATCGAATTTACGACGATAAGACGCTCATGTACTCGCGCTATTCGGGGCACTTGGGCTTTTGGCAGTATCACATCTCGAACGACGGTGGCTATACCTGGGAAAACGGGAAAGAACTCATCAATCTCAATGCGCATCCGCGGGATGGCGAGTATGCCACTCATGCGGGGTCGTACAATACCACGGCCATCAGCGAAGATGGGAAGCGACTGCATGTGGCCTTTATCTGGAAGGTGGAAGATCCCGTATTCAATACGCGTTACCAGGCGTACTTGAACGATCACGCGCAACGCTACAATCTCTACTACCTTTACGTCGATCTCCCGACAGGGAAGGCCTACAATCTGGCGGGTCGCGAACTCGATTTGCCTCTTCGTAAATCCGTCGCCGACCAGCATTGTCTGGTCTGGGATACGGAGGAGCGGGTCGCGGCGGTGGGCCCTTCGATCTGCCTCGATGAAGACGACCGTCCGAACTTCGTTCTGCCTGTGTCCGAAGAGAGTTCGCTGCAGTCGCGTTTCTACTTCGTTCGGCCCGAGGGGGAGCGCTGGATAAAGTCCTCGATCGTCGAGACATTGCACCCGTTCAACGCCAGCTTCCTGAAACGCGATTCCGAAGGGACCTTTCACGCCTATCTAGTGGCGGGTAGCGGGGAAGAAGTGGTGGAGGAGGGAATGGACGGATACGGTTGGGGGCATCGGATCGAGCGGTGGAGTTCCCGAAATCGGGGTGAGAATTGGCGCAAGACCGACGATTTGACCCCCATTCCCGGGCACCGGTATCAAAATATCAAATTCGCTTCCAATGACCTCGAAGGGGCGCTGGATGGTCTCCTGCTATTCTATGGCTGGGAGGATGCGGATAGTCCGGGAACGGCCTATCTTTGGGACGGCCGCGAACGTTAGCGAGCGAGCGGCAAGGTTACGATAAAGCGGGCTCCACCGGAAGGTCGGTTTTCCGCTCGAATGGATCCTCCGTGGGATTCGGCAATCTCCTTGGAAATCGATAGTCCCAAGCCGAGGCCGAAGGATCCGCCTCCCTTTTTGGTCGTGAAATTGGTTTCGAAAATTCGGTCTATCGCATCCGAGTCGATTCCCGTTCCGGTGTCTTCGAAAACTACGGTTATGCCGCTTTCATGGGATGAAACCCGAATGGCGAGTTCGCCGTCTTCGGGCGTGGCATCCATCGCATTGACCAGAAGATTGGTCCAAATCTGATTCAGCTCGCTTGCGTTGCCCAAGGCATTGGGCAGCGCTTCCGGTATATCCAACCGGAGGCGATAGCGTTTCAGTCGGTTTTCCAATGTGGCCAGGGTGTCTGCAATGCCGTCAGGGATGGACGTCGGGCGCATTTCGCTGTCGTAAGGACGTCCCACATTGCAGAGACTTGTGACGAGTTTTTCGATACGGTTGGAAGAAAGCTCGAGGGCCCGCAAGCGTGTTCCCATCTCGTGAGCCTGCAGGGGCGGTCCGAGATCCTGATCGTCGGCCTGGAGCTTCAGAACAGCGTCTCGAAATTCTTCGGGGAGTCCCGAAATGCGGCGAGCGAGGCTGTTCGCCAGCGTGAGCCCTGGCAGTTCGAGAACCAATGGCCATGCGAATCCCAGAATGCCGAGGATCACGGCGAATAGCGTTTTCGCGTTCATTTCTAAGGCGAAGTAACGGCTAATCTGGCAGGCGCTCAATCACTAAGCGTACTCGGGCGAGCGTTACGAGGCGCTCCACTGGCAGCCTTAAGAGCCACTGATCCTTCCGCCATTCCCGAGGTTGCATACGAGCGCCGAATCAATCCGTCATGGGGGATGCCCAAGCCAGCCAGATCGCAGCGGTCCAAGTGAAATGAGTCCCACCTGCCCCGTTTCCAGTAATGGGGTCGAAGTATTCGAAAAATCCCGACTTTTGAATCGAACGTCGCGTATCGATTCGAATGCGCTCCGCGGCATCTTCGAATCCGTACTCGGAAAGGCCGCGGGAGACCAGGTAGTTGACGACGGCCCAGGTTGGACCGCGCCAGTAGCGCTTGGAATCGAATTTGGGGTGTTCCGGGTCGAAGCTCGGCAAGGCGAAATCAGTCGATTTCAGGATTCGCCTCAAAGTCGCTTGCAGCTTGGCATCCCGACGCGGTACCGAAATACCCGCGTAGTAGGACAGGAACGCGACGCTCGAAACGCCCATCGAATGCTTGTCCGTTCGCAGGTCGCGGGCGGAGTAGGCACCGAGCTCGTCGCACCATAGGTAATCCGCCGCGGCTTGAGCATGATAGAGCCGAGTGTCGATCTCCCGCGCAGCGGCCTCGTACCCGAGGGTTTCGGCTAGGGCCTTCAAGTCCCGATCCGCCCGCATGAGAATAAAGGTTACGCCTGGATCGGCGACCGCGAAGGGACCCTCTCGGGTGATCTGCGTGTGATCCCAGCCCGTTTCCCGCCCATATTCGACCAGCTTAATATAGCGATCGTATTCCTCGTCGGTCGGGCGCATCGAGGCATCGACATGGCCTGTGTCCCGTCGTTGGTACGGCTTGACGTCGGTCGCGTCCACATTGGCCAGGGCATCGTCCCAATCCGGACTGTTGTCTCTACCGGATTCCCATGGGTGGGTGATGGCGATGGCCGCGCCGCCACTGGTCACCCGCATCGTGTGAAACCAACGGTGCCATGCGAGCAGCTTCGGGAAGAGTCGCTCCAGCGGTTCGAGTCCGAGGCGGGGATTCTTTTCGTAGATGTCGCGCACTACGGAAGCCGCCACCGGGGGTTGCGAGCAACCCGAGGTTTGCATTTGAGCGCCGGCTTGCCAGATAGACGGTCCCGGGAAGTAGCTCGGGTCGTCCTTTCGAAAAACGATATGAGCGGCCATGCCGTTTTTCCACTGGCCTTGAAAGAGGGATTCCACTTCAGTCCAGGCCCGAGTGATGTCGAATTCGGAGAATCCGAGGGCTACGAACATGCTATCCCAATTCCACTGATACGGATAGAGGCCTTTTGTGGGCAAGGTATAGCCTCCCCATTCGTTGTGACGGAGAATGGAAATGGCATGCTGGTCTAAATCGACCTTTTCTTGGAGGGGTTCACGCATCGGGAGCTGTCTATCGGTCAATGCTTTAGCATGTACTGCGCCGATTGGGTGAAATTCGCTCTTCCGGATACACAACGGTTAAAATGAAGCGCCGGAGACTTTGCCAAGGCGCTTTTAGTCCCTTACTGCGAATCGCTTGGGGAATGCTGGTTCACGGCATCTCCGCTTCTGCACTCGGCTCCAGCGCCGACCCAACGCGACTGGGGTTGCGTTTGGCGCCAGACCTGCTGAATACAAGTGGGCGATCCTGCCTGCTCAAATTTAAGCGCTTAAGACTATGAGAATCGAAATTCCGAGAGAATGCGAACGTTTGGGGTCCTTGCAGATTTACGGTCTGCAAAAGGTTTACGAGCTGGATGGGGGTCCAGGGGCTCATGTACATGACTCCGTTATCGAGAGGATTCCTTCGGAAGTCCTCTATGACCGAATGAGGGAAATGGCGATTGTCGTCCCCGTAAAGAGCGAGCGGCTTAAGCTAATCGAAGGCGTTCTAGTGGGGATCCCCAGTCCGTGTCAGGTCATTGTGGTCTCGAACAGCCCTCGGGGTCCGGTGGATCGATTCGCCCTGGAAAAGGAGGCTTTGGAAAACTACGGGAAGTTCACGGGCAAGAAAGTCCTCGTGGTCCATCAAAAGGACCCAGGTCTGGCGAAAGCCTTTGCCGATGCGGGCTACGGCGAAATTCTCGACGAAACCGGCATCGTTCGCTCCGGTAAGGCCGAGGGCATGATCGTGGGAACGCTACTGGCGAAATGGCTCGGGAAGAAGTATCTTGGCTTCGTCGATAGCGACAATTACTTCCCCGGCGCAGTGTTGGAGTACGTTTACGAATACGCAGCCGGGTTCGCGATGAGCAACGCCAAGAATACCTTCGTGCGTATTTCCTGGCACTCGAAGCCGAAAGTGATGGAAAGCAGTCTCTTCTTTGCGAAATGGGGCCGCAGTTCGGTCAATTCGAACATGATGCTCAATCGACTGCTGACCCACTTTACGGGATTCGAAACGGAGATCGTCAAGACTGGAAATGCAGGGGAGCACGCTCTAACGGTCGATCTGGCATTGCAACTTGAATACGCGGCTGGATATGCCGTGGAGACTCATCACTTCATCAATCTGCTGGAAAAATACGGGGGGCTCTTGGAAAGCACCGATCCGAAGGTGGTTCGGGAAAAAGTGACCATCTGCCAGATGGAATCGCGCAATCCGCACATGCACGAATCCAAAGGCGATGATCACGTCGAGGACATGATCGACGCTTCATTGTCGGTCATCTATCACTCGCCGCTCTGTCCCGAGTTGCTCAGGCGAGAGATCATGGACAACGTTCGAGCCAGACGGGGAGAGGAATCGCCGGACGAAATCGGTAAAGTGAAGATGTATCCTTCTCTCGCGAAGTTGGATTTGGATGCGTTTCTCGCCAGCTGCGACGAAGCTCTGAATTTCAAGGCGCTGAGCGTGCGGGCCTAATAAGGGAGAGGTCGTTCGCTCAAAAGCCCAGGAGAACGCAATGCTTCGAATATCTGATTCTTGGCAGTTATTCGAAATTCTCGCAGGAGCGCAACCTTAGTATGAATATGATTATATTTACGGATCTCGATGGCACTTTGATCGATCGCGACACGTATTCCCCCGAAATCGCGGCGCCACGGGCTAGGGCTTTGGTCGATTCGGGAACGCCCCTCGTTTTTTGCTCTTCGAAAACCAAGGCGGAACAAACGGCCCTCATGCGAGAGATGGGGCTTTCGATTCCCTGTATCCTGGAAAATGGGAGCGGCGTCTACCTGCCGCCAGAGTTCGAGTTGCCCTTGGACGGCGAACGTTCGCAAACCGAAGAGGGCGGCACGCTCGTTTCGCTAGGCGTTTCATCGACGCTTATCCGAGAGGCGATTGCGGATGTTTCCCGAGTTCTGAATCTCGATCTGAAACCGTACTCGAAACTCAGCATCGACGAAGTAGTGAAAACGACCGGATTGGACGAGAAGGGAGCGGCCAACGCGAGCAATCGGGACTTCAGCGAAACGCTAACTGCCCGATTGCCGATCGATATTTGGACGGAGGTGGCGGCGGAATTCGAGAAGCGCGATTTGCAGTGTATTTGCGGGGGCCGGTACTACACCGTAAGCGCTCGGAACTGCGACAAAGGAACCGCCTTGAACGCGATAGTCGGAGCGTATCGCAGTATTGGCGACGGCGATTGGAAATCCATTGGAATCGGCGACAGCGACAATGACTACGACATGCTTGCGGCAGTGGACGAAGCGTTCCTCGTTCAGCGAACGGATGGACTATGGAACGCAATGGATTTGCCCAACGTCGTACGCGTGCCCGGCATTGGTCCCAAAGGATGGCTGAGGGCGGTTGACGAAGGAGTGGCAAACCTCGCCTAGCATCTGCGCCCCCTGTAGGCGCTTCGTTTGGCTGCGATCGCCCGTATAGGTCGATAGCTCTAAAAGGCGCCCGCCCCACGTTTGCTTTAGAGACGAAAGCGACGCCTGAATCTCCCGCTGGTAGCTTGCCTAATGGATTCCCTATCGCGAAGTTCCATTTCTATAGGCGCAACGCTTACCCTGAATTTGCATAAGCCTAGCTTAAGCGCTCTTCACCCGTGAATAATCAGAGTGACTATATAGGGTTTTAGAAGCCGAGAATAGCTTTGTCGCTTGCCGTTGTCTAATGGGCGGAATAAATAGAATCCGTTGATTCAAGCTAGGCTTTACCCGTTGCGCTAAAAGCGGAGCGATAACACCCTATCCAGGGTAAACCTGAAACCCCAAAAACAACATGAAGAGAATCAGCCTCCTAAGGCTAGGCATGCTTTGCCTCGCGTGCGTCAGCTGCGTGCTGGCATTAGGTCAAAACAACATCGTAGTCGTTCAATCCCGCCACGTTTCCCAAGAGAATATCGAGGCATTCGAGTATCGGGAAACGACTTATTGGAAAGTCGTTGCAGAGAAAGCCATCTCGGAAGGAAAGCTATTTGACTGGTCTTTTTGGAGACGGGTCGATGGATTTGATCTGCATCAGGGCCACAACTACATTTTCGTGAATACCTTCACCCCGGAGCAGTTCCGATCATATAGCGAAGACGATTCCATTTGGGATTATAAGAGGACCTTCCCCAAAGCGCGAATGAAGGATATCGATACCTTTGGGCTCAGCGAAGTTCGGGATCAGTTATACTATCAGAACCTATACTACGTGGAAAGCTCGCCGCCGAAGTACCTGCGCGTGAACTTTGCCGATGCCTCCGACCTCCAAACCTACGCCAAGCTGGAGCCGGAGATATGGGGGCCCTTTATCACGAAGCAAATGGACAACGGCACGACCAGCGTAGTGAGCTGGGGCTTTTCGCAGTTAATCATACCCCGCGGGCGTGACATGCCGCACAATGCGGTCTCCGTCGATGGCTTCGCGACCTTGGCCGATGCGCTAGGCCGTTCCTTCACGAGCGATGTGGAAATTCCGGAAGACGTAAGCAAGCTATTCGAAGTACACGATAAATCCGAAGTGCATATTTATCGCCTCGTGGCGCGAGCGGATAAGGAAGCGGCTCCTTAGCGGATGCCGCAATTGCGACGAGGAGGGCGACTCCATCAATCGATCTCGTAACGGTCGCTCAATTCGTTGTAGAGGAAGAACGCGTTAAGCGTATCGGAACTTTCGGAATTCCTCGCCTTGATATGCATCTTGTAGATTCGGATGCTTTCTTGAGGAAGGGGTCCCCGCGTCGTGTTGCCCTGGCCGCTGGTCACGCTTGGCCGCTGAACCCGCTGCGTTTCGTAGTCGAGCATCTCGTCGAGAATTTCGAAGTAGTCGAATCCGGCGAACAAGCACAGTTCCGAAGCCCGCATGAGACAGTAGTCGCGGGCGCGTTCGCTATCGAGTTTGGAATTGCCCCTGAAGCCGACAACCCACTCGTTTCGCATGAATCGCTTCTCGAAATAGCCGCCTTCGAGCCGCAATGGTTTGAAACCCGCCTCGGGTTGATAAGGCGTGGCGCAGCCAAACAGCAGCAAGCAGAGCGCGAGAGCGCATTGCGAGGGGGCGTGGCGAACGCTATATGAGCTCGGTTCCATGGGGCTAGAATGGCGATGGTAGACGTATAGCCGATTGGGTCAACGCGTCTTTCCGTTGAAGAGGATTGAGGTTTGCAAGCTCATCCCGCTTCGAGACAATTGGCGAATGAGAGCGCAGTCCCAATTGGAAAAGATCGCTGGCTTGCGAGCTGCGAACGAGTAGGTTCCCCTTGCATATGAACGATCGAATCTTCGAAGGAAGCTGTCTGTGCGGGAGTCTCGCAATCGAAGCGGTTGGGCCGCCGCTTACGGAGGGCTACTGCCATTGCGAATCGTGCCGGCGATGGCACGCGGCCCCCGTTAACGCGTGGGCCCTTTGGAAAAGCGCCCGCGTAGCCGTTCTGCGAGGGGAGTCCCAGTTGCAATCCTACGACACGGGCGCTAGTCATCGCCATTGGTGCGGTCAGTGCGGGGCGGGGCTTTTCAATCGCAAGCCGCGCGGCCTTACCGTCGTCTACGCCAATGTGTTGGGCAAGTCCGGATACAATCACCATCCAAGCTGCCACATACATTGCGACGAGAGCGTCTTGGATTTAAAGGACGACCTGCCGCAGTACGTCGATATGCCGGCGGAATGGGGTGGGACGGGCCAGCGCATCCGATAGGGATCTATCCGGAGGGCGCCCCAATTCGAGATCAAAACTCGAAATGCTCGAGATCGACGGCGTAGAGTCGTCTTTGGCCGGTGTCCGATCCATTGAAATAGACTCGGTTGCCATCGCGCGACCACGACGGGTGAGGATGCATGTCGTGGCCATGATCGCCTTCTTCGGCCCGCATGCGGGCGAGGACACGATATTCGCCGGTTTCAACGCTGTAGAGCAATAGGGCGTGCGAGCCTTTTTCGGGCCAATCGAATATATCGGATACGAAAGACCGCTTGTCAGGGCTGAGGGATCCGTGAATGCCCAACGCATTTTCGATCAAAGGCTCTCCCGCGCTGCCATCGATCGGCTGTTCCATCACGACCTGGGCGCTGGGATTGTCGTAGTGGTGAAAGCCTTCGTTGCGGACATAGGAAAGCAAGGAATCGTTCGATACCCACATAGGGTGCTGACCGACCTCCGCAGCGTACCGAATGCCACTCCCGTCCGTCTGAGCCGTTAGGGCCGACTTCACAATCTTTCCTCCATTCGCCTTGTCCTCGATCATGAACACCCAGAAGAAGCGTTTTCCGTCCGGCGACCATTTCGGGTGCTTGAATACGCCAATGTCCCGCCACCGATCGGATTCGATTATCGAACGACGCGGGTGCAATGGGATCATCTCCGTCTTGTTGAGCAGCGTTCGAGTCGAACCGGACTCGAGATCCATGAGGTAGACTTCCGGGGGCTTGCGGGCGTCGCCTTTGTATTTCGATGAAGGATAATTGTTGTGGCCGAGGCCCAGGCCATGGATTTCCGAAACCATGCCGATTTGACCTGCGACCGTTTGCGTTGCCCCGCTGTCGACATTTACAATGACCGATGCCTCTTCGTCCTCCAGTCCGTAGAGGACGCGCGCGTCGTCCAGCCATTGCTGACGGGCTCCGTCGTGTTCGTGTCCCCGGATACGCTCGGTGACGTATTTCGCTTCGCTCCCATCGCGATTGGCAACAACGACGCGCCCCCACTTTTTGGAGGCGTCTTCGAATTCGAAATAGACGACGCGTTTTCCATCGGGGCTTTCCGGGCAAATGTCGATGTACGCATGCATGGCCGGCGCCGTTCCAGTCGATATCTGACCGATGCGATAGCCTCCCGGGTAGGGACCGAGCGGCATGAGGGCTGGAGTCGCGTCGACCGGATTCCTTGGAGCGACTCGGGTAACCTTGAAATTTTCGACGGTCATGCGATTGCTCACCGTTCGATAGGCGAACCAACCTTGGCCATACGGTTGCGGATCGTAAAAATCGAATACGACGTCGCCATCGCGCAGATACTGCGTCCGATTGCCGATCACGATGATTTGAATACGCATCGTCTCATTTGGGGGGATCATGAACTCAGGCCGATTCAAGTCGTGCTGCGGGAGGAGAGGGCGATTGCTCAATCCGTCGTAGCGACGAAAGCGGGTCTTGGTATTCGCGTGACCGCCGTAGCCGACGTAGTAGAGACGCAAATAATGGTAGTCGCTGAATTTCCCGGTGCGCTGATCGTTCTTGAATATGTCCGTTGGATAATTCGGGTCGATGGCCATCCAGAAGCAATTGAGATCGCGGGTATTGTCGTTCGGCCCGCCGGCTTGAATCATGGTAACGTCGTACTCGATGATCAAGGGGCCTTCCATGCGTTCGCGGAACCAGACCGTGCAGCCCTTGGCGTCGTCGATCTCCATTCGCCCATCGCGTATGACCGTCGTTCCGCCCTCCATTTGCTCGACTTTCCAATTCGCCAAGGAGTCGAACGAGTCCTCGAAGAGAATGTCGCCCCGTTCGTACTGCAGGGGCGTTGCGGCAAAAGCGGGAAGGGAGGAGAGAAGCAATGCAGGGACGACTGCCCCCAGTCCGTTCCGTCGGAATTTATGGGTAAGGGTCACTGGCCTTGCAACATGCTGCCCTGCGAAGGACAGGTCAATGCGTCTGTTGCATTTATCCCTTTGCATATCCGCTTGGAATCATCAGTTTAGGAACTTCTCGAACGTAACTGCCCATGCGACTTATCCTATCTCTCATTATTTCGTCCCTAATAGGATCGACCTGCCTTATTGCCCAAAACGGACCCTACCTTTCCACTGGGGTAAAAGCTGGCGAGGCCGATGCTAACAGCGCAATCGTCTGGGTCCGCCTGACCGCCGACAAGAAAGCGGACTTCGGACGCTTGCCGATCCTAACGGAGGGTCTGTCCTCCGACCAAAAGGACTCGGGCAGCATGCCTGCCGACATTTCACCGGGCAGCAAAGGTCTCTTTCGGATTCACTACTGGCCGGAATCGCAAGGGGAGGCCGCCAAGCGGAGCACGGCTTGGCTCGCCGTGTCGCCCGATAGCGACTACATTCGACAAACGCGCTTGAGCGGATTGCGTTCAGGCGAACGCTATCGTTACGAAGTCGAGACGCGTACCGAAGCGAACGTAAAGCCAGTGGCGTCGGCCCAAGGCGCCTTCCATACGGCCTTCTCGGAGACCGCCAACGATGCGGTCCGTTTTATCGTAACCACATGCCAGGCGGTCCGAAGCATCGATTCCGGAGAGCTAGGGCATTCGACTTACCGGCAGATGCTGGCCTTCGAGCCTCACTTTCTCGTGCACACCGGGGACATCGTCTATTTCGACAAGGCTCCGCTCGCCAAAAGCCTTCCCCAGGCGCGAGCAAAATGGAATCTCATGTTCTCGTATGGACACAACCAATACTTCCACCAGAACGTGACTTCCTATTTCATGAAGGACGACCACGACACGCTGAAGAACGACTGCTGGGAAGGGCAGACCTACGGCGACCTGACCTTCCAGCAAGGACTGGACATGTTTCGCGAACAGGTTCCGATGGGCGAGAAGACCTACCGCACCTATCGATGGGGCGAGGATCTACAGATTTGGATGACCGAAAACCGCGACTTCCGATCCGCCAATACTGATCCGGACGGCCCTAATAAGACGATTCTAGGCGCCGAGCAGAAAGCATGGCTAAAGCGTACGATCGAAGAGTCGGACGCGACGTATAAGTTCGTCATTTCCCCGGGACCCCTGGTGGGTCCCGACAAATTCGGCAAGAAGGACAATCACGCCAACGAAGTATTCGCCCATGAAGGGCAGGAACTGCGCGATTTTCTCAGCAAGCAGAAGAACACTTACGTCGTCTGCGGAGATCGACATTGGCAATACTGTTCCAAGGATCCGGATACGGGTCTTATGGAATTGGGCTGCGGAGCCATCAACGATCAGCATGACTACGGCGGCAATCCCGGCTACTTTTCGGATTTCCATACCTATTTCAGCGGCAAGGGCGGCTTCTTGGGCATCACCGTAGAGGAGGACCAGGCCAAGGCCGAATGGTACGCGACCGATGGGCAAATGGAAACGCTGACTGTACGGCACACGGAGACGCTCTAGCATCCCTCAGCGAGGGCTTCGCCCGCGACTCGACTCAACGAAATGACTGACGCTCCCGCCAATCGCGTTCGCTTCAAAACGGCCTTGGTGTTCGGCGTTCTGCTGAGTCTCCTCAGCCTGGGCGTCTTCGGGTCGATCGCCTTCGTCTACACTTGGATTCAAGAGAGCTTTGCGGAGGCCTTGATCGGCTTTGGCCTCGTGGCCATTTTCGCCTGTCCAGTGGTCCTCTTGTTCCCGCTTGTGGGAGCGATCGTTTCGATTCGCCAGAAAACGCTCTATGTATTCAAGTTGTGGCTATCCGCCACGTTCGTTTCGATTTGCCTGAACCTGATCATTGGCGGAATCGGGTTTGGATTGGGGACTTGGCTAGCGGCCTAGCATGAACGGAGCGCTGCTTGCGTCGACGGGGTCCCATCATCTCTGAAATATGATTTTCCTTCTCCGAATTCACGACTGAGTCGCTTGGCTTCAACGGATTTTGGAAGCGTTATTTGCTTTCGTTCGTCAAACGGACTGGATCCCAGGGATCATAGCGGTTCTCGTAGCTTCGTATACTTTGCAGACTATTGTCGTAATTGGTTTCGCCTACGTCGTAAGGGTTGCTAGAGCGGGCGTAGGCGCTGTTTGTCGACGCTGTAAATCGCGATAGACTGTATTCGCGATCGGATTCAAAGCTAGGTACATCTTTGAGTATCAAGGTCTCATAGAACTCGTTCGTTCTCTTAGCGTCTGTAGCGTGGTCGTTCCAGTGATACAGAAAGAAGACGATCAACTTGTCTCTACTTTGAATCTGAACTTGATTGTAGGACCTGTACACACCCACGATTTCGGATAAGGGAATTTTTTTGGAATAGTCTTTTGGAGCATTCTGAAGAGCTCCCTCGACGATGCAGATCTCCGTGTCCGTAACGGCGATCATTCCCCGTTTGCCCGTCCCAATCGCGTCGGATTCCGGTTCCGCTATTTCCTCGAAAAAGCAATGGTTCATGAATTCGATCCGATCCGGAGCGAATCCTGTAATCTTGCCTACCTGCTCCCGCTGCGCCTGCGTTCTCAGAGGGGGTGCTGTGAAGCAGCCTGCGAGTGAAAGGGATAGGCCCACAAACATAGCGATTCCTGAATGGCGAGATAGGGATGCCAGCGTAGAGGAGCGTGTCAGCTTACCAGGCGATAATTTGGTTAACGCTCGAATGGAGTCTTTCATGTGGGGTAACAGCGTTTGCGATATTGCCATCTGATCTCCGTGATTGGCAATCAAATTGAATTTTCGAATCGGCCGCCAAGGGGCGAGGCGTTTTGGAATATAGTTGGCATAGGCGTTTGGAACGCTCTAATCGGAAATCAGATGAGATCTATTCAAACGGTCATCCGAGCGACTGTCTTAACCCTACTGCCAATCGCGGTTTCTAGCGTTTCTGCTCAATGGAAAAACCCCGTCGACCGCTACGCCGATGCCTACAAGGACTATCTGGATGCCTCTTGCCCCATCGAAGCGAACGACGGCATTAAGCACTTCGTTTATTTCGCCCGCGACCGTGAGTCGATTCAGGGCCACCCCCTGCTCGACAACGAGCGTTTCGCGGGCGCTCAAATCATGTACGCATGGGTTCACTTGGAACCATCGAGAGACAATTACGACTTCGCAAGGATTCGAGAGGACTACGCTTACCTGAAATCGAAAGGGAAGAAGCTCTTCATCCAGTTGCAGGATGCCACCTTCAATCCGCAATTCAAAGGCGCTCCTGCCTACTTGGAATCGAGCGAATTCGATGGCGGAATGATTCAAATGGAAAAGGACGATGGCGAAGTGGAAGGCTGGGTTGCCAAGCGCTGGAATCCGGCGGTCCAAGAACGGTTCGCTCGCTTGCTCGCCGCGCTAGGTCGAGAATTCGATGGAAAAATCGAGGGCATCAATTTGCAGGAGACGGCTGCCGGAGGAAATGGAGAAGACGACCCAAGCTTCTCGCCTGCTATCTACGCGGAATCGATCAAAGCGAATATGCGGGCTCTCAAAGCGGCCTTTCCGAAATCGACGAAGCTTCAATACGCTAATTTCATGCCGGGCGAATGGCTGCCCTGGGAGAATGAAGGCTACCTGAAGTCGATTTACGAATACGGTGAAGAAATCGGAGTCGGGCTAGGCGCCCCCGATTTAATGGTCAAGCGGCGAGGGCAGCTTAATCACGCCTTGGCAATGATGCATGAAAGCGAATACACCGTGCCGCTCGGAATCGCCGTTCAGGACGGGAACTATACCGGTATGACCGGCGCTGACTATGCGGTCGGGCAGGAACCGGAAGCCGTATCGCGCGAAACGGCCATGACGCAGCCGAATCAGGTGCCTCTGCTGCACGCCTTCGCCAAGGACTTTCTCAAAGTCCAGTACCTGTTCTGGGTGAATCAGGAGCCTTATTTCGAAACCCACCTCCTGCCGTGCTTTTCCAGCGATCAGTCGGATTGAATGAGGGGGTATAGCCGGTTTTCGGGACTACCAGTAGGTCGCATGGCCGCCCGGGCAATTCACGCAGTGCTCGGGCTGAGGAATGCCAATGCCAATGCCTTGAAACGCGTCCGACCAGAAAAATCGGGAAGGGGGCGGAGGAGACTCCCCGTAGGGCATCATCGTTGTCGCATCGTAAAGCCTTCCGTTTAGCATGACATTCTGGATACGTTCGCTATGGCGAATATCGGTGGAGGGATCGAAGCCCTTTTCGATAATGACGAGATCGGCGAGTTTGCCTTCTTCGAGCGATCCGATATCTCCGTCCAGTCCCAGGTACTTGGCTCCGTGCAAGGTGCCGCACTCGAGCGCTTCTAGGGGAGTCATCCCGCCTTGCACGAAACTCCAAATCTCCCAGTGCGTGCAAATGCCGTTCAACTGACCGTGCCCGCCTGCCTGGACGAGCCCTCCTTGATCGTAGCTTCCCTTGGCAATGGTCGCGACATTCATGTGATTGAAATCGCTTTCATGGGCCGTGACGCGGCGACGGGATCGCGGCTGAAGGATATGCGGGGGAATAAAGGCCTTCAATCGCTCATGCCTCCAAAGGTCGCTTTCGGCGTACCAGTAATTCTCTCCCCACAGTCCGCCATAACCGACCGATAGCGTAGGCGTGTAGCCAACGCCCGTGCCTCTCCACAGATCGTACACATCGTCGTAGGCATATTGCACGGGCAAGGTGTGCTCGATGCCCGTGTGGCCATCTACGATCATGGTCATATTGTGCATGAAGGTCGAACCGCCCTCAGGCACGACCATGAGGCCTTGTTCCCGAGCCGCGGCGACCACTTGCTGACGCTGATCGCGTCGGGGCTGATTGTAGCTCTTCACGCTAATCGCCCCGACGGCCTTCATGCGTTCCAAGTGAAAGGAAGCGTCTTCAAGAGAAGCCACCTCGGCCTTGAACGCTCCCGTGGCCCCGTACAGAATCGTACCCGTGGAGAAAATGCGCGGGGCCGTGATTTGTCCTGCTTTGGCCAACTCTGCGGTAGCGAAGATGGTCGAGGTATCGCTCGAAGGATTGTGGATGGTGGTCACCCCAAAGGCCAGTCGGGCTTGATTGACCCAATTGCGTTGAGGAATAATTCCGTGCGTCGCTTCCGATCCATGGGCATGCGTATCCACGAATCCGGGAAGAATAACCTGCCCCGAAACATCGACGACGGTGGCGCCATCGGGGATTCGCAGATCCGAGCGCTCCCCAACCATGGAGATCCGATTGCCTCGAATGAGGATTGCGCCATCCTCGATGACGCCCGCATCGGACATGGTAATGATCTTGGCTCCGACTAAGGCAATCGTCGTATCAGGTTTCGCATACTCCGTTGCGAAGCCAATATCCAGAGATGCGATGGCTTCTTCGGGCTCCATTTTATCGCCGCCATTCAGGAAGGCGTAAGCGCTGCTGAGGTCGCGCGAATAAAACGTCGATCCAAGCGTCCAATGGAGCTGTTGGCTATCGCCTGAAAAGTGAATGGATATGCCCGCGGACGCGCTGGCTTGAGCGATCGGCAAGCTCTTGCCCTTCGGTCCGACTAAAACGGAGCGACTGGTGGCTATGAATGGGGCGACATAGACGTTGAAACGCTCGATGAAGGCCAGCCACCGACCGTCTGGGGAGATGCGGTAGTCCGTCGCCCATTTGCTCGTGTAGTGGGTTTGCAGTTCCTGACCATCGAGATTCGCGGAGTGAAAGGTCTGATTGTCCGCTTCCTTCTCCCGTTTCGATCGCAGAAAGTAAAAGCGATCGTCGAGAACCCCGAATGAGGGGCGAATGCCTTCTTTGAGGATTCGCTTGGCTTCGCCGCCACGGGCATCAACTCGATAGATCCCTTTATCTCGAGACCACAAGGGAGAGCGGATGAGTCCTCCGCCAACGCGCCGATAAAGAATGGTCTTTCCATCTGGAGAGAAAACGGGCTCGACGTAATGGCCGGGCTCGGAGGTGACGATCCAGTCTTCCTTGGAAGGACCTCGATCCAAGGAGGCGACGCGTACGCTGCCGAGTTCTTCGTCGTTCCAGGTCGTATATACCACGTATTTGCCATCGCGCGACACATTCGGATAATGTTCGAAATGGTCCGCCTGCTCCGTCAGCGGCTGGGCCTCGCCATCGGGCAGGGCCTTGATATAGAGGCGACCCAAGGCTTGGTAGACCGCTTGCTGGCCATTGGGAGTGACCTGGGTCCACCGCAACATGCGCGTGTCGAACGTGTCCGGAGCAACCTCTACGGGGAAGCGCAATGCTTCGGAGACTTTCCGCGAATCTTGGATCCGAAAGGGAATGATCGCTGCGTTGCCATCGACCACCGAGATTTTGCGAATTTTGCCCTTCGCCCATATGACGATATGCTCGCCGTCGGGCGTCCACTCGAACGCCGGATAGACGCCGTGAATGGCCCAGGTCTCCTGCATGTCGCGTTCGAGATCGTCGTAGAGAAGTCGAATGCCTCCCGAGCTCGTATCGAAAAGATGGAGTCCCGTTTTCCCGTCTACGCGACGGACGAAGGCGATCGCGCTCCCGTCGGGCGAAGGCGTGGGGCGGCAGGCGCCGCCCGGACCTGTGATGTAGGACTCGGTTTCGTCCTTGGCGACTTCAACGCGCTTGATCGCGTAGATTTGCTTGTGAGGATCCTTGCTGTAATCGAATTCCTTTCCCGGGCTCACGTCCTCCGAATAATAGAGGTATTTCCCGTCCGGCGAGAATACCGGTTCGTTGACGTCCTTTTGTTCGGTCGGCTTCTTGGTCAGCTGCACGCCTCCTTGGGCATTGCCGTCGACGCCGCTGCGGTGGTAGAGCCACATCTCGCCGGACCCGAGCGACCGACGGCTCGTGAAGTGCTTGCGGGCGACGATGTAGTTGCCATCTGGATGCCAGGCAGGGCCATTCAACAAACGAAAGCTCTCGTCCGTAATTTGAGTCAGGCGATCGCCTTCTAGCTCCAAAGTCCAGATGTTGTCCCCCGCGAGTTTGCTCTTTCCCGTCCGGTCGCTGGTGAAGGCGATACGCTTGCCGTCGGGACTGTAGCGGGGCTGCATGTCCCAGGCCATTCCGGAGGTCAGTTTCTCCGGGTAACGATCGTTGGAGCCGTCCGCTCCTTCGATCGGCATGCGGTAGAGATCGCCCAAAAGGTCGAACACGATTTCCGCGCCATCGGGACTGACGTCGAGGCTCACCCAAGTGCCTTCGGTGACGTCGATCGATTGCTCGCGAGTCGGCCCCGGCGGGCTTTCGATGTCCCACGCTGCCGCTTCTTCGTCCTTGGACGCCGAATCGGCTTCGTCTCCGATTACTAGGGCAAGAGGAAATAGGCCTGCGACAACCGTGGCTCTAAATAGGGAGGCGCGAAAAACGAAAAGGATAAACCGAAACATCCCCTCCATTGCAGGTGGAGAGGGATGCAGTGGCAAGAATCGAATGGGGAACGGGACCGCGTCGCCAAAACCTCGGCCGCCCGTTTCTTCAATTGAAGCGGGAACAGCGTTCCCGTATGCAGCTACCGTCCGTCCCCTGTATAGATGATCTTGCCATCTTTGGGAGCTTGGGGCCAGGGAGTGGTTCCAGGCGCCCATTCCTTGGGTTGCGTGGCTCGGACCTTGGCGACGGCTTCCTTGACCCATTCCGGGGCGTTGGCGTTCTCTTCTTGGCCGTAGACCCAGGGGAGGGCAGGGCTCATGAGGAGGGACATGTCGGGCATTGGCGGTCGTTCTTCGCCCGCCGCGGCGACGCGCTGGGAGAGACGTTGAACGATGGCCGGATTGGCGGCAGCGATATCCGTCGTTTCGCTCGGATCGAGAACGATGTTGTACAGTTCTTTCCCGACGAGTTTGTAGTCGCCCATGCGGATCGCAGGAAAGCGCACGCTGCCCGACACTTCGAAGACGATTTCGTCTCGCTTGCTGGGCTCGTTCGAGAATATAGTATCGGTCATATCGATACCATCGACCGGTCGCTCTTGTTCCGAAGGAGCTCCGGCCAGAGCGATAAAGGTGCTGTAGAGATCCACGATGTGCATAAGGCCGTCGTTACTCGAGTTTGGATCGAGCATGCCGGGCCAACGCAGGACGCAAGGGACACGCACGCCGCCTTCGTAGTTGGTGTTTTTCGTTCCCCGATAGGGAGCGTTCATCTCATCCCGCAATCCTCCATTGTCGTTGCTGAAAATAACGAGCGTATTGTCGCTGAAGCCGTACTGATCCACGGCTCCCGCAATGCGGCCCACGGCATCGTCGAGGCAATTCAAAGCGGCGTAGCGCTTCTCATAAGTATTCGTATAGCGGGGAATCTCTTCGAGGGGACCGTGGATGGCGTTGAACGGTACGTATATGAAGAAAGGTTGATCGGAATCGTCCTTGCTTCGCTCCGAGATCAATCGAACCGCTTCATTGGCGAAAAGGTCCGTGGAGTAGCCTTGTTCGAACAAGGGTTCTTGGTTGCGATGCCAGTCGTAGACGGCGTAGCGGGCGGGGGCGTTGTGGGGAATCGTGTAGTTGCTGTAATCGATCCCCCAGGCGTAGTGACCGTACTGAGCCATGAAGCCTTGGCCCATGGGCAAGTGTTCCGGCAACCACTCGCCGCAATGCCACTTGCCGACTAGAGCGGTGAAGTAGCCGACCTCGCGCAACGCTTCGGCGACAGTGCGCTCATTCGTATCGAGGGCATGAATGCGCCGCGTTTTTTCCCCTTCGGCATTGGTGGCTAGAGTGAGATTCAATTTTTCCAAGTAGCTTGGCTTGCCAAAATCCTCGGAACGCCAATCTGTCCAGGTGCGGAATGCGTAGCGACCGGTCAGAAACGCGGCTCGCGTGGGAGCGCAAACCGCATGCGTGTAAAATTGAGTCAGGCTAAGCCCCTGCGAGCGCAGACGATCGATGTTCGGGGTAAGCTCGGGGTCGACCCCGCCATTGAAGCCGGTTTCATTCCATCCCATATCGTCGGCGAGCATAAATACGATATTAGGACGGGATCGTCGCGGCTCTTCGGCGGAAACCGTTTCAAGCGTGTTGGCCGCAGCTATGATGAGGGCGAGGGAGACAAGGGGCGTTCTGAGGGCATTCATGGGTTGATCGGCAAAAGCCTAGGGTAGGCGGACGCGAGAGCAAAGAGATTCTTAGCGGAGTTTAAGGGAGCTCGGGTCTTGGTTGCCGCTCGCCGGATGACCCCGTCATTCGAAATGGAATCTCAGTCGGCCTCGCGTTCGGCTATCGTCGCCGGATGCAGCGTCTACCTCGTTCGGCAGTTCAATCATTGCGAATATTCAATATGACTGGACGTTTCGCCGCGAACGGAAAATCGGCTTATCCCATCCGTTAGCCAATCAGTGGAAAGGAAGAGCGATCCGAACGACAAAAATGCATCCGCTTGAAACTTAGAGTTGATCTACTTTGCTGGCGGGACTTCACTCGATGGAATGACGAAAATCGGCACTCCCTTCACGAAAACGGCTAAGAAAGCCCTGCTCTGCGGCTCAGGAGAACTAGGGAAGGAGGTCGTCATCGAATTGCAACGCTACGGCGTAGAAGTCATCGCTCTCGATGCCTATGCAAACGCCCCCGCTATGCAAGTTGCCGATCGCTCCCATGTCGTATCCATGCTCGATGGCGACGCGCTGCGACGCATCATCGAGGAGGAAAAGCCGGACTTGGTCATTCCCGAAGTGGAAGCGATCGCCACGGACACCTTAGCCGAGCTCGAAGAGGAAGGCGTTGCCACCATTGTTCCGACGGCTCGAGCCACTCAGCTAACGATGAATCGAGAAGGCATTCGCCGGCTTGCTGCCGAAGAGTTGAGCCTGCTGACTTCGCCGTATCGTTTTGCGGATACATTCGAAGACTATCAGGAGGCCATTGAAACGATTGGCATGCCCTGCGTTATCAAGCCCATCATGAGTTCCTCCGGCAAAGGGCAGAGTGTGGTCAAGTCGGAAGCCGATATCGAGAACTCCTGGCAATATGCTCAAGAGGGTGGGCGAGCCGGCAAGGGTAAGATCATTATCGAAGGCTTCGTGGAATTCGACTATGAAATAACTTTGCTAACGGTGCGCCACGCAGGCGGTACGAGCTTTTGCGATCCCATTGGACATATTCAGGTCGATGGCGACTATCGGGAATCCTGGCAACCGCATCCCATGACCGAAACCGCTCTCAAGAATGCCCAGCGCATCGCAGAAGAGGTGACCGGACGTCTCGGCGGCTACGGAATCTTCGGGGTCGAACTCTTCGTCAAGGACGACACAGTCTACTTCAGCGAAGTATCTCCGCGTCCTCACGACACGGGTATGGTTACCATGGCCTCGCAGGATCTGCCTCAATTCGCCCTCCACGCGCGAGCGATTCTCGGACTCCCCATACCTTCCATTCGTCAACTAGGCCCTAGCGCTTCAGCCGTAATCCTCGTCGAAGGCCACTCCGATCAAGTAATTTTCGGTAACCTGGGGGAAGCGTTGGCGACCGCTGACACGCAACTGCGTCTCTTTGGCAAGCCCAAGGTGGCTGGAAAGCGCCGCATGGGCGTCGCTTTGGCTAGAGCGAAAAGCATTGAAGCCGCCCGCGAGAAAGCCCGTACCGTCTCAGAAGCTGTCTCGATCGAGCTATAGCCCTACACCCACCCGTCCGCCTCCCTTTCTCCGTAAGCACAACGCTTCTTCTTGCGCTATAGCACGTTAAGCATGCCACTTTTCTCATCAACGTTGATGAAAAAAGTGGTCAACGGCTTTAGGGGTGATGACTCGCAATCGGGGATCGGGCAGGGAAACGGGGATTGGAATTTCGGGAAGGGGACAGGGAGGGGTGGTTCTTAGGCTTCGGAGGTTAGGAGAATTCAGATATTCGACGTCCTAGTCTTGAATACGTCTCCTGCCGACGCTTCCAAGCGTTCTTTCCCATGTAGTTCGAAGGGAGAATCGAACTGGGGAGAATAGGATCCTTGGAATACGCTCGCGACCAAAGCATGGTTTCCGCATCCAACCAATTTCCGATCTTCCCCTTTGCGATCGGCTCGCGTTGAAGAAACGCTAGGTACGCCTTATAGGAATGATTGATGGCTCCGAATGGCCATGCTCGAGAAACGTAGTCGGAATGAGAAAGGGAGCCAATGGGCGAGCTTTCCTGGAAGAGAACGGAGCGGGGGTCGATTTTCAAACGATTCAGTTCCGCGTTCCAATCACTTTAGGGCCGGTGCGTTATCCATAGACTGCCCTGCAGGTGGCCAAATCGATTTTCCTGAAGCCAGGTTCGAAGTCGTTGCCGTTCGCAAGTCGCTCGCGACGGGAGGTCGAAAGAAATCGATCGCCACTTCCCGTCCCAATCCCGGTCCCAGGAACCCGCCCTATCGCTATAGCCTAGCGCCGCCTCTTTTCCCGCTCCTGTCAGTTTAGCGACCCATCGCGACTTCGTTTCTATTTTCCGGAGCTCGATGAGTCCTTTTTCGGAGAGCCCGCCGAGATGCCTCGTAGCATTGCGTCGGGAGTTCCACCCCACGGAGTCGTACAAGATGGATTTCGGGTTGGCGGACACCTCGAGCAGATCAAGACCGGAAAGCAGCAGGATATCGAGGAGACGCTTCGATTTACGATTAAGTCCCATTTTCGAATACAAGAGTGGAGGTTGGCTTGAATCCATATTCCGTGGACTGCCACAAAATTCATCAACGTTGATGAGTTTTATGGCATCGGATCGATGAGGGGTTTGGCTCGGGTTGCGCGTTGGAGAGGGGTAGTGAAATGGAGCGGGCGGAGGGCGTCTATTGTGTTGACGGTGAGGGGTATTGGGGTGTTCTTGTGGGGATGGAATGCCGTGCGCTAACTCTGGGGTTTTTGGGAGGCGCCCTAATGCTTTCGAACGGCTGCGCTTTTCGGGGAGCCAAGTCGTCGACGCCCGAACCGATCGTGGCGGGACAAGCGGGTTTCAACGAGGCGGTAGACGAATACGCGGAGGGCATCTGGGAAGGCGTCTGGTGGGAGACATTTGGAGATGCTCGCTTGAGCGCTTTGATCGAGGAAGGCTTGCGTTCGAATTTGGATCTGCGCGGCTCTGTGGCGCGCATCGAGCAAGCCAATGCTCTGGTTCGCCAATCGGGTGGGCGCTTATTCCCATCGATCGAATTGACCGCGCGAGACCGCTACGAATGGGACGATGTTCCTTCGGCGGCTGACGATCGGGATCGAGCGGAATCCACTGCCTTGGGAGCGATGCTGGACTGGGAGCTCGATCTGTGGGGGCGACTCCGATCGGATCGACGCGCTCGGAAGGAGCAGGAGGAAGCGACCATCGAGGATTGGCGCGACGCGCGGTTGCTGCTTTCGGCGGCAATTTCCGAGAGCTATTTCCAAGCGAAGGAACTGAAGCGACAGCTGGAAGTCGTCCATGAGCAGATCGATATTAATGAGTCCTTGCTTAAACTGACCTCGCTTCGGTTTGGTCAGGGTCAGTCTTCGATCGTCGATGTTCTCCAGCAGCAGGAGCAATTGGATGAAACCAAGGCCCGCGTTCCTTCCCTTGAAGCGAACTTGGGCGCTATCGAGTACGCATTGGATGCTCTCTTAGGTCGTGTCCCAGGCGCAAGGCAACACGACTTCGGTTCGTTGCTAGCAGAAGCGCCTGACATGCCGGAAATCGGCGTTCCCTCCACTTTGTTGAGTCGGCGTCCCGACTTGAGAGCGACTCAGAGACGCGTCGCCGCCCTGGACTACCGGGTAGCGGAATCGATTGCGGACCAGTTGCCTCGAATTCGTCTCGGCGGCGGTATCGACTGGCGAGGGGATCCGAAATTCGGCGAAGACGTGCGCTCGGCATTCGCGAGCTTGACGGCGCCGCTCTTTGCAGGAGGCGAGCGCAAGGCGGCGACAAGGCAGAGAAAAGCGATTCTCGAAGAGGCGCTGGCGGACTACTCGCAGCAATTCATCGAGGCGGTCGCGGAGGTCGAGACCGTGTTGCTGCGGGAGCGCAAGCTCGAAGAACGCCTCATACTGGTAGAGCGACAGCTGGAAAATTCGCGGCGATTGCTCACTGAAGCCCGCAATCGTTTCAGCCAGGGGCTCACCGATTACCTGCCCGTATTCACCGCTCTGAACATCGTGCAGAACCTCGAACGCGAAATAGTGGGAGCCCGCCGGGATATCCTAAGCGCCCGCGTTGGACTGCATCGAGCCCTCGGCGGTCCCATCGAGCATCCCGAACCCCCTTTACTCGTTACCTCTTCGAATGAATAGAAAATCGATTTTAGCCACGCTCTTCGCGATCGTCATCATCATAGGCCTAGGGGTTGCTGCCAGCCTAGCGCTGCTTTGGACAGGGCCGGAGGTTACGCCCGAAGAGAAGGCCTCTTCCGCGAAGATCGTTCAGACCATTCCGATGAATCCGAAAACCCGCTCAGTTTCGGTGAGAGCGGCCGGCAGCGTCATTCCCTCGCGCAAGGTAATTGTTCGCCCGCAGGTATCCGGTCGCGTAATACATCAAAGCGAGTCAATGACGATTGGAGGACGGGTTCGACAGGGCGACGAGTTGATTAGCATTGACCCGAAGGATTACGAGTTGGCGCTGACGGAAGCTCGATCCAATTTCGAGCAAGCCCGGTTCGAAAGGGAAGTGGAAAGTGGTCGCCAGGTGATCGCCCAGCGCGAGTGGGATGAATTGCAGTCGGAATTGGATATCGAAGACGTGAATCGATCGTTGGTCTTGCGCGAACCGCATTTGCGGAAGGCCGAGGCGCTTATGGAGAAGGCCACTAACGACATTGAATTCGCCAAGCTGCAGCTTTCGCGCACGCACATCGAAGCGCCATTTAACGCGATGATCACGGAGGAGTCCGTTGAAATCGGGCAACTCGTAGGATCCAACTCCACCATTTGCGAATTGGTCGGGACGGACGAGTTCTGGATACAAGTGTCCGTTCCGTTTTCGGATTTGAAATGGATCCGTTTTCCCAGCGGGAACGAAGAAGGCGCTAATGTACGGGTGCTCTTGGATGCAGGCGAGGGCGAGACGACTATGTGGGAGGGCCAAGTGATTCGATTGCTGAGCGACTTGGATACCTTGGGCCGAATGGCTCGATTGATCGTTTCGGTGAAGGATCCCCTTGGCCTCGAGTCCATGGATCCCAGCAAGCTGCCTTTGCTCCTCGGAAGCTATGTAGAAGTGGAGATCGATGCGGGCGAGCTGGAGAATTCGCTTCGAATGCCGCGCGAGGCCTTGCGCGAGGGCGATTTAATTTGGGTCGTTGGATCCGACAACCTTTTGAAAATTGTCCAAGCGAAGGTGCTTTGGACGGAAAAAGATACGGTACTAGTAGAGAACACGCTGGCGGACGACGACGCGTTAATCGTCAGCGACCTTCGCGTCGCCTTGCCCGAGATGGAAGTGCTACCCCAGCGATCAACTGCGTACCCCGAACTCGTAAACGAACCCTAATAGGAGGCGACATATGGAAGCGAATCCCTACAATGACACCTCGCAATCGACCGGGCTAGTCGCCTGGTTTGCCCGCAACCACGTCGCCGCCAACCTGTTGATGTTGGCTGTGATCGTTGTGGGAATCGCAGTCGCTCGCAACATTCGGCAAGAGATCTATCCGCTCTTCGAAATCGATACAGTAGAGATCAGCATGCAATATCGCGGGGCTAGCCCTGAGGAAGTCGAGCAGTCGATTCTATTTCCTATCGAATCGGAGTTGCGCGGCATGGAACTGACCAGGCGGATCGAGTCGACTGCCTCGGAAGGCCGCGCTTCGGTGAGCATCGAGATCATGCCCAGCTTCGACCGCAATCGAGCGCTGCAGGAGGTCACGGCGGCGGTGTCTCGCATCAGCCTATTTCCCGACGAGATCGAACCCCCGAATATTTCCCTGGGCACCAGTCGAAGGCGAGGCGTCAACTACGTCGCCGTCTTTGGCGATGTCGACGAGCAAACCCTGGCCAAGCTCGCTCATCACATCGAAGATGGCTTGCTCGCTCAGCCCGAGATTTCGCTCGTCGAGCCACTGGGGATTCGTCGACCGGAGATCATCGTCGAAGTGCCTCAAGCGCAGCTGCGCTCCTTGGACTTGACTCTCGGAGAAATCGCTCGAGCGATCGACCAATCGGCCCAAGACGTGCCCGCCGGCACGATGAAGACTTCCGGCGGCGACATTCTCTTGAAAACGACGGAGCGTCGGTACTTCGGGAGCGAGTTCGCGGAGATACCGATTAAGAGCAACAATACCGGCGCTGAAGTGCGTTTGGGCGACATCGCTCGAATCGAAGACGGTTTCGAAGAGTCTCAGAGCGAATCCTATTACAATGGAAGACCGACCGTAACCCTTTCCGTATCGGCCTCCGAAAATCAAGCTCCCATCGATGTGGCCCGGGCCGTCAAGCGCTACATCGATCAAGCGCAGGATAGCTTGCCACCTTCGGTTGGGGTGGAAGTGCGCTTCGATCGGACGGAGGACTATCAGGAGCGTATCAACCTGCTTAAGTACAATGGTACGATCGGTCTCATCTTGGTTCTTCTCGCCTTGGGGTTCCTCTTGGAATTGCGGGTGGCGTTTTGGACGGCGGTAGGGATCCCGGTCTCCATTCTCGGTTCGTTGATTCTGCTTCCGCTGATGAATGCCAGCGTCAACATGATCTCCGTTTTCGGCTTTATCGTAACGCTCGGAATCGTGGTCGATGACGCGGTCGTCGTGGGCGAAGACATCTTTCACAAAATCTCGCAAGGCATGCCACGTATGGATGCGGCGGTTGCGGGCGTCCGGGAAATGACGATCCCGGTCGTGTTCGCGGTCAGCACGAATATCATCGCCTTTCTGCCGCTGTTTTTCGTGCCGGGCGAAAGCGGGCGATTTCTCCATGTGCTGCCCGCGGTAATTATCGCGGTCTTCACCGTTTCCCTAGTGGAAGTACTGCTAATTCTTCCATCCCACTTATCCTTTTCACGCAAGCGAGCGAACGCCCAATCGCTGATGAGTCGCTTCGACCGAAAGCAGACGCAGCTTCGTCTCAAGCTCGACAAGTCAATGGAGCGTTTCTATAAGCCGGTATTGGAAACGGCGATACGGTTTCGCTTTATCACGATCGCCGGTTTCGTTTCCTGCCTGCTCGTTCTGTTCGCCTATACCATGAGCGGGCGCGTGAATTTCACGTTCAATCCGACTATCGAGAACGACTACATTCAAGGCGAAATCGAAATGCCCACAGGCACGCCAGTCCATCGCACTCGAGAGGTCGCCTTCATTGTCGAAGCCGCTGCCAAGCGGGCTATGGAGCGGGCGGGCGGCGATGACATCGTTCGCAACTATAACGTTTCGGTAGCCCGGCGGAATAACAACGAGGCCGGGGTATCGATCAAGCTCGTTCCGCAAAGCCAGCGCGAACTGACCGGCGCCGAATTCGTCAATATTTGGCGTGAGGAAGTGCCTGAAATCCCGGATATCGAGTCGCTGTTCTTCGACTATCTCGTCGGGCCTGGCGGCGAAGCGGCGATTTACGTGCAATTGGCTCATCCCGACGTTTCCACGCTTCGACTGGCGGCCGAAGACTTGGGAGACATGCTCGCCAACTACCCGGGCGTTGCCGATATTCGCAAGGGGTTCGGTCGGGAAATGCCGCAAATCAGCTTCGAGATCAAGCCGGCGGGACAAGCCCTCGGTATTACCGCGCGCGATCTCGGTCAGCAAATTCGCAACTCGTTCTACGGGGCTGAAGCCCTACGCCAGCCGCGCGATCGGGAAGAACTGCGCGTCATGGTGCGTCTTCCGGAATCCGACCGACGCTCGCTGAGCGGACTGGAAGGGCTCTTGATTCAAGGCGCCAATGGGGCCGAGATTCCCATCAGCCAAGCGGCCGAAATAATCGAAACGACTGCGCCCGTGCGCATTGATCGAGTCGATGGGGGACGCGTCGTGAACGTCACCGCAAACGTGATCTCATCGATTACCAACGGGAACAAAGTACTCAAGGCCATGGAGAAGAAGGAGCTGCCCGATCTGCTTCAGAAGTATCCTGGACTGCGCTACACTTTGGAAGGGGAGCAGCGGGATCAACGCGAGGCGACCAGCAGTTTGAGCATCGGATTGACCGCTTCGCTTTTCGCGATTTTCGCCATCATGGCTTCCTTATTGCGGAGCTATATCCAGTCGACCGTCGTCTTGCTGACCATACCTTGGGGATTGGCGGGCGCGGTGCTCGGGCATATCGCGCTTGGCTTCGACTTGAGCATATACAGCGTGCTCGGCATGATTGCCCTCTGTGGAATGGTCGTAAACGGCGGCTTTGTCATGGCCATGACGCGAAACCGGTACATGGCCCGTGGATTGACTGCAAACGAAGCGATTGTCCAAGCGGCCCAACGACGGTTTCGGCCGATATTCCTGACTGCGGTAACGACCTTTCTCGGTTTGGGGCCAATGATCTTCGAAACGAACGAGCAGGCGCTCTTCCTTGTGCCAATGGCTATTTCACTAGGCTTGGGAACACTCGCCTCTTCGGTCGTAGTCTTAATATTGATACCCGTAGTATTCGTGGTGGTCGAGGAGATTAAGGATGCCCTTGCAGGCAAGAACGATAAAGTGGAAACCTACGAACCCGAATTGGCCGGAGCTGCGATGTCGCGCGAAACCAGCCAATAGAAAAGCCGAGAGAGGCGATCCCTCTCTCGACCGTAGAAAAATGAAGCCCGCTTATCCGTTTTTGCGAACGGGGCAAACGAAGTCTGCCGCTTCCATGCGAACCGTCGAAAGATAGCCCATATACTCGGCCGCTTCAACTTCCTCGCTAGACGTGAGCACCCAAGGAGTTACTTCCCATTGAACGACATAAACGGCCCAACGCCCCCCATGGTAATTCTTGTCTCCAGGAGCGACCGACGTTATCGCCAGCTGGCCCATTGCCTGGGGAACGCTGGGAGGAAACGCGTAGATGGTATCGATTCCCTTGCCGGGCGTTGAAGTGGGGGTCGCTACGGTGCCTACCATATCTCCATCGTAATAGAGCATTCCGAAATTGGCTCCTTTGTCCGGTCCATTGCCTTTTCCCGCATGAAGGTTCTGCAGGGCAAGCATTCCGAGGGAGATTGCGACGATTGCTTTGAATATAGTTTTCATGAATGATTTCCTCTTAGGTTAAGGTTAAGGAGACGCAAAACGCGTCCACTTCTCCCTAGAGCGACCCCAACGATCGTTTATTCCCGATTAATTTTAAATCGAAGGAACCGAAGGCGAACGCGGAGATGCCCGCCAACCGCAGGAAAACGTAGCAGTTGACCTCGACCCATATTCTTTCTAGTCTCTTAAAAACTAGAGATGCTTATGGAAAACAGGATAAAGAAGAGCGAAGGCAAAGCCATAATTTGCGCGATTGTATCCATGTTTCTGATCGCTGTCTCCGGATGCGAAACGACCACTTCATCATCGACCCAGGTAACCGGCAAAGTGCGTCCTGCGGTTAGCGATTGGGAGGTGGACGTGTACCAGGACCCCAAAGGGTTGCTGCCATGGGTGCTCGACATGGAGATTCCCACTAAATTCGAGCAAGTGGCGACGATGGAGTCGGAGGGGTCGGCCAGTAGCTCCAATCCCTCTGCGGTAGAAGATGCTACCTTCCGGATCGTAGATGATTTGAAGAAGAAGGCGGGGCGCCTTGGGGCCAACGGAATCATTATCCGCAAGGTTGACGTGACCGAAGACATTCAGGAAGTGAGAACCGGCGGCAATTACGAATCCGTTCGGTACCCTGATGGAACTTACCGGGATGTATACGTCCCCGAACGAGTCAGCTATCGCCGCGTCTACAAAGTGCTTATCGCTGCGGATTCTGTGTTCTTGGATTGGGATCAGGTTTGGACAGGCGAACCCACGCCGAGTTCGTGAAGCGCTGCCCCTAACGAAAAGCGGCGTTAGGCCGGTCGCTTGGGCGCGACGGATGAAAGATGAAATCGGGGCATTTTTGTGGACGGGGACGATTTCCGCTCCTTGGATAGGAGAATGGTTTCTCTTTCTCTAAGACTTTTGTCGATTTTCGGTTTGGCCTTTGGCGGATACGCGACTCTGTCAGCGGCGACTATACGGGTGAGCGAAACGGATAAGACGATTGAAATCGTCGAGGGCGACACGGCAATCGTTACCTATTGGAAGGCCGACGTGCCTCCACCGAAAGGAGTGGACCCCGTATTCAAGCGGAGCGGCTTCCTCCATCCCGTTCGATCCCCGAGCGGCGCGATCGTTACGGGCATACATCCCGAGGACCACTATCACCATCTCGGCTTGTGGCACGCCTGGGTTAAGTGCGAGATTGACGGGCAGGAAGTCGATTTCTGGATTTTGAAGGCGAAGACAGGCCGCGTTCGCTACCGCAAGACTTTGGAACTGATTGCGGATACGGAGTCGGCCGGATTCGTCGTCGAGCAAGAGCACGTCGCTTATCTCGGCGAAGCGAAGGTGGAGACCGTCATTCTAAAGGAGCGATTCACGGTCAAAGCCCGGCGTCACGACGGAGCCTATGAGATCGACTACCTAACGGCGCAAGAGAATGTTTCGGCTCATACCTTAAACTTGCCAGCCTATCGATACGGCGGTCCTATCGCTTATCGAGGGCCCCATCACTGGGACAATACCAATAGCGACTACCTGAGCTCGGAGGGGAAAACGCGTATCGATGGGCACACTACGCGCTCGAGTTGAGTTGCCATGTGGGGAGCCAATGAGGCAGGCAGCGGACACAGCGCGCTCGCCATCCTTAGCCACGATGAAAATCGCGATGCCCCTCAAGGCATGCGCGTCTGGCCGCCGGAGACGAACAATGGAGCGATTTTCTTAAATTACGTACCGATCCAGGAGTATGCCTGGGCGATCGCGCCCGGACGGATTTCGGAAATGCGCTACCGCTTGGTCGTCAGCGATGGCCAGCCCGATGCGAATGACTTGAACCGTCGCTGGGAACGGTTTACCGATTAGAGAGCCGGCTTGCAGGCACAGCTAAGGTTGGCAGCTTACCCGTTCAACCAGGAATTTCCGGTTGCGGGCTTGCCAAAAACAAGCGAGCGTAGAAGCTCGATTTCGCTATGAAGGACAAACGCATTGGAGTGGTCGGCCTGGGCCGAATGGGGGCGAATATGGCTCGAAGGATGAAGGATTGCGGTTATCAGGTAACCGAAGTGTTCGATGTCTTCCAGGAAATCGCCGAGGCCTTGGCGGAAGAGATCGGAGCGAACGCGTCTGCGAGCCTGGCAAGTCTGGCCGCGGGATCGGATATCGTCTTAACCGTCGTAACGGATGGCGCAGCTATGGACTCGATTTTCTTTGGCGATGACAATTTGTTCGCGGAAGCATCGGGAACGGTCTACTTGAACTGCGCTACCATATCGCCCGACGTTCACCGGAAGCTGGATGCGGCGGCTCGCGAACGCGGTGCGATTGCCTTGGAGGCCTGTATGGCGTCAAGCATCCCTCAGGCCCGCAATGGCGAATTGTATTTGATGATTGGAGGCGACAAACCAACGTTCGAGGCGATCGAGCCATTGCTTCAGGATCTGAGCAAAAAGCTGCTCTACATCGGCGAAGCGGGGAAGGCTGCGGAAGTAAAGGCCTTGGTCAACATGGTCATGAATATCAATACGGCGGCCCTTGCCGAAGGGCTAGGACTTGGGCAGGCTCTTGGACTGGATCTGAAGATGCTTGTGGATGTCTTCTCTGAGACGGGCGCCAATTCTCGGGTGCTCGAAACCGATTCCGACGATATGATCGATCGCGATCACGAGTGCTATTTTTCCGCTGCGCATGCAGCCAAGGACAGTGGCATCGCCTTGGATTTGGCGAAAGAGCGCTCCGTGGACTTGCCCTTGGCCCAGGCTACCTTCGACCAGTATCGGAAGATGATCGATCTTGGTATTGGGGAATTGGATAAATCCGGTGTCGCGGAATTGACTTTTCCAGGTCGGGGAAAGGGCTAGGGACCTCAGAGCCACCTAGAGTGACGTCGCAGCGGGGATGCTGATGCCCTAGCTGAGATTGAACGGGAAGACCCTTGCCTTGAGATGGCCTTGGACCTAGCGTCGCTTTTCAACGCTGGCCTTTTCTATGAAACGCTTCTTACCCCTTCTTCTCTCGCTTTTCGTTACGCTGCCTACGCTATCAGCCGACGATCGTCCCAATGTGCTTTTCATCGCGATCGATGACTTGAATCACTGGGTCGGTCATCTCGGACGGAATCCTCAGGCGCAAACGCCTAATATCGACCGCTTGGCCGCGATGGGCGTTTCCTTCGAAAATGCCCATACGATCGTGCCAGCCTGCGAACCATCGCGTTGCGCCTTAATGGGCGGGCGGCGACCTTGGACGAGCGGTTGCTACCTGAATGGGAATGAATGGGTGGAGTATCAGGCAGCAGGGGAAGGCTTGAGCGCCCAATTCCTGAAGGCGGGATACTATGTGGCGGGCGCGGGGAAAATCTATCACGCGAATGAGCATCACGTGTCGGAGTGGAGCGAATACATGCCGTCTAAACCCTATTCCCAGAACGGATGGGGGGTACATAAAGACGACGGCTACCATACCGATAAGATCCATCCGGATTTAAAGGATGAGGACATCATCGATTGGCACGCGGTAGACTACACGATCGAGCGCATGATGGAAGCGCGCGACGAGCCCTTCTTTCTCGCCTGCGGTCTTTACAAGCCTCACTTGGCATTTGTCGCTCCTCGCAAATACTACGATGCCTTTCCTTTGGAGTCGATCGAGTTGCCTCCGCACCTGGAGAACGATCTCGACGACATTCCATCCCGAGGAGTGCGGATGGCCGGACCGCAGAATGATCACAGGAAGTTCTTGGAAAGCGGACGCTGGAAGGTAGCTATTCAGTCGTATCTGGCCACCGTCGCCTATACCGACATGAATGTCGGACGTTTATTGGATGCGTTGGAGAAGAGTCCCGAACGCGACAATACCATTGTAGTCCTTTGGACGGATCACGGCTGGTCTCTCGGAGAGAAGCAGCACTGGCGCAAATTCGCTCTATGGGAGGAAACCACCCGCACGCCCCTTATTTGGAAGGTTCCCGGAGTTACGCGGCCGAATGGCCGTTCCCGTCGGTCGGTCGATCTATCCAGTATCTATCCCACCTTGTGCGAATTGGCAGGGTTGCCGATCCCCGAGCACGTCGAAGGGGTAAGCATGGTCGCCTTGCTAGCGGACCCGCAGGCGGAATGGGACCGTCCGGCGATCACGACGCACGGACGCGGCAACCATTCCGTACGCACCGAGACGCATCGCTACATACGCTACGAAGATGGCGGCGAAGAACTGTATCACAACGCCAAGGACCCTTACGAGTGGACCAATCTGGCGGGCAATCCCGAATACGCGGACTTGAAGCGGCGCTTGGCTCGATGGTTGCCGAAAGCCGAAGCGCCTTCCAAAATCAATTAGCGGGGTCGGGCGGAAAAGGCGTATCGCAGCAGGCTGTTTTCGCTTCCGGCAAGCGCTAGGCGAGGGGCAATGCCTAGCGGACGACCCCAAACCTCCTGTTCGCTAAGTATACCAATGGAAGAGCGTAGAAGCGAAGGTACGTCGAGGAAACTATTGAGATGACGCTATGAATCAAAGCAAAGTCAAAACTGCCTGGCAAAACGGAACGCTCGCTCTCGGAACTCTGGTAAAGTCCATCGACCCGGTCCATACGGAATCCTTGAGCCGAATGGACTTCGACTTTCTTTGGTACGACCTCGAGCATAGCGACAAGAGCGTGGAGACCTTTTCCTCCCTGGCTCGGGCGGCTCGCGTGGGTGACGTCGATGTCTTAGCTCGTCCCGCTCGCTGGGAATACATGCGTATGGGTCGCTTGCTGGAGGCCGGGGCAACGGGTATTATGTATCCGCGTTGCGAATCGGCGGAAGAAGCGAAAGAGGTCGTCCGATGGTCGAAATTCCATCCCCTAGGAGAACGCGGTTTCGATGGCGGCAACGCCGACAATAATTACGGTCAGTATCCTGCTGGAGATTACACGGCGAGAGCGAATGAAAACACGTGGACGCTCGCCCAGGTAGAATCCCCTCTCGCTGTGGACAGGACGCGGGAGATTGCGGAGGTCGATGGCATCGACGGCGTATTCTTCGGTCCTGGCGATTACTCCGCCTTGACCGGGAATCCTGGCCTGATCAAATGCGAGACCACTCTCGACGCGGCTCGCAAGACCGCAGAGGCTACGATCGCCGCTGGCAAGGCCTTCGGGACCTTAGTCTTCGATAAGGAACATGCTAAGCTGATGCGCGATATGGGGGCCACGCTGCTAATCTATGGAGCAGACATCGTGTACTACAAAAAGGCCTACGAAGACATGCTGTCCGATGTGTCGGATTTGAAGTAGCGCTCGAGATAGCTATCCGCTCGGAGCGAGCGATACGCTCGCCCCAGGCTGGTAGTCGGGCAGGATCACCGAACGCTTCGATCGGAGCGTATCGCCCTGTATCCGCGACTCTAATTCAGAGTGGATCTTATGGGCCATTTTCTTGGGATCGTAATGATAGCGCGCCGGTTCGGGTCGCAGAAAATTCAAGAAGTCACTGTCATAGCGCGATATCAAGGAAAGATCGTCGGGGACCCGAACGCCTGCCTTGAGGGCTTGCGTGAACAATCCCAGGTAGCGAAACGGACAATCGATGAAGATTCCCGTGATGGGATCCTCCGATTGCGTCACCTGGCTGAGCACCGATCCGAAATCGTTGTTTTGGCTAGCGTAGCGGATCTTCTTGTAGCTGGGGTGAGCGGGACTGCTTGCGAGACCTTCCTTGAAACCTTCGAATAGCGCTTCATCGCCGGGAAAAGCGCTGCGTCGACAGAGAAATCCAACCCGGCGATGGCCTTTCGCAGCGAGAATGCCCGCTGCGTGGCGACCCGTAGCCCGAAAATCTATGTCGATGCTGGGTAGCTCGACTCCGGGAAAGGGCGTGCCGCAAACGATAGCGGGGACGCTGTCGCTTTCGAATACGCGCTGGGTCTCTTGCGAACAACGCACGAGCAGCCAGCAGCTGTGTCGGGTCGCCTTGAAGAGCTTCTCGAGAC
>CBFHHM010000006.1:53903-137033 GCA_965655705.1 Candidatus Pelagisphaera sp.
GCCAATGCTTGGGGAGCGGCTGATTTCGGGGATGCCGTCGTGGATGTGAATGTGCCAACCGCGCTTGGCAACGCGTTGCTGCAAAGTGGAAAGCCAGGCGCTGTCATGCGAGCCTCTATGGCGTTGGGGGGTGCCGATAAGCACGCCAATCGAAATGTCTGTCGAGCCATGAGGCTTGGAGTTCGGTCGCCTTTCGATGCGATACCCCGAACCAGGAATCGCTCGCAACACGCCTTCTTCTCTAAGGATCTTCAGGGCGTAACGCAGCGTGCCGCGGCTAATTTGGTAGCGCTCGGTCAGCTGGCGCTCGCTGGGCAGCGTTTCCTTCCAGGCGCCTGAAGCTATGCTATTCTTAAGCGCCGCTAATACGTCGTTTCGCAGTAGTTGGCGAGAAAGCGGCATTGGTCAGAAAGTCGTTATCGTCGTAGCCTCGGTAACGGGCCACCAATCTGCGATTTTTCGCGCTAGAGCGGCCACGATTTCCGGATGTTCGCCGGCTAGGTTCGTCTTTTCATGCGGGTCGTTCGCTAGATTGAAAAGCTGGGGTCGCTTTTCCTCGCGTGGATGCGTCGTCGCATAGCGATTTACTTCGCCATCGTAGGTAAGCAGTAGTTTCCAATCGCCTTCGATGCACCAGCGGAAGACCAAAGAGGTCTCCGGGTTTTCGATGTCGGCAATATCGTGGGCGAAGGTCTCTCCGAAGAGCGTATCCCTCGGAATAGAAGATTCGCTCTTCAGGTGCGGCAGGAGATTGAGACCCGGCACTTCGATGGACGGTTGACGCGCCCCGGCGGCAGCGAGCGCCGTAGGAAAAATATCGATACTGCTCACGAGCTCCTGACGTTCGCTCGGCTTGAGCGTCCCGGGCCAAGAGTAGAGCGTTGGCTGACGAATACCTCCCTCGTAGGGCGTTTGCTTGGAACGCGCGTCATAGCCGCGTTTTTCAGGGTGCTGAATCCAGCCATTGTCGCCCACATAAATGATGAGCGTGTCTTCGCGCAGTCCTTTTTGCTCCAAAAAGCCCACTAAATCCCCACACGTTTCATCCCACCACTCGATCATGGCGTAATACTTGGCGATCGTCAGCGGGTGATCGTCTCGGTATTTCTTCAGAAGTCGTTCCGGCGGATTGTGCGGCGTGTGGGGTAGAAACGCGGCGTACCAAAGATAGAAAGGCTTTTCTTCTTCGACTGCCATATCGACGAAGTCGTATATCTCCTGGAGTCCTTCGCGCCCGATCTTCAATCCATCGTCACCGTGACGCCCCCCTTTGTGAGGAAAGCCTCGGGTCATACCGTGGGAGAATCCACCTCGGGAGTAGTGACCCTCCCACCATTTGCCGCTTTGATGACTGAGATAGCCTTGTTCAGCCAGCAGCTCGGGAAGCGTATCGAATTCGTCGATATACGAGATAAGCTGGGCTCGGCGCTCATTGTAGAGCGGCGAATCGCGTTCCGCGTACTTCGGAGAAGGATCATTGCCCGTTACGCCATGTCGGTGGGCATAATGGCCGGTAGCCAGCGTCATCAGCGACGGGCGACACAAAGCAGTCGGCACGTATCCGCGCGGAAAGACGATCGACTCGCCGGCCAGTGTGTCGATATGAGGCGTCTTGACATGAGGATGTCCCATGAAGGAGTAGTCCGTCCAGGATTGATCATCGCTGAGCAGCAGCACGATATTGGGCTTGTCGGCGGCTAGGGCGCACGTTGCGCATATGGTTAATAGGTAAGACGCGATTTTCGAGGTAGGTTTCATGGATTGGGTAAATTTCGACACGAAACGCATTGGTACACATAGGGTACAGGTGAATCAAGACTGCGTTTCGAATACTTGAGGGCTTTCATTTTTTCCCAGAGTGAATATCCTCAACCCCATGTCTCGTACCTACCTCATTGCGTTAACGCTTGCTTGGCTCACCGCCGCAATTGCCCACTCCAAGCCGCTCAACGTCGTCTTCTACCTCATCGACGATATGGGCTGGATGGATATCGGGGCCAATGGCAGCGATTACTATCGAACGCCGCATATCGATCGACTCGCGGCCGAGGGCATGCGTTTCACCAATGGTTATGCGGCCTGCAACGTATGCACGCCGACTCGAGCGGCGATTATGACCGGCAAGTATCCGGCTCGTTTGCTCATGACCCAGTGGCTGCCATCGGGCAGATGGGACGCCAAGGCCCATCGCTTGCGCGAAGCCCGGTATCTTCAGGCAATGCCGCTGGAAGAGTTTACGATTGCCGAAGCCCTTCGCGAAGAGGGGTATTCGACCGCGTTCATGGGCAAGTGGCATTTGGGCCCCGAACCCTACTATTTCCCCCGGCACCAGGGGTTCGATGTGAATGTGGGCGGCCGCGATTACGGCGCCCCGGGATCGTATTGGTATCCCTATCAGGGCAAGTGGTTGATCCCGACGACGAACCAGCTGTATTCGAAGCGAGATACCGTAGTCGACGGCAAGGAAGGCGACTACCTCATCGACCGGATCGCCGAGGAAGGCGAAAAGTACATTCGCTCCGTCGCCGACAAGCCGTTCTTCCTCATGATGTCGCACTACGGCGTCCACACGCCGCTGCAAGGAAAGCCGGATAAAGTAGCCCGGTATGAAGCGATACCCGACGAGAAGCGAAAAGGGGACCCCCGTTACGCGGCGATGGTGGAGAGCATCGACGACAGCGTCGGTCGCATTGTCGATACCCTAGAGGACCTGGGATTGGACGATCGCACCTTGATCATTTTCACCAGCGACAATGGGGGACATTCGAAGGCGACTCGAAATGCGCCTCTGCGAGCGAACAAGGGGTCCAATTACGAAGGGGGTCTGCGGGTCCCGGTTGTCATCAAGTGGCCCGGCAATACGAAGCCGGGTTCCGTGTCCGAGGAACTCGTCTACAGCGGCGATTTCTATCCGACGATACTGGCCGCTACGGGATCTCCGATGCGTCCTCTCCAGCACATCGATGGCGTCGACTTGACCCCCGTCTTAAGGGGCGAGGGCGATTCCGGGCGAGACGCCTTGTTCTGGCACTACCCGCACTACAACCGGCATCCCCAAAACTTTCCCGCGAGCATTATCCGGAAGGGGAAGTGGAAACTCATCGAGAAATTGGATACGAGGGAGCTGGAACTATACGATCTGGATTCGGATATTGGCGAAACGAGTAATTTGGCCGAGGCGCGTCCCGAGCTAACCCAACGCCTCTATGGGGAGCTGGATCAATGGCGCCAAGACGTGGGGGCTGATCCCATGCGACCGAATCCGGAATATGAGGGAGAGTAGTTTAAGGGCAATCGCGGGGACGCAATCGCCTTGCCTTCCCTTGATCTAGGGCGATTGCGCTCATTGTTCGACCTTCGTTCTTGGCTTATGGTCGGGGTTGGCTATTACGGGCGAGAGTCATGATTCGGAAAACTCCCCTGATACTCGCTTCGCTTAGCGTCTTATTTCTTGCCCTTCTCTCGCTGATCGGCGGCGCAGCGTATCCTGGCTACAGCCACAGTTCGCAATTCATAAGCGAACTGGGAGCCACAGGAGCGCCCCACGAGACGCTGATTCGCTTCTTTGGCTTTCTCCCGGTTGGCGGGTTCCTGGCCCTGTTTTCCATCGCGGCAACCAAACGCTTGCCCGAGAGCAAGCTGGTGACTTGGGGACAACTGGGACTATCGGTTTTCGCGATGGGCTACATCGTCGCGGTGATCTTTCCTTGCGATCCGGGCTGTCCCGGCGAGAACGCGAGCGTATCCCAATCGATTCACAATCTGGTCGGAGGCGCTGGCTACGTCGTGGCTCCGATTTTCCTAATTCTGATGGGAATCGCTGCGCGCAAGTGGCCCGAAAAAGGCGCGTTGCCGGTCATCGCCTTCCTTTGCGCAGGCATCTGCGTAGCCGGGCTCGCAACCTTGAATCCAGATTCGCCCTACGTGGGGCTCAGTCAACGCGTCCTCGAGGCCGGGGTGTGGATCTGGGTTCTCGCCCTAGGAAAGTATTTGAGCCGGTAGGGCAATCGCGTCCTACCTTTGCGGTTCCCATTGATACGGCCAATCTTCCGGATGTTCAGCGAGATCGGCTCTAACCGGGTCTTGGAGAATATAGCGCGCTTTTTCGTCGAGGCCCTCGTTGTTGCGAATTCGGCGATCGAGAAAGTCCCGCTGCCATCGGACTTTCAATCGCTTCGACAAGTAGCTTTTCCATTCAGTCACAAAAACCTTCATATCTACATCGCCGGGAAACGAAGCGAGTAGATGCAAACAGTCCGGCATGATCAGAAGTAGGCGGCAATGCCATTTCCCTAAAGAGTGATAGAACTCGCCCGAATCGAGAATCGATCGAGCAACTGCATTATTAGCAAACTGATTGTATCCTCTCGGAGACCCTTTGATCGTGATAAAAAACATATCCGCATTGCGAACCCAGGGAGGGGGCGTATGCGGCAGCGTCTTACGTTGCCGTAGTTGAGATTCCATGGCATGAGCCTGAGTGCTCGCGAGGCGCCTGCAAGCGAAAAGGTTGGGCAATCGCGTCCCTCCTATTTCGTCCCAAAGGCTTCGCTTTGCACGATGGCGAGGACGAGGTCTTGCAGGCCGGAGTCGGAGGCGCGGGTTCGCTCGATAATACGATCGACTTCGGGACGATCGGTGAACTCGAGAGTGCGACCCATGGAGTAGGCGAGGATCTTTTCGGTCAAGCAGCGAACGAATTGATCCTCGCGCTGGCCGAGGGCGCTCTTGAATTCAACGATTCCATCGAAGCGCTCGCCGTTGGGCAACTGGCCGGAGGCATCGATCGGCGGGCCTTGTTCGCGTCCTCGCGGATAGCGCTCGCGCCAGCCGCCAATCGGGTCGAAATTTTCCAGGGCGAAGCCCAGGGGATCGATCTTGCGGTGGCACTCGTAACAGGTTTCCACTTCGCGGTGCTTATCGAGTTGATCGCGTATCGTAGTGGCGCCGCGGATATCGGGTTCGAGCGGTTCGACATCCGGCGGAGGAGGCGAAGGAGGCGTTCCGAGTATGTTCTCCAGTACCCAGATGCCCCGGATGACTGGAGAGGTATCGATGCCGTTGGCGCTGGCGGTTAAAATACTAGCGTGTCCCAGCAGTCCTCCGCGTCGCGGATTGGATTTGAGTGACACTTTCCGGAGCTCGGGTCCATTGACGCCCTCGATGCCATAGAGCCGAGCCAAGCCGCCATCGACGAATGTGAAGTCGGAATCGAGAAAAGTTTTCAAGGGGAGGTTCTCCTGCAAAACATGACGGAAGTAGGCCTGCGTTTCCTTTCGCATGGAGATTTCCAAGCCATCCACGTAGTAGCTGGTGAAGTCCTTGGAGCTAGGCGGCATGGTGCCGAGCTTGTAGAGTTCCAGCCAACGCGAGGTAAACGTTTCCGTGAAGGCCTTGGAGCGCTCGTCGGCGAGCAAACGAAGCGTCTGGGCTTGCAGAACCTTGGGGTTGGTCAGCGTTCCCTTCGCGGCCAATTGAAGCAGCTCTTCATCCGGTCGGTTGGACCAAAGGAAATAGCTGAGGCGCGAGGCGAGGGCGTAGTCGTCGAGCGCCCCTTCGGGCTCCTGCAGGTAGAGAAAGTCGGGAGAGCAAAGGACGGCTCGAAAACCGATTTTCAGGGACTCGAAGGCGCTGGTTCCTGAATCGCGTTTCGCTTGTACGAGCTGATGGAGAACGTCGAGTTTCTCGTCGCTCACCGGTCGCCGGAAAGCGTCGCTGGCGAAACGTTGCAGAATCGCCCGGGCATTTGCCATCGTGGGCTCGTAGTTGCCGAACAAGGCGCGGTAGCTCGGGGAGGGCCAACTCTCGTAGCGTGGGCCATCGAGTTCGATCTCGAAAACGCGAATACGGGGACCTTCGTAGCCTCGATAGAAGGCGGCCCATCCATCGCGTCGGTTGAACTTGTTGGAGGTGCCATCGGTGGTCAGGACCTTGCCGACTTCGGTGGCAATCTTCTGAGCGACCGCATTGATGCGCCGCTGTTCGGCTTCTTCGATCGGATAGGGATAGAGGCCGTCTCCGGGAATGGTCCAATTGTGGATAAAGTCCTGAAAGTGATCCGGATAGTTGCGCACCAAGGTCTTGCGGATCGGCTTCACCCGATTGGGTCCATTGGGAAAGGTGAGTCGCGGCTGGTAGCCCTTGTCCAGCCAAACGCGGGTTTCGTACCATTCCGGAGCCTCGTCGGCGATCACGAAGCCGGCGACTTTTCGATCCGAGGAAGTGCGAAACTCGAGTTCGCCGTACTCGCGCGAACCCGCGATGACATCGACCCGCAACGGCTCGCTCTTGCGCGTGCCGACTATTTCTTCCGGGTAAGGATAGATGCGGTTGATGGCCTGGGCTTTGAAGCGGAGCGTGTAATAACCGCTCTCGGGAACGCCTTGCTCCAAGTTTTCCAGCCACATAAAGCCGTCCTGATCGGTAGTGTTTTTGCGGATATGCTGAAATTCGCCCGCCACGTCCTTGCCGTCCCATCGATTGCGGGCCGTGTAGAACGGAGCCTCGAAATGATAGGAGGCGACCTTCGGCTTCGGACCCACCTGCGAAGCGATCTCGATGTATTCCTCCGCAGCGTCGAGGTAGCCTTGGAGAAGAAAGTCCGAAGTCACGAGGGCGGATCCGATATTGTTGAAGTTCTCTTCCGTTTCGTCGGGCGGAAACGACTCGGTGGGATCGACGAGCACGGGCTCCAGCTGCAGCAGGTCGCGTACGGTGCGGTCGTATTCGTCACGATTGAGGCGCCGCAGAACGGTCCTGCGATCCGTACTCTTGGCCTCGGCGTAAGCGACTGCGAGCTTGTCGGTGATCCAATCGACGATCTGCTGACGCTGCCCGGAACTGGGTTGTTCCTCATCCTCTGGAGGCATGTCGCCCAGGTTCAAGAGATCGGCGACGTCTTGCCAAAGCGTGATCGAGTCCGATTCGCTAAAATCGTTGGCCAGCGTGTCGTAGCGCCGGTCGCCCTTTTGCTTATCGGGTCCATGGCAGCCGATGCAATAGGTATCCAAAAATGGCTGTACGGTATCTTCGTAGAGCGATTCGTTCGTGTTCCGCTCGGAAGCGCTGGCGAGGCCGCCCGCGGTCAATCCGATGCCGATCAAACCAGATAGGCTGAGCCGTTTCATGCGGTCTCCAAATTGTCGAGGGTGCCAGTGCCTTTATTGAACGCTTCGACTTCCAAACCGAAACGTTGCAGCATCGTGCCGTACAGGTTGCAAAGCGGGACGCGCTTGTGACCTTCCGTGGGATATACTTTGTGCTCCCCATGCTTGAAGCCGCCCCCTGCCAGCAGAACCGGCAGGTTCTTGTTGGAGTGGGAACTTCCATTGCCCATGCCACTGCCCATGAGTACCATCGTGCGGTCGAAAAGGCTCTGGCCATCGGGTTCCTTGATCGCCTTCAGCTTGTCTAGAAAGCGAGCCATTTGCTTGATTTGAAATTCCTCGATGACGAAGAGTCCCTGGCGCAGCTTTTCGGCTTTTCCATGATGGGAGAAACCGTGGTAGCTGCCTACGAGTCCCAGATCGGCGGTATTGATATTTCCGGGAACGCCAAGCGTGGCGACACGCGTGGAATCCGTTTCCAGAGCGAGGGCGAGCAGATCGTAAAACGCGGGAACGGTATAGCTGAGATCGCCTTCGCCCGGTTCCTGATAGTCGACGTCCGGTTTCGGCTTGTGCAGCCACTCCCGCGACATCCCCAACTTTCGCTCCACTTCGCGGACGGAGTTCAGGTACTCGTCGAGCTTTTCCTGGTCCGCCTTGCCGAGCTGGCGACTGAGGATCTTGGCCTGGCTATTGACTGCGTCGAGAATGCTCTCGTTGACGTCGTAGGCCGACTGGCGCTTGGCCCTCAGCTGAGGGTCGTCTTGCACGAAAAGAGCCCGAAAGAGATCGCGGGCCTTGTTAACCGGCGGTACGTTGACCCCATTGCGGGTCCAAGAGAGCTTGCACTTCAGGTCGCCATCGCCGGATCCGGTAGACAGGACGAGCGAAGAGTAGCGGGTGCGGGCGCCGACGAACTCCGCGGCTCGTTGATCGACCGAAATATTGCCCTCCGGCCAGTCGGAGGCGTCCTGGTCCTTAATTCCGCTCAAAAATGCGTGTACGGCGCTGTGTCCGCCGGAAATATCGTGATCCAAGTTAGAGAAGACGGTGAAGTCCTGGCGATGGCGGACAAGGGGACGTAACAGCGGGGAGAGCGTGTAGTCGCCGCCGCCTTGCTCGGGGAAAAAGCTGTCCGGCATCAATCCCAGAGGATTGCCAACGCAGACCATGCGCATGGGCGAGCCCACGTCGCTGGTTTTGGCGGCCGGTCCAACGGCTCGGAGGGTCATGGGACCCATACTCTCGAAGAGCGGCAAAGCGAGGGTTACGCCCACGCCGCGAAGAAAGGTCCTGCGATCAATCGGTTTGGTATTCATGGGAATGCTAGTTTTACGGGTCGAATGGGTTTTGAGGACAAATCCCTCGCATGGGACCAAGCTAAGATTTCACTGTTGATGCAGAAGGGGGGCATGAATTCTATTCGGGCGTCCCCAGCGTTACCGAGGGCTTCAATGGCGATTATCTCGGCCCAACGATTCGACTCTACAAAGATGCCGAAGCGACTCTCGCTTTTACCAATGACCTGGGAGAACCCACTACGGTGCATGGACATGGTCTGCATGTGAACGGCGAGATCGATGGTGGCCCTCAATCGCGAATCGAACCGGGTGAGACTTGGCAAATAACGATCCCTGTTACGCAAGAAGCTGGAACCAGCTGGTATCATCCGCATTTGATGGGGAAAACGGCCCATCACGTACACGCAGGGCTTGCGGGTTTGTATTTGATCGAGGACGAGCATTCACAGGCCCTGGACCTGCCTAAGGAATATGGGGTCAACGACATCCCACTCATTGTTCAAGACCGCTCCTTGTCGAAGGGAAAAATGAACGATTACTCGGTAACTATGGAAGAAATTCGCAATGGTCTGCGCGAAGACACCATCGTGGCGAACGGAACCATTGGAGCCTATCATTCGGTCCCCAAAGGTTGGATTCGTCTGAGATTGGTGAATGGTTCGAACGCGCGTTTCTACCGCTTTCGCCTTAGCAACGATGGGCCCTTTTTCAAAATCGCGAGGGAAGGCGGCTTCTTGAATCATCCGGTCGAGATGGCGAGTATCGACATGGCCCCGGGCGAGCGGGATGAGATCATGATCGATTTGACCAGCGGATCGAACGCGACCTTAGTCGCTGATTTGCTGCCGGCAGATCCTGAAGACTTCAACTGGTGGTCCCTAAATACGCGACGAGTTGACGTTCTCGAATTACGGGTGGATCCATCGTTGCCCGCGCAGGGTTCCTTGACCGCCAAGCTGAACGACATCGCTTACTTCGATCGAACGGACGCTACTCGAGTCAGAACGATCTCTCTAGAGATGGAGGTGAGAGGCGTGAATAATCGGAGAGAGGACCGAGAAGGAAGACGAGATCGGGACGGTAGAGGCGAGCGGGATGGAAGAGGGGAACGCTTCACTAGCGAGCAAGCCCCGGAGGCGATGGCTCGCATGGATAGGTTCGCGATTAATGGCCGTCCGATGCGCATGAATTATATCAACGAGAGGATCGAAAAGGGGAAGGTCGAAATCTGGCGAATAACCGCCGAACGCATGCCACACCCTTTTCATCTGCATGGGGCATCGTTCCAAATCCTAACGCATAACGGCGCGGCACCGGCCGAAGCGGATCGCGGTTGGAAAGATACCGTTGTCGTAGGGCGCGCATTGACCGAAGTCATCGTGCGCTTCGATCATGAAGCGAATGAGAAATTTCCATACATGTACCATTGCCATATGTTCGAACACGAAGAGCACGTCATGATGGGACAATTCACGGTCGAATAGCTGAAACTTGCGATTGATTCGCTTTCTCCATTGGACGCATAGACTCCTTTCTCGGCACCCGGATACCGATGGTCCTAGCGCGTTTCGGTATGGTTCTAGAAACTTAGGTTCTCACGCATCAAAGCAATGCGAAAAATCTTGGCTGCGTTGTCGTCTAAGGAGAGCGCTCCTAGTGATTGCCTAGACTCCGTTAGTCGCGATCGAGTAGAGTTCGCTTGAACATTGCTTGATCATCGTATCCAGGCCTGGATACGCTTTCCCGAAACCGTCCATGAGCCCTGAGTGCTGGCGATCCTGCTTTCGGGCGACCAATTGCGAGGCGTCGATGAGGCCGCAATAGTGCCAACCCACGAATTCCGGTCGAGCGAAGGCGGACCGGAAAAACTTTTCGGTCCAGGCGATGCGCTCCTCCAGAGTGTCGGCTACCGGACCATAGGGGCGCGGCATCGTATCCGTGATCATTGTGAACGCGGAGTCGCCGTTGATGAACGGTTTGTCGACGCGCTTCGACCAACGATCGAGTCCAGGCTGCTGCACCTCGTATTTGGCATACATCTGATACAGGACGATGTCGACGTGCGGAGCCACGCTAGGCAGGACGGTATCCAGCGAGTCGGTGTTGGCATTGAGCTTGTCGCCGACGAATAGGTGATTCGGGTCGTAGCGTTGAATCGCCGCCCGAGCGACTTCGTAATACCTGTTCACGACAGCCTTGACGAATAGCGTGTTATCGCGCGTCTCGTTGGCATTGGAAAGGTCTGTATCGGGCCTCCAATTCTCTGCATCCGCTAGCGCGTCAAACGAGTCGAACCGAGTTCCGTACGTTTCATTGAATGACTGGATACTTCCTCTGTACACAGTCCTCATTAAGGACACGTAGGCAAGCTTGCCGGAAACGGCGCGGCCAAAATTGCGAAAGCGCCGCGGCCAGCCGATGCGCGAAGGGCGACGAGCCCCGCCGATGACATCCGTCCGTTCCCGAAGATCCTCCTCGGTAAAGAGCGGGCAATCGGTCATCGAGTAGGCCAGCAGGTAAGGGTCGTCTTTAACGGGAAGGGCCAGCTCTTTGGCGAGGCGATTGCAGTGACCCTCGAACTCGGGCGAAAAGACGTCCAGGAAATTTTCGTCGGGCACGTCTGCACGCCAATGCGGTACGTTGATAAAATGAATTGGCCGCATGTAAGGGATGCCGGGCGCTGGAATATTGGCGACGCTTAAGGAGGTGTGAACGCCTGTCGTGTTGAAGCCGAATTCCTGGCAGGTTCTTAGATACCACTTTCGAAGCGCGAGATTAAATTCCTTGGTCGATGGATTCGCTAGCCCCAATTGCTTGTCCCAGGCAGCGCGATTATATTCCTGACGCCACAGATCAGGAAACAGGTGGTTGATTCCGAAACTGAGAAAGGCGTTTCCGTCGGGCGTGACGATCCACCATCGATCGTCCTTTTCGACACGGAAGAATCCAGTGGCCTTGAATTGCTTGCCCGTCCAGCCGCCGTAGGGGTCGGTTTGCGTGGCGGCGAAGAGCGCAGGATGCGTCGTGGCCAACGCTGCAGCGCTGGAGTATTTGAGGAAGTCGCGACGATTCATAGGGGGTCCGCGCTGGGCGCGGAAATGGTGAATAGTGAATGTGGAATGGTGAATATGACGGAGCGAAACGAAGATGGCGAATCAAATGGCGAAGACGACGGGTTCGAGATAGGGCAATCGCGGAGACGCGATTGCCCTACCGGGAAAACTCTTTGAGCGCTTCGGCCAGTTTCCGATAGTCCGACAGTCGATTGTAGACTTGGGCCGAGATGCGAACTGCATGATCCGGAAAGGCCATCCACGGAAACAGAGGGACTTCAATGTTGAATTCGTTCAGCAGTCGCTCTTGCCAGGGCGATTGGTATTTGAGCGATTGATACCGTTTCTCGAGGCTTGGGTAAGAAAGGGGGATGGTGGCCATGGAACCTAGCATCCGTTCGGGCGCAGGTTCCTCTAGATCCAGCGCGTTCAGGATGACTTCGCGTCCGGCTATGGCGAGCCCGCGATTGCGCTGCCTGATTTCGTCCCAGCCACCGGGGAGCAGCTTGCCCATGTACTCGATAAGGAAGGGAACGCTGAGCGGGACGCTCGGATCGCGAGTGCCCATCCAGCCGAATTCGATCAGCAGCCGAGATCGATCGGTTCGTGGCGAATTGGCGCCGTGGCTAATGGTCAAGGGACGGATGGCCTTTTGCCTGTCTTTGCGTACGTGCAGGAAGCCTGCCGTTTTAGGGGCGCAGAGCCATTTGTGGCAGTTGGCGGTGTAGTAGGCGGCTCCCAGAAACTCGATGTCCACAGGAATCATGCCAGGCGCGTGCGAGCCATCGACCAGCGTATCGATGCCCCGCTCATTGAGCGCGTCGATGATCGGTTTGATGGGCAGAACGAGGGCGCTTTGACTCGTGACGTGATCGATAAGCAAGAGCTTGGTCTTCTCGCTTACCTTTTCGAGGACGGTATCGATGACTTGCTGCTCGTCCTGAATGGGAAAGGGAATGTCGATCGTGACGACCTTAGCTCCCCGCTTTTCCGCCGCTTCGCGAAGGGCGTTGCTGCATGCATTGTATTCGTGATTCGTTACAAGCAGCTCGTCGCCATCGTCGAAGGGAAGCGAACGGACAACCGTATTAACGCCCGCGGTGGTATTCGTAACGAAGACAAGATCATCGGCTTTCGCGTTTACGAATGCTCCTATGGCCGCTCGGGCCTGATCGAGCATGGGTTCGAAGTCGCGTTGATAGAACTGAACTGGCTGTCGCTCGAGGCGCATGCGCAGTTCCTGCTGGTGATCGAGAACGGCGAGCGGACAGCTGCCGAAAGAACCGTGATTGAGAAAGGTCGTATCCTGATCGAGCGGATAAAGCGAAGGGTCGACTGCAGGTTGATCGGTCATGGGCGCTAGGAAATGAGTCTCACGCGAATTCGTAAGGATGCGAAGGCTACTGTGGAGATCTGAATGATCTTAGGAGAATGGGTCAATAGGATGCGCTGGGAAATTGCGTCATCGGCCGGCGGCCTAGGAGTCTCGCATTGCGAGCCAAAAAGGATCCTCGATAATTCGAGGAAGAAAGGTTCAGAGAAGGAAACCTGCTGGCCGAAGGCCATCCTGCTCCCGCGCAGTGGGACCCCTGTTAACGATGTCTTGTGTTTAAACCGGGATCCGAGGATCGCTCTGACGAGCGAGCAGGTTTTCATTTTAATCGTTCTATGCGCAACTCCTTGTTTGAAGACCATCGCTGCGCCCAGCGTGGATCATCGCCCGGAATCCGCATCGCGGATGCCGGGATCTAGCTCCGGAGCAGCGCGTCCCAAAAATTATCTCAAGTGTTTGCGGCGCCTTTCTTCTCCTTGTAGAAACAACCGATTCCGGTGAGGGCGAGCGCGATGGCGACCACGAAGTTGATGAGGGATAGGAATTGCCAGTGCCAGTACTGGCTAATGGGCACGCCAAGAGTGGCTACCATGAAGATGCCGGTGGTGTGCCAAGGAACGAGATTTTCGATCATGGTACCCGAATCCTCGAGGGAACGGGAGAGCACCTTGCGTGGGATGCCTTTGCGATCGTAGTTCTTGTGGAAGGCTTCGCCGACGATGAAGCTAGCCGCCATCTGATTCGAAGTGGTGACGTTGATGAAGGTGGTCGAGGCCAAGGTCGAAAGGATGGTTGCCGCCCGAGACTTTGCGAAACCGAACACCCGATCGACGATGATTGGCATAGCATTGATTTTGTCGATGGCCCCAACGTAAACGAAGACTATGATGGAAATGATGACGGGTTCGCTGAGCTCGTAGAGTCCGCCTCGATTAAAGAGCGTACTGATGGACTCCGGAATCTCCGGCATCCAAACGGCCATTGACGTGTCATAACCCTTGTAGAGCGACTGAACCACGTCGCCGATAGCGATCTGCTGAAATACGACCGCCAGGAAACAGGCGCAGAATGAAGAGGCAACCAGCACGGGGAGGGTCGCTTTTTTCTTGATCGATCCGTAAACGACAATGGCCACGGGAAGCAGCAAAAGGAGATTGAAGCGAAACATCTCGCTGATCCCAGAGAGAATGATTCGCGTCTGCTCTATCGCCTCGGCGCCTTCCGCATCGACCGGATAAACGTATCCAAGAATCAAATAGAGGACGGTAGTGATTGCGGCCGACGGCATCGTCGTATACATCATGGAACGGATGTGCTCCCACAAGGGCACTTCCGCGGCGAGAGCGGCAACGTTAGTCGTATCAGACAGGGGAGACATCTTATCCCCGAAAAAGGCGCCCCCGATGATGGCGCCTGCGGTAATTCCCACGTCGGCATTGATCGCGGCGGCCACTCCGATGAGCACGAGGCCGATTGTTCCGACCGATCCCCAGGATGTACCGGTGCAGGTCGAGAAGATCGCGGCGACGAGGAAGGAGATGACGAAGAGGTATTCCGGGTCGATGATCTTAATGCCGTAATAGATCATCATGGGAATGGTCCCGGAAACAATCCAGCTGCCGATCAGCATGCCAATAGTGAAGAGGATGAGGATAGTCGGAAAGGCCTTGGCGAGCTTGGCTACGATCGAGTCCTGCACCTCTTGCCAGGAGTAGCCGAGCCAGGCCAATTGCGAAATGGCGACGACCGCAGCGCTGAGAAAAACGATCTCGAGGGGAAAGGCCGCTACTCCCTGAACGATCGGGCGAATGAGCAACCCATAGGCAAGAATAACGACGAGGCCCAGGACAGGAAAGAGGGCTTGCAGGAAGGTGACCGGTTTACGGGAAGACATAAGGGGTCGCGCTGGGCGCGAAACGTGGAATGGTGAATGTGAAATGCGGAATCGATTAGGTCAACTGGGTAGATTGGGGCGGGAGAGACTGGCTCATGTAGAGCGCTTTGTCCCCTTGGGTTGCGCAATGCTATTTCAAGCGCTGAGGTCACGGAGGCGCAGAGAGCTGCGAATGGGTAGGGTCGATAGTCGCAAGCGACCCTGCTCCCGCGCCGCGGGATCGCTGTTACGATTCTTGTATTTAAACAGGGATCCGCTTACGCGGAGCAGGATCTCTCTGGCGAGCGAGCAGGTTTTCATTTCAGAAGTTCTATTGCGCATCTCCGCGTTTGAAAAACATCGCCACGCGCAGCGTGGATCTTCGCCCGGAATCCTCATCGCGGAAGTATGGATCTAGCACGGGAGGAGCGTGTCCCTGAAACTGCCTGAAGCGTTCGCGGGTCCCAAAGAAACCTGCTGGCCGATGGCCATCCTGCTCCCGTGCCGCGGGATCCCTGTTAATGTTGTCTTGTATTTAAACAGGGGTCCGTGTGGGTAGGGCTGCTACGCATCCCTACCTTTTCTTCCAGGTGTAGGCCTCGGAATCGAAGTCGTAATCGCCTTTGCGAGGGACTTCTTTGGCGTATCGATTGGGCAGCCACTCATGGAAGGACTTGGCGAGCGCCGCGCGTTTCTCGATGAGGTTGTCCCATTCGTTGGGATCGACTACGCGATCATAGAGCTCCTCGCCGCCTTTTTGGTAGCGAATGTAACGCCAATCGCGCGTTCGAATCGCGGTGTTGCCTTCAAGAAAATCGATGATGGCAGGATGCGTCCATTGCGCATTGGGATTGCGCAATAGAGGCGTGATGTCCACTCCGTCCAAGTCTGTAGGCGTAGGGAGCTGGCATAGATTCGAAAGCGTGGGATAAAGGCAGGTCAAATCGACGGGAGCGTCCGTCTTCGTTCCTGCTTCCGTTACTCCAGGTGCGACCACAATGAATGGGACATGGGTCGAACGTTCCCAAAGCGTGTCTTTCGCCAAATGATCCTTCTCGCCGAAGTGGTAGCCGTGATCCGACCAGAGCACGATGATTGTGTTGTCGCGATAGGGGCTTTGGTCAAAGCTCTCCATCAGTAGGCCCAGAAGCGTATCCGCGTGGGCGATACTTGCCAGGTAGCATTGCACGGTTTTGCGGAGATCGTCGTATTCCTCGATCATCCGCAGATCCTCTCGGCGGTTCGCCGCCAAGGCCTGTCCGCCTTCCGGAATGTCGTCCAAGTCGCCAGGTAGATTTACGGGCAGTTCAATTTCGTCTAAGGGCAGCGCTTCGAAGTACTTGCTGGGAGCGTAGAATGGGAGATGCGGCTGAAAGAGGCCGACAGCCAGGAAGAAGGGCTTGGCGTGATCGCGTGAAAGAAATTCCTGGGCCCATTGGACGGTTTCGCCATCGCCCATCTCGAGATCGTCGACTTCCATGGCTCCCCAATCGAGGGAGTCATTCGGATGACGAGGCATGGCTTCGGTAAAGTAGCGACGCTCTTCGCCATGTTCTTTGAAGTAGTCGACGACGAGGTCCTGATCCCGAACCAGGGGAAGATACTCGTCCCATTGATCAGGGGGATTGAATCCGTCGGTGTGATGATGCACCTTCCCGCCGCCTGCCGCGTAATAGCCATTGCGCTTGAAATGCAGGGGTAGCGTAACGAGATCTGGATACGCCGGTCGCCACCAATGACTGTTACTGTAGAGTCCCGTGGTGGAGGCGCGCTTTCCGGTGAGAATCGCCGCGCGACTGGGGGCGCACTTGGGACTGGGCGCATGAGCGTTGGTGAACAGCAATCCGCGTTCGGCCAAGGCATCGATATTGGGCGTAGGCACGCGGTCGGAGCCGAGGCAACCCACCCAGTCATTCATGTCGTCGACGGAAATGAAGAGGACGTTCGGAGCGCTTTGCGCTCCGAACGAATGTGAAAAGTGAAATGCGGAATGTGAAAGGAGGAGAGCTAGTAAGAGGCGTTTCATTTGTAATTGGGTAGGGCAGCAGTGTCCATTGCGGGACACGATTGCCCTACCTGATTTCGGAGATATCGAAGGTTGCGAAGGCGATGTCCTTGTCTTTTTCATACAGGAGTCCGATCTCGCCGTTCTGCAGTCGAGCGAGGCAGGAGTAGGCAGAAGCGCCTGAATAGACGACCTTGCACTTAGACCAGGTTTGACCGTCATCGGAGCTCAGCTTGATGGTCATGTTTTCGCGGGGACCGCGCTTGAGGCTGATGCCTGAATTGGGATTCGAGAAAAGCAAGGTATTCTCATCGTAACGAATGATACTGGCTTGGCAAATGGGATCGCCGAGCTCGTCGTCGGCTACCGGCTTGGTCCAGGTCTCGCCCCCGTTCTTGCTGTAGGCAATCGAGCGATAGCCCGCATAAGGTCGGGGCGTCTCGCCAACGCCTTGCGTACGCATGTTCATCATGAGTCGTCCATCGGAAAGCTCGACCACTTGGCTTTCATTGACGGTCGGATGGATGGGAGCGCTGATGCTCCAGGTCTTGCCCCCGTTGTCACTGAAAAGCGCGTGGGCGCCGTAGTAGCCTTCAGCAGTGTGGTTTGCCGGAATGATCAACCGACCTTTTTTCGGGCCATCTTGAAGCTGAATGCCGATGCCCGGGCCTGTCGCGTACCACCACCAGTTGAGCGGCTTGACAGCCGCAGTGATTTCCACGGGATTGCTCCAGCTTTGCCCATTGTCGTCGGAATACGTCTGATACACGCGTCGGGTATCTTGACCCTTTCCCGCGTGTAGATCGCGTCCGTGGTCCGTCGCCAGGTTCCAACACATAAGCATGACAATCCTACCCGTTCGCTGATCGACAACCGGACAGGGATTGCCAGCGGTTTCCGGTCCGGCGTCCCAGACAAGCTCCAACGGAGACCAGCTTCGCCCATTATCCGTCGATCGCTTGATCACGAGATCGATGTTGCCACTGTCCCCTCTGTCATCCTTGCGAGCTTCCGCGAAGGCGAGCAGAGAGCCGTCTTTCGCTGTGATAATCGAAGGGATTCGGTAGTTCGAGTAGCCTGCCTCGCCGGACACGAAGAGCGTTTGTTCGCTGGCGAAAGAGTGGGTGGCTGCGAGCCAAGCGCAGGCAGCGAGGGCTATGAGCGTTAGGTTTGTTTTCATATCAATTTTCAGAGTAGGGCAATCGCGTCCCCGCGATGGCCACTAGGTTATTCAAAGATCGTATTGGAATTCTGCAGTTGCGGCATCGCGGGAACCAGTCTTCGCTCAAGCTACGCCCGACACGCTCGATTGCCTTAGCTTTTCACTTCGGCAAAGCTCCTCGCCAGCCGGCCGCGAGCTGGCCGCGTAGCTGTTCTACTAATTGTTTGTTTTCAGGGTTATGGGCAAGGTTTCGCATTTCGTGAGGATCGATCTCCTGATCGTAGAGCTCTTCCTTGAGGATGTCGCCAAATTCCCAGTCCTTCCATTGCACGTAGCGGTAACGACTCGTTCGTAGGGCGTATCCCATGACGTCCCCGTGACGCTTGTGTTTGATCTCAACGTAATCGCGCGGGTATTGATGGAAGGCGGCGGTCTTCCAAGGCAGGACGGGATTTTCGAGCAAAGGGGCGAAGCTGAGCCCTTCGAGCTCTGCCGAAACCTCGAGCGCGCAGAGATCGGCCAGGGTAGGATAAAGATCGACGAGCTCCACCAAGGCGGAGCTGCGCGCCCCGTTCGCTGGGCGGCGAGGATCGTAGACGATCAGCGGAACGCGAGCGGACAATTCGTAGTTGTTGGCTTTGGTCCAAAGCCCTTGCTCGCCCAGATGGAATCCGTGGTCGCCCCAGAGACAGATGATGGTATTTCCGTCGAGCGCCAGTTCCTCAAGCTTGTCAAGCAGACGGCCGAGCAAGGCGTCGACATAGCTAACGCAGGCGTAATAGCCATGACGCAGTTCCTGAACCTGTTCATCCGAAATTGCCGCAAGATCCATCGGAATATCGGTATAGCCTTCCAGCTCCCTCCAGGTTCGCGTCCCAAATTCGGGAGCGCCTGAGGGGTTTTCCCTCGATGGGGGCGATGGAATTTGGCTTCGATCGTAGAGATCCCAGTATTTTTTCGGCGCGACGAAGGGTAGGTGAGGCTTACGAAAGCCAATCGCTAGGAAGAATGGCTGGCCCGTTCCTTTGAAGGTAGCCAAGGCCTGCTCCGCCTCGTCGCAGACTTTGCCATCGACGAACACGCTATCCGGAACATCCTCCGCCTCCGTAGCCGTGCGCTTCAAGGTGTCGACCTTCAGGTTTTCGGGCGCCGCATAGCGCCAGGAATGTCGGCGCCCGTCATCATACATGGGATCTTCCGACCAGGATGGCGGGTCGAATTTGGATACGGAACTGCCGTGGAGAATCTTTCCGATGGCTCGAGAATGATAGCCATTGTTCTTAAAATGCTGCGGCAGAGTGACAAGATGGGGAATCTCCTCGCGAAAGTGAGTTTTCAGATCCCAGACTTTGATCGTATCGGGGCGTCGCCCCGTCAGCAGAGACAAGCGCGAGGGGGCGCACACCGCGAGCTGGCAGTAGGCCCGCTCGAAGAGCGTCCCTTGAGCAGCGAGACGGTCGAAGTTCGGAGTGATGGCGAGGGGATCTCCGTAGCAGGCAAGGGTGGGACGCAGGTCGTCGTAGGCAATGAAGAGGACGTTCGGCGGCGCGGCGGCTGCCGCTGAATGGTAAATGGTGAATGCTAAATGGTGAAAGGCGAGGACTGCGACGACCAGACCGGTTCTGAAGGAAACCGGACCAAGGTGAAAGAGAAGAGCTAGTAAGAAGCGTTTCATGCTAATTGCCCTACCGTTCGAAAAAATAGTCGGGATAGGTGAGCTCGAGTTTCGATTTGTCAGGCAGACCATCCACGAAGCAGGCGTCTATTTCGGCTTTGAGACGGTGGACGTTTTCGGGATTGAGCATGGGGTCCTTGGTCTGCGTTCGCCAGGCGCTGAGCTCGGCTTTTAGGCGGTTGCGCACGAGCGCGTGTTTGGAGTCCTGGGCGAGATTCACGAATTCGTATGGATCGTTCTGCAAATCGTAGAGCTCGAAGGCGGGCGGGCGCTCCATGCGGTAGTAGGCGTCTCGGATATGCGCGGGCGCCTTGTCGATGGTTTGAGCTAAGGAGTCGAAGAAGCGATTGTTCGTGAAGGTATAGCCCGGATTGACTGTATCGGGCAAGAGGTTGCGGATCAGCTTGTAGCGTTCATTTTGGACGGTGCGCTGCGGATAGTAATTGTGGGCGGAGTGTATGTGGAATTCAGTGAAGAGATAATCGCGCCACGAAGAGGACTTGCCCTCAAGCAGTGGCATAAGGGAACGTCCTGCTAGATTCGCTACAGGTTTGGCCTCGGTTGCCTCGATCACGGTCGGCATGAGATCGACGAGGGAAACCAGCTCGTTTGAGACGATGCCCGACTTTGCTCGATCGGGCCAGCGGGCGATGAGCGGAATCCGTGTCCCGCCTTCGTAGGAGGTTCGCTTTCCTCGAAGCATATCCACTCCGTGATCGCCCAAGTAGAATACAAGTGTATTGTCGGCTTTGCCCGATTTCTCGAGAACCTCGAGGAGATCGCCGATAAGCGTATCGAGTCGCATAATACAATTGTAGTAATCGGCGGTCTGTTGACTCAGTTGTTCGTTGTCGATGCCGAAGTGATCGAGCGCTTTAACGTCCTTGCCAGTCAAAGGGCGTTCCGGAAGGCCATCCACTTGCGTTGTGAAGGGACGGTGAGCGTCTGGGTAATTGACGCTCAGGAAGAAGGGGGCATCGCCGGCATTAATGAACCGACCCGCTTCACTGGCATAGCGTTCTTGCTGAATACGGTCGAAATTGGATTTCGGCACCTCGTGAAAATCGAATGGAAAAGCCGTTGCGGGATTGACGTGCAGCTTGCCGATAATGCCGGTCCGGTAGCCGTTTTCCTTAAGGCTGCGAACCATATTTGGCGTATCTTCATCATACAGACGAAACTTCCAGGTCGCTAACCCAATGTGACCATTTTGATGAGGGTAGAGGCCTGTCAGAAAGGCAGCCCGCGATTGACTGCAGCCTGCTTGAGCGACGTAGGCATTTTTAAAAAGAACCCCTTCGGCTGCCAGTTTATCGAGGTTGGGCGTCTTGACGTAAGGTTCGCCGTAGCAGCCTATTTCCTGTCCGTTATCCTCGGATACAATGAGGAGGACGTTTGGAGCGCTTTGCGCTCCGAACGAATGGGAAATGTGGAATGCTGAATGCTGAATAAAGACCGCGGCGGCGACGAGACCGGCTCTGACCGGAACGGGACTAGTTGGTATAATTTCGAGAAGGCGTTTCATTGGAATTCGGAAGTTTGCCCTGCCGTTTGATCGGAGTTCATTTTTGGGCGGGGCCGATTTCGGGAGCGTAGGATTCGGGAATCCATTTGGCAAGGCGGTTCATGATCTTGCGAGTGCCTTTGCGATGCGCGATATTGGTCCACTCGTTGGGATCGTTTTCCGTATCGTAAAGCTCTTCTTCGCCTTCGCGGTATCGGATGTAGCGATATCGGTCGTCGCGCACGGCGTGGTTGCCCTCCCCATAGGTCATCAATACGGGATCCCATTTTCGTTTAGGCTTTTCGAGGAGGGGGGCGAGGCTTTGACCCTCCAGGTGAGCGGGGGCAGGCAACCCGCAAAGCTCGACCAATGTCGGATAGAGATCTATCAGGCTCACGGGACGTTCGGAGACTTGTCCGGCTTGGTATCCCGGCGCGGCGATGATAAACGGAATGCGAGTGGCCTTTTCGTAAAGCACGAATTTCTCCCAGTGATTCTTCTCGCCCACGTGGAAACCGTGGTCGGACCAGAGGACGATAATCGTATCGTCCGCTTGGCCGCTCTGATCGAGAGCATCGAGAAGCCGCCCCACTTGATAGTCGGCGAAGCTGGCGGCGGCTTGATAGCCGCGAACCGCCTTTTCGAAAATGAACGCGTCCCGCAGCTTTTCCGCTTCGAAGGTGCTCATGAATTTGCGCCCCGGCGGGTGAAGCATGGCCCGGCCGGCTTGGGGAATATCTTCCAGGTCGTCTGCCCTTATCTGCGGCATTTCCAAGGAACCCATCGGATAGGCATCGTACCATTCCTGAGGCGCGTAGAAGGGCATGTGCGGGCGATAGATGCCCGTGGCGATGAAGAAGGGCTGTCCGCTTCCGTGCGATTCGATTCGATCGATAGCCCAATCGACAGTCCGATTGTCGATGTGATCGTCAGCGTTTGGCGGATACACGCCCCAATCGAAGTTCCGACTAACCGGCACCTTGGAACCATCTCCGGCGGTCCAGCTTTTGATGCGGTTCAAATTGCCGACGGCTGGCATGGGCGTGTCCGGGCGGGACGAAGGGAAGACCGAGAATTCGTCGAAGGCTTCGTATTGATGGAATTGCGGTCCGTGGTGATGGAAGATCTTCCCACTGGCGTAGGCGCGGTAGCCGTTGCTTCTGAAGTGAGCAGGTAGGATATCGACTCCGGCGAGGGCCTTGCGCCAATCGCTCCGGTTGGCGTAGACCCCACTCGTTGCGGGCCGCACGCCACTGAGTACGGAAGAGCGGGAGGGATTGCAGGCGGGCGAGTTGCAGTAGGCCTTGCGAAAGAAGGTACCGCGCTCCGCTAGACGCTGCAGGTTGGGAGTGCGGATCGGATTGGATTCGTCGAAGAGGGTGGTCCAATCGTTGAGGTCGTCGATCGCGATGAAGAGGACGTTCGGAGCGTCTTGCGCTCCGAACGAATGGTGATGGATGAATGGTGAAAGGTGAACGAGTAGAACGAGTATAAGGCGTTTCATAGGAAAGGCTCGAATGATTAGGTCGGGCAATCGCCCTACCTTGGTTCTGACGGGCTTATGAATGTAGAGAGGTAACCTATCCCTACGCAAACGCCGATTCCCACGAGTCCGAAGAGCAACCCGTTCAGGTCGGTGGCGTACTTGCAGTAGAGAATGGCGGCAAGACTGCAGGAGACGCCGATCCAAGCATGCTGGGCCTCGGCGCGTTTTACGAAAAGGCCAAGCAGAAAGAGCCCAGCCAAGGGGCTTCCGATGAGCCCCATCAGTCCGATCAAAAAGTCGAAGATGTGGCCGATCTCCATACTGGCGAGAGTCAGGGCGAATGCGGTGCCCAATATGCCGAGACAGGCAACGGTATAGCGGGCGAAAATCAGTTGATGCCGATCTTCCCAATCGGCGCCGCGAAAACGCTTTACGAAGTCGTTCGATACTGCGGTGCAAATCGAATGCATACTGCTATCCAAGCTAGACATGGCAGCCGCGAAAACGCCAGCGATCACCAATCCGGCGAGTCCTGCTGGCATTTGATTCGCGACGAACCAAGGCAGGATTTGATCGTTCTTTTCCAACGGTTCCAAGAGCCCGGGGTTCGATTGGTAAAAGACGAAGAGGGCGATTCCCATGAGGGCGAAGATCAGCGTTGCCGGAATCGCCAAGAGCGCATTGGTCCAGACCGCCTTACGCGCTTCGGCTTCGCTTTTCGTCGTCAGGTAGCGCTGTACGACGGCTTGGTCAGCCGTGTATGGCACGAGCGCATTCGAGAAAATGCTTCCCAGGAAGAGTACGAGGAACGCGTCGCCTGCCCAGGACCATTCGAGGGCAGGGAACTGGAATTTTCCCGCTTGAGCCCCGCGTTCGATCAATGTGGATAGGCCGCCTTCGAGGTTGGATACGATCAACGCCAAGGCTAGCAGGGCGCCGCCTACCAGTACGACTACTTGGATGACGTCGGTCCAGATCACTGCCTTGATTCCTCCGAAGGCGGTGTAGACGGTGGCAATCAATCCCATTAGCAGGATGCAAAGCGTCAGGTCGAATCCGGTGACTGCCGACAAGGCGAGGGCGGGCAGGAAGACGACGACGCCCATGCGGAACAGCTGGAACACGATAAAGGAAGCGCTGCCGAAAAGCCGCAGTCCCAAATCGAAGCGATCCTCGAGAAACTGATAGGCGGTTACGGCGTTGAGCTTGCGAAGTCGCGGAATATAGACGTAGGCGATCAAGGGAGCGACTATGAGGATGCCGGCATTGAGAATAATGACGGACCAGTTGGTGGAGAAAACGCGGGCGGGCAGGGCAAGATAGGTAATGGCCGAGAGCGTTGTACCGAAAATGCTCATACCGGCGGCCCACCAAGGAATAGAACGTCCGCCGAGATAGAAGTCTTCCGTCGACTGCGTGCCGCGGGCGCAGCGGTAGCCAATGAACATAAGGCCGCCCAGGTATAGGATTAGGGTGATCCAATTGAGGGTTCCGAACGAGGACTCGCCCGTTGTAGCGGTCACTTCCCAGATCTTGGGCGTACGTACGCGGGGGCGCACTTCGCCGGAGGCGATGATGTATCGCTCGCCCCATTTCGCCACTTGAGTAGTGACATGATTCAGCGGCAGGGAGCCGCCTTCTTGCCAGGTATCCGTTAGAGCGTTATAGGCCCAGGCTCGCTTGGGAAAGCCGGGGTGATCATCCTTCAGGTCGTCGGCAGAGAAAAACATCGATCCGTCGGCGCCGCCCACCACGAAAACGTGGTTCTCGCCTACGGGGATGGCTTCGCCCGCCATAACGCAAACGGGAGAGTCGCTGAGACGCGCCCACTCGTTGGCGCTGGGGCTATAGGCGTAGGCGTCCGTGAGGAATTCGATCGCGTCGTTTTCGGCTACGCGGCGACCGCTGAAGAGGAAGAGTTGCTCTTCGCTTCCATTGCTCTGGGCCGTGACCAGGTTTAGTCCCCGGGCGGGTCCGGGCCAGCCGGGCAGTTCCCGCCAGCCGGATTCACCATCGCTCATATCGAGGGCCCACAGGTTGTTCAGGGCGGAAGAGAGATCGTTGGTCTCGGTGCCGCCGGCTAGATAAACGGTGTCGCCGATCGTAGCCGCCATCGTGAAAGCGATAGGTTTTGGCAGATTGGGCAAAGTCTCTTGTTCGACAGTCTTGGTCTGTGGATTCCATTTCAGGAGAAAGACATCGCTGTAAGTCTGCGCCGCATCATTCCCGCCCAGGCAGAGCACGCCTTGGCTGGTGGATACGGACGCTCCGTAGCCGAGCGGACGCGGCAAGTCGCCGCCATGAATCCACTCGCCCGCGGCGTTCAGGACCCATATGTCGTCGTGCCATACTTTGTCCTCGCCCCAATAGGGCTTCGGAAAATTAGCGCCGCCCGCCACGATGAGCGCATCGTTGTGTACGCCAACGTAGGGACCGGCAACGCCAAGCGCCTCCGTCTGATCGCCCAGGGGAGGCAGATCGGACAATGGGGTCCATTTCAAGTATTCCTGACCGTGGGAGGCGGCCAGGACGAGGAAGCTTAGGAGTAGATAGAGGCGGCGAGCTTTCATGCGGGTAGAGCAAAACGTTCGGTCCATGAGGTCCCGTCGCGAGAACCCCAAAGCCATTGCCTAAGCGGAACGAACCGAGGATCGGCTAAGGAGATGCGGGGGAAAACGAGGGATGGGTGATTTCCGGCCCGAGAGGGACCGCTACCGGTTTCTTGCTTCATGGAATGGCGCCGTGAACGACTTTGCCCGTCTTCTTGTTGGTGAATGTCCAGCGGTCGGGATCGAAGTCGAAGGCCGATTTGCTTGGAACTTTGGGAGCGTAAGATTTCGGGAGATGCGATGCCAGCTTCTTTTTCCGATGCTGCAGGTTCGGCTCGTTGGCGAGATTGGTCCATTCGTTTGGATCCTTCTTGAGATCGTAAAGCTCCTCGGAGCCATCGGAATAGAGAATATAGCGCCAGCGTTCGTCTCGCACCGCAGTGTTGCCCTTGCCAAAATCGGTCAAACTGACGTGACGCCACTTGGAGCGCGGATTTCGAAGCAGTGGGGCCAGGCTTGGTCCATCGAAATCGACGTCGCTCTCCAGTCCCAGCAGATCAACGAACGTAGGGAATATCGATACGAGATTGACGGGGCGGCGGCTCCTTTGACGCGCATCGATACCTGGGCCTTTAACGATAAAGGGGACGCGCGTGGACGCTTCCCATAGCGTCTTTTTCGTCCAATGGTCCTTTTCCCCAAGATGCCAGCCGTGGTCCGACCAGAGAACAACGAGCGTATTTCGGGCGAAGGGGGATTTTTCCAAGGCCTCGAGCATTCGTCCGATTTGAGCGTCGGCAAAGCTGATGCTCGCCAAATAGCACCGCACCGCTTCCTCCCATTCGCCCGCGTCCTTGGCGGCGCGCATTTCATCGCGCCGAAATGCCGCCCACTTCCGCGGGATCTCCGGGATATCATCGAGATCGTCTACCCGTGTTTCAGGCAGTCGAATTTCCGCTTCCGCGTACAAATCGCGAAAACGTTGCGGCACGTACCAAGGCAAGTGAGGATGAAAAGTCCCCACTGAAAGGAAAAAGGGGATTTCTCCATCGTGTCGCCCCAGGAAATCGATCGCATAGTCGACTATGACAGCGTCGTCGTATTCGCTTTCCAATCCCGGCAAGACCCCCCAGTCGCGCTCGTCTCGACCCCCCAAGTACTCGACCTTGCTGAATGGATACTCGGGCGGGGGAGGCTGCCACTCGGTCCAGGGGTAGTTCAGCTTGTTGCTGCGAATCCACGGAAAGTCCGCCCAAGGGGTTCGTTTGTATTCATGCCATTGATCGGGAGGATTGTTTCCAGCGGTGTGATGAAAGCTCTTGCCCGCTCCCACGACGCGATAGCCATTAGCCTTGAAAAACTGCGGCAGCGTCACGATATCCGGGCGATTGGGACGCAGCCACTGGCTATTGTCGTAGACCCCGGTCGTCGAAGGCATGAGTCCGGTCATAACGGCCGTGCGACTGGGGTTGCAAACGGGAGACGGGCAGTGCGCATTCGTGAAATTGACTCCCTGAGCCGCTAGGCGGTCCATGTGGGGAGTATGGACTTCGCCTTTGTAGCCATCCAGGAATCCTGCCCAGTCTCGCATGTCGTCAACGGAAAGGAAAAGGACATTTAGCGGCGGCGATCCCGCGCTCGAATCCGAAAAGAGGAACACGGAATGGGGAACGATCCCGATCAAGAATAGCGCTCGGATCCACTTGAAAGGGCCCGCGATCCCGCTTGGGAAGGGAGCGAACGGCCAAGATCTCGCGAGGAGCGTGGAAATCATGGCTGAAAATGGGGGGTGAGGCATGACGGGATCAAGCGGTCGTAGGCCGAGGCCAGGCCTAAGGGTTCGAGAGGCAAGCCTGCGATCCCTCCCGAACGCCCCAATCCTATCGAATTGGTACAGCGAATGTACGTGCTAAAACCGCGAAGGGCGCTAGAAGGGTCGGGATAAGAATCGAATTTGGATCGGATTTGGACGGATCTCAGCAAGGTAAACAAGAAGGCTAACGCGTTAATCGGATAATGGAACTCTCTCCTCTCATAGCGCCAGACAACACGTTCGGTTCCCCATGGGCAAGCTACGCATAGGAACCAAAGCGGGCTATGGCATCGCGGAAATCGGCGCCAGCGCCGTCGAGCTCCTAGTCCAAGTCTACCTCCTGGAGTTCTATGTCTCCGCGGGTCTCGATCCTCTGCTCGCTGGGATCGCCTTGGCAATCGCCGTCATATGGGACGCGATTAGCGATCCCCTGATGGGATCGATTTCGGATCGAACGCGAGCTCAGAGCGCTCGTGGAAGACGATTGAGCTACCTGGCGATCGGAACGATTGGAACGGGTCTGGCGATTGGGGCGCTCTTTTCTCCTTCTGGAACGATGAATGACGGGGCGCTATTCCTCCGGCTTCTCGGATGGTATTTAGTTTTGAATACGGCGCTCACGCTCTTCGGAGTTCCCTATCTCGCTCTCGTGAATGACATCGCGCGCCGGTCGCAAGATCGATCCGAACTGTTCGGCTGGCGCATGGTATTCAGCGGAGTCGGCCTGATTGCCGGTTTGAGCGCTCCGTTGATTGTGGAAAGCTGGCATCTCCAAGTCGCCCAGGAACGCGACTCTATCGATGCCTTGCTCGCCAACCGAAACGAAGCGTCATACTGGATTGGACTTCTATCGATCGTTACGGGGCTTACCACATTCCTGGCGATGTGGGGCGTTGCCGGTCGCTCTAGAGTGGGAATAGGGCTACCTGGCTTGGGAGCGTTGAAGGCCGCGCGGGTTGCCTTGGCTTCGCCCTCTTTCAGGAATGTCGTGGGGGCCTTTACTTCGATCGCCGCTGGGCGGGCGGTGAACGCCAGTCTGGCGTTGATTTTCTACAAGCAAGTCCTCGAACTGTCAGAAACTCAGGTCGCCCAGATTCTGATCACGCTCTCCCTCGTTCTCATGGGAGCGACTCCGTTGTGGATCTACGCGGCAAAGCGCGTTCGCAAGTCCAAGCTGTGCTGGTGGGGATCCGCAATGCTCGCTGCCTTCACCGCGATCGTCTATCCGCTGATGCCTGTGGGACAAATGGGGCCGGCATTCGGCATCGCAATTGCCGGTGGCTGCGCCGCGGCGAGCGTCGTTCTTTTGGAGTCTCTGTTCTCCGATATTGTCGAAGCCGATTCGAATCGGTCCAATCAACAATTATCCGGTTCCTACTACGGCCTTTGGAGAATGGCCACCAAGATCGCTCGGGCCATTGGTCTGGGAGTAGCCGGACTGTTCCTTTGGAGCATTGGTTTCGAAGAGGGCATTGCTGAACAAACCACTTCGGTCGAACGGTCAATCGCGTGGGGATTCGGGCCAGGAGTGGCCCTGTTTTTCTTCATCGGAGCCTGGCTCATCCGTCGCGAAAACCAGTCGACACGGTTCGGGGAAAATCCGCCAGATTGAGGGGAGAGAGAAAGGCCGCTCAGAGTGGGATTGGATTGAGCCTAGATTGGCTCAAGTCCTTCGGACTAGCGCTTCGCGTTCTCCCATCTCCGCTCCTTTGGGGTCGCTCCGTCGAACTGCGTTCTCGTCCCATCCGAGCACGAAAAAGGCCGCTCAATCGCGGCCTTTTTTTCAAATGGTGCTCAGAGTGGGACTCGAACCCACACGGCTTGCGCCACACGCCCCTCAAGCGTGCGTGTCTACCAATTCCACCACCTGAGCAGTTGGGAAGGCGGGATAAAAAGGGCAGTTTCGTGGGGATGTAAAGCGTCAAAACAAACAAATTGAAGATTTACCTCTATTAGATTGATTCCCCACGATGTCCCCACTAGGACTTCTGGAAAATAGACCTTTCAGACGCAAGTCGCAGCTTATCTAGAATCTACAGCCCTCGGGTTGCCTACCGGCTTCCTTTTTACAGAATAATCCAATGAGCGAACCCAGTTCTCAGGAACCGAAGGATCAGGCGGAATCCAACCCACTCGATCTCACAGACCTTCAAAGCTTCAGCTTCGGCACGCAATGGACGGATGCCGGCAAGCAATCGGGGGGTAATCAAAGAGGCGATCAAGACCGTGGCGGCAGAGGCGGACGACGCCCGCAACGTCGATCAGGCGGGGAAGCAGGACGCGACCGACGTCCCGCGAGGAGACCCATTTCGAAGGACCGCCATCCCGGCGAAGGCGGTGGCGATGATCGCAGGTCGCGGCGCCCGCGCTACGACAACAGCGAAGGCCAAGGCGGGCAGCGCGGCAACTGGCGCCGTGGAGGCGCTCCCGAGCGTCCTTACGATAGCGACATATTCGATGTTGGGTTCTATCCCGATGATGTTGGGTTCAGCACCATCATCAAGGCCCTGAGGACGAATCACATCACTTACGAGCTCTTCGAAGTCGCGAAGATCTTTCTCGATAAAACCGACCGCTTCGTTGCAAGCGTTACGCGAAAGGCCGCCCCCGGCGAGAAGCCGGAACGCGTATTCGTTTCCCTCCCAGATGACATGCCATTCGCAACGGAAGAGGAAGCGATTCAACACGCCGTCAGCAACAGTGTGGAAACGCTTTTCGATATCGAAGAAGTCGAGGTGGAAGCGCCTACCGGAAACTTTCAATTCGTGAATCGATGCGGCATTACGAAAGCATTGCTCGGCCCGCCGAATTACCATCGCTACGAAGAGATTGCGAGGCAACACCATCAATCGCGCCTGTCGAATATGCCCTTCGAGCGATTTCAGCAATCGATCGAGCAAGTTCGCGAAGAAGAGGTCATTAACGAATGGCTCGGATCAATGAAGAAAACCAAGCGCTACATCAGCAAGCCGGGCGAGGGCGAAGAGTCCCAATCATTCGATTCTTTGAGCGATGCGATCGGCTTTCTGAGGTCCATGCAGCGCGACAAGCTGGTGAAGTCGGTCAACTACGCCCGCGTATCCGGCGTGACCTTGGACAAGTATCCGAATACGGAAGCCAGTAGGGCCGTTACAGGCGAATTGGCGCGTCAGCGTCGTTTTCCCCTGGATACAGCGAATGCGATTCGCGGTCGTCTGCGCCGGGAAAAATTCAGCATCTACAAGAAAGGCTCCAAGGGGGTGACCTTGATTTGTTCCACCAAGCGTCGCTTTCGCGCGCAAGGGCAGGTAATGGCCGATTCATTGGATCGCCTCATCCTGTTTCTGGAATCGAATCAGAACATCAAGGCCAAGGAATTGCCGCCAGCGTTCGAGAGTTGGCTCAAGGAAACGCATCCGGATGTCGCGTTCGTGGAAAACAAGCTTTTCCAAGATTTGCATTGGTTGATCGCAGACGGCTACGTGAGTCACTTCGCCGACGACACGCTTTTCGTCCAGCCCGTTCTAGAGAACGAGCCCAAGGCAAAAGAAACGCCGAAGAAAGCGGCGCCCTCGGCATCCGCCAGCGCCGGCCCTGCCAGCCCCCCGACCGGAGGCGCCGAATCCACTCCGACAAAAGCGCCTGAAGGCGCTGCCAGTCCCAGCGAATCTCCTGCCGAGACGACCAGCGAAGCGCCTTCCGATTCAGGTGGCGAATCGCTTCCCGAAACAAAGGAGCCTTTGCCCGAATCGACGCCGAACGCCGAAGAAGTGGAGATGGCTCCCGAGCCGGATTCAAGCGACGAATCCGCCGACGAGGGGACGCTCAAGGCGACCGAAGCAGTGGTCATTGAAGCGACGTCGGAGTCCGAGGAGGAAGCGCCTGTCGCCGACGCGGAAACGCCGAAGGCAATAGAAGCGACGCCGAAAGAGGACGAAACGCCCTCAACGGAGGAGGGGGAGAAAGCGCGGAGCGAATCCGAAGCGACTGCCGAAGACTCCGCGGATGAGAGCGATCCCGAGCCTGAGAAGGCCCAAGTTTAGTTCCAAGACAGTCTTCAGCGCAACGCGCGGATGCGATGGACTCCGGGTCCATCGATTTTAAGGTCGAGGGCAATGCTAGGAGTCCAAGGCAAGGTACCCAGTCTACTTGGCCACTCGATCGCGAGGCAATAGGGGGACACTAGGAAGTCCTCGATCATCAGTTCGTCGACTGCATTCGTTTCAGGATCCAATCGATAGGCATCCATATGGACGAGCGTCTTTCCCTGGTGGCGATAGGTATTGTAAATATTAAACGTCGGGCTTGTTATGAGATCCTGGATACCCATTCCTTCGGCAAGTCCTTTGACGAAGGTCGTCTTGCCCGCTCCAAGATCCCCTTCAAGCGCGAGGATCGCTTCGCGGGGCAAAACCTCGAGCAACTCGGAAGCGATCGCTATCGTCTCCGATGGCGAATGCGTCTCGATTCCCTCAGCCAGTCGTTCTAAAATGTTCATATCCTGAGAACGCGCAACGTATCGACTGATCCTCGAATGCGATGGGCGCATCGCCTTCCGCCAATTCGTTTACATACCCGATGCGGGCGATTTGAGCGAAGGGATTTTCTGCCCAAAGGGCTTCGAAGGCGCCGCAATCGGCGCCGGGAGACAATGCGAAGAGCAACTCGTAGTCTTCGCCATCGTTAACAGCTCGCTCCAGCGCCTTGAGGCGATCGCCATTAGCCAATTCCATTGCATCGGCGCTCACAGGAATCCGATCCGACTTCAATCGAATACCGAGTCCGCCATCGACCAGTCCGAGGGCGTCCTTTCCCAGGCCATCGCTGAGATCCATACAGGCAACTGTATCCGCATAGCCCGCCAACCATTGTCCTTCCTTTAGACGCGGCTCGAAACTACAGTGCTTTTTCCGGATACTTCCACCCAGCGTTCCGGTTACGTAAATCGGAGAATTCGCGCTCGCTCGTCCCCGCTCCAAAACGCGCTCCGACGCCACTCCGTTAAGCGTCATGAAGAGGCCCAGGTAGTCCTTGGTGGCCGTGACATCGCCGCCCACGATCAAGGTTTCGTATCGCACGGCATCTTCGGCTAATGCTCCGTAAAAGGATTCGATCCACGCGAGAGATAGATTTCCAGGGATCGCTAGCGATAGGGTTGCGATCTTCGGAACGCCTCCCATCGCCGCGATATCGCTCAAGTTGCGACGCAGTAATTTGCGGGCGGCCTGCTGGGGACTATGGCGTTCGTCGAAATGGCTGCCGTAGATAACGGGATCAGCGGTTGTCAGCAACTGGGTTTCGAATGGAGAAAGTCTGAGCAGCGAACAATCGTCCCCGATGCCAAAGGGAGCAGGGGGACAGGCGTGGCCCAGCCATTTCCGGATGCGCCCGATCAACGCGGTCTCGCCAATCGAATCGATACGATCCGCTCTATCCTGGGCGAATGGATTCATAGTTCCGATGGACCCACCGTAAGCATGAGGATCAAGTTCAGCGCATTGAAGCATCCATGCATTACGATGCTGGATACAAGGTTGCCGGTAATCCGATAAACCAAGCAGAGCCCAACGCTTAGGACGAAAAGCGGCACAAAACTGTACAGATTGAAATGCATGAGAGCGAAGAGAGCGCTCGCAAGGGCAATCGAATAGCTCGGTGATAAGCGCCTATGCAGATAGCGGTAGAGGGCTCCTCTGTAAACGAGTTCCTCCCCGATTGGAGCGCCCACTACAACGAGGACGCTCATCAGCGCGATCTCCCAAGGCGAACCGCCCTCTTGCACCAGCAAAACCGGCAATTGAAAATCGTATTCGAAATTAAAGACTTCGAGAACGGCCCTCCAGATTAGCATTAGCGGGACAATCGCCAAGTAAGCTGACACGAAACCGCCTGCGCCCCACAAGGCCGAAGCGGCGCTCGACATCGGTATGTTTCTGTTCTCGAAGGGTACGATCAAACGAAACATCGCCCAGGCGAGGAGGCACCCAATCTGCAAACCGAAGCCCGAGACGATGAGGAAGGGCAAGGATTCGCCTTCGAGGGCTTTCCCCGCAAAATAGGCGTACGCTTGGGCCAGCAACCCGCTCGCGATGTAAGCGAAACCCAATACCAAGCAAACGAAGAGGGCCATGTCGATCGGCCGAACCTCCCATTTGGCGAGTCGCTTGCTGCTGGCTATTTGATTGAGAAGAGTCATTGCGTGACGACGAGGGGAGTGAAAGCGGTGGCCCATTGCGGGGCGAGCGCAAAACGCACTGACTCTCCATCGAATCGCCCGACCGATATCGTTTTCCCCTCGAAGTTTCCAGCGAGGAAATTCAGTCGCGTCCTATGCAGGCGTCTCCACGCCCCGGTTAGACCGCGTTGCATTCAATGCCCGTGGCTCAGGTAGTGCTCCTTTAGAATATCTCTTCCAAAATCTCCGTCGAAGTCGCGCCAGACGGAGTGAGCGTGATTGGCCTTGTTTTGCGCGTTATCGTATTCGATCAGAAAGCTCGGCCCTTGAACGCGGTAATAGTGGGGCTCGCCGCGTTCCGTACCGCCGGCCCACCCAAACCGAACCTTGCCGATTCCCTTCTCGCGAATCGCCGCCATTCGCTGTTCGGCAAGTTCCCTCTCCATGGTAGAGGCGTACTCCAGGATCAGAGTCTCAAGCAATACTCGCTGCTCGTCCGTCATCTTGTCGCCCTTCAAGCCAACAGGGGGCAGGGGGCCCACCTCGCTGGCCCGATTCGTGACGATTTCCGAGTAGGCGACCTCCTGAAAGAGGGCGACTTTCCTCTGTTTGGCATCGAAGCTCGCCAGCAGTTCGCGGGCGAGGTCCTCTTCCTTTCCCAGGGCTCTCAGTCCCTTGCGATCCCCTTCGCGCACTTCGGCTGGGTTGGCGCCCAAGAAACGCGGAGCGGTCGCCGTCATGACGCCATCCACAATCGTGAAATTCAGTGAGAGGTGATGCCCTTCGAAGCGCCAGGCCCAATTCGACTCGATGGACGGTTCGCCGTAGACCATCACATGGTACAACTCCGGAATTCGGGTATCCTTTCCTTCGAGTTCCAGCAGAACGCGTTCGAGATCGATAATGTTCAGGATTTTCTCGTTTCCCGCAGCGCTCAATCCAGACTCAAGCAAGTCGTACGCGAACATCTTCTGCTTTTTGTCCAGATCCAGCAAGCTAACGCCCTTGCGGCCGATCGTGGCAACCGGCAGAAAATCCCAGGTCACTCGATGCGGCGCGCTGAAATCGAAGGCCGTTTTGGCTCGCTGCTTTTCAGAGAGGGAATTGAGGAACGAGGTGGCCGCATTGGCCATCGCCAAATTGGCGTGATTCTCGGCGTTGTGAGCGGCGAGTCCTCCGGCGAGAAGGGAAGCGAGCGCGAGAGAGAAGAGGATCTCAGTAAGACGTTTAGGAAGCATGGAAAGCGGTGGTTAGATGGAAACGATACCTGTATTTTTACCAGCGGTCACATTCGAGCAAGGAGAATAAATCGAGAATCCATTCAATGCCCTCGCAGAATAGCCCCGGATCTATCGAAGCACTCGTTTGAAAAGCGTTGATTCGATCGGCAAAGGGAAGACAATGCTACTATTGCTTCAATCCTGAACCAACGATGAACACACGACACGCCCTCTACGCCATCATTGCGGCATGCATCGCCGTCCAAGTCTCTCATTCGGAAACCAGAAATCTGCTATTCATGAGCGGATCCGTGGAAACTCAAATCAAGAAGAAATTCCATACGGTGGAGACATTCGATGGAAAGCGATTTCAAGTGAGCGGGTCCAGGAAGCCCGTCAAGGTAACCGGCAAGACCAATTGCTCCTTCGTGCCCGAAATGGTCGTTTCCAGCATGTATTCTGAAATCAGCGACATCGATTACCAGGTTGACTCGCTCGCCTCCAGATTGCGTGAAATGGCGACCATCAACGAAATGAATGCCGAGCAAATGCGCTATGAAGCGGGAGCGGATTTCGAGTCGGCCCGAGCTCGCATGGACGGTAGAAACGCGCTTGAGCGCGTCACGGAGCGAGAGGGCAAGGTCGCCGCGATCGATGAGCTTACCAAAAACCAGATCGACAGTGGTGTGGGAGAGCTGAATCCCGAGCGCTTATTCGACAATCTCCGAGGAAGCTACTCGGTCAATGCGGAGTCTTCCATGGGAAACGCCTACGCGGCAACCGTGCTGACGTTCGATGGCGTCAATCCACGAAAAGGAGTGGGCGGTAGACGCGAGACCTTCGTGCGCATGGGAGCGATCGGCGATCTCGTCGCAGGCGAATCGAAAGAAGTGACGTTCGATTTCGAATTTCCGGAAATGACGGCGTCTTCCGTCAAGCTGGATTTCTTCCTGTTCGACGGCAACGGAGAACCGATCGCCACGAATCGATCACGTGGCTTGCAGCAGCTGTCGGATGCGCAACTGGAGGAATTCAAGAGTCTTCAGAAAAAGCGGGGCAAGCAGTAGCGGACCACCGACTGTCCTGAACCGTGGCCGCCGAGACCGGCTAGCCGGTTTCCGGCATAAAAGTCGGCAGGACGATTCCGTCAACTTTTGGGGGAGGGCCCAGGCTCTGCCCGACGTGCAACTCGCAGTTGCGAGCGCCCAGCGCGTACAGCGCCGCCACCAATTCGCTTTCCTTCGCTGGAACGAGACAGACGACCGACCCGCCTCTGTGGCGATTGAGGGAAGCCTGTATTAACATTTTCGCTACAATTGACGACCTAGCGATTCCAGGTCCAAGCAATTTGCTTCCCGGGTGATTGACGGAAGCGATCGCTCCCAGGAGCTCGCCGCTCCCTCCTAGGACGACATCGACGCGCCAGTACCCGCGCCGGTTCTCAATGAAATACCGCCAATCCTTTAAACGAGAGACGCCCCATAGCTCCTGCTCCAAAGCATGGATCGCAGCGCCATCGTCTCGATTTGCCGAACGAACCAGATGGCCCGGAACGTCGTCCACCGCGACTCCCGCTTCTGGAACCGTCAGGATCATATCCTGGTAAAACGCGTAAGGGGCGAAGCCTCGTTTCGTGTAGAGCGAATACGAATCCAAATTGAAGGCGCTCGAAACCAGGCGGACCGGGAGGTTCCGTTCTTTGGAATAGGCGACAATTTCGTTGAGCAAGGCTTTCGCCACGCCGCGATGACCGCTGTCGCTCGCCGCGTTCATAATGCCCAAGGAAACATGACTTTCCCTCGGGTGGTAAAAGCAGGATCCGATGATCCGCTCGCTTTCCCGATCGACGGCGACCAGACAGCAACCTGGATCCAAGTCTTCGTATACCTCCGGAAACACGAGGCAATCTTCTGGCTCGCCTTGGAAAATCTTCCCGAAGCCTTTGGACTCGTACCAGTGATTGGTCGACTCGAAGATCAACGTGGCGACTGGCAGCGCTTCATCGGGTCGCATGGGACGAATCGTAAAGGGTCTTTCTTCGGGCATTCTGGGAAAATTGCAATCTGCCCAATTTTAGGCAAGTAAGCAACCGCGCTCCAAAGCGTCCGGTTGTCTCGCCCGGACGATCGTCCACCATTCAAACCGCCGATTGACCTCGCTAGGGATTTCGAATTGAGTACCGCATGCGCCTAATAATCGTTCTCGCCCTTACCGTTTTTCTCATCCCCACTGCCGAATTAGTCGCCAGCGACGCCGAAAACGCTTGGTACAGCATCTCCCTTCGAAAGAAAGCGGATAAGAACAACCTTCCCTTCCTCTACGTTGAGAACGATCCGTCGCTGCCGAATGTATTACTGTACGGCGACTCCATTTCGATTGGCTACACTCCAAGCGCTCGCGAGGCCCTCAAAGGCGAGGCCAATGTCTATCGAATCCACGTCAACGGGGGAGATTCGTCGTCATTCATTTCGAAGATGGATTTAATGCATCTTACGATGAAACCTTACTGGAGCCACGATTGGGACGTGATTCACTTCAATGTTGGACTCCACGATTTGAAGTACGTCACGAAGGGAAAACTGGATAAGGTCGGTGGGACCCAAGTGTCGTCCCTGGACGATTATAAGGCCAACTTGCGGAACATTATTTCCTACCTGAAGCGAACGGCTCCCCGCGCCAGCTTGATATTCTGCGCGACCACTCCGGTACCCGAGGGAGAGCCTGGCCGTCAGGCAGGCGATGCGGCCCGCTACAATGCAGCGGCGCTCGCGGTCCTGAAGGACTATCCAGAGATAGAAGTGAACGACTTGTTCGCGTTCACCAAGCCCAACCAACCGCAATGGTGGACGCGACCTGGAAACGTGCACTTCAACGCGATCGGCGTAACCGCTCAAGGGAACGAAGTAGCGAGAGTGTTGCGGCAGACTCTGAATGCCAGGTAGGGCGTCAGCCTCCCGATCCGCCGCAGGCCTTTCCAGCCACCGGTCATCCCGTTTCTCGTAACCCCAAGCCGCCCACGCGGAGTGTTTCTAGAAGACGGTATCCTCTTAACCGCTTAATGTCCTAATTCCATCGCTTTTCTGAAACTCTATTCCATGAAGCCCTTCTTTTTGCTCGCTCTCGCTTGTCTTCTTTCGAACAGCCTCGTCGCTGCCGACAAACCCAACATACTTTGGATTTTCGCCGAAGACACCTCTCCTTGGATGGGCTGCTACGGCGATTCGGTGAACGCGGGGCAGACGCCCAACATCGATTCCTTGGCAGAGCAGGGAACGCTCTTCAAGCGCGCCTACGTACCCGCCCCGGTTTGTTCGGCCTGCCGTTCAGCGGTCATGGTTGGCATGAACCAGATCCGATTCGGCGCTCACGAGCACCGCTCCTCTCGAGGGCCTCGCAAAATCGAACTCCCCGAGGGCATTAAGCTCCTGCCGCAAATCATGCAGGAGGGCGGCTATTTCACCTTCAACCTGGGTAAGGACGACTACAATTTCACCTGGGACCAGAAGGCCACGTATACGCATCAGGACAAGAATCGAGCCGCAATTCCCTGGGATCGCCTCGAAGCGAATCAACCCTTCTACGGCCAGATTCAAACAGCCGGAGGTAAACAAAACACTAAGAACTTTCCCGCAGATCGGAAGACGGACCCCGGATCGGTCGACGTTCCCCTCGATTATCCGCAAAACCAACTGTACCGCGAAGTGGTAGCCGAGCACTACGACTCAATCCGAAAGGACGACGACTTTATAGGAGAGGTGCTAGCGGGCTTGAAATCGTCTGGGCTCTGGGAAAACACCATCGTGGTCTACGTGTCCGACCACGGAGCGAACAACTTGCTTCGCCACAAGCAAATGCCTACGGAAGGCGGGCTGCACGTCCCATTCGTCGTTCGAGCCCCAGAAGGCATGGGCATCGGACGGTCCGAAGTTCGGGAGGATCTGGTCGATATCCTAGATCTATCGGCCACGACGCTTGCGTGGGCTGGCGTCAAGCAGCCCAAGTGGTACGAGGGACAAAACCTCTTCGGTCACGGCTACCTGCCTCGCAAATACGTTGCTTCGGCCAAGGATCGCCTGGATCACACCATCGATCGCGTCCGAACGATCCGCACGGATCGCTTTCGCTATACCCGCAACTACCTCCTGGATCGTATCCTATTGCAACCCCAGTACCGGGATGGAAACGACTATACAATCATGCTGCGCGAGATGTATGCGAACGGAACGCTCTCGCCCAAGCTGAGCGAGATCTACTTTGGCGAGCGCAAGGCGGAAGAACTTTACGACGTCGAACGCGACCCGCATCAGTTGCACAACCTAGCGGGCGATCCCAATTACGCGGGCGTTCTCGAGCAGCACCGGGCTGCGCTCGACGAGTGGGTTGCCAAGGGCGATGTGGGAGCAGGCGAAGAGCCCCGCGAAGAAATAGCCTTCCAGAATCAGGGACCGGCCAAATGGCGCAAGGTGAACCCCGAATACGAGCCACTGCGTCCAGACAGCGATGGCGACGGCTTGTCCGACGAGTGGGAGGGCTACAACAATCGGGATGCCCAGGATGGGAAATTGCTCTTCGCCTTCGACTGCGGCGGTTGGCAAACGGAAGGATGGGAAGCGAGCCGCAACCTGCCGAATATTGCGGGCTACCTAGGCTACTTGGATTTCGATTTACCGGACGGGAAGGGATCCTTGGAGCGAGCGGGGCTAGCGCTTGATCTCTCGAAAAACGGGCAGCGCTTGGCCCTCGAAGCCCGCGTTTCCACTCCGACGCTCGTGTGGTTGTCACTAGATAGTGGCGACGGCAAGATGAAGCGTGTCGCGGGGCCCTTGACGCTGACCCCGTCGCGGGATTTCGAGACCGCCAGTTTCGAAATTCCGGAGGACGGTTCCTTGGCGGGCTTGAAACTCGATTTCAAAGGGGACGTTGGCGCTTTTATTGAAATCGATTCGATAAAGACGCTCTAGGTCGGCTGGTCCGAAGCGGACGACTGAGCCAGTCGTCGCGGTCCTGATTCGCCAGTTCGCTTGGTTCAACATAGGGCCTTCGCGAGCGAAAGCCCTAAAAGCGATATGATCAAACGCGCTACAGCGTCGCCAAATACTTGATGCTCTGCTGAACGCTCTTGAGCGGGTGCGGGGACTGGTCTTGCTCGACGTGGCAATGCTCGACGCCCGCTTTGTCCGCGGCCTCGATAATGGGCTCCAAGTCGATGGACCCATTACCCAATTCCTTGAAGGCTTCGTTCGGCAACTTCCCGAATTCCGGAACAGGGATGCCCTTTTGGAGATCCTTCAGATGCAACTGGGAAACGCGTCCCTTGAGCTTCTTAATCAACTTCGCAGGATCCTGCCCGCCAACGGCAACCCAGAAGACGTCCACTTCGAATTTCATTTCGGGAACGAATTCGGAAATCAGAACGTCGTAGCCCGTCTTCTTGCCTTGGAGCGGCTCGAATTCGAAGGCGTGATTGTGGTAGCTCAACTGCACGCCGGCGGCCTTCGCTTCCAGGGCCGCCTTGTTGCAGTTTTCGGCGAGGCGCTTGTAGTCGTCCAGAGTCTTGCGATTGTAGTCATGCACGTACGGCACTACGAGATGGGAAATTCGATGCGTGTTCGCGAACTCGAGATCCTTTGCGAACGGCGCGACGCCTTCCTTCCCTGGGTTGGTCACCGATTGCCAATCGAAATGCGTGGAATTCACAGCGAGACCGTTGTCCTTGGCGGCTTGCAGCATCGCTTCCGTATGCGGCGAGCGATAAGGTTCGACCTGAAAGTATCCAGCCTCCGCTACCGCTTTGATGGTGGCGGCGGGGTCTTCGCTGATCTGATTGCGCAGGGTGTAGAGCTGAATGCCGATCTGCTTGCGATAGCGATTGTTCTTGCTCAGGGCGAGCGCTTGCAGGGCTGCCGACGAAGCGAGCGAAGAAGCAAGGGCAGTTTTGATGAAATGACGTCTTTTCATAGGGGAATCGTTTGCGTTAGAAAGTTAGCTTGCGGCGCCCCTTTGGATGAGGCAAGCGCTGAAACGACACTTCCATAAGAGGCGAAAGACAGCCCTGAGAACGAGTGGTTGCCAAAAAAACGATCCCCCTCAGGATAGGACGTTTTAGCGGAAACCGCAATCCTACCCGTCCAGTCGGATGCTAGGCCCGAGCTTGACCGAAACCGACCCGGCGCGTAGCGATCGTACAGGCCCCGAATTCACTGATGAAAACACCCCATATCCCTATCCTTGTCATCGCGCTCGTCGCAATGGCGTGCGCCACTCTAGCCCAAGAGCGTCCCCCCGCTGTTGTTCCCGTACCGCAAAATGCCTCCTGGACCATCGATTGGTGGATGCCGCGACACGAAGAGAAGCTCGCCGAGGCGAAGGAGCGGGGCGACAAGGTCGAACTACTCTTCATTGGCGACTCGATAACCCACGGCTGGGACGAGAGCCTCTGGACCGAGTATTTCGGCAAATACGAACCCTTCAACCTGGGTTTTAGCGGCGATCGGACCGAACATGTACTCTGGCGGCTTCGGAATGGGGCACTGGACAATCTGAGTCCCAAGGTGACCGTTTTGATGATCGGCACCAACAATACGGGCCAAGACGATGGGCAACCGGCCCACGAAACCGTTCAAGGGATCGAAGCGGTTATTGACGAAATCGAATCGCAGCTTCCGGACACCCATTTGATCGTGCACGCTGTGTTTCCACGCGGTCCCGAAGCCGATACTCCCAACCGCCTGGAAAACGACAAAATCAACGCCGCGCTGCCTTCTATCGCCGAGAAAAAGGGCGCCCAGTTTCTCGATATCAATCGATTCTTCGTGGAATCGGATGGGGCGCTTCCCCGCAATGTCATGCCCGATCGCCTGCATCCCAATCGCTACGGCTATTCGCTGTGGGCCAAGGCCTTGAAGCCAAGTCTGGAGGCCCAGTTCGGAACGTCGGAGAAGGGCGAGCCCACGGTCGTTTCGCTCTGGTCTGAGGGCGTTCCCGAACCCCATGATCCAACCCTGGTCGAGAGTGGGGAGTCGACGTTCAGCCCCATCAAAGGCGACGTATTGCGCATAAGGGATGTCGCCGAACCGAGTATCCATTTCTATCCAGCAAAGAGCGGCAAACCCGCTCAAACGGTTGTCGTGTGCCCGGGTGGCGCATACAATATTCTGGCATGGGACCTCGAAGGCTTGGAAGTTGCGGAGTGGCTCAATTCCTTTGGCGTGTCGGCAGCCGTATTGAAATACCGGGTAAATCGAAATCGAGAAGGCGCCCTGCAGGACGCTCAACGGGCGATGGGTCTCTTGCGTTCGAAGGCGGAGGAATGGCATATCGACCCAAAACGCATTGGGGTTCTCGGCTTTTCCGCGGGCGGTCATCTGGCGGCCTCACTGAGCAACCAGTGGCGAGAGCGCAGCTATCCGCAGGTCGATGCCGCGGACGAACAGTCCTCTCGCCCGGACTTTACCGTACTCGTATACCCCGCATACATTGGAACGCCTGAATTCGAATTCGCCGACGATTTCCAACTGGATTCGGACGTCCCGCCCGCCTTTATCGTCCAGACGCAAGACGATAAAAAGCATTTTCCCAGCGCCGTCGCCTATAGCAATGGCTTGATCAGGGCGGGCGTTCCGGTCGAAACGCATTTCTTTCCCACCGGTGGGCATGGCTACGGACTGCGACCGACAGCGTATCCCGTTTCCGGATGGAAGGATCTGTGTCGCGATTGGCTGCTCCGCCTGGAATAGGGCGGGAGCCTGTATGCGCAGGGAGCGCATCGAGCAGAAACCGGATTGCGGGCCGAAACGGCGATTCGCTCGCCAGCAAGCTCCGGCGAGTTAGAGACCTAGCGTCGCCTTCAATGCTCCAAATTGGGCCGGATCGATGGGCGTTTCGCCTTCGTTCGATTGGTCGGGTCCGGGAGTACTGCGTCCCCGTTCGACGTAGGAGGCGAGGAGGGTGTAGAGCTCTTTCGTTTTCGCTGGCTCCGAATCCTGCACGTTGCGCGTTTCCGAAGGGTCTCGCTTCAAGTTGTAAAGTTGAATGGGAGGAAGGTCCAAATTCTTGGTTTCATTGGGACGCGGATAGCTCCAGCCGCCGGAACCGGGACAGAGGATCAGCTTCCAATCGCCTTTGCGTATAGCAAAGGAGCCATTGATCGAATGGTGCACAGTCGCCTCGCGCAGTTGCGTGTCCTTGCCCTGCAAGGCCGGGAGAAAGCTCACGCTGTCTTCCGCCGCGTCAGCTGGCGTCGCGCCGCCGGTGATTTCCGCCATGGTTGCGAATAGGTCGGTCAGACAGATCGTTTCATCGGAGACGCTGCCCGGCTTAGCGATTCCCTTCGGCCAGTGGATAACGAAAGGCACTCGGTGACCCGCTTCGTAAATATCCGCCTTGTGGCCTCGATAGATGCCGCCGGGCTTGTGATCCACCGCATCCAATTCCTCGAATACGGCGCGCGGCGAACAACCGTTGTCGCTGGTGAATATCAGTATCGTATTTTCCGCTACGCCGCTCTTCTCCAGGGTTTCCATGATTTGGCCTACGTGCCAATCGACTTGCTGCACGAAGTCGCCGTATTCGTTCGTGCCGCTCTTGCCGATGAATTCTCGCAGAGGCAGGATGGGCGTGTGCGGACTCGGCAAGGGCAAGTAGGCGAAGAATGGCTGGCCAGTTGCGGCCCGCTCTTCGATATAGGCCCGGGTCCGGTCTACGAAATTGGGCGTAACCTGCAAGTGTTCGAAATCGGAACCGGTGGGTCCTTCGCGCCAGAACCCTTTGTAATCCTGATTGATAGTGATTCGGTTGGGGGCAGCGGTGACCTTGCCGTCTTCGACGTAGACGTAGGGATCCATGTCAAGCGAACCGCAGTGCCCGTAGTAGTAATCGAAGCCAAGGACGTCGGGTCCGTTGCGCACTCGTTTCGCGTAGTCGATCAAGCGCTTGGTCTTCTTGCCAACGCCTTGAATGCTGTCGACTGCTTCGCCCTCCTTGAATTGGAAATCCCAGCCGAGATGCCATTTGCCAATCATCGCGGTGTGATAGCCTTGGTCCTTGAGCAAGTCCGCAACGGTGTAGCGGTCCGGGTCGATCAAGTGGTTGGAAGACCCGCCTAAAACGCCTCGCTTGAGCCGACTGCGCCAGCTGTAGCGCCCGGTAACGATACCGTAGCGCGTCGGGGTACAGACTGCCGAACCCGAGTGAGCGTCGGCGAAACGCATGCCCTGCGAGGCGATTCGATCAAGATGGGGCGTATGGATTTTTCCGTTCTCGTTGTTGGAGCTGAGATCGCCGTAGCCGAGATCATCGGCAAGAATATAGACCACGTTGGGCCGGGCGGCGCTAGCGACGCTTAGAAGAGCGAGCCAGGCAAGGGGGAGGAAAAGCAGACGCATTCGTCGATACAATAGGGAAGCGAGCGGAGGCCAAGCTCGATTTTCAATGCCGAACCCCTGTCTCCGCAGGCGCAGGGAAAACCTAGGGGTCGATCTAGGTCTGATGCGCTCAGCGATTGAGCCGGATATCGGCTCGCGCCATCGACGACAGTCGCTCATCCACCACCTTGACGCTCCATTTTCGGCCCCGGCAATCGGATGGGAGACAATTTGGCTGGGATTTCGCGCGGAAGCCGCTCAAGATCCGGAGCATGTTCAAACTGCTTTCCCTTGCCTTCCTATCCCTCCTCTCCGGCGTTTCGCTCATCGCCGCGAAGTCCCCCAATTTGATCGTAATCTATACGGACGAGCACAACTTTCGAACGCTGGGTTGCTATCGCGATTTGCTTTCGGAAGAAGAGGCCTACGTGTGGGGAAAAGGCGTCGAAGTCGAAACGCCCCATATCGATTCGCTCGCCCAAGAAGGGACCTTGCTCACCAGTTTCTACGTGGCCACGCCGGTTTGCTCGCCCTCGCGCGCTTCGATTATTTCCGGACTCTACCCTCACGCCACCGGGGTCCCGCAAAACGACCTGCCTCTGAATGACGATCTGACCACTTTCGCCCACGTCTTGTCGGATGAAGGGTACGCGACAAGCTTTATCGGCAAGTGGCATCTCGATGGCACCGCCAAGCCGGGGTGGGCTCCGGAGCGCCAATTCGGCTTTCAGGAAAACGATTACATGTACAATCGGGGCCATTGGAAGCGATTCGTGGATACGCCGGAAGGACCTAAAGTCGGAGCCTGGGACAAAAAGGGGAATCCCTCCTATGGGCTGAACGAAGCGGACGCTAGGACCTTCTCGACGGACTACCTCATGGATAAGTCCATCGACTTTATTCGCCGCAACCGGGACAAGCCGTTTGCCGTCATGTTGAGCCTACCGGATCCCCATGGTCCGAATACAGTACGCCCGCCCTATGACACCCGCTTCGCTCACTTCAAGTACGAGTCTCCACAGACTATGTTCAAGAGCGATTTGGAAACGCCCAAATGGGTAAACAAGAAGAGCAACAACTTCATTTGGGAACAGAGCTTGAAGCAGCAAAACATGGCGGCCTATTTCGGCATGGTGCAGTGCATCGACGACAATGTCGGCAAGTTGCTTCGTTTCCTCGAAGAAAACGAACTGGAAGAGGACACCATTGTCGTACTCACCTCCGATCACGGCGACTTGGCTGGGGAGCATCGCTTGCACAATAAAGGCGTGCCTTATGAAACCTCCGCCGGGGTGGCCTTTATCGTCAAGTACCCGAAAGACGTGGCCGCTCGGAAAGTCATCCGCAATCCGATGACCTCGGCTGACTTCGCGCCCACCGTCATGAACCTGATGGGATTCAAAGGAGCGATGAAACAGGTCCACGGCATGGACTTGGCGGACGATTTTCGGAGTAGTCGAAAGGAAACGAAGGCCGAGCGAATCGTCTATATTCGAGCGACTGGCTTCCAACCGCGCTGGGTGGCTTCGATCAGCGATCGCTACAAACTCGTTTATTCGATCGAGGACAAGCCCTGGCTCTTCGATCTGGAGAAAGACCCGATGGAACGAATCAACTTCGCGGAAGATCCCGAGTACGCGAGTATTCGAAAAACGCTTACCAGCGCGATGATTGAACAGATGGAAGCGACGGAGGATCCTGCCTTGAAAATGAACGGATACCAGGAGTGGCTGCAATAGCGTATTTGCCCTGCAAGCGCAGGGCATCCTGCTGAAACCGTAACGCGCTAGGCAATGATGTCGCTTACCACGTGGCCGTGCACGTCGGTCAGGCGGTAGTCGCGGCCTTCGTGTCGGAAGGTCAGGCGTTCATGGTCCATGCCCAATAGATGAAGGATCGTCGCATGCAAATCATGCATATGCACATTGTTCTCCACGGCCACCTGACCCCATTCGTCCGTAGCGCCGTATACCAATCCTGGCTTAACGCCTCCACCGGCCAGCCAAACGGTGAAACCGGTTGGATTGTGATCCCGTCCCGTCCCGTTCTTTTGGGCATAGGGCGTCCGTCCGAACTCGCCGCCCCACCAAACTAAGGTATCCTCCAGCAAACCGCGCTGCTTCAAATCGGTCAGCAATCCAGCAACCGGCTTGTCGACGGCCATAGCGTGCTCCTTGTGCTTGGGCATGTCACTGTGCTGATCCCAGGCCGGGTTATTCGTATTGTCGGAGTAGTTTACCTGAATAAAACGAACGCCCGATTCCGCCATGCGACGGGCCATCAGACACTGTCGTCCATAATTATCCGTAGGCTCTTCATCAATACCGTAAAGACGCTTGGTCGATTCGGTCTCCTTGGAAAGGTCCATAATCTCCGGAGCATTGGACTGCATCCGCCACGCAAGTTCATAGGAGCCTATGACCGCTTCCAATTCGCTATTGCTCGGTCGATTTTGGCATTGCTCGCGATTCATGGCTTGGAGCAAATCGAACTGACGCTTCTGGCGCTCGGGCGACAATTCGCGATTCTCTAAATTCTGAAAAGCGATTTTCTTGGCGTCCATTCCGGCCCGCCCGAGAGCTGTGCCTTGGTAGGCTGCGGGCAGGAATGCATTTCCATAATTCCGCGGACCGCCATTGCCCATAGCGGGGCTCAAGCTGACGAAACCAGGAAGGTTCTGGTTTTCGGTACCGAGGCCATAGCTCACCCAGGAGCCCATGGATGGGCGGATCAAATTCGTGGATCCCGTATGGAGAAAAAGCGTCGCCGGGCCATGGGCGACTCCTTCGGTATGCATGGACCGGATGACGCAATAGTCATCGGTATGCTTCGCCATGTGTGGAAAAAGCTCGGACACCCACGCTCCATTTTGACCGCGGCGCTTGAAATCCCAGAGGGACTGCATCACGCGCTGATTCGATCCCATACCCGTTTTCGCCAGAATTCGCTGATCGGTAAAATCGAGCATCTTGCCGTGATGCGTATGCAGCAAGGGCTTGTAGTCGAAGCTATCGACTTGGCTTACGCCCCCTGCCATAAAAAGGAAAATCACGCGCTTGGCCCGTGGGGCCACATGAGGAATCCGCGGCAGAAGCGGATTGGCGATCGAATTGGCCATCGCCTGTTGCGAGGCCATCCCCGCGGCTGCCAGGTAACCGAACCCACAGCCGATTTGCTTCAGCGCGTCGCGTCGAGAAAGGGGGGCAGGTCTGTTTAAATCGGGATTCACTTCGGCCAGGTGTTCAAAGGGCTAATTGAGGTATCTGAAGTCGATGGAGCCAAAGAGGCTTTGGTAAATACTGGCCCATTCTGCCACGGAATCGCTTGATTGTCCATTCCGAAGGAACTCCGCTATCAGTTGCCGCTCCGAGTCGGAAGGGCGGCGTCCCAACGCCGCGCGGTAGGCCGCGTCGATTCGCTGTTCGGGATCCGCTTCGCTCTCGAGCAAGCGCTCGGCTGCGACGCGCGACTGTTCGATCACAAAAGGATTATTGAGCAGGTAAAGAGCCTGCAGGGCCACGGTGCTCGTGTTGCGCTGGCCAATGGCGAAGTTTATGTTTGCGAAATCGAATAGCTCGAAAAGCTCATGCCGCTTTACCCTGAATGCGGGCGTGTAGACGGAACGTCGCTTATCTTTGAATACATAGTTGTACTCGGTGTTCTGGGCTGCAGTCGAATTGGCATTTATCTCGCCAGCCCCTTCGATGTTGGGTCCGAACATCTTGCCATCCAATTGCCCCGCCACGAAAAGAATGGAGTCTCTCAGTTGCTCCGCATCGAGTCGTCTTTTGGGGAAGGACGCCAGAAGGCGATTGTCCAAATCCCTATCCTTCGATGATTCGCGCCTCAGCGTAGATTGCCTCCAGGCGTTGGACGTCATAATATAACGTATCAATGCCTTGATCGACCAATCCTGCTTTACCAGATAGTTGGCGAGATGATCGAGCAATTCCGGATGGGAAGGCGTTTCTCCCGTGGTGCCGAAGTTGTCGACGCTGCGCACGATGCCTTGGCCGAAGAGCCACGCCCAAACGCGATTGACGGTTACGCGGGCCGTTAGGGGATTGCCAGGACTGAAAATCCATTCGGCCAATTCGCGGCGGCCGCTTTCCGAATCGGGAACGCGCGGGGCCGCGTCGAGCGTCGCGATTTGCAGAAAGCCTCGCGATACGACGGCTCCCTTGCGACTTTGAATTCCGCGGATTCGGATCGCCGCATTGCTGGGCTCTGGATCATCCGCAACCGTCATGGCCAGAGGCCATTGCTTGAGTTTTGCCTCAAGCGGCTTGAGCTGCCCTTCAAGGTGGGCGATTTCCTTTTTCAGCTGCCCCATTTCCGCTTTGCGCTCCTCGCTCGCCGCAACGCCATCGTCTTCGACGAGCATCCATAAGGCCGCATCGACCGCTACATGACCATCGGTATCGCGATTCGAGACCCGGATCGAACTAGCGGCGCCCGCCTCGCTTTCGAAAATTCCCAGCGAATGAAAGCGATCTAGAAATTCCGGGGCCTTTCGTTGATCGATCGCTATTGTCGATTCCCCTGCAGAGGTTGCGATTGCCACCGGGGTTCGAGACGATCGCCCTTCGCTTTCGGTGTAGGCCAGAAAAAGTTCGTATCTCCCGGATACCGGTAGGGTTGTTTCGAATACGACGGATTTCGCTCCCTTCTCGCGGTCATTGTCGTGGGCGTAGCCCTCGCCGATGTAGTTCTGGAAAAACTGGGAAAAGCTCCATTCGCCCTCGAAGGTAGCATTTCGTTCGTCTATCAGGATTCCTGGAAATTGCCGCGCAGGCTTGGGCAGCCCTGACTGCGGGGGCTTGGCCAAGGCTGCTGCCTGGGAGTAGAGAGATCGCTTCGCGCGGGCCTGGTTTAGCATCGGCCTAAGGCTATCCGCCTCCCGTTCGACTTCTTCCATCTCCTCGGCCCGTTCCCCTTGGAGCGGCAATCGCGTATCGATCCACCGAGCTACGTTGTCCGTATAGTTGTAGAGGGTGCGGGTGCTCTTGAAAATGCCTGCCAGAGCGTAGTAGTCCTCCGAGGGGATAGGATCGAATTTGTGGTCGTGACAGCGCACGCACCCGAGCGTCATGCCTAGGAACGCTTTGCCCAAGGTGTCGATCTGCTCGTCTATCACGTCGAAACGAAGCAGTTGCTTGTCCTGCAATTCGTAGTTGGTAGGGCCCATCGCGAGAAAGGCGGTCGCGGTCAATTGGCGGCCTCGCTGCTGAGGCGAATCGTAGGGCAGCAAGTCTCCCGCGATTTGCTCTCGCGCGAATTCATCGAAGGGCGTGTCGCGATTGAAACTGTCGATGACGTAGTCGCGATAGCGCCAGGCATCCTTGTAAAGCAAGGTTCGTCCGCCTCCGCTCGATTCGGCGAAACGGGCTACGTCGAGCCAATGCCGTCCCCAACGCTCGCCGTAGTGGGGCGACTCAAGCAGGGAATCGACGAGGCGCTCGAAAGCGTCCGGTCGCGAATCCTCAACGAAGGCATCGATCTGCTCGGGCGTGGGCGGCAGGCCGATTAACGCGAAGTAGGCCCGCCGAACCAGCGCTTCAGGCGTGGCTGGAGCCGCTGGTTCCAGGTCCGCCTCGCGTTGCTTTTCTCGGACAAACGCGTCGATTGGACGGCGATCCCATCCGCCGTCGACTCGAGGCGGTTGCGGATTGCCAATCGGCTGAAACGACCAGTGGGAGCGTCCTCCCTCCAAGTCGATCGATTCTCGGTTTCGGGCGGCGACCGTCCCCGACCGCGGATCCGGAGCGCCCATAGCGACCCAGGTTTCAAGCGTTTCGATTTCGCGCGGGGAAAGCTTCTTCTTTGGAGGCATCTGGAAATCCGCATCGCCATAGCGAATCGCATGGATAATCCGGCTCTCTTCCAAGCTGCCTGGCTTCAAGGCGGGACCGGAGTCTCCGCCAATTCGCCATCCTTCACGGCCGTCTAGACGCAGCCCGCCTTTCTGCTTCTCGGGACCATGGCATTCCACGCAATTTTCGACGAATAGCGGTCGCACTCGCTTTTCGAAATACTCGAGTTCCACCTCCGAAATCGACTCCTCGCCCCAGAGCGGCCCGCACGCAGCAACAAGCAAGAAAAAGACAATGGAGCGAAGCCGGGGCATAGGGGAGAGAGACGGACGCAAGTAAATGCCAGTGAGAGCCCCTGTCAAGGGACTCTCGAATGCCGACGTCCAGGCATTCGCAATCGATGAGAAACGCCCCCGACGAATCCAATGCCCAAGGGGTCAGCATAGTCCATCTCTTCATCCTAGCTGGCAATTGAGTTTCGGGCCGTTTCGGGATAGAGTATCGCTTTTGCGATAGTTCATTCTTTCAAAATGCCTACAAGCCCCTTTAGATCAGAGTTATGTCGAAGAATTTGAGCGAGCTCGGCGGACGCAAGGGAGTCCAGGAAAACCTGTTCTCCAGAATCGGCGACGCCGCCCTGGCCGCAGACGGTACCCCAAGCGACGAGGAAATGGAACGCCTCGCCGATGATTTTCTCGTTGGCAAGGCGAACGTATACGGAACGGCGAGCTTCTACGACTTCCTCAAACCCGAGAACAAGGGCAAACAAATCTATGTGTGCAATGGCTCCGCCTGCCTCTGCGCGGGCACCCAAGAGGGATTGATCGAGGACCTGAAGCAGCGGTTCAAGCCGGACGAAATTGGTCATATGACCTGTTTAGGGCGCTGTCACGAGAACGGGGCCTTCCACTACAAGGGCAAGAATTTCAGCGCCTTGGGCGATGGCCAACTGGACGCGCTGCTCGAGGGTGTTCAGGACCTCAATGTCGATCGCTATGAAACGCAGAGCCTAGGCGATGCCGTCCTGACCGCTCCTTTCCCCGGTATCGACGCATACGCGGCGCTTTTAAAAAACGCCCTGGCACGGGATTCCTCGGAGGTTCTCGAGGAAATAAAGGCCGCTGGTATCCGCGGTCGGGGCGGGGCCGGCTTTCCCATGGGCGTGAAGTGGGAATTCGCCCGCAACAACGAAAGCGATCTGAAATTTATCATCTGCAATGCGGACGAGGGCGACCCGGGAGCCTATTCGGACCGCTATCTACTCGAGCAACGACCGCACGCCGTACTATTCGGCATGATTATCGCAGGCTATTGCATGAAGGCCCAGTGGGGCGTCCTCTACATTCGAGCCGAGTATCCGGAGGCATTCCCCATTGTTGAAGCGGCAATCGAGGATTTCAGGGAAGCGGGCTTGCTGGGCGACAACCTCAACGGCTCCGGTTTCGCTTTCGACTTCAAGATCGTAGCCGGGCAGGGCTCCTACATTTGCGGCGAGGAAACCGCCCTCATCAGTAGTATCGAGGGTCAACGGCCGGAAGTTCGCGTACGTCCTCCGTTTCCGGCTCAAAAGGGACTCTTCAACAAGCCGACCATCGTCAATAACGTCGAAACGCTCGCCACCGTACCCTACATTATCGAAAAGGATGGCGCCGCCTACGCCCGTCTGGGAACCGATAAATCGAATGGCACCAAGTTGGTCAGCCTCGACAGCTACTTCAAGAAACCGGGCATCTACGAAGTGGAAATGGGAACGCCTCTGTCTACAGTGATAAACGAACTCGGCGGCGGTTTCGCTAGACCGATCAAAGCGCTGCATATCGGCGGCCCGCTCGGCGGCATCGTGCCGGTTCATAAGATCGACGAGCTGAGCATCGACTTCGAATCCTTTGCTACAGGCGGATTTCTCCTCGGACACGCGTCCGTAGTTTGCATTCCGGAAGAGTTCTCCATCATGACTTATCTGGAGAAACTGATGGAATTCGCGGCGGTGGAAAGCTGCGGCAAGTGCTTCCCCTGTCGCTTGGGCACGAAACGAGCTCACGAAATGCTCGAGTCCGCCAATTCCGGTAATTACAAGATAGATACCACGCTTTTCGACGATCTGCTGCATACGCTCGAGACGGGATCGCTTTGCGCCCATGGAGGCGGCATTCCGCTTCCCGTCAAAAACGCCCTGCAGTACTTCAGCGAAGAGCTCGCCCAATTTTTCAACAAGGATGGCAGCAATGTCTAAGATCGCTTACCTCAACAACCGCCCCTACGAAATCGTTCCGGGCGAAACCATGATTTCCTTTGCCCGACGGGCTCTCGGAAAGGACTCGATTCCCACGCTGTGCGATGCTCCGAATTTAGAACCCTTCGGTTCCTGTCGCGTTTGCAGCGTCGATGTGGCGCTGAAGAAGAATGGCCCCAGCAAGACCTTCGCCTCTTGCCATACGCCGGTCGCGGAAGGGCAGTACATCTACACGGATTCGTCAAACGTTCAGCGCTTGCGCAAGAACATCATCGAGCTTGTCCTGACGGACCATCCGCTCGATTGCCTCACCTGCGAGGTCAACGGCAATTGCGAGCTGCAAACGGTGGCGGCGCGTGTCGGCATCAATTCCGTACGCTACCCTGAAGGAGAGACGCACCTGGATAGAGAGAAGGATCTGAGTCACCCCTACATGACTTCTGACTTCAGCAAGTGCATCAACTGCTATCGCTGCGTGCGCGCGTGCGACGAAGTACAGGGGGAATTCGTATTGAGCATGGCAGGACGCGGCTTCGACAGCCGCATCATCAAAGGTCTCGACGAGAGCTTCGACGACAGTCCCTGCGTGAGCTGTGGCGCCTGCTCGCAAGCGTGTCCGACCGCCGCGATCTCCGACGTCCATCAATCCAAGTCTATCGCCAACACGAGCAAGACGCGTACGGTCTGTACCTACTGCGGCGTTGGCTGCAATCTAGACGTCGCCACTCAAGGAGCCGAAATCAAAGGTATTCAAGCGCCCTACGATGCGGAAGTGAACCAGGGGCATACTTGCCTGAAAGGCCGCTTCGCGTTTCGTTTCTACAATCACGAGGACCGCATCCGTACGCCGCTCATCAAGCGCGACGGCGTGTTCGAAGAAGCGACTTGGGACGAAGCCTACGACTACATGGCGGAACGCTTTACGCAGTACCGGGAGGACCATGGACCCGACGCGATCGCGGGCATTTCTTCCGCGCGTTGCACCAACGAGGAGAACTATCTCATGCAGAAGTTTTTCCGGGCAGGCGTGGGAACGAACAACATCGACGGTTGCGCTCGCGTCTGTCACTCGCCCACAGCCCTAGGCATGCAACGGACCTTTGGTACGGGCGCGGCTACGAATTCGATCGAAGACATCAAGTACGCCGATGGCATCATGGTCATTGGAGCGAACGCTACCGAGGCTCATCCCGTAACCGGCGCCAAACTTAAGCAATTCGCCATTTCAGGGAAGACTTCCATAGTCATCGATCCTCGCAAAACCGAACTCGCTCGCTACGCGACGCATCATTTGCAACTGCGTCCCGGCACCAATGTCGCCGTATTGAATATGATGATGCGCGTCATCATCGAAGAGGATTTGGTTGATCAGGGCTTCGTCGAAAGTCGCACTGAAGGCTATGATGATTTCAAAGCGGAACTGATGGCTCTCGATATCGACGAGATGGAACGCATCAGTGGCGTGCCACGCGAAGAGGTTCGCCAGGCAGCGATTGCCTATGCGACGGCTCCCAATGCCATGAGTTTCCACGGATTAGGGGTCACCGAGCACTCGCAAGGCACGTTCGCGGTGATGCAGATCGCCGACCTAGCCATGCTCACTGGCAATATCGGTCGCCGAGGCGTAGGCGTGAACCCACTGCGCGGACAGAATAACGTGCAAGGCCTCGCCGACATGGGCGTGCAACCGCATCAGGGCGCGGGCTACTTGGATGTGACGGATCCGGACGTCATAGCTCGCTACGAGGATTTCTACGGGGCGACCATGCCGCGGGAAATCGGATACAAGATTCCTCAGATGTTCGACGCCGCTATCGACGGCAAACTCAAGGCGCTGTGGATTATGGGCGAAGACGTGGTTCAAACCGACCCCAACAGTCAGAAAGTTGCCAAGGCACTCAACTCGCTCGACATGCTGGTCGTGCAAGAGCTCTTCATGACCAAGACCGCAGAATTGGCGGATGTGGTCCTGCCCGGAGCTTCTTTCTTGGAAAAGAGCGGCACCTTCACCAATGGCGAACGCCGCGTGCAGCGAGTCAATCAAGTGGTCGAACCGCTTGAGGGGACTAAGCCCGATGGCCAAATCGTCGTCGAAATGATGCGACGTATGGGAATGGAACAACCCGACTACGATCCGGCTCAGCTACTGGAGGAAATCTCAGGAATCGTCCATTTCTTCGCGGGAATCAAATGGGACGAATTGGGCGACAACGGCAAGCAATGGCCAGTCAAGCTCGATGGAGAAGATACCCAAATTCTACATACGGAAGAATTTCGCAGAGGGAAGGGCCTCTTTCAATTCAATCCCTTTGAAGAAACAAAGGAGATCGAGGATCACCAGGAACGTTTTCCCTACATTCTCACCACTAATCGCAATCTCGAGCACTACAACTGCGGGGCCCAAACGCGACGTACGAACAATGTAAAGCTAGTAACCGAGGACGTGATATTCGTACATCCGGAGGACGCGGACGAACACGGCATCAAGGATGCGGATATGGTCTGCGTCGAATCGGAGCGGGGAAAAATCGACATCAAGGCCAAGGTCTCGGATGAAATCAAGAAGGGCGTTCTCAGCACGACCTTCCACTTCCCCGAGGTCATGGTCAACGAACTCACTTCCGATGTGCACGACTCCGAAGCAATGTGTCCTGAATACAAAGTGGTCAGCGTGCGGATTCGCAAGGCCCGAAACGTGGAAGCGCGGGCGTAGGTCTTAGGGAGACCCTCCTGGGAACGTGTTTCGCTTTATAGCCTCGGCGATGTTAGGGTCGCTTGTCTCCTAGGCGATTCCAAACTGAGCTTCGTACCAGGCGCCTACGTCCTTTTTGCCTACGCCAGACTTGCCGTTGGCGGCAAGGCGATTGGCGATCTTGTAGATCAGCTCCGCGGACTCGCCGATGGAAGCTCCGATCGCCGGAGCCTCTTGGAATTGGCCTTTGTTCGCCTCGAGATGGGCGACGATCTTACGGTTCAGCTCGAGCGCCGCTCCCGCCGCCTTCTTGCCGGCCTCTACGCCTGGTTGGTGATAAGCGTTGATATTCGCGAGCGTCGCATAGAAGCCGACGGCCCGTTCGTAGAGAGCAATCAATCGCCCCACGGACTCGGCGGATACGACATCGGTCGTAATGGTGATCGATGGACGGTCTTTTTCGGTCAAGGCCTCGCGGGTACCCAATAGGAAGCCTTGGAGGAAATCGCCGGAGGTAACGCCATCCTCGACTTCAATGGATGCGTTTTCGCGATCCTTTAGGACCTCGATGAAAGTAACGAAAAAATTGGATACGCCTTCGCGCAGTTGCTGCACGTAGGCATGCTGGTCGGTAGAGCCTTTATTGCCGTAGACTGCGATCCCTTGATTTACCACGTTCCCATCGAGATCGAATTCCTTGCCCAGCGACTCCATGATGAGCTGTTGCAAGTAGCGGGAAAAGAGAAGCAGTCGATCCTTGTAGGGAAGGATGACCATGTCCTTTTCGCCCTTGCCGTTAGTCGCTTCGTACCAGGCCAGGGCGAGCAGGGCGGCAGGATTGCCCTTGATCGAGGTCGCACGCGTGAGCGCGTCCATCTCCTTCGCCCCATCGAGGAATTCCTGAATGTCGAGTCCCTGCAAGGCGGCAGGGATCAATCCGACTGTAGCCATAACACTGGTACGGCCACCCACCCAATCCCACATCGGAAAGCGCTGCAGCCAGCCTTCGGACACGGCGACCTGGTCGAGCTTGGATCCAACGCCCGTTACCGCCACCGCGTGCTTGGCGAATTCGAGACCCGCGGCGGCAAACGCCGCTTGAGCCTCCAACATGCCGTTGCGCGTCTCCGCGGTGCCCCCGGACTTCGAGATGACAACGACCAAAGTGGTTGAGATTCCCGAACCGATTTGATCGAGCACCAGATCGATACCGTCCGGATCGGTATTGTCGAAGTAGTGCAAGGACAGAGCGTCTTCGCTCGGTTGCCCCAACGCTTTTTCCACGAATTGCGGGCCCAAGGCGGAGCCGCCAATGCCAATGAGCAATACGTCCGTAAAGTTGCCGTCGTCGGTTTTGATCTGGCCGGAATGCGCTTTGCCAGCGAAGTCCTTAATACTCTCCAAGGTCGCCTCGATTTCCGAGCGCATCTCCGGCGTCGGCGCAAGGCTCGCATCCCGTAGCCAGTAGTGGCCCACCATGCGATTCTCGTCCGGATTGGCGATGGCGCCGCCTTCGAGCGCGTCCATGGCCTCGAAGGCCTTGGCGAATGCGTCGCCGTGAGCGTCTATGGCGGATGGATCGATGCCAAGACGACTCAGATCGATATCGAGAGAAACTTCAGGAAAACTGAAGTTCAGTTGCGTGTAGGTGTCCCAGGACATTTTGAATGGTGAATGGTAAATGTTGAATGGTGAAAATTTGGAGATCGTGTACGGGTGGCGAGGGCGCGAACGCAAATGAAGCGTGGAAACGTCGGATCGTGTTGAATCGATCAATTCAACATTCACCATTTACCATTCACCATTGGTAAAAATCTCTAGAGATTTTTATCCGTCACGCCGCCTTCCGACGCGGAGGCAACGAGCTTGGCGTATTTGCCGAGCACGCCTCGGGTTTCGCCGGGTCCCTGGGGGACGTAGGCTGCCATACGGGCATCGTATTCCTCCTGCGGAATGTTCAGGCTGATCGTGTTTTTGACCGCGTCGATTTCGATCTCGTCGCCGTTCTGGACGATGCCAATCGGACCGCCCTTGGCCGCTTCGGGCGTGATGTGCCCTACGTCGAAGCCGTGACTGCCTCCGGAGAAGCGTCCATCGGTGATGAGAGCCACTTCCTTGATTAGCCCACGTCCGGCTACCGCAGAAGTAGGCGAGAGCATTTCGCGCATGCCAGGTCCGCCGTAAGGCCCTTCGTTGCGGATGACTACGACGTCGCCCGCGACGACATCGCCGCGCAGGATGCCTTGCAGCGAATCTTCCTCGTTTTCGTAGACCTTCGCCGTCCCCTTGAAATAGAGGCCTTCCTTTCCGGTGATCTTGCCGACAGCTCCCGAGGGAGCCAGATTGCCCCGCAGGACGCGAAGATGAGACGTCTCCTTGATGGGATCGTCCCAGGGGCGAATAATGTCCTGTTGATCCGGATACGATGCGTAGGGCTGAACCCCTTCCAGATTCTCAGCGACTGTCTTGCCGGTGACCGTGAGGCAATCGCCGTGCAAGAGCCCTTTATCCAAGAGGATCTTCATCATGGGTTGGATCCCGCCGATGCGGATGAGATGGGACATGTTGTACTTGCCGAAAGGCTTGACGTCGGCGAGTAGTGGAATCTTATCGCCTAAGCGCTCGAAGTCGTCGATGGACAAGGCAACATCTGCGGAGTGGGCGATAGCCAGCAAATGGAGAATGATATTCGTCGAGCCGCCAAGCGCGATGCAGGTCATGATCGAATTCTCGAACGACTTTCGAGTTAGGATGTCGCGGGGCTTTAGATCGAGTTCGATCAGCTTGGCGACCGCCTTGCCCGCATTTTCACAGTCTTTGCGCTTTTCTTCGGAAACGGCGAGCTGGGCGCTGGATCCGGGAAGGCTCAAGCCGAGTACTTCGATGGCCGTGGCCATCGAATTGGCCGTGTACATGCCCCCGCAAGAACCGGGCCCAGGGATACAAGTCGACTCGATTTGCTTCAGTTCGGCATCGTCAATCTCGCCGCGGGCGTGGCGTCCCACGGCCTCGAAGATCGACACGATATCGGTGGGCTTGCCTTTGTGCATGCCCGGTAGAATCGAACCGCCGTAAACGAATACGGCGGGGCGATTGAGTCGGGCGATGGCCATCATGCAGCCTGGCATGTTCTTGTCGCAGCCGCCGATGGCGACCAGTCCATCCATGCCTTCGCCCGCAACCACCGTTTCGATGGAGTCGGCGATGACCTCACGGGAAACCAAACTGTAGCGCATGCCCTTGGTACCCATACTGATACCGTCGGAGATGGTGATCGTGGAAAAATTGACTGCCTTGCAGTCCGCGTCGTTGGCCCCTTTGGAAGCGTGAGTGGCCAACTCGTCGATGTGCATGTTGCACGGGGTCAGATCGCTGCCTGTGGAGGCGATCGCGATCTGCGGCTTTTGGAAATCGTCGTCATCGAAGCCCACTGCTCGCAGCATCGAGCGAGCGGGAGCGCGGTCGTTGCCATCGACAACGACTGAAGAGTGAGGACGTTTGCTGTTTTGGTTTTCCGTGGTCACGTGCGTGTTGTTGATAACTTTGCGTTGCGTTCTGGCGGGGAGGCTGTAGCTCCCTTGCCACGATCGCGAAAAAGAGACCCTTTACATCAGAGGTTTTAGTTGCGATCAAGTTATTCCCTCGCTCGAAACGAACAATTTCCGCGGCTTATATTTTCATGGCATTCAGCTTAGACAGAGTATTGAAAGCGCTGCTTTTCGGCGCCTCCGGGCCCCTGAGCATCAAGGACATCCAAAAGGTCTTCACCAAATTTCACGAACAGCGCGAAACCTTGCCGGAAGAAGTTCCGGCCGTAGAGGACGAAGGGGACGAAACGCCCGCGGAGACGCCTTTTCTGGAAGCCGACGGAATGCCGACTTCGGATGTTCCGTCGCTCGTTAGCGCCACTCAGATTCGCGAAGCCTTCGACCGCATCGGCTCATCGCTCGTGGAAAGCGGCGAGGTCTTCCGCCTGGTCGAGCGTCACAACGGCTTCGTGCTAGTCACCGCGCCCTCGGTAGGCGAGTGGATACGCTTGCTTCGCGACGAACCGAGACCGATGAAGCTGAGTCAGTCCGCCCTGGAGACCTTGGCGGTAATCGCCTATCGGCAACCCGCCATTCGTTCCGAAGTGGAAAAAATTCGCGGCGTGTCGATCGACAGCGCTTTGAGTCGCTTGCTCGAGCGCGAGCTCGTACACATCGTCGGTCGAGCCGATTTGCCGGGACGTCCGATTCAATATGGCACGACGGAGACCTTTCTGGAATTCGTTGGCGTCAAGTCCATAGAAGAGCTGCCTGCATCCGATGTGCTCTCGCCTCGCCAAATCGATGAGTGGCTGCACGAAGTTTCCAATCAGCACGAGGTAACCGAGAAGGAAATGGGGCTCCCGGAAGGGGAGCGCCCCGCTGAGGACGAAGAGGGAGAGGCGCTTGAGGAAGCGGAATCGGCGATGCCGAACGATGCGGCGCCTTCGGATTCGGTTGCCGAGGAAGAAACGGACCGCGATGGGGAAGCCCACGCTCTCGACGCAGAGGAGATGGAAAACAAGGAGGCTTCAGAAGTATGAGCTTGGACGAACTTCGGGATCGGATCGACTCCCTCGACGAGCGGATAATCAAACTGCTCAACGAGCGTATTCGCTGCGCCGCGGAAATTGGAACGATCAAGCGAGCCTCCGGTGGGCAGATCTACGTGGCCAGTCGCGAAGAGCAGGTCTTCAGGAAACTGGAAGCGCTCAACGAAGGACCGCTGGACGGACCGGCGATCCGGGCGATCTATCGTGAAGTCATGTCCGCAGCAATCGCTCTGGAGAAACCCATGCTCATCGCTTACTTGGGACCGGAAGCGACCTTCACCCATCAAGCGGCCCTCCTCAAATTCGGCCAAAGCATCGATTACCTGGCAACGCCTGCGATACCCGACGTATTTCACACCGTGGCAAAAGGGGAAGCGGACTATGGCGTAATTCCCATCGAAAACTCGACCGGCGGATCCGTCCTGGATTCGATGGATATGTTCTTCGATTCGGACCTGAAAATCTGCGCTCAGATTTTTCTCAATATCACGCAAAACCTGATCTCCCAATCGCCGATCGATCGAATCAAGAGCGTGTATTCAAAGGACCAGGGCATCTTGCAATGCCGCAATTGGCTGCATGCCCACATGCCTAAGGCATCGCTGCACAATTGCGACAGCACCACTAAAGCGGTTCAGATCGCCTCCGAGGACCCAGAGGCAGCGGCAATTGCCAGTTCCTTGGCGGCGGACCTCTACAAGGTCCCAGTCGTGGCCGAGAACATACAAGACCGATCCGACAATACCACGCGCTTCCTCGTCATCGGCAAGGAATCCAGCGGCTACATTCCAAACGTGGAGTTCAAGAGCAGCTTTCTCCTGTCCATAAAGGACGAAGTAGGCGCCTTGGAAGAAGCGCTGCAGGTGTTCGCGAAACGCGGCCTCAATTTAAGCAAAATCGAATCTCGCCCCAGCGGCAAGGCGGCATGGGAATATTGCTTCTTCGTCGACGTTTTGGGCCATTTCGAAGAGCCTCCCGTGGCCGAAGCCGTGGCCGAGCTGAAGAAAAGCTGCCCCTTCGTCAAATGGCTGGGCAGCTACCCTGCGGTATAGCTCAGCGCAACCGGCAATCCGGACGCCGGACAATCAGGACCAGCGAGCGGGTATTGAAACAGGAAAGCGGGACCGTCGCTATAGCGAGTGAATCGCCGACTTGGATACGGCGAGGCCGGCTTCCTTAACCGATTCCGAAAGAGTCGGGTGGGCGTGCACGGTGCGAGCCAAGTCTTCAGCGCTGCCGCCGTACTCCATATGCGTGACGATTTCAGCGATCATTTCCGATGCGTTGCGAGCGATCGCCTGCGCGCCGAGAATACGATCGGTTTTCGCATCGGCGATTACTTTGACGAATCCATCCGTGGCATCCGTCGCCAAGGCCCGTCCATTGGCGGAAAGCGGAAATTTGCCGACCGCTACATCGATGCCCTTTTCCTTGGCAATCGCCTCGGTAATGCCAACTCCGGCAACTTCCGGATCGGTGTAGATGACGTTCGGAATGACCTCGTAGTTCACATGCCCGGCCTTACTCGCCAAAAACTCTGCCAAAGCGACGCCTTCCTCTTCCGCCTTGTGGGCCAGCATGGGACCGGCGATTAGGTCGCCAATCGCATAGATTCCCGGCACCGCCGTCTCGAACCGAGCATTGGTCTCGACCTGGCCTTTCTCGTTCGTTTCCAGACCTACGTTCTCTAGACCCACCCCTTCGCTGTAGGGCTTGCGACCCACCGCGACGAGTATTTTGTCAGCGGGAAACTCCAGTTCCTGGCCCTTCTTCTCGGCGATTACAAGCGTCTGCTTCCCATTCGTCCGTACGCCGGTCACTTTCGTGTTCGTATGGATAGCGAGCCCCTGCTTTTTCAGCGATCGCTCCAAGTGTCGAGATACATCTTCGTCGTACCCCGCAGCCACTTTGGGAAGAAACTCGACCACCGTGACCTCGCTTCCGTAGCGACTCCAAACGGAGCCCAATTCAAGGCCAATCGCTCCCGCGCCAATGACTACCAGCTTTTCCGGGACCGGATCGAAGGCGATCCCTTCGTCGCTGGATACGACCGTCTTGCCATCGAACGGCAAGAAGGGCAATTCCACCGGAGCGGATCCGGTTGCCAGGACCGTATGCGTCGCTTGGATGCGGGCGTCCCCATTTTCTTCCGACACGAGAATCGATTTGTCCGCTTGCAAGGCAGCTGCTCCGATGAAGCGCTCGATACCGCGCTTCTTGACGAGCATGTCGACGCCTCCCGTTAGCTGGGACACCACCTTGTCTTTCTTGGCGAGGACCGTACCCAAGTCGAGCTCGACGCTTCCTAGGGCGATTCCGTGATCCGCAGCGTGCGACTGGGCGAAGGCATAGTGTTCGCTGCTGTGCAGCAGGGCCTTGCTGGGAATGCAGCCCACATTCAAGCAGGTGCCGCCCAAGGCGTCGCGTTTGTCGATCAAGGCGGTCTTGAGCCCGAGTTGAGCGCAACGAATGGCGGCAACGTAACCGCCGGGACCTGCGCCGATTATAGCAACATCGAATTTGGAAGTGTCTGACATTTTTAGCGGTCTGAACGTTATACGTCGATGAGCAAGCGGGTCGGATCTTCCAGCGCTTCTTTCACTTTAATGAGAAAAGTAACCGCTTCCTTGCCGTCGACGATGCGGTGATCGTAGGAGAGGGCGAGGTACATCATGGGTCTAACAACGACCTCGCCGTTGACCGCGACCGGTCGTTCCTGAATGGCGTGCATGCCGAGAATGGCGCTTTGCGGCGCATTGAGAATCGGCGTTGAAAGCATCGATCCGAAGACCCCGCCGTTGGTAATTGTAAAGACGCCTCCCTGAAGATCCTCGAGGGTGATCTTTCCTTCGCGGGCCTTGCCGGCATAGGCGACAATCGCTTGTTCGACCCCCGCCAAGCTCAAAGTTTCGCAGTCGCGAACCACCGGTACCATCAGTCCTTTTTCCGTGGATACAGCGATACCGATATCGTAGTAGTGGTTTTGAACGAGCTCATCTCCGTCGATCATAGCGTTGATCGCAGGGACTTCTTCCAACGCCCGAACCACCGCCTTAACGAAAAAGGACATGAAGCCCAGCTTGAGGCCGTGCTTTTTGACGAAGCGATCCTGGTAAGTCGCTCGCAAGGACTTGATGGCGCTCAGATCGACTTCGTTGAAGGTGGTCAACATCGCCGCTTCCTGCTGAGCCGCAACCAAGCGTTCCGCGATCTTGCGGCGCAGCGGCGTCATGCGCTTGCGGGTCGACCGCGGAGCGGACGGGCCCGTCGCAGCGGCGGCCGCCGGGGCATTCGTCTCCGTCCCTTCAGGAGGATGGCTTTCCGAGGCAGCGAGCATGTCGCCTTTCGTCACGCGACCGCCCTTGCCGGACCCTGCCACCGATTTCGGATCGATCGCTTCTTCCGCCGCGATGCGTCGCACGGCAGGGGAGATAGCATCGCTTTTCGGTTTATCCGCGTCCAGGGAAGCGGTGGGCTCGGGAACGGTTTCCTCGGATACGTCCGGGCTTCCCTCATTCTGGGGAGCCTCTGCCGTTTCGTCGATTTCGGCAATTGTCTGCCCGATATCAACCTCGTCGCCTTCGGTAGCCTTCAGCGCAATGACGCCTGCTACTTCAGCCAACCCCTCCGAGGTGATCTTGTCGGTCTCGAGCTCGTAGATTGCTTGATCTCGTTGGACGTAATCGCCGTCCTTAACGTTCCACGCAGCGATAATCCCGCTGGTGATCGATTCGCCGAGGGCGGGAACTTTTACTTCGGTTGCCATGATTTGCTATGGTTGGGCTCTTAGCGTATTTGAGATTCTCGGTGCGCGGCCTGTCGCGAGCGACCTCCCTGCATTTGGAAGGATCGTGGGCGCTAGGCGGAAAAGGCTTCGTGGAGAAAGGTTTCCAGCTCGCTTTTATGCAGCGCCATCGTTCCTACCGCGGGACTGGCGCTCGCGTCGCGGCCCGCGTAGACCGGCTTGGCTCCCAAGAGGGATTCCAAGCGGGGCGCAATAAAACTCCATGCCCCCATGTTTTGAGATTCTTCCTGGCACCAGACAATCCGCTTGGTCGCCGTATAGCGCGAAACGATTTCCTTAAGCAAGTCACCATTAAGTGGATACAATTGCTCGACCCGAACGATGGCCGTATCCTGAATCTTGTTGAGCTGACGATAGTCGACGAGGTCGTAGTAGACTTTTCCCGAGCACAACACGATGCGATTGATCTTTTTCGGGTCTTGCTGGGTATCGTCCAGGATTTCCTGGAATGAATCGTTTTCGAAGGCATCCCAATCGGACACCGCTTCCTTGTGACGCAAGAGCGACTTGGGGGCCATGATGATCAGCGGCTTGCGGAATTCGCGCCGCATCTGACGCCTCAGAACATGAAAGTACTGAGCTGGAACGCTCAGGTTGCAGACTTGAATGTTGTCTTCCGCGCAAGCCTGCAGAAAACGCTCCAGTCGGGCCGAAGAGTGTTCCGGGCCTTGTCCTTCGTATCCGTGGGGGAGAAGCATGACCAAACCGCTGATTCGGCCCCATTTCGATTCGCTCGAGGAAATGAACTGATCGATGATTACCTGGGCGCCGTTCGCGAAATCGCCGAACTGGGCCTCCCAGATACAGAGCATTTTCGGGTAGTCGATCGAATAGCCAAAGTCGAAGCCGAGAACGCCGACTTCGGAGAGCAGCGAATTATAGACGCAAAATCGGGCTTGATCCTCCGTGAGATTGAGGAGGGGAACGTAGCGCTCGCCCGTCTCCTCGTTGTGCACGACCGCATGCCTCTGACTGAAGGTCCCGCGCTCGCTATCCTGTCCCGAAAGCCTCACTGGCGTACCGTCTACCAGCAAGGAAGCGAACGCCAGGGCTTCGGCATAGGCCCAGTCAACCGGAGCGCCTTCCTCGAACGCCTTCCGACGCTGATCGATGAAGCGCCGAATCTTGCGATTCGCCTTGATCGAGGCGGGGATCGAAGTCAGTCCCCGCACAATCGTTTCCATCTTCTGACGACTTATCCCCGTTTCAACCGGATCGAAGGAGTACTTGGGCTGGAAAACAGCATTCGAGCCCGCGAACTGATTGCGTCCTCGGATCTTGTTCTCGGCCCCCTTCTTAACGCGCTCCAAGGAATCCTCCAGAGAGCGCTCGTATTCGGCTCGTATCGCTTCGGTTTCCTCTTTGGAAAAGGTACCGTCCTTGATGAGTCGCTCCGAGAGGTTGGCGCTGACGGGCGGGTGCTTCGAAATCCGATCGTAAAGCTCGGGATTGGTGAACATCGGTTCGTCGCTTTCATTGTGCCCGTGCTTGCGATAGCAATACATGTCGATGACGACGTCGGCCTGGAATTCCTGCCGATACTCGATCGCCAGCATCGTCGCGAAAACGACCGCCATGGGATCGTCTCCATTGACGTGGAATATCGGCGCCTCGATCATTCGCGCAATATCCGTACAGTAACGGGTGGACCGCGCTTCGTCCGGAGTCGTCGTAAAGCCAATCTGATTGTTCACGATGATGTGAAGCGTGCCTCCCGTCCGATAGCCCGGCAGCTGAGAAAAATTCAGTACTTCGGCCACCAATCCCTGTCCCGCGAAGGCCGCATCGCCATGAACGAGAATGGGTAAGACCTTCCTGCGCTCCTTGTCATTGAGAATGCGCTGACGCGCTCGGGCCTTTCCCTCGACAACCGGATTGACCGCTTCTAGATGGGACGGGTTCGAAGCGAGGCGTATCTCGACTAAATGCCCTTCCTTGGTCTCGATTACCTTCTCGTAACCCAAGTGGTATTTGACATCCCCATCGCCTCCAACCGTGTTCGGAATGTAGTTGTCGCCGAACTCCTCGAATATGAAATCATAGGACTTCTTAAGCGTATTGGCCAATACGTTGAGCCTGCCGCGATGGGCCATGCCCATTACGACCTCCTTGATCCCAAGCCTTCCGCAATGCTCAAGGGCATTGTCCAAGCAGGGGATGAGGGTTTCGCCGCCTTCCAGAGAAAAGCGCTTCTGACCCGTGTAGCGCGTGTGCAGGAAGCGCTCGAAGGTCTCCGCCGCGTACACTTTCCGCAAAATGCGATTCTTTATCTTGTCGGAGAAATCGACTTTGCCCTGGAGGGGTTCTATTTTCTTCTGAATCCATCGACGCGCCTCCGTGTGCTGCATGTGCACGTATTCGTAGCCGATATTGCCGCAGTAAGTCTTTTCAAGCGCATCGATGAGATCCCTGAGCCGCATATTGCGACCATCCAGGAAGTGACCGGAGTCGAACTCCTGATCGAGATCGCTTTCGCTCAGTCCGAATCGATCCAGATTCAGGTCGTCGTTAGGCGGTGGGGGACCGGATAGGGGATCAAGATTCGCCTGAGTGTGACCCACGCTTCGGTAGCGATAGATCAAACTCGAAACATGCATCTGCTTCGAGGCATTGCCCGCCGAGCCGGCCGAAACCCCGTTCTTCGATCCCGACTTCTTGGGCGTCACCGTCAGGCCCAATTCAAATCCCTCGAAAAAGGCGCCCCAACGGTCGTCCACCGAATTCGGATCGTTTTTCCATTTCTCGTAATTCTCGTCGAGAAGGTCAGCGTTGGAACGCGTGGAGATCGTCAGCATGGCAATTCATTGTTAACTACTAATCGAGCCAGCATTAACAATGAAAGCTCCTATAGAAATCGTTACGCCTCTGTAATTTGCGAGTAAAGCAAAAGGGCGCCAAATACACGGGTTTTTACCAATTTGAGCCCAAAATGCGCGTTTGGTGCTTGTTCTCGAATGGAGGCGGAATATTTCTTGTGCACGATGGTTGAACAAGAGCTGAAAGCGACTCTTATAGCAATGCAGTCGGCAATTAGCGCAGCTGATGCGCCGGCTATCACGGATTGCTTGCGCAAGCTTGATTCCGCGGTTCTGGAACATCGCCGCGATTTGGATCCTCAGCTCAAGCACTACTTGAAGCGACGCAGCTACGAGAAGGCGCTTTCGTTTCTCAGTGGCGACGGGGATATTCCGAAGGGCCTTTGCGGCGGGAAGGGCTGATTCGAGATGGGCAAACGGAAGCGCCGCGTCGAAGTCGAAGGAAATACGACTCCCCTGGGGAGCAATCCCTTCGGCGACTTGAACTTGGCCGATCTGCCGGAGACTTCGCCCAAGACGCCTCCAAGCGTTCAACCCACTCATTCGAAACCCAATAAAAGTCGAGGGCGCGTAGACGTAATTCGGCAACGCGCGGCCGGTGGCGGTGGCTGGATGACCGTGGCCAAGAATTTTGTCGGAATTTCCCAGGAAGAGAAAGCCGACCTCCGGAAGCGCATTCAAAAACGCTGTGGAGTCGGGGGAGCGCTCAAGGACGGGCGTATTGAAATACAAGGCGACAAGCGCGACGAGGTAAAGGCGACGCTTGAAGCGGCAGGCTTTCGAGTTGTATTCGCCGGAGGCTGATCAATCAACCATGAAAAGGACCACGCCTGTTCTGGCACGGATCGCTCTCGCGACTGGATGTCTGCTCATGATCGGGTCGTGCAGCCAATCGAAGCTGGGGCCACGCGCGACCTTCGATGCCTTCGAACAAGCCTTGGCCGGCGGAGAGCATTACAAATTGAATGCCTTGTCCAGCAAGGCATCGCTCGACTACTTCTCTGGCCTGCAACCTTGGATTCTGAGAGGGGACGAAGCATCGATAAAGGGCCTGTCCGATTTCGACCGATACATGATTTATATGATTCGGATGCGACTCGATTTTCTGGAAAGATCGGACTGGGAGGATTGGAATGAGAGCCTTCTATCGGAAGCCAAGCCGCACCCGATAGGAGGCTATCTCGCCGAACTGCTCGACGATGCGTTTTTCGACACGTCCCTGGGAACGATCGAATCCATTGGAGATGTCACTGCGGGCCGACTGCTGCGCAAAGGCGCGCCGGTCGGCGTAAGCCTTGGCTTTTCATTGGAAGACGGAGAATGGAAGATCAACCTGGCCCGTTTCTTCCGCGATCGCTTCGATCGGCAATTGAAACCGTACTTGTCCGATCGATACCGAAACCGGGATCGACTATGGGAGATGCTAACGGAAACCTACGGCGAACGCGCCAATCGCTCGCTCATGGCCTCGCGTCTCGATTAGAAAAGGCGAAGACCGCTCAGAGCGCCGCTAAAAGATTGCCATGGGCTCTTCATCCTCATAGCGACTTTCAACATGAGTAGCGCGGATTCGATTCGAGTCGGGATAATAGGAGCGGGCGGCAATACTAAGCTGAAACACATACCCGGCTTGCAAGCCATCGAGGGGGTCAGCGTCGACGTCATTTGCAACCGGAGCGACGCTTCCTCGCAGGCCGCCGCCGATGCAACGGGCGTCAGTCGGATCGCTTCCAACTGGCAAGCTGTAATCGAAGACGAGACCATCGATGCGATCTGCATTGGAACCTGGCCCTATATGCACGCGGAGATCAGCATCGCGGCGCTTGAGGCAGGGAAGCATGTACTTACCGAAGCCCGCATGGCGATGAACGCGGAAGAGGGACAGGCCATGACCGATGCGGCAAAGGCCAATCCCGATCGAGTGGCTCAGATCGTCCCATCTCCGTTTACCTTGAAATGGGATCGCACGATTATCGACCTTATCGACTCAGGCGCCCTAGGCGAGTTGCGGGAAGTACGCTCCATGAAAACGCTGCCGATGAACGTCGACGGCGCCGCGCCCCTCAACTGGCGCCAGCAAATCGAATACAGCGGCAACAATACGATGATGCTGGGCATCTATTACGAACCGGCCCAGCGCTGGCTGCGCCAGGAGCCGCAACGCGTGTGGGCCGACGGGCGCATTTACACGGATCAACGGTTTAATCCGGAGGCGAATGAAGATTCGGAGGTCCTCATCCCCGAAACGCTGCAAAGCATCGCCGAGTACGGCGACGGCCTTCGGTACATCGCTCACATGACGGGATTGGAATTGGGATCGGGGAGGGATGAATACGCGTTGTGCGGCTCGAAAGGGACGCTTCGCCTCGATCTTCAGGCCGGAGCGCTGTTCCAAACATCGCTTGGAGGCGAAGAGCAATTGGTCGAACCAGAACCCGATTCGATCGGATCGTGGAATGTAGAAGCCGACTTTATCGACAGTATCCGAAAGGGAACGCCGGTCGCGTTAACTTCTTTCGAAGATGGTCTGAATTACATGAAGTTCACCGACGCGGCCTTGACCTCTTTTAGAGCCGGCGGTCAATGGACCGAGATCGGCTGAGTTCGGCCCGTATCGGCCTGCGTGCCCGGCTTCCGTCTAGCTCCCGGGCTTGATGGCCGGGATTTCCTTCAAATGATCGGGCAGGTTGTCCGGCGCGTAGGTGGGAAATCCCATCTGCAATAAGGAGATGAGCGGATAGTCGAAACTGGCTTTCCCTTGGCTGCGATCGACGAGCACGGCGATACCCGCCACCGATCCTCCATGAGCCTTGACGATCTCGATAGCCTCATTGACTCGACCACCGCGAGTGATGACGTCCTCCACGATTAAAATGGGCTCCCCTGGATCCATTTTGAAGCCGCGCCGCATGACCAGTCGATCATCCTCCTTCTCCGCGAAAATATAGCGGGCATCGAATTGACGCGCGACTTCCTGTCCGACCACGAGCCCTCCCATAGCCGGGGCCAAAACGGTCTTGAAAGAGATGTCCTTGAGCTTAGGAGCCAATAGCTCGATCAAGCGACTGACCGCCGACATGTGCTGGCAGACTTGAGCGCACTGGAAAAAATACTCGCTACGCAAACCCGACCTCAAAATGAAATGCCCTTGGAGCAAGGCATTCGTTTCGTGGAAAATATCGAGAACTTCGTCGTTTGCGGATTGCATGGCCCTCACGTTGCCAAGCTGCCTGCAAGATTCCAGTAAAATTTCAGGGATTCGAGCATTGGTTTAGGCATTGAAGCGTTGGGCGAATTACGCGACTTTGGTCGAGCGACGACATTGGAAGCGAATTCGCTCCTCTCAGAGCGAAGGGAACAACCCGTAGTTCTTTAGGTTCTAAGGATTCAAACCGATCGAAAAGGAAGCGAACAGCACCCGCTTTTCGCACGAGCGCGCAAATCACTCAGTGAATCAGGAAACTACAGATCTATCGGGAGCATGGACATGGGGAGCGGTCTGGGTGTTCTACGCATACTTTTACGGCCGATACTTCGGCTTCGTGGCCAGTCGTTTGAAGTCGGATCTCAACTTCGTCTCGACGCCGGGATCCCCAGAGCGACTGTACGCGAAACAGCGCTGGTGCTATCGCTTTACAGCGCTAATGCTCATTCCAACCTTCTTCGAATCGATTCGCAGTAGTTGGTTCACCATCGGAGCGATTTCCCTGTTGCCCTGCGGCTTTGGCCTCTGGGTCATGCACGCGGTATGGCGCGAGGTTTTCCGATCGGAACTGCCCAAAGACAATCGCTCGAAGCAGTCGCTTCGCTAGCATTCGAAGAATCGGGCGTCCTAATCAGCGACGGGACTCATTCCCAAGCGGAGATTGGCTCGAAATACGACTACCTGGATTTCCGCGAATTCATCGGAAATGTTCGCTCGGAGTCGCATACTGTTCTCCCGGGAATATTTCGAAAAGAGCACGTTCATTCCCTGATCTTCGATATTCCGCAATTCCCTGCGTTCGCAGTCTCCCACGAATTCGAACAGGAACTCCATGCCAGCGGCATGGGGGGACATCTCGATATGCAGCCCTTTCAGATCGCGACAGAAGCTGGAAATCTGGAAGAAGTCTTCCGCGAGTTCGAGCAGCTTCCGCGACGCGAGCGCATCCGCGTTCTCTTCATCCTGCTTCGGCTTGAGACGATTCTTTACCTCGTAAGTGAATTTAAGAGGCGAGAGACGTTCGATCGCCCAACGCTTCACCGATTGGGAACAGGAGAGGGCGTTTACTTCGGATGCCTCGACATACCATCGATTCGCTGCTCGGTGCTCGTCGAGATCACCCCCCGCAAAGGAATATTCGTCAAGCAAAGCGACGTCGTTCTTCAAGACCGTGGAAAGCGCGGCTATAGACTCGCCCAAGCAAAAGGCGTTCGGACTGCTCGGAACGGAATTGAGCAGCGCGGTTTTGCTCGCCGAACGGAGAGACAGCTTTTCCGTCCCTTTCCCTTTAGGACGAAATGGCAGATTTGGCTTGCCGGGTTCACCCATTGGCTTCGATTGAAATAGATAGTTGGGTTGACATTGAATAGCTAGGGGCCGGCGCAGCGTCTCATCGCGCTCATCCCACCCACTCCTTCTATTGTATCGGATTTCGTCCGGCGAAATCTAGAGGCAGCCGCAAAAACTCGATCGAAAGTCGCTCCATTTGCGGGCGATTCCTAGGGGCATTAGAGGATTCGCTTCGCTTGCTTCTAAGTCGACAACACCCCCTAGAGTGACCTCGCGCATAGGCGCTGATGGCGAGTTCCTAAGCCCAATAGGGGCTGAAAGAAGCGTCGCTGGAGCCGGTCGCCCGCTCGAAGCGAAAACGCCTTTTTTCGAGCATTTGCTAAGCGAGCTTGGAGAGCAGTTCGCTCGCGATACCGAATCTTAGATTTCGGCTCGAGAAATAAACGCGCCCGCATCCGAGATACTCCAATGCCGACAAAAGAATGGTCGTCGCCGTTGGGAAGATATCCGAACGCGCGGGAGGAATTTCCATTTCCTCGATTCGAGCGCTCTGATGCATTTCCGAAACGCTCCGGTGAAAGGCTGCGATCTCCGCAAGGGCCAGGCCCGTGTCCAAATTCCGACGATGCGCTCCCGCGATCAGGGCAGCCGTTCCCCCGGTCAGTACGGCATTCGGCGAGGGACTGCTGCCCTGGGCGATATTCGCTTGCTCGAAAGCGAACGGAACGCGTTTGGCAATCGCTTCTTCCACTTCCGCATGCAAAGGAAGGGAACGATCCCGCACGAACTCCGAGGCCAATCGAACGGCTCCTAGGTTGAGGCTTCGAACGAGTTTCGATGTCCCATCCGAAAATTGAATACATTCCAACGATCCTCCTCCGAGGTCCAGCAAGGTGTAGCTGTCCAACGAGCGAAGGGAACGATCGGTTCGCAAGCCCATCCCGATATAGCGGGCTTCCGATTCACCGTCTAAAACGGTCAGCTGGCAGTCGGCCTCGCGTCGGGCCAGTTCTATGAAGTCCGCTCGATTCGCCGCATCCCGAACGGCGCTCGTCGCCACCATCCGCAACGCGCCGACCTTCTCCGATCGGGCCATTCGAGCCAATCGTCCAATCGCCTTCGCTCCTCGCGCCATCGCATCGCTATCGATCCGCGGCGGATTTCCAATCAAGCCTTCGCCGATGCGTACTTCTTCGACTTCGAATCGAGCGGAACGAACGCCTTCCGTCCCATCCCGTTCCGCAATCAGCAATTTGATCGTATTGCTGCCGACATCGATGACGCCTACGCGATAGTCCGACATGGCTAGAGTTCGAATCCGGACGGCGCGATAATCACCACGAATTCGCCTTTCTTGCTGCCCTGCCGAACCGATTCGGAAACGGTGGACAAAGGACCCGTGTGAATCGTCTCGAAGCGCTTCGTAAGCTCGCGACCAACGCACACGCAGCGCTCCGGCTCTAGAATGCCGTTCATTTCGTTGATCAGCTTGTCGATGCGGTGACACGATTCGTAGAGAACGATCGAGTAGAGGAAGTCGCTATGCTGCTCGAGGAAACGCTTTCGAGCGGCCGACTTGGGCGCTAGAAAGCCGACGAAAAGAAAGCCATTGGAGGGGAGGCCACTTACGCTGAGCAAAGCGGTAAGCGCGCAGGGTCCAGGAACGGGAACGACCGGCAGCGCCCGCTTTCGGCATTCCCGCGTCAATCGAAAGCCCGGGTCGCTAATTCCGGGAGTGCCCGCATCGGATATCAAGGCAAGGCTCTCCCCGGCTGCAATTCGATCCGCCAGCGCCGGAGCGAGAGCCCGTTCGTTCTTGTCGTGGTAGGCAACTAGACGGCTCTTGATTCCCATCCGGGAAAGCAAGAGTCCGCTGACGCGCGTATCCTCGCACGCAACGCAGTCCACTTTGGAGAGCAGGGAACGAGCGCGTTCCGAAATGTCCGCCAAATTCCCAATGGGCGTGGCGATGACGTAGAGATGCCCCGACTGGGGGACTAGAGATGCGTTTTCGCCTTCCAAACGGAGGAGCCCCGTTTAGCGACTGGTGCTTCCCATGCCGGGAACGCCGCCTTCCCAATCCTTTGGACGACTCCAAGGAATGGTCGATTCATCGACTTCCGTGCAACCGGTAAAGATCAGGCTCAGGCCCAGGGATGCGATGGCGAGGAAAAGTGAGATAAGTTTTTTCATATTCTATCGGTTTCCGCTAACGACCGAGTCGCCCGGTTTGGGGTCGGTTTTAAAAGACTCTGGCAGAATTCTGGCAATGCTCAAGTTTTCCTTTACCTCGCTTATCTGCAATTGGGCGATCACTTCGCCATCGCGCACGATATCGAGTAAATGATCGAGGCGGATTCCGCTCGTGAAGCCGAGATTGGTGATTACGAAAGAAGATTGGGGGCCCACGGTAAGGATTTTGCCTTGCAAATCGATGGGGGCAGGCTTCGCATTGGCAGGCAGAGCAGACGAAGTGGCTGCCGCCATGGTCCGTTGCAGATTCTTCAGCCGTTCCACTTCGGATTCCAGAGAGGCGATACTGCGCTCGTAGGCCTCCGCTTTCTCCAAGGAAATGGTCGTCGCCCCCAACTCTGCCATCTCTTTGCGCGTATCGGCCAAATCTCGCTGCAAACGCTCTTCGTTTTCCATGCGCCGTTCCAGCTCTTCATTGAAACGACGATTCTCGCGGGCGAGCTGATTCGAACGGGCCGTGATCACTGTAATATTCGAACGCGCTTCCTCCAGCGAATTTACGCTCTGCTGTTCGCGGGTTCGGCTTTCCTCCAGGCGCTCGCTCAACTCCGTTAACCGATTCTGCTCCGCTTGGAGACGCGCTTGCAGACTCGCGGTATCCTGTTCCAGCTGCGACTTATCGCCATCGTTCAGATAAAAGAACAATCCAGAGGCCACTGCTCCCAATATGGCGAGAACCGAAAGGAAGTTTGCGATGGATTTCATGGGAAGCGACAGGAGGACGAGCCGGGCCTATCTTGGAAAGGCGAAACGATTTTGGAAAGGGAAATCTAGACCAGAGGATCGAGCGCCTAGTCCTCGCCCAAAAGGGTTTTCAGATGACCGTAGACGTACCGGGCGATTCGTTTGTGGCCCTCCGGATTCGGATGAATGCCATCCGATAGATTCAGTTTCGGGTCGCCTCCGACTCCTTCCAGCAGAAAGGGGATCAAATACGCATCCAATTCCGCAGCGACGCTGGGATAAAGCGCGGCAAAGGCCTCGGTGTAATGGGCGCCCAAATTGGGAGGCATCTGCATGCCGGCAATGGCGATGCGAACGCTCGGGTTCTGGGCCCGAACCTTATTGGCGATTTCGAGGAGATTGTGGCGCGTATCTTCCAGGTCGATACCTCGCAATCCGTCGTTTCCGCCCAACGCCAGCACGAAGATGTCGATCGGAACGCGCATCGCCCAGGAAACCCGTCTCAGGCCCCCTGCGCTCGTTTCTCCGCTAACGCCCGATGGAATGACATTGCCAGCGAGTCCATCGCGATCGATCAGCTCTTGCACTCGGTTCGGATAGGCTTGTTCGAAATCCACCCCGAAGCCCGCCGTCAGACTGTCGCCGAAGATCAGGATATTGGCCGCTTCGCCTTCCGTCTCTTCCGAGTAGGCCATAGCGAAGCCCAGGATAGCGAGAATCCTAAGGGCGAGCGGGAGGAACTGTATGCGTTTCGGAAGCGCGGACATACCGTTTAGGACGCGGTTTACGGAATATGGTTTCATTTGCAGTTCGCGAAATTCGCAACACAAATACCTGAAACTATCTCACGCTTCGCGCGTTTAAGGCAATATGAAGGATCCATCGATTCTCGAACTCGTTAATGTCACCAAAACCTTTTTAAGCGGAGACCGTTCGCTGGAAGTACTGAAAGAAGCCAGCTTCTCGGCGGAATTGGGAGAATCGATTGCCATTGTCGGTCCCTCGGGCAGTGGGAAAACGACCTTGCTGGGACTGTGCGCCGGTTTGGATGAGCCGACTTCTGGAGAAGTCCTCATATCGGGAGAATCGCTCGGTCGGATGAGCGAAGACGAACGAGCCGATGTGAGAAATCGTAACGTGGGCTTCGTCTTCCAGAATTTCCAACTGCTACCGACGCTCACTGCTCTGGAGAATGTGCAAGTTCCCCTGGAATTGCGCGGAGAGACAAACTGCGTCGACGAGGCCAAGCGCCTCCTCGATAAGGTGGGACTTTCCGATCGCGAAGACCACTACCCGGTGCAACTGTCGGGCGGGGAGCAACAACGCGTCGCCATCGCTCGCGCCTTCATCAATCGCCCCAAGATACTCTTCGCCGATGAGCCCACTGGTAACCTGGACTCGGATACGAGCGGATCCATCGTCGATTTGCTCTTTGGCCTGAATCGCGATGCGGGCACGACCCTCGTGTTGGTTACCCACGACTTGAATCTCGCTCAAAAGACCGATCGGATCCTTCGAATCGACAGCGGAACGCTAACCGAATCCACATGAGCGAAGGCAGCGAAACACCTAGTCGCATGAAGCCGAAAGCCAACTGGATTTGGCTGATGGCCTGGCGGGATACGCGACGCACGCGCGGCAAGCTCGCCTTGTTCGGCTTTTCCGTCATTTTTGGCGTCGCAGCCCTGGTGGCAGTCAATTCCCTGCGGGGAAACTTGGAAGCCGAAGTCGATCGTCAATCCCGGGCCTTGCTCGGCGCGGACCTGGAATTTCAAAGCCGAGAGCCGTTCACTGAGGAATCACTCGCCTTCTTCGAGAGCCTCGGGGCAAGCGACGAAGCGAGCGAATCGCGACTTTCCACCATGGCGGTGTTCGAAGCGAACGGGGGCACGCGCCTGGTCTCCTTGCGAGCCATGGACGGCGGCTTCCCCTGGTACGGAACTCTGGATACGCGCCCGGAAGGGCTGTCGGTAGCCGATTCGACGGATCGGGTGGCCCTCGTCGAAGAATCCTTGCGCCTCCAATACGACCTTGAAATAGGCGATACGATTCGTATCGGCGAAACGCAGTTCGAGATGATAGGCGAAATCCTTACCATGCCCGGCGAATCTTCGTTCGGCAGCGCCTTTTCGCCGCGTATCCTCATACCCGCCGCCTTTTTGGAGGAAACCGAACTACTCGGATTCGGAAGCCGCCAGACCTTTCGCAAACGCTATTTTTTCGAAGGAGGCGTCACCGGTGAAATGGAGCAGCAACTGGAGGCCGAACGCTTCGAGCTGCGGCGCGATAGCGTACGCTTCGACACGGCCGAGGAACAGAAAGAGGAGATAAGCGGCATGCTCGATCAAATGACGAGCTACTTGAGCCTAGTCGGATTCGTGGCCTTGCTGTTAGGCGGGGTCGGGATCGCCGGGGCGGTCCAAGTCTATTTGAAGGAAAAGAGCGGTTCGATGGCGGTGCTGCGCTGCCTGGGATGCTCGACCAGAGACAGCATGTGGGTCTTTTGTATCCAGATAGCTATTGTCGGCTTTATCGGCTGCTCCATCGGCACGTTGCTGGGAGTGGCCACCCAAATGGCCTTGCCGCAGATCGTAGAGCAGTTCTTGCCATTCGAACTCCCCTTCGAGTTCGTTTGGGGCCGTTTGGCGGAAGCATTCGGCTTCGCCTGGATACTCACGACTTTGTTCGCTTTTCTGCCGCTGCTTCCCCTGCGCCGCCTATCGCCCATGCGGGCCATTCGAACATCGATGGGCGTACGCCCCGGACGCAAGGACTGGCTGGTCTGGGCCACCACTGCCGCCATCGCCGCTCTCGGCCTCTTGTTTTCGATATTGCAGACCGATCGCCTTCGGGATGCCGTCGGATTCTTCGGGGGCTTGATTGCGGCCATTCTCGCCTTGGCGGCGATAGGCGTCGCGCTGCGTTCCGCCCTGCGTCGCATCGCTCCGGATTCCTTTCCCTTCGTTTGGAAACAGGGTTTAAGCAACCTATACCGACCGAATAACCGAAGCGTCTCTCTCGTTGTAATGATCGGCATGGGCGCGTTCTTGATCTATACCTTGTACCTCTGCGAAGTCAGTATCTTGAAGCGCGGCGAGATCAACGACCAAGACTCCAAGCCCAATACGATCTTCTTCGATGTACAGACCGATCAAGTCGACGATGTGAAGTCGATCGCGGCAGAGCAGGGCGCCGACCTGCATTTCCACGACCCCATGGTTTCGATGCGCCTCACGCGGGTGAGAGGGCAAACCACCCGCGAACTGCGCGAGTCTCGGGAACCGGTTTACGAGCGTTGGGCGCTTTCTCGAGAATATCGATCCACTTATCGCGACCAGCTGCGGGATCACGAAACGCTTATCGAAGGCGATTTCAAAGGCCAGTCTAGCTTGGGCGGGCAAGAACCTATTCCCATTTCGGTCGAGCAACGAATGGTCGAAGCGCTCCATCTCAAACTTGGAGACGTATTGAATTGGGACGTACAGGGCTTTCCCGTGGAAACGCGCGTCGATAGCATTCGAAAAGTGGATTGGCGACAAATGCAGCCCAACTTTTTCGTCGTCTTCCCCGCTGGCGTGTTGGAAGCCGCTCCTGCGAATCACTTGGTCGCCCTAAGAGCGGAGGGAACGGAACGGATAGCCACCTTGCAAGGGAAGGTCGTAAAGCGATTTTCCAACGTATCCGCCATCAATCTCGAAATGGTGCTGAACAGTCTCCAGGAGATTTTCGACAAAATCGGTCTGGTCGTCCGTTTCATGGCGTCTTTCACGATCCTTACGGGATTGATCGCCCTCATCACAACGGTTTTAACCAGCCGTTATCAGCGTGTTCGAGAAAGCGTGCTCCTGCGCTCGATCGGAGCATCCGTCGCTCAAGTACGATCGATCATGGGCATCGAGTACTTTCTCCTGGGAGGAATTGGCAGCCTGTCCGGCATACTGCTTTCTCTAGGCGGCGCCTGGGCAATGACCCGTTACCTGTTCAAAATCGACCTGTATATCCCCTGGGGCGTTACGATTGGAGCGGTCCTAGTCATTGGAACGCTCACCTTGGTCACGGGAATGCTCAACAGCCTCGGTATCGCCAAACGTTCGCCTCTGGAAGCCTTGCGTTACGAGTGAGCGAACACGCTGGCGTCGCCAGCACGGGCTGCAAATTTCCGGGAATTCAAATCGAGCGCTGGAGCAACTGCTTCAGGAAGGCGAGCGCTTCCTTCGCGTTCGTGCTACTCCCTGGAATCTCGGTCCAATCGACTGGGATCGTATCCATCTCGTATCCCGCCTTCCTCGCAGCGAGAATGAGCTCTAGGTCAAACGCATAGCTGCACTGCTTCAGCTCGGAACGCGCATTGCGATAGAATTCGCCCGGGACGATCTTAAAGCCGCATTGCGTATCGGGTACGTCGATATCGTAGCGGCACCGGATTAGCCAATTGAAGAGCTTCGCCGCCGCCTTTCGCGACAGCGTGCGCTCGAGCGGTTGGGCGTTTTTCGGATCGCGAATGGCGAGCAGCACGCGATCGGCGGGATCCGAGGCCAGCACTCGCCCGACTTCCGATGCGGAGACGGCCCCATCGGCATCGACGAAGGCTAGGCGATCGAATGAATCTCCCGTGTTCCAACCCGCTCGAATAGCCCCGCCTTTCCCCTGGTTCTCGTCCAATAGAAGCGGTTCGTCCAGTCTAGAAAATCGCGGACGCAGCGCTTCGACATAGCGCTGCAAAAAGGCCGCCTCTTCCGGGGGGGACCCATCGTCGACCACCAAAATTCGTACGGACGTATTCGAGCCCTCGAGGGTTCGACAAAGTTCCGGTAGAAAACGAGGCAAGCGAAGGCGTTCCTTGAAACAGGGTACGACGAGGAGCGTTTCCTGTGAATTGTTCGGTTCGCTGTCCATTTCCAGTGATCGCGTCTATGCGAAGAAGGAACCTAGGTAAACGTCACGCTCATCCGAATACAAGGCGAACGAGATCAAGTCGTCGGATTCCACCACCTTCCGAAGTTCCGCTTCGGTTGATAGAAGGGAAGCGGTGCTGGCCGCATCGGCGAGCGCCCCGCTTGCAGACTGGGCATAGCTACGGTGCCACCCTCGGGGAGAGTCCAAGGTCGCGGGGTCGATTACGTGGGCCGTTTGAAACGTCTCTCCCGAACTGGCCAAGGCTTGGCCCTCCGCTAGGCGAACCGTCCGAACCGAATCCTTGAAGCCGATATCCAATTCCCAGCCGTCCGCTTCTTCTGGAGCCCCCAGAGCGATAAAAGTACTGCCGGCGGATTCGAGCAAACCAACCGGATAGTCCCATTGCTTGAAATGCGCGGCCAGCCGGTCCAATGCATAGCCTTTTCCGATACCGCCTAAATCGAGCAGCGGTCCCTCGATCAATTTAGTCGCAACCCCATTTTCAGGATCCAGTCCCAAGACAGGTTCCGCCGTCCCCGTTGCCGCGCGACCGAGCGGCAGGAATCGGCTCACTTCGGCCGCTTGGCCTTTGGCATCGATCGCCGCTTGCCCCATGAATGGGTGGAACTTCCCATTCAATCGAGCGCTCGCATCGAAAGCGCCCAGCAAGCAATCGACGGTGTCCTCGGAAATCCGAATGGTTTCGCCGGTCCTCGCTCGATTGATTCGGTTCGTATCGCTGTTCTCAATGTATAAGCTCAACCGCGACTCGAGCCGATCCAGCAGATCCTCCGCCTCCGAAACCGCGGTATCCATGAGACCCGTGCGCTCGCCATGCAGATAGAAGGCGAATTCGCACGCCATGGCCTCGCGCAAATAGGTCTGAAGATTGGGACAATCGCTTCGCCTCATCGCTACTCTCTCGTTCTCATGAACGCATCCCAAAGCTCCTGGCGTATCCAGCATTCGAGAACAACGTTCTGACGCAGTCCATGGTATTCGACCATGTGCGTTTGGGGAAGCCCTCCCGGAAGCGAGCCCACCGGCCCAATCACGATATCCAATGCAGGCGTTTCCGCCGGGTTCGACCAGTAGCCCACCGTCGAATTATCGCGCAAATGCCAAGGGAGCGGCCACGCGTTGTCCTCGCCAGCGACCGCTATCGACAGATCCGAATTCGAATCGAGCGCTTCGATGTCCTCGATCCTTTGCGTGAGCTTGGCGAACTGAGGCGAAGTGTGCTGGTAGATATAGGGATTGCGCGCGTCCGCTGCGTAATAGTTCGATTTGCGAGCGCTTTGAAATTGCTGCCAAGCTAGCATAGCGACGGCGATCGCGGCAAGGCAACGAATGGGCGTGGGCGCATTCGTTGAAATCGGTTTGCGGAGCGCGAATCCAGCCGCCAGCCCAAACGAAAGGCCCGAGCTCAAGAGAAGCCAAGGAGTCTTGTAGGGTATTAGGCAATAGACTGCGAAGGCGATGTATCCATAGAATACCGCGCCGCGCAGGGAGCTGCGGGCCGGATCTCGGTCCCAAGCGGCCAGAACCAAACCGACCAACCCTATTAGAAAAAACGGAGCTTCGCTCCAGCGAACGCCCTCCGAGGTGTGTGGCCAAAACAGGGAGAAATAGTAGCCAATCGGCTTTTCGTGCCCTTGGCCCGTCGATCGGTCGGCGTAGTTGATGAACGCCCTCAAACTGTCCGTCAACTGGGAAAAATCCGAGAAGAAGGAGGAGAAGAAAAGGACCCAGACCAACGCAAATGCCCCCAAGGCAGCCCCCAAGACTTTCGGCTTCGTCGCGGCTTTCCAGGCCGCCGCCTCCCAGAGGCGCTCCTGGGAAAGCCAAGTCGCGAGGGCAATGGCGAAAAGGTGGATGATCGCCGTTTCCTTCGTCGCGAAGAGCGCCGCCGCCAAAACCCCGAATCCAACGGCTTTGCCAATGCTCGGGGTTTGCCAATACGAGTGGAAAACATAGTAGCCCGCAAAGCCCAGCAGCGCGAACAGGGCTTCTTGCACATAGTATGCGCCATAAACCACCGCTAGGGGCGAGAGGGCGAAAAACAGCGCCCCGAGCAAATAGATCGATGCCTCGCGGCGCCATCCCAGAAAAAGAACGAAGCCCAGAAGAGCCCCGCTGGCGATCAGGGGAAGGAGCCGAAGGGTGCCGCGCTCGAGATCCGGCGACTCGATTCCCAGCATTCCGTTGAGCGCATAGGAGGCATAGTAGAGCGTCGGACCGTGCTTATCGACGGGATCGTATCGATAGTCGCCCGTTTCCATGAGTTCCCACAACTGATAGGCTTGGACAGCCTCGTCCGAATGGAGAATGCGGACCTGGGAATTCTGAATACGCAATTGAAGCCCTATGGCGAATATGGCGATGCTCGCGATTAAATGGAAACCGCGTTTGACTGTGGAGGGAAAGGGCAAGGCGTTTAAAGCGAGATTGCTAGGCCGATTGGAACGGAAAGGGCCACGCGATGCAATCGTTCAGCTAACGGTCGGGCTACGAAAAACGCGTCCGGAGACGAGGCTCGGGACGCGTTTGAAATTGCGGCGTATCTAAGGACTATTGGGTGCCGAATACTTCGATTTCCACGACGTGATTCATCTCGTTGCTGGTATTGCCCGCCGAGTAGATTCGAACGTATTGCCCCTTGGTCTTGCGGGCGTCAATAAGCTTGCCTTGGTTCGTTTCCAAGTAAGCGCTGTCCGGGCCCTTGCCGAGACCGGAAGAATTGTCGTGATCGTTATTGAAGATCGTGGTCACGCCGCTCTTGAATTCCGCTTCGTTGGAAACCTGCACGATCACATCGTGGTAGGCTCGCTTCTGCGTGTGAAAGTGCCAAAGCGCCACGCCGTAGATCGTCGATTCATTCTCGAGATCGACTTGGGTCCACTGCAGGCCGGGAGCGAGCTCCACGAAGTAGCCTTCTTCAGACTCCTTGTCGCCATCCGTCGCGTAGCTCAAGTCGCCAATGATAGGGAAATCGTCACTAGAAGTGACTTCTTTGCCTTCCGCCAAATTGGTGGCGCTATCCGGAACCATAATCGTGGGAGCCGGCGTGCCGGGATCCTCCAAGTGCGGTAGGTTCACCTGGACAGGGGTGCCAATCAGAAAAGGCGGAGGAAATTCGACGACGAGCGGCTTCTCGGCGACGGCAACCGCCGAACCGAGGGCGCTAAGCGCCAAGAGAGAGATCAATTTCTTAGTCATAAATATGCGGTGTCTGTTTATTGGTATGAAAACTTCAATTACGATTTGTTCCCTGCCTAGATTTCGTAGACGTCTTTCGAGAGCTCGATCGTCTTGCGAGCAGCGACGGCCTCGTTCACATGGAAAATCGCCATTTCACTCTTGAGGGTGTGTTCGCCATCGGAGCTTAGCTTGGCCTTGCCATTGATCGCGTCGAAGAAGTTTTCGAGGTGAGGCGTATGCGGCATCTTGTTGAGGACGATTGGTATGTCGTATGCGTCAGGCGGCGCGGATTCGCGTACGTCGACCTTGGTGACAACCTTCTTTTCGGCAGCCTCTTCCTTGCGGATAAAGCCCTTTTTGGCCAATTCGTTCCAAGTCTCCTGGGTTTCTTCGTAGGCCTCGCGGTACATCTTGGTGAAGGCAGGGTTTTCCGACATTCGCAACGCGCCTTCGTCGCCCATGAAATACTCGTAATAGCCGCCACCCGCGCCAGTAGTCGCCAGGGTTTGGTAGAATGCGCGAGCCGGACCGTGAGGCGTATCGTATTCGAAAATCGCCATTACGTTATCGTACCATTCGCGGCCTTCGAAGTAGTCGTTGCCGCCACTGGCTTGAACGCTCTTAGGCAGGGCGTCGAAGAACCAGTTGAAGATATCGATTTGGTGCGAGCCCAGATCGGAGATCGGACCTCCGCTCAATCTCCGGTACCAACGCCAGTTGAGAAACTCTTCCATGTTCTCGAATTCCGCTTTCTCGAGAATATCCTGCGGCACGGCGATGCGCGGATTGACTTCGCGGAAGGGCTTGGCCGAGCGATTCCACTGACCGTTGGCGGTCGTGAAGCGACCGAGCAGCTCCGAGCGCTTGATGAGATTGTGGTAAGCGTGCAGATAGCGCGGATTGGAACGACGTTGGTGACCGATCTGCAGGAGTTGGCCGGAATCGCGAGCGGTTTGCACCATCGAACGCGCTTCGTCGATCGTGCGGGACATCATCTTTTCGCAGTAGACGTGCAGACCCGCCTTCAAGCAGGCATTGGTGTGGCGCGCATGCCAGAGGTCTGGAGTGGCGACGATCACCGCATCCAGGCCAAGTTCGTCTTTGGCCGCGATCAGTTCTTCATAGTCGAAATACCACTTTAGCTCCGGACTCTCCGTGCGGAGCAGGCTGCGGCACTTGCCGATGCTGTTTTTCCAGATATCGCAAACCGCTACGATCTGGAAGGGGCGCGGCTCGATCTGAAGCATCGAGTTAGTCAGGACTTCGCCTTGTTTGCCGTAGCCGATAATAGCTAGATTGATTTTTCCATTCGGCGAGGACTGGGCCTTCATAATGGAAGGCGCGAGCAGGATGCCGCCACTGGCGAGGGCGCTCGTCTTGAGAAAATCCCTGCGTCCGACGGACAGTTTAGAAGGTGTGTCTGTGTTCATGTAGGTGCGTAACTTAGATTAGAGAGATACTACTTTTCGACCGCAGCGAATCGATTGTGTTTCACTAGCAGTAGGGCGGCAACCGTAAGCGCGACGTGCATGCCGAGCCAAGCGATACCCGCATCTTGCTTGAGAAGGATCAGCCCCATGCTCAGGCTGGCCCAAATGAGTCCGGAAACGAGCAGGGCAATGCGCGAGCAGATACCCGCAAGGATCATAATGCCCACAGCGACAAGCGCATACCCTAGAACTCCCGAGTAGATAGTGAGAGCGAATCCAGGCATGAGCGGTTCTTCCGCAAGCTTTTCATAGAGCGGTGCCGGCACTCCGCTGTAATGCGAAAAACCGTACTCCTTGACCTGAACTTCGGTCGTGATGGCAAAACCGCCATCTTCGCCGCCGACGGATACCTCCTTGGTAACGGTCGCCGAAAATTTCTCGATTCCAGTTACGAGAGCTCGGAGGCCGAGCCACGCGCGCAAGATGAGATATGCGAAAAACGATGCCGAATCGGCGCCGGAGCTGTTATTGTCTGAAGGAGAAGTAGGGGAGGAGTCACTCATTTTGAAAGTTAAACCCAATAGGTTTCTGATATACGGTTGTCCAGATTGAAGCGTTTGCGGCAGCGACTCTGGAA
>CBFHHM010000006.1:137132-242985 GCA_965655705.1 Candidatus Pelagisphaera sp.
ACTGAACTCTTACAATTTCAGTCAGACTGTCAATTTTGGACCGTCAATACGAGAAAGTAAGTTCTCTTCAAACCGTGCCCAAGGGGCATAATCCGGTCGAATTCCTCGAATTCGCGGCGCCAAAGCATTCCGTTTGAAGGTTTCGAGCCTCAGAAGCCTCCGATCGAGCATTTTCCTGTTTTCGATCTTTCCATCGCGAACAAAGCGCATTTACCAAGAATGCATGATTCCTTTGCGCTACGGCACCAATCCTCATCAGAAAGAAGCCTACCTCGAACTGCCGGACCCCTCTCCGCTCAAAATCCTCAACGGAGCGCCCGGCTACATCAACATGCTGGATGCCTTGACCTCCTGGCAACTGGTTCGAGAGCTCAGGGAAGCCACCGGCAAAGCGTCCGCCGCCTCCTACAAGCACGTCAGCCCCGCCGGAGCCGCCATCGCCAAGCCGATCGACGATGCCTTCAAGGAATCCCAGTTTCTCAAGACCACCGATTTTTCTCCCGTTGCCAGCGCCTATGTTCGAGCTCGAGGCGGCGATCGCCTGTGCTCCTTCGGCGACGCTCTCGCAGTCAGCGATACGGTCGATGTCAGCCTCGCCCAATTCCTCAAAACCGAAGTTTCCGATCTCATCATCGCCCCGGGATACGAACCCGAAGCCCTGGAAATTCTGAAGCAGAAAAAGAAGGGTGGATTCGTCGTCCTGGAAATCGACTACGATTTCATGCCCGAAGGCATTGAAGAGCGCGATCTGTTCGGCATTCGCGTCCAGCAGACCCGCAACAGCCGACTTATCTCCAAGGCCGACTTGAGAAACGTCGTATCCGAAAACAAGTCCATTTCCGACGAGACGATCGAGACTTTGCTGGTCGCCGCGATTTCGCTCAAGTACACGCAGTCGAACTCGATTAGCGTCGCCTACGACGGCCAGATCGTGGGCATTGGCGCCGGGCAACAGTCCCGCATCCACTGCACGCGCCTCGCCTGCGACAAAGCCGACAAATGGTTCTTGCAGCGCCACCCGAAAGTGCGGGGACTCGATTTCAAGGAGGGGACCAAGAAAGTCGACAAAACCAACCTGATCGACCAGTACCTGCTCTGGGAATCTCTCAGCGCTTCGGAAGAAGCCATGATGCTCCAAAATTTCAATCGGCGCCCCGAACCCATTACCGGCGATGAACGCATCGAATGGAATCGCCAATACAAGGACATCTGCCTGGGCAGCGACGCGTTCATCCCATTCCGCGACAATATCGATCGGGCCAGCCGCTCCAATATTCAGCACGTAGTGGAAACCGGCGGCTCGCTTCGAACCGAGTACATCGTCGAAGCGGTCAACGAGTACGACATGACCCTAACGCATACCGGTATTCGCAGCTTCCTGCACTAGGAAACCAAGTCGCTTCTTCTCAGCCATCCTCTGCAGCTGTCCCGCAGCAGGCGAGCACCCCGAAACATCCCAATGAATATGAAACATCTTTATTAGACATAATGCCTATTGTGCGTTTTTAACCTGAGAGTGTCCGTGAAATCGGCGATCCACCCCAAACCTCACTAATTAGACATAATGCAGAGCCCTATCGATTTGACTGCGCCAGGGTCCACTCAATCGCCTTATCCAAGGACTTGAAACTTGCAGCGGGAAAGCCCGGAGGCGTCATTTGCGCGACGTATGGCTGCAAGTCGACTGTCCGACCGTCGCGCATAACATTGCACCAACTCGCAATACTGGGCAACCGATCGAACATCGTCTGCACCGCGAGAGGATCAAACGAATAATCATTAATACGATCGCCGATCCAACCCACGGAGGTCCCGTCGCAGTGCTCCAAAAGCAACTTGGAAATTTCCGGCACGTGTTCAAAACCCAGTTCCATTCCTTCCTTGAAACGCGCTATGACATAGCGGTTGTGAATCTCAAATTCACCTAATTCGCTTTTCACTATTTTCATCTGATCCGCGGGCGTTTCAACAGGGGTTGAGTTTGGGTTGAGTTGCGCGGGAGACGACCCATTCCGCAAGGGATTATGCCATATAATACGTACGTAATGCACGAAGTTTATATAATCCAAAAGAGGTCCTTGAATCGTCCGCGAACAACTCTTTTTAACAATCGCAGACAACCCCGACTCCGCGGCTCGGAAACCGCTCCCACCCTCCTCCTCCTTTCGCGTCGCACTACTCGGCTAGATCCACGCAAACGAGTTCCTTGTCATTTCTCGCGTAGATCCGCTTGTTGGCGAATGCGGGATGCGACCAAAGAATGTTCCCGCTGCGATTGGGCAGAAATGTCGTCGGCTCTAGAATCTTCGTTTTGGAGAGGGCTTCGAAGCCGTCGGGGCTAAGCGTTCCGATAACCAGTTCGCCATTTTCCGTGAACATCCAGGTTTTGTCGCCGTTCGGGATGAAAAACGCCGTTCCCCAGCGTCCCTTGTCGATCAGAGTCTGGTCCTCCCAGACGCGATCGCCATTGCGGAGATCCAAGCACCGCATCTCGCCGTAGCTATCGAGACCGTAGACGTAGTCGCCGCGGATCACCGAAGTCATGATCATGGTGTGCAGGGCATCCGTTTTGCGCTCGTTGATGCCCTTCCGCTTCCAGAGGAGCTCTGACTCGAGCTTATTGGGATCGAATGCGTACAAATAGGAGCCGTCGTAAAACGAGGTGAGGAAGATCCGATTCCCGGCGTAGTCGATCACCGCATCGGGTACATTGATGACGCCTTTGGCCTTTTCAAAGGGATGCTTCCAAGCCGCCTCTCCCGTTGCGGGATCCAAGGCCGCGAACCAGTCGGCCGTCCACACGAGAATCAGTCGCTTGCCCGCTTGCTCGAAAAAGCGCGGGGCCGAATACGATGCCGTCCCATCGAGGGCTCTCCAAGCCTCTTCGCCGCTGTTCTTGTCGAACGCCATAATAACGGCATCGGGCTGCCCGCCCACTTGGAGGTAGACATGCTGGTCGTCCACCAGAGGGGCCGAAGTAATGCCCCAGGTCGGCATGCGCGTTTCGTAGTCGTTTACGAAGTCCTTCTTCCAGAGGACCTCTCCCGTGTTCGCATCCAGGCTGTGAAAATGTCCCATCGCGCCCAAGGCGTAGGCCTTGCCGTCGCTTATGGCCACCGCGCCCCGAGGCCCCAGAGGATAGCCAATGTCGAAATATTCGCACGGATACTGAAAGGTCCAGATCACCGACCCGGTCGCTTCGTCGAAACAGTGCACTTGCTCGACTTGCTCCGGCTTCTCGAGACGGCTCGTCAGATAGACCTTGCCTTTGCTCACAGTGGGGCCCGAGTAGCCGCTGCCGACCTCGGCTCGCCAAACCGGCGTCGCCACTCGAGAATCGAACTGGGACACAATCCCTGTCTCCCGCCATACGCCATCGCGTTGGGGGCCCCGCCACTGCGGCCAATCGTCGCCCAGGACAAGCGTCTCGAGAGCGAGAATGAGAAGCAGAAATGGCAATTTCGAAACGAACTTCTTAGGGTGCGTCAGGTTCATAAGTATCAATGGTGGGCTGGGAATGGGAGAAGTCTCCCGACAATTAGACGCGCGGTCTAGCGAAAAGTCCGAGAATAACCGTCGCCTGCATTCCCTTCGTAACGCGAAATTGTCGCGTTTGCGCGATTATAAGCGCCGGTAAACGGTCGCTTTTTAAAATAAAATGGGAAACGATCGCAACTTTACTTATCAGCTCCGTGTAGATAAGGGCATAGTCAGGAAAATGGGTTCGGGATTGAATGTCGCATTGCGCAATCCTAGACCGGTTTCCAAACAACCGCAATGAGAGCATACCAAGCAGTAACCTTCGCCACCGCCCTCCTGTTCGCCTTAGTCGGGTGCAATAACCCTCAGGGGAAAAACGACGACGGCGACGATAAGGCCAAGGAAGCGACCAAAAAGGTCGAAAACGAAGTCCCCGTGAATATCGCGCAGGCGACCCTGGGGGAAATCTCGTCGCAGCTGGAATTCGACTCCGTACTGGAAACGGAAAGCGCCATCGACATTTTCCCGGAAACCACCGGTCTAGTCGTCGAGGTGCGCGCCGAAGTCGGAGACGCAATCGAAGCGGGCCAAGTGCTCGCCCGACTGGAAAACGATGATCAGCGGATCAATTTGAAGGAGTCGCTTTCGCGCTTCGAGCATCTGAAAACCAAGTTCGAGCGCATTCAGGATCTCTACGACCAAAAGCTGATCAATCAGCAGGAATACGATACGGAACGCTTCGACTTGGAACAGGCGGAGATAGCCTACGAGCGCGCTAAGATCCGCCTCGAAGATACCTACATCCGCGCCCCGGTCAAAGGCCTCGTATCCAAACGTCAGACGCAAGTGGGCGAACGAGTCGGAGAAGGACGGGCCCTATTCACTTTGGTCAATCCAGACGAACTGTTCGCTGAAATCAGCATTCCGGGTCAGCACATGCTGTCCATTCGCAAAGGACTGCCCGCGGAGATCGTGTCGGAAATCATCGAAGGCATTTCCTACGCGGCGAGCGTTAAGCTGGTAAGCCCTACCATCGACCCGACAAGTGGTACGTGCGCAGTGAAAGTCGCCATCGACGACAATGGGTTGATGCCTATCTACCCGGGTATGTTCGTGAGCGTGCGCTTGATCTTGGATACGAAGTCGAACGTGGTCCTAGTGCCGAAGAGCGCCATCGTACACGAAGGAGAGCGGGCCTTCCTCTATAGAGTAGAGAATTCAATTGCCCGGAAATTGCGGTTCGAATCCGGCTATTCGAATGAAGGCTTCGTCGAAGCGATCGGTGGCGTCAGCCAAGGCGACTCCATCATCGTACTGGGGCACAACGCGCTCAAGGACGGAGCCAAAGTGAAGGTCGTCAATCAGGCTTACTCGGCAAACAAAGAGGAAACGGGCGTCGAGGAAGAACAAGCCGAGGGCTGATCATTCGCCTCGATGCAATCAACCCACTTTGAAAACGCGCTATGAATAAGCCGACCGCGTTCGACATCGCCGTGCGACGTCCCATCACGATCCTTATGATCGTTATCGCCGTTTGCGTTTTCGGTTTCGTCTCCTACCAGAAGCTGCCTCTGACGCTCATGCCGGATATTTCCTATCCTAGCCTGACCATTCGCACCGAATATCCCGGAACCGCCCCTCAAGAGGTCGAAACCCAAATTTCCCAACCGCTTGAGCAGCAGCTCGCCATCGTTTCCAAGCTGGAACGCATCAACTCGATTTCCCGAGCCGAGCAATCGGACATTGTCATGGAGTTCGCATGGGATGCCGACATGAACGCGATCGCCCAGGAGATTCGCGAGAAGATCGATCGCGTGCGGCTGCCTCGGGAAGCAGTCCGCCCGTTGATTCTAAGATACGACCCGACGCTCGACCCGATCATTCGCGTTGGGCTAACCAGCGAGGACATGCCCCTGGACGAACTTCGGGAATTCGTCGAAGATACGATCCAACGCGACCTCGAAGGAGAAGCGGGAATCGCCGCTGTGAAAGTCAAAGGAGGGCTGGAGGAGGAATACCAAGTCAATATCGACGAACACAAATTGGTTTCCCTCAACCTTAATATCCAACAGGTCAATACGAAGCTATCCCAGAACAACGTCAATGTTCCCGGAGGGCAGCTCGACGAAGGCGAGACGCGCTATCTTATTCGCACGCTCAATGAATTCCAATCGATCGAAGACATTGCCAATATCGCCATTGCCCGCAAAGGAGGCGTCGATATCCGACTCCACGATATAGCGACCGTCGAACGCAGCCACGAGGAACGGGAAATTATTACTCGCGTCAATGGTGTCGAAAGCATCGAGGTCGAAATCTACAAGGAAGCGGACGCCAACATCGTCGAGGTCGCCCGCACTGTTCAAAACCGCTTCTACGGCCTCCCTCAACAGCAAGCCTACGTCGCCAATCTAGACCCCGTCACGGGACAGCCCAAGCCCAACCCCAAAGCGAAACCCTCCAAAGGTCCGGGCCAGCAAGACCAGAATAATCGGCGCGAACACCTTCGCATGACCGACTACATCGCGTTCAAGGTGCCTCCAGGGGTTTCGATGGAGACGCTCACCGACCAATCCATATTCATTAAGGCATCGATCGCCGAGGTTAAGCACAACGCCATCGTGGGCGGTATCATCGCCATCGGGATTATCTTCACCTTCCTGGGCAAGATAGGCCACACGATTATCATAGGCATTACCATCCCTGTTTCTATCGTAGCCACCTTTGCGCCGATGTACCTTTCGGGCCTGAGCTTGAACATCATCTCGCTGGGCGGCTTAGCCCTCGGCATTGGCATGCTGGTAGACAATTCCATCGTCGTGCTCGAAAGCATCTTCCGATGTCGAGAAGAAGGCGACGACCTCAAGACCGCGACCTTGCGAGGCGTATCCGAAGTCGGCGGCGCGGTATTCGCCTCCACCTTAACGACCATCGCGGTTTTCTTTCCCATCGTTTTCGTGGACGGCGTCGCCGGGCAAGTATTCGGGAACATGGCCCTAACCGTCGTCTTTTCCCTGTCCGCCTCCTTGCTCGTTGCCCTCTACTTCATTCCGATGCTCGCATCGCGCGATTTCAGATCGAAGAAGGATGGACCTTCTCGATTGGTTACGTTCTTCAACGGGGTCTTTGTCAAAGGACCCTGGGAACGTTTTCGAAATCGCTGGAGCGCTTATCGAAGCCGCTCTTTCGACGCACGCGGTATCAAGAAGTTCTCGGGCTTCGCCCTCTTCCTTCCTTTTATCGTATTCAGTATCTCAATATTAATAATCGATGAAGCGCTCGGGATTATCGGAAAAGCCTTCGAAGCTATTCTCTGGATAGGCATCCTGCTGGCCTTCGCTATTGGTGGCGCTGGCGCCAAACTACTCCTGCTCGCAACCCCATTCCTGGCAATCGCCGAACGCGCTATAAAAGCTGCCACCGCTACGTATCGAATCTTCTTGGACGGCGCTCTGGCCGCTCGAGCCATTGTCATTGCCATCGCCTTCTCCCTATTCGGGCTGTGCATCTATTACGTTTACCCGCTTATCGGCAACGAACTCATTCCTGAAACGCGTCAGGGAGAGCTATACGTGGAAACCAAGATGCCTGCCGGCACGCCCATCGAACGGACGGCCCGCGCGATGGCCGTTCTCGAAACTTCGATCGCCGACAATCCGTTCGTTGAGCGGTTCGCGACCGTGGTCGGGACCGAGAAAGGGGCTACCAGCGATGCCGACGAAGGCGAACACACGTCACGCATGACCGTCGTGCTCGACCCCGAAGCGACTCCGGAACAGGAGAGCCAAGTCATCGCTGCCATTCGAGCGCAAGCGGGGCGAATGCCCGACTTGAAACTCGAGATCGACTATCCCGTTCTCTTCAGTTCGAAAGCGCCTATTGAAGTCGAACTGTTCGGCTACGACATCGACCGCATGAAAGCTCTGAGCCGCGAAGCGGTGGTGGCCATGGAAGCGATTCCAGGCGTGGTTGACGCTCAGTCATATCTGCAACCTGGGAGTCCGGAAATTCAAATCGTCTACGATCGGAAACGCATCATCCAGCTGGACTTGCAATTGCGACCCATCGCAGAACTCGTCCGCAATAAAGTTCAGGGTCTCGTACCCACGACCTTTCGCAAGCGCGATCGGCAAATCGACATTCGCGTAAGACTTGAAGAGGACGATCGCTATGGGTTGGACGACCTTAAGAAACTCGTCGTCAACCCGAACAGTCCAAATCCGATTCCCCTCTCCACGGTAGCCGATTTCATTGTGCGCGAAGGCGCCAACGAGGTGCGTCATATCAACCAGCAACGCGGCACAATCATATCCGCCAATGTCGACGGGGTCGACCTCGACGAGGCAACCCAGCGAATCGACGATGCCTTGAAGCGAATCGATTTTCCACTGGGATATTCCTATGACATCGCCGGGCAGCACGAGGAAATGCAACGCTCCAGCCAAAGCATGCTCTTCGCGCTCGGGCTCGCCCTATTCCTCGTCTACATTGTGATGGCCAGCCAATTCGAATCGCTCGTCCATCCCTTCATCATTCTATTCACCGTTCCTCTGGCCCTAATCGGCGTTTTGCTAACTCTCTACTTCGGCGGATGGACCCTAAACATCCTTGTATTCATCGGCCTGATCATGCTCGCCGGCATCGTCGTGAACAATGCGATCGTTTTGGTCGATTATATCAATAAGTTGCGACGGGAACGCGGTATGGAAAAGCTGGAGGCGATTCGAACCGCCTGCGCCGTACGCTTTCGTCCGATTCTCATGACGACTCTCACCACCGTTCTCGGCGTCCTTCCCATGGCCCTGGGTTTTGGCGAAGGAGCGGAAATACGCGTGCCACTCGCCATCACCCTCATCGCCGGTCTGAGCGCTTCGACCTTGCTTACGTTGGTTGTCATCCCCTGCGCCTACGCGATGATCGATCGCGAAGCGATCGAGGCCAGCGAACAAACCGATCTCGCTGTAGGTAACTCAGCAGCCACTTCCTCCACCTAAGATGAGTCGACTTTCGAACAGTCTCTTGCCGTCGCTATCTGTCAAGCGTCCCATAACGGTATCGATGATTCTGCTTTCCCTGCTCGTTGTAGGGACGATTGCCACGCGGTTGATCCCCATTGCCCTTTTTCCGGAAGACTTCGACCAACCGCAGATCAACATTGGAGTCAGCTATCGCAATTCAACCCCTTCGGACTCGGAAGAGCAAGTCACTCGACCTATCGAAGACGCTTTGGGCACCGTGCCTAATCTGGAGCGCGTCTATTCGAATACCCAGAGCAACTACGTGAGCGTAAGCGTGCAATTCCACAAGGGCACCGACTTGAGCGAGGCCTACGCGAACGTCAGCGATCGTATGGAGCGCGTCATGACAGAGATGCCCGATCAAGTCGAACGCATCAATATCTACAAGTGGAATTCCGCCGATATTCCCATCCTCTGGGCCGCCATGACCTACAGCGAGGAGGAAATGGACGTCGACTTCCTAGCCGACCGATACGCGCTGCCCGCCTTCCAGCGGATCAATGGTGTCGGCAATGTCGAACTGAACGGCATGCGCGGACGCGAGGTGCGGGTGATTGTCGATCACGATCGCCTCGCCGCCCACAACGTACCCGTCGCTGAACTGGCCCAGACGCTGGACAATCAGAATTTCAATCTCAGCGCCGGAAAAATCGTCGAAGGCGAGAACGAGCGCCTCGTCAGATCGGTAGGCCGATTGCAGACCTTGTCGGCTTTCGAAGACATTCTCATCGATGGGCAAACGGGGATCACGCTGGGCGATATCGCCCAAGTCGAATTCAGTCCCCAAGAGAATTGGAATGTATTCTCCCTAGAGCGGGAAAAAAGCTATGGCATTTCCTTCACGCGATCGTCCGGCGCCAATGTCGTGGAGGTAAGTCAAGCCATCGAGGCAACCATGCGCGAGCTCGAAACGAATCCCGAGTTGGGCGATCTCCGCTTCCACGTGTTCTGGAATCAGGGCGAGCACGTCACCGAGTCCATAAACAACCTCAAGCAATCCGGTATGTGGGGCGGGCTCTTTTCCGTTATTGTGCTGTTAATCTATCTGCGGTCCTTGCGTATGACGCTGACCATTACGTTGGCCATCCCCCTCTCTTTGCTCTGCTCGGTGATCGCTCTCTACTTCCAGGGGTGGTCCTTGAACATGGCCACTATGATGGGATTGCTTTTGAGCGTCGGTCTCGTCGTCGACAACTCCATTGTCATCGTCGAGAACATTCAAATAAAGCGACTGCAAGGATCCAGTTCCAAGGACGCCGCCTTGCTGGGGGCATCGGAAATGGGCCTTGCCATTACCTTGGCGACCCTCACCACCATCGTCGTTTTTCTACCGCTCATTCTGATGGGCGACAGCAGCGAGATGCAATTCTGGCTACTTCGCATTGGCACGCCCGTCATGACGAGTCTCGTTGCATCGCTCCTCATAGCCTTGTTGCTCATTCCTCTCGCCACTGTTTTCCTTTCCGAAAAAGCGAAACCCTCGGATAAGAAAATCGGTCACTCCAGGGCCTGCGCCATTTACGAAAAAGTCTTAGGATGGACCCTCGAAAACCGAAGCTATGTATCCATCGCTTTGATTTCGGCCTTAGTCGTCTCCTACCTCGTCCCATTCAAAGGAATAGACCAAGACGCAAAATCGGGAGCCTTGCAGAATGTCAATTTGCGATACGATTTCCCCGGCGGTCAACCCATTGAGGAAATTTCGGAGTACTTGTCGGGCGTGTACGACTACATAGAATCCAAGCGAGAGCCGTACAACTACAAGACCTATTCCGCTTGGTACACGGCCACCAACGGCACTATCGAGATTCATCTAAACCAGGAGACGAGACCTTGGTACGTCGGCGCCTATACCGGAATTGGCCAAGGGCTCGGGTTGATAGAGGATCCCCACCTCAGCCGACAGGAAATCATCGAAGACTTGCGCGACAACATCACGCCGTCGCCCGGATCGCGCCTTCGCTTCAGTTGGAACGAAGAGGACTCCAACAAAGCCTTCAACGTCGCTCTTTACGGCGACGATACCGAGACGCTCCGTCGACTCAGCAAGGAGGTGGAACGTCGCCTGCGATCCGTAGAAGGACTTGTCGCGGTGGAAACCGAAGAGGATGCGAATCGTCAGGAACTCAATTTGACCCTAGACAGGGAAAAGGCGCTCAGATTCGGAATCGATCCAGGGATGATCTCAGGGGCGATCGCCTACGCGGTTAGAGGAAACGAAGTCGGCTATTTCTACGAATCCAGCGGACGACAATTGCGCATTCGCATCTGGCTCGAAGAAGCGGATCGCGACTCCATGGACAAGCTGCGCAAGATCAATTTCAACGGCATTGATGGTTCCCAAGTCCCCCTCGAATCCTTGGTACGCGTTTCCTACGACGACAGCTCCGGTTCCATTCGCAGACAAGATAGGAAAACCGTCATGCGCGTCAAAGGGATCGCTTCCGAGGACGACTCGAAGGAACTTTTCAAGCAGACGGATGCAGTAATGGCCGACTTCGAGATGCCGCGCGGCTATCGCTGGGACAAGGGCGGCCAGTATCAGCAGATGCAGGAGTCCAACCAAACCTTCACCTTCACCCTTATCATGATTATCGTATTCATCATTCTATTGATGGGCGCGATGTTCGAATCCTTCCTCCTGCCCTTCTGCGTTTTTCTCACCATGCCGCTTGCCGCCATCGGGGTCGTGTGGACGCTCTATCTCACGAAGACGCCCTTCAACATCATGGCCTCCATCGGGATCATCATCCTTTTGGGCGTCGTCGTAAACAATGGCATCGTACTGATCGATCTCGTAACGCGGCTCCGCTCGCAGGGGCTTCCCCGTTTCGAGGCCATCATCGAAGCGGGCAAGCGCCGTTTCCGTCCTATTTGGATGACTTCGCTCACCACGATATTCGGGATGATCCCCATGGCTCTGGGAGACGCCAAGATGATGCAAATGTCCTATTCGCCCTTGGGCAGAGCGATCATGGGCGGAATGCTCGCGTCGACCTTCCTAACCCTGCTCATCGTTCCCCTTTTCTACACGCTCTTCGATGATCTGCGCGTGCAGTTCTTCGCCCAAATCCGTACGATATTTTCCCGGGTGACCGGATCGAAAGCCAAGGCAGCGTCTAACGAATCATCTACGGCCGAATCCACTCTGTAGGCGTCGCAATAACGGCTTTACTAAGTAAGCGACCGAGAACCGCGCTACGCGACTGAATAAGGACAATCAGCGCTCCTAAGGCAACAAGGCTCTCAACGAGGCTCGCCCAGCCGTCCGAAAATCGCCCTCTAGTAATTCGTTGGCTTAGGTCGCGGACCGGATGGCGGCTTTACGCCCTGGGCCAGCATGATATCGGTAATCGCGTCCACCGTTTCAAAAGACGGCTTGAAATTTCCAGGGCGGTAGCCCTCCGCAATCAGCAGAGGCGTCCAACCGCGCTTGTTCTTAGTATTCCAAAGCTGAATACTAGTCCCCTGCTCGTGCAAATACGCCGCCACCGCAGGGGCATTCTTGTAGGCCGCTCCATGCATCGCCGTCTCCCCGCGATTGTCCACCGTATTCACGTCGCCGCCGAGCGAAACGAGATACTGCACCGCAGCCAGGCACTCCATTTCCGAGCCCGCTTCTTCCTCTGGAGCATGACTGCCTATGCCTGCCGCCATCATCAACGGCGTCGTCCCTTGTTCGTTGGGAATCATGGGATCCGCGCCGAACTCGACCAGCAATTGCATGTATTCCAGGTCCGCTCGGTCCGCAGCGAAGAAAAACGGCGTTGCGCCAACCCAGCTGATTCCAGACTTCCCGCCTTTCTCGAGACGCGCATTCACATCCGCCCCGCGGGCCACCAGTTCGCGAATGAATTGCACGCTATTGCGTTTTCCCGATCCCAGCGGGGCCGGATCGCCCCGAGCCGACTCGCCAATGTCCGGTTTGCGAATCCAAGTCAACGTATGCAGCGGCGTATAGCCCGTCCTTGCGTCGTTGGGGTCCGCTCCTTGATCGAGCAGTTCGACCGCGAGGTCGAAGTGTCCATTCTCGATGGCTAGCATTAATGGGCTCGTCCCATTCAGAGGCAACTTGCCGCGCGAATTCGCCATGCGCATTTCGCCGTTGATATCCGAACCCGCGTCCAGCAACAAGCGGACCACTTCCACTTCGCCTTCGCGAATCGCAAAATAGAAAGGGGTATAGCCGGATCCCTTGAGTGGCTCCTGAAAATCCGCTCCGGCCTCCAACAGCAGTCTTACGACCGCCACATGGCCTTCGTTCGCAGCCCACATCATCGCGGTCTGTCCTTTTCGCTCCTTAGCGTTCGCATCGGCGCCCGCTTCGATCAAAACCTTCACCGCATCCGCTTTCCCCGTTCGCGACGCGGTCATGAGAATCGTTTCCTGCCCATTCACCTGGGCATTGGCATCGGCCCCGGCATCGATCAAGCCGCGCAGCATGTCGGCGTTGCCATTCATGGCCGCCAAGTAAATCGGCTCAATGCCGTAGCGATTCCTAACCGTCGGGTTGGCCCCTCGGTCCAAGAGCCGCTTCGCGGTGTCCCAATCGTCGTGGTAGGCCGCCCAGTGCAGAGCAGTCATACCATCGGTCTGCGACGCGTTCAAATCAGCCGTTTCCGGAATCAGGGCTCGAGCAGTCTCGAATTCCTTCGCCTCGATGGCGTTCACGAGCGGGAGCTCCTTGGCGTCGATGGTCGATCCCGCGTAAAGGCCGATTAGCGCCAATGCGGACAGGAGACCGCGTCGATTCGAACTACGCGTTTTCTTCACTGCGAATATCGGGTTGAATTAAACGGAAAGCGGTTGGAACAGCTCGTCGATCGTACCCGTGCTGTCGCCGAATTTGTCGATCTTCACGCCCACCTTGTCGAGCAAGGTCAAGTGCAGGTTAGCCAATGGCGTGGGCTTGTCGTAGCGAATATGGCGATTGCCCTTCATGCCGCCCGAAGCGCCGCCAGCGACCATGATCGGCAACTCCGTATGATCGTGCACATTGGGGTCGCCAATGCCGCTACCGTAAAGGATGGCCACATTGTCGAGCAGCGATCCATTGCCTTCGGGCGTATTCTCGAGCTTTTCCAGATATTCCGCAAAGAGGGAAACGTGAAAGGCGTTGATCTTCGCCATCTTGGCGATCTTTTCCTCGTTGCCCCCGTGGTGCGACAATGGATGGTGCGGCTCCGAAACTCCAATTTCCGGATACGAGCGATTACTGGTTTCGCGAGCGATCTGGAAGGTAGAGATTCGCGTAATGTCGCCTTGGTAAGCGAGGAGCTGGAGATCGAACATCAAGCGAGCGTGATCCGCGTAGGATGCCGGCACGCCCATCGGACGATCCAAATCGGGCATCGGATTGTCCTTCGTATCGGAGTCGGCTTTCTGGATGCGGCGCTCCACTTCGCGAATGGCGTCCAAGTACTCGGTGACCCGAGCCCGGTCGCTCGCTCCCAAATCGCGCTTGAGGCGTTTCATATCGTCGGCGATCGAATCCAATAGGCTCGCTCGCTTGCGCAGGGCGGCCTGACGCTGCTCCGGCGTCCCCCCTTCTCCAAAGAGGTTCTCGAAGACGATTCGGGGATGCGCTTCCGCCGGTAGCGGAGTGGTCGGCGAGGACCAGGAAAGATTGTTTTGATAAGCGCAGGCGTAGCCGTTGTCGCACTGGCCCACGAGCTGCATGAGATCCATGGCGAGCTCAAGCGATGGCAACTGCGTGTCCTGTCCGATTTGCTGGGCCGCTAATTGGTCGGCCGTCGTTCCGAGGTAGTAGTCGGAACTTTCAGTCACCTTCGCCTTGGCCGCGCTAAGGAAGGACGAGTTCGAAGTCGCGTGGGATCCCGGATAGGCCGGACGCAATTCCATATTCGTAAATACCGTCAGCTTGTCCTTCACCGGAGCCAGCGAGTCGAGAATCGGCGACAGCGTGTCCAAGTTCTGTTCGCTGCCAGGCGTCCACCGCGACTGATCGCAGCCCATCGGCATGAACACGTAGCCGAGGCGATTCAGGGCGCTGGCCGGCGTACGGGACGCTGCGGTCGCAGCGGGAATCATCGCGTCCAGCAAGGGCAGCGCGAAACTGGCTCCCACGCCCTTGATAAAGGTTCTCCGGTGAATGGCTTTCTTGGTGATGAAGTTCATAGGGGCTACTGAGTAACGGTTTGATTGTAAGCGACTTGCTTGCCTTCCGACTTTGTTCGCATCTTAAACGGCACGCTTTCGGCAATGCCTAAAACGAGGGACGAAAATTGGTAATCGCTGTCTTTTGCCCGCTTCACGATACGACGAAGGGCCGGAGCGTCGTAAGCGTCGATACCGCGGCCCAAGGCAAACGTAAGCAATTTTTGGCTCAATGCGCGAATAAAAAGTTCTTCATTGTCCAGAAGTCCGCGTTCGAGCGGATCCACGCCTTCGAAGACGCGCCCATCGGGCAGTCCTCCCGCCACATCGATTTCCGCCCCATTCTCGAAGTCGCGCCAACGTCCGATTGCATCGAAATTCTCGAGGGCAAAACCCACTGGGTCCATGAGATTGTGACAGCCCGCGCAGGCCGGGTTCGCTCGATGCTCTTCCAGTCGCTCGCGCATGGAAAGGGTGGCATCCACCTCGTTGTCTTCCAAAGCAGGCACGTCCGGTGGGGGCGGCGGGGGGGGCGTCCCCATAATATTCTCCAATACCCAATTCCCGCGAATCACGGGCGAGGTCCGGGTCGCGTAGGAAGTTACCGTGAGCACACTCCCCTGCCGCAGCAAACCGCCTCGCTTGTACTCGGGCTTCAGCTCGACGCGACGGAATCGGCTGCCAAACACATGGGGGATCCCATAGTGGTGGGCCAAGCGCTCGTTCAGGTAGGTGAAGTCCGACTTTAGCAGTTCCAGGGCGCTCCGATCCTGACGGATGATTTCGCCGATAAACAGCTCCGTCTCCTTGCGGAAGGATTGACGCAGGTTGTCGTCGAAGTCCGGAAAGAGCCGCAGATCCGGAGTGACCGAATCCAGGTTGCGCAGGTGAAGCCATTGGCTAGCGAAATTGTCTACCAAGTTGAGCGCCCGCTCGTCCGCCAGCATCCGGCGCGTGTGGGCCTCCAGGATCTTCGGGTCGCGCAAACGACCCGCAATCGCGTCATCGAGCAGCGCCTCGTCCGGGAGACTGCTCCAGATGAAAAAGGACAAGCGACTGGCCAGCTCCAAGTCGCTGATCGCATAGGCTTCTCCCGGCTTTGCCTTCGCCGGTTCGCGCTCGATTCGGAAAAGGAACTCCGGATTGACGAGAATCGACGCGAGCGCCGACTCGATCCCGGCCTCGAAGCCCCCTTCCTTGAGACCTTCCTTGAAAAAGGACAGCGGACCTTTCTGGTCGCTTTTCGAAATGCCGCGCCGATACGCTCGTTTCATTAGATTGCCGAGAATCTCGCGGGCCACGCTCTCCTCCTCGCTCGCATCCTTAGGCCACCGAGTGAAGATCTTTTCCCGACTGACAGTCGTCGAAGCGCCTTCCGGCTCATAGGGACCCGTCACTGAAACTTGGAATATCGCCGGAGAGCGTCGCGGGTGACGGTGATAATTGTAGTGGGCCTTGAACGGCTGACGCTTGTTCTCGAGTAGCGAATACGTATTGGCCAGGAAGGTGACGCCTACCTGCTTGGCCCCCGCCTTTACTTTGACTCGAGTCACCAGATGCTCATCGACCAAATGGTGATCCCGACGCTCCCCTTCAGGCGGCGCCACGGTGAACCGATCGACGATCTGCCCATCCAGCAGGATCTCCATTTCATGAGCTTCCTTGAGCCCTTCGATGTGCTCGTTTCGATCGCGGGTCAAACGCGCTCGGATCTCGTAAATGCCATCCTGGGAAAAATTGTATTCGAAAAGCGCTCCGCCCCGCGTGCCGATGGGCAATCCTTCCACGTGATACTCCTGCGTGTAATCGCCCGGCAATCGGTAGGTGTAGCCTTCCACGCGATCGTTCGGAGCGCCTACCGCTAAACGGCTGATCTTCTGCGAAGCGGAAATATAGCGGTCGAGCAAACTCGGCGAAAGCGTACCGACGGTCACATTGTCGAACCCATGGCTCTCGTCATCCTTCGGGAGCAGAGTGGACGCATCGATTTCAACGCCCAGCAAATCGCGAATCGCATTCCGATATTCGGTCCGGTTCAAGCGTCTGAACGTATCCACTCGGCCCGGATAAGGGTGTTCCGCGGCCCGCGAATCCAAAGTATCGGTTAACGAAGCGAGGGTCGCGTTATATGATGCCTCATTCGGGCGTTTCCGGTCGGCTGGCGGCATCTGACGCGATTGCAGACGGAGCACGATCTTCTCCCATAGTTCGGGATCTTCGGTCGGATCCTGCATGGAAACCCCTTCCAGCACGAGATTGCCTTCCCGCTCGTCCTCGTTGTGACAACTGATGCAGTACTGGGAAATCAGGGCGTGCTTCGAGGAAATCGCGACTTCCCTGTCCGCCCCGTCCGCAGTCGATTCGAGGATGCCTCCCAGCCAAGCTGCGGCGACATCGTATTCCGACTCGCTAGGCCGCGATGCCTTTTCGGCATCCTCAGGCGGCATTTCCCGCTCTTGAAGCATCCAAGCCACTTCGTCCCAAACCGCCACGTTTGCGGCGATTGGCGCGTCTAGCAGGCTTTCCAAGTCCAGCTTGCCCTTCTTCTTTTCGGGATTGTGGCAGGCGATGCAGTGCTCGTTCAGCAAATCGAGAGTCGGGGCATCGAGAAGCGTATCCGACGCGGCGTCAGTAGCGATCGTCAAGATACTGGCAGTGGCGAGAATGGATATCGAGGGGTGAATTCGCATGAGGGTCGCTTTGGGGGAGTACCCGTGATGTTTTTACACTGTTACGCCAAAAACTGGACTCCCCTTTCTTCCATAGTCAAATACAGACAAAGGAAACGCGGTTTTTGAATAAAAGATAGCTCGAGCGAACCTCCTCGGACGGACCCCATGAAAAGGGGCTACCCGCTCGGTCTCTCAATCGTGATTCAGCAACTTGAGCTGCTCGCTCAGCCAGATCTTGCGACGCCAGCGCAAATTCTTCGACGACATGTCGATCGCGTAGAGGCTGTCTCCCATTTCCGGTTGCGGCAGCCCCAGGATGCGACTCAGGTTGAGGGCGAGCCATTTTTCGATCTTTAGAACGACCATTTTCTTGCGCAGGCGCCCTTGGATGTCGCGGTTTAGAATGGTCGGGATCGTATTCAGAGTCAGTATTTCGTCGATGGCGGTATTGGCCATCTTTACCCGCCCTTCTTCGCTGGCGTAAAAGTGGGTTAGGGCGAAAACCGTTTTGCCCGGATTCACCTGCTTGAGCAGCTGGCACGATTGCACGACCGTGGATCCCGTTCGAACCATGTCATCGAAAAGCACGATGTCGTGACCTTCGATGTCCTCTAGCTTCGTTTCGCTTTCCTCGTGAATCGTTATTTCGACCTTGTGTTCGCCCGTTCGCTCTTTGTCGAGCAGGGCGAACTTCGCCTTGCTCAAGCCCAACTGCGCATACATCTCCTTGACGAATTCGCGGGCCCCCTTGTCCGGGGCGCAAAGGGCCAGGCCTTCGCCCTCGTCCCCATAGTTCACCACGTCCGAATTCAGAATATAATCCACGTAGATGTCGTAGGGAATGACGTTGTGGAACTTCCCCTCAAAGACCTCGTTGAACATCGACTGGACCGAGAAGGAGTGATTGTGCACGGTGAAGATCCGATCGACCCCCGATAGCTTCAGCATTTGGGCGTAGAGCTTTGCCGTGAAAAGCTGCCCGTCGAATTTCTTCAAATCCTTCGTTCCGCGCTCCAGCTCCGTTACGCCCAAGTCGAGCCGCGGGCCGCGGTCCTGGGCGCTGTAGAACAAATCCGGTTCGACTAGAATCACTTCCGCGGCCCCGTTTTCCTTGGCCGCCCGAGCGATCATCAAATTGCGCATCGCCAAACTCTGGCGACTCATGACCAGGCTGCTCGTACTGACGATTATGACGGTCTTGCCGCTGAGCTTGTTGCCGATATCCTCGAAATCCTGCTCGTCCGAAATGAAACGCGGACAAAACTCCGAGTTCGCGAATCGCTTCATACTAATGAGATCCGCTACGTCCTCCACTTGGCCCATCGCAAAGGCCACGTCGATAGCGAACGGATCGTCCGAGGAGTTGCCTACGACAATATAATTCGGGTCGGTCATACAATCTTGCGAGACTGGCGGCGGCGCCCGTCCATTGCAGAAAATCAAGCGCCCGATTCGAAAAGGGCGAGCTTTATTCCAAGGAATATTCAGAATGGCGATTCTCTCCTTCCGCACCTGCAAGTGGGATCAATTGACCATTGCAACGAGGGCCAGGCTCAGCCAATTTTCGACCATGAATATTTTCGGACTAGCCCCTGATTCCGAGGCCTCGGGATCCAACCGCCCCCTGCCCAGCCAAAGCGCATCCATTTTATGGGGAAGCCTCAGCTTTGGAATCGTCAGCCTGATCGCCTATTCCATTTGGGCCTTTCGACTCGTTCCGGGCCAAGCCGCCATGTATAGCACCATCGCAGCGGTTTATCTGGTCCTTTCGGGATTGGCCCTGAGCCGACTCGTCGTCGTTCGAGGCGCCGCGGTTCGCTTCTCCCTTCTTTTCGCCATCGGCTTCCTCCTCTACGCAATCGCCTGGTGCCTCCTTTGGTTTACGCTTAAAGGAAAATACCACGGAGACCTCTGGGGGTCCCTGCTCGGATTGGCTCTGCTTACTTGGCTCTTTCAGAAGGCCTTTCAAAGCGTCAATCCATTCCTGCCCGCCTTCGCCGTTCTCTTTCTCTTTCATAGCATGGGGTACTACTTGGGCTACGAAATGAATACCTACTTCGGCGGAACCGCCGGAAAGCTTCTTTGGGGGGCCGGTCACGGTCTCGGTTTCGGAGCGGGACTGGGCAATCTGGCGCGCCATTGCCAGTGCCGGGAAAACCGATGACCAAGGCCTTCCGCCTCGTCGCCTTCACCGCAATCGCTGCTCAGGCATTCGCAGCGAACCCGCCACCGGGAATCGAGATTCCCGCGGATATCGAACGGTCGCTCCGGACCGAAATCGATAAGCTGAGCCAGGCGATCGAGTCGTTCGACGCGAACACGGCACCGCGATACAAGCGATACTTGCCCGATGTGATCATCTACCGCAACGCGGCGCTCTACGCCCTGGAGCTTAATCAGTTCTATAAAAACGAGGCGCCCAACGAATTCGAAATAGCCCTAGCTCAACTGGAAACCGGCATTCGGCGCTTTGAGGCCCTCGTACGGGGCGAAGCGCCTTGGACCCGCCAGACAGGCCTCGTCGCCCGCGGCTACCGTTCGAAAATCGATGGATCGATCCAACCCTACGGTCTCGAAATTCCGGATACCTACGACTTCGACAATCCCAGTCCCTAGCGACTCGACGTCTGGTATCACGGACGAAGCAACACCCTCTCCGAAGTCAAATTCATCCACGACCGCGAAACCAAGGCCGGCAAGTTCCAGTCCTCTGACACCATCGTTCTCCACCGTTCGGGCGCTGTTGCAACGCCAACAAGTTCGCCGGCGAAGTCGATACCTTCGAAGCTATCGACTCGGTCGCCGCGAACTACGCCATCGACCGCCACCGAATACGCGGGCAACCTCTTTCACTGTCCTACCATCGCGTACAGTGGTTCGGAAGATAAGCAAAAGCAGGCCGCCGACATCATGGAGCAGTATCTCCAGCGAGAAGGCTTGCCGCTTGAGCATCGAATCGGTCCCGACATGGGCCATAAGTACGACGATGCCTCCATCGACGTCATCAATGATCGAGTCGCCCAATGGGCCAACCCCCCTGTCGATCCCTATCCCGATGAAATTCGTTTTACTACCTACACCCTGCGCTACAACCGTATGCTATGGGTGACTGTCGATGCCCTCGAAGAACACTGGGAACGAGCGCATATTCGAGCTCAGGTTCTGGAAGAAGGCCGCATCGAAATCCATACGCGCAACATCAATCGCTTCACCGTGGAGGTTCCCCCGCAAATCGAGTCTTCCGAGCCGATCATCGCGATCGACGGGCCGCGCATCGAGGGCTTCCCTGGCGTTTCGCGCGAAAAGCGAAGGCTCGAATTCATCAAGGAGGCGCATTCTTGGCGCGTTCGCAGCGGAGTCGTCAGCGAGATCGCCCCGGGCCCCCGCCCCAAGCGACATGGCCTGCAGGGTCCTATCGACGACGCCTTCATGAATCGCTTTCAGCGATGCTGAAGAGTGCTAGCTTACGATCGGGGCCCGAGGGCTGAACATTTGGGCTATTTAATTGCTATATTTTGTCAGTTTATCTCCTACACCAAGGCCAGAATACGGTCCGGCCCTCCAGTCGAACCTTTTATTTTTGGCTGCCCAACTATCACTGTTGCCCCCACGGGTGGAACATTGTCGAGATTGTTGAGAATTTCCAAGCCCCACCGCCCATCGCCTAGCCACTCATAATGCACGTCGCTGCCGGAGTGCTGGTTGTCGAAAGAGAAGGTGTCTACACCGAGGGCTATAACGTCTCTCTCTTCCATCAGAAACTGGACAGCTTCAACATGTAGTGCCGGTTGGCGGTGCTTGCCATTTTCATCGAGGCTCTTGAACCTCGGCGTATCCAAGAGGTCCGCCCAACCGCTATTCATTGCGACGAGCGATCGGGCTGGTATCTCACCGTGCTCTGCTTCCCACCCAAGCAAATCTTCAAGGGACAGCTGGGCAAGCGGATCCTGCGAGGCCTTTGCCTTGATATCGATTACAGCTAGCGGAAGGACTAAATCTTCCACTGGGATTTCGTCAGCACTACTCCCTTGCGAAAAATGCAAAGGTGCATCCATATGCGTGCCCACATGTTCCCAGTAGGTTATTTTGTTCAAGTTGACGCGATCATGTTCCCACTCGAAAACGGGCTCAACGTTAACGATAGCCGGAGGAATGAAGTGTCTACCGCCCCGGGTGGTTAACTCTTCGCCTTCTACGAACCAGGCTGGGAAATCTTTATGAAGTGTGTGGGATAAGTCCACGACCCTCGAGAAACCGATGTGGTCTGCCAAATTGGAGGACCCGGTCTGGGCACGAGATGCTACATTGCTGACGCAGCAAGCTGCTGTTGCTGCACTAGCACCCTTCAGGAAGGTACGGCGATCGATTCTCTTTCGGACAGCTTCGATGACTTGAGGAGCACACATAATGCAATTAATTTGCTAGCGGGGAAATAGGAGCAATCATTTTTTAGATTGTCTTACTGTTACAGGGTTTGTCGCTGACTAAGATATCTGCCGGCGTAGCTCAATTGGTAGATCTTCGTTCTTCCATCCGGAACATCCGATTCGCCGGAGTTCGATCGCTGGGTAGACGAAGAATCCAGCGACGCCATACGTCAATGGTGGCGGCAATTCCGCGGACAAGCGCCCGTGAAACGCGATACGGACGTCACTGATTGGGATATCTAAAACTGTCACCTCATCGCCTGGGATCGCCGCAGAGCAATGGCCTCCTGAGACGCATCCGGGACGCTTCCGGCCCGGACTACGCTCTTCCCGTCTGGAACGGGCCCAACTATCGTTTTGCCAGATCCGAGTAGGACAGCGCCACCCATGCCCCGGTTCTCATCTATCCTAATCCCCTCAAACCCGATCCCTATCTCGTTCTGAACAGCGGTTTCACCTTTAGCGAATTCTCCGGCTCCAGCAACTCCCTGCAAGTGCCCAAGCTGCCCGACTGGGCCATTATCGACCACACCCTCCCCCGCTCCCAACGCCACCCCAAAGGCGTCGTCGATGCGGGTTTCTTCGGCGAACACTGGGAATTCAAGCCCTCGGAACAACGCTGACCTTGAGAAGGCGCTTACCGTGAAACCTACAACCTTTTAATTTTAACAGTAAGCGAAAGTCGCCGCAAGCCCTCGATCAATCAGGGATTTCCAGATTAGGGACCGGGCTGATACAGGTCCAGCCGCCGTCGACGAGCAGCGTTTGACCGGTAATGTGTCTCGCTTTATCGGATACGAGAAAGAGGGCGGCATTGGCGATATCTTGGGTAGAAGCCGGACGTCCGATGGGCGTCGCTTCTCCCCAGCTCGATTCGAATCCAGGGTCGTCTCCGGTCGTTCGTTCGGTGAGGACTGCCCCGGGGGATATCGCATTAACGGTAATCCCGTATTGCGAGACTTCGCCCACCAAACCCTTGGCCAACATGCGAAGAGCCGCCTTGGTCATGCCATAGGGAATGAGATAAGGATGGGACTGATGACCGGTAACCGAGGACATCAACAGAACGCGTCCTCCAAATCCCGTTTGCTTCATTCGCACGGCAGACGATTGAGCGAGGAAAAAGGATCCTTGCAGATTGAGGCTCACCAGTTTCTGGAACTTCTCTACCGTGTAATCGAGAAACGAGCCGTAGGTGGTGATGCCCGCATTGGCGATCGCAATGTCGATCGACCCATAGGATGAGACGCACTCTTCAACCATCGATTCGATGAACTCCGGGTCGCTTGCATCGCCAGGACAAGCCATACACTCCCCCCCTTCATCCGCGATCGCGCGAGCCGCTGCGTCCGCTACGTCCGTATCCAGATCATTAAGGACCACCGCAGCTCCCCCCATCGCTAGCGAACGAGCGATCTCAAAGCCAATTCCTATGCCGGCGCCGGTGACGATGGCCGCTTTCCCTGAAAATTCGCTATTTGCCATTGGGCCAACAGGTAGAGAAGGAATGGACGCCTGACAAAGCCTTTTCCATTCGAATCGACTTCGCCTCAAGACGGTATCCAAACAAACCTATTCCGCTCCTTCCAATTCGATCGGATTCAATTTGGCAATCAAACGGTTCGTATCGTCGAAGTAAAGAAGGGCCGCCCGTTGGGCATCGTCTCCTTCGAATGCGCGGGCCCGTTCCGGCCCTTCCAGTATGGTCTCCATGGGGCGATCCTCTTGCAGGTACCGACTCAAACCACCCAACCAGAAACCGTTTTGCCTAATTCCTTTTTCGAAGCTCCGAATGCGCTGCTGACGGATCTTCTCCAAATCCACTGGTTTTGGCCCCTCCTGCTGCAGTCGTTCGATCTCCTCGCGGGCGCTGGCAATTAAGCCGTCCGCGTTGCCCGGATCGCAAGTGAAGGAAAATCCGCTGGAGAAGCTCTCGATTGGCAGTCGGCTCAGCGAACCGGATATGCGAGCGCCGTATACCTTGCCCTCCTGTTCCCGCAATCGCTCGCGTAGACGCAGGTTCAATATACTGGTCGCGAATCCAAGAGCGTATGAATTTTCTGGGGACCATTCCGCGTCGCCGTGATACATCACGCGCACGACGCTTTGCTGCTCGAGATTCTTATCGACCGTCACCTCTAGCTGTCCGGTCGCTTTTCGATCGCCATTGAAGCGCCCTTCCTCCTCCCGCCCTAAGTTCGGCAGCGATGCGAGGTATTTCGTCACATACCCTTTGAGAGTCTCCAGATCCATGGATCCGACGAAGACGAAGGTGAAGTCGCTCGCATCCGCAAATCGCTCGCGATACAATTCGTACGCTCGCTGCGGATCGATCTCTTCGATCAACTCGACGGACATGGGCCGGTGACGCGGGTGGCCTTGAAAAAGCGCTTCCGTAATCGCGTCGGAGAAGACCGAATTCGGGTTCTTCAAGCGATTTTCTACCGATGAAATAATGCGCTTTTTCACCGAGGCGAAGGCATTCAAATCCAAGCGTGGCTCCAGGAAGCGCATACGGGTGAGCTCGAAAAACGTCTTTAGATCCTTCGGCGAAGCGGAACCGCTTAAATTTTCATAGCTGCCACCGATCGAAGCGCTCGAGCGGGCAATCTTACCCGCTAGCTTCTTGCCCAGTTCGATCGAACTGAACTGCCCAAGTCCGCTTTGACTCAACACCAACGTGGCAAACGACCCCGACACGACGTCCTCCTGCTCGAACACGCTCGATCCACCGGGACTGAAGGCCGACACCAGTATCTCGTCGTTCTTGAAGTCTGTCGCCTTCGCCACCACGCGCATTCCATTCGACAGACGCCATTCATGCGTATCGATGGACTCATGGTAAATGGTTTCTTCGATCGATCCGGGCGTGGGTTCCTCCAACAGCAAAGGCGATTCGCTTACGCCGTCGTCGTAGGCCGCCAAGGCATCCTCCTCTCGCAGAATCATCGAAGCCAGAAGGTCGTCGGAGTCCGGCACGGTCACGTCCGTCTTTTCCGGCGCCGTGTAGGAAACGAATCGATTGCCCGTTTGATCTACGAACGCTCCCACCGCATTCACTTCTTTCAAAGAGAGGTCCTTGAGGAAAGCGCGGTTCAAGTCCAATTCGCGTTCCAATCCAGGGATGGGCTCGCCTACCGTGAAATTTGCAATGTATTCGCGGACGAATGACGACGATTGGCGCTTGTCGCGTTCGTCCCAAGCCTTTTCGAGACCGCGAAGCATATTCGTTTTCACCCGATCCAATTCCGATTGCTCGAAACCGTCTCGGCGCGCGCGCTCCACCTCCTGCATCATGGCTTTCATTCCGAGTTCGTACTGATCGCCAATAAAGCCCACTCCCATGCGGTAGTAGCTCTTCTCGCGTCCCAAGGAACCACGTCCCACGCCGGCTCCGATGAACGGCGGTTCGGCCTCCTTGGCCCGCTCGTAGAGGCGATTATTCATCATCGAGAAGTAAATATTCTCGATCAGATCGTCTCGATACGCCCTCGTGGTTCCCTCTTGGCGCATATCCGTCTTGAAATAAACACCCGCGCTCGAGCTCGTAAGTTCCGGGTCGGTCTCGATCATGAAGAAGGTCTCTTCGTGATCTTGCAGCGGATACTCCGTTCGCTCCGGCGCGTTCGCGGGGTTTTCGAGGGCGGAGAATCGCTCCTTTATTATCGTCTCGATCTGGTCCGCCTCGAAATCGCCCACCGCGACGATGGCCATCAGTTCGGGGCGATACCATTTCTCGTAGAACGCAATGAATTGCTCACGACTCAGCGATTCGATCACCGGCACCAGCCCGATCGGCAAGCGATCCACGTACTTGGACCCGTAATACATGAGCGGCAGCTGCTTTTCCATCAACCGCATTCCAACGCCTTTGCGGGCCCGCCACTCTTCGATAACGATTCCCCGCTCCCTCTCGATCTCTTCCGCCTCGAAAAGGATTCCATTGGCCCAGTCTTCCAATATTAAGAAGGCCTTGGAAACGGTCTCTTCGGAATCGGTCGGGATCTCGAGCTTGTAGATCGTCTCATTAAAGGAGGTCGAGGCGTTCAGATGCGACCCGAAGCGCATGCCCACTCCTTCGAGAAAGTCAGTAATCTCGCGCTTGGCGAAATGTTCCGTTCCGTTAAACGCCAAGTGTTCGAGAAAATGGGCCAGGCCTTGCTCGTCCTCCTCTTCCTGCAAGGACCCGACATTAACCACCAGTCGAAGCAGGGCCCGCCCTTCCGGCTTCGGGTTGGATCGAACGTAGTAGGCCAATCCATTATCGAGCGTCCCTGTTCGAAGGTCCGGATCGACTCCAAAAGGAGTATCGAGGTCCATAGCCTCCTGTCCGTATGCGATGGCTCCAACCAAGAGCGCTCCCAAGCAAGATAGAATCCTCATCCGCTAGACCTAAACGAATCGAAGCCGATCCGTCACGTACGAAAACGGGGACGGAACCAATTCGGAAGGCTGCCGCGCCCACGCCAAAATCCGGCCATTATTTGCTTCCGTTCCCAAGGGTAGGCTCTATTCCCATTACCCGGGTATGATGGGACGGATTCGAGAACGGTGGAGAGAGGAGGCAGGCTATCGACAACTGCTGGTGGTCGCGATTCCGCTGATTCTCAGCATGAGCTCCTTCTCCGTTTTGATTTTCGTCGATCGCGTTTTTCTCGCGCGCTACTCGGCCGAAGCGCTCGCCGCCGCCCAGCCGGCCGGCATGCTGAACTTCTCGGTCCTCTGCTTTTTCCTTGGCATCGCCTTGTACACGTCGACCTTCGTCGCTCAGTACACCGGGGCGAAACAGCCCGAATACGTGGGACCCTCCGTCTGGCATGGCGTCTATATCGGAGCGATTGGCGGGGCCATCATTCCCCTCTTTGCGCCCTTCGCCACGGAAATATTCGCCTTCATCGGTCACGACCCGGACGTCCAAGAGCAGGAAGCGACCTTCTTCCGCATCCTCAACTTCGGGGCCTTCTTCTTTTTGGCCAACGGGGCCTTTTCCTGCTTCTATTCGGGACGGGGACGCTCTTGGCCCATCGTTTGGATGAACCTAGCGATGACCGCTCTCAATATCCTGCTGGACTACTGCCTCATCTTCGGAAATTTCGGTTTTCCCAGCCTGGGGATCGCCGGGGCGGGCATCGCCACGGTCTCATCGGCGGCCTTGGTCACCGCCTCCTACGCTTTTCTCATATGCCGCGACGGAAATAATCGCCAATACGGGACGCGCACCGGATGGAAGCTGCGCAAGCCTTTGCTGGCCCGCATCCTGAAATTCGGAATGCCCTCGGGCGTCCACTTCTTCCTCGATGTAATGGGCTTCACCATTTTCGTGCTCCTTATCGGACGCATCGGCACCGTCGAGCTGGCCGCCAGCAACATCGCCCTCAATATCAATTTGCTCAGCCTGCTGCCCATGATCGGCCTCGGCACCGCTACCAGTATTATGGTCGGGCAATTCCAAGGCGCCAATCGCAGTCCCCTCGCGGTAAAGACGACCTATTCGGCACTGCACATGGCGCTGGTCCACAATACGGCGATGGCCGCCCTCTACTGGTTCGCTCCGGAAATGCTCATCAGCCCCTTCGTTCAAGAGAGCCTCGGCGAGAATACCGCTCTGATCGAACAGAACAGCGTTCGCCTGCTCCGGTACTTTTGCGTCATCATCTACTTCGACTCCCTCGTCATTATGACGAGCGGAGCCCTCAAGGGCGCGGGCGACACCAAGTTCGTCATGAACGCCCTGGGGATCACCTCCCTCCTTTGCCTTGTCCTACCCGCCTACGTTCTCATCGAAATCCTCGCTCAGCCCGCCCATATCGCCTGGCTTTGCGCCATGGCGAACCTGGGAATTGTCGGAATCGTCTTCTACCTCAGATTTCGAGCGGGCAAGTGGCAGAAGATCGATGTGATCGAACGCTAGCGCAGGCGCCTTGAAGCCTGAGGCTTCTCTCGCTTGGACGAGGGCTCTTCTTGCCCATTTCCTGTTCACTCCCGAGGCGGCGTTCTCCTATTCGAATCAGTCGCGATTCCTTGTAACGTTTTGCGCCCTTCGTTCGTTAAATTTCTTGCCGACCCGCCAACTCGCGAGTTAACTAATAGCGTGTTTCCATCCCGACCTATCACCCCTCCGTTTCCCAAGGCTCTGATAGGTTTAGCGACTCTCGCTCTTTGCTCCCCCGTTTTCGGGCAGGACGAACCCGAGCGAGAACCCATGGAATTCTCCGAGGTCGAAGCTCTGTACCAAAGCGGTCAATACGAAAAGGCCATCGAAGAAGCGGGCATCGGTCGCGTCGATCAGCCCTGGACCGAGCGCTGGTGGCAGCTCGAAGCGCGGACCTTGATGACCACCGGTCGCTATCATGAAGCCTACCAGTTGCTGACCGAAGCGGTCTCCGTCCGCTATGCCAGCGTTCGCCTTCGCCTTTTGACCCGGGAGGCGGCCCTCTACGCGAACGACCTCGGCGCCGCGGAAAGCGTTCTCAAGGAAATCGATCGCATCATTCGGCGCAGCGGTCGTTTTTCCTACGACCCCGACTCCTTGGTCGCTATCGGCGATGCCGCCATTCTCCTCGGCATCGAACCGCGCATCGTCCTTGAGAATTTCTACAAGCGAGCCCAGGATGAAGCCAACCCGGCAGCCAGTGCCTTCCTCTCCGCAGGCAAGCTCGCCCTCGCCAAGGATGACTACAACCTGGCCTCCAAGACCTTTCAGGCGGGCCTGAAGAGCTTCCCGGACAATCCGGACCTGTGGCATGGACTCGCCAGCTCCTTCATCGAAGGCGATCGCTCCCAATTGCTCGAATACGCCGAAACCGCGCTCGCCCTCAACGAGAAGCATCCCGGCTCCCGTATCTTGCTCGCCCAGCACTTGGTCGACGCAGAGGCTTACGACGAAGCCCTCGAACAGCTCGACCTGGCCCTGGAAGTCAACCCCCTCCATCCGGAGGCGCTCGCCCTCAAAGCAGCCATTGCCTATCTCCGGTCCCACAACGACGAGGGGGATCGCCTCCGCGAAGTCGCCCTCTCTTCCTGGCGAACCAATCCACAGGTCGACCATTTGATCGGACGCAATCTGTCGCGCAAATATTGGTTCAACGAAGGCGCCGCCGCGCAACGGCTCGCGCTCGCCTACCAGCCCGACTTCATTCCCGCCCAGACCCAACTCGCCCAGGATCTTCTCCGATTGGGACGCGAGACCGAAGGGTGGGATTTGGCGGATGCCGTGCACAAGGCCGACCCCTACAACATTTCCGCCTACAATCTCGTCACGCTGCGCGACAAGCTGGGCGACTTCGAAACCCTCGAAACCGAACACTTCCGGATTCGCATTTCCAAGGAGGAGGCGCCCATCTACGGACAGCGGGCCATCGACTTGCTGGAACCGGCCTACCGGTATCTAACGGAGCGATACGGAGTCGAGATTCCGGAAAAGGTGACCGTGGAAATCTATCCCAACCCGGCCGATTTCGAAGTCCGCACTTTCGGCATGCCTGGAAACCCCGGATACCTCGGGGTATGCTTCGGTCCTGTTTTCACGATCAACAGCCCGGCAACTAGCTTGGCCAATTGGGAGGCGGTACTGTATCACGAATTCTGCCACAGCGTCACCCTGACCCTGACCCGCAATCGCATGCCGCGTTGGCTGAGCGAAGGCATATCGGTCTACGAGGAACGCGAACGCAATCGAGCGTGGGGACAAATGATGTCGGTCGATTACCGGGATCGCATTCTCGGCGGACGCATGCAGCCCATCAGCGAGATGAGCGCCGCGTTCATGACCGCCCAAAGCGGCGACGATACGCAATTCGCCTACTTTCAATCCTATCTCGTAGTCGACTTCCTCTATCGAAACTACGGCATCGAAGCGATGCGGGCTGTGCTTCGCGACCTCGGCGAAGGCATTGGAATGAATGACGCCCTCGCCCAACGAGTCGCCCCCTTGGAGGAATTAGACGAGCGATTCCTCGCTCACGCCAAAGCTCAGGCGAAAGCCCTCGGCGGCTCCTATTCCTTCGCCCAAGCCGACGGGATTCTGGAGCAAGCGGTAGAGCTCATCGATCCCAGCCCCAATTACTTCAAGGACATGGAAGGCATCCAACCCTTGGTCGATGCGGAAGACTGGGACGCCGCCCGAACCGAATTGGAGGCGATCGTCGCCAACGCCGGCTACATTCCAGGATCCGAAAACGCCCACTCTCTCCTCGCCTACATTTATCGAGAACTCGGCGAAACCGATCTCGAACGAGCCGCGCTCGAGCAAATCGCGACCCAAGAAGGCAACCGGATCGAACCGGTCACCCGACTCCTGGAAATCGCTCTGGAACAGGACACGCCTCCAGACGTCGTCCGCTGGGCCAATGCCTGGATCGCCATCAAGCCCATCGCCATCGAACCGTGGCGAGCCTTGTTCACGACGCATGCTCGATTTCGCTACGAAGCGGAGGCCATCGCCACGGGCAACGTGCTCGTCGAGCTGGACCCTCCCGATATCGCCCAAGTCCACTACGAGCTCGCCCGGCAGCACCAGAGGCGTTCGCCGGAGGTCGCCCGTCGGCATGCCCTCATGTCCTTGGAAGAGGCCCCCCGATTTAGGCTGGCCTACCAATTGCTCGACAACTTGAATAAGAAGCGGGCCCAAACGCCCGTCAGCCCAAGCGCCCCAGAAACCCTCGACGAAACTATCCGTGAAGCGATTCGTTTTTAGATTTTCCCTGGCCATTGCCTTCATTTCCTTAGCCCTCTCTCTGGCCAATGGCCAGCGACGCTATAACGGCAACCAAGACAGCCGAGCTGGGGTTCCCGACTGGCAGGTCGATCCTGAATTCAAGAAAGACGTCTTCATATTCGCTCGCGTCAAATACAGCTCCAGCTACGGCGGCTATGGAGGACATGGATGGGGCCGGCGCGGTCGCGGCGGTTGGGCCACCGACTACCCCGACGCCGAATTGAATCTCGCCTACCGACTCCAGCAGATGACCAGTCTCAAGGTCAATCCGGACTCCGTGGTCGTGGAGCTTACCCAGCCGGATCTATTCAACTACCCCTTCCTTTATATAATAGAGCCCGGTCGGCTCGTCTTCCTCGACGATGAAGTGACCGCTCTCCGCAACTACCTCCTCAACGGCGGCTTTCTCATGGTCGACGATTTCTGGGGCGAGGCGGAGTACGAAAATTTCTACTACGAAATAAAACGCGTCTTTCCCGATCGGGAACCCGTCGAGCTGCCCATAGAGCATCCCATCTTCCACATGGTCTTCGACCTCAAGGAAAAACCTCAAGTGCCCGCCATCGGACGCGCCCACCCCGGTTCCGAAGTTACCTGGGAGCGCCCGGATGCAAAGGAAGCGCACTACAAGGCCATATTCGACGACAACGGTCGTATCATGTGTATCATCTGTCACAATACAGACCTTGGCGACGGTTGGGAGCGCGAGGGCGAAGACAAGTGGTACTTCCGCGAATTTTCCGAAAAGAAAGCCTATCCAATGGGCATCAATATCATTTTCTACGCCATGACTCATTAGCCGGGTCTCGGCCGACATCTGAACAATCCAATCCAGCAACCCCTTTTCATTTATGTCTCTCATCGAAGAAAGCAACGACGCTCAAGAAGCCGTTTTCAATCGCCTCCAGGAAGGGCGACAGCAAGTCGAGGCCGAACTGGGCAAAGCGATCGTGGGCCAGAAAGCAGTCGTCGAGCAAATCCTGCTCGCCCTCATTTCCGGCGGCCACTGCCTTATCACCGGCGCTCCTGGGCTCGCCAAGACCCTGCTCGTCAAATCGATCGCCGAAGTATTCCATCTCGATTTTCAGCGGATCCAATTTACGCCGGACCTAATGCCGGCCGACATCACCGGTACCGAGATCCTCACCGACACGCCGGAGGGACGTCAGCTCGCTTTCGCGAAAGGGCCGATCTTCACCAATCTGCTGCTCGCCGACGAAATCAATCGCACGCCGCCCAAAACCCAATCCGCTCTGCTGGAAGCGATGCAGGAACACCAAGTCACGGCAGCGGGCGAGCGACACATTCTTTCGGAACCTTTCTTCGTGCTCGCCACGCAGAATCCTGTCGAGATGGAGGGCACCTATCCCCTGCCCGAGGCCCAGCTCGACCGCTTTCTCTTCAACGTGCTCATCGACTACCTGCCGGAAGCTGACGAGATCGAAGTCGTCAAGCGCACGACCTCCAAAACGGGCGAATCGCTCCAGTCGATTTTCAGCAACGAGGACGTAATCGGCTTTCAATCCCTCGTTCGCCAAGTTCCCGTATCCGACGAAGTCGTACAATTCGCGGTGCAACTGACGGCGGCGACCCGACCGAGCGACCCGAACGCCCCGGACTTCATCAAGGAATGGATCAGCTGGGGAGCGGGTACCCGAGCCGCCCAAGGACTGATTCTCGCGAGCAAGGCGCTCGCCCTCTGGAATTCCCGGGCTCACGTCACCAAGGAAGACATCGTATCCCTCGCCCACCCCGTGCTGCGTCACCGCATTCTGCTCAACTACCGGGCGGAAGCGGCAGGCGAAACGGTCGAGACGGTCATAGATAGACTGCTCGAAGCGAAAGCCTAGCCCAGTCTCCCGACGTCCCATCTTGCCATGCCGACCGCATCCACAGGAATCGACCCGCAAGCCCTCTTCGCCATTCGCGATTTGGAGTTGCGGGCTCGCGTCATCGTGGAAGGGCTATGGTCCGGCCTGCACCGAAGCCCGCTCGAAGGCTTTTCCGTCGAGTTCACCGAATACCGGCAATACACGCAAGGCGACGACCTGCGCTACTTGGACTGGAAAGCCCTCGCTCGTACCGATCGCGAATACATCAAGAAATTCGAGGACGAAACCAACTTGCGATGCCTGCTCTTGGTCGATTCCAGCCGATCCATGAAGTTCGGCTCCGGGGATGCGCCCAAAGCCGAATACGCCCGCACCTTGGCAGCGACCTTCGCCTATTTTCTTTTGCAACAGCGCGATATCGTCGGGCTCGGTCTCTTCGATAGCGAACTCCGCGACTACCTGCCTGCCCGCTGGCGCCCCGGTCATTTCAGACGAATCCTCGCCCTGCTCGGAAAGGACCCCGAGGGAAAGGTCACCAATCTCGAAGCGACGCTCGAGCAGGCCATGCAGCTGAACCGCAAGCGCAGCCTCATTCTTATTATTTCGGATTTCCTCAGTCCACCCGATGAATGGAAACGAGCCCTCGGCCAGCTCGTCGCCGCTGGCCACGACGTGCGAGCCATCCAGGTATTGGACTCCGCCGAGATAGATCTCGATTTCGGCAAAGCCGCTCAATGGGAAGACCTCGAAACCGGCAATCGTCTTTACATCGATCCTGCGGAAGCCCGCAATGCCTATAAGGAGAGCTTCCAAGCCCACCAAACGCTCGTCCAAGAAACGCTCGAAGATCGTGGCGTTACCCACTTGGTGGCGCCGACCAACAAGCCGCTCGATTTCGTATTGCTCGACCTGCTACGCCGCAAGCCATTGGAAGGGAGAGTCGCTCAGTGAACCTCCTCTCGCCATGGTTCCTCGCCGGCGCCGCGCTCATCGCCGGTCCGATCATCTTCCATATGATTCGTCGGGCTACCAAGGATCGCGTCTCCTTTAGCGCCACGCGATTCCTCCGCGAATCTCCCCCGAGACTCGAACGAAAGAGTCGTATCCAAAATCCTTGGCTCCTCGCCCTGCGGTGTCTGGTCGTCCTTCTGCTCGCGATTGCCTTCGCCCGCCCCTTCTTCCAAGGAGAGGTACCAATTCTTCCGGCTGCCGCGCCTCCGCAAAGTCTCGTCATCGTCGCCGACAACAGCGCTAGCATGCGGCGCGAAGGAGCCTGGATCGCAGCGACCCAAGCGATCCTCGAACAAGCGCGGGCTCTGGAATCCCAGGATCGGCTCGCCCTTGTCACCGCCTCCCAACCGCCTCGAACGCTCGTCAGCTTCGAACGTTGGCGAGAATGGCCGCCTAATGAACGGCTCGCGCTTTTCGAAACCGTCCTGGCGGACCTCGAACCGAACTGGCAGGCGACCCGACTGGACGAGGGCGTCGATGTTGCCATCGCCGAACTCGATCAACTCGAAAACGATCTTTCCCAGGATTCATCCCGCCGCATCGCCTTGATCTCGGACTTTCAAAAATCGGCTCGGATCGCCGGTTTGGCGGGTCGCGAATGGCCGGAGGGGTGCGATTTGGAACTGATTGCTGTCGAGGGTACGAGCAGCGGAAACGTAGGACTTCGACTGCTTGGATGGAGCGAAGGCGAAAACGACAGTCGCTCTCTGCGTATCGGACTGCAGGCCTCGGGCGTATTGGAATCCAGCGAGCGGCGCCTATCCTTGCGCGACGCTTCCACCAGCGAACCAATTGGCGAACCCGTTTCCTTGTACCTGAATTCCGGCGACAGCCCTATCGCCCGACTCCCCGTTCCCAACGACCGTTCGGGCCCGTTCGAAGTAAGGCTCGAAGGCGATCGAGAAGGCTTTGACGATACCCTCTACGTGGTCAGCGAACAGCCGCGACCGCTCGCCATCGATTATCAGGGCGATCCGCTGGTATTGGACGACCCGAACCGAGCCGCCTTCTACTTGCGAAAGGCCACTCTCGGCTGGGAAGATCCCCGAATCGAATTCGATTCGGAACGAGAAAACGCTCCCAACCAGGGATCCGCATCGACCTTCATTGTCATCGACAGCGAGCTCGACGCCCCCTCGGCAGAGGCGACCCGACAACGGATCGATTCCGGTTCTCACGCTCTCTTCCTCCTATCGAGCCCGTCCCAGGCGAATGTCCTGGCGGCGCTGCTGGACGAACCGAACTGGTCCGCTCAGCCAATCGACCGGAGCGATTCGCGCCTGGGAACCATCGACTTCCAGCATCCCAATTTCGATCTCTTCGCAGATCCGCGCTTCAGCGACTTTTCGAGAATCCGTTTCTGGCACGACTTCGCCCTGACCGAACCCTCCGATACGCAGGCAGTGGCCCTGGCCCGCTACGACGACGGGGCGCCTGCCGTTCTGGAAGCGACTATCGGCAAGGGACAACTCACGGTTTGGGTGGGCGACTGGGCCCCGGACCATAGCCAATGGGCGCTTTCCTCGAAATTCGTGCCTTGGCTGCAGCGTCTCTTCGAACGGGCGGTCGGCGGACCCGAGCAGCCCGATGCCTTTGAATTGGACGGGCTAGCGAAAGCAGTGGTTTTACAAGGTAGCCGATGGCAAGGCCTGGAAGAGGCGACTTTCTCCGAAGCGGTTCCGGAGCGCCCAGGCGTCTATCGCTTGCAAGGACAGCGCGTCGAGCGATGGATCGCCATCAATCCTCCCTCCGTGGAAAGCGAATGGGAGACCCGTCCGGTAGAAGATTGGGAGCGCATGGGGGCGCCGCTTGTCGGCAGCGCCGCTAGCCAAAACGCGTCCACGCAGCCAGACGAAGCGCAAACGCGCTTGGAGAATGCTTTCGAATTGGAAAGCCAGCAGCAACTTTGGCGCTGGTTGATCATCGTCGTCGCCATCGTACTGGCAATCGAAAGTCTGATCGCGCGACGTTTGCAAAACAGAGGAGAGGAAGGAATTGCGGCATGAAGGGTAAATCGACATTAACGAAGGCCGATCCCAGGCTTAAAGCGGAGGTCTATCAAGTCGCCCGGCGCCTCCGGTCCATCGAGTTGATGAAGCGCGCCACACGACGCTGGCTTGCCGCTAGCGCCGTTGGTATCGCCTTTATCGCGACTAGCTTATTCGTCCCCTTGGCGGGTTCTTTCCTCGTATTCGCGATGCTTAGCCTCATCGCCATCGTTCTTTTCCTCAACCGGCGCGATGCCGCCGCCACGCCCCTCGATCATCTATCCGCCGCTCTGCGCATCGAGCGGACCCACCCGTCTCTGGAACAGGCCCTTTCGACCGCGCTCGAGCAAGAGCCCGATGGCAAGCGACTCAATTTCCTCCAGCGCAAACTAGTTGACGATGCCCTGGACCACGAGACGCGCTCCGAATGGCGCTCCGTCGGCGTACTGGACCGGAAGGATCGCTGGAAACGCCACCTGGCCGCTTGCGCCCCCATTTGGCTGTTGCTCCTGCTCTCCTTTTTCCTGGAAAAGCCTATCGCCGATTTGACTCCGGACGACGGTAAGGGCTTCGCCGCTGCCTCGATCGAAATCCATCCAGGCAACACCGAAGCCGAACGCGGATCCACGGTCGTGGTCACTGCGAGGTTCGAAGGGGAAGCCCTTCCCCAAGAAGTTGCCCTAGTGGCCGTCTACCCGGATGGAACCGAAACGCGCTCCGCCATGGGCCAAAGCCTATCGGACCCCGTATTCGCTCATTCCATACAAAGGATCGACTCCAAGATAAACTACTTCGTCGAATACGACAGCGAAGCATCCGAAGTATTCGAAATCGAGATCTTCGAACTGCCGGCCCTCATCCAGGCCGATGCCACCCTCGACTATCCCGAATATACGAAGTGGCCAGACCGCTTCGTCGAGGATACCTTGCGAGTGAGCGCCGTCGAGGGAACCGAGTTGACCTATTCGTTCGCGACCAACAAGCCCTTGGAAAACGCGATCCTGAAGGATCGCGACGGACAGATTCTCGAACTTCAAGCGGCCAACCCGGAGCGCACCCGATTCGAAGCGCGTATGGACGTCGATCGAACCCAGCGCTACACCTTGCATCTATCGGATGATCGCGGTCGCCAGAATCCCTTTCCCCCGGACGTTCGCATCGATGCGCTGAAAAACAAGCGTCCGGATCTGGAAATCGCTTTCCCGAAGGGCGACCAACGCGTATCTCCTATCGAGGAAGTCGCCCTGGAAGCTCAAGCGAGCGACGATTTTGGCCTCTTGGACTACGGGGTCGCCTACAGTATCGGAGCGGAGTCGCCCGTCTACTTGTCCAAGCGAATCGACGATGCGGAATCGCTTGAATCAGTCTTCGCCGAAATGCTCGCTCTGGAAGAAACCGAAGTCGAAGCGGACGATCTGCTCTCTTGGTTCGCCTGGGCGGACGATTACGGACCGGACGGCAGCGCCCGTCGTTCGACGAGCGATCTCTACTTTGCCGAAGTGCGTTCGCTCGATGAGATCTTTCGCGAAAACGAAGGCGGCGGCCAGCAGCAGGGCCAACAACAGGGTCAAGGCAACCAAAACGAGGAGCTTATAGAAATGCAGCGCCAAGTTGCCATCGCCCTCTGGAAATTGAAGCAGCGCGGCGAGAACGATCCGAATTTCATAGCGGACTCGGAAGTAATACACGAGTCGCAGCAAGAGATCCGAGGCAGACTGGAAGAGCTGAAACCTCGACTCGAGGAAGAAAAGGCTCAGAAGACCGCCGATTTGGCCGGTAATCTGATGGACTCTGTTATTAAGAACTTGGATACGGCGCTTTCCGACGAATCGGAAGATCCGATCGACCCCGCTTGGTCCAGTGCCCAAGGAGCCACCCAGGCCCTGCTCCGAATGCAGCCGAAGGAATTCAATGTCTCTCGATCCCGGCAAGGCGGGGGCGGCGGAGGCGGACAATCGCGCAACCAGCGACAGCTCGATCAGCTGGAATTTCGCAACGAGGAGAATCGCTACGAAACGGCCAGCCAAGCGCAAGGCATGGCGTCGCCCGAGCAAAAGGGACAGCTTCAAGTGCTGAGCAAGCTAAGCGAACTCGCCCGTCGCCAACAGGATCTCAACGAACGTCTTCAAGAGCTGCAAACCGCCATAGCGGCCGCGGAGGACGAGGAAGAAAAGGAACGTATTCGCCGCGAATTGAGGCGTTTGGAAGAAGAACAGCGACAAATGCTAGCGGACGTCGACGAGGCCCGGCAACGCATGGACCGCCTTCAATCCAATGAGTCCAATCGCGAATCGCGCCAGCGGCTCGACCAAGCCCGCGAGGAAATGCAGCAGCTCGGGGAGGAGCTCGGCCGCGGAGAGGTCTCTCAAGCCTTGGCCACCGGAACTCGGGCCCAGGAGAATCTCGAGGAGCTGAAAGATGACTTTCGCAATGAGACATCCAGTCAATTTGCGGAACAGCTTAGAGATGCTCGCAAGGCGGCTCGCGATTTAGCGGAACAGCAACGAGCCATTTCGGAAGAGCTCGAAGCGCTCGACCAAGGAGCCGGACGCCGTCTGGACAATTCCGAGGAACGGGAAGGAATCGCCGAATCCCTGCGGGAGCAGCAGGCCGAGTTGGAGGGGCTTATGAACCAGTTGCGCGAGGTCACCGAAGCCTCGGAATTCAGCGAACAACGGCTTCACCGAGAACTGTACGAAGTCTTGAGAGAGAGCAGCCAAAGCGATGTCGACCAGCGCCTCCAAACCAGCGCCGACATGCTCTCCCAAGGCTTCATCGAGCAGACTCAGGATATGCAGCCTGAACTGCAGCGCTCGTTCGACGAATTGCAGCGGCAGGTCGAACAAGCCGCTAATTCCGTTCTTGGCGACGAAGCCAATACCTTGCGCTTCGCCAAAGACGAGCTGGACTCCCTTTCCAAGGACCTGCAGGCCAATGCGCCCGGACGAGGAGAACAGGAAGGCCAGTCCGAAGCGAATGGACGTTCTGGTGGCCGCAGCGAGCCTCGAGAAGGCGAATCCGAACGCGCTCAGGGAGGGCTCGCCAATGCGGACTCCCAAGAACCCGGTCAATCGTCCCCAAATTCCCAAGACGGGCAGGCGCCTCAAAGCCAAGCCAATGCGGGACAGCCAGGGCAGCAACCGGGGAGTCAGCCGGGACAACAACCCGGCCAGGGCGCGGAAAGTCCTAGCGGCCAACCCGGTCAATCGGGCGAAGGCGGGCAAGGACAGTCTTCCCAACCTTCCCTGGCTCAGAGCGAAGGCAGTCAGTCGGGAGGCGGACAAGGTTCGTCCGGCGGATCGCCCTCTTCGCAAGAACAAGCCGGCCAACGGCCCGGGCAACCGTTTTCCAATCAAGGCCCAGGAGGTATGGGCGGAGGCGGAGGAGGAGGCGGCGCCAACGACTTGGCGACCAGCCTAGATCGCCTGCTCGATAATTTCGGTGGTGGCATTCCCAATGGCCCGGACCGATCGCCCATCACCGGTCGCGGCTTCAACGAGTGGAACGAACGCTTACGCACCGTTGAAGAGCTCGTCGACCAGCCGGATATTCGGCAGCGACTTTCCCAAGCGCGCGAGCAGGTCAAGCGAATGCGATCGGATTTCAAGCGCCATGGCTCTCCCCCTCAATGGGGAGTCGTCGAAGAAGGCATCGTTGCGCCGCTCAACGACGCCCGCTCCTGGGTGCGCCAAGAGTTGACCCGCCACGAAAACCCAAATGCCATCCAACCCATCGATCGCGACCCCGTACCCCGCGCGTACCAGGAGTCCGTCCGCAAATACTATGAGTCCCTTGGGCAATAGAATCCGCGTGCCTGCCTATTTCCAAATTTCGAACGCGCGCCAACGCAGCTCTTGGAGACCGCTCCCATGTTAGTTGGAGCGCTCAGCTTCAATGCGCCTGAATGGTGGTGGGTTGCCCTCCTGGCTCTGATCGCATTGGTCCCGACCGCATTCTTGGCTTGGCGATCCGAGCAGCGCTGGGAGCGTGGGCACGTACTCGGCTTTTCATTACGAGCGCTGGGAGTCCTTTTATTGATTCTCTGCCTGATGGATCCTCATTGGACCGGGGAACGTCCGGCCAAAGGGGCCAATATCGTAGCCATCTTAGCCGACAACGGCCAAGGATTGCAACTCGCCGATTCCGGGGTGACTGAGAGTAGAGGCCAAACGCTCAAGAACTGGCTAGCGGGAACCGACTCCAATTGGCTCGCTGCTCTGGAGGAGGACTATCAAACGCGACGCTATCGCTTCGATCGAGCCCTCAGCCTTACCCGCGATTTCAGCGGTCTCGATTTTCAAGGCGATCAAAGCAATTTGGCCAAGGCTCTCGAGCAACTGGGCGATCGCTTTGCGGGGCTTCCCCTCGCGGGGGTCATCTTGCTCACCGACGGTAACGCCACCGACGCCCCTGCCCTGGATGCCTTGAACCTAGAGAATCTGCCCCCGGTCTACCCCGTCGTCCTCGGCAGCTCGGAACCCTTGCAGGATATGAGCATCGAACGGATCGACGTACGTCAGACCGCCTTCGACGACGCTCCCGTCTCTCTCGCCGTTTCGCTTTCGACAAACAAGCTGCAGGTCCAGAATGCGCAGGTCGTCATTACTCCCTTGCAAACGGATAACGACATCCCGGGATTGACCGACGAGGACCTGCCCCGCCCCCAGACCCTCCGAACGCGTCCCGAGGGATCCCAACATTCGCTCTCGTTCGATTGGCGTCCCGCCCAAGCGGGCATACAGTTCTACGAAGTGAACGCCGAACCGAGTCTCGGTCTAGAACAAGAAGCCACTACCGCCAACAACCGCCGCCTTTTCAAGATCGACGGCGGACAGGAAGCCTTCCGCATCCTCTACGTTACGGGACGCCCCAACTGGGAATACAAGTTCCTCAATCGCGCCCTTTACGATGACCTGCAGCTGCAGTTAACCGGACTCATTCGCGTGGCCAAGCGGGAACCTAAGTTCGAATTCAAAGGCAGGGCCGGCGAATCCAGCAATCCGCTTTATCGCGGCTTCGACGGAGAGGAAGAGGAGACCGCGGACTACGATCAGCCTGTCCTGGTCCGCGTCAATACCCGCGATGCTCAGGAGCTCAGCGATGGCTTTCCCGACACGGCCGAAGAGCTATTCGAATACGACGCCCTTATCATCGATGATTTGGAAGCGGAGTTCTTCAGCTTCAATCAGCAAACTTTGATCCGGCGATTCGTATCCGAGCGCGGCGGCGGATTGCTCGCCCTCGGAGGAGCCGATGCCCTGGATCACGGCGGCTATGACAAGACGCCCATCGCCGGCACCTTCCCCATCTATCTCGACAAGCGATTCGAACGCGCCAACAGCGAAAACCTGTCTTGGAAACTCACCCGCGAAGGATGGGTAGAACCATGGACGCGCGTGCGCCCGTTGGAGGCGGACGAACGCGCTCGTCTCAATGCCATGCCTTCCTTCAGAGTGCTTAACACCATTCCCCGGATCAAACCCGGAGCGCGAGTACTCGCGGAAGTGGAAAATGTCCTGGGCGATCGCTACCCCAGCCTAATCGCTCACAATTTTGGAGCCGGCAAAGTCGCCTGCATCGCCGTTGGCGATTTGTGGCGCTGGGGAATGCGCGGCCCGAACGAACAAGAAGACTTGGCCCGATTGTGGCGGCAAATCGCCCGTTGGCTCGTCACCGACGTGCCCTTGCCCGTCGAAATCGAAGCCCAACGCAACGCCAACGGATTCGATCTGGTGGTCGAAGCGCGCGACGAAACCTACAAGCCCCTCGAAGTCGGCAACGCCCGCATTTCCATCGAGCGCGTGGATCTGCTAGCCCAGGAGCAGGACCAAGGGTTCAAGGAAGTCGAACTCTACGCGGATCCGGTGGCGAACGCCCCCGGACGCTTTTCCGCGTCCTTCGCTTCCCTGGACGAAGGCGCCTACCTCGCCCGAGTCGAGGTCATCGGCCCCGATGGCGCTGTTATCGGCTCCGATGAAACGGGGTGGGTCAACGAGCCGTTGGCCGACGAATTCAGCTCGCTCGCGCCCCGTACGGAACTCTTGAATACGATCGCTCAGAGAACCGGCGGACAGACCCTGGAATGGAACGACCTTTCGAACGTCAAGAATCTGTTCGAACAGCGCTCCGCTCCGGTTACCGAATTATGGTCCTACCCGATCTGGCACAATGGTTGGCTTTTTCTCGCGGCGCTCGCTTGCTTGCTCGCCGAATGGGCCCTCCGCAGAAAGAGAGGCTTAGCATGAATACGAGCGCTCCGATGATAGGCTGTCTGGCCATGCTCGCCACCGCCGCCTCTTTCCTGAACGCTCAGGAGAGTCCGGATCACGAGCTTCTCGTAGTCGTGGGCAGTCCGGGCGAAGCCCAATACGCAGAAGGCTTCGAAGCCGCTGCAAACGCTTGGCGCGATGCCGCCCAGACGACCAACACGCGATTGGAAATCGTAGGTCTGGACGCCAGCGACACCTCCGATCGAGCGGAGGTCGAATCCTGGATCGCTTCCTTGGATCGAGACTCGCCCATTCCCGCGTGGATCGTCTATATCGGGCACGGTACGCACACCGCCAAACGCAGTTCGCTGAATCTAAAAGGGCCTGACGTCGATGCCGACACCCTTGCTTCTTGGCTCGAGCCGATCGAGCGCGCCTTGGTGTTCATCCACGGTGGATCCGCTTCCGCTCCCTTCATCGCCAAGCTATCAAAGGAGAACCGTATACTCATTACGGCGACGCGCACGGGAGAGGAGTTGAACTACGCTCGATTCGGGGAACGGTTCGCCCGCATTATCGAGACGCGCAGCGGAGACAGCAATCAGGATGGCCAAGTGTCGCTGCTCGAAGCCTTCGTCGCTACTGCTCGCTCCGTCGAGTCGTTCTACGAAGAAAGCCATCGCCTCGCATCGGAACATGCTCTGATCGACGACAATGGCGACGCCACCGGCACGCCGGCCGATTGGTTTCGAGGCGAACGCCTCGTCAAAACGCCCAAGGAAGGCGTAAAGGCGGACGGGTTTCGTTCCCGCCAGATTGCCTTCATCGCTTCCGAGCAGGAACGCATGCTCTCTCCGGAGCAACGCCAACGCCGCAATCGACTCGAACTGGAATTGGAATCGCTCAGGACTGAGAAGGGAGCCTTGGATACCGATCTTTACTACGAGCGGCTCGAAGCGATCTTGCTCAAATTGTCGAGGATCTACCTGAACCCAGACAGCGATTCCTAGTCCCCAAGGCCCGCGTCAAGCCACCTCTTGAAAGGCGATCGGAGCCATCCTCACGACCCTCCGCTTAGAGCCGCTTTGACGAGACGCGACGCTTCGGAGCCGAGTTCGAGCTTCAGGGCCGCTTCCCTGCCCGGCTCGCTCATCTTATTCCAGGTCTTCTGCAAAATCCGAATCATCTTCTCTTCGCTCGTCTTTCGGCGAAAGTCCTCGAACTGGCTTTCTAGAAAAACCAGGCACAACGCATCTTCCATAGCCTGACTGTCGGGATTGGTCCTCAACCCCTTCTTCAGATTGATCGTCTCCACAGCAGCAAGCGTTGGCGCGTCGTACCCAAGCGGCTCGAGAACCGCTCGCGCCGTCGCCGCGTGATAGCGCTTAAGCTCCGATCGCCATTTGAGATAGCCTTCCCGCGTCATCGGGTATTCCGCCCGCGGCAGCTTCCATCGGCAGAGGTGCTGGCATCGAGAGGCCAGGAGCAGCGCTTCCGACGCCGGCTCGTCGAGGGAGTCGATCTTCGCAAAGAGCAGTTGGCTGAAATAGAGTTCGTAGCCGACCTCGCTCCCCTCGTGAACGACCTTCTTCGGATCCTCGTCATTTAAACGATCGAATTGAGCAATCGCTTCCGCGAAACGCTCGCCGTCTTCGAGACGCGCCGCCGCCGCTTCTATTCGCTCTACATCTGTTGGGCTCTTCATTACGCAGCCACACTAGGCGCTCTTCTTCAGGAATCAATCCCCAGAATAGGCGATTTCCCGTTCGATCGCTCTCGTAGTGACAGAACCCTAATCCTTTTCCCCATCGCTCGTTCAAGGCCTTTCGAGCGGGTTAGCGCTTCCCTTTTCGCCCTCTAAATTTCACAGTCTTTTTAAATTAGCAGGCAATTTACGTAATCGCCATCGTCACTATGCAGCTCCGCGCAAAAATCTCGTTATCGCTCCTTACCCTTCTAACGGCAACCCCACTCGCCTTAAACGCAGGTCGTCTCATGCAAGGCCCCATGGTAGGAGCCATTGACGCTCACAGCGCCACCGTCTGGGCCCGAGTTGCGGGCGAAGGCGATTTTTCGATTCGATACAGCGAACATCCCAGTTTCTCTAATGCGCTTGAAACGGAGCCAATCGCTGCGACGGCCGACAACGACTATTGCGTGCAAGCGAAAATGGATGGGCTCGACGCCAACTCCTACTACTACTATCAAGTCCTCATCGACGGCAGCCCCTTGGAAAATACCAAGGAACGCGAAGGCTATCCCATTCTGACCGCTCCCGACGATCAAACCCGGGTCAAGTTCTCGATCGGTTTTGGATCCGGCGCTCGAGTCGACCAAGACTCGCTGCAAGCGATTTGGCTGCAGGTTCAAAACACCCGTCCGCACGCCTTCTTCTGGCTCGGGGAAAACGAATCCGTTTCGAATCTACCTCTCGATTTTCAAGCGGAAGAATACCGCAAGCAACGCAGCGTGCCCTTCTTGCAGCCACTCCTCCGCTCCATTCCTCAATTGGCCACCTGGAATTCCAAGTTCGCCGGGCCTGCTACCGAGCGGGAAGCCGCTCTTGAAGTCTTTCAGCGCTACTGGGCCAATCCCGCCTACGGTACCAAGGAGGCTCCCGGCACGTACTTCACGCACAGCTACTCCGGAGTGGATTTCATTTTCCTCGACACCTATTCCTACCGGGACGAGGCCAACCAAGAATCGATCCTCGGGGAGCGACAAATGCGCTGGCTCCAATCTCAACTCAGCGAAAGCGAGGCCACATTCAAGGTCTTGCTAAGCGGCAGCAGCTGGAGCAACGCCCAATCCGAAACGGATCTAAATACCTGGGTCGCCTATCCGGTCGAGCGAAGCGGTCTGCTCAGCTATATTCGCGAGAACGAAATCGACGGCGTGCTTCTCCTCTCCGGCGACGACGACGAAGCGGAGATTAAGGCCATTCCCGCGTCCAGGGATGGCGGATACGATCTCTACGAAATCGTCAGCAGCCCGCTCGCTCAAGAGCCCACTCCCGACTACTCGGAAGACAATCCAGCGGTCATCGCCATCGAAGAGCCTTACGCCGACACGATGAACTTCGGGGCGCTCACCTTCAATATGCTCGAGGACGATCCAAGCATCAGCCTGCAGGTGATCAACGTCTTCGGCGAAAATGTATTCCCCGACTTCATGCTGCGAGCGAGCGAACTGAAGAAAGGCAAGGTTTCCTGGAAGAGCAAAGTGCCCAAGGAAGCCATCGCTCAAATCGAAGCGCGGACCCAATCGACTCTGTAATTGAATTTCACACCTACAAACCACAACACTGAAGGAATCCAACCTTCTTTGAAGACAGGCTTCGCGCCTGCCGAGCAATGAAATTGGCGATTGCCAAGGCCATAGCGAGTTGCGACAACGAAGACCATGACTCAGGTCGCGAATCGTCTGTCATCCCTCATACTCCTATGCGTCTTGGCGGTCGCCCCTGCTTGCGATTCTCAGCCTTCCGAATCGGCTGACGGCGAGCAAGCGCTTCCCATCGTCGACTTCGGCCACGCCCAGGTAGCCGTCGAGCTCGCCCTGGACCCGGCGACGCAAGCCAAAGGGCTTATGTACCGCAAGTCGCTGCCCGAGGATCAGGGCATGCTCTTCGCCTTTTCCCAAACCAAGCAAATGTCCTTCTGGATGCGTAACACCTACATCCCGCTCGATATCGGATTCCTAACCGCCGATGGGGTCTTGCGCGAGATATACCCTCTCTACCCGCATGACGAGAACTCCAGAAAATCGATACGCTCGGATCTGCTCTACGCCTTGGAAGTCAACCAAGGCTGGTTCGAGCGCAACGGCGTCAAGCCAGGGGACTCTTTCGACCCTCAGAGCATTCTTCCTTAGCCCCCGTCTGCCCCAAGATAATCGCCTTAATGCCGGGCAGCGGATCCTTAATGCCGCTGCCCTAGCGGCGACTCCCAGGCCGCAGGCCGATGTCGAACCAAGACGATCACAAAGTAGCGGCCACACTCCTCGTGCCGAACACGCTTATCAATCTCCTGACCCAAACAGCCCGTTCGACAGGATGGTTGTTTCAACAGGATGCGGCCCGACAAGGCCGGGACTGGCATGGTCTCGGGCCTAAGAAATTCGTCACCGCTGCGCTAGGATGTCCTCGCTTCGCTCGGACAATTAAGTCGGCTTCCCACGAGAGCTGAAAGGCGCAAGGGAATCTCAAGCCCAAGAAGATGACCTTACATCCGTCCAGCGGATCCTATTGGCGTCGCCCTAGCGGCGACTCCTAGGCCGCAGGCCGATGTCGAACAACTCGTTTATTGAATACCCACCCTTCCGCGTTCACACGCATTCGGACACTCTCTTATACCGCATTCAGCCGCGATTGCCCGTCTTCTACCGTAAACGCCGCCCGCGTTCGAATGGGGGCCCCTTTACGGGTCACGTAATCGACCGTTCGATACCGAGTGGTCCATTCCTGGGAAGACACCTCGCAGCTTACGTAGCCGCGTTCCCCGTTGTGGAACTTGACGAATGGATTGTCCCGCAACGTCGCTTCCAGGTTCTTCGGGAAACGCGCCCCGTCGCCTCCGGAGGAGATAGACGTTCCCACGAATTCCACGCCCACGGAAGGCGAACGCTCATCGCGTTCGTCCAGCCAGAGCTCATTCGCCCAATTGGTATGTATGTCGCCGGTAAGGACTACCGGATTATCGACCCCGATCGCTCCCATCGCATCCAGCAAGAGCCGACGCTCGACTTCGCAACTGGTCCACTTGTCCATACTGAAGCCAATCGAATCAGAGGGGTCTCGGTCGTGTCGCGCGACCATGACTTGCTGGGCCAAAACATTCCATTTGGATTTGGATTGGCCCAATCCCTTGAACAGCCAATCGCGCTGGGTCTCTCCAAGCATCGTGTTGGCAGGATTGAAGGCATCCTCGCACAAGACCGATTTGGCATCGCCGCAAGGTTGGTCGGTTCGATACTGCCGCGTATCCAAAACGTAGAACTCCGCGAGATCGCCGAACGAGACATTGCGATACAGCTGCATGTCGGGGCCCTGCGGCAGGGAGCGGCGGCGCAGAGGCATGTGTTCGTAGTAGGCCTTGTAGGCATTGGCTCGACGGATTCGAAAGCCCTCGCGGTCGATGCCCACTTCCTCGGAAATATCGGAGGCATAGTTGTTGTCGACTTCGTGATCGTCCCAAGTAACCAGCCACGGAGCCGCCGCGTGAGCGGCCTGCAGATCGGGATCGGATTTGTACTGGGCGTAGCGATTGCGATAGTCCGCCACCGACACGATTTCATCGCCGTTGTGAATACGAATCCGATCCTCCTTGCCCTTGTATTCGTAAATATAGTCGCCCAAATGGGCGATTAGATCGAAGCCTTCGCCCGCCATATGCTCGAAGGCCGTGTAGTATCCCGATTCGAAATGCTGGCAGGAAGCGAAGGCGAAGCGGAGCTTATCCGCCCGGGATCCCTTAGCAGGCATGGTGCGCGTTCTGCCGATCGGACTGACCTCGGCTCCCGCCTTGAACTGATACCAATACCAGCGATCCGGCTCCAGGCCCTCCGCTTCGACATGCACGGAGTGACCCCAATCCGGACGAGCGACCGTGGTTCCCTTCTGGGCGATGCGTTGCATGCCTTCGTCCTCCGCGATAATCCAAGACACCTCGATAGTATCCGCGATCATCCCGCCGCCATTCAAAGGATCGGGGGCTAGGCGCGTCCACAGCGCCATGCCATCGGCGCTCGGGTCGCCCGAAGCGACCCCTAGGGAAAAGGGATAGGCGACAAAACTCGGATTTCGCTTCACCGCCCCCACTGCCCGATCGGCCCACAAGGATGCGGCCGCAAGCGAGCTGGTCGCTAGGATAAAATCCCGGCGATTCCAAGTTCCCGATTCGGAGATGCGGTAGTGGGGTCTTTGCATGACTATAGAGAATCGTCCCAAGATAGGACTGTCAATCGAGTCAACGCCCTGTAACGCAATCGCGCTACTTCATATCCGAGCCGCTTTGAGATTGAAGGCCCTTTGCCAATGTCGCAGCCTGACGATCCTCAACCATGAACCCTCCCTCTCTTTTCGAACGCTTCCCTATTCTCGCCGGCCTTTCCTTCGCCCTGCTCCTTTCCGGATGCTCGACGGAGCCTGCCGCAACCGATTCGGATGATTGGGTTTCCCTCTTCAACGGGAAAGACCTCAGCGGGTGGGAGATTAAAACCGAAGAAGCTCGTTCGATCTGGTCCGTGATCGATGGCGTTATCGATTGTCAGCCAGACAAGAATATTGCCGGCGACAAGCACTTGTGGTCGACCCAGGCCTATGGAAATTTCCAGCTGAAACTGGAGTGGCGCTTGAAGGAGCTGAAGGGGCTGTACGCGATGCCGACGGTATTACCCGACGGGTCTTATCTGCTAGATGACAAGGGCCAACGCATCACTACGCCCACGCCCAACGCCGACTCAGGGGTCCTGCTGCGCGGAGTCTCCAAGGCTCAGGTCAACATATGGGCCTGGCCAATCGGCTCGGGAGAAGTGTATGGCTATCGCAACAAGCAGAAAGACCCGGTCATCCGCGCCGGCGTCACTCCCAAGGTCAAGGCCGACAAGCCGATTGGCGAATGGAATGCGTTCGTCATTACGATGCAAGGCGACCGCCTGACCGTGGAGTTGAATGGACAACTCGTTCTCGACCGGGCCCAGCTTCCCGAGGTGCCCGAACAGGGCCCAATCGCCCTGCAGCATCACGGCGGATACGACAAGGAGACGGACGTTTGGAACGGCGCCTCGAGCTTGGTTCAATTCCGCAATATCCTCATTAGAGAGCTCTAAGAGAACCTCTAAACGACTTCACAAGCGCCCCGATCCATGTCCATCGACTCCTCATTCGACCTTTCCAATCGTACCGCTTTGATTACGGGTTCCACCGTGGGCATCGGTTTCGCCATGGCGGAAGCGCTCGCTCGCGCAGGCGCCAACATTGTCCTCAATGGCATCGAATCCGTTGAAGACGCCGCCCCGTCCGTCGAGGCCGTCAGGCGCTGCGGCGTGGACGCCTGGTACATCGAATCGGACCTGGCCAAACCGGGAGCCGCCGGGCGCTTGTTCGAGGCGGCGACGGAGGCCGCCGGTTCGATCGACATCCTCATATCGAATGCGTCCATACAGTTCGCGACTCCTTTTCAAGCAGTGCCCGAGGCCGAAATGGACAGTCAGTTCGCGGCCAACTTCAAAGCTTCCTTTCAGCTGATGCAGTTCGTCCTGCCTTCCATGCGCGAACGAAACTGGGGACGCATCGTCACAATCGGTTCCGTGCAAGAGGAGCGCTACAATCCCGACTTCACCGTTTACGCCGCCCTCAAGATCGCCCAATCCCATCTCATTCGCAATCTCGCCAAGAATTTCAGCGCAAACGGGGTGACCTTCAACAATATCGCTCCCGGCGCCTTCGACACCCATCGCAACCGCGATTTTCTGGGAGAGGAAGCCAATCGAACGCAAATGCAGGCGCTAATCCCCAACGGTCGAATCGGTCAGCCGCAAGACTGCGCCGGGGCCGCCCTGCTGCTTTGCTCGAACGCCGGCAGCTACATAAACGGAGCCAATATTTTCGTCGACGGCGGGCTGCGCCTGTAAGGCCGCATCCTCGCATCGCTCCGCTTTTCCGCATTGCAATGCCCCGCCGAATCGTTTCCTAGAGAGGGAACGCTATGAACATCGCCTTCACAAAGATGCACGGAGCCGGTAACGACTTCGTGATGATTGAAAACCTGGACGGCCGAATCGAGTTGAGTTCGGAACAGGTGGCTCGCCTCTGCGATCGCCGCTTCGGAATCGGCTCGGATGGGCTCATCCTGCTCAATCCCCCTACAGGCGAAGGAACCGATGCGACCATGATCTACTACAACGCCGATGGCGGACGGGTCGACATGTGCGGCAACGGCGCCCGTTGCTTCACCTCCTTCGCCCTCGACTATGGCGTAGGCGATGGCCAATCGGTCGCGTTTCACACCGACGCGGGGCCCATGACCGCCAGCGCCCAAGGCGGGGAGTTCACCATCCGCATGACTCCTGTGCATTCCCTGGAGCTCGGCCAGACGCTGGAAACGGCCCATGGCAGCTATGACTACGATTTCATGAATACCGGGGTCGAACACGTGGTCGTTTTCAGCGAGAATGTGGACGCCATCGATATCGTGCCCGAAGGCAGCGCCATTCGCTATCACGAACGCTTCCCTGCCGGAACCAACGCCAACTTCGCTGAGATCCAAGAGGATGGGATCATCAGGGTCCGGACCTATGAGCGGGGCGTCGAAGACGAAACCTTGGCTTGCGGCACCGGAGTGACCGCTGTCGCCATCGCGGCGAACCTGACCAAGGAGCAGTCCACGCCTATTTCCGTGCTCGTTCACGGAGGCGATACGCTCAAAGTAGACTTCCAGCACGAGGGCGATTCCATCAGCGACATCACGTTAACCGGTCCCGCCCAAGTCGTTTACACCGGTACGGTCGCTATATCGGACCGCCCGGAAGGGGCCTGAATCCTCCCTATTTCAAATCGCCTTGGGAAAGCGCGAGGGCTCGGGCGATTCGCTTCGCCAAAAAGGGTCCTTCGTAGACCATGCCCGAGTAGATTTGCACCAAGGTCGCTCCTGCATCGAGCTTTGCCTGAGCCGTATCGGGACTCGAAATACCGCCTACTCCGATAATGGGCAGTTTTCCGTCCGTCTGCTGGGCGATGCGGGCAATTAGGCGGGTCGACATCTCGCAGACCGGCACCCCGCTTATCCCGCCCGCTTCCTCCAGCCCTTCGAAAGGGCCTTCGCGAGCCATGGTCGTATTCGTAGCGATAATACCATCTAAATTCAGATCGACCAGAATACCCAGAATATCGTCCAACTGGGCTTCATTCAAATCCGGGGCGATTTTCAGGAGGATCGGACGCCGGCCGCTACCGGATTCGTCTTCCCGGGTGGCGTTCAATCGACACAGCTCTCCGAGCAGTTCGCGCAAACGGGCTTCCTCCTGGAGTTCGCGCAAGCCCGGGGTGTTCGGGCTGCTCACGTTAACGACCACATAGTCCGCGTGGCCCGCCAAGGCTTGAAAGGATCTTCGGTAGTCCTCGACGGCTTCGTCGAGAGGAGCGACCTTGGACTTGCCTAGGTTGACTCCCAGGGGAATGCCTCGCTGCCCCGGACCCGGCAGCGTATCGAGCCGGGCAGCGACCGCTTCCGCCCCGTCATTGTTGAACCCCATGCGATTGAGCAGGGCTTCCTGCTCGGGAAAGCGAAACATGCGAGGCTTCGGATTGCCCGGTTGAGCCAGGGCCGTAACCGTGCCGATCTCCACGTGTCCGAAACCCAAGGCCTCGCAGGCCGGCCAACAACGCCCGTTCTTGTCGAACCCCGCCGCCAAACCGACGCGATTGGGAAAGCGCAGGCCAAAGACGTCAATCGGAGCAGCCGCCGCCGAAACTCGATTGCACGCGGCCATCGCCTGGCGGAGTCCCGGCGTATGGGAAAGTAGCGTCAGGGCATCCACCGCTCGCTCGTGAGCGCTCTCTGGATCCAAGCGAAAAAACAGGGGCTTGACGACATTCTTGTAAAAACCGCTCATCGTTCGTCATGGACCGCATCAGAAGCTATCTTCCTTGGAAAGCAAAATTAGCCGCTTTCCCGATGAAAAGTCGGATCGAAAAGGGCCGTTTTTTCTAAGGCCGCCCTTTTGTCGGTCGATAGCACCCAGCATATCCAGAATACTGGGACATCGCGGCCCTAATTTCGTCCCAATTCTCGGGTTTACAGCAGGAAAAATCATCCTTTACTCTTTTTAAGCGAATTTTGGACGTTCATTAGTTGACTAACGCATATCACCCGTTTTTTGGTGATGGAAGATACCAGAATATGCCCAGCGCAACGAATCAGATTGAGTGGTGTACCGTCAGGCTCGGAGAGGACCTGAACTGGTGGGTCGTGGAAGTTAGCGACGACGTTCATTGGGACGTCGACGGACTAAGTATTATCGATCCCCGTCAGGTCGCCCACCTGATAGATCTCACTGAGCCACTGCTCGAATACAATTTCGATCAGGACCTCTTCGATAGAGGCTTCATCGCCTTCAAGATCCAGAAGGACTTAGGAGATGGCTTGGTCCGCCTCGTCCGAACCAACGAGGGCTTCTACGATACGGACGAACCGCTCTTCGGTTTACCTGACGTCGTGGACGAAGAAAACGGCCCCTACGCGGACCTGCTCAACCACATCACCCGCATTCGGGTCAACCTGCTCAACGATATCATCGACTTCGAACAGAAGTTTACGATCGACGAGCTGGAGGAGGAACTCCGCGAAGAGGAGAACAATAATTTCATCGAAGGACGCGCCGTCCATATGTTCAACGAACTCACCCGTATCCTCGAATACGTTCCCGCTGGATGGGAAGTCGATGGGGAAGACGGCGAAGAGCGCTCGGAAGAAGACGTAATCGAGGATTTCCCCGAAATCGACGACGAAGAAGCGAAGAAGATCAGCGAAAGCGAAAATCTTAAGTGGGACGAGGAAGAGGAAGCGAAGGACGATAGCAATGAGACCTACGAAGGCGGTCCTCCTGACGAGGGAGACCCGACCGAAGAAAAATAGAGGTCACACTCCCAAGCGCGTTCCCATCCGGACGCGCTTTTTATTTGCCCGCGGCGCTCGGGACCGTCGTCCCGAATTCGTTCGATCCCACCGATTGAGAACACTAGGGGCCCACCAAGCGCACGCAGGTGCACGCAGTGATATCCTCAACCGTTTCCAGTGGCTCGAGCAGGCCAGTCTCAGCTTCGACCGAAAAATAGACCACGTTATTGGAATCGCGATTGGCCACTGCGAGCAGGCCCCCGCCGGAATTCAAAACGAAATTGCGCGGATGCGCCCCGCCCGATGCGATCCGTTGAACGAGGGACAGCGCCCCGGATTCCGCATCGATTGCGTACGCCACCAGGCTATCGTGCCCTCGGTTCGAACCGTAAAGGAAACGGCCGTTTGGGTGTACCAGAATTTCCGCGGTGGTATTTTCGCCCGAAAAACCGTCCGGCAAAGTCGCCAACGCGCCCTGGGCCTCGAGACTTCCCGTATCGGCATTCCACAGATAGTGACTGATCGAGCCGTCCAGCTCGTTAATCCCATAAACCCATTGGCCATTCGCATGGAACGCCAGGTGCCGCGGTCCTGCGCCGGGCGCCGTGGCCACAAAAGGAGTAGGCGCCGCTTCCAGCCGTCCCGAATCCGCGTCGAAAGCGTACACGCAAATGCGATCCATGCCCAGGTCGCATACGAAGACGAAGCGATTGCTGGGAGCCGCGTAGATCGAATGGGCATGCGGCCCTTCTTGACGGGCGGCGTTGACGCCCGACCCAGGGCCTTCCAGGCGAAAACTCTGGGCAAGGGCTCCGATCCTTCCTTCTGCAGAGATCGGAAAAACCGAAACGCAGGCGTCGCCATAGCTCGCGGCAAGCAACCAACGCTCGGAGCGATCCAAATTGAGGTGACACAATCCACCCCCGCCCGCTTGCCCTGTCGAGAGGCGGCTCAGTTCGCCTGAACCTGCCTCCCGTCGAAAGGAATGAACGAGTCCCGCCCCGCCTTCGCCCAATTCGGTAACAAAAAGCAGATCGCCTGCGCCGTTAAGTTTCAAGAAGCCCGCCTTCGCGAGTGGGCTCAGCAATCGCGGCGCTTCCAAGCTCAAGGGCTCGCTCTGCAAGGCCTGGCCAATAATGCCATCGCGCTCGCTCGAACCGCTCGTTCCATAGTAGGCGAATAGATCGTGAGAAGGGTCGCTGCTCATTGACGCCCACCAAAGGAAAAGACCCATCGCAGGTCAATAACCGTCAGCAAAATCGCTCCAAACACCCCTCTGCCGTTTTCCCCTCCTTCACTTCCACGCCGAATACTCCGCGTAGCTACAAGACGATCGTAGCTACGCGAGGCATCCCGCGTGGAAAATCCAACGACCCACGAGCTACAAGATGATCGTAGCTACGCGAGGCACCTCGCGTGGATGACCCAACGACCCACGCGGAATGCTCCGCGTAGCTACAGTCAAAACTGCCAGCCAACCAGCAAACTTCACAACCCAGTACCTAGCACCCAGAATCCAGCGCCAGCTTCCACCATTGCTTCGCCCTCTCCGCTAACGCTCCGTCACCATTTTGCTCCCGTCTGGGAGCAACATCCCCAACACCCACCTTTTTTTGTGACTTTTCGTGGCTTTTCGTGGCTATAAATCCCTCAACAAAATCCCACGCGTTCCGTGGAGCCAAGCGACGACTAGACCGGTTCCAGAGGAAACCGGAACAATGCTCCGCGTAGCTACAGTCAAAACTGCCAACCAACCAGCAAACTTCGCAACCCATTACCTAGCACCAAGAACCCAGTACCTAGCACCCAGAACCCAGAACCCAGCACCCAGCGCCAGCTTCCACCATTGCCACGCCATCTCAGCTGACGTTACGTCACCATTTCACATTTTGCTCCCGTCTGGGAGCAACACCCCAGTACCGCATAATCGACTCCACCTGCCACTCGAGCATCTCTCCGCCGCATACGATTTGGCATCCCATCGCCTCCGCTTCCTTGAGCAATCGCGTCTTCGCCGGCTTAATCACGGCATCGCTCACAATCGTATCCCGCGATAGCAAACTCGAATCGACGGGCGTCTCATCGGATCCCATTCCGAATGGGGTCGCGTTGATCACAATCTGAAAATCGGCCGGATCCGGGAGCCCTGTCTCCGCGTTGCCAACCCGAGCCGCCAGCGCCTTCGCCCGTTCGCTATCGATATCCGCGATTCGCATCCGCCCCACCTCCGTCAATTTCCGAAACGCCACCGCCAGGGCCGCTCCGGCGCCGCCTGCCCCGATGATCAAAACGCGTTTGCCGCTCCTATCGATTCCCCGACGACGAAAGGCTTCCACCGATCCATAACCGTCGAAGATCTCGGCCGCCCATTCCGATTTCCCGATCGGTTTCAGTACATTGGCCGCTTCGGTGGCGAGCGCCAAGGGCCCTCGCTCGCTCGCGCGTTCGCAAACCGCCTGCTTGTGGGGGATCGTTGCGATGACACCATCCACGTTCCCCACTTTGCGAATCTGATTCAGGAACGAGCCGACGTCTTCCGCTCTCACCTGCATCGGGACCAGCGTCGCATCGATTCCCCATTCTTTGAAAACCGCCGCAAATCGATCCGGAGAGCGGACCTGAGAAATGGGATCGCCAATTATGACGAATACCCGTCGTCCCGTCCGTCCTCCGCTGCAGATGCACTCATCGAACGACCCTACGAAAGTCTGCGAGACAGGCTATCTGAAAATGCGTCTACGTACGGACGCAAACTTCCAATCCTTCGGCGCTCGACTCCGTCGCCCATGAGCACCTAAATCGCCTCTTGTGAACGCCCCTCTTAAAGTTCTGGCTGCGATACTCGTCGCGATTCACCCATCGCTTTGGGCAGCGGATCCCTTCGCCCCTAAAACCGTATTCAGCGGCGAGTACCGACTCACCGTTCAACGTCTGAGCGAGCGCCCGATCATCGACTACGCCTCTTCGTCCACTCTCGGGGACAAGATCAATGGGCCTTCCATTATCCGAGTCCCCGATTGGCTCCCCAACCCGCTCGGCGCCTACTATCTCTATTTCGCGCACCACAACGGCAAATTCATTCGATTGGCCTATGCCGATCGAATAGCGGGACCGTGGACGATCCACGAACCGGGAACGCTCACCCTCGAACAGTCTCCCGCCTTTATCGGTCACATCGCCTCCCCGGATGTTCATGTCGATTCCGCGAGCCGCCAAATTCGCATGTACTATCACGGGTCCCGCGAAACGACCAATCAGCGAACGACCACCGCCGTATCCGCGGATGGACTCCATTTCAAGGCTTCCGATCAGGTAATCGGCTCCTCCTACTTTCGCGTTTTCCAATGGGAGGGAGCTCACTACGCGATCGATGCCCATGGCTATCTCAATCGGTCCGAGCAATGGAATGCCCATTGGGCGATCGCCGACGAGCCATTGGTTTCGCCGATCACCGTCAGCGACGCATTCGGACAACGCGACGACGTGCGCATCCGCCACAGCGCGGTTCTCATTAAGGGCAACACCCTCCTGCTTTTCTATACCCGCAAAGCGGATGCCCCCGAACGTTTGCTCGTGAGCGAGGTACCGTTCGATGGCGATTGGACCCAATGGAGGGCCCGAGAACCGGTCGAACTGCTCCGGCCCGCGGTCGACTACGAAGGTATCCAATTCCCCATTGCGCCGTCGAAGAAAGGCGGGGCGAAAGAAGTCCAGCAGCTCCGAGATCCCTACGTATTCGTCGACGAGGACGATCAGCCGTTTCTCTTCTATTCCGTTGCGGGAGAAATGGGCTTGTCCGTGGCCGCTTTGGAAATCGAAGCCGCCCGATGATCAAAGCGGCGTCCATACAGTTCAATCACCGGCCCGGCGATAAGGAATACAACTTCGAACGCATCGAGCAATTCTGCGCCAAGGCTGCGAAGCAAGGAAGCCGCATCGTCGCCTTCCCCGAAATGTGTATCACCGGCTACTGGCATATACGCAATTTGAGTCAAAGCGAAATTGAGGCGCTAGCGGAGGATATCGACAACGGCCCTTCCGCAAAACGGTTGCGCGAGCTCTCAGCCAAATTCGATCTGATCGTAGGCGCCGGCCTGATCGAGCGGGGACGAGACGGAGCGATCTTCAACTCCTACCTGGTCGCCCAGCCCGACGGAAGCCTGCATTGCCACCGCAAGTTGCACTGCTTCATCAGCGAGCATATGTCCAGCGGCAGTGAATACACCGTGTTCGATTCGGTTCTCGGTTGCCGTATTGGCATCCTCATTTGCTACGACAACAATCTCGTGGAAAACGTCCGCCTGACCGCCCTTGCCGGGGCCGACATCCTCCTGGCGCCCCATCAAACCGGAGGCTGCGATTCGCGCAGTCCGGAGGCCATGGGCAAAATCGACGTCGCCTTATGGGAGAATCGCCACGAAAATCCCGCAGCGATCGAAGCGGCATGCGCCGGCCCCAAAGGACGCGAGTGGCTCCTCCGCTGGCTACCCGCGCGAGCGCACGACAACGGACTTTTTATTCTCTTCAGCAATGGCGTGGGACGCGATGACGACGAAGTGCGCACCGGCAACGCCATGATCATCGACTGCTACGGGCGCATAATTGCCGAAACCGGCAAAGCCGACGACGCAATGGTCACCGCAGACCTCGACCTAACTCTACTGGAACGCTGCACGGGAAGGCGTTGGCTGCGGGCCCGTCGTCCGGAATTGTACGGCCCGCTCGCGGAAACCAAGGGGAACGAGCTCGATCCCCGATCCGCCCGTTTCTCCGATTAAGCAACGTTTTCGCCTCAGTATGCCGGGCGGCTTCCGATAAGCTCGGTTTATTTCGCCTCGGTCTGGTCGTCAAACACGGGCTTTCCCGTTTTGCCATTTACATTGGGACGAAACCTCCCCACAACCGCGGGCTTTTTCTCACGCAACGCGCCTAGCTATGTTCGATCTCTTTCGCTCGAAGAACTCAAATGTTAAGGACGATCTCCTCTCCGGATTGACCGTCGCCCTCGCCCTCGTACCAGAAGCGATCGCCTTCGCGTTCGCCGCGGGAGTCGATCCGCTTGTCGGCCTGTGGGCCGCCGTCTTCATGGGCTTCATCACCTCTACCTGCGGTGGACGTCCAGGCATGATCTCCGGCGCCACGGGAGCCATCGCCGTCGTTGCCGGCAAGGCCGTAGAGCACGGCGACTCCCTGGGCGAAGGACTTGGCCTCCAATATCTCTTCGCCGTCATCATGATCGCCGGAGTAATCCAGATTGCTTTTGGTGCCCTACGCTTGGGACGCTTCATCCGTCTAGTTCCCCACCCTGTCATGATCGGTTTCGTCAATGGACTGGCGATTGTGATTTTGATGGCTCAATTCCCGTCCTTTCGCGATTTGCAAACCGGCGAATGGCTCTCGGCCCAACCGTTGACCGTGATGGTTGGCTTAGTGATGGTGACCATGATCATCATCCAGTTCTTTCCTAAAATCACCAAAGCGGTTCCCTCTTCCCTAGTCGCGATCGTAACCGTAGGCGTAGTCGCCTTTCTTTTCTTCAAGGACAGCGCCACGGTCTCGGACGTACTCGCCAAGTCGCCGACCAATCCCGAGGGCAAGCTCTCCGGATCCTTCCCTTTGCCTCACCTCCCGACCGGAATCGCTTGGGCGACCGAATGGACCTTCATCGCGAAGACAGCGTTTATCGTGGCCATGGTAGGCATTATCGAATCTCTCATGACCCTGCAGCTGATCGATGAAATCACGGAAACGCGCGGCCAGGGCAACCGAGAGTGCCTCGCCCAAGGCAGCGCCAATTTCCTTTCGGGTCTCTTCGGCGGTATGGGCGGTTGCGCCATGATCGGCCAATCGCTAATCAATATCAAATCGGGTGGACGTGGACGTCTCTCGGGCATCACGGCCGCTGTGGCTTTGGCGCTGTTCATTATGGTGGCCGGTCCTGTCATCGAGATCATTCCCATCGCCGCCCTGGTCGGCGTCATGTTCATGGTAGTCATCGGCACCTTCGAGTGGTCTTCCCTCAATACCTTCGGCAAGGTGCCGTTCTCGGAGATCATCGTCATCGTTGCCGTTACCCTCGTAACCGTCTTCCTGCACGATTTGGCGACGGCAGTCTTCGTCGGCATCGTCCTGTCCGCTCTCGTCTTCGCCTGGGAGAGCTCCAAGCATGTATTCGTTATCGTCGAAAAGGATTCCGAAGACGAACGCATCTATTCCCTGCAAGGCTTGCTTTACTTCGGATCCGTGCGCGAATTCAGCGACAAGTTCCAAGCCCGCTCGGACGTGAAAAACATCGTGATCGATTTCGGAAACGCGCGGGTTTGCGACATGTCCGGATTGGAAGCGATCAACTCCCTGGCCGAGCGCTATACCAAGGCTGGCAAAAATCTACGACTGCGTCACCTCTCCCCCGACTGTCGCCGGATGCTCGACAAAGCGGGCAAGCGGGTGAAGGTGGAAGTCCTTCCCGACGATCCCGCCTACACCGTCGCCAATCTGCGCCGTGAAGCCGAGTAGATCGTAGCTACGCGACACCGTCGCGTGGGCGCTATTTCCACGCGGAATGCTCCGCGTAGCTACCAGGCTGTCTGCGCCGCCGCGGAAAATTTCCGGTCCAGCCAAGCGCCATATTCAAACAGGGAACGCGCAATGGCGGGAGCACGTTTCCGAAGTAGCTGCCAACTGCCCACTGTCTCCTGCCCACTAAGTCCGCACGGCCCCCATCCCCTTTTTGTGACTTTTTGCACCTTTTGGTGGCCATAAATTCCTCAACCAGATCCCACGCGGAATGCTCCGCGTAGCTACCTTCGAAACTCCCAAGCAACCAGCAAGCTTCACAACCCAAAACCTAGTACCCAGAACCCAGCACCAGCTTCCACCATTGCTACGCCATCTCCGCTAACGCGGCAGGCGCGATTGCCCTACCGGATCCTTCGGATGGGGTTCACGAATCTTCTTTGAGCGAGGCCAAATACGCGACGACGTCGCGCAGCTCTCGTTTCGTCAGGATGTAACCGACGGGAGGCATAGTGGAGATCGGTTCCGTCATCGATGCGATATCGGTCTTGGTAATACCTTTAACCGAGTCGCGGTCGACGGAAAGCACCTCGATGGAGCTCTCATCTTCCTGGCCGGCGATACCGCTAACCGTCGAACCGTCCTTCAAGGTGACCGTCACAACTCCGTAGTCCTGGGCGATATCGCCCTGCGGATCGACCAGCGCCCTGAGCAAGTATTCTCGATCCTGCTTTGATCCAATCGTACGCAAGTTCGGACCGATTTTGCTGCCGCGAGCGGAGGAGAAGCGGTGACAGCGCACGCATTGCGCCCCGAGATGGGTATTGGCGATACGCTCGCCTTCCACGACATCGCCGCCTTCCAGCGTTTCCATAAAGGCGCCGGTCGGTTTCGTCGTATCCCTCTGGGCATCGTACGCCGCGATCGCCGCGTCGAAGCCCCGCGCTTTAGCCGCTTCGATCACGTCGAGTTGGAGCGATGCCCCGATCTCCCCGCGTTCCAATCGATCCGCCCAAACGCCGATGACTCGGTCCGCTCCGTCCGAATCGATGTTCGCGAGGCTCGCTAGGGCGCTTTGCTTTTCCGCGAGCGAGTCCGACCCTTCCAATTGCTGCGCAAGAACGGTCGTCGCCCGCTCCGGATACTGAGCAATGAGCAGCGAAGCCGCTTTCGCGCGCAAGCGGGCGCTCTGCGAACTCAGCCCGTAATCGATAGCCTCTGCGGCATTCAAGCTCTCCAGAGCCGTGACGCGCAAGGCCTCAGGGGCGTCTCCATTTTCCAACAACGATCGCAATGCCTCGGCATCCAGCGACACGCCCAGGCTATCGGAAACCGACACCACACGTTCCACAACGGCACTGTCCCGATCGCCCAAAAGGCCGCCTAAGATCGGTCCCACCGCCTCCGCTAGATCTCGTTTCGGTCGCCCTTCCAACTTGCGGTAGCGCCCATCGACACGATCCAACACGTCGGGACTCGACCAGCCGCCCAAGGCTCCCAGGGCTTCGATACGGGCCTGGGCCCCAATCTCGGTCTTCGCCGCTAGTCGGGCGACCTCGATCGCATTATCCGTTTTTCCGATACGCAAATTCGCATTGATCACGCGATAGGCCGTTGCGCGATCTTCGGCGTCGATGCGATCTATTCGACTCGCCAAGGCGGGCATCGCTTCGGGGATCGATAAGTCGTCGTGAATGGCCAAGGCCGCTTCTCGGGCAACCGCCGAATCCCCATCGTCCAGAAAGGCCGCCACTGCGGCGCTGCGAGTCTTACGTAAAGCCACTACCGCTGAAAGCCTCGCTTCGACGGACGGGTGATCGACCAAGCGTTCCGCATGGCCCAGCCCTTTCAACGCCATGATGCCCGCATGGCGCAGGTACAGATCCTTGCCATCGTTTGCCGCGATCATTGCCACGGCCGCGTCGAAGACCGCCTGATCGCCCCCGTGCTTGCCGACGGCCAGTCCCGCTTGAAAACGCACCCGCGGGCTCTCCGAAGCGAAAAACGGGGCGAGCGTCTTCGGACTGAATGATCCGGGCTTCAGGTCTCCCATCATCTTGATCGCCTGAGCCCGAATTTCCAAATCGTCGTCGGACAGCAAGCTGGGCAAAGCCTTAGCCGCTCGCTCATCGCCGCCTCTCGCCAATTGACCCAGTCCCCATATCGCGTGGATACGCTTTATCTGATCGCCCCGCTTCGACTCGCTGACAAGCGTCCTCGTCTGAGTTCGCGCAACCAACTCGAACTGAGCCTCCAAGCGAATTCGCTGATCCGCATGTCCCAGCCAATCCTGCAACTCTCGCAGGCTCGCTTCGCCCATACCGCGGGCCAAACGCTCCGCCACTTCCGTCCGGGCCGCTTGATCCCCTCCATTCTTATCGTCGATTTTCCAGATCGCCCCTTTCTGGTTCAAGGGATAGCCCCCGCCCCAGTCCACGCTGTAGAGCGCTCCATCCGGCCCGACGGTCAAGCCGATGAGCGGGATCCCTGCGCCGATTCGATGGGAGTTCTCCATGACAAAGGAAGCTCCATTCCGACTGGCTTTGAATGCCCACTGACCGCCATTCATCGTACTATTAACAAAGAAGTAGTCTTTGTATTGCGGGCCCAGGGCGGTACCCGGATTGAAAACGAACCCCGCCGGTCCATCGATGTAATTGCTGATCGCGGGCACAATGTAAGCGGGCTGTCCTTCGAAATGCGGTAGCCACAAGCTTTCTTCCATCCAGGGATTGTATCCGTCTCCTCGGTACTGATAATTGCAGCGCCAGCCCGCATCCATGCCTTCCACGATGTGTACGAATCGTTCCGACTCGCCCTTCTGATCCGAGTCGTTGTCGACGCCTAGCCAATCGCCGTACTCGTTGAAGGCGAACTCCTGAACATTGCGTAGGCCGTGGGCGAATACCTCGAAATCGCTGCCATCGGGATTGCACCGCATCACGCCGCCCTGGTTGGGAAAGAAGAAGCGTTCGCCTTCCTGCGATACGGCATTGATGCCCTTATCGCCAATCGACCAGTAGATCTTGCCATCCGGGCCGACCGTCAGGCCGTGCATGTCGTGACCGCCGTAGGCAATGTGAAGTCCGTAACCTGTAGAGAGAAGTTCGCGACTATCCGCCTTTCCGTCGCCGTTCTCGTCCGTGAGCTTCCACACGTCCGGGGCTACGGTCGCGTAGACCGTATCGTCATGCCACAGCACACCCGCCGCGATTCCGGTCACTTCCGTCTTAAAGTCCTCGGCGAACACGTCCATGCGGTCCGCTAAGCCATCGCCATCGGAATCCTCCACGCGGTAGATCCGTTCGCTCAACACCATCAAATCGCGGTAGTCATGCACCCCGTCCTCGTTGTAGTCCGCCACGCGTTCCGCATTCATCTCGCGAGTTTCAATCGAAATGCGGGACCGAAAAAAGGCACGCTTCTCCTCGACGCTGCTCAGGCCCACATCATTGGGAATCCAGTCGCGATTGTTGCGAATGTCCAAGTCCTGGGATTTGCGGCGCTGGGTCTGGGTCACATACGCCCGGCCCTGGTCATCCAACGAGATCGAAATAGGATCCGGGATATTCAGATCTCCCGACCATTTAACGTAGGTCAAGGTCTCGGCGAGCGATTCATCGGCGAGGGCAAGGGGACCTGTGACCGCACCAAGGGCGATCGCTGCAAGGATAAAGGAAAAAAGCGATTTCATAAAGCGGGCAAGGCTGGGAACGAACTAAGCCAGCAGTGGGAGCACCCCATTCGAAAATTTCGACACTCTCTGAAACAAAAAGCTCCGCCTAAGCCAAGCCACAAAGCGTTCCGTCGCCGTGACGCGTCACAATTCCCAACCAGTCGATTGCGTACGCAACAACCCAAGCCGTTCCTTTCCGAGTAGCCAGGCGAGGCAATCGAGAGGACAATTTAACCCAATCCGTAGCTAAGCGACACCCGTCGCGTGGACAACCCAACGACCCACGCGGAGTACTCCGCGCAGCTACCCTAGAAACTGCCCACTAACGACTGTCCACTTGGTCCGTACGGCCCTTTCCCCTTTTTGTGATTTTTTGCGCCTTTTAGTGGCTATAAATCTCTCAACCGAATCCCACGCGAGTGCTCCACGTAGCTACCCTAGAAACCGCCCACTGGCAACTGTCTACTGCCCACTAGGTCCGCACGGACCCCACCCCCTTTTTGTGACTTTTCGCGCCTATTGGGCTCTTGTGGTCATGTCGCTCTACGAGCTCGGTATTGGCTATAAATCCTTCAACAAAATCCCACGCGGAATGCTCCGCGTAGCTACATTCAAAACTACCAACCAACCAGCATACTTCACAACCCAGTACCCAGCCCCGGCGCTAGCTTCCCCCCTTTCACATTCGCTCCCCCGGCGCGCTAATAACCGCCCATGATATAGCTGCGCAGGCTGTGCGCTTCTTCTTCGTTGGCCTGGGATATCCAACGCGTAATGTCGCCGATCGAAACTAGGCCGACCAGGCGGCCCTCGTCGATAACGGGGAGGTGACGGTGACGTCGGGCGGTCATGGCATGCATCGTTTCCTCGATCGTGGCGCTGGGCATGATGGTCTCGACTTCCACTGTCATGACTTCGCTGACTCGGGTAGTCGCTGGCGAGAGGCCAGCAGCCACCACCCGCTTGAGCACATCGCGCTCGGTGAAGATTCCAACTAATCGCTCGCCGTCGAGCGCAATGATGGAGCCGATTTGCAGGCGGTTCATTTCGCCGACCGCTTCCAATACGGTAGCGTCGGATGCGATGGAATAGACTTTGCCCGACTTTTCGCCGAGGAGAGCAGATATAGGGATATTCATAGGGGTAAGGGGTCATGCCCAACCTACGCCCAACCAGATAGAAAGCAACCGCCAAAACGCGCGGTGGTTGATTCACGAGATCAATGGTCATCAAAAGGCGCAAGAAGGGATGGGGTCCGTGCGGACCTAGTGGGCAGGAGACAGTTAGCAGCTACAGGGGAATACCTCCGCGCGACGATGTCGTGCAGCTACCTGGATTCAGTAGCTACGCGGAGCACTCCGCGTGGAACCTCCAACATCCACGCGACGATGTCGCGTAGCTACCCTGCAATTGGCTTTCTCAAGTTCGGCCTTATGCCTTCAGCCTTAGTAGATCGCTCCCTTTGCGATTCGCTTCCGACTTTCGTCTACGGGCTCAATCGGCGATCCAAGGTATCGCGCAGGGCCCGCATTTCACTAAAACGCTCGGGCTCTCGTTCCTTCAAATCGTTTCGCTCGTAGGGGTCCGTCGTCAAATTGAAGAGAAACTCTCCGTCGTAGGGCGTCTCCAAATACTTCCAATCGCCTTTTCGGGCAGCGCTCCAAGGCTTGCGATCCAGCTCCGCATGGGCCCCCAGCTCCCAAAACAAGGCTCGGTCGTCTCCGAGGCGTTCGTTTTCGGTGAGGGCCGACAGCAAATTGCGGCCATCGATGCGCGAATCCTCCACTTCGACTCCGGCGAGAGCGCAGAACGTGGGAAACAAATCGAGCGAACTGGCCAGCGAGTCATTGCGCCCGCCTGCGGCAATCCCCTTTGGCCATCGCATGAGGCACGGAACCCGCAACCCGCCTTCGAACAACGACGCCTTGTCTCCTCGGTACGGCAAGTTGCTGCCGCCGTACATCGGATCGCCGCCGTGATCCGTCAGGAAGATCACCAGAGTATTTTCCGCCAATTCGAGCCTTTCCAAGGAATCCATGACGCGCCCGATGCCATCGTCCATCGATACAGTCATCGCCGCGAATTCCCGTCGAACTTTATCCGCGATGCCATCCACCCGCTGCAGATCCCCCGCCTGCGGCTGCATCAGGTTCACCGGGAGCCCGGTACTGGGACTCCAGCCCTTGCCAAAGTGAGGGGCATTGTAGGCCAGGTAGAGAAAGAACGGCGAATCCGTTTTCGCCTGGCGATCCAGATAGTCGATCGCCTCGTCCGTAATCAATTCCGTCGCGTATCCATTTTCCGATACGATTACCTCTTGATTGTACCAATCCGGAATAACCCCGTAGGTCATGGTAAAGAAATCGATGCATCCGCCGGTATGCCCGACAAAGGAATTGAAGCCGTGTCGCGTCGGCAGCAGAGCCTTCTTCCCGTGACCCAAGTGCCATTTCCCGATCAAGGCGGTGTCGTAGCCCGCATCGCGCAGCGTTGATGCAATCGTCGTTTCCCCTTTTTGGATACCCGTCTCCTTGTGCTCGTCCGCCATGAACATCAAGGCGCTGAGCAGCTGATCCTGGGAGCGGCTCGGATTCCGTCCCGTCAACAGCCCGTAGCGCGAAGGCGTGCAGATGGACGACGCCGTATACCACCGTTCGAAGAGAACGCCCTCCTCGGCTAGGCGATCGATATGCGGCGTCGGAATTTCGCTTCCGTAACAGCCCACGTCGTTGATTCCCTGATCATCGGTGAAGATGAGCAATATGTTCGGACGGTCGTCCGCGGACGCGAAACGCGAAGAGGCCAACGCAAGCCAGACGAGGCAGATAAGAAATCGGGGCATGCCGCCACTATGCCGGCTCCCCGCAACCGGAATCAAGGTTTATAGCCATTGGCGGAGACTAGGGACAAAGGCTCAGTCTAAGCTTAAAGAACGAGTCACCGCCGCAGGGACGCAAATCGTCAATATTATACCCGCCACGGCGGGAGCGGGATCTGCTAAGGCCAAAGGAAGAAGGCATGAGGCTGAACTTGAGAAAGCATATTGCAGGGTAGCTACGCGACATCCGTCGCGTGGACATACTTTCCCGTAGCCGAGCGAGTTCACTCGCACGGAAATCCAACAACCCACGCGGACTGCTCCGCGTAGCTACCCTCAAAACTGCCAACCAACCAGCAAACTTCACAACCCAGCACCTAGTACCGAGAACCCAGCACCCGCTTCCACCATTGCTTCGCCATCTCCGCTAACGCTCCGTCACATTTTGCTCCCGTCTGGGAGCAACCCCCTCAATCCCCTTGCGCCGTTCGGCTTCGGCCTTACACCTTAATGCCACATGAAACATCGTTACTTAGGAAACTCCGGACTCGCCGTATCGCGCGTCTGTCTCGGCACTATGACCTTCGGCAATCAGAGCTGGGGTTGCGACGAGCAGACCTCCGAAGCCATTGTCGACGCCTACCTCGACGCCGGCGGCAATTTCATCGACACGGCAGACCTCTACGCCCAAACGGAATCCGAAATCATTTTGGGCAAGGCCCTCAAAGGAAAGAATCGCGACAATCTCGTCATTGCCTCCAAAGGCTGGTTCCCCATGAACGATACGCCCAATGCCCGCGGCCTATCGCGCAAGCATATGATCGAGGCCTGCGAAGCCTCTTTGAAACGCATGGACCTGGATTACTTGGATCTCTACCAGATCCACGGACCCGACCCCTACACGCCGATCGAAGAAACGATGGGCGCCTTGAACGACCTCGTCTCGTCAGGAAAAGTCCGATACACCGGTTGCTCCAATCTCTACGGCTGGCAGATTGTCAAAGCCAATGAAGCCGCCCGCCAGATCGGCATGGATCCCTTCATTGCCGGACAGTACCTCTACAATCTTATTCGCCGCGACATCGAAACCGAGATCCTACCCGCCTGCGTCGACCAGGGAATGGGCGTCCTGTGCTGGAGTCCCCTGGCCAGCGGCCTGCTAACCGGCAAATACCGCGGCGTCGAGATACCCGATGCCGGAACGCGCTTCACGGAAATGGGCGAGATCCTCAATGATCGCTTCATCTGGAACGAAGCGCTCGAGCTCGTCGAGCTCGTGTGCCAAATCGCCGAGGAGCTCGAACAGAGCCCGGTCACCGTCGCTCTCTCGTGGCTGCTCAAGGACCACGCGGTCACTTCCGCGATCGCCGGAGCCCGCTCGGTCGAGCAGTTGGAACCGTCCCTCGTTTCCGGCGAATGGGATTTGCCGGACGAGCACTACCAGCTTCTGACCGACAAGCTGCCGCATGAGCATGGCTATCCCTGCGATTGGATGCGCATCGCCCTCGTCCCGAATTTCAGCAAAGCCGAATCCGAACCCGGCCGCGCCCAGCGCTTCCCCCCGCTGCAAGGCTGATTTAAGGCCAAAGGAGGAAGGCGGAAGGCCCAAGGCTAAGAGGGTCAGTTGGCAGGAGTCAGGTAGCGGTTGACTGTTCTCCGTACGTTCCGAGGAGCCAAACGACGACAAGACCGCTTCCAGAGGAAACCGGAGCATGCCCTCGCGCAGTTACGGAGAGGGCTTCCACGCGACGGTGTCGCGTAGCTACCAAGAAGCCACTGCGGGGACGCGATGGCGCTACTAACAGAATCAAAGACTTGGTAGCTACGCGGAGCATTCCGCGTGGAACCTCCAACCTCCATGCGACGGTGTCGCGTAGCTACCCTGCAATTGGCTTTCTCAAGTTCAGCCTTATGCCTTCAGCCTTTGGCCTTAGCAGATCCTGCCGCGCAGCGCCTGACCCGCTCAATCAGCCAACTGCCAACCGCCAACTGCCTCCTGACCCACTCGTCCATTGAGCCTTAAGCCTTAACCCCTATCAATCCCAATCGTCCTCATCCTCGGACGCGATGCGCTCGGCTTCTTCCTTGTCGTCGCGTTTCTTCTTCAAGAAGACCGATACCACGATCGCTACTTCATAGAGAAACCACAGGGGTCCTGCCAGGGCGATTTGGGTCACGGGCTCCGGTGGGGTCAAGATCGCAGCGAGTACGACGATGCCCAATACGATGTAGCGACGGTATTCGCGCAGCTGCTCGGGCGTCACCACTCCAATGGTCACCAAAACGATGATAGCCAGCGGCATTTGGAAGGCGATGCCGAGGCCGAGAATGGTGAATGTGAGGAAGCTAAAGTAATTGCTCGTCGTCCAGAGCATCTGGAACCCGAGCAGGTTGTTGAACCAAATGACCGCAGTGATCGTTCGCGGCAGCAGGATGTAGTAGCCGAAAGAACACCCCAAGAGAAAGAGGAAGAGCACCGCAAAGGAACCTGGAATGAGTATCTTCTTTTCCTTTATGGTCAGTGCCGGGGCCAGGAACTTGCCTAGATAGAATATGAAAAATGGGGACGCCACGGTTAGGCCGATAATGACCCCGATGAGGAGCATAGCCATGAAAACGCCGGTAATGTTATAGGTCACCAGTCCGCTGAACGCTTGGGCCTGCTCCACCTCGCTGAGGTGCGAATAGTTCGCTTTCAAAGGCGCCAGCAGCAGGTCCTTCACTTCGACAATGAAGATCATCGCCGCCAAAAAGGCCGTCAGGAAAATGGTCAGTGGCTTGAGCAGCGACCAGCGCAGCTCTTCCAAATGGTCCAGGAATCCCATGTGCTTGGGATCGCCCGCCCATTCCGGCTCGCCGTCATCGTCGTTATATGGCTCTATTTCCTCGCTCATGCGCGTGTGAAGAAAACGTTACATGAACAAGGGAATCCGGTCCGGCAATATCAATTTTTCGCAAGCGGGGACTGATTGATCGAAATCCGCTCAAGCGCCCTCGCGACGCGCATTCCGCTCCGTCCTATTCCCAATCCTGATCTTAGTCCTAATCTTAATCCTACTCCCAGTATCCAAGAGACTAAGATTAGGACGGAGACTGGGAGATGGGTGGGGAGATCATGGCGCGCCCAGCTCTACTTCCCCTAGCTGCGCGACACCCGTCGCGTGGAAAGCCCAACACTGTATTTACCAGGGATCACGCTGCTAAGGCTGAATTTTTCTCTGCTTCCGTGGACGTATTCTCCCGTAGCTGCGCGAGGGCACTCGCGCGGGAATCCAATCTCAATCCGCGCCGCAGCTACCCTAGAAACTGCCAACTGAATACTGACGACTGCCCCCTGCCTACTCCAACACCCACCCTTTTTTCGTGCCTTTTTACGCCTTTTCGTGGCCATCAATTCCTCAACCCAATCCACGCGGAATGCTCCGCGTAGCTACTTTCAAAACTGCCAACTGACCACTGCCCACTAGGTCCGTACGTACCCCATCCCCTTTTTGTGAATTTTTGCGCCGTTTGGGCTCTTGTGGTCATGTCGCTCTACGAGCTCGGTAGTGGCTATAAACCCCTCAACAAAATCCCACGCGGAGTACTCCGCGTAGCTACCTTGGATACTCCCAACCAACCACACACTTCACTCCCCAGCACCCAGTACCTAGTACCCAGAACCCAGCGTTAGCTTCCACCATTGCTACGCCATCTCCGCTTTCGCTCCGTCACCACTCACCATTTTGCTCCCGTCCGGGAGCAACCCCCTGCCTCCTCTAAATCAGCCTTAAGCCTTCTTCCTTCAACCTTTGATCGATCCATTGCCGCGCTACTTCCGATTCGCTCATTTCAGATTGCGCATGGCTCCTTTCCCATTGAGCGCCTCGGTAGCGCTGCGCTAAACCGTTCCGTCACATCATTCCCGTTGACAGACGCATGAGGGTTCTTATGAGTGCGCATTTTCCTAGAGGAAACGGATTGTAAATCCGGGTACTCAACACCATCGCAAATCCATATTAGCTAATTAAGGATGCCATCAAAAACTACTGCGAAGAAAGCAAAGAAGGTCGCTCGCAAGCGCGCCCCCAAGGCCACTAAGTACGTCTACTCGTTCGGTAAAAAGACCGACGGTAACGCGAAAATGAAGAACCTGCTTGGCGGCAAGGGCGCGAATCTCGCGGAAATGGCCAGTATCGGCCTGCCCGTCCCCGGCGGCTTCACCATCACCACCGACGTTTGCGTAGAATACTACAAGAACAACCGCAAGTACCCGGCAGCGCTCAAGGGTCAAATCCAGGACGCGATCAAGATCTGCGAGCGGGAAAGCGGAAAGAAATTCGGCGACAAGAAGAACCCGCTTCTCTTCTCCGTTCGTTCCGGCGCTCGCGAATCGATGCCCGGTATGATGGATACCATTCTCAATCTCGGTCTCAACGACCAGACCGTTGAAGCCCTCAAGGCCAAGTCCGGCAACGGTCGCTTCGCCTACGATTGCTACCGTCGCTTCGTGCAAATGTACGGCGACGTGGTCATGGGCGTTCAAGCCCGCACTGAAAACGAGCCGGATCCCTTCGAGCACGCATTGCACGTCCTCAAGAAGGAAGTAGACGTGGAAATCGATTCGGATCTCACCGAAGAGAACAACAAGGAAGTCATCCGCCGTTTCCAGGCACTCATCAAGGACCGCACCGGCGGCGCCTTCCCTCAGGACGTTCAAAAGCAGCTCGACGGCGCAGTCAGCGCGGTCTTCAACTCTTGGCAGAACGATCGGGCCACCCTATACCGCCAGAAGTACGGCATCCCTGCGGAATGGGGCACGGCGGTTAACGTCCAGCTGATGGTATTCGGCAACTTGGGCGACACGTCCGCGACGGGCGTTGCCTTCACTCGCGACCCGGCCAACGGCGAAAACGTATTCTACGGCGAATACCTCATCAACGCTCAGGGCGAAGACGTGGTAGCCGGCGTTCGCACGCCTTTCCCGATCTCTCAGCTCGCTGACGACATGCCCAAGTCCCACAAGGAATTGGAAGTCGTTCGCAAGAAGCTCGAGCGTCACTTCGGCGACGTGCAAGACTTCGAATTCACCATCGAAGACGGCAAGCTCTACATGCTGCAAACGCGTAACGGCAAGCGCACCGGTTTGGCCGCTGTCCGTATCGCCGTTGAGATGACGAAGCAGAAGCTGATGACCCAGAAGACTGCGGTCACCAAGATCCCTGCGGATCAGATCTCCAGCTTGCTCGTTCCAATCTTCGACGCCAAGGCCATCAAGAAGGCCCAGCTCATGGCCAAGGGTCTCCCTGCGGGTCCTGGCGCGGCATCCGGCAAGGTCGTCTTCAACGCCTCCGATGCGGAAGCGGAAGTCGAAAAGGGCAACTCGGTTGTGCTTTGTCGCGAAGAGACGTCTCCGGAAGACTTGCGCGGTATGATCGCTTCCGACGGTATCCTCACTTCTCGTGGTGGCGTATCGTCTCACGCGGCCCTCGTTGCTCGCCAAATGGGCAAGGTTTGCATCTGCGGCGCCTCCGACATCCACATCGACTACGCATCGGCCACCATCACCGCGGGCAAGACCGTGCTGAAGGAAGGCGATCACATCTCGATCGATGGAACGACTGGCGAAATCTTCGCTGGCGCCGTGGCCACCGCTCCCTCGGAAGTCTCCCAAGTATTGGCAGGCAAGCTGAAGGCGGAGAAGAGCTACACCTACCAGATGTTCGCTCAGATCATGAAGTGGGCCGACAAGCATCGCACCATGGGCGTTCGCACCAACGCCGACTCGCCTAGCCAGTCCAAGGCGGCAGTGGCCCTCGGCGCGGAAGGCATCGGACTTTGCCGCACGGAGCATATGTTCTTCGAAGGCGACCGCATCACCTACATGCGCGAAATGATTCTCGCTCCGGACGAAGCGGCCCGCAAGAAGGCCCTCAAGAAGCTTCTCCCGTTCCAGCGCAAGGACTTCAACGGCCTCTTCAAGGCTATGGAAGGACGCCCGGTAACGGTTCGCTTGCTCGATCCGCCCTTGCACGAGTTCCTCCCGCACGACGACGAAGCCCGTCGCTCCTTGGCGACTCACCTCGGCGTAAAGCCGGAAGTCATCAGCGCTCGCGTTCACGCCTTGCACGAAGAGAACCCGATGCTCGGCCACCGCGGTTGCCGTCTCGGTATTTCCTATCCGGAGATCACCGAAATGCAGGCGCGCGCCATCTTCGAAGCGGCCGCTCAAGTGCTCAAGCTCAAGAAGAAGATCAAGGTTAAGCCTGAGATCATGATTCCTCTGGTGGGTTTCCAAGACGAGCTCGAGAACCAAGTGGCCATCGTTCACCGCGTTGCCGCCGAAGTGCAGAAGGCCAAGGGCGTAAAGATCGACTACCTCGTGGGTACGATGATCGAAGTGCCTCGCGCCGCGGTTACTGCCGCAGAAATCGCGAAGAGCGCTCAGTTCTTCAGCTTCGGTACGAACGACTTGACCCAAACCACTTTGGGCATGAGCCGTGACGACGCCGGCAGCTTCCTCGGCAAGTACAAGGATCTGGACATCCTGCCGCAGAATCCGTTCGCGACTATCGATCAGGCAGGCGTGGGCGAGTTGGTCAAGCAAGGCGTCAATGGCGGCAAGGCGACCAACCCGAACATCAAGCTCGGTATCTGTGGCGAACACGGTGGCGACCCAGAGTCGGTCAAGTTCTGTCACAACGCAGGCCTGACCTACGTCAGCTGCTCGCCGAATCGCGTGCCCGTCGCTCGTCTCGCTGCGGCTCAAGCGGCGATCCAAGCCGGCGCGTAAAGCGATTACGCGCATTAACGCTTTCAACGTCCCATTCTCTTCGGAGAGTGGGACGTTTTTTTGCGCCTGCGTGGCAAGACGCACCCCGTCGGCGCCGGTTTAGTCAGTGGCTATCCTTGACAGTCCGTAACCCTTTAGTCTGTAGCTCTACCTGACCGATCCACCGATCCGACGGATCCCGAGCCATACGAGGGATCGCCCAAATGCCTGCAAACCATCCACCGACCGCGCGAAAGGCTCGGATCCGACTTTTTATCTAATCAAGCGCCTGTGTTCGATCTCGAAGAAAACCGCAAGAAAGTCCAACGAGCCCTGCTCATTGGCATCCAGCAGCCGCGCATGACGCGGCAAGAGTCCGAGTACTTACTCGGCGAGCTCGAAGAGCTGACCGTCAATCTCGACATTCCCATCGCCGAACGAATGATCGTCAAGCTGCGCCAAACCAGTCCCGCTTTCCTGGTCGGCAAAGGCAAGCTCGCCGAGATTCTCGATCTCGTCGCCGCCCAGAAGATCGACGTCATCATTTTCGACGAGGAACTCTCCCCGGCGCAGCAACGCAATTGGGAACGCGAATCCAAGATCTGCGTCATCGATCGTCAGGAGGTCATCATCGACATCTTTTCCGAGCGGGCCCAAACCAAGGAAGCCGTTCTCCAAGTCGCCCTCGCTCGCATGGAATACTCGCTGCCCCGCTTGACCCGGGCCTGGACCCACTTGAGCCGTCAACGAGGCGGCGGCACCGGCGCTCGCGGCCAAGGAGAAACCCAGCTCGAAGCGGACCGTCGCCTGGTCAACGACCGCATCGCTTCGGTGAAGAAGGAGCTTAAGGAAGTCATCAAGCATCGTCACGTCCAGCGAGCGAAACGCATGCGCAAGCCGGTGCCCACCGTATCGATTGTCGGATACACCAACGCGGGCAAGTCCTCTTTGCTCAATACGCTTACGGATACGGACGTACTGGCCGAAGACAAACTCTTCGCCACCCTCGACCCCACCACCCGTCGCCTCGACCTCGACAAGAGCCAGCATGTTCTGCTGACCGATACCGTGGGCTTCGTTCGGCGACTGCCGCACCGCCTGGTCGAAGCCTTCAAGGCGACCCTTGAGGAGGCCGTTGTCGCCGATCTTTTGATACACCTTGTCGATGTCTCCAATCCCGAATTCGAAAGCCACCTTCAGACCACGCAAGCGGTACTCGAGGAAATCGGGGCGAGCGAGAACCCGACCCTTATCGTTTTCAACAAGATAGACCTCGTGGACGACGACGAATTGGCCGCTCGACTCCGACTCACCTACGAGAAGGCCCTCTTCGTCAGCGCCCACAGCGGCGAAGGGCTCGATCAACTGAAAGCCACGATCTCCGATCAGCTCAACGCGCAGCTTCGATCCACCCACCTGCTCATTCCCCATTCCCGTTACGACATCGTCGCCAAGCTCCACTCCAGTGGCGGTATCCGCGAGCAGGCCACCGAAGACGATGGCGTCTACATCGAAGGCCTCTTCCCCCAAAACCTCCAAGGCCTCATCGAATCGTACAAAGTCGCGCAACGCGTCATCGAGTAGCGACGGGACACCCATCGCGTGGAGCATTCAACAATCCATATTCAACAGGGATCACGCTGCGCGTGAGCAGGATCCCGCCTCGGCGGGAGCAGGTTTAATGTAGCTACGCGACACCCGTCGCGTGGATCCTCCACCGATCCACGCGGAATACTCCGCGTAGCTACCTCTTCATGCTCCCCGTAGCTACCCTCGTCGGACGAACCCCATTTTCCTCTCGACGAAACGATTGCCGATACGGACGATCGTCGGGTGCCGGACTCCAACTCCCGCGCCCATCTCAGTCATTTGCAAACTGACTTCTACCGTGGATCGTCATGCTGCGTTCATTGGACGATGACCCTAGCGTATCGTCGCATCGGTTGGCTGGACCAAGCGCATCACTATCAACTTCGCGAGCGATTGCTCCATAGCCTCGTTCGCTATCGACTCGTCTGCCCCGTCTACACGCTCCTGCCAGATCACGGCCACTTTCTAATCTTGGGCTACGACGATTCCAGCGATCAAAAATCCGCTGTATACTATTTCCGACGACAATGGAATGCCTTGCTCGGACCCGAATTCAGTTTGCAACACCAAGCCTTCCATCGCGTCCTCAACGAAAAGGGAAGAGAGCAAGATGCGTTTCAAAAAATCGCTCGCTACATTATTGAGAATCCGGTGAGAGCCCAGTTGGTCGATTCCGCAAACGATTACCCCTACTGGGGCGCCCTCTTCCCTGGACTTGCGCAATTAGATCCAAGAAACGAGCGATTCTGGAATTCATTTTGGATCGAATACAACAAACGCGCCGAATCGGATTGATGAAATTTCCTGCCCCATTCGTAGCTGCGCGAAACCCGTCGCGTGGACAACAAACCGACCCACGCGGAATACTCCGCGTAGCTACGATTCAAACTGCCCCTGCCCACTGCCCACTAGTATTTCCTTCGTCCACATTCAGCTCCCGTCTGGGAGCAATTCCCCAGTACCTAGCACCCAGAACCCAGTACCAGCTTTCACCATTACTGCGCCATCTCCGCTCACGCTCCGTCAACATTGCTGCGCTCCTCCGGGCACATTCACCATTTAACATTTTGCTCCCGTCTGGGAGCACCCCCTCCTGCCTCCTCCCCACTAGTCGCATTGCGATCTAAAAAATCTCGTCAACCCGCGACCGGTCGCTCACGCTTTATTCATGACTCAGAGCACTCGTCGCCACTTCGTTAAAAATACCCTCGCTTCGGCCAGCTTTCTCGGTCTGAGCGCCTGCTCGTCCCGCCTCTCGGAAAGCGCCAGCAGCAGCGGCCCGCCCGCAGCCATGGGCTCGAACCTTTCCGCCAAGGGATACGGACCGCTGAAGAACGTCGCCGAGGGCATTATCCGGCTCCCCGAAGGCTTTTCCTACAAAATCATCTCCCAGGAGGGCGAACTCATGGACGACGGCAACTTCGTGCCGGGCGCCCACGACGGCATGGCCGCGTTTCCCGGACCAAACGGGCTCACCTTGCTCGTGCGCAATCACGAGATGAGCCCTACCAGCCGAAAAGACGAGCCCTTCGATGGACGGGCGGCCCAGGCGATCCTTCCAGACCGCTCGCAGTACGACGCCGGACACGGCGACACCCTTTGCCTCGGCGGCACGACCACCCTCGTCTACGATACCCGTTACCAATCCCTCGAGCGCCACTACCTGTCGCTTTCCGGGACTATCCGAAACTGCTCGGGTGGACCCACGCCTTGGGGATCGTGGATCAGCTGCGAGGAAACTTTGGCCAAGGCCGACGAAAACCTGCGCAAGGATCATGGATACAATTTCGAGGTGCCTGCCAATTCCGAAATGGGCATCGTTTCGCCGACTCCGCTCCTCGAGATGGGGCGATTCAACCACGAAGCCATCGCGGTCGATCCCGCCAGCGGAATCGTCTACCAAACCGAAGACCGCCCCGACGGATTGCTCTACCGCTTCATCCCCAAGGTTCGCGGTCAACTCGCCAAAGGCGGACGCCTTCAGGTCCTCGCTATCAAGGATTCCCCTTCAAGCGACACCCGCAATTGGCACGAAATCGGAGCCCCCGCCTTCCCGGTCAATGAAAGCGTATCCGTTGAATGGATAGATGCCGGCGACCCGGCCTCGCCTAATGACGACCTACGCTATACTGGCTTCCAAGCCGGAGCCGCCCGTTTCGCCCGTGGCGAAGGCATGTATTACGGCAACGGCGAGATCTATTTCGCCTGCACCAATGGCGGCCCTAAGAAGCTCGGTCAGATCTTCCGCTACCGTCCCAGCGCCCAGGAAGGCTTGCCCGGCGAAGCCGAACAGCCCGGTCAGCTCGAACTCTTCGTCGAAAGCTACGATCACCAGCTCATGAAGGCCTGCGACAATCTCACCATCGCGCCCTGGGGCGACATTATCATTTGCGAAGACGACGGCGACAGCAGCGCGCTCCTGGGGATCACTCGAGAAGGAGCGATCTATAGAATCGCCCACGTCGATCGAAACAGCGAACTCGCCGGCGGCTGCTTCTCGCCCGACGGCACGACCTTCTTCGTCAACATCCAAAAAGGCCCCGGCCAAACTCTAGCCATCACCGGCCCCTGGCGCAGCCGAATCGGCTGAGGCGAGGCAGAAGCTCCCAGTAGCTACGCGACACCCGTCGCGTGGACTACCCAACCCCATCCGTAGCTATGCGACACCCATCGCGTGAAAAACCCAACAATCCACGCGGAATGCTCCGCGTAGCTACTTTCAAAACTGCCAACTAGGTCTCTACGGACCCAATCTTCTCACGTGCCTTTTTGCACCTTTTCGTGGCTATAAATCCCACAACCGAATCCGTCCACGCCCAACGCGTGATCCCTGTTAAATTCCCGTTCGCCTGAAACGGCATCTTGCGCGCGGCATCCCTCGCGTAGCTAATTGATTTGGCGTTGTTCGAGCTAACGGCTACCCGCGAATCGCTACCCGCCCCCTCAATACGTCGCCACACTCACCGTGCCGGCGAGCATATCGGGAACCAGCAAGCGGCGATTGGGTTCGTCGAGGTAGAAATCGGCAGCGGACTTCAGGCCGTCGATGACAACCACTGAGGACATGCCGTCCGGAGCGACGCGCCAGGCCCGGCCTTGCTTCCAGCTGGACACGTAATAATAGCCCGCCGCGTCCTGCTCGACGGCATCGGCGCCGCGAAAGCTATCCGCTATCACGTCCAGCTCGCCATCGCGCTGTTCGATGAAATTGCCGGTGAAGAACCCGCCCACCAGCAGCTGTCCATCCTTGCCCACGCCCACGCCATTCGGGCAGGGCATGAGGGAGTTTGCATCGATGGCGATGGTTACCTTGCCGTCCAAGCCAATCCGATACACGCGTCCGATGGTGGGAAAATCCGCGGCGACTTCGCCACCCAGCGGCCACAGCTTGCCGTTCGGGCCATGCATTTTGGTATTGGCCCCCATATCGGTGATATAGACGCTCTTGCCATCCGGTCCCGCGGCCGCGTCGTTCAAGTAGGAAACCGCCTTGGGAAAGTCGTCCTTGTTGGCCAGGATCGCTACCTTACCGTTGGCATCAATTGTCTTCACCTTATCCAGGTCCGTGGTCACGAGCAGCCCGCCGACGAAGCAAATCCCCTTCGGCTCGTCGAAGCCCGTCGCGAAGACCGTTACCGCGCTGCCGTGCACGCGCTTGATCACGCCATCGCCCGCTTCCTTCCCATTCATTACAGTGACGAAGAAATCGCCGTCAAAGCCCTTGACGATGCTTTCCGGCCGCTGTCCGACCTCTAGAACATCCGGCAGGGACGACTTGTGATGGGCAGCGTGGGCCAAAGCGACCATAATTAGAGCAAATGCGAAAACGGAAGAACGAAAGAATGAAGCACTCATAAGTCTCAATATTTGGATACAGAAATTCAATTTAAGAAACGAAAGATTACAGATAACCCCTATGCCGACAGCCAGATCCTGTCCACGCAATTCGAACAACCTGCCATCTAATCGCCTCCAGCCCTGCAAGCAGTAGCCGCGCGAGGACGCTAGAGCGGAATTCCCGAATCCAGCTAATCGCCAACAGCCATATTTAACAGGGATCACGCTGCGCGTGAGCAGGATCTATTAAGGCTGAAGGAAGAAGGCATAAGGCTGAAATTTTTCTCTGCTTCTGCGCAAGACCACGCGGAGTGCTCCGCGTAGCTACAATTCATGCACTCTGGAGCTACGCGACACCCGTCGCGTGGAAGGCCCAACCCAATCCACGCGGAATGCTCCGCGTAGCTACTTTCGAAACTGCCAACCAACCAGCAAGCTTCACAACCCAGCACCTAGTACCCAGAACCCAGCACCAGGTCCCACCATTGCTTCGCCGTCTCCGCTGACGCTCCGTCACCATTTCGGGCCGCACCGGCCCGACTCACCGTTCCCTTAGCTGTCCCTTTTCCCGTTCTTGCAGGAATAGTGAATAGGTTCGCTCGATTCCCTCGCGCAGCGGGATCTTCGAGGTCCATCCGGACTCGGTTAAGCGCGACACATCCATCAGCTTGCGAGGGGTTCCGTCTGGTTTGCTCGGATCGGTCGCGATCGCGCCTTCGAAACCGATCACCGCTTTGACCATTTCGGCAATTTCCATGATGGAGTGATCCACCCCGGTTCCCGCATTCAGCAGATCCGGTGGATTGTCCACCTGCAAAGAATGGACCACGGCATCGGCTAGATCATCCGCATGCATCAGCTCCCGTCGGGACGTGCCGCTTCCCCAGATGGCTACGGACTCCGCTCCCGCTTCCTTGGCTTCGTGAAACCGTCGAACCAAGGCCGGCAGTAGATGCGAATTCTCGGGGTGATAGTTGTCGCCGGGACCGTAGAGGTTCGTCGGCATGAGAGAGTGGTACGTTACGCCGTATTGCTTACGGTAATACTGGCACAGCTTCACGCCAGCGATCTTGGCGATGGCATAGGCTTCGTTCGTCGACTCCAGGGTACTCGTCAGCAAGGAGTCTTCCGCCATAGGCTGCGGGGCCTTCTTCGGATAGATGCAGGAGCTGCCGAGAAACAGAAATCGACCCACGCCATTGCGATAGGCTGCGTGCGTGGTATTAGTAGCGACCACGAGATTGTCGTAGATAAATTCCGCGGGATACGTCTCATTCGCATGGATACCGCCCACTTTCGCCGCGGCCATAACCACAACCTCCGGGCGTTCCTCCGCAAAGAACGAATCGACCGCCGCTTGATTGGTCAGGTCCAGCTCGCTCCGCGATCGCGTCACCACATTTTCGAAGACCAAAGTCTGCAACCGCCGGACCACCGCCGACCCCACCATCCCCCGGTGACCGGCGACGTATATTTTCGAATCAGATTTCATTTTAATAGCCACAAAAAGGCGCAAAAAGTCACAATAAGTTAAACGTCCAATAGCTAGCGTTTTATATACAGTTTTGGCGCTCCGAAATTGATAAGCAGTCCGATTCTCCTTCGAGAGGACCGCATGTACCCCAAGAGTTGAGCGACATGTTCGTCAACCGCGGATCCGCACGCCTTAAGTTCAACCACGATGCGTTCACTCACAAGCAGATCTGCATAAAAGTCGCCTAGCAGAAAACCGTATTCATCTGAAACCGGAAGCGGGGCTTGTTGCTGTACAGATAAACCCGCCTTTTCCAACCGGTGTTTCAGTCCGTTCTCGTATACCTTTTCCACGTGACCACGCTTTAGGTAAGAATGGAGATCAAATGAGCATTGCCGAACAACATCGCACGAAGAGTTAAGATTCGAATCATTCATTACTCAACAGAACTAACAAATACCCAACCAAACTCTACACGGAAATCAGTAATCCAATGGGTGACTTGTTGTTTTTCCTAACGCGAGCTTAGATCATGCATCACGCCTGAGCTTTCAAGCCCATCTCGGCGTTCTTCAACCGAATCTTTTCGTGTCTTCTTGTGCCTTTTCGTGGCCATCTAAACGTTCGCACCCAGTACCTTGAAGCAGTCGCAAGCTTGCGGCTACTTCAACGCCTCCTTAATCTTCGCTTCTTCTTCGGCGAGCTTCAAGTCGGCGTCGACCATGATGGCGACCAGTTCCTTGAACTTGACCTTCGGTTCCCAGCCGAGCTGTCTCTTGGCCTTGGCGGGATCGCCGATAAGCAGATCCACTTCCGCGGGACGCTCGTAGCGATCGTCGTATTCGACGTGCGCTTCCCAGTCCATGCCCAGGCGATCGAAGGTCTCGATCACGAAGTCCTTCACGGAGTGGGTTTCGTTGGTGGCGATCACATAATCGTCCGGCTCGTCCTGCTGCAGCATAAGCCACATCATTTCGACGTATTCCTTGGCGTACCCCCAGTCGCGTTGGGCATCCAAGTTGCCGAGATAGAGCTTTTCCTGAAGTCCCGTCTTAATACGCGTGGCGGCCCGGGTGATCTTGCGAGTGACGAAGGTCTCGCCGCGGCGCGGCGACTCGTGATTGAAAAGAATGCCACTGCAGGCGAAGAGATTGTAGGATTCGCGGTAATTGACGGTCAGCCAGTGGGCGTACATCTTGGCGCAGCCGTAGGGCGAGCGTGGCCAGAACGGCGTGGTTTCGGTCTGCGGCACTTCCTGTACCTTACCGAACATCTCCGAGGAAGACGCCTGGTAGTACTTAACCTTGTTTACCAGCTTGGCCTCGCGGATCGCCTCGAGAATACGCACGGCGCCCGTGCCCACCACATCGCCCGTGTACTCCGGCACGTCGAAGGAAACGCGCACGTGACTCTGGGCCCCGAGATTGTAGATTTCATCCGGCTGGAGCTCGTAGAGCAATTTAACCATCTGTACCGAATCCGCCAAGTCGCCGTAGTGAAGAAACAACTTCACCCCGTTTACGTGCGGATCCTGATAGAGGTGATCGATCCGATCCGTGTTGAAGGTAGAAGCCCGTCGGATCACCCCGTGCACTTCGTACCCCTTTTCCAGAAGCAATTCCGCAAGATAGGATCCATCCTGCCCCGTAATACCCGTAATCAGCGCTTTCTTCATGTTAATCAAGGAGTTGAAAAGCTAGGTCGTCATGACATCATTCCAATGCGAGGAAAAGTTCTGACGCCAAATGCCCCTCCGGTCAACCCAACACCAATCCTAAAGCGCCCAGAGTGCTTTCCCTTAGTTAGATCATGCCTGAACAAGGCCTAATTGGCATCGAATTATCAATAGCCTTTAAAGCAGCAAGAATACGCGGAGGCGTAAATTCGATCTCGAACCTGGAGACCAACGAAATTCTCAAGCCAACTAAACAATCCCAGAACCGGGTCAATCTTGCGAAGGAAGATTGACCCGCCTCTCCCCCTTCCTAAGTTGTCCGCTTTCCTATGATTAATCTAGTCGATATCTCTCTCCGCTACGGCGATAAGGTGATCTACAATAAGATCTCTACCACGATTGGCGTACGCGATCGCATCGGACTGGTCGGCTCTAATGGCTCGGGCAAGTCCACGCTGATCAAACTGATGCTCGACGAAGTGGAAATCGATGCGGGCGCTGTCGAGAAACCGGCCTACGTTTCGCTGGGCTATCTGCCTCAGGACGGGATCGAGGTCAACGGCCAGTCGCTCTACGATGAGGTAGCAACCGCCTTCGAGGATGCCCTCGCGCTGCAGAAGAAGATCGACGAGGCGGACGAGCAGATGATGGAGATGGATACCTCTTCCGAGGAATACTACGACCTGCTCGATCAGATCGGGGCCTGGGAGCAGAAGCTGGAATCCCACGAGCCGGCGAAGATGAAGCCGCGCATCGAGAAGACCTTGATGGGACTGGGTTTCGCGGCGAGCGACTTCGAGCGCGACACCGGCGAATTCTCGGGGGGTTGGCAAATGCGCATCGCCCTGGCCAAGCTCTTGCTAAAGGAGCCCTCGCTGCTTCTGCTCGACGAACCGACCAATCACTTGGACATCATTTCCCAGCAATGGCTCGAGGACTACCTCACCCGCTACGAGGGCGCTTTGATGATTATCTCTCACGATCGGGCCTTTCTCGACGCGGTGACCAATCGGACGATCCGCTTGTCCATGGGAGCGCTCACGTCCTACAGCGGCAACTACTCCGTCTACGTCAAGGAATCGGCGGCCAACTTGGAAGTCCTGCGCAAGAAGGTCAAAAACCAGCAAGCGGAAATCCAGCGCCAGAAGGACTTTATCAATCGCTTTCGCGGCAACGTCAAAAAGGCCTCCCTCGTGCAGAGCCGCATGAAGGACCTGGAGAAGATGGAAATCATCAAGCTGCCGCCGCAGGAGAAGAAGATCTTCTTCCGCTTTCCGCCGCCCCCTCCGGCCAGCGCCAAGGTCATCGAATTGAAGAATATGTCGAAGCGCTACGGCGACTTGGAGGTCTTCAATAACTTCGACTTCCACATCGAGAAAGGCGATCGCCTGGCCATCGTGGGCGTCAACGGCGCCGGCAAGTCGACCCTGGCCCGCGTCCTCGCTGGTATCGAACCCTTCCAGGAAGGCGAACGTACCCTGGGAATCAATACAGTACTGGCCTACTTCGCCCAGCAGCAAGCCGAGGAGCTGGATCCGAGCAAGACGGTGCTCGAGGAAGTCGAGCAAGCGTCCGCCGATGCGGAGCGAGAGGAATCGAACCCGCGAGCCGTACTGGGAGCCCTGCTTTTCCGCAAGGACGACGTATTCAAAAAGACCAGTGTACTCTCCGGCGGAGAGCGGAATCGTTTGGCCTTGGCTAAGATGCTCATGAAGGAGTCGAATACCATCATCCTCGACGAGCCCACCAATCACTTGGACATCAAGAGCAAGGAGATTCTCCAGGACGCGGTCCGGGCCTTCGACGGCACGGTTATCCTGGTTAGCCACGACCGAGACTTCCTCGACCCCATCGTCAACAAAGTCCTCGAAGTCCGCCGCGACGGCACGCGCATGCTCACCTGTAACGTGAGCGAGTACCTCGAGCGGCTGAAGGAGGAGGAGAAAAGTCAGCGGAGCTGATTTTTTTTAGTCGTCAGTTGGCAGCTAATTCGAGGTAGAGCAATACGCCCAGACGAGAGAGAAACAACAGGGATCACGCGCTGCGTGAGCAGGATCCCGCCCGAGGCGGGAGCAGGCTTCCAAGGTAGCTACGCGACACCGTCGCGTGGTCGTTTGACGTTCCACGCGGATGGCTCCGCGTAGCTACCTGTATTCGATGCCTCGTTGGCCGCTCGTTTCAGCCTTAAGCCTTCATCCTTTGACCCTAGCGAGATCCTGCCGCGCACGGCGTGATCCCTGTTTAAATCTTTCTCTTCCGCGCGAGGGCCCTCGCTCAGCTACAAAGCCTAGAACCCAAGAGCCCAGAACCAATCCATTTCTGTGTCGTCTTGTGCCTTTTAATGGCCATAAAAACCTCAACATTATCATCTTACGCAGGAAGCTGACCACGCGACGATGTCGCGGAGCTACGGGGCTCCTCAAAAATACATTCGCCATAGGGCGAAGTTTCTCCGATTGGTTTTTCCAATGAAATTGCCGGTAGAAGACGACTTCAACGACATCCTGGGGAAGGCTCAAAAGGGGCAAGGGGTCAATACGGAGGACCTGGCCGCGAAGACGGGTCTGAGCGAGGACGCCATCCGCAAGGCCCGACGCGGCGACTTCGACGAATCCATCGTATCGGCCTTGGGCGCGGGGCTGGGATTGAACGTGCCGGCCTTGCTGTCCATCGGCCGGAACGAGTGGTATCCAACGCAACCGAAAGCGGTCGTCGGCTTCGAGCTCCTCCCAACCCCCTTCTACGACATGCACGTCAATGCGTACCTCATGTGGGACGAAGCTTCCCGCGAGGCGATCGCCTTCGACACGGGCACCGAGACCGCCCCCATGATGCAGCGGATCGAACTTCTGGGTCTCAAGCTCCAACGCCTCTACCTCACCCACTCCCACGGCGATCACATCATGGGCGCCGAACGCATCCTTCAGGAAACAGGCGCTCAGGCGCTCATCAGCAGGAAAGAACCAGCGGTATCCTTCCCCACGGAATCCATAGACGAAGGCTTTGCCGAAACGATCGGCTGCCTGCGTGTCGAAATGTTCGATACGCCCGGCCACACAGAAGGCGGGGCCACCTTTACGGTATCGGGACTCAGCCGCGACTTCGCCATTGCCGGCGATGCGATCTTCGCCGGCTCCATGGGCGGAGCCAACGTCTCCTACGAACAAGGCATCGCCGGATTGCGCCGTATCCTGTCGCTCTCCGATGAAACCGTTATCGCTTCCGGACACGGTCCGCTGACGACAGTGGTTCAGGAGAAGCGGATGAATTGCTTCTTCGTTGGCGCGTAGATTCAGGTAAGGCCAAAGGATGAAGGCTTAAGGCTGAATTGGGTAGCTACGCGGCGCGCTTCGCTCGGATTTGATTCTGCTTGTTGATTAACAGGGATCACGCGTTGCGCGAGCAGGATCCCGTCGGTGGCGGGAGCAGGTCTGCTTAACGTAGCTGCGCGAGGATACTCGCGCGGATTTGGCTGTAATTCGTCTCTGCTTCCGATTTAAACCACGCGGAATGCTCCGCGTAGCTACGGGTTGGAGGACGGAATAAGGCTCAAGTTCGAAGGCTTAAGGCTGAAAACGAGCATCGAATTCAGGGTAGCTACGCGGAGCCATCCGCGTGGAAATTCTAACGACCACGCGACGGTGTAGCGTAGCTACATGAATCCTGCTCACGCGCTAGCGGGCTCCTGCTCACGCAGCGCGTGATCCCTGTTTAATTCCTTCTCTCCTAACGCGGTGTCGCGGGGCTACATCAAACCGGATTCTAATCGCGGAGAGCGAAGCAGTAGTAGCTGTCGCCGGAGCGGGTTTGCAGCTTACTGCCGCCGCCACCTGCGATGACCACGTATTGGCGGCCGTCGACTTCGAAGGTGGCCGGAGTGGCGTAGCCGGCGCCTTCGAGCTGATACATCCAGAGCTGCTCGCCCGTGGTCTTGTCGAAGGCCCGGAAGCGCTCGTCCTTGGTCGCTCCGATGAAGAGGAGTCCGCCGGCTGTAACTACAGGCCCGCCAATATTGAAGGTACCGGTCGGAGGATAGCCTTTTGCCTCGAGGGCCGGATAGGTGCCGAGGGGAACTTGCCAGCGGATCGCCCCTTCATTGAGATCGATCGCGCTGAGCGTGCCCCAGGGACGCTTGTTAACCGGATAGCCTTCGGCGTCGTGGAAGTCGTGATGCCCAGTCGCCACCCACGGGATATCCCCGCTCCAGGTGAGGGCGACGGCCTTGGGATCGATGAACACATCCCCATCTCGACCGTACAGGAACGCAATGAGGGCCTCGCGCTCGATGTCGGAAAAGGCGGCGAAGGAAGGCATCTGTCCCTTCCCCTCTTCGAGTATCGCGAGCGCGTCCTCGGATTTCAGGCGCTGGGAGACGCTCAACAAGTCCGGCAACGCGTCGCCGGTCTCGGTCTTCATCTCCACGGAACCGCCGTGACAGGTGGCGCAAATCGACTGATACATACGCTTGCCAAGATCCGGCAGGGGGATCCGTTCCTCGAGCTGGGCGGGTTTCATCGCCATCCACTCCGCTTCGTTGCTGGCATTGAGATAAAGCAGGTTCGTCTCCGGATCGAAAGCCGCCCCAGGCCACTCGGAACCGCCATTGAATTGGGGCATGAGGATGGTTTTCCTTTCATCCGGGGGATGAAACAAGGGGGCCGGATGGATATCCGCCAGCTGATCGAGAACGCTCTGACGCACCGTATCCGAAAGATCGGTTACATCGTCCAAGGTAAAGCCTTGTACGGCGTACGGAGGAGGCTTCAGCGGAAAGGGCTGGGTCGGGGCGCTGACTTCTCCGGGAATCGCCGACTGCGGCACGGGGCGCTCCTCGACGCCGAAAATGGGTTCGCCCGTTTCGCGATCGAGCACAAAGAGGTGACCCATCTTGGTCGGTTGGGCCACCGCATCGATGCGCCGCCCGTCTTTGACCAGCGACACCAAAGTCGGCGGCGTGGGAAGGTCGTAGTCCCAGAGATCGTGATGGACCGTCTGGAAGTGCCAAATCCGTTCACCGGTTCGGGCATTCAAGGCGAGCACGCAATTGGCGAATAGGTTATCGCCGATTCGATTGCCGCCCCAGTGGTCATAGGAAGCCGATCCCGTACCCATGAATACGATACCTCGTTCCAGATCTAAGGTAAGGCCGCCCCAAGCATTGGCTCCCCCGGTGAATTGGTAGGAATCGGGCGACCAGGTTTCATAGCCGTATTCGCCCGGATGCGGGATGGTGTGGAAAATCCATCGACGATCGCCCGTATGCAGATCGAAGGCCCGTATGTGGCCGGGAGCGCCCTGGGCGGGCCCCTCCCCGACGCTCGTACCCAGGATGATCAGGTCCTCGAAAATCACGCCAGGAGCCCGAGAAGAAACGGTTCGCAAAATGCCGTCCGAATCCAGGCTTTCGCGCAAATCGATACGCCCATTGGCGCCGAAGGAAGTCACCCGCTTCCCCGTCTTGGCGTCGATGCAGTAGTAATCGTTTCCAGCTCCGTAGTAGAGGCGTTTCCGGTCGCCGTCGCTCCAATACAGAAACCCGCGCGTATTGCCGGCGCCTTCGCTCCCCTCCCAGGGATCGAACATCCAGAGTTGCTTGCCCGTGGCCGCATCCAAAGCGATGGCCTTCTGTCCCGGCGTCGCGACGTACATAACGCCGTCCGCGACGAGCGGATTGAACTGGATGTTAGAGCGCCTGCCCGGCTTCATATCCGGCACCCGAAAACGCCAAACCAGGTCGAGCTGCGATACGTTGGAACGATTGATCTGGTTCAGGCTCGAGTACTTGGTACTGCCTAAGTCGCCCCCGTAGACTTGCCATTCCACAGCGCTATTCCGCGGATCGGCGCAGAGACTGAGCGAGAGCGAAAGAAGCAGGAAAAGCGAAAGAGAGCGTTTGAGGGGGTCCATGGTAAATGAAGCGTCAGAAGGCATAGCGAAACCACGGGCCTGGGGCCAGAGCAATGTGAGGGAGTGTTAAGGCTAAAGGATGAAGGCTTAAGGCTAAAATGGTAGCGGCGTGGATCTGCACGCTAGGACTACTTTAGCATAAAACCACGCGGAATGCTCCGCGTAGCTACGGTTGTGGAATTTGACCAAGGCTAAAGGATGAAGGCTTAAGGCTGAAAATGGTAGCTACGCGACACCGTCGCGTGGTCGTTAGAGGCTCCACGCGGAGTGCTCCGCGTAGCTACTAGGAAAGCGACGCGGCAGCACGGAGATGCAATTGGCCAGAACTCCTGGCCAGTACCTCCACAACCCAATTTTTCGCGCTTTTTTGTGCCTTTTGGTGGCCATAAATCCACAAGAAGATCGTCTGCCGGCACGGCAGCGTGGGGATGCGATTGGCCTAACTCCGCGCGAGTGCCCTCGCGCGGCTACCGATAGGGCTTCCACGCGACGGTGTCGCGTAGCTACCTCGGCCTAGAACCTAGCACCCAGTACCCAGCACCGCTCGCCCAGTACCCGAAAAACGCTGCGCCTAGTTCTCCACTTTCGCTTGAACGGCTTCGAATTCGTCTGGGTCGCCGCCAAGATCGTCTCTACCGTGGTTCGGGTCGAGCGGACGGTCGTACAACTTGCACAAGAGTACTCGGATGTCGTTGAAAATCAGGGTGGTAGTCGGGACCAGGAGCAAGGTGATGCCCGTTCCGAAGACGATGCCCCAACCGAGCGATACGGCCATGGGAATAAGGAAGGCCGACTGCGTACTAGGATCGAACATGAGCGGCAGCAGACCGAAGTAGGTCGTCAGCGAGGTAAGCAGAATGGGACGGAAACGTCGCACTCCGGCCAAGCGCACGGCTTCGCCCACACTCAGGCCTCGGCGGATCTGGCGATTGATGAAGTCGACCATGACCAGACTGTCGTTTACCACGACTCCTGAAAGCGCCATCATCCCGAGCATCGATAGCATCGATATACTCGAGGTCGGACTATTCCCTCGCCCAAGTACGTCGAGTAAGAGAAAATTCATTACCAAATGGCCCAGCAATGCGCCGATGATCCCGAACGGGATCGCCGCCATGACAATAAAGGGTTGCGTGTAACTCTTGAAGGGAATCGCCAGCAGAACGTAGATGGCCGCCAGTACGAAATAGATCCCTTTAATCATCTCCGCATTGTTATTGGCCTGATCGCGAGCCCGGCCCTCCAAGCTGACCGACATGCCTGCGTACTGGGCCATCATTTCGGGGAGAACGTCGTTGATGATCTCCGCTTCAATGGCGTCGACGTCCACCGTTTCCGTATCCGCATCAGCGGATACGCGAATAATGCGATTCCGGTTGACGCGACGGATCGACGGCAAGGCCTTGCCGGGAACGACTTGAGCCACTTCCTCGAACGGCACTTCCGTTCCGTTCTGCGTTCGGATCATCATGGTCCGTAAGGAAGCCAACGAACGACGCTCCTCTCTCGGGTAGCGGACCATGACGTTGACGTCATCGCGGCCGCGCTGGATTTTTTGGGCTTCCGAGCCGAAGAAAGCCTGGCGAACCTGAGAAGCGAGCTGCTGAGCGGTCACACCCATATTCGAGGCGGCCGGTTTCAATTCGAGCTCCAATTCTTCGGTGGCTCGCTCGAAGGAGTCCTCGATATCGTAGAGGCCTTCGTAGGTCGCCATCTTCTTCTGAAGTTCCAGCGAAATCTCTTTCAGATCGTCGATGCTCGGTCCCTGAAGCTGGACGGACATAGCGCCCCCGCCCCCTCTGCTGAAAGAAAAGGAGAAGCGCTCCGCTTCCGGAATGGGGCCCACCCGATCGCGCAAGGCAAACGTGACATCGCGACTGGCAATGGAAACGCCGGTTTCTTCCGGGGGAAGCATTTCGATGACGATTTCGCCGACCTCGCTCACGCCTGCCGCCGGACCGCGGCTGCCACGTGGGCCGCCACCGCCGAATGGACTGCCGCCCGCTGTCGCGAACACATTTGAAATGATTTCCGTACCGTGCTCGTCTTCGAGCTCGCGCTTGTACGCCAGAATCTCTTTTTCGATACGATCGATGTGACGCTGGGTAATTTGGAAAGTGGTGCCCGCAGGCATTTCCAAGGAAACTGTCACCGAGTCGCGCGGCAAACGCGGGAAGGAGCTGTAGGGCAAGCGATCGCCGAGGATCACCCCAAGGATGATGAACAGCATGGCGAGAAAGAACGCCGCCGTACCATAACGGAAATTGAGGCAGAAATTGAGGGCCGGCTTGTAGTATTTGAGAACAATGCTTTCCAAGCCATTGGCGAAGAATCGCTGGAAGCGAACAAGTGGATTACTCTCGTTCTCCTTGCCTCCCAGATTCTTGCAGTGCTTCAAGTGAGCCGGCAGGATTAGCTTCGACTCGACAAGCGAGAAGAAGAGCACCGGAATGACGACGATGGGAATCTGCTTGAAGATCGCCCCGCGAAATCCGGTCATGACGCTCAATGGGTAGAAGGCCACCATCGTGGTCAGAACGCCAAAGATAACGGGAATGGCGACCTCTTGCGTCCCCTTGATCGAGGCATCCAAGGGACTGGCCCCGCGCTGCATATGCTGATACACGTTTTCCCCGGTCACAATGGCATCGTCGACTACAATACCCAGCACGAGAATGAAGGCGAAGAGCGTGATCAAATTGAGCGAAATGCCCATGATCGGCAGGAGGAAAAAGGCGCCGGAGAACGCGATTGGAATCCCCAAGGCCACCCAAAAGGCCAAGGTTGGCCGAAGGAAGAGCGAGAGGATGACCAGTACCAAGCAGTAGCCCATCATCGCGCTGCTTTTCAAGGTATCCAAGCGACCTTTGATACGAGCCGAGTCGTCCTGCCAATAACCGAGATTAATGCCTTCCGGCAGCAACTCCTCCTTTTGCGCAATGTAGTCCTTAACCGTCGCTCCGATATCCAGGGCGCTTTGATCGCCGGTACGGAAGATATCGACCGCAATCGCCCGATTGCCGTTGAAGCGGGCTTCGATGGGCATTTCGTCGAAGCCGTCTTGAACGAGGGCCAGATCGGCTAAAGTGATACGGGTCCCGTCTTGAGTGGTGACCACTGGGATCTCCGCGAATTCCGACTGCGTGTAGGCTTGCTGGGAGGTGCGCAAGAGGATGTTGCCGCCCTCCGTCTTAATGCTGCCCGCCGAAAGATCGATCGAATGGCTACGCACCGCTCGTACCACCTGATCGAAGGACAGGCCGTACTCCTTGAGCGTGGCCTCCGAAACTTCGATGGCGATTTCGTAAGGGCGAACCGCTTTGAGCGCGGTCAAGGTAATGTTCTCCAAGCCGCCAATCTCGTCTCGGATCGTTTCGCCGAGCCGCTTCATCTCGTTTTCGCTGAGATCGCCGGAGATGACGACTGTGATGACGCGTTCCTGCAGACCGAAGAGATTGATCTGCGGTCGCTCCGCCTCGATCGGAAAGGTTCGAATGGTGTCGACTCGGTTCTTCACCTCGTCGAGAGCTCGATTAATGTCGTAGTTGTCGCTGATGGTCAGCGAGACCGAACCGCTATTGGCGCTCGCTCGGCCGTCCATTTCCTGAACGCCTTCGATGTCGAAGAGATTCTCTTCGAGACGCAGGACGATAGACTCCTCGATTTCTGTCGGCGTCGATCCGCGGTACTGCACCTGTACTTGGATGGTGCGCGACGGGTAGTCCGGGTACTCCTGCAGGATGATCTTGTACAGGCCAGAGTAAATACCAGCGGATACGATCGCAACCATCAGGATGTTGGCGGCGACCCCGTTGCGGGTGAACCATTCGATTAATTTATGCATGATGGACGCTGGGTTGAGACCTTGGAATATCTATAGGACGCACGGGAAAGGGATTCAGTTACGCGTGGCGATCGACCTGATAAGGCTTTTTCGAAGCGAGGGCATGATTTCGTTAATTAGTATGGCCGTTCGTCTGGGCCAGTGCCGGCTAGAAGTTGCGGGCTCCGCCGCCGCCACCACCGCGACCGCCTGCGGGCATTTCTACGCCGTTGGCCTCGGCCCATTCGCGGACTTCCCCAATGACGGTACGCATCTGCGAAAAGTCGCTCGTTTCCTTCAAGCCAATCAGCTTTTGTCTCAGGTCGTCCGGAAGGGCTTTTCCGGAACCGTCGATAGCGGCGATCATGCTGTCGATGCGGTCGCCGATACCTCCCCCACCGGTCGGCCTCGGCGGTCTCGCCCGGGCCGGCGTCGCTTCGTCGACCACCGCTTCCACTTCGGTTCCGGACTCGTCGACCACGTTGACCGGCCAGCCTTCCAGGGCAAAGGGAACCTCGGTCAGGCAAAGCTTTTCGCCTTCCTTGAGGCCCTCGTTGATTACGATTACGTCATCCGTCTCCCAGATGATCCCCACGGTTTCGCGTTGCAGGTAATTGTCCGGCGTAATCATGAGCAAGTAAGCGTTCTCGCGCAAAAGCACCCGCGGCACGACGTACACGTCTTCCATCGTCTTGCCTTGAATCTTGGCTTGCACGAATGAACCCACCTTGAGCGGGGGGCGACCCTCGACCGTGCGCCCGTATGGATTGCGAATCTGGGCGACGACGAAAATTTGACGACTCCGTGTATCCACCGATCCTTCCGCCCGCACAATGCGGCCGCGGTATTCGTGGAACGTGTCCCCGACCTTCGCCGAAAGCGTAACCACTGGACCTTCGCGCAGAGCGGGATTCTCGCCTCTATAGACCGAAGGCATATCGAGGAAGGAAAACTGGGTCGCGGTCAGCGGCAGTCGCACTTCCGCAAAGTCTACGGCATAGATCCGGGCTAGCTGATTGCCCGGCGAGATATACTGGCCGACATCCACGCTTTTAGAGAGAATACGTCCGGCGAAGGGGGCGCGAATCTTGGTACGCTCCAAATTGCGCCGAGCATTCTCGAGCCGCGCTCGCGCGGAGGCGGCCGATGCGCGGGCTTGCTTGATCTGGGGTTCTCGGAGGGTAAGCGGATTCGCTTCCTGTCCCGGATTCAAACGCTCCCAGTCCAGCTTGGCTTGCTCGTAGCGGGCCGTTTCCTCGAACTCGCGTAACTCCGCTTGGGCCAACGACGCTTCGGCGACGATGAGCTCGGTCTGGTAATCGCTGTCATCGATTTCCAGCAGGATATCGCCCTCCTCGAAAAAAGCGCCTTCGCGAAAGTTCGCTGCCACATCGGTAATGCGACCGCGCACTTCGGGAATCAGCGTACTGGTCGTGCGGGCCTGAACGGTGCCCTGAGAGTCCAACACGATGTCGTAGTCTTCCTTTTCCAGACTTCGAGCTACGACCTCGGGGGTCGTATTGATGGAAGGACGCTGCCGGGGCTCCGGAGCGGTCGCGATGAAATATCGGAATAGAAGAACGCCAACCGCGATGAAAGCGACTGGCAGAAGAATTTGGATGAGACGCTTCATGATCAGTAAATCTAAAAAAACTATTCGGAGGCTGCGACTTCTACAGGGTCGACGCCGAAGCCGCCCCCGAGCGCTAGGTAAAGGTCGATGCGCGATTGTACGTGCTGATTGGATACTTGGAGAAAGGACCTTTGAGCGTTGATATTTCTCCTTACGGCATCAAGTGCCGTCGTTATCGTCGTTAATCCTCTTCCATATTCTTCCCAAGCTAGCTCTTCGGCAGAGGCAGACTCTTCAGCTGCGATTTTCTGCGAAGCAAAGTCGCGCTCGAAGGAGCTTTGGTTATTTAAGGCGTTTTCCACTTCCCGGAATGCTGTCAAAACTGCACTCCCATAATCATAGATAGCCCTTTCGTAATTAGCTTTCGCCCTTTTGTAACTGCTCCGCAGTCGCCCACCCTGGAAAAAGGGCATTGAACCCGTAACTCCCTGGTTCCAAACGCGACGATCTATCAGATCTAACACGTCTTCAACCTCTCTGACGTTGGTACCTCTCGAAAGAGAGAGATTCAGACTTGGAATACGGGCCTTGCTAGCCTCGAATTTCCGTTGCTCGCTAGCTGCTAGGGCCCGCTCAGCCGCAATGATGTCGGGCCGGCGAAGCAATAATTCCGATGGAACACCTGCAGGAACCACACCGCTGATAACAGGCAATTTGACTGCAATATCCCCGCTTGGAAGAGATTTCTTTTGGGCAAGCTTTACGCTAATACGCCGGTGCATCTCTTCCCGAAAGTTATCCATTTCCTTATCGCCTTTTAGACCCCGCTCAAGATCGACTCCAGCTATTTCCTCATACTTGTTAAGCAAGTATAGGTGCACATCTGTTCTGCGACTTTCCGGAGTCTCAAGCGCCTCGGCCATATCCGCCCTCATATTCTTTGGAACTTTTGAAAGCTGCGCTTTACGCAACTTATCGATCGCTTTCGACTCGCGGGCCGACAATTCGGACCTTAAATCCGCGATCTCGTCGTCCACGCGATCATTGTATGCTTGAACTTCCTCTTTGCTGATCAACTTGCCAATCGCCATCAGTTCGTTGGCGGGATACCTGCCCAAAAGCGTTTCCAAGAGTCTGGCGGAGGCGTTCTTTTGCCGCAAGCGGGTCTCCAATGTACTTTGATTGGATGCCACGTTGGCTCGAACAAGTCGCACATCCAAAGCCCGGGCGATCCCGCGCGCGAAATTCTCTTCCACAATCAACGCTCCCGCTTCGAGAGCCTCCTGAGTGCGAACGGCTAGGTCGTACTGTAATTGCGACTCAACAGCGTTGTACCACGATTGAGCCACACGCCCGGCGATAGAGAGGCGAGTCGCATCGTACGTAGCTTTAGCGGACTGGATATCCGCAAGGTCCCCTTTGAACCCGTTCCGAACTTTTCCCCAGATATCAATTTCCCAATTGAAGCGAAGGTTTATCCCAAACGTTTCCGATGTGGGCGTCTGCTGAATCCCCGAGGCCGAACTACGTTTGTTTCGGTTGCCGCTTGCTGTACCGTTCAAGCTCGGATACAAATTAGAACTCGCGAATCGAGATCCGGCTATCAGCGCTCTTAGTCGAGCTTCAGCGGCTTTGAGGTTCTGATTATACGCTAAAGCCTCTTCCGTTAAGGCGACCAACATTGGATCATTGAAATCGCTCAACCAGTTTTGGGACTCAAAGCTCCCTTGCGCAACTTCGGATAGCCAAGCGGGAGGGGAGTCAACTTCCAGCTTGCCTGACGTATTTTTGGGAGCGGACATGCAACCAGAAAATAAGACGGCTATCGCAGTTGGGACTATTGAGCCGAAACCGAACCTGGTTGTTTCGTTTATTGCAGATTCACTAGAAATCGAGGTATCTGTGCACATGTGCTTTTGGTGGGCCTTAATTTTTATAATAGACAAAAATCGAATACGTATGGTCTACTGCGTAGTTCGTACAACAGTCGACCTAAGTTTTCGGTTACAAATAGATTTTTGGACTTTTAGCGCCCGACCGCTTAAAAAGCCGCGAACAGGCTTTGCGTAACGTCCTCGATAAACTTGAGACCAGCCCTCAGCAACTGTTGGATGCACGATGAGACTTTACCTAGAGCAGATGCCTAAAAAATCGTTTCGATGGCCAGCTCTAGTCCTTAGCTATTTCCGCGTATGACAAGGCATCCATCAAAGACTCTAACTGGGAAGGGTTGGTTACCAATATCTTGGCTATCCAGCCTTTATCGTAGGGCGACTGATTGACGAGTTCGGGTGTGTCCCCTAGGGCATCGTTGGATTCCAGGACCTCCGCATCGACCGGCATGTACAGGTCGGATGCCGCCTTGACCGACTCCACCACTCCGAACGTCCCGCCCGTGTCGAAATGGTCGCCCGCTTCAGGGACTTCGACAAAGGTGATGTCGCCCAGGCTTTGCTGAGCGAAATCGGTAATGCCTACCAGAGCGGCGCCATCGTCCAACAGCTTAACCCACTCGTGGTCTTTGGTATACTTGAGGTCTGAAGGAATGTTCATAAGGAGGACTCCGCTGGATTCAAATCGATGAAGGGAAGCTTGGCTGGAAATAATCGCGCGCTCTTGCCGCGAATGTCCACCGATAATTCGCTGGAAAGGGCTGTCGAATCCACCAAGGCCGATCCAATCGCTTCATTGAGTTGGGGCGAGAAGGTTCCCGATACCACGCGCCCGACTGCCTCGCCGTTCGCCGAAACTTCGGATCCCGCTCTGACGATGCGGCGACTCCCCGTTTTGAAAAACTGGATGCGCTTCGCCGGTCCTGCTTCATTTTCTCTCTGCAGAGCCGCCTTGCCGACGAAATCCGCCGCCTTCCGCAGCTTGACCGTCCAAATGAGATTGGCCTGAACCGGAGATATCTCGCTATCGATTTCGTGACCGTAAAGCGAATACCCGGCTTCGAGGCGCAAGCTGTCGCGGGCGCCCAATCCCGCCAACGCCAAGCCCATGGGGGCGCCTCTCTCGAGCAAGCGCTCCGCCAATGCCACGGCGTTTTCAGGGGCTACGAACAGCTCGACCCCCGGCTCGCCGGTGTAGCCGGTGCGGCTGATCAGACAAGGCAGGCCCGCGACCTCCGCTTCGGCGAACCGATAGTACTTCAGCTTCGCTAGATCCAGATCCGCGAGTCCGGCCAGAATTTTCATCGCCCGCGGTCCCTGCAAGGCCAGCAAAGCGTAGCGATCGGAAACGTCCTCGATCGAAACGTCGACCCCCGCAGCCTGCGAATCCAGCCATTCCAAATCCTTCGCCGTATTCGAGGCATTGAGACAAAGCAAGAAGTCGTTTTCGCCTTTTTTGTAGACCAAGAGGTCATCCACCACCCCACCCGACTCATAGCACATCAAGCTGTAGAGGACGCGTCCCGCTTCCATGGAGGCGATGTCATTGGTGAGAACGGAATCGAGAAAGGCCTCTGCCCGCGGCCCCGACACCAGGGCTTCGCCCATGTGGCTCACGTCGAAAAGTCCCGCCGCGGATCGAGTCGCCTTGTGTTCTTCCAAGATACTCGCGAATTGAACGGGCATTTCCCAGCCCGCGAAATCGACCATTCGCCCGCCGCGACTCGCGTTGAATTCGTAGAGTGAAGTGCGTCTCAATTCCGCCATTCTCCAATCAAGGTACGCCACCCGCCGCATGGCAAGGATTAGGTGAAATTAAGGATGAAGGTGGAAGGCTTAAGGCTGAAATTCGTAACTAAGCGACGCCGTCGGGTAGTCGCTAGAGGTTCCACGCGGAATGCTCCGCGTTGCTACCTCAAACCTGCTCCCGCCCTAGCGTGATCCCTGTTTAATTCTTTCTCCTCCGCGCGAGGCTCCTCGCGCGGCTACAGGGAAGCCGTCCACGCGACGGTATCGCGTAGCTACCTCAAACCTGCTGCTCGCAGCACCCTGAATTTCAGCCTTAAGCCTTCGACCTTGGGCCTTCTTAACCCGTATACCATATCAGCCATAGGCTCGAGCCAACGATCCATAGCGAAGCGAAGAGCTTCAGTCTTCGGGCTCCCAGGGAGTAGGCGATTCGCCGGGCCAGCCAGCCGCCCAGAATAGCGCCCGGCATGACGAGGATCAGGATTGACCAGGGGAGCTCGGTATTGGCCAGGTGCCAGGGAACGCCCGCCAGTACGGACGCGGCGGAAATGATGACCGCGGTCGCCGCCGAGGTCACCAGCGGAAAATTGCGAATGAACAAATAGAGGGCGATCAGCTCGCCAATGCCGACCGAGAAGAAGGCTGTCGCGATGCCGCCCGGAACGGAAAGCGTAGCGATGGCCACGTAGTCGAAACGCGTCATGCGCCGGTGTTCGCTTATATCGGCGAACAAAGTAGCCAGGGCCAAGATAGTTCCCAGGACGATCGAGAAGAGCTTGAACCAAAGGAGAACGTTTTCCGGCGGGGCATCGAAGCGACGCTGAACGAAGAGCATGACCGGAATGTTGACGGCGAGCGCCGTGCCGATGATTCGCCAGAACTGGCCTTCGGGAACGCCTGTACGGGGCGGCTCTCGGGTTGCGGTGTCCGGTTCGCGGTAGATTCGATTCAACCAAGTCAGGGAGCCCACCGACATGCCGAAGCATTGAATGGCAAAACTCATGCCCACGATCTGGACCGCCGCGATGTGGATACCGATCGTAGAGAGAAACTCGAAGGCCGGCAGAAAAACGACTCCGCCCCCGACCCCCGTCGCATTGGCAATCGTCGCCGCGCCCAATCCCACGAAAAACAAAAACCAGGTTCGGGCGACGCTCGCGATTTCGAGGTTATACCGTATCCAAATAAAAACTAGCGCTCCCGCCATACAGGCGGCCGCAGCAACGCTGACGAGGGCAAGCGTCTTTCGTTTTTTTTCGATCTCGGTGAAGCCTTCCATATTCAATGAGTAGTATACTAAGAAAGCAAACGAGCGAACGCAAACCTCGGTTGAACTGAATACGCGGCAATGTCGATCCAAGGAAAGGGGGAGTAAGGTCTAAGGTTGAAGGCTGAAGGCTTAAGGCTGAAAATGAGCTGCCAACGTTGAGACGAATACAGGTAGCTACGCGGCGCGCTCCGCGTGGAACCTCTAATGTCCACGCGACGGTGTCGCGTAGCTACATTGAACCTGCTCCCGCGCTAGCGGGATCCTGCTCACGCAACGCGTGATCCCTCTTGAGAATAATGTGTATGGGTGATTCCACGCGAGGTTCCTCGCGCAGCTACGAGGGAAGCCGTCCACGCGACGGGTGTCGCGTAGCTACATGAAACCTGCTCCCGCCTTGGCGGGATCCTGCTCGCGCAGCGCGCGATCCCTGTTTAATTGGAAGCAGAGCGAGACGGAGAAGCAGACCCCAAGGCAGACTTCACGCGGCACCCTGAGTTTCAGCCTTAAGCTTTCGGCCTTATTCCCCTTCTTCCACTACGGGGTTGGTCAGCTGTCCGATCTTTTCGATTTCAATCGTAACTTCGTCGCCAGATTTTAACCACAAGGGCGGCTTCCGGGCCATGCCGACCCCATGAGGCGTGCCGGTGATGATGACCGTTCCAGGCAGCAAAGTGGTACTGCCGCTAAGAAATTCGATGATTTCGGCGACGCTGAATATCATGTCGTTGGTATTCCAATCCTGCACGGCTTCGCCGTTGAGGAGGGTCTTGATCGTCAGTTCATTGGGATCGCCCACTTCGTCGGGGGTCACCAGGCGCGGCCCTAGGGGGGCGAACGTATCGAAGGTCTTGCCGCGCGTCCACTGGCCTCCTCCCCATTCGACCTGCCAGTCGCGGGCGCTCACATCGTTGCAGCAAGTATAGCCTAGGACATAATCCAAGGCATCGGCCTTCGAGACATTCTTGCAGGGCTTGCCGATGACAACGGCGAGTTCGCATTCGTAATCGACCTTGAGGCTGGCCAGCTGGGTGGGCAGTTCGATCGGATCGCCCGGATGCTGCAAGGCATTGCGGCCCTTAACGAAGAGTACGGGTCGTTCCGGTATCGCCATGCCGCTTTCCTCGGCATGGTATTTGTAGTTGAGCCCAATGCACAAAATGATTTCCGGATCCACAGGGGCGAGGCGCTTCGCGACATCGGCCGCTTCGGTAGTTACGGAGTAATCGCCGAAGACATCGCCTTCGATGCGAACGGCGCCTTCGGCTTGCTCGGCGCCGTAGTGAATGTTTCCAGACGAATCTTGGTATCGGATAATTTTCATAGGAGGGAAAACTGACTGCGACCAAACAAGGCCAGCGGACCGCTCAAGTCCAGATGGAAACGAACCCCTTCCGCATTCATTTCGAAAAGGGATCACGCATGCCGGGCGGTGCCCAATCTTTGGCAGGACGAGGACTAACGCCCGCGATGCGGCGTCTAGACGAAAGGAAATTAAACAGGGATCACGCACTGCGTGAGCAGGATCCCGCTTGAGCGGGAGCAGGTTTCCTGTAGCTACGCGACACCTGTCGCGTGGACAGCCTCCCTCGTAGCTGCGCGAGGAACTCGCGCGGATCCTCGTTAAGAAATCCGATTCCACGCGAGAGGCCTCGAGTGGCTACCTTGTTTTCACCCTTCAATCCCAGGGCCGATTCCTCGGGCTTCGCCGATTCTTTTTTGAAGTTCGTTCGCTTCTTCCCTCATCTCGGCCCAGATGGAAATCATGAAGCGGGCCCGATTGAGTTCCGGGGTAACGTACTCCTTCAGTTCGGAATCGAGGATGGCTTGAACGATGGAATCGATCTGGTCTGCGGAGAGCCCTTCCTGGAGCCTGGGTTCCGATTCTCGTGGAATCAGTTGGTAGGCGATCTTCGGAAACTCGGAAATCCGCGATAGCGATCGGTCTTCGCGTTGCTTGACAGTATGGTAGAAGCGCGTGATGGCCAAGCGGAGTTCGATGTCGAGAATAAGACTGAGCTTTCCGCTGCTCACGACCTCTTCGAAGGTCGTCTGCTCCAATGTCGGCTGCTCCCAGCCGAAACGAGCCGAATCAAGCACGTCGTCGATGAAATCCTTGGGATCGTCGATGGGCTTGCCATTCAAGTACGGCACTATTGAACGCAGCGCCCGTTCCTTGCGGTTGATCATTCCCTCGAAAGAAGCAATGCGCTCCATACTGGCGGTAAGTTCGCTGTCGATACGAGTGAGGATCTGCTTGGAGTGGATCCGGTTTACGCGGAAGCTGTTCGCGTTATTCAACTCCACCGCCAGCAGAACGCCTACTACGATGAGAACGATCTCTCCGATGGCGTAGAGGAAGTATTTCTTGACGTCGCCGGTCTGAATGAGCCGCCGCCTGAATCTGCGAAGGAGTCTGATCATATAATAAGGTATACCGAGTAAGGGCGATAGTGCGTCAGGGGGCAAACGCGGAATGGCAGGGGTCCCCTTAGCGCCCACCTATTGAATTTTATGGGAGAAGCGGTTTCCGCGCTAGTACCCACGCGTAGCTGTGGGGAATCCATCCACGCGACGGGTGTCGCGTAGCTACCTCGATCTAGGACCCAGCACCCAGAACCTAGAACCCAGCACCTACTTCTCCGCCAGTTCCAAGATGGCATCTTCGATCAGGTCCGCGCGACGCCAGGGGACGAAGTGATTCAAGCCTTCGATCCTTCGTACGCTCATCGACTGAACCCCCGTCATCGTTCGCTCGACGTAGTCGGCATTGCCCGGGGGTACCAGCTCATCCTCTAGCCCTTGGATGACGATAGTGGGCGTCGCAATGCCCGGCAGCAGCGGCGCGAGTTCGATCAATTCGCCCTTGTGGGGAAAGATCTCATCGTTGCTGTTGCCCCAAGCCTTGGAGATCGACCATTTCACAGGAGGAAACTTGGCGGCGTAGTTGTACCATCGACGCTTTTCCAATTCGGGATCCATAGAAGGCGCTACCAAAATCTGCCCTCGAGCCAGTCGAGGATAATCCGCGGCCAATCGGGCGACAACCGGACCGCCTAGGGAGTGGCCAACTAGTATCGCGTTTTCCGATACGCCCAATCGCTCGAGAGCCGCTGAAATCTGCCTCGCTTGTTCCTCGAGAGAAGGTTCCGCCCTTAAGGGACGGCTATCGCCAAAGCCGGGCCGATCTATCGATATGAGGCGACCCAGTTCCTTCAGCTTGGGATTCATAAGATAGCGTCGGTAGTCATTCCAGCTTCCGGGCGAGCCATGCACAAAACGACCGTCAGTTCGCCTTCGCCAACCGAAACCAGGTGCAGCGTCTTTTCGCCCAGTTCAATTCCAATGAACTCCGGCGGTTCTAGTCCGCGATCGAGGAAGCGGCGCTTCGCTTCGTCGCGTTCGATGCTGGAGGTCGCGCAACCGGAGAATCCGGAACCGAAAATGGCGACCAGTCCAATCGTAACGAAAATTCCCGTAGCGCTCCAACCCAGCCAACGTCGCTTGCCATTTTTCCCCATGCTTCCGAAGCGCTCCCTTACATCGCTGCTTAACGGGATAACGAACGCCTATCGATTTCCATCACTTGGACGGCGGCCTGCCCGATTCGCTTTCGTTCGCCGCAACCCGTCGCTCGTACCCCGGGTTGGCTATGCCTAGCTCCTTCATCCCGGCGCGGGCCCTCTCCACGTACTCGGGGTGATACTTCCCGCTGGTATTGAATCCTGGATACGATCGGGTACTGCTATAGCGCGGATAACTGTCGAAGATATCGCCGTAGCCCAGAATGCGGGGATCTCCCCCCTTGCGAAGTTCCGTCTCCAGAATGCCATTCATCATGTCGAGAATCGGCCGGTACTCAGGATTGGACGCCAGATTCTTCAGGCAATACGGATCATTCTCCTTGTCGTAGAGCTCTTCCAATGGACGCGGTCCGTAGGCGAGCTGGGTAAGCGGGGAACCCATATCGCTCAGCATAAGCGAATGCGAAGGGCTGGGATCGACATCCTTGAATTCGATGCCGGTCGGGGAGCGCCCTGGAAACAGATTGCGGATGTAATTGAATTTGGCGGTGTGCAGGGCTCGGATCGGATAGCCAAGGTTCTCCACTCGAGCGTGGGTATGCCGTTCTCGACCGCTCAATATATAATTGCGCTCCGCTTCGATTCGACCCGATTCGCTGGATTTGAGAATCGCCATCAAACTCTTGCCCGACATTTCGCGGGGAGCCGAAACGCCCGCCGCTTCCAAGAAGGTGGGGGCGAGATCGATCAAGCTGACGAAGTCATCGACGCGGCGCCCTACCGACGGAATTCCCGATCCCCAAGAGACGATCAAAGGCATCCGAACCCCGTACTCGTAGTTATTGGCCTTGGCCCTCGGGAAGGCCATGCCGTTGTCAGCCGTCACCACGACGATGGTATTCTCCAACTCGCCCGCTTCGCCCAGCATTTTGAGCATCTTGCCCAAATGGGAATCGAACCACTCGATCTCCAATCCATAGTCGGCGACGTCCTCGCGGGTCAGTTCCGTGTCCGGGAGAAATCCCGGGACGACCACGCGGTCCATATCGATGCCGTTCTTCTCTCCCGATCCCGCCTCGAATACGCGGTGGGCCTCATGGGCGCCGAACCAGAAAACGAAGGGCTTGTCATCGGAACGCTCCTCGAGGAATTGCTGGAAATTCGCGGCGTAGTCCTTGTTGGAAATCCCCTGGGCCGGAGCCGTATCGAGGGTGTGATTGTTGTAGGCGACGCCCGCCGGATTGCGATCGCGCTCGGTCAGACGACCCGGACCCCAGGGCTTGCCCGTGTAGCCGGTCACATAGCCTTCCGCTTCCAGCAAGGCCGGATAGACCTTCAACTCCGATGGAAAATCGCTACCATGAGTGCCCGCCTCCTGTATTTCCCAAATGTACTTACCCGTAAGCAAAGCGGCCCGCGAGGGACTGCAACCCGGCGCGCTCGCGTAGGCATTGTGAAACAAGACGCCTTTATCCGCCAGTCCATCGAAAGTCGGCGTATCCACGTACTCCGCTCCGTAGCAACCCAGTCCGGCCGAGGAAATATCGTCGCCGATAGCGAGCAAGATATTAGGGCGATCATCCGCCGGTGCGAAGGAAGCGAGGCTGAATGCCAGCGCCAGGGTAGAGCAAATACGATTGTTCATAAGGCAAAAGACTAACGCCATGACGACAGGACGAGGCTCGCGAGGCAAGATTATGATTAAGGCGTAAGGATGAAGGCGGAAGGGTGATTGGGAGCGAGTCCGCGCGAGGTTCCTCGCGCAGCTACGGGGGTTCTTCCACGCGACGAGTGTCGCGTAGCTACGGGGAAGCATGAATTGGTAGCTACGCGGAGCAGTCCGCGTGGTCTTGCGCAGAAGCAGAGAAAAATTCAGCCTTATGCCTTCTTCCTTTGGCCTTAATTAAACCTGCTCCCGCCTAGGCGGGATCCTGCTCGCGCAACGCGCGATCCCTATTCAGAAAAAGGCGTATGGGTGATTCCGCACGAGGTTCCTCGCGCAGCTACCGGGGGTTCTTTCACGCAACGAGTGTCGCGTGGCTACCGGGGGTCCACGCGACGGGTGTCGCGTAGCTACCGGGGGTGATTCCGCGCGAGTGCCCTCGCGCAGCTACACGCTACCCGCTACACGCCCCCTATTCCCTGCCCCCTATTCCCTGCCCCCTATTCCCTGCCCCCTCCCCACGAAACGCTCGCACCGCCACGACATTGATGGTCGCTCCGAAGGCTGCCAAGACGCCGAGATGCGTCCACACGTTCGAGAGGTCTCCCCCGAAAGTGATTAGCTGATGCAAGGCATCGAGAGCCCAGCCGGTGGGCAGGCAAAAGGCCACGGTTTGCAGGTGTTCCGGCACGATTTCGAGGGGCCACCAACAGCCTCCCAAGGCCGCCATCGGCAGCCCCATCAGCAGACTCAGTCCCACGATCTTCTCCTCGGCTTTGATGAGAAAGCCGGTGAGCAGGCCCGCCGAGGCGCCCACCCAGGAAAAAACGAGGAGGGTCAGGACAATGCCGAAGACGTTGTCGCCGATATTCAGTCCGAACGCGAACTGACCCAGAAGCAGAAATACGGCGATTTGCATGCAACCCAGTAGGATCAATCCGAATAGCTTGCCCGCCAGCAATTGGCTCCGACTGATCGGATTAATGCCCAAACGGCGCAATACGCCGGAACAGCGTTCCGCGGCCACGCCTGCTCCCCCGAAAATCATTAGGTTGATGAGGAGATACATAACTAGATTCCCCGGCAGCGAGAGGCTGCACCCAACTGGAATAGGCTTGCGACCCGCAAAGGTGGCGTCCAAAGCGACTGGATTCTCCTTTTCCATGACGGCCCGAAGCCCGGCTTCGGTCACCGGGGCCTGACTACCGCGCTCCATGGCGAATTCGACGAGATAGCCATTGAAGGCGACCATCGACTGGAAGAGGATCACCTAGGCCAGGAGCGATTGCTCTTGTCCCTGACCTCCCAGCTGGAAGAAGTCGACAAGCGTCTGTTCCCGGGCCAGCAGTTTCTCTGTAAAGCCCTCGGGAATGGTCAGCCCTCGGACCGCTTCCTCCGCTTCCGTTCCGTCCACTGGACGCAACCCTTGCCGATCCAGCGTCTCCAAAAACAGCTTGCTCGCAAAGCCGGTGTCCTCGTTGACAATCGCAATGCTGGGTTGGGCATTGGCGGGATCGCCTCCCCCGGCGCCCCCCATCGCAAGGCCCATGAAATAGGCGAAGGCGAGCGGCATGGCCAAGAGCCATTCCGGAGCGAAACGAGCGAGTTACCGCTTGTTCGTTGCGGAAAAGCGATGAGCAAGTACAGGAGAGGCGCGGCAACCGCCCTACCCTACCGACAAAACGAATGATTGCTCGCCGTCCAAGAATGGCCCAGCGTTTTGGAATGCGATTTCGTTTATCCCTCTCGAGTCTGTTGCACAGAATCGGTCGGCCCCTTGCGAAGGGCCCCAACCCCTCCTGGCTTATAGAGGAAGTATCGACTTAAACGCTTCCCTCCTCGATTGAATCGCTCCGACGCGTCCTGCCCGCGCAGATACCTTCTCCACTATGTTCGATCGCCTCGCTTTTCTCCAACGGTCCGCCCTCCTGTTGGGACTGACCATAGCCGGTCTCATCGACACACGAGCCGACGCGCCCAAAACCCCTTCGCTCGAGCGGGAATTTCGGGCCCTTTGGATCGCCACGGTCTACAATATCGATTGGCCTTCGAAGGCGGGATTGAAGGCGAGCGAGCAAAAAGCCGAGCTCATCCAAATATTCGATACAGCGAAGGCAGCGGGTATAAACGCCATCATTCTCCAGGTCCGGCCCGAAGCGGATGCCCTCTACCGGTCGCCCTACGAGCCCTGGTCAGCGCACCTGACCGGCGAGATGGGCTTGGGGCCTGGATACGATCCGCTGGCCTTCGCCATCGAAGCGGCCCATGAGCGGGGACTCGAACTGCACGCCTGGTTCAATCCCTTTCGGGCTCAGGCCAACAAAACCAAGCCGCGGGCGGCGAACCACATTGCCAATCAGCGCCCTGATTGGATCAAGCCGTACGCCAACTATCTCTGGCTCGATCCCGGGAACCCGGAGGTCAGAGCCTACTCGCTCGAAGTAATGCTCGATGTGGTACGGCGCTACGACATCGACGGCGTTCACATCGACGACTACTTCTATCCCTACCCTCACCCGAGCAACGAAAACGCGGCGCCCTTCCCGGACGCGGACACCTACGAACGCTTTGGCCGGGGGAAGAAGGACGACTGGCGACGCGCCAATGTCGATCGCTTCGTCGAAGCCCTCTACGACGGCATCAAAACGGAAAAGCGTTGGGTCAAATTCGGGATCAGTCCCTTCGGGATCTGGAGACCGGGCTATCCCAAGGGCACCGAGGCCAGCTTGGATGCCTACGGACTGCTCTATGCCGATGCCCGCAAGTGGCTCCGCAAGGGATGGATCGACTATATGATGCCGCAGCTCTACTGGAGCATCGACTCGAAAGGCCAGAGCTTTCCCAAGCTCCTCGATTGGTGGCTTGGCGAAAACCGCAAAAAGCGTCACCTCTGGCCGGGGATCGCCACCGATCGCGTGGGGGCGCAACGCCCGGCGTCCGAGATGTCCAAGCAAATCGAGCTCATTCGCGAGGCGAGCAAAGGCTCTCCCGGCCACGCCCATTGGAGCGCCAACAGCTTCATCGAAAACCAACGCGGCGTACGCGAGCTACTCCAGCGCAAAACCTACGCCGAACCCGCCCTCGTTCCCCCCAGCCCTTGGCTGAAAGCGCCCGCGCCTAAGCGACCAGCGGTCCTCGTAAGCCCGCGAGGCGAGGGCTTTCGTTTGCGTCTCGCCTTGCAAGAGAACATTCGTTTTTGGCTGATCCAAACTCGGGCCAAGGGGAAATGGACCTCCCAAGTCGTCGATGGGAAGGGCGACACCTTCGACCTCGGGGCCTTCGATGCCATCGCCGTATCCGCAATCGGATACAATGGCGTTGTCAGCAAACCGGTGGAATTCGCACTTGGAGAATGATAGCAGTTGGCGATTAGCGTTTTCGCGAATCTGTGTCACCTTCACCTCCTAGGTCTACTTTTAGCAGGATCAATGTAGCTTTGCGATACCCGTCGCGTGGAAGAACTCCATAACCGCCCGAGGAACCTCGTGCGGAGACCCCAGTCATACTCCGCCTATACTTCGAACCACGCGGATGGCGCCGCGTGGGTATCCCATTTAGCCGTCCGTTTGCCTTAAGCAAGCCGCGCTATTGACCGGAAGGAACGAAATCGATTATACTAGTCGCTCTTGGAACCTACTTCGCCCAATCCTTCGATCGCCCAAAGCGCAGTCGCCCGCCTCCATGCGGATGGCAGCGCCCAGACGCTCACCGACGATGTCGTTATCGAGGAGCCCCTCGAGATCCGTCTCGGCAACGCCCCGTTCGTGGTCACAATGCGCACTCCAGGCCACGACGAGGAACTGGCCGCTGGCTTCCTCGTAACCGAAGGAATCGCCCGCTCCGCCTCCGATTTCAAGACGATCGACCGTTGCCCTCTGTCGGTTACTCCTGAAAACACGGTCCGAGTTCGCTTCAATGCTTCGGTCGAAACGGACCGCATTGACTCCAATCGATTCGGGGCCGTATCGTCTAGCTGCGGCGTGTGCGGCAAGACCTCGATCGAATCGATTCGCAAGGCCTATCCCGAAATCG
>CBFHHM010000007.1:0-35099 GCA_965655705.1 Candidatus Pelagisphaera sp.
GGCAAAAAACAGCGCGAGGATTTCTCCATCGACGTAACGCGCATCATAGACTCTGCCCCGTTCGTTCACCACGGTGAGCGGTTCGCTCCAGGTATGACCTCCGTCCTTGCTGATGATGTGAGTCGGGATTTGGAATCGCCTCCAGACCGTATCCGTAGTGATATTACAGACGAGAAAGAAAAGAACTATGTCCCCGTCATCCGTCAGAACGGCTTTTTCGGCAAACGCGGAAAACTTTTCGCCTTCGGGTCCACCGTTTTGTCCCGACTCGAAGAGTTGTTTCGAATAGGATAGTACTTCCGGATCGCTCCAGGTTTTACCTCCGTCTTCGGAGCGTTTATATTCCATCCAACCCACGGCCGAGTGACCTTTGTTGTCGTTCGAACAGTTCGGATAAAAGGCGAGGATCTTGTCGTCCGCATACTCGACGAGCGCGTGACCCAAATGTCCGCTCCGACCGGCGGGGCTATGGTCTACAAAGAGAATCCCGTCGTTGGGTGGAGCCGGCGGATAAACCTCGTAGGCTGACCCTCTGTTACTCTTCAGGCTTTCTGCCAATGACAGGCAACAGAGAACGTGGCAAATGATTAGAACACTGGAAAAACGAAGATATTTATTCATGTGTGTAGCGAGGTTCTTAAACGTGCCGAAACTGGCAAACGGATTTGCCGGCGCCAATTGGGCGTGAGGCGTTTTAGTAATGAGTATTTGCTTCACTTCCAATTAGTTTTTGCATTATAAAGGACAAAGATCCCCATTTGAATACAATTTAGATGCATAAAGATACGGAAAATACGCATGCATGAGGAAATGACCCTTTGCCGTTGTCATGCCGAAGCTCCCTTGCGGGTCGAGTTGTGCGGCATATCCTATTGCGACGGCAGCTATCGCAGGCGGCGCAATAACTCCAGGTTCACAGTGATAGAGTACATCATTCGCGGGAAAGGAACGCTGGAGGTCGGTGACCAGGTGTATCATCCGCAAAAGGGTGATGTATACTTCGTAACTGAAGGCAGCGAACATGAGTACAGAGCCGATCCTAACGATCCCTGGACGAAGATCTGGTTTAATACCTCCGGCCCACTGCCATTGGCGTTACTAGACATCTACGGACTTAGAGGTGTTAATCACATTCCGTCGGTCAGCGTTGAGCCCCTATTTCGTGAGGGCTACGAAGCCTGTGTTGAGGATCCCAACCAAGCGGAACAGGTTGTAGCCATTACGCTCCATAATATTTTCCTGCAAATCTCAACGGTGCTCCGCTCAAGGCATCAGAACGCTTTTAGGCAAAGCCAGAAACTGCGCGATTATCTTGAAAGTTGTGTAGAAGAGACTCCCCGCTTGGAAGATATGGCAAAGCTCATAGGACGGTCACCCTCCCAAACGATACGCATATTCAAACGTGAATGGGGCATGACGCCCTACCACTTCCTCATTGAGCGAAAGCTTATGAAGGCAAGGGTACTGCTTACTGGGAGTGTCAAGTCCGTGAAAGAAATTGCCTACCAACTTGGCTTCAACAGCGAATACCATTTCTCCGCCCTGTTCAAAAAGAAGGCAGGCATGTCTCCCAAGGCCTATCGCAATTCCATTGCGCATTGATAAATGGACGGCGAGTAAACGGCCGGATTCCGTGAACTTTATCGAGTTCGATATAAACGACTCCTTGAAGGAGTAGAGTCCAAATTCTGGAATGTTTGGATTAGGTAGTGAAAGGGCAGCAAAGACCCATTCCTACCAATAATCGTGCAGCGCAATGCTATTCTGTGTGTCGAGTTAAGAAAACCTAATTATGGATTATTGTAGTAGTAATTAAGTGAATACACGTAAACAAATAGGGCTGGAATAAATCGTGTGCTTTTCAACCGTATCCGAATACTAAATGATACTACCCACTATGTTCTAAAGGATGGGCACTTCGTTTTGTCGTCATTCTCATTCCTCGGTACCCGCCATCTCTAGCCCCACAAATAGTTTACAAAAGTGGATGATGAAAGCGCGGTCATTGATTACATGAAAATGTCACTCGGTTCGTGGCTTGTCCGGTTGGGCAGGTTCAACGAACGGCAATCTGGCCTGTCCTTTGACGAAAGTCGTGTTAGCACCGCTACGCACGTACTGGTCCTTGGCGTTTGTGGAAGGCTGGAACACCCAGGGATTTGGGGTGGTCTTCGATAATACGTGATGAATGAACCACTGCCGTTTTTGCGATGCCAATGCATCTTGCCGATACTGATCCGGATCCCATACTCGCAGCATTTCCTCGCGCATATCGGCCAATACTTCAGCGCAGGCTTCATCGCTAGCGAGATTGTTTAACTCGCTGGGATCGGCTTCCAGATCGAACAGCAACTCTGGATCCGTTTCGCAATGGATATATTTGAATTTTCCTTTCCTTACCATCAGGCAGGGTGCATAGGTGCCCTCAGCTGAATATTCGGCAAATACTGGATGTTCCCAAGGATTACTCTCCGTCGACAACAGGGGCAGCAGGCTATGACCTACGATCGGCTCGACGTAGTCGATCGGCTCATCCCCCGTTGCGAGATCCACAAAAGTAGGCAGCAAGTCGAGCAAGGAGACCGTATTCGAAATGCGTCGCCCTTTCTGCGACGCTTCTCCTGGCATACGCACGATCAAAGGAATGCGGACTGAACCCTCTAGCAGCGACTGCTTGTACCAAAGTCCTCGCTCTCCCAGCATCTCGCCATGATCCGAGGTGAAAACGACGACTGTCTCCTCCTTCAAGCCTGACTCATTGAGCGCAGTCATGAGCTCGCCGAGCTTGTCGTCGATATAGCTCAACATGCCATAGTAAGCGCGCCGGGCGTTGCGCACGTTTTCATCGGTGACGGTGTACTCATCGATGTGGAACATGTGATGCAGACGCCGTGAATGAGAGTCCATCTCCTCCAGTGAAAGCGGGGGCACGTCCGGCATGTCGATCTCGTCTTCATTGTATCGATCCCAGTGCTCTTGACTAGCAACGAACGGACTGTGCGGCTGCGAAAAGGAGACCGTCAAGAAGAACGGTTGAGGTTCTGGTCGGCGCGCAAGATCGTAGATTTTTTGTACTGCTTGGTGGGCTACTTCCTCGTCGTAATCGAGCTGCAAGCTTCTTGCGCAGGGACCGGCCTCAATTACCGTGCGCGGACTGATCCCGGTTGGCGCCCAAGGAATTTCCGGAGTGCCGGCCCGCCAGTCGGGGCCCCATCCGAAATCGGAAGGATAAATATCCGTTGTAAGCCGCTCTTCGTATCCATGAAGCTGATCCGGTCCGAGAAAATGCATCTTTCCCGACAAGGCGGTATGGTAACCGAGGTGGCGGAGGTAGTGCATCATTGTCGGCGCCGAGGCCGGCATTTCGCATTGGTGATCGAATACACCCATTTCCGAAGCCATTCTTCCCGTCAACATCGAGAAACGCGACGGCGCGCAAATAGGGTTCGTGCAATAGGCGGTATCGAATACCGTCCCTTCGTCGGCCATTCTTTGAAGATTGGGCATTTTCACGACCGGGTGGCCGTAGGCAGGCAAGAACGCAGGATTTACCTGGTCTGCCATGATAAGAAGAATATTGGGTTGTTTGGTCATCCTGGTTTTACCTTTCAATCATTGAGACTGCCGCTTGCGAAGGAGTATCGATCAGCAACACCCTAGGATACCCCAAAGTTCGGGATGGCGAATCTTTACCAGGGCCTCCATGAAGTAATGGTCTCCGTACATTATCGATTCATCGACTCCGGAACGGCGTGGGTAGTCCACGGTTCCGTGCATCAGCAAGCCTGGTTTGTCTGGATGATCAAAATCAACGCAAGCATCGATCAAACCATGGACTATTCGCTCACCAGCCCGGGTGTACGTCTGCTCTCCAGTTCGGCGGCCCAGCTCGATTAGTCCACTGGCCGCAATCGCGCCGGCAGCAGAATCCACCGGCTCATTGGCATCCTTCCGGTCGAAATCCCAGGGTGGGATGGTTCTCTCTCCCATCTGGTTGAGGAAGTAATCAGCTGTCTTTCGCGCCGTATCCATCATCTCCTCAGACTCCAGAACAACTCCCATGCGAGTAAATCCATAGAGGGTCCAGGCCTGTCCGCGGGTCCAGCAGGAATTGTCATGCCTGCCCTGATGGGTACCTCTGTGCGTGACCTCGCCCGTGTCCGGATCATGATCGACGACATGGTAGGTGGCGCCATCCGGGCGGATGTGCTGCGTGCGGATAGTCTCGGCAGTCTGCACGGCGATTTCGCGCATACGGCTGTCGTTGATTTCGTTTGCCGCCCAGTAAACGATCGGGAGATTCATAACCGTGTCGACAATCGCCAGTGCGAGGTACTCCTGGCCTTCAGAGGGATCCCAGGCGGGTATGTATCGACCTTTTGGAACAAAGCGTGATGCGAGCGACTGGCCCGCCGAAATCGCTAGGGATCGCAGTTGCTCGTCGACCTTGATATTATGACCGCGCACGCAACTGGGCTCGAACAGGAAACCCATGTCGTGAGTCGTGCAATCAGTCGCCCGTGGAGCCAGACGCAGGGCCCAGGATCGCGCTGTATTCAGAATAGATGGATCGTCGCGTAAGGCTCCCGCAAGCCACAGCATTCCCACGAAGAAGCCGCCGGTCCATCGAGCGTGTTCGCTGACCAGCCAATCTCCGTCATTCGTCACGTGTGGAAAAGCGTTCAAGCGGTCGGCATCTCGCAAACATTTGGCGATTCCCAGTTCGAGGGTTCTGTCTAGAATATTGCCGTTTTCTGCGATAGTATCCGTTTTCATGCCTTCTTCCGTTTCATGGTTCATTCTGTTTTTGTATTCGTATAATTCTTACTTTTCGGGTTCCTCATATATTACGCCCTTGGAAACGTATTCTTCGATTTGATCCTCAGTGAAGCCCAGGTCGCCGAGAATATCCCTGCCATCTTGCCCGCAACGAAGGGCCATGTGTCTGAGCTCGGGAACCTTGTCATCGTAGCGTAAGGGGTGGTTGATCAGAGTGGCTTTCGATTGCCTGATCGGCACCTCCCGCAGTACTTTGTTTGCTGCGACTTGGGGATCGGTTCGCAGATCGCTGTAGTCCTGCACGCGCGCATACCAGATGCCTTTTTCGTCGAATTTTTCGGCCATGTCCGACAGGCGCAGACTCTTTAGCGATTTCGCCAGTTCGTCGGCAAACGCATCCCTTTCCTCCAGCAGATCTTTTACCGATAGCGCTTTTAGCGTTTCGTTATTGAGGATTTCCGCCAAAGGACCTGCTGTGTTGTTCATCGAAATCGCCACAAAGCAGTCGGCCATTTGATAGATGCCGTAGGGCGCTGGATGATACCAGGTTGCGAGGTGGGAGTCTCGCTTGAATACGTCGCTCGTCAGATCCGGACGGCTAAGGTAGGAGGTTAGCGGTTCGGTCTGGAGATCTAGAGCTGCGTTTAAAAGGTTCGCTTCGATACGCGTGCCCTCGCCGGTTTGAAGCTGTTTTGCATACGCCGCCGCAATACCCATCGCTATGATTGTCGAGCCATGCTGATCGATCAGAGCGTTGCCGGCCGGAACAGGGCGCGATCCGTAGTCGCCCATGGTTGCGATCATACCGCTGCGCGCCTGAGCCAGCATGTCCTGCCCGGGCGCATCTTTCATCGGTCCGGAGGAACCGTAGCCGGTCGCCGAAACGTAGATGATATCGGGACGGATCTTGCGCGCTTCCTCCAAACCATAGCCGAGCCGATCCAAAACCCCGGGGCGAAAGTTTTCCACCAGGACATGCGACTGCTTGATGATGCGGTGAATGACTTCCCTGGAATCCGGATGCTTCAGGTTCATGGCAAGGCTGCGCTTGTTTCGATTGGCGGAAAGGAAGAAGCTGCTTACGCCATCGACAAAGGAATCGCCACCCGACCACTTGCGCTCGAGCGGCCCGCCGGGCGGTTCGATCTTGATAACGTCGGCCCCCATGTCCGCCAGATACTGCGTTGCCGCCGGCCCATGCAGGTAGTGGCAGAAACTAATAACCTTCATGCCATTGAGTAGCATCTTTTCACCCTTTCTGTTGTTAACAATGTTTGTACTCTGGAGCTCTTTTGTTGAAAAAAGCATCGACGCCTTCCTTGGCATCCTCGGTGGCGAAAACGACTTCGCTTAATACGTAACTGATTTCAACTGCCTCGTCTCGCGATTTATTTTCGAAGTCACGTATCCCTTTTTTCATGACCTGCACTGCTTTTGCCGGTCGATTCGCCAGCTCGGCAGCAAACTTAATAGCCGTACTAAGTATCTCTTCTTTGGGTGCGATCCGGTTGACAGCACCCCAGTCCAGAGCCTGTTCGGCGGAAATGAAGTTGCCGAGATAGAGCATTTCCTTGGCGCGCGATTGGCCGATAATGCGGGGCAACCGGATCAGGCCGCCGCTGCCGGGATAGACCCCCAACTTAATCTCGGGCAGTCCAAACGTCATGTCATCCGCCGCCACCCGGAAATCGCAACAGAGCGCCAGCTCGAAACCGCCGCCTAGGGCGACGCCCTTCATTGCAGCCACGGTGGGTTGCGGCAAATCCTCCAGACGGTTGTAGACTTCATTCTCGTGGCGGAGCTTTACGTCGATCACCGTTCCGGAATCGAAAAATTGAGGAAATTCCTTGATGTCGGAACCCGCCCCGAAGGCGCGATCTCCCGAACCCGTCAAAACCACACTTCGGATGGAGGAATCATCTTTGATCTCCTGCAATCGCTCGCCGAAGACCCGGGTCATTTCCAGCGTGAAGAGATTTAACGGAGGACGGTTAAGGGTAAGGAGAGCCACCCCGTCTTCTCTTCTCTCCAGCGTTACCATTTGCGATGGATCGGCATCTTCTTCAGAAGTGTCTTTTGTCATTGGCAGAATATTTCTGTGTCTAATTTTTGTATACAATTTTTCTTTCATCTACCCCTCCAGCATCAGTTCAAGGAATGGATGCGGGATAGAAAAACCGAACTTAGGGGCGACGGACCTGAGGGAGGATCTATCAAGGGCGGCGCTTTTAACGATTAAGGCAGGTCAGGAAAAATCGCGTCACTCGGTTGGACGGGTAACGCAGACTGAAAAATTAGTATTGGTTTTTAAATACCAGCGTTTTCAGCTGGCTCATCTCCTCCAGTGTAAAGCGTCCGCCCTCGCGCCCAATGCCACTCATTTTGTAACCGCCGAACGGCTGGTCGGCCGAACGGTACAAGCCGCTTCCATTGAAAACACAGCAACCCGCCTGCAGGGCTCGCGCAACTTGCATTGCCTTCCCCTGATCGCGGGTAATCACGCCGCTGGATAGTCCATAGACGGAGTTGTTAGCGATTTCAACGGCTTCTTCCATAGTATCGAAGCCGATAATGGGCCAAACCGGGCCGAATATTTCCATATCCCGGGCAATATCCATCTCTGGCGTAACATCCGCCAGCAGAGTCGGCTCAATAAAGGTACGGTTGAATCGTTTTCCGCCGAAAAGCAGGCGCGCTCCCTGCTCGATGGCATGTTGAATTTGCCGCTCAACATCGATTGCCGCTTTTTCGGAAGTAACGGGTCCGAAGGTCGTGCTTTCGTCATTCGGATCTCCGACTTTGATGGCCTTGATCTTCTCCAGAAGCTGCTTGGTGAATTCCTCGCGGATCGAGTTCTGCACAATAAAGCGCTTGCTTGCGCAGCATATCTGGCCCGCATGCACGTGGCGCCCACAAAAGGATTCGTGGATGGCCAGATCCATGTCCGCCTCCTCCAGGATGATCAATGCGTCATTTCCACCCAACTCCAATGACACCCGGTGCAAATGCTCAGCGCAATCCCTGGCGATTTGAATACCGACTTCCGTACTGCCGGTTAAGCTGACCACATCGATATCTTTGCTCGCAACAATGTATTTGCCGACTTTGGAGCCGCTGCCGGTGATGACTTGCGCCGCATTTGGTTCTACACCGCTTTTCAACAACAGTTCCGTCATCAGGATATTACAGAGGGGTGTATCAGAAGCGGGTTTCACGATCACAGCATTGCCCATAAGCAGCGCGGGAATCGCTTTCTGGATGTAGAGCGAGATAGGGCTGTTGAACGGAAGCAGACAAAATACGACTCCCCAGGGTTCCCTGACGGTTAGAACCAGATCGTTTTCCGCAATGGGATGATTTCCCGGGGCGAATGTTTCACCGCCAAGCGATCGCGCGGCTTCACAGAAATTCCTGATCAGGAGCGTGGCTACAGTGATTTCTCCCGCGGCTAGGGCTCTCGTTTTTCCCATTTCCTGCATACCCAGCCTGATGAGGTCTTCCCTGGCTTCCTTAAAGAGCTCTTCGAAGGCGTATAGGGTCTCTATTCTTTTATGAAGCGGTACTTTTGACCAGGCTTTGAATCCCTTTCGCGCATTCGATAGAGTTAGGTCCATGTCCTCGGTTGTGGCCATGGGTACGGTATCGACCACTGCATGCGTGGCGGGATTCATAACCTCTTGTACCGCGCCATCACTGCCATCGACACTTTGTCCGCCAATAATCATTTTCATATTCTGGTTCCTCCTTTTATGGGTTCATGTCGCTTCATCGAATTTCCGGAAATCCTCCTTCAACCCGTTCGACCAACTTTTGAATTCGGTGCTGGCTACCAGCAATTGCGCTCCCTGCTGTGCGCGACGTTTTAAATCCTCCGGCAAAAGAGCGGGGCCTCCGAAGGCGACTCCATGCTTCTGGCAGGCGGCAGCCACGGTTTCCCACGCCTGCTCAAGCGTCATCTCGCCGCTCTGCCGTAAACGCAATCCTAGGTCTGCCGGTCCCACAAAGATCATGTCTACTCCTTCGACCGCAGCAATGGACTCTATATTGCGAACGGCAAGCGGCGTCTCGATCTGCACGCAAAGGAACGTCTCCCGATTTGCCCATGCGGCAAATTCATCCGGATCGTGATACTGGAAGTCGGCGTCCAAACCGCTGTTGTCAATTCCCCGATCGCCTAAAGGGGGAAACTTGACGGCGTCGACAAGCTTCTTCGCCATTTCGGCGGTGGACACTTGGGGAATGAGCAAACCAGCAGCGCCGTCCTCAAGATATCGATACAACCCAGTCTTCTCAATCGTCGGAGGCCTCAGCATGATGTCGATATCGTAAAGATGCGAGAAAGCTAGAAGCGCCTGTACCTCGCGAGCCGAAAAAAGCCTGTGTTCGAGATCGAGCCAGATGCAATCGTAACCCGCTCGAGCTGCATGGCAGACGAATGCGGGTATGTAGTGTCCAAGCAGACACGTGCGGATGATTTCACCATTGCGCATGCGGGCAAGGGCGTTGCTTTTTCTCATAATTGTTCTTTCTGCTTAAATGAGGGGATTTGTGAAAAACGATGACATGCTAGGAACGCTCAATGAATCCTCTAGTTTTTGTTAGTCCAGGAAAACAGTCTGCACGCTACAAGGCCGACCAGCAGCCCAACAATCAGGCCGGAGGGCAGAATCAACTGAAAGCTGATCGGATCCAGACCCGTAACCGGATCCGGTCCAAATATAACTCCGGAGAACGCAGCAAGCGCAGCGGCTGCGATGCTGGCCAGGGTTGCGATCCAAACGCCCGGCGCGTTGGCGAAGGGCACGAAGAGCGCGAAAATAAACAGCAGCGCGATGGGCCCGGTGAGCAGATTGGTCGTCTTGTTCGTGACTGCTAGGAAGTTGCCCGGCACATATTTCATCAGGACGCTGATCGAAACTACGATTACTCCGATGCCGATGGCCAGGCCGCGCGCCACGCGCAGATGCTGTTTCTCCGACCGGGGTTTTCGCCCAAACCGGTCGAGGAAGTCGGTCATCACGACAGCCGTGATCGAATTCACACCGGAGTCGATGCTGGACATCGCCGCCGCGAAAAGGCCCGAGACCACCAGTCCCGTTACCACCGGTGGCAGTTGGGCCGCTATGAAGTGAGGAAACAGCTGATCGGCTTGAGATTTAACGGATCCGCTTGCGGGCAACAAATCCGGATTCGCCTGGAAGAATCCAAGCAGCGCCAAGCCGACCACACCCAGCGTCGAACCAACGACGAAGGCTGTGGTCAATTGCATGGCGATGGCTTTCCGCGCGGCCCTGACATCCTTTGTCGACATGAAGCGCTGGACGGAAACCTGATCCCCCATGGACGTGCATACGAGAAACAGGAAAACCCACAACATGGAGCCTACGACTGTTACTCTTGTTGACGGATCGATACTGAACAACGGCTGCTTGTCCCACACATCCGATTGCCATTCAGTCGGGAACCAAGCGAAGCCGCCCAACTTCCAGGTAACCGTTCCGATAACGATTAACGCCCCACCGTACAAAAGCAGGGATTGCATCAGGTCAGTGATGACGACGGCTCTAAGCCCTCCGACAGAAGTATAGGTTATGGCGAAGATCGCGGTTACGATAACGATCCAGAGTATCGATTCATCTCCTACGCCGATCATGATGGCAATAGCCTTGGCGGTCAGGTAAACCAGCAAGGACATCCAGACCAATCTTAACGTCAAAAACATTCCAGCGCCAAGCATGCGAATGCTCAGTCCAAGGCGTTGCTCCAGCAACTCATAGGCGCTTGTAACACGATTCTTCATGTAGACCGGAAGAATGACAAATGCCAGGACGAGGAAAATGAATGGGTAGGAAAGGTAGACGGCCATATAGGCGGGCCCCTTGCCCAGCACTTCTCCTGGAATAGCCAGATAGCTGATCGTGCTCAGAAGCGTGGCGAACAGCGAGACGCCAATCAGGATCGGATTCATGCTACCCGATCCGATAAAGTACTCCTTAGTATCTTTCTGTTTCCTGCCGAAATGCCAGCCGACCGCAATCGTCGAAGTCGCGTAAATAAAGACAATAATCCAATCAACCAGAGACATAGCTATAGGACGTGCATTCTTCAGTCCAATCGAGCCAGAAGGAATTCTCTCGCTTTCGAAAACTCAAGGGAGGGGTACAGGGCGATGGTATTCACTCTAATTAGAGGCGGGCCTCTGCGATGCGCTATCGATCGCATAAAGTTCTGCCAACGGGATGCTAGTCACTTCGATGTCTTCCTTGTTAACTGAGTAGATGAGCCAGAGGTTTTTTCCGACCACCACGGAATGCGGGTACTGAAATCCATTGGCTCCCTTTGATTTGCCTTCATAGCGTTGTTCCGGCGCGATGAACTTGATAACAGCCATGCGATCGAAATTCAGCCCATCGCGAGATAATGATATGGCAAGCATGGCGCGGCCTCCCTGCCTGGCCGGCATCGGCAGGGGATTGTTGACCACATAGTACTGGCCGTCCGGCAATCGTCCGGAATTGGCCCGCGCGCCGGTATCGGGGAAATTGGTGCGCGTGGGAGCGCTCCAAGTTTCCCCGTCATCGAAGGAGAACGATGCGTAGTGTCGCCGGGGTCTGGAGGCCTCGATCTCCGCGCGGCTTTTTCCACGAATGTTCCCCTGATTCCGGTAAAGCCTTACCCAGGTACCGTTTTCAAGGCGCCAGGGTTGAGTAGGCTCGGTCATGCGATGTTCATCATCCGAGTCTGGCCACTGCCTTGGTTTGAATAGCAGTTGCGGCAAGTTGGCTGGTTCCTTGAAATAGGCGTTTAGCTTGGTAACAAGTGAAGGATCGCCAGCCGGAATAGAAGGATAGCCAGGTTCCGGCTTTGGGGATACGTCGGACAGCCAGAAGACCGGCCCTAATGTTCCGTCCACACCCACCTCGCGAGCCAGTAAGCCGATCCGGGTGCGTGAGACTTCGTTGAAGCGATACACTTTTTCTCTCAAAGCTCGGTCTACACAGGTCACCGCATACAATTTACCTTCTACTTCGGCAAAGCCCTGGGAGGTTTGAAATGGTTTGGGTACCTTAGCTTCCGAGGCCGGAACATAGTCGGCAAGTGGAGGAAATAATCGCTTTTGCTTCGACCAGGTTTTTCCTTCATCGGTTGAGTAACGAAAGATGCCATGCTGACCCGAGGTATTTTCATCTCGCGCATGGTTATCCCATGAAGCGAAGAGCACGCCTTTGTGATAGCGAAGGAAACCGTGAAGGTTGAAGGTTCCTGTTTCCGGAGTCGCATACAATAAGTTTTTGGTCTTGGTTTTCTTTAAAAAGTGGTAGCGAAATTCGGGTTCGTCTTGGATCGTCCACCTCACAACAGGTTGTTCTGCAGCCGTAAGGGTTAAGCTCGCAATAGCAAGTGAAAGAACTGAACAGGCGAGGTGGCTGAATTTTAGTGGGTATCGTTTGCGCATCGAGTTAGGTGGTTGATTATTTTGTAAAGTTGAGGGCATTACTGCGATTCGAAAAAGTACTCGGGATACCGCCATTCCCAATCGGCGCTCTTCTTGGGATTTCCGTCTCCAATGGCAGTAGTGATTTCTTCGATATATCGCTGCAAAACATCGGGATGACGCAAGGGGTCGCTTGTCTTTTCCTGCCAGGCGAAAAGCTGTTTCTTGAGTCGCTCGAGGGTGGCTTGATGCTCCTCGTCGCTCGACAAGTTTTCGAATTCGTAGGGATCGTTCTTGAGGTCGTACAACTCGAATTTCGGAGCGTGTTTCATCGAACGATATCCGCCAGCAACGGCAGGATTGGACTCGACGACGCTCGTCTTTACTTTTGGGAAGTGACGTCCCATTACGAAATCGAATTCGGGATTTTCCAAGTGGGGCGCTAGGTTGTGAATCAGCTTGTATCGCTCGCCGCGAACCGACCGTTGCGGGAAGAAGTTGAATAGTCCGTGCAAGTGCCACTCGGCAAACAGGTAGGGGCGCCAATCTGGCTTATCGCCTTTTAGCAGCGGAAGCAGGGAGCGTCCGGGCAGGTCGCTTGGAGACTCTGCTTTAGCCGCATCTAGGATGGTTGGAAACAGGTCGATTGTAGAGACGAGTTCTTCTCTTCCTTGACCCGCTTTGGTTTTGCCGGGCCATGAAGCAATAAGCGGAATGCGTAGGCCGCTTTCCAAGCAGGTTCGCTTGCCTCGCAATAAGTCGGCTCCGTGATCGCCGAGATAGATAACAAGCGTGTTGTCTGATTGTCCGCTCGATTCCAGTTTCTTCAGAAGATCGCCGATCAACGTATCGAGACGACTCATACAGTTGTAGTGGTCGGCTGTTTGCTGCCGCAGGTCAGGGTGATCGACCCCCATATAGGCGAGCGGTTTTACGTCCGCTCCAGTCAGCGGCTTTTTCGGAAGGCCTTCCACTTGCGGAATAAAGGGTCGGTGGGCATCCGGATAATTTACCATGAGGAAGAACGGATCATCGGAAGCCTTCATGAATTCGCCAGCGAGGTTCGCGTATCGACCGAGTTTCTTGCGGGTGAAGTTGGCGGTTGGCATCTCCTTGTAGTCGAAAGGAAATGCGGAGGCCGGATTGATGTGCAGCTTGCCGATGATCCCCGTGCGATAACCCGCATCCTTAAGGCTTCGGACTACGTTCGGAGTTTCTTTTTGATACATCCGAAAGTCCCAAGTCGCCAGTCCTATCTGACCATTCTGGTGAGGGTAGAGTCCCGTTAAAATGGAAGAGCGGGATTGGCTGCAACCTGCTTGTGTGACGAAGGCTCGATCGAAGCGAACGCCGGTCTCCGCCAGCTTATCCAAATTCGGCGTCTGCACGTAGGGCTCCCCATAACAGCCAAGTTCAGGGCCGTTGTCCTCAGAGGTGATCAGCAGAATATTCGGCCGGGTGTTTTCACCATGAGCTATAATGGCGGCCAGTATAAGTCCGCTAAATGAACAAAGAATAACCTTCATAACGATAAATAGTCTTGTCTCGATGTCACGGGGTAGCGTCTGCCGAGGATTCGAAGTCATCCACGAGCTTAACCATGTGTTTCCAAATCACTTTTTCAAGGAGTTCGCCCTGGTTCCATTAAAGAACCAGAAGCACAGGATGGGGAACCGCTACATCATCTTTTCTTCAATCGTTTGGATTCGCAATGCGAGATGCTGTCTCCTTCCACGAAATCAGGTATCAACAAAATGGATTTCGGCTTCATGGAGGGATTTCGGATCAGCCTCTTGATGTTTCGGTACAACTTTTCGGCGAACAGAATGGGGCTTTGCTCATAACGGGCAGGAGTGGGCCTAAGGTAGTGCAGAAAATGCTCTGATCCCCGGCATACCAGGGAAACATCATTCGGGACACGCAAGCCCCTTTGAGTGAGCGCGCTGAACACCGTCAAATACTGAAAAGCGTTGTTAACGAGCGACTTCAAACTAGCTATAGGAATTTCAGCCATCGCCTAAAATCCGCTTGTCAAGCGCTTCAATCGCCGCTTTGCGCTCACGGGCCCTTCCAAGCCTGATCGTATCCACTATTGCAAGACAATTGTAAAGATCCGGATCCTTTGAGGCTGCTTCCGGGACAGACTTGTAAAGCGGCGTAACGCTTGGCCCCCGAGAACCACCCCTCGGGTGAGCCCAAACCGGCGCCGAATCGTCACTCGATTTGAACATCCCTTCAAACACTGGCGCTGCCCAAGCGGTAGGCATGCCCCTTGCCGGCTCCCCTTCCTTAGCTGGAAATACATGGGCAATCCCTGAAACGATAAAATCGCGCAGCGCTTGCCTTACGACGCGTCGGCCTTCTGGGGACACTAAACCACCTTCTTTGAGGCGTTGAATTGCTCCGTGGACCTCTGAAGCGCTCATCCCTAACTCGGAAGCCAAGACGGCATAGGAGCATAAATCCGCCCCCTCTGAAAGGAGCTTTAAGGCAACCACGACATCCTGGGGTTTCATCGCCATCGAGTAATATTCGCTATTCGCGAATAGCGAATAGTCAAGCGGAATTGCCCCCAGATAACCGTTATCACCTATAACTTCCACCACCGCATCGCCAAATTGCCTAAGCCGGATTTGCTAACTATATGCTGGATTCAGTGCCTTTCGTTGCATCTGTCTGCATCTCCTTGGAAATCCGACTGGCAGCAAGATGCTGATAGGCAACATTAAGTGAAAATAGATGCAAATAGATGAGCGCAAATGTAGGTTCGAGCCCCCCACTGGCACCAAAGAAGACCGCGATTAGCGGTTGGTTGAGGTTACGAGAACTGTACCGCTTTCCCACGGCAGAAAAAACGACCTACTCGTCGCAGCGCGGAACCAACAGCTCATTTATCAGCTGATATTAGGCCGGCGCAAGGTCGCGAATGAAGAAATCGTTCTCCGCGAATCTGGCCGCGTTCGCGATATCGAAACTGCTCCAGATGGCTCGCTCTACGATCTCACCGATCGCCGCGGCATGATCCTGCGATTGACCCCGGAGACGTAACATTGGATTGCCTATCAACAACAAAGTGACGACAATGGCAGCGTCCGATATGAACCGCTCCGACCGTCTCCCCCTAATAGTCTGCCTGTTTCTCGCCGCAATGCCTTTGCTCCGTTCCGACCCACCGCCTACCGGCGTTCGCTATGTCGACGTCCTTAACTATCCCCGCTGCCTCGAACTCTTCAACGACTCCACCCGCGCCGTGATCGGTCACCATGCCGGTGGCCGGGTATTGAGCTACCGACTCCGAGAACGCGAGGCCTTGTATCTCGATCCCGCCGAAGCCGATTGGAGCAAACCCGGACAGAAACCGCTCGTCACTGCAGGACGCTTCGACATCGGTCCCGAATACCTGATTCCGAAACGCGACCTCCTGTGGAGCGGAGCATGGACGCCTGAAATCATCGGTCCCCGCGCCGTCCGTCTTACCAGCCAACCCGATCCCTCCACTGGCGTTCAGCTCATCCGCGAATTTCGCTTGGCGGAAAACTCTTCTCACCTCTCCTGTCGACAGTTGATCGAAAACATCTCGACCGAAACCAAGCAATGGTGCTGGTCGAGTTACCCAAACTGAGCCATGGCTTTCGTTAGCCTGGACGTATTGATGATGTGGTTAATGTTGTATAGGTTGTCAATGTTGGGTCGCAAGGAGGCCGTAGGCCGACTGGAGGCCCAACATTGGTTCGATTCGATTTTCTCTGGCGGTTCTTGGGAGAACTCCAGCGGAGTGATTTAGCCTAGCGAGCGATGAGGCCGTATATTGTTGTACTTCCATCGCCAGTCTTCGACTACTACTCGAGCCTCGGTCAAAGTCCAGAGCTGTTCTCGATTGAGGCATTCCTCTCGGAAGCGCGCGTTGAAGCTCTCTACGTATCCGTTCTGCCAAGGGCTTCCAGGCTCGATGTAGAGGGTCTTGATCCTCTTATCGGCCAGCCAGTGGCGCAGCCCGCGCTCGATGAACTCCGAACCGTTGTCGCTGCGGATATGTTCGGGAGCTCCATGCCGCTCGATCAGCGCCGATATGATCCGCCTGACCTTGCGAGCGTTGATCCGGCGATCCACGTGGATGCATAGGCATTCCCGAGTGTACTCGTCCAGTATGTTGAGCATGCGAAGCGTTCCGCCGCGCATCGTCGTGTCGTGAATGAAGTCCCAAGTCCAGACGTGGTTGCGATGCGTAGCCTCGGTCGGCATACCCGTACTGGGACCTCGGCGCCGGCGTCTAGGCTTCTTGGCGGGAACGGCCAGCCCGAGTTCGCGACGCAGCCGCTGGACCATGCGGGCGCCCACCGACCAGCCCTCCCGCTTAAGCAGGCGGGCTATCTTCGGGTATCCCATTTCCGGATATAGATTGGAGACTCGGCGAACCGCCGTCTTGAGCTTCGACAGCCAGGCGTCGGGCTGTTTCGCCCGGTAGGCGAACGTGCTGCGATGCAGCCCGAAGTGGCGGCAAGCCGCCCGCGCGGTGCAACGGCCCCCGGATACAAGCTTTTCGGCGATCTGCCGCTTGTGCCCGGGGCTCACAGCTTTTTTTCCAGAGCCTCCTTTAAAAGCTCCTTGCCCAGCATCTCGTCGGCGAGCATTCGCGTGAGCCGAGCGTTCTCCTTCTGAAGCTCCTTGAGCTGCTTGGCCTGGTCGACCTCCATCATGCCGAACTCCTTCTTCCAGCGGTGGAAGGTTTGCTCGCTGATCCGCTGCTCGCGGCAGACGTCCAGGATCGTCTTGTCGCTTCTTTCAGCCTACCGCAGAATGCGGATCTTCTGTTCGGTCGTGTATCTTTTGCCTTTCATTGCATGGGTCCTTTCTAAGGGCCCAGACTAACTATTCAAGCGGCACAGTTCTCGTAACCTCGACCAGAGGGAACCGGATCATGATCCAGCGGCGTTGGATTTGCCGATTCATTCTCGTTCCGCGACCGCTGCCGGAATCGGACGGGAAGCCGATTGACAGTCGACTGGGTCGAGCTAGGATTAAAGATTCTTTTCGACGAAGACGAGCAGAGATGGCGTAGCAATGGGATGTAAGATCGTAGTTATTTTTTCAATATGCGTCTCCCTTGCTCATGGGGCGCTCGTTTGGGCGGATGAAGGGACGGTCCTGCACTATCGTAAAATCGAAGTTCCTGCTGCATTTTTAGCGACTAGCGGCAGCCATGTATTCGGTGGCGATATTCGGATCGGCGATCTCAGCGGCAACGGCGCATGCGACTTCTTGGTTTATCGAAGCGCCCAAGGTGGAGAAATTCGATCGCACGATGGGGGCATTAAACCATGCTATCTCGCGGCGTTCGACATCAACGGGAATGCCCTTTGGGAGCAAGGCGCAGGAGGCGAGCAACCGGTGCGCCCGGGCCCTGTCGCCGTGTATGACTTCGATGGAGACGGCAGTTCCGAGATCGCCTGCCTGTGGTATCGACCCGATGCGAAACGTCCAGCTGATTGGCTCTCGCTTTCCGATGTGGTATTTCAAATACGGGAGGGAACCACGGGACGCGTCTTACGCGAGCGAGCGATCCCGGAAATCGCCTCGATTCGAACGAGCAGCCCAAAGGCCAATACTTGGCCGCACCAGAGAATTCTCGTCGCCAATTTCCGCGGGTTGGATCGTCCCCGCGACTTGCTGCTAAAAGCGGGCGACACCTATGTTGCAATTACGGACCAATTAGAGGTTTTGTGGACCTACCGATATCGCCTGGAAGACGAAAGTCGCTTCCCTCCCAAATTCCCTGCGGTGGGGGATATGGACCGTGACGGTAGAGACGAAGTCTATGGCGGCTATTTTTTGCTCTCTCCCGATGGCGCGCCTCATTGGACTCAGGAAAAGGCGACGTATATGGATTCGGTAACGATCCATGAATGGGATGCTCCCAACGTTCGAGCGATCGGCTCAGGGAGACCTCAAGTAATGGGCTTCCAGCGGAGTCCGATCCTCGATCTCGGCGAGAAGGCCATTCCGCACGGCCAGGAGTTGCGTGTCGCGGATTTTTCCGCCTCCAGTCCGGGACCGGAAATGGCCATCCGAAATGAGGGTCACACCTCTCGCCTGGTGGTCGTGGCGACTAGCGGAACGATCCTGCAGGCATTCGATCTGAACGAAGTACCCAATAACACAGGAATGGAGAGCGTTTACCTCTTCGGACCCAATCGAGCGGCATTGCTGTTCAACGGAAGTCTCTTATGGAATCTGGAGAATCGATCGTCGATTCGCTTGCCCGATCTTCCGCCAGCGAATGGGAAAGGGATCCATCGCATGGGATTTCATCACGCCATCCCTGCGGAGTTAAGCGGAGATGGCAAAGAAGACCTCGTGGTTTACGACCCTACCTCGACGAGCGTATTCATATATTCGATAGATCCCCGAATTCGAACGCCTCTAAGCGAATCTCGATTCCTCGCTGGACCCCGCCAGTACAACCCGCGCCTCATGGATTGAAGCGCGGAGAGATGACGTCGTATGATTCCCCAAAATACACGGATTTTCTACCTCGATCCCAAGGGTTGCGTTGTCAACTTCGCCTAAAAGCTCCTTTTCCGCGATTGCCCATTTCGGCCGTCATCAACCAAAGCCCCCCCTTCAAAGAAAGACGACCGCTGTCCAAAGAGCCGTCCTGAGCCAATTCCAGGCAATCAATCGGATAATGCATTCTCGATCTTTTCCCGTTTCTTGCAGCTTTCGGTGCAGTGGCGCCGCGACCAAACCCGTAAGTACCCACGTTGTCGCGACCAATGTTAGGTAGGCGGCCTTTGAAAGCGAAGCGTCCAAAAGGAGCAAACCAACTCCCGCTACCAACTGCCCTATCATCAGCGGACCCACCAGCCAAGCTATCCTGCTCATGTACCGCTTGTGCCAGTCCACAAACGATGCCTGCTTCACGTTTCGAAAGCTTGGATAGACATATAACTGAACCGCCCAAATAAGGAGGAGCATTCCCCAATCAGAGACAGTCCGAATCCAGGTAAACAGCAATTCGATTTCTATATTCAACCTACAGGCGTAACGTTCGCTAAACCTCCATCTACTCCAATCACTTGCCCCGTAATCCAGCTCTGCCCATCGCCTAGCAACCAAGCGATCGCCCGGGCAACATCTTCAGGCTCGCCTATCCGCCCCACTGCGTGCATCTTTTCCGATAGCTTCAGTGAATTCGGATTCGACGTAATACGCTCTGACAAGTTGGTTCGAACCAATCCCGGAGCCACGCAATTTACCCGCACGCCTTTCTTGGCGTATGACGCCGCCGCCGATCGGGCCAACCCTTCTACCCCCGCTTTCGCGGCTGCGATTGCTTCATGGTTGGCCAGACCCTGCTGGGCCGCCCCTGAGGACACCAATACAATAGACCCCCCCGTTTTGGAAAATCGCTTGGCTGCCGACCGAACCAAACCGAACGCGGAATACAGATTCTTCGATAGGACACGGTCGAACTCTTCGATACGCGTCAGATGAGCGGGTTTAAGCAAAATGGAGCCTACGCAAAGCGCCGCCCCCACCAACTCTAGGTCATCACTGCCTATTCCGGCGAACAGCTCATCCATACTGTCCCAATCCTCCGCATCGACCATTCGGTAGTCGACGCCATCGACCCGGTCTTCATTTTCAAGTACCAACGGATTCCTGACACCTGCAATCACTCCCTTGCCCTCTGCAACCAGTTCCTTGCAAGTCGCCTTGCCGATGTCGCCCGAACCTCCCACTATTAAATATGTCTTTCGCATTATTCAGTAATCTCTAGTTACACGTTTCATCCAAAATCAATTGCCTAGTCTTTTTCGCCTGCGCTAAAACCGCATCTCGGTCGGATGGGCCCATCCGCCTGAGGTTTCGCAGCTGCAATCCCATGCGATGATTTTTATCCAAACGTTTTTCGTGCCGAGATAAGTAATCCCAATACAGCACCGTAATCGGACAGGCATCCTCTCCCAGTCTGACATCCGGTCGGTACCGGCATTCCTTGCAATAATTGCTCATGCGGTTGATGTACTTTCCCGTGGATACATAGGGCTTGGAAGCCATTGCTCCTCCGTCCGCATACTGCGACATGCCGAGCGTATTGGGCAATTCGACCCACTCCAACGCGTCCACGTAGATCGACAGGTACCAAAAGTGAATTGCCTTGGGGTCCACTCCCCACAGCAAACCGAAAAGACCCGTTACCATTAAGCGCTGGATGTGGTGGGCATACCCGTATTCCAATGTCTGTTCAAGCGATCGCTTAAGGCAATTAAGCGACGTTTTTCCCGTCCAGTAGAATCTGGGGAGAGGCTCCAAAGCCCCCATCTCGTTTCGTTCCTGGTACTCAGGCATGTACTGCCAATAGACCCCCCTCACGTACTCGCGCCAGCCTATAACCTGGCGAATGAAGCCTTCGACCGACTCTATGGGCGCTCGTCCCTCGACAAACTCGTTCTCCGCCGCCTCCACTACCTTCCGGGGACTAATTAGCTTCAGGTTCATGGACGAGGCAAGGAGCGAATGGTGTAGAAAAGGCTCCCCAGCCCACATGGCGTCCTGGTATTTGCCAAATTCCGGCAGTCCTTTTTTCAGAAAATCGTCCAAGGCGCGTTCCGCATCCTCTTCAGTTACCGGCCAACCAAATGTATCCAGTTTCCCGGGATGGCTGCCAAAACGTATCTCGACAAGGTCCATCGCCTCGCGAGTAATAGAGTCCGGCTTGAAACGTAGCGGCGAGGGCAACGCCTCGGGCCCCCGTTTTCCGAAGGACCCGCGATTGCTCGCGTCGAAATTCCATTTTCCACCCATTGGAGCTCCTCCATCCATCAAAATCCCCGTTCTCTTGCGCATCTCTCGGTAGAAGTACTCCATCCGCAGCTGCTTTCGCCCTTCCGCCCAATTTTCGAACTCATGGGTCGAACAAAGAAAACTCGAATCTTCCACCACTTCCAAAGGAATCGAAAGCTTCTTCCCGATTGTCTGGAACGCCTCCTTCAATCGCCATTCGCCCGGTTCTGTCATAATAATCGAGCCCGTGATATCAGCCGTTCCCACAAAGCGTTCCAGAAGCTTGGCAAGCCCTTCCGATTCTTTCAGATCGTCCAGAGCCGTGTAGATCACTCGAATCCCTCTGGATTCTAACTTCGCCCTGAAATGCCGCATGGCAGACAGAAACAAGACTATCCGTTGCTTGTGCGACCAAACCGGTTCCGCATCGCCAGAAATTTCAGCCATCCAAACGGCATCCATGTTTGGGTCGAAATTTCGAAACGACTCTAATTCGAGGCTCATTTGGTCGCCTAAAACGACAACCAGATTCCGAATAGACGATGCATTTTCATTCGTATGATGATGGCCCGTTTCACGCATTCCAAACTAAACTCCAAATCCACCGAATTTTCCTCTGCTGCCCGTAAACATTAACGATAAGCAACCTCGATTCTCTGCGAAAATCCGACGCTGGGATAATCTCTCTCGCTACGCATCACTCTCAAGGGCCAATTTATGATGAGACTCGATTCTAACGATCCATAACCTACGCGCTGCAATTAACGCAGCTCTATCGTCTCGCCGAGTTCCCATTTAGCAGCTTTTTGCCTATAGACGGACTCCATCAAGAGCTATAACGCCCCACCCTATAAACAAGGCCTTCCCCGATAAGATCGAATCATTCAGCTGGCTTGCGAGCCTCGAGCGCGACAGTAATCCGATCAAGAAGCCCGCGATCGGCGCCGCGGAATTCACTATCGACAATGGGAAGAATCGAAATTCGGGACACAGGCTAAAACCCTAAAGATGTCTGCGGCGATGCGCAGTCTGACTGATTAGGTAATCTCTGAGGGGAAATCCGAAGACCCAGTATTCATAATTGCCTCTGTATCAAAAATGAATATACAAAACCGATCATGAAATCTTGGACCTTTACGTTGAAGTGGACCCTACCCTTCGCAGGCGCCCTTCTATTGAGCTCATGCAATTCGCCATCGAGGACAGGAGGAGCAGCCGGTGGCGACTATAACGATTTCCCTCTGCTGGAATATTCCATCAGCGAACTACAGGAAAAAATGGTCAAGGGCGAGCTGAGCTCTCGAGCCATAACCGAAATGTATCTGGATCGGATTATGGCGATAGATATAGATGGGCCGAATTTGAATTCCGTCATTGAGATCAACCCGGATGCATTGGCGATAGCCGATCGAATGGATGTTGAGCGAGCCGCTGGTAAAACGCGGGGAGCCATGCACGGTATCCCCGTCATGATAAAGGACAACATCGATACGGGCGACGAGATGATGACTACGGCCGGAGCAACCGCATTGCTGGGCAATTTCGCGAACGAAGATGCGTTTCTCGTACAGCAGCTGCGCAAGAGCGGAGCTGTCCTCCTAGGAAAAACGAACTTAAGCGAATGGGCGAACTTTCGATCTACTCGGTCATCCAGTGGCTGGAGCAGTCGAGGCGGACAAACCAGGAATCCCTATGCGCTGGATCGCAATCCCTGCGGATCCAGCTCGGGTTCCGGGGCTGCCGTTTCCGCGAACTTGTGCGCGGCTACGATTGGGACTGAGACCAATGGCTCGATTGTGTGCCCAAGCGCTGTCAATGGCGTGGTGGGCATCAAGCCAACCGTTGGCCTTATCAGTCGGAGCGGGGTCATTCCTATTTCTTTTTCCCAGGATACGGCTGGACCCATGGCCCGATCCGTAAGCGACGCAGCTACTCTTTTAGGGGCCCTTGTCGGAATCGATGAGCGCGATTCCAAATCGAGGGAAAGTTTAGGGCACACCCATTCCGACTACAATCAGTTCCTGAACCGTGACGGGCTCAGGGGGAAAAGGATAGGCATTTGGAAGTCTAAACTATCGATGCATTACGGCGTAGCGGAGACCATGGGTCCTGTCCTGGATAAGATGAAGGAAGCGGGAGCCGTACTAGTGGAGCTGGATGAAATCGTACCCGACGGCGGCGACCTAGGCCAAAAGTCTTATCTCCGTATGCAGTATGAATTCAAGGATGGCCTTAACGAATACTTGAAAACGGCCACGCCAACTTCGGGAGTGAAAACCTTGAATGATGTCATCGTTTACAATCGGGAAAACAAAGAAGAGGCGATGACGTTCTTCAAGATGGAGATTCTCGAGCTATCCGAGACAAGGGGCGATCTGAACGAAGCGGCATACCTGGAAATTCGGGACACGGTCACGGATCGCGCCCGAGAGGGAATTAACGACACCCTGAGTGTCCACAACTTGGATGCCATCTTTGCGCCAACGGGTGGTCCCGCCTGGTGCAGCGATCCGATAAACGGAGACAGGGGATCGGGCGGAAGCTCGTCGCCATCTGCCTGGGCCGGCTATCCCATCATTACCGTTCCCGCAGCTTCTATTCATGGGCTGCCTATTGGAGTTTCGTTTATCGGCCCCGCCTGGTCGGAAGGATCACTGATCGAGATTGCCTATTCATTCGAACAGATCACTCAGGCAAGACGAACCCCCGAGTTCAAAGATTCGGTGCCGGATTGATTGCCCCAATAACGTTCAAGACGACCCAAAGCGCTCTAGTATTAAGCGTTGGGGACCACGCATTGTTGCGCGCGCCGACCCACCGAAACATCTAACCTAATACCGCGACGTAACGGAGTGAAGATTGCGAAGCAAACCAACCTTTAGCCCTCACCTCGAATCCAATCGGGACCATTGTAACGAGCGTACCGAGCCATAGGCGATACGAGCGCGAGAATCTAGAGACCTATTCATTTCCTATCAACCAAATCTTGGAGCGGCTTGGCCACCACCTAGTTTCAGGATTTAACCGAAAACAGTCGGATTCGCGCGCCACATGGTGTAGGCGAGGAGGATGGCGAACGAAACCCAGAGCAGATACGGCAAGAGCAGAATGCCAGCTAACGGCTGGACCTTCCAGAATGTCCGAATGGTCAGGACAATGAGGATCCAGAGAACGCAGATTTCGACGAAGGCGAAAGCCCCCAAATGCCACTTGAAGAAAAGCCAGGACCAAAGGGCATTAACGGCGAGCTGACCAAAGTTTAAAAGGTGCGCGCCTATCGCTTGGCTAATTCCGGATCTTCGCCAAACCAGCCAAGTGGCGATGCCCATCATCGTATACAGCAGAGACCAGACGGGGCCGAAAATCCAACCTGGAGGCGCCCAACTGGGACGCGACAAGGTGGCGTAGAAATCGCCCGCCGTCGCTGAGGCGATGGCTCCTGCAAAGGCAGCGACATAGACGATTGACAGACAGGCTGCGAGACCGATCGCTTGTTTGAAGATGGAGGGTCGTTCCATTGCTTTCGGAAGAAGGATCACAATCCTGCCGCGAAAGGGCGAAGAAGGAGGCCGATCCCGAAGGCGACAATGGCGGCGAGCGTGCCAATGCCAAGGGTTTCGGCTCCGCTAAGAGACCAGTGCTGTTCCACGTAGCGACTCTTGAGCGCTCCTACTCCAAAGAATGCGATGCCGGTTAGAATACAGGAAGGGACGAAAGGATCGCCGAGGATGGAAGGGTCGACTAGATCGACGATGTAAGCGGCCAAGGGAATCCCTCCTATGACGAGAAACGCTATTAACGTGGCAAGACCCGCCTTGAGGGCTGACGGATGATTGCCGGTGACCCCGTGCTCTTCTTGCATCATGGTATCCAGCCAACGCTCCTTATTCGAAGTGATGACTCCTACGATCTCTTCGAGGATCTCCCCTTTAAACCCTTTGGCTGCATAAATCTGGCGAATCTCCTCAATCTCACCCTCTGGATGCGTTTCAATCTCGAGGGCCTCCTCTTTCCGCGCCTTGCGCTCAGACTGATTCTCCGCGCGAGTTCCTAGGAAGTTTCCTGCCGCCATCGAGAATCCGTCGGCCAGCAAGTTGGCGAGCCCTAAGATGATCACAATTCCGCTGCTTAAGCCGGCTCCTGTTACCGACGAAACGACTGCGAAAGTCGTTACGGCGCCGTCAATCGCTCCATAGATCGAATCTTTCAGGTAGCCTTGCGTGTATTTGGCCGCAATCCTCTCGCGGATCGCTTCCTTTGTGTGCTCGGCCTCGTAGTCAGCATGATGGGTCATCGGCTAGAGGATTTCAGTGATCTCGCGATTCCTTGTCAATCTTGCCCCCGAATCCCTCCCGAATTTGGCGACGCATACCCGTCGACACAAGCCATGGCTGACCGCCTGCCCGCGAGGCGGTCCCCGTTATCCTCGAACGAATCTCAACAGGATCTATCGCCTAACAGCCAAACGCCAAGGCAATCAATTCTGCTCCGACAGGAAGCGAACCATCGAGGCAAACTCCTGTAGCGAAAGCGAGTTGGCCAAGCCAGGCGGCATCATCGATGTCGGCAAATGGTCCTCGCTCTTGACTTCCGATACCGCGACCTTCAGGGCATTGCCCGTTATATCCCGCAAGGTGATTTCATCCGAATTGCGACTCGTGACAAATCCTACCAACGTCTTCCCATCCGTAGTCGCGATCATCGTCGTTTGAAAGCCTTGGGAAATCGTGGCATTGGGCCGGAGAATGGCCTCGGCGATTTGGTCTCGACCCATGATCGATCCAATTTGCCCCATGAATGGCCCTTTAGAGGCCTCCGAGGCGTTCAATGTATGGCAAGCGATACATCCCTGCTGGGTAAACAGCGTCTCACCCAATTCGTAGCTTCCCTCGATCTTATCGAGAGCCAAAATAACGTCCTCGATCGCGGTTGTGGCGATCGCCCCTTTCTTGGCGGCGATCTTCGATAAATCGACATCCACTTTCTCTTCTTCCTCTTCGACCAGAAATGTGCCCAATTGATCGATACCCATGCGATGGCTATCATTCAAAGCCGTTAGGAAATCCCGGTTTTCGGCATCGGAGCGCTCCCATTCTTCTAGAAAGACTTTCTCGATCCGAGGACTGGCGGCCCAAGTGACGGGCTTGTAATGGGGACCTCGCGTATCAGGCCTAGTCGACCACCACCAGGAACCATCATAGGGAGCTTCCTTCTGATATAGCCGAGCGAGCGTGGTAAGCGTCTTTCGCCTCTCGGAAGGATACTCCAACGATCGCCAATGGGCGATTACACCATCGACCAAAGATTCACTGCCCATATATCGAATCGCCCAATGGGCCAGGTCCGGCGAACCGGATTCGAGCGCATCCAACAGAGGTTTTTCAGAGCCGATTCCGACGAGCGAATGAACCGCAAGATGAGGAAGAATGCGGTCGGGGTCCGGAGTCGCATGGGCGATTCGCTGGGATATTCCCGTAACCGGCTCTGGCGTCGCATGAAATTCCCCTTCCGGTCTCACTCCGTTCTCGGGCTGGGCCAATCCCACTTTCGCCGTGAACCGCACCGCTCCATCGGGCAGGTCGTAAACCACCGTCGATACCAAAGGCACGCTCAACGATGATGTCGCATTCTTTTTGTCCTTACCCGAAAGCCTCAATCCGCTGTCCGCAATATCGAGACGCTTAAGAATGGGTCCGTGGGCCGTGTTCGCGGACTTCCATTCGAGGTCCAGCAAGGAAACCGTAGACCCATCCGGCAAATGGATTCTCGGATCGACCCAATACGATCGGTCCGACTTTTCACCGACCTGATAGTATAAGGAATGCAGGTACAGCTCCTGGTAGCCATCGATATCCGCTTCAAAGACGGCTAGTTTGTCGGCTCCTTTCACCAACCTGGGCTCGCCTACCGGAAGCGTCGTTCGAGACTTCTCTTCCGGAAAGCGATAGGGAGTACCCAACAATGCCGGAACAGCGGCTTCATCGCCCAATCGTCCTAAAGCGACCGTAGCCGCAACCTTGATACGCGGATCATCGCTTTGCAAATATCGAGCGATTCTACCCGGCGTCACTCCAGATTCTTCTATCCATGGACGGCGATCCAAAGCCGCCCGAAGAGCGAATTCAGTTAAGCCATCGATACGGGCCAGCTCCAGCAGGGCATCGATGCCACCGGGCCCAGCTAGCTGGGCATAAGTGTAGATCGCGGCCACGCGAGCCTCCTCGAACAAGTCGCCATCCCGCGCCATCGCCATAAGATCCGAGAGAACCGAGCGGTCCGAGCGGGCAAGCAGCTCCTGCTGAGCGGCCAGCCGGATGGTGGAACTCTCGGATTGCAGCTGGCTTAACACGAAGGCTGAGTTCTCTTTTTCCAACGATTCGAAGGGTTGATAGCTCCAATTATTGGGTACAACTCGAATAACGTATCCTTCCTCGGAGCTTCCCTTATAGGTAGCTCCATCCCACGCCCCCAAGTACATCCGGCCCGACCCGTCCACGTCGATATCCGTTACTTGGGAGAGATCGATGAATTGCTCGGGAACTTGCCGAAAGGAAGGTCCATCCACGGTTAGGCGATGCAGAAAAACGGCATTGCGACCCCAATCGGCCATCAAGGGCTGATTGTTATAGGCCTCGGGCCAGCCCGGCTCATTGAGAAAAAGCGCCCCTGTTCCCGATCCGCCACCGACATCCTGCAGAGCGGGAAGAATCTCCTGGCCGAAATTCAGAAAAAGCATCGGGTATCCATAATTCGCCGATTGAATTTGATGGATAAAGCGAACATTCCAGCCTCCTCCATCATTGGTGTTGCCCCGAGTGAAAATATTCATGAACGGATCGATGGCCACATCGTAAATGTTCCTCAGGCCTTTCGTGTAGAGCTCCATTTCCGAGCCATCCGGCCGGACCCGAATAATGCCACCGCCGAGAAGCGTCATTTCCGTTCCATCCGCGGCCCTCGCTTCGGAGAAGCCAAAGTCTCCCACTGCGATGTAGATCCAACCGTCGATACCCATGCGAATGCCATTCGTCGAGTGGTCGGTACCACGCGAACGAATCGACTCCGGCGAGCTAAGGTTGCGAATCAATGTCCGGCCCGGCCCATCGGCTACTCCGTCCCAGTCCTGGTCCGTGAAAAGCGTGAGATCCATACCGCTCGCCTTCCCCGTGGAAGCGTCATAGGTCGTGTGGAGGACCCAAAGCTTCTGCCCCAGCGAAATTAGCCCGCGGGCGCTATCGGCCGTCGCGAAGAGGGTGTGGGAATCGGCTACCCCATCGGCATCCTCATCGACGAGCCGGATAATCTCTCCCTTTCCGGGGCCTTTGCCCAGGGAACCGTTCATGTCTACAGCCACGAAAACCTCGCCGGTCGGAGCCACGCACAGCGCCGCCGGAGATGGAGTCACTTCAGACCCGGCGAAGCGGACCATCTGCAAATCCTCTGGGACGCGATCTTCGGCAATGGACGCGATCGCCAGAATAAGGGCTAGGAATACAAGGAAAATCGATTGTCGCATACTCTCAACGGGTGAACATAATTTAATAGGAAAAACTATCAGTTTATTCCGGTTGCACTATCTCTGGACAATTTGTTGCCAATCGATTCGCTTAGTTAGTCCCAACACCCCCAGTTCATTCAGAAGTCCACGAGTAGGCCTGACACCGGAATAATGTTAACGCCCGTAACGAGCCGCGGGCGACACGACCACGAGAAAACAGAGACCCTTTCATTTCCTATCAACAACGCACCCATCGCAAAGACCACCCCCATTGTAGCCAACATGAAAATCCTCGAACGCCTCATTCAATCCCGGAAGAACTCCGTCGCCAAGGCCACGGGCGCCGCATTGGCCCTGGCAGCATTCGCCCTCTTCTCCGCTTCCTGCAGCAATTCCACCACCGAGATGGCTCAAACAGTCGAACCTACCAAGATTGTTTTCATCTCCGGCATACCGAGTCACCCCTCCGGTCAGCACGAGTTCAAAGCGGGCGTCATTCTGCTCGCCCGGGCGCTTGAGGAACAGAGCGGCCTTCCCCTGGAAGTAGCCATCGCTCACCACGGATGGCCCGAAGACGAATCCATCTTCGATGGCGCCAAAGCGGTCATCATTTACTCCGACGGAAACGCCAGGCACCCGGTTAACGAACACGAAGCCAAGATGGACGAACTTGTCAGCAAGGGCGTCGGCCTCATGTGCATGCACTACGGAGTCGAAGTTCCCAAGGGCGAACAGGGGGAATACTTCAAGAAGTGGATCGGCGGACACTACGAGGCCGCTTACTCCGCCAACCCGCACTGGACGCCTGAGGTCGAACTCAATGCCGATCACCCCATCAGCCGAGGCGTCCCCGGATTCCGAGCCAACGACGAGTGGTACTACAATATGCGCTGGGCTACGCCGAAAACCGCAGCCGATATCGTCACCGGGATTCCCACTCGGGAAAAAATCAATCGCTACGTTCATTGGAATCAGTTCGCTGAAAAGCTTCTCGGTACCAAGCAGACAATGATGTGGGCAGTCGAACGCCCCGACGGCGGTCGCGGTATCGGCTTCACCGGCGGCCACTGGCACCGCAACTGGGCCATCGATGACTTTCGCAAACTCGTTCTCAATGCCATCGCCTGGGTGGCCGATGTAGAGGTCCCTGAGAGCGGAGTCTCATCCGAGGCCATCACCGAAGCGCAACTCAACGAGAACCTCGACGAGAAGGAGGAAATGCTCCACGTCGCCTTGCCTTCAGAAGCCGACCTTACTCAACCCGCTGCTAAGCCCGTCCCCTACAAGTGGCCTGGCATGCCAAAATCGTAAGCCAAGGGCAAAGGCGGTAACGCCAAGGGAGCGACGACGCCGAATGGGACGCCTCCGAATCATTCACCAGCTTGCGAGAAGGCCAGCCATCGGAACGATTGCGCCCAACGTACCGGGCCGTAGGCGACGTGACCACGAGAAAACAGAGACCCTTTCATTTCCTATCAACAAGTAGCCCAAAGCGGAAAAGATGATTGCTTTGGCTCTTTGAGGGGCGCCTCGGGCCGAGGTCACGAAATACAGGATGCGAGCCTTCTCGACGAGTTCCCGGCCGGTCGACTTACCGAATTTCGCTCGCTTATTCCAAAGCCCTGCCTCGCTGTTGTCATCGGAGTAGTCGGGCGTTTTAGGGACGAGGTTGCTTATTTTGCAGCGCTAGTAGAGAACCACTCTCGAGCGAGCCGGAAATCTTGTCGAATGGGAGATCCATCAGGGGCCTAGATCGACCCAATAGCCGTTCAATGCAAGTTTGTTGGTCCAATTGACAACTGGGTGAATGAATACTAACGATTCCCACGTATATATTACTACAATGTCTTTCCTTCGCATCCTTCCTCCTCTGGCTGTTTTGGCAGTATCCGCCGGAATCTGTTACTGGATTTTCTGGTCCGAACCAGAGCCACGGAAGTTTCCTCAGAAGGAAACTTTGCCCGAGGTTAGCGTTTATCGTTTAGAGCCAGTTGACTATCAGGTTTGGCTTCATTCCCAAGGAACCGTTCAGGCCCGTACCGAAAGCTCCCTCGTTTCCGAAGTCAGAGGCAAAGTGGTGAGCGTAGGCCCCGCTTTCCAGACGGGAGGATTCTTTGAGGAGGGAGAGACCCTGCTGGAAATCGATAAGAGAGACTATCAAACCGCTGTTATCACCGCTGAAGCGACCTTGGCTCGGGCCAAATTGTCCTTAGCCGAAGAAGAAGCGAACGCGGCTCAGGCTCGGGCCGATTGGGAGCGCCTTAATCCGGGCGTCGAACCTCCCGAGCTCGTGAGTCGAGAGCCGCAGCTTGCCCAAGCCCAGGCGGATGTCGCCTCGGCGGAAGCCCGTGTCGAGAACGCTCGGCTGAACTTGCAGCGGGCGAGAATCACCGCCCCCTATGCGGGGCGTATCCTCAACAAGCGGGTGGACATCGGGCAATTCGTCAATTCCGGCAGCATCCTGGCAGAGATTTACGCGGTCGATTATGCCGAGATTCGCCTCCCCTTGAGCGAACGGGAAATTGGATACATCGATGTGCCAGAGCTCTACCGCAATGATTCGGAACCCCCGAAGACGATACCGGAAGTCGCTTTGACAACCGCCATTGGCAACGAAACCCTGGAATGGAAAGGGCAGATTGTTCGGGCGGAAGGGGCCTTCGACATCCAGTCCCGCCAATTGTTTTTCGTGGCTCAAGTCGATGACCCCTATCGAAAGCAGGTAGATGGAAGGCCGCCTCTGAAGGTCGGTTCATTCGTGCAGGCCCGTATCGAAGGCAAGGTTCTGGAGAATGTCATCGTCATTCCTAGAGAGATGTACCGCAAGAACGAATACGTAGTCGTGATCGAAGAAGACGGGACTTTGCGACGCAAATCGATCGAGATCGAATGGAGCGATGAAGAGAACCTCATTATCAGCAGGGGGTTGAGCCCGGGAGATCGGGTTTGCCTGACGCATCTGAGCTTCCCCTCGGAAGGAATGAAAGTAGCAGTCGTTTCCGAAGATGGGATCGATGTAGCGAAAAAGCCTATACCTGAAAACGAGGGATCGAAGCAAGTGTTTCAATAGTCGATTGGAGGCCGTGGACAATGCATAGAATTATAGAATGGTTTACCAATAATGGAGTAGCGGCGAATATTCTGATGTTCGCCATCCTTCTGACTGGCGGGTATCTTGGGCTCAACAAAGTCGTACTTCGAGAGTGGCCTGACTATCTCCAACGGGAGATCACGGTGAGCGTTGTCTATCGGGGCTCGACGCCAGCCGAGGTGGAAGAGTCGATCGTCATGCGCCTGGAGGAGGCTCTGTTCGACGTAGCTGGAATCAAGGAAATGCAGAGCCGGGCCTCGGAAGGATCGGGTCAAGTTTCCTTGGAGATCGAAGAGGGTTACGACATGAATCGGATCCTGGACCAGGTGAAGGATCGCGTCGATTCGATCAATACCTTCCCGGTCGAAGCGGAGAGGCCCCGCGTGAGCCAGGATACCTTTACAGAACGCCTCATGGCAGTGGTGATTTCCGGGAATCTGGGGGAAAAGGATCTGATGCAGCTCGGCGAGATCGTTCGAGACGATCTCACAGCCCTTCCGAATATATCCCTGGTTTCCATGAAAGTGGCCCGCCCTTACGAGATCGGGATCGAAGTTTCGGAGGAGTCGCTTAAACGCCATGGGCTTACCTTCGATCAAATCGTCCAATCCGTTCGCAATTCTTCCGTTAATCTCTCGGCGGGCAGCGTGAGGACCAATGCGGGCGACATTCTACTGAGAACGTCGAACCAGGCCTACAATTACGAGGACTTCTCCAAGATCGTCGTTTACACGCGGGACGATGGCACGCGGCTCACATTGGCGGATGTGGCGAAGGTTAATGATGGATTCGACGAAACGCCATTGATTTCCAACTACAATGGGCAACGCTGCGTGGTTCTCGATGTCTATCGCTCGGGCGACCAGAACCTCATTGTTTTGGCCGACGAGGTTAAAGCCTATCTGGAAGAAAAGCAGCCGACCTTGCCGGAAGGCGTTAAGCTGAGCTATTGGAGCGACGATTCCGAACGGGTTAAACAGAGGCTTTCCACCCTCGCGGGAAGCGCTATAACCGGATTCGTCCTGGTCCTAATCGTGCTTTCGCTTTTCCTCAGGCCTTCGCTTGCCTTTTGGGTCAGCTTGGGCATCCCCATAGCGTTTTCGGGAGCGTTCATCATGTTCTATTTGTGGGATATCTCCCTCAATATGAGCACCCTGTTCGCCTTCATCCTCGTTCTGGGAATCGTGGTCGACGACGCGATCATCACCGGTGAAAACGTCTTTCGCCGCATGCAACAGGGCGAAACGCCTCTCGATGCCTCCGTCAAAGGGACGCAAGAAGTCGCAATTCCGGTCATTTTCGGCGTTCTGACAACCATCGTCGCCTTTTATCCCCTACAGGCGATGACGGGGTTCATGGGCAACAACCTGAAGCAGATTTCCTATGTGGTGATCCCCGTGCTTCTGTTTTCCTTGATAGAATCCAAACTGATCCTCCCGGCCCACCTGAAGCATTGCGCCAATATAGGGGCCACTGGCGGGAGCGACGCGAAGACGAATCCGATCTCGGGATTGCAACGGAAAATCGCCACCGGATTAGAGCGCGCGATCGACCGTTTCTATCGGCCAGTCCTAGAGGTTTGCCTGCGCAACAGATACGTTACCTTTTCCATTTTCCTGGGTGGCCTGGCGATCATCTGGAGTCTCGTAGAGACGAATCGGATACAGTCCAGCTTTTATCCGCGGATTCCTAGCGATCAAGTGACGATTCGTTTGCAGATGCCGGCGGGGACGCCATTCGAAACCACGAACTCCCACATCCGCCGGATGGAAAAAATCGCCCTCGATTACAAAGAGAGCATCAACCAGGAATACGGGACGGAGATGGTCCGCAACGTCTTCGCGACGGCGGGTGGCCAGCCGATGTACCGAAGCTACGGCTCGCGAGCGGTTGGGGTGGCCGAATTGGGAGAGGTGGTTATCGAGCTCACGCCCTTCGAGTTGCATGGACTCAATTACGGAAGCTCGGAAGCGACCGCCTATCTGCGGCAAGCCATCGGAACGATTCCGGATGCCGAGCGTTTGTCGTTGGGCTTCTTGCGCGGGGGAGGCGCGGGGGTTTACCTGAGGTTCACGAGTCCCAGCTTCGATGATCTCAAAGCGGCGTCGAGTCAGCTTCAAGACAAGCTAGTGGAGTATCGAGGCCTCGCGGAAATCTCCGATTCATTCGAAAGCGCCAAGGCGGAGTTCGAGCTGTCGCTTAAGCCGCAAGCCGAGTACCTGGGTATTACCGCCAGCAATTTGGCTCGACAAGTACGACAAGCGTTTTTCGGTACGGAAGCCCAGCGCATTCAGAGAGGCCGAAATGATGTGCGGGTGATGGTGCGCTATCCCGAGGCCCAGAGAAAATCGCTGGCGACCCTGGATTCCATGATGATCCGGGCGCCGAGCGGCACGGAGGTGCCTTTCGATACGGTAGCCGAGATTCGGCCAGGCAAGAGCCTGCCGGCTATCTATCGCGTGGATCGCATGCGCCAGTTGACGGTGTCCGCGGAAGCGGAGTCAGATGAAGTCGATGTCGATTCGATCGTGATGGAATTGGAGCGCGACTTTCTTCCGGGACTTGTCGATCAGTACGTGGGGATGAATTACGTCAAGTCCGGCAACGCCAAGCAACAGGAGGAGGATGCCCGTAATATTCGTTTCAATACGATATTGGTGATTATAGGGGTCTATGTATTGCTGGCGATCCCGTTCAAGAGTTACGTCAAGCCGTTCGTCGTCATGGCGGTGATTCCATTCGGCATTGTCGGGGCTATACTAGGTCACGTTGTCATGGATTGGATACTTGGGATTATCTGGGATGACGGAGTGACGGTTAATATAATGTCGCAGCTTGGGTTCCTGGCTTTGTCAGGGGTGGTCGTGAATGACAGCCTTATTATGGTCCACTTCATTTCCGCCCGCGTTAAAGAGGGAGTCAAATTGGGCGAAGCGGTTCGAGCCGCCGGCGTGCGGCGTTTCCGTCCTATTTTGCTAACCTCGATGACAACTTTCGCAGGCCTGCTTCCTTTGATGTTCGAGCAGAGCCGCGGCTCGAAATTCATGATCCCCATGGCCATTTCCCTGGGCTGGGGAGTGGTGTTCGCGACGGTGATCACACTGATACTGGTTCCGGTGAATATGCTGATTCTCGATGACTTGAAGCGGGGATTCAGAGTCTATTGGAGATGGCAGACCAATGCCAAGAAAGCTCCCGAAGGGGTCGAAGCGGATCCTGTCGCCAGCAATTGAGAAACGGATCCTATCAACAACGCGCCCATCGCAAAGACCACCCTTATAGTAACCAACATGAACATCCTCGAACGCCTCATTCAATCCCGGAAGAACTCCGGCGCCAAGGCCACAGGCGCCGCATTGGCCCTGGCAGCATTCGCCCTCTTCTCGGCTTCCTGCAGCGATTCCACCACCGAGATGGCTGAAACGGTCGATCCTACCAAGATTGTTTTCATCTCCGGCATACCGAGTCACCCCTCCGGTCAGCACGAGTTCAAAGCGGGCGTCATTCTG
>CBFHHM010000007.1:35198-41667 GCA_965655705.1 Candidatus Pelagisphaera sp.
TGCCTTCAGAAGCCGACCTTACTCAACCCGCTGCTAAGCCCGTCCCCTACAAGTGGCCTGGCATGCCAAAATCGTAAACCAAGGGCAAAGGCGGTAACGCCAAGCAACTGACGACGCTACAACACGCCTCCGAATCGTTCACCAGCCCGCGAGTAGTCCTGGCATCGGGACCATTGCGCCGAACGAAGAAACACATTCATTTCTCATCAAGCTATCAGCAAATGCGTTTTTTATTGCAAATCTGGAATTAATTCCTTTTTTGCAATAAATGATCGAGAGGAGAATCAGTGAGCTCGTCGCCGAACGACTCCAGGAATATCCCGCTGTCGCCATCTTAGGTCCGCGCCAATGCGGGAAGACCACCCTGGCAAATACATTCGCCTCTAGATACTTCGACTTGGAACAGGAGCCCGATCAGCTTCGCCTCGACATAGAGTGGGAATCAATTGCCCAAGGCAGCGAATTGACGATACTTGACGAAGCCCAAGAAGCGCCGGACGTCTTTGCGAGGATGCGCGGTGCGATCGACAAGGATCGGAAACGCAATGGCCGGTTCCTACTTTCCGGATCGGTTTCGCCAAGTCTCTCTAAACACGTATCGGAATCTCTCGCTGGCAGGATCGCGCTCGTCGAGTTGTCTCCTTTGGGTTTAATGGAAATCGATTCGAAGAACGAGGACAGACTATGGCTTGCAGGCGGGTACCCAGACGGAGGCATTATCAAGCCATCGGCCTTCGGGAGTTGGCAAAGAAACTATCTGGAACTTCTCGCCCAACGAGATCTGCCGCGCTGGGGACTTTCCGCCCGCCCAACGGTTACCCTAAAGCTTATGAAGATGCTCGCGGCGCTTCACGGCAATCTGACGAACACGGCTCAACTGGCAAGCAGCATGGGGCTCGATGCGAAAACGATCAACAGCTACCTCGACTTCCTAGAAGGGGCTTACCTAATTCGACGACTACCTCCCTACTTCGCGAATATAAAAAAGCGCCTGGTTAAAAGCCCTAAAATGTACTGGCGAGACAGCGGATTGCTGCATGCCCTGCTCAACATCTCAACAAAAGAACAGCTTCGAAACCAGCCTTGGGTCGGAGCAAGCTGGGAAGGCTTCGTCATCGAACAAATCGAAAGAGAATTAAATGCGCGTGGTATCGCCCACGACTTGTATCATTTCCGAACAAGCGACCAGTACGAAATCGATCTCGTGATCGACTTCGGAGCCGAAAAATGGAGTCTCGAAATCAAGCTCACCACAAATCCGAATTCGAGCGACTACAAACGCCTCTGCAAAACTTCGGACCTTATAGGCGCCAGTAAGCATTTCTTGATTTCCAAGGCATCGCAACCCAGCCTTTCGAGACAGGGAGGCATGTGCTCACTTAAGGATTTCCTTACGTTACTGAGCAACAGATAAAGCATACTTATGTTTTGAATACGATTGGTATTCATCTAGAACTCCCCTCCGAATCAAATCGGAACAATTGTACCGAACGAATAGACACATTCATTTCCTATCAACAACGACAAGGGCCGCTAAGACTGTTCCAGCCGCGAGAATGCGAAGGGATAGTCGAGTCTGCATAGATTATTCTTTTTTCTTTTTCTTAGAATCTTCGGTTTCTTCGATACCGACAGTTTCAAGCGTTCGAATATCAACGCTTCCAGTTCCGAAATGGGTGCTGATCTTGGCGTTTTTATCCAAACTCGTTCCGTAATAGGAACTGGCAGCGCGCGCCAGGGCTGGGTAGGCATCTTCGAAGTTAGTACCTTGTGAGGGTACGCTGAAACGTGTCGTCCAGAGGAGTTCTTGTTCTTTTGTGGCGCGAAGCTTTTCGTAGTCGTAGGCCATCAGAATAATGAAGTAGCGATCAACCTCTAGTTCCGCGCGAAGATCAAATTCTTCAGCCGTGGTGATATTCTTGCGTTTCAAGGCACGCCCGATCCCCAATTTGATATTGTTCATGCCTGCTTGGTTGTTGTGCCCGAGTTCGCTCATTCGTTTTAGATCATTGAAAAAGGTATCATTGATGACGGGATCTTCATCGATTGTCTGTTCGTCATCTTCATCGCCTTCATCGAATGGCTGTTCGCCATAAGGATCGTCCATATCGGTCTGAAAGAGCTCTGCCAAGTCCTGGGGGACACTCGTTAAACCATAGTGTACTACTACAAGCAAATCACCCTGGTCAGCTGACGCGGAGGGGTAGAAATTTCGCTGTTTCATGGAATCGCTAATAGTGTCCACTACTTCTTCGAATGTTACATTTCTGAGACTCTTGTCATTGATATCGCCTCCGTAGAAATCGCCTTTGATGAATACGTAGGTTTCGTATGTCGCTCCGTTTCCTGATTCCTTATGTTCGTTGTAGCTTACGGAAGCTTCAGAGTCTACGAATACGCGTGCGACTTTCGCCGCGTGCGAGTTGCGTGTGAAGAGTGCAGCCAAAATCAAAGAAGCGATTGAGAATACGTGTGTTATTTTCAAGTTCTTCGATAGCGATTTGCGATTGCGGTTGTGCATTTCGATTGTATCGGAAATTAGCGATTACGAAACTGGTTTATAGTTGCTGTTGGAATCGTCGCTTGCAGCGAAAAACGCGCAATATCAAAATTCCAATAGTCCAAACTGTATAATGTCCAAAATCGGACGAAGTTACGTCTAGATATCGTGATTGGGGAACGTTAAGCGATCCCGCAGTCGCGGGAAGAGCTTGCTCCGAGCAATTCTTTACTTCGAATGAGAAAAGGACAGTTTCGCTTCCTGCCCGGAACCTCGAAGATAGGTCAACGTGTAGGGATGCGTCCCTTTTCCCAAAAGCGCTTTTCCTTGGGTTGCGCGGATGCCGTTGGCAACCGATTCATTGTCGACTACGACCGTATCATGTAGACGAAGAATCGCCCCGCCATCCGACTCGACCGTGAATTGGTATTCTCCAGCGGTTTCAATCGTGACGAAGCCTTTGAATTCCGCGGCGCCTCCTTTTTCGATATTCAGTTTGGAAACATCTATCTTGGAGGATGATCCGCCTTTTGCGGCTTCGAGGCCAAAGGTCTGAGGCACCCAACTAAAGGGACCTTGGTAAGTTGTCCACCCGACTCGCTTTGTATTTCGATCTGCCTCGATTCCGGGAATGGGAGCATCGTCGTAAGGACGAGGAGCGCTTTCGCTTGGGCGGCGAATTTGCAGGACTCGATCCTTCATTCGCTGTTGGAGCGTGGTGAAGTATTCATTGCTTCCCGAAAGATCCATGCGTTCACGCGCATCATTATCCACATCGAAAATCATAAAATCATCCGTGTGGCTCTCAATGCCCGTACGGATTCCCTTGTATCCATCCACGAATACAACCTGCATTTGCTGGCGCACTCGATCCTGGTGGAACGAATCGAATTCAGCATAAGCGGGAGTATTGCGGGTGTTCACATACTCCACATAGACAGTGCTCTCGCGAGCGGCGCCTTCGCCAGATAAATACGGGAGCAGAGACACGCCATCGGAAATGGCAGGCGCCACTAATCCCGATACATTCGCTAGAGTAGGTAGCCAATCATGGAACTGGGAAGGCGTGGAGTTGATAGATTGCGCTGGAATGCTTCCGGGCCAACGAACGAGAGTCGGCATGCGTATCCCCCCTTCCAGCACATCCCGCTTGATGCCGTGGAAAGGTCCGAAGGAATCAAAGGAGCTGGCATTGTAGGTAAGGCCTTCGATGTAGCTTTCGCGGTGCGGACCATTGTCGCTCGTAAAGACCACCAGCGTATCGTCATCGATGCCGAGATCCTTCAAGGTTTGAATGACATCGGCGACCGAAGAGTCAATCCGGCGAACCATGGTCGCGAAGCGTTTCTCCTGCTCCGTCCAGTCCTGCTTGGCGTAGTCCGGGTGAACCCAGGAATCGATCGTATCCCCGATGGTATTGATCATTTTTCCGGATTTGCCGATCCATTGCACCCCCCCGTCTACGCCTCCACCTTCTGGGTACGGCGTAGAAGGAACGTGCAAGGCAGCGTGCGGCGTGCTGTGCGCCAAATACATGAAGAAGGGTTGCTCGGGTTTCGCCTCTCTGTGCTCGACGATCCATTTCTTGGCATAGGCGGTGAACAAGTCCGTCGTGTAGGAACCCGCCAATTCCTTATCCAGGCGTTGGTCGTTGTGGAAGACGGGTTTGCCGGTGCGGTGCAGCTCCGAGTCGCCTCGCGGATAGTCGTCGCCCGGGTATTGCGTGTGACCATCGCGGTGTTTTACGTAGCCGAAAAATTCGTCGAAGCCACGAAGGGTCGGATAGGCGATCCACTGGTCCCGATCGTACTTTTCACGATCCCCTCCCGGCAGGCCGTATTTACCAACCATGGCGGTGCGGTAACCCGCTTGCTTGAGAACCGTCCCCAGATTGTGGGAATCGGCCAGGGCCTTATCGAATTGGTTATCCCGGATAGGTTCATGCCCCTGATGCCGTCCTGACAGGAGAGAGGCGCGAGACGGCGCGCAAACCGGAGCGGGGCAATAGTGCTGACGCAACTGCATTCCCTCAGCGGCAAATTGATCCAGCTGCGGCGTCGCATGTTTGCGGCCTTGCTTGCGATCGTTCTGATAAAAGACGCCCAGATCCCCCCAGCCTAAGTCGTCAACCAGGATGAAAATAATGTTGGGTTGAGGATCCTCCGCCTGGGTCATTGCCGGGCAAAAAACGGAAAGAATAAAGAGCAAGGAAACCCAAAGGGATCGGGAATGAGAATGGTTCATAGAGAAAATGATCGAGAGCTCATCATTGAAAGCGGCAAACCCGGAATGCCAATCAAATAAGCCTTCGACTGGAATCTCCGCCGTTAGGCCAGGCCCCAATGATATCGCCCCGCTCAAAACGCCCTTCGGGCGGAACGGCACGGCGATCTATCGAAAAGGCGCAAGAGGACCCTGCGGCCCTTCGACTTGGCTCAGACTCTACGACAAGACCGCTGGGTATGTTCTAGTGTGCTGTCAGTTAGGTTCCTTGCATAAATATAGGACTGAAGTAGGCCACTTCACGACGAAGGAGAAGGCCTGACAAAAGGCACGAAGAATCAGGTTGTTGAAATCCTGCCTTATAAGGCAGGTACCAGCGCTGGAATTTTTGCGCCTTTTGGTGGCCAAAATCTTACAGTATATTCTAACGCAATTAGGTAACGAATTTCTCTTACACCACACTAGCAGATTCAGGCATTCCCCATGCGCCACGAAACACCCTACCCCCTCTTCAATCACATCGGAACATTTGCGCCGAACGTCCCGAACCAAAGGCGACAGAACCGCAAAAGCTCTTTTGAAGACACGCCCTAGGCCAGCAAGTCCCGCACGAGGTGGCCGTGCACATCGGTGAGACGGAAATCCCTTCCTTGGTACCGGTAAGTCAGCTTCGTGTGATCGATTCCCAGCAAGTGCAAGATGGTGGCGTTCAGATCGTGAATGTGCACCGCCCCAGGCGTAAGATGATGTTTACTCGGTTTGTTTTCTCCCACTAATGGATTTCCGTCACCGTCCGTAATATTGTATCCAAATTCATCGGTCTGCCCATACGTAATCCCGGCTTTGACGCCACCGCCAGCCATCCACATGGTGAAGCAACGGGGATGATGATCGCGACCGTACGAAACGGAACCGTAATCCCCCTGAGAATACGCAGTACGCCCAAATTCCCCTCCCCAGACAACCAGTGTATCCTCGAGCATACCGCGACGCTTCAAGTCGGTGATAAGAGCCATGCAACCACGGTCGACATCTTCGCACTGGGCGGGCAACTCTTTGCGAAGGTTGTCGTGCTGGTCCCAACCGCGATGGAATATCTGAATGTTTCTAACGCCTCGCTCGGCCAATCGACGCGCATTGAGGCAACACGCTTCGAAACTCCCCGGAATCTTCGCTTTCTCGCCGTAGAGCTTCCACGTCGTATCCGGTTCCCGACTAAGGTCCATCAGTTCTGGAACGGCAGCCTGCATACGGTAGGCCATTTCATGCTGCTCCAGACGAGCCAGAATGCCGGGATCGCTAAAGTCCCGATAATGTTCCTGGTTGATCGCCGCTAGGGCATCCAACTGGTGGCGGCGAGTGGATCGCAATACGCCCTGCGGATTATTAAGGTAGAGCACGGGATCTTCGCCTCCTCGAAAAATGACGCCCTGATGATTGGAGGGCATGAAACCGCTTCCCCAAAGCCTCCCGAATAGGCTAGTACCCTGCTGCGAGCCCATCGAATGCATCACGATATAACTGGGCAAATCGGAATTTTCGCTGCCCAAGCCATAGCTCAGCCAGGCGCCCAAGCTCGGTCGCCCCGGGATCTGACTACCCGTTTGGATATAGGTGATCCCCGGATCGTGATTGATCGCCTCAGTGTGAACGCTGTGGATAACGCAGAGGTCCTTCACCACCTTGGCGGTATGCGGCAAGAGCTCGCTCACCCAAACGCCACGGTCATGATTAGCGTAATGAGAG
>CBFHHM010000007.1:41766-104588 GCA_965655705.1 Candidatus Pelagisphaera sp.
AACGAGTACTCGCTGGGCATTACCTTCAGATCGCCCTTCGACATTCCGGTAACGCGCTGGCCATCGCGAATGCGAGGGGGCAGTTCCTTGCCGGCATACTCCCTCATCTTTGGCTTGTAGTCCCAAAGGTCGTGTTGGCTCGGCCCTCCCGTCATGAACAAGTAAATTACCCGCTTCGCGCGCGGCCTATGATGCGTCGCTCCCTGAGTCAGGCCCGCCGAGGAAGCCGACCCCATTAAGCCCGCGAGGGCAGCCGTTCCAACGCCCAGTCGGGCTCGCCCGAAAAACTGGCGGCGGGTCATCAACAATTCGTGTTCGCGGATCGGATCGGCTTCCATGGCAGTTCTTCAATACAGGAGAATAACCGGATCGCTAGCCATGACAGCGACGACTACCTGGGTCCAAGCGGCGACTTCCCTAGGATCGAGCGCTTCGTTTCGCTGCGCTTCGCCTACTTTGAGCAACGATTCAGCAAGAGACGGATCGGCGGAATAAACGTTTCGCGCGTTTTCGAGCAGCGATGCGCAAGCGGTCCGTTCCACTGGATTCGCCTCCCTGCCTGCCAGCGTCTCGAAGAGAACGTTGACACGCGCTTCGTCGCTTTCTCGTGATTCAGCGATCGACTCGGCCAGGGTCCTCGCGGAATAGACTCGCTGAGGTTCGTTGAGAAGCGCCAGAGACTGCAGTGGCGTATCTGTACGGGATCTACCGTTGCAAGCGGATTCGCGACTCGGCGCATCGAAAAGGGTCATCATCGGATGAGGGCTGGTCCGTTTCCAGTAGACATAAATACTACGTCGAAAGACTTTGGGTCCCGTATCCGGAATATAAACACGAGTATTGCTCTTCTGGTGTCCGATCGCTTTCCACATTCCGGGCGGCTGGTAGGGCTTCACTCCCTCGCCCCCCATGAACGGATCGAGCAATCCGGCAGCGAAGAGAGTCGAATCTCGAATGACTTCCGCATCGAGCCGGAAGCTCGGGCCGCGAGCGTATAGCCGATTTTCCGGATCATCGACGTCGCGCCGCATAGCGGACGACTGTCGAAACGTCCTGCTCAGCGCTATGCGTCGGAGCATGGCTTTTTGATCCCAGCCACTCGCTTGAAACTCCAGGGCCAGAAAGTCCAGCAGTTCAGGATGTGTTGGATGCTCGCCCTGAAGCCCAAACTCTTCAGGCGTTCTCACGAGCCCTACTCCAAAAACCTGTTGCCAAAGTCGATTCACCAATACGCGGGCCACGAGAGGATTGTTCGGAGCGGTAAGCCATTGGGCGAGACCGAGGCGATTTCGGGGCGCGTCATTGTGCATCCCTCCGACAGCGGCGATTACGCCGGGCTCGAGCGCCGGGCCCGTGGGCGAAAGGTATTCGCCCCGCTCCAGGAGAAAGGTCTGCCTGGGCTCCCCCTCCTCCGCTACCAGTGTCGTGGACATGCGACATTCGATCTCGGCAAGCTCGAAGGCCTGCTCGCCCGACAGCTCGAAGCCCAGCGACTTCAGCTGTTTGAAACGCTTCCAGTCCGCGATATCTCGAGGCGCCTCCACAACGGGCGGATGGTCGTATTTATAGCCATCGAGCGGCTTCTCGGCGGTATTGTTGAAAAAGGCTAAGAGCTGGAAATACTCCGTTTGGCTGACAGGATCGTACTTGTGGGTATGACAGCGGGCGCACTGCATACTCAGCCCGAGAAACACGGTACCCAAGTTTTCGACACGATCGAAGTTGTTTTTAGCCTGGAACTCTTCCGGTATCGACCCGCCTTCATTCGTCGTCGGGTTCATGCGCACGTAGCCAGTGGCAACCTGTTGTTCGAGCGAAGGCTCGGGCAATAGATCTCCCGCCAGTTGCCAGGTAATGAATTCGTCCATTGGCAGATTGTCATTGAACGCCTGTATGACCCAGTCGCGGTAAGGATAGAGGCCCCTCCGAACATCGCGGGCCAGACCCGCCGTATCGCCGTATCGAACCGCGTCTAGCCAATACCGGGCTCGATGCTCTCCATAATGTTCGCTTTGCAGAAGTTGATCCACGTATGCGTCGAAGGCGTAGGGATCCTTTGTGGACACGACAGCCTCTACCGATTCAGCGCTTGGAGGCAAGCCGGTGAGAACGAGAGACGCCCGACGAACCAAGGTCTTCAGGTCTGCCTCCGCTGAAAAATCGAGCCCCTTCGCTCGCAAGTCGGCCTCGATAAACGCATCGACTGAATTGTGGCGCGTATCTCTTTGGGGTTTCTCGAACGCCCAGTGCTTGGCGTATCGCGCGCCGGAAAGGACCCAGCTCTCCAGGATTTCGCGCTCCGACTCGCTCAAGGGTTTTTCATCCACCGGAGGCATCGGATCTTCCCGGTCTGCGATGCGGGCGAGCAGGAGACTGTCCTCAAGCTTTTCTGGATTGATCGCCTGCGCTCCCTTTCGAAGTCGAACCGCTTCCTCGTAATTGGTAAGCTTCCGTTCATCCGCTTCGGCATCCGGACCATGACAGACGAAGCACTTATCCGAAAGGATCGGCAGCACTTCTCGGGCGAAATCGGGTCCTGGCGATTCGGCATCTACGGCCACTCCTCGCAGGAGTATGACCATAGAAACTGCAATGAAACCTAGCCTAACTAAAAAATGAACGTAGATCAGCCAAGATTTGTCAATCATCTGGGGTTTGGGCCTAAGGGCCGTTGCCCCTTAAATCTTGAGATCAACAATCAAGCGTTGAACCCTTGGTTGTCAACCGAATGATCAGTCATCGATGACTTAATAAGTTGCGCTAACTCATCTCTCTACACTGAACGCCTACCCAAGCCCATGAACCCACTTCTACCCATTTCAATCTACCTGCTGCTGGCTGTTTCGTCCTCATTGACCGCTCAAACAGCGCGCGAAAAAACTAAATTCGAGTGGATTAACAAAGATACCGAAAACCTCACGGAGGCCCAGCACTACACGTTCTATTCGGATGCCAACAATGCTGAAGTCGGTTTTTACTTGTACCTGCCAGAGGGCTCCAATCAAAACGCGCGTAGCCGCTATCCTGGTATCTATTCGCTGCACGGTGGCGGAGGAGATGAATCCAAGAATCTGCGCCGCATTGAAGGGTTTAAAAAGGCGATCCAGAATAAACTGATTCCACCGACTATTATGGTCATGCCCAATGGAGCAAAGGGCTCAGGCTATCAGGATTCATTCGATGGAAGCCTGATGATTAAAACCATGATCATAGAAGAGCTGATCCCTCATATAGACCAGAATTTCCGAACGATTCCTGAATCGCGCGCCCGGGCAATTCAGGGTTTTTCGATGGGTGGAGCGGGAGCGACGCAACTGGGCTTTCTGCACCCGAATACGTTCAGCTCAATCGTCAATTTTGCCAGTGGCGGCATCCTGAAAGTTGATTTTGACCCGACCAGCGAGGAGGCCGCTAAAAAGATCCCCTATTTCGGCAATAAGTATAAAATGATGGGAGATGACCCCCAGTACTGGAAAGAGAATCTAGGCTACTCCATCGTTGAGAAAAACCAAGAATTGATCCGCAGAAATCTTGGCATCCGAATCGTCTTCGGCAAAAAAGATAAAGGCCTTGAAGGCGGACGGAATCTAAGCCGCTTCCTAGACTCCCTGAATATCGAGCACGACTTCATACTTCACGAAGGCGGTCACTCCTGGGGCGAAGAAGCGCATGCCCTCGATTCCTATGCGTTTCACAACCGTCACTTCACGCTCAGCGCGGAAGAACTCAAGCTCTTCGAATAGGCACGCGGCGAGACGGTCGAAGGGATTGGGTCCACGATCAGGAACCGAACCCTTTGCTATTAACCCGAATGATCGCAGGAGAAATCGCGCATGGGATGCTATCTGACTTTGATAGATCACCCCAAATTGAGGGGATCACTCATTAGAAAAATCGACTAAAATAAGCGACCCTCCTAAATCGCGCTTCAACAATCTCGGATACTCAAGGGCGCTAATGTAAATCACAGAATAACTTGTAAGGCGGTCTAGAATACGTAGATGAATCCAACGCCTGCTTCGGCTTCATAGTTGTTACGCGCGATTGGGCTATCCTCAATATCGCTACCATAACGCTCGTAGAGAACCTCACCGAAAATCTGCCAATTCTCGTTGATATACTTGCGATAAGTGTAATTGAGCCCAATCGATCGAAATCCCCCGCTCAGGACGGTCTCATTCAGTCCCGACGCAGCTGATTGCACTGCGTCTATACCGAAATCCTTATTGGCGAAATCGCTATCCTGAAAAGCCACAACGAAATTAATTTCAGAACCGGATCCGTCGCTTTGATCGCCAAAGCGGTGCCCCACACCAAATAGACCAAGACTTCCGTCGCCTCCTGTCACAACTCTGCCAACCAGCCAATTACGCCAATCGGCATTGAAAGCGCGACGCGCTTCCAGTACTATTTCAGTCCCCTCATCTCCATCACCGAGTCCATCCAAATGACCGTCATCCGAATCGCTTTCTTCACGGCCCTCATCGAAGCCCACAGCGGCCTGGAGTAGCCAAGTATCAGAACGAAGACCACGCCAGCCCAGTGCCTCGCCCGCCCAAAAGAAAATATCATCGTCGCGGCGCCATTGCACTGCGCCTGCAGGATCAATCTCCACGCCAAATTCGTCCGACCCTTCGTAGGCAGATTCATATTCGACACCCAAGCCTAGACCGAAGCTCCATCCATCGTCGCCTCTGGTGAAGTCGTCAACTGATGGCAAAGGCACTAGGGCCGATTTTTCGTCTTCCGCTAATGCCGTTTGAAAGAACGGGCTATGTATGAGCGCTATAATTACTATACCTGTAAACTTTTTCATGCAAATCCTTCCAGTGTTAGTTGAAACGGAACGTCAACCTAAAGTACGGTATGAGCTTGCAGCTTACTCGCAACTGTTTTCAGGCGATTTACGCGGTTGGAGATGAAGAACACGCATTTCAGCGTACCGATAAGCAAACAATTGGAACGCGCTGCGATCAAAGGCGTCGACTTCCTAAAAAGAAGGTTTTTGGGAGCTTTCAGTACGGCCGATGACTGTCTCCACTTCCAACCGATGCCATTCAACAATGGCGAACTTTTTGGTCATCGAAGACTGATTCCGGACGTTGTGAGAATGATGCGCAGCAATCAGATTGGTGACATTGATTTAACGTCAGATCCCACGTCCAGAAAAGGAATGAGTCACGGATACTCCGTCGGCATCGCCTTGGATCCGTAGTTGACTGCTAATCGCAGCGAGAAAGGCGCGTTCCGTGTTGGAAGCGAGACCAACACGATATCCTGGACGGATCCCGAAAACGAGATCGCTGCCGCAGCAACCTCGATCATTGGCGCAAAGAGCTTTGGCGAAGACTATTCAGCAGGCGATCGGCGAGTGAATCGCCACCTCGCCGCTTTTTATAGATACTCCACCGCCGCCGCCTACTCGAACCCGCCTCAGCGGTTGAGCGCTTTGTTCCTATTTTTCGAAAGTTGATTTCCAAGCAGCGAGTTCGCGTTTCATCGCTTCAAAACGCTCTGGGTGATCGGCTGCGAGATCTCTGGTTTCGGTAGCGTCTTTTTCGATATTGAAAAGGAAGCTGTTCCCTCTGTCGCTCACTAGTTTCCAAGGGTATTCGTACACTGAGCTGCTCTTGCCGAAATCATTGTACATGGTCCTTTTCGGGTTGCCGGTTTGCTTGCCGTTCCAGTAATGCGCTACGCTGATTCCATCCATCGATTCGGGTACCGGCGCCCCAGCCAAGCGGAGGAAGCTCGGCGATAGGTCGATGAGGTGGCTAATCATCTCCTGGTCCACCGTACCCCGACGGCTGGCTTCAATCCCAGCAGGCCAATGCAGAATGAAGGGAGAACGAATACCGCCTTCGTAGCTGCGGAGCTTGAAATAGCGGTAGGGAGTATTGGATACGTTGGCTAAATCGGAACCGTAGCTTTGAAAGGTGGTTTCATCGCCCGGAAATTCATCCCCTGAAATACTGATGGGACGACCATCGCGGGTGATCGCTTCGCCACCGAGGCACCCCACCGCATTGTTGTGGCCGATCGATACGCTGGAATCCGCGCCATTGTCGGTCATGAAACAGATAAGGGTGTTTTCCAATTGCCCCGTATCCTCCAAGGCCTTGATCACTTGCCCAATTCCCCGGTCCATGCAATCGACCATTGCCGCGTAAACCGCCATGCGACGCGTATTCAAGCTTTGGTTCACCTCCGACCAGGGCCGATGGCTCGGTTCCGAGAATGCGGCTCCCTGGGGAAGCACGCCTATGGATTTCATTTTTTCGAATCGAGAACGACGGATTTCAGCGAAGCTCTTTCCTTCATAGTAGGCTTCGTACTTGGCGATGTCCTCAGGCAAAGCGTGCAGCGGCCAGTGAGGGGCCGTATAAGCCAAGTAGAGGAAGAAGGGCGATTCCGAATGCTCCCGCGCGTGGTTCCGTATATTCTCCTGAGCGTCGTCGCTGATGGCATCGGTCAGGTAGAAGTCGTCTCCAATCTCATCGGAGGCAGATGCCTTGCCGCGCATCAGGCTATAGGGATTGAAGTAGCTGACCGCGCCGTGCAGATTTCCGAAGTACGTATCGAACCCAAACTCCAATGGGTTTCGGGAAGGATCGTCATGGCGATTTTGATCCAAGTGCCACTTCCCGCTCAGGTAGGTCCGATAGCCTGAATCCCTCAACCGGTCTGCGATGGTAATGGTCTCCGGCTTCAAACCATTTCCAACGGTCACCTTCTGCCAGTACTCGCCCGTCAGAAGGGAAGCGCGCGTCGTCCAACACTTAGACGTATTGTAAAAATTGGCGTAGCGAAGCCCATTATCGGCCAGCCGGTCCAGATTCGGCGTTTCAATCTCGCCGCCAAAGCAGTCAATGTCCGAATAGCCCAAGTCGTCAGCGAGGATGACGATTATATTCGGCCTGTCATTGCCGTATATATACAAGGTGGATCCCAGGGCGAGCAAGAGGCATAGAAATTTCTTTGGAGAAGGCATTGGGGTATTCGTGATTCGCCTAATTATCATTAGTCGATCGAGCACTGCAAGACTCAAGGCGGAAACTGGGGTGAGCTAAGCGCAGAGAATGCGGAGGAAGAAAAGAGACTCGATCATTGGGTCGCGTTCGTGAGCGTCTATGAGCGGAGCGGGCGGCTAAGAGCCACAAAGGCTTCGCTAAACCTTTGACAGGGTTATTTTGTATCAATTAGACCAGATGCCATAGATCGATGATTACCCCTCATGCAACGCCCTTTGCCGCGCTTCTAGCTCACGAACAGCCCCCCAAACAAGCAATGAAATTGACCCGAATACTCTCCGCAATCGCCTTTGGGCTCTTCGGACTCATCCCTCTAAAGGCAGAAGACCGACCCAACATCGTTTTCTTTCTGGTCGACGATCTCGGCTGGGCCGACGTCGGCTGCAACGGTAGTCCCTTCTACGATACGCCGCATATCGATCAACTCGCGGCGGAAGGGGTCCGTTTTACCAGCGCCTACGCGGCCTGCCACGTGTGCTCCCCGACTCGAGCCAGTATCCTGACAGGAAAGTACCCGGCGACCCTGAACCTGACCGATTGGCTCAATGGCCGAAGCGACCGGCCCTATCAGGTTTTGCAGAATCCTGACAAGGCCATGGCGCTCGACTCCAATGAGACCACTCTAGCTGAAGTTTTGAAGCAGGAAGGCTATGCCACCGCCCTATTCGGCAAATGGCATCTGGGAAGGGACACCACTCCGACCGGGCATGGTTTCGATGTGCATGTCCCCTACTCCGTAAACTCCAACCTGGGACGGCGCGGGTTTCACAACCCGAAGGATATACCCGGTCTCGATGGAGGAGAATACGTGACCGATCGCTTGGCGGAATTGGCCGCCAAGTATATCGATGTGAACAAGGATAGGCCCTTCCTTTTGTATATGTCTCACTTCTCGGTGCATGACCCGATTCACGGCAGACCTGACCTGGTTGATAAATACAAAAAGAAGCTGGCCGCTATGCCGCCCCAGCCAGGACCTGACTTCATACTCGAGGGAAACCCCGACAGCCCGACCTACCCGACCCGATCGGAGCTCGATGAATTAATAACCCAGCCGGAGTATCGGGATACCTACACGTCCTATGCCAATGACCTCGTGAAGGTGAAACAGAAGCAGGACAATGTTGAGTTCGCCGGAATGGTTGAAAGCGTCGATCAAAGCCTGGGGACGCTCATGGCAAAATTGAAGGAGCATGGCCTCGAAGACAATACCATCGTTATTTTCATGTCGGACAATGGCGGCATGTCAGTGATGAACGGTACTCCCCATTTCGAGATCACCAAAGACAAAATCGACACCCGCGCGTCCACATCGAATCTACCGCTGCGCGGCGCCAAGGGCTGGCTCTACGAAGGCGGAATCAGAGTTCCTATGATCGTTAAATGGCCGCATCAAGGAAAGGCGGGAACGGTTTGCGATGAACCGGTCATCAGTACCGATTTTTTCCCTACGATCCTTGAAATGATCGGCGTGGAGAATGAAGTCGATGACATCGATGGGAAGAGCTTCACACGCTTGGTTAAAGGGCAGAAAATGGATCGAGGCCCAATTTTTTGGCATTTCCCGCACTACAGCAATCACGGGATGCAGAGTCCGGGGGGCGGCATTCGCGATGGCGATTACAAGCTGCTCGAATACTTTGAAAACGGGACCGTTCAGCTTTTCAATCTGGCCAAGGATATCGGAGAGCAAAACGATCTGTCTGAAACAGAAGTCCGAAAAGCGAGGGAGCTCACCGCAAAACTGCATCAATGGCGCAAAGACGTGGATGCCCAGATGATGACGCCCAACCCTGATTACGATCCAGCGACCGATCTATGGTCAGGAAAGAACTAACGCTCCAAGGCCTATCAGCTCGAATCCTTTAGAAACCGCAGAGTACGCTAAGATCGCCGAAAAACTTCAAGCACTGTCTCAGCGATCTCTGCGTATTCTGGAGTTAAACGACACATACCCTTCAAAGCTCAATTCTCCCCCAGATTCCGTATCCAAATATTCCTGTATTGGACCGGATTACCGTGATCTTGCAGAATAATGGGTCCGCTTGAGCTTTCCTTTCCTTTATTGTAGCCACCCCAAGTCGAATTCGGAAGTTCGACCGCATCGTGTATCAATTTCCCATTGAGAAATACCGTAATACGAGCATTCGCCACTTTCTCTCCGCTCGCATCGAATCGAGGAGCCTTCATCTCGATATCGTAGGTTTGCCACAAACCCGGCGGGTAGCCCTCATTGCTGTCCGGTTCGCGTATTTTGTAAATACCGCCACACTCGTTGTCGCGCCCCCAGAGTCCGAAGCTATCCAAAATCTGCGTTTCATAGAGTCCGAGGTGAAAAATGCCGCTATTGGCACGTCCCTGTCCCGTCGCAGTCGGCTTATAGGGAAGCTTGAATTCGAGATGCAGTTTGTAATCTCGAAACAGCGCCTTCGTTCGAATGTCCTGCTTGCGCTTTTGACCATCTAGCTTCGATACGACTTCTAACAATCGATCGTTTCCGATGAGCCATTGAATGTCGTCACCGGGCGCCTTGCTCGATTCCCAAGCATCCAGATTGCTTCCATCGAACAAGATCATCGCATCGCTCGGCGCCTTTTCTCCAAGCGTGGGAGACGCTTCGAAGGCTCGCCGCTCCATCGAGAACGGACCGTTCAGGGACCCCCTAGAGGTACCGCTGAACCTATGGTCGCTTATGTGCCCTTGCCAGACAGACGCCTTGACCAGCACTCCATCATCCTGCACCTCTAGGACTTTACTGCGTTCGAGCCCCAGCGTTGGAGGCAAAACAAGCTCTCCGCCTTCGACCGTGGCCATCACGACCACCTCCGGTTTCGTTCGAGGATTCGGATCGCTGCGAAAGGAAACTTCATAGCCTTGCTTGTAGCGAATAATCGTGGCATAATACGCCTCGCTGCGGCCCTCAATCGATCGCGTCCCCTCCCAATTTCCCGTATACGGATCTGGAAGCGCGCCGAAATCCGCGGCCGTCAGTGGAGTCTGAACGCAGCTTAGCGAGAGAACGCAAAGCGCTTTAAGAGTCAATTTTAGAACAGGGTTAAGTTTTCGTTTTTCGCGTATCATCGGTAAGTATACATAGGCGCGGATCACGCCATTTTATAATACGAAGCCCATTCAGCCCGAGGCGCCGGGCCGCTGAGCAATGCGTTCGCTTCGTCGTTTCCGATAAAGCGCTTCTTCTTTGGGTTGAATTTCAAATCCACATTCAAGTACTCGGCGATCGTTCCAAGGGCAAGCACTTGCGTCAACTCGCCGGCCACGCTGAAAGGCGACTCCGTAGTCGCGTTACCCATACATGCTTGCACGAAGCTCTCCTGGTGTCCGAATTCCATCTTCGGAGACTTCAATGCTTCTTTGTAGTCATACATTTTTACCCTTGGGTACAAGCGAGAGGCTGCCGCATGGTGACCGCGTTGAATCAAATAATCGCCTTGCTTGCGATGAAGCAGAGTTCCTGCATTTCCCGGGTCCGGCAGGGCAATTTCGCCGTCCTTTCCTTTATCACCGTATTTCTCAGCGATCTGCGGCATAAAGTCGCCGCCCGCTTTCCATCTCATTTCGACTGCCGGAAGCGATTTCCCGCGCCTGGGAAATTCGAAACGAATATCAGAGCTCAACGGAAAACTGCTTTGATTGTGATCGGCCAAGGCGATTGGGCTGATTTTCGTGGGCAGCCCAAGTTTCAAGTAGTGATGCGCGAAATCGATGATATGACAGCCCCAATCCCCGAACATTCCACCGCCATAGAGGTGGAAGCCGCGCCAATTGAAAGGATGATACATCGCGCTGAACGGCTTCACCGCTTGCGGGCCGCACCACAAGTTCCAGCTCTTCAATGAAGATGGAATCGCTTCGCCCGCAGGGAAGCCCTGGATACGATTCTTCGCATTCATAAACCAAAGCGCTGGGCTCTTCCAGGCCTCTATCTTGACCACGTCATCCACGACTCCAGCTGCCAGCATCTGCTTGAACTGCTCCGCGCCGCCAGACGTGTGCCCCTGGTTCCCCATCTGAGTCACGACCTTGAACGTCTTCTCCGCCCGCATCAGCATCTCCGCCTCCTCGAAGGTATGAGTCAGCGGTTTCTCGACGTAGACAGGCTTACCCATCGACATCGCTGCGATCGCCGCCGTAAAGTGAGTGTGGTCGGGCGTCACGACAGTCACCGCATCGATATCCTTTCCCATTTCATCCAGCATCACGCGAAAATCATTGAATCGCGTCACCCCCGGAAAGGCTTCCAAATTCTGCTCGATGCGTCGCGATCCCACGAAATCGACATCCGTAAAAGCGATCGGCGCCGCGTTACTGGCTCGGCACATACTGGGCAGGACGCCCGTTGCCCGACCGCCAACGCCGATACACCCGAGGTTCACTCGCTGACTCGGCGGACGTTTAGGATTATTCGCCGCTCGAGCGCTGGTGAGGTACGCGGGCAGGAGCGTAAAGCCGAAGGTGGTTGCGGCTGATTTCCTAATGAATCCGCGACGAGAGGGGTGGTAGGATTGCTTGGGCATCGTCTAAGAATTTGGGTAAGATTCGGTCGGCATAGCTATTTTCTCCCCTTGACGCCACTTCGGCGACTCTCTGCTACTTTTTCTTGTCGCAGAAGGAGGGTTGGACAGCCTCAGGCGCTTTCGCCGAATTGTCGAGCAATGGAGAATCGACTACAGAGAGAATGACCCCATTGACCGGTCAACTAACTATGATCCAAAACAAACCCAAGATAGCGTATACTCTGAGCCGCTCAAAAACGGGCCGCAGGTTTGAAAAGGCTCCAAGCCTAGAAAAGCGTCCCCTTCGTTTCTCGGTACGAATCAACGGCCTGCAAAAATCCGACAATCTCCGCGACTAGGAGCCCATCATGATAGTCCTCGCCTATTCGGGGAATAAATCGAAACCCCCATTCAGCGCTCTTATTCGGCTCATACGCGCTCGCGATGGAGTCCAAGAGGTCTCGATCCACTGGGAAACCGACATGCTCATTGTAGGCGCAGACTGACGACGTATGGTCCGGGCAATCGAAGTCGTGCGCAAGCGGCGCCCTGACCAGCTTCGCATCCACAGATTCCGGGCCATCAGGGGCCTCATAGCTAGCCTTGAGGTAGAAGCGCCAGTCGCTTGCCTGGTAGTATATCGATTGATACACCTGATAAGTCACTTTTCCCGTCTTCTTATCGATAAACGCTCGGAGAAAATTATCGTCGTAAACGAAGTGGAGCAGACCTTGTTTCCGTCGAAATCCATTCCTCGTCGTTATTACCGCAGGCGCTTCGGAATCGCCCTCTTCGAGAATCGCCGTGCGCTTGAAATGCTCTGGAGTTAAGGCTAGCCCGCTCTCAGGCCGCTGTTCGCTTGTCGCGCACCCAGACAATCCCAACACCGCTATGAGAAAGCCTATAAATTTGATGCCGGCGCAGTTCACTCTCTCAAGCTATAGGCGATCCACTCGCAAGCTCTCAAGCCTAAAAAAGGGAGCCCATTGCGGTCTCCCGCTCTTATCTAGGCGTCTCCCTGAGCTTCCTCGAAATAGGAATGTAGTATGCTTTCAATTACCAACTAACACCCGAGAGCATTATACCTTTGCCTTATAAAACGGTTTACAAACCAATGGGAACACGGCGAGCCCTAGAGTCTCTTAGTCTCCTTCGCGGGGAATCTTTAAGTTAACCTTAGCCCTCGGCAAAATCGAGCATCCCCGGTACCCACGCAAGGTCCGCTCGCAATGAACGGAGCCAGCTCCCCCGCCATCCCGGGAGCAGAGACCAAATCCGACCTCTCCCGCTTTTGACCCGGTCATCCCGTTTGAGTTGCATAGACGCCATCAACCGGTTTTGCTTTGCGCTGGTTTTTCGACAAAGCCAAACCACTCAAAGTTAGGGACCTATGATGATTAGACTAAAACCAGCCATTTTGATATCGATCGCTTTTCCCTTCGCTCTACTGGCAGAGCGCGATTGGCCCCAGTGGCGCGGGCCGACGCGGGATGGGGTTTGGCGCGAATCCGGCCTAACCTCTCAGCTTGAGACGAACAAGGATGGCTGGATCAAACTCAAGTGGTCCGTCGAGGTCGCCGCTGGCTATTCCCAGCCCACGGTGGCCGACAACCGCGTTTATGTCACCGATCGTCTGGATGATACCGAAGAGATCGAGCGCGTGCATTGCTTTGATTTCGAGACAGGCGACAAGCTGTGGTCGCATCAGTATCCAGCGGTATATGCCATGGGCTACGAGTCGGGTCCACGGGCGGCTCCGCTAATCGATAAATCCGCGAAGGACGGTTCTCGAGCATACACCCTCGGCGGCATGGGGCACTTGCACTGCTTCGATGCCAAGACCGGCACGGTGATATGGAAACGCGACCTGGCAACCGAGTATAATATTGAAATGCCGCGATGGGGTATCGCGGGTTCTCCATTAATCGAAGGCGAGCTGCTCTTTCTGCAAATTGGCGGAAATCCCGAAGCCTGCGTCATAGCCCTCGACAAACGCACTGGCGAAGAGCGCTGGCGGGCCATCGACGACGATGCTAGCTACGTGGCGCCGATCATGATCGATCAGGCCCATCGGCGGGTGCTGGTGGTCTATACCGCCGACGAACTGCATGGACTCAATCCTAGTACGGGAAAAGCCTACTGGTCATTCGCTATGCCTGGCAGCAAATGGCCTATTGGCATATCGACCCCGGTTGTCACCGAATATCGCGGAAAGCGATATCTTTTCACGACCAATGCCCACGTCGGCTCCGCCCTGCTCCTGCTCGAAGAGGAGAGGCCCGGCATCTCCAAAGTCTGGTACAAGAACGATACGAAGTCATCGGACAATATACACAGCCTGATCCCCACCCCCTTAATCAAGGACGGCTACATCTACGGCACCCATCAGAAAGGCGAGCTGCGTTGTCTCGAAATGCTAACCGGCAAGCTCATGTGGGAATCAACGGAAGCCGTCGAACCGGATAGGTTCGCCACCCTGCATATGGTCGCCCAGGGCGATGCGGGAACGCCGATTTGGATTTTTAACGAGCACGGGGAACTCATCATCGCCGACCTCTCGCCAGAAGGCTACGCGCAACACAGCCGAGGCAAGCTCGTGAACCGCACTGCAGCGGGAATGCCGAGTCGCATCGGTGGCGTCACTTGGGCTCATCCCGCATTCGCCTATAAGCACGTCCTTGCTCGAAATGACACGCAACTGGTCTGCGCCGACCTAAGCGCGAAATAGGCTTCAGGCTGAGAGCGGGATAAGGCACTGATTCTCTCGAGCGCCAAGAACGGAATAGACATTCAATAGCGCGCCAACTAAACTCGGCGCCCCTATCGCCCCCTCTTTCCACCCCACAATCGAAAACAGACACCTATGGAAGCATCGGAATTCAAAACGGCAGAGTCGCTCTCTGCCACAGGCAACTCCACCGAACTCACGGATCGCGAGAAACACCTCATCGGCTTGGCCGTCGTTTTAACGCGCGGCTGCGAGCATTGCGCGGGTAGCCGTATGGAAAAGGCAATTACGGCTGACATCTCTTACGAGACGCTGAAGGCCACCATAGATCTCAGCGCCGCCGTTAATGCCGGCGTCGTCCTCCGCACCGCCATTCAAGGAGCCGGCAAAAACAAGATCGACGAAAAATGCGAAAGCGACGCATGCGCCGTCGGCTTGCCAGAGCAGTCTTAGAACGATAGCGAGCCCCCGCTCTTCGTCCCCATCAATCCATGTATTTTCACTTAAAGCCTTCCGCGGTCAGGCGATGGATCAGTCTCGCCACCATCCTAGCAGCAACCGGTCTCTCGTCTCTTTCAGGACAAGCTCCGGACTCGACGCCGCAAACATTCTCTGGCTCGCCGCCTGCCACGCTGCTTCCGGACAACAAATTGAATCCGGAAATTCCGCTTTGGCCAAATGGCGCTCCCGGCTCGGAGGGAAAGACCGAAGACGCCAGGTATCGAGTGCTGAAAGATCGCTTAGTGCTTTCCAACATTCACAAGCCCTCTATCACTGTTTATTTGCCACCGGCCAAAGCCGCGACGGGCACGGCGGTAGTGGTCATTCCAGGAGGCGGTTTTCGTTCGAATTGGATCACGCACGAGGGCTATCGAGTGGCGGAGTGGTTCGCCCGACATGGGGTTGCCGCGTTTGTCTTGAAGTATCGTCTGGAACGGGACGAAGGATCCGAATACTCGACGATCGAGCATTCCTTGGCCGACGCGCAACGCGCCCTTCGCACCGTTCGCAGTCGGGCGGCCGAGTGGTCAATCGATCCGGAGCGCATCGGCATCATTGGATTTTCCGCAGGGGGCACGCTTTCGGGACTTGCGGGCACGCATTTCGATAAGCCAGTGAAAACGCGCGTGGACGCGATCGATGACCTGAACGCGAAGCCGGCTTTTCTAGGATTGGTATACGGCTCTCCCTTCAGCCCCACCAGTTCCTGGAAAACAGAGATTCGGAAAGACATGCCGCCTGTATTTCTGATTGCCGGAGGAAACGACCGGATCGCAGAGGCTTATCCGGATATCTATAAAGAGCTAAGAGCCGCGGGAGTACCGGCCGAGTTGCACCTTTATGCCGGCGTCGGTCATGGTTTCGGCATTCAGCCCAGGAACTCTCCCGCAGTGGCCGGCTGGATCGACCGATTCTACGAGTGGCTATTCACGCAAGGCTTGCTGTAGCGACTGAACAAACGCTCGCCGCCATAAACCATTGACGCTTTCCCGCGTCCTCTCCACAAGTGGCCCCTTTTCGCATCTGCTGGCATCTAATCGCCAGCGCTAGCCATGATCGCTTTACAAAACATCACCCTCCAATACGGAACACGCTATCTATACAACCAAATCACCGCCACCATCGGAGCAAAGGATCGGATCGGCCTTGTGGGAAGTAATGGAGCAGGGAAAAGCACACTCCTAAAAGTCCTTTGCGGCCTAGAAGAATTCGATAGCGGAAAAGTCGACAAGGCGAAGCACGTCACATTTGGCTACCTCCCCCAAGACGGCATCGACATGCACGGCCGCACCCTTTTCGAAGAGGCCGAACTCGCCTTTGCCGACGTCCTTGGCCTCAAAGCCAAAGTCGAAGAAGCCGAAGCTCGCCTCGATGATATGGATACATCTTCCGATGAATTCTACGAGACCTTGGAACTCATCGGAGCCTGGGAGCATCGTTTGGATGACCTTGACGCAGGCAAACTGCCTTCCCGCATCGAATCCGTACTGCTCGGTCTCGGCTTCTCGAGCTCGGATATGAATCGCAAAACAGAAGAATTCAGCGGCGGGTGGCAGATGCGCATCGCCCTCGCGAAACTCATTCTTGCGAATCCCTCGCTCCTCCTCTTGGACGAACCGACCAATCATCTCGATGTCACGTCCCAACAGTGGCTCGAAAATTTCCTCAAGCGCTACGAAGGATCTCTCCTTATCATTTCTCACGATCGCGGTTTCCTTGACCAAATCTGCAATCGCACGTTCGAACTCTCGCTCGGGTCGCTCCACACCTACACTGGCAACTACAGCGTCTACGAAACCCAAAGCGCCCAGCGCAAAGAGCTCCAGCTCAAGGCATACAATAGCCAACAAAAGGAAATCAAACAGGCCGAACAGTTCATCAATCGCTTCCGAGCCAAAGCCTCCAAGGCCAAACAGGCCCAGAGTCGCATCAAAGCCCTCGATAAGATCGAACGAATTCAAATCGAAGAAGAGGAAGACCACGTATCCTTTTCATTCGCAGCGCCGCCTCGTAGCGGACAAACCGTCATCAAACTCACCGACCTCAGCAAGTCCTATGGCGACTTAGAAGTCATCCGCACCGCAAACATTCGCATCGAGCGTGGCGACCGTATCGCCGTTGTCGGAGTGAACGGCGCGGGCAAGACCACAATATCAAAGGTCATTGCCGGCGTAGAGGAGTACCAATCCGGCGAGCGCGACGTGGGTCACAGCACTCGCATTTCCTACTTTGGACAGCACCAAGCCGACGAGCTCGACAAGACCAAGACAGTGCTCGAAACCATGGAAGACGCCGCCGAAGGGAAGAACGGCACCAGTATTCGCTCCATACTTGGCACCTTCCTCTTTAAAGGTGACGATGTATTCAAAAAAGTAAGCGTGCTCTCCGGTGGCGAACGCAACCGCCTCGCCCTCGCGAAAATGCTCGCTCGCTCAGCCAATTTCCTCATCCTCGATGAACCGACCAATCACCTGGACATGCGCTCGCAAGACGCTCTCCAACGAGCCCTTTCCGAATATTCAGGAGCCTACCTCATCGTGACCCACAACCGTTCCTTCATCGACCCTCTGGCAAAGAAGGTCCTTGAAATACGTAAAGACGGCCTCTCCCTCTTTCCTGGAAACGTTTCCGATTACTTAAGGCATTTAGAAGTCGTCGCGGATCAAGCTGCCTCCTGATTGGGACCCCCACTCCGCAAGCGGGCCTTAACCACGTCGACGCGTCCAGCGAAACGTGGGGGCGAGTGTAGACCTCGGCCCAGAATCAGCAGCGACCAGGACTCACCCTCCGCTCGTTTCCACTGACGCGAGCACCGCGTGAAAAGGCGTCTCTGACAAGGCCCCAAAGAGGCTATTCCTAGTCGCTTTGCTACGCGTCAATTTCGGCGAGGCGATTCCACACAAGAACCGAGCGCCTTCTCTCGCCGGACCAAATCCGATCGGGCGCTCTTTCAGGAAGCGATTTAGCGCCTCCTGTTCCTTCGTATCCAGTTCCCGGTTTGCGCTCTCGAGCGTCTCGGTTTCACCCGTAGCGCAATAGCTGCAATGACCGCAATCTCGCCCTAACTCCTCCCCGAAATACTTGAGCAAATACTTCGTCTTGCAACTGTCGGTATTCAGCAAATTGATCACCTGCTCCGTTCGCTCGATATTCCGCTTTTCATTGCGAATGACGCGTTCCGTCAATTCAGAGCTAAGCTTGTCGACATCCGGCCTCTCCAGCAAGCGCATGCCCTGACGCAATCCAGTCACCCCGACTTCCAGTTTTCCCGTTTCCTCTAAATGCCCAAACGCTTTCACGATGCGATTCCGGTCTTCGCCGATCGCTTGAGCCGCTGCATCCAAATCGATATAGCTCCATGTTTTCTTCTCATTCGCCTGAGCAAACAGCTTTTTCAGAAAATCCTGCAGAGGATCCGAGAACGCCTCCATAAGTTCGCTCTTCGGTACCCGGTACCTGAATTTGTATTCGCTATAGAACGGGGCAGTGAACTTGATGACGCCTTCCAATTCCAGATAAGTAAGCAAGGTACTTAAAACCAAGGGACGAATATCCGTTTTCTGCGAGAGCTGATAAATTGAAATATCGAACGTTTCCTCTTGGGATAAAATGAATTCCACAAAGGCTCGAATACCCTCCTCCGTCGGGGTGTCTCCGTAGATAAAGTTCTCCAACGCAATCAAATCTTCAGCAGAGCCCAATACCTCGCAATGCGATGAATCGCCGTCACGTCCCGCGCGTCCGATTTCCTGAGAATAGTTTTCCAGCGTCTTGGGAAGATTGTAATGAAAGACTCGGCGTATATCCGATTTATCGATACCCATTCCAAATGCGATCGTCGCCACCACGATCCCATCGGCAGAAGCCATAAACCAATCCTGAATCGCAGCCCTTTTCTCGGGCTTCATGCCCGCATGGTAAGCCTTTGCGGGAAAGCCCGCTTCAACCAACGATTCCGCTACCGCTTCTGCCCCCTTCTGCAAGGTCGCGTAAACGATTGTGGGGCCTGCTACTGAATCGCCTAATTTCCGCTTCAAGACTTCGATTCGCTTAGCTGCCGGCGTCGGGGAAAACGCCAAATGCAAATTCGGTCGGTGAAACCCTGTGTTCACGTATGCCTCCGGCGGAATTTCAAATTCGCGCACGATATCGTCTACTACGCCCGGAGTGGCCGTCGCAGTTAGGGCCAGCACGCGCTGGACCTTCAACTTTTTCGCAGCGATCGCCAGCTTCAAGTATTCCGGACGAAAATTGTGCCCCCACTCGGATATGCAATGCGCTTCATCGATAACCATCAACGACATCGGCAGGGTCTCGATAGATGCAAAAAAGCGTTCGTTGGAAATGCGTTCCGGAGCCACGTAGAGCAGCTTTAACGCTCCATTCCTCATGTCCGCGTACACTTGCCGCGTCTCATCGGCGGTCAAAGACGAATCCAATCTAGCGACCTTAACGCCCTTCTCTAAAAGGAAATCCACTTGATCCTTCATCAAAGCGATCAAAGGCGAAACCACGATCGTGAGTCCCTCCAGCAATAAAGCCGGTAGCTGATAGCAAAGACTCTTTCCACTACCCGTAGGAAAGACGGCCAAAGCCGAATTCCCTTTCAAGATCTGCTCGATGATAGCTTCCTGCCCTTCCCGAAAGGCATCGAAGCCAAAAACTTCCTTTAACGTATCCCGCGCCGTTTCCATACCACTTCTCGTAAGAGGTCCCTAAGAGAGCGTCCAATAAGTTAGCATATGCATCGTTTTCGTCCAGATGAGTCTACTGCCCGGCGACCCAGAGAGCCGAGTCTCTCAACCGTCATCAGAACGATCGATTTTCGCCTTCTTTAAGGCCTGCACCCAAATACTCGATACCGGTTCTTCCCCCGCATCGCGTTTTGTCTCCGGTTCCTCCGAGGCCTTCTCTTCTTTCGCTTTCACCGCAGAGTCCTCCTCGGGGGCTTGCGCTTCCGGCGCGTCAACCGCTAACGGCTTCGATTTGGCGGCATCCCAAGGATTCTTAATAAGCGTCGCCGCTTTTCGCTTACCAGCAGCCTCTCGCTTCTTGTCCTTCTTACTCTTGCGCTTTCCTTTTTTCGGCGGCCCCGATGGAGCGCTGGATTCCGGATCCCAGACACTGGGTTCGAAGCCTTCAATCCGCTCCCGATCCAGACTCACTCCGCAACGCTTCTCGATCAGGCTAAAGTGAGCATCATCTTCCTGGCTGATAAAACTGATCGCAATGCCAGCGCGGCCAATGCGACCAGTGCGACCGATTCGATGCACGTAGTCCGCCGGCGAACGCGGCAAGTCGAAATTTACCACGCAAGGCAAGTCAGCGATATCGATGCCACGCGCCACCAAGTCGGTCGCGATAAGCGCCTGCGTTTTGCCTTCCTTAAAATTCGCTAACGCTCGCGTTCGCCGATCCTGCTTCAAATCTCCATGCAAGGTCGCTGCTTGAATCCCATTCTTGGAAAGCTTCTGGGTCAAATTGCTCGCCCGGCGCTTCGTACCCACGAATACCAAAACCCGATCCCAACCGTTTTCCTTGATCAGATGGCGCAACAGTAGAGTACGCGAATCTCTCTCCACCTCGATCGCCCGCTGCTCGATCATGTCAACCGGTACTGGATTCTCATCCACCCGGATTTTAGTCGGATCCTTCAAAAGCTCATCCGCGATCGTAACGACCGTCTCTGGAAAGGTAGCCGAAAAGAGCAGGTTTTGCCGTTTGGCGGGCAAAAGCTCCAATATCTTCTTCAATTCATCCGCGAACCCCAAGGCCAACAAACGATCGGCCTCATCCAGCACCAACATCTCCAGTCCAGAAAACTCAAGCGCCCCCCGCTCCATCAAATCCAGCAAGCGCCCCGGCGACGCGACTACAACATCAGGCTCGTTCTCTGCTGCCGAGAGCTGGGCCTCAATAGCTACACCGCCAAACAGAACCAAGACCTTGGGCGGGTTTGGCAAATCCTTGCCATACCCCTCGATCGCCTCACCCACCTGAGCGGCTAGTTCGCGCGTCGGCACCAAGACTAAGTTACTCACCCCCTTCGAAGGGCCTTCCGCCAGGCTCAGGCGTTGCAGCATCGGTAACGCAAACGCGGCCGTCTTGCCCGACCCGGTCTGAGCCGCTGCCATGATGTCGCCCCCTTCCAGCGCCAACGGTATTGCCTTTTCCTGAATTGGCATAGCCTCGCCGTAGCCCAAATCCTGGAGGGCGGTGATAAGATGTTCGGACAAATCAAGCGATTCAAATGACACAATAAACGCGGTATGGCGCCCTTAACCCGCTTTGCAACCGATCTCTTCCTCTCGGAGAGTATCTAATAAGCCAAAAGACCCGTCGCAGCAGCCTTTTTCGCGTTTGGCGGGCGTATCCGAGACATCAATGGCCGGAGGACCTTGGTCTTCCGACTGAAACCGGTTAATCATCGCTCGGTCTGCCCGAGGCAACGCAGCAGCCAATCCAAGAGGCAGCCGATGGCGACACGATCACAACCTTTCCGAACCGTTTTGGTGGACAAGTCGCCTATCCTGAAACCGACAAAGACATAACGATAAAGATCTTTCCCGACGACGAGAGAGGTCATACCCAGCAAACAGGGATTGCCAGAGTCAACGGCCTAAACCGTAGGCATAGAGGGACCCTCTCCACTGGGGAATCAGCTAATATACGGCCCAGCGGGACTTGTTTCCCCTCCCTGAGTCGACGTTCGAAACACTGCCCTAATACACGAACCCGATGCCAATTTTCAGATAGCGCCCATTCCCGTGATCGAGCGTGCCTTGGCGATCATGAACGTCGCGTTTCCACATGATCTTTCCATGAACCGTGTCAGTAAATTTCCAGTACAGACTGGGGCCAACGACCAAGGTCTCCGAGCCGTCGCCTTCACGCAAGAAATCGGTTTCCAATTTAGCGTGACCGGATGACTTGAATGCTCGAAAATTGAAGCCGAGGTCGAGGTTCATGGAATCTCTCGAGGGAAACCCATCGCTGGCCGCCCAAGCCGTTGCCCCGATCGCAATGATCCATTTGTGGGTTTCGGTTTCGTATCCGACGGAAATCCCAGGTCTCCAAACCTGATCGTACACTTCGTATTCGTCTTGCTCCGACAATGGAATTCGAAGCTGAGGGGCGAGCGTCCACGAGCCGCTTCTCCCATCCAGGTTAAAGTAACGCTTGAGAGGTAGGGCCAAGGTCAGGTCGCCCCACCCTTCGTCTTTTTGCAATCGCTTTCCCCCGTTTCCATCGGGCAACTCGCGCGTCGCGTCCCGTACATAGGGAAGCTTAGCGGTTACGCGAATCGATTTGTCCCAAGTATACACGCCCTCCAAATGCGTAATGTAGACTTCTTCTGAAAAGCCGTCCGCTACGACGGTTTCGCCAAGAAGCAAATCGCTTTCGCTACGATGCTCCTCGATAATCTGAACCCCCCAGCCATTGTCCCAGCGAGGCATTTCATTGAAAATCGGCTGATCGGCAAAGGACGCAGTCGCCCCGAGCCCGAGCAACCCCGCCAAACAGAGCAGCCTTGATCGCATGGCGATTCCGTTAACGAGTGGCTAGCGATTGCGCTTTCAACGCCCCGCCATCGATCGAATAGGCGTGCACAGGGTCGTAACCTGCTTTTTCCACTGCCGTCGCAAGAGAGGCATAATCGACGCTTGCCCCTTCCTGTACCGCAACCGAAACGAGCTGCATTTTAGTATCGAGCGCCACTCCCTTGTTGAAGCGCTTGCGGTCCACGAAATCCAATTTGCTGATCATCTTGCGAACGCCAATCGAGCACGAAGGACAGCAAAGCCCCTTCGCATAGAGAGTAACCGAACTCGACTCAGCCTTCAGCTTGGCCTCTGCCGCCACGCGGCGATCGCTTTCTTTGGCCTCAGGGCTAACATCCTCTCCAAGAGCAAAGGCGTTCGCGCAGGCGAAAACGGCGACCAAGGCAAAAGTCAGGCATTTCAGGCTTAACGGTCCGCTCATAACGCCTCCATTTATCTACCGACCGCTTTTCTCCGTCAAGGCAAAGCCATGGGAGTTCACGAAGGCCGCCGGAGCGGAACTCGATCGAATTCAGCTCTCAAACCTGCTGAGGCAGTCGAACCGGGTCGGGCAATTCGCCATTCAGAGGAAGATTCTCCCCTAGCTCCAATCGCTGTTGATCGAGCGCTCGACGCAACTCGTTCCGTTTCGATTGGAATTCAGGGCGCCCAGCCAGGTTCTCCAATTGGTACGGGTCCGATTTCAAATCGTAGAGAATCCAATCGCCTTCCATGTGAAAGGCGTAGACCCAATCTTTCGTCCGAATGCCGCGCCAATCGCAACCGGGACCGCCACCGTTGTGCGTATTGAAAAGGAAGGCGGACTCGCGCTTCTCCCCGTCATTTCCCTGGAAAAGACCCGATTGATCGATTCCTTGAACTTGGCTCGGTATCGTGGCGCCGCAAAGTCCCAGTAGAGTCGGCATCAAATCGACGGACGAGACCATCCAATCGCGTTTTTGCCCGGCTTTGATCCTGCCTGGCTGGCGAACAATGAAGGGAACGTTGATCGATTCCTCCCAAGGGCGCTGCTTCAAGCGATGCCCTTGCGAGCCTAGCATGTCGCCGTGATCCGAAGTAAACACTAGAATCGTATTGTCCGTCAGCCCCGCGCGATCGAGCGCCGCGCTTATGCGTCCCACGCATTCGTCGAGACTGGTGATCATCGCATCGTAGTGAAGCAGCTGATCCTTATCCTTCTCGCTACGGGGCGGTACGTTCGGTCGATCCTCCAATTCCCTGCCTTCGTACTGTTTCACGAAACGTTCCGGGGCTCGGTAAGGGTTGTGCGGCGGGCCGTACGAAACCGCCAAGAAAAAGGGATGGGCGCGATGCTCCCTAATATATTCGATAGCGACATCCGTCTGAACCTCCGGCTCCCAGCCATCTACGGTAGTGGCTTCCGCGTCATCGTTTATCCAATACTGCGGATCGAAATGCTTGTGCGAGCAATTGCGGACCGCCCAAAAATCCCAATTGCGGCGGTCTTCCTTAGCAACGGGATTATCGCGATGCCCCGCCAGGTGCCACTTACCGATATAACCCGTGTGGTAGCCCGCTTGCTTCATCTGATCTGCGATCGTAATCTCGGAGTTGGGCAGCTTTATATCGTTGTGTACCACCCCGGTCGCATGGCCGTAGCGTCCCGTCATCAACTGTCCTCGATAGGGCGTGCATACAGGCGACGCGGCGATCATGTTTTCCACAGTCAATCCCTCGCTCGCTAGCTTGTCCAAATGGGGAGTGATCACTTGATCATTGCCCATACACCCCAGGTCGTGAGCCCGCATTTGGTCCGCGAAAAGAAAAACGACATTCGGCCGGGTTTTTCGGTCAGCTGCAAGGAGTCTAGAACGCGTCGCAGTCGCGGCAATACCCGCGGCCGCCGCCTTGAAAAAGTCTCGCCGCTTCATCGATGATAGACTCTCTTGATTTGCGAACGCTGTCCAGGATCATTTCCTTGGCAAAGAAGGATCGCATTGCCCCAACTCCTTCGCCTCCGCTCGCTGTGACAATTCAAAATCGAGGACGCGAAGGCGAAGCCATACCTTCCTATTCCGAGGATGGAGAAAACGCAGCGAGCGCGAAGCCTTCCGGCAAGGCGCCAATACCTATCGGGATTAGAGCTTGTAGAACTCTTCCCAACCCTTGCGCGGCGCAGGATCAAGCAGGGCGTTGGCGGTCTTATTGTTAGTAATCTTCCGGGTCTTCGGATTGAACTTGATCGAGCCGCCGAGCCTCTGGGCGATCACCCCAAGATTGAATACCTGGGTTAGCTCCCCACTGACCCGGAATGGCGAGCGAGATTCCTCTTCGCCCTTGCACGCCAAGAGGAAGTTGGCGTAGTGATTCGAATTCTTTCCGCTGATCCTTGGGAGCGACTCTCTGACCTCCATGAATTTCTTCCGAGGCACGACCCGCAACGCGTCGGAGTGGCTACCTCCCGCGAAAGTCAGATCCTTCCCATAAATAATCTTTCCGGGCTTGCCGATATTAAGGGGTTTGCTCTCCATTTCTCCCGTATCCGGATTTTTGGCATACTCCCCCAGCTCCTCCTCTACTTCAGGCAGGTTTTCGACGCCGTCGTACCAAGTAACATCGCAAGCCGGCATACTCTTTCGCTTGGCGAACTGAAACTCAATCGTAGAGGCCTGCGGAAATACGAAATCGTTAGCCCCTTCGCGCTTCACCGCATTAATCCTGAGAGGCAATCCCAATTCCAAGAATCGATGCGCCGTATCTAAAATGTGCGGACCCCAATCCCCAAAAGCGCCGCTTCCATAGTCGTACCAGCTCCTCCATTCCTGCGGATGCAGCCGGTCGCTGAACGAATTTTCCGGGCCGCTGCAAAACCAAGTATCCCAATCCATTCCCTCCGGAATTGGCTGGCTCGGATACGCCTTCACCGCAGTTCCCCAGCCGTGCCAACGGCGATCTTTGTTCATGAAAGCGCTAATGCGCTTTACGTCCTTGATAATCCCCGCCTCGGTCCAAGCCTTGAATTGAAAGTAGTTGGCTCCCGAGTGGCCTTGATTCCCCATTTGGGTAACCACACCGCTTCGCTCGGCTATGTCGATCAGGCGCTCGCATTGGCCAAAGGTGTGGGCCAAGGGCTTTTCCACATAGATATGCTTGCCTAGCGACATCGCGAGCATAGCGATGCAGAAATGGGAGTGGTCAGGCGTCGCGATCAGCACCGCGTCGATCTCATCGCTCATTTCATCGAACATCTTCCGAAAATCGGTGAAACGACGGGCCTTGGGGTGATTCAGTTGGGATTTTTGCGTATGCTCGCCCTTCAAATCGACATCGCAGAGAGCCACCACGTTGCAGTGCCCGGAGTTGAAGAGATTCTCTAAATCGCGCCCGCCTTGGTTGCCGATGCCAACCGCGGCCAAATTAACCCGGGCGCTCGGGGCAAGCTGCCCACTACTGGAATTTTGGCCAAAAACCACATGGCTCGGCAATATGGAAAACGAGGCGAATAGCGCGGAGCGCTTTAGAAATTGTCGCCGACTGTGAGGATTGGGGTAATCTGCCATGACGCTACCTTTAGAGGCCTCGGATAAAACCGCAAGCCCAGGGTTCGAGATCCGTCGTAAATCTGTGGGAGCAACTCTCGAGCGGCGACCGGCGAGGGTCTTCTTCGAGCGGGAACCGCAGACGGACAAGCCCATCCCCACACCTCGCTAATCGCGAGACGCCGCAGAAGCCTTCTCCTTTTTACAACAAGCGCTCCGGCAAGCAAGGCCCAAGACCCAACCCCTTCCCACGGAGCGAACGGGTCGGCTAGGGTTTCCATTCCCTCGCTGTTCTCGGCGGGCGATCGCACCCCACACCTCAACGCAGGCAGTGGATTGCCGTCGCCAACCGTCTGGTCCTTGCCAATCGAATAGACGAAGAGGCTAATCGGGCGACTGCTCTCGTATCGACGGACGCCGTCTCCGTTTACGAGGCGGGGGGGGGCGTCGAAGCGTTCAATCGGGTTCGCAAAATCGCCGACAGCGACGCGTTTCGCATCGGCACCAAACTCAAACGCTCCATCAATGAATGTTTTGTAGTTTTTATACGGTTACGTTCTCCCAATAGCTCTCATTGAGGACTCGCTGCCAATTGAACATTGACCCTCTAGGGGTTCCGGAATTTCCTGTCCAAAATGAAAAACATACCCCTCGCTCTCCTCGCAGTATTATTGTTCATCGATCTAGCGTATTCGCAAAACGGAAATCGGCGCGAACGTCCCCCTGCGGTTTCCGAGGCGACTCTCGACCTGTATGAGCCAGGCGAGTTCAAAGGGGTAAAGTACCGCCTCATGAAGCCGATCGACTTCGACCCCGAAAAGACCTACCCGCTCGTGCTGAGTCTTCATGGAGCGGGTGGGCGAGGCGACCAGAACGTAAAGAACCTTCGAGATTGGAATGAAATGATGGCCGAGGAGGGACTCCGGCGCAAATACCCCGCGTTCGTGCTGGCGCCGCAGTCCCGCGCCAGTTGGTCCGACCCCACTTCTCCGTTGGCAACAATGCCGGAGATATCCGATGAGCTGATCGCCTCTCTCCCGGATGGAATGAAGGCTTGGATGGAACGACGACGGAGCCGTCGACCCTCAGAGCCGGTCGGCAATCTCCATATCGTTTTCGAGTTCATCGATTCCGTATTGATGAGCGAATACAAGATAGATGCGGACCGCGTGTACTGTCTGGGCCATTCAATGGGCGGGGCTGGCACCTTCACTGCGATCTACCAGCGCCCGGATCGTTTCGCCGCCGCAATTCCGACGGCGGGCGTCTTTCCTCCCTGGCAAGAGGTGGAGCGCATCAAAGACATTCCGATTTGGACCTTTCACGGGGATGATGATCCCACGGTTCCCTACATCTTTACAAAACACGTCTTCGACCGCCTCGATGCGATCGATGGCAACACGAAATTCACAACCTTAAAAGGCGTTAAACATGGGGCCCAAGCGCCCGCGTTCGCCTATAAAGGAGACGATCCTACGCGAGGATTCACAACCGTCCACGCCTCTGAGCGAACGGATAAATCCGGCGACATCTGGGATTGGCTGTTCAGCAAGGCGCGAAAGTAGCGGCCCTGCGGCGAAGGATACGACGCTTCCGATCATACTTAAACCCAAACGAACCATGTTTACTCGCTCACGCGCCTGTATTGCTATTCTACTGGGGCTATTGCCTCAAGTCCCCCTATCGGCCCAGCCCGAACTTGAGAACGCCGCTTCCGTAGACCGCAATGTCATTTACGGCATGTACTCGGGCTTGGCCTTGGTTATGGATGTGTACCATCCAGCCAACCCAAACGGCCATGGAATCATTCAAATTTCCGGCAGCGGCTGGACCCGGCCCATGGGCTACGATGCCCGCGTCCTGAGTCACCAGTCTCATGTGGAAAATGACGGCGAGCCTTTGCTAGCGGCCGGATACACCGTCTTCGCCATAAGTCACCGAGCGACTCCAAGGTTTCAATACCCGTCGCAGGTGGAAGACGTGCAGCGAGCAGTCCGATACGTACGGTTTCACGCCAACCGGTTCGGAATCGATCCGGACAAAATCGGCGCTCTAGGCGGATCATCAGGCGGGCACTTGGCGAGCATGCTCGGAGTGCTGGATGGCGACGAGCATCGGCCTGACCAGAGTCCGATCAACCAATTGAATGCGAAAGTCCAATGCGTGGTCGCCCGGGCAGCTCCCTCGAATTTCATCAACGGCCAGGACGCGAACTACTTCGTTGGCGTTAGAGAAAAGGAACGAACCGTGGAAGGATCCGTAGAACACGCGATCGCAACGGAAGCCTCGCCCCTAACCCACGTAACTGCCGACGATGCTCCGATACTTTTAGTCCATGGCGATGCGGACGCGACGGTGGATTTTTCTCAATCTGAAATCATGCATGCCAAGTTAAGGTCATCTGGCGTACCCTCGAAGCTAATACGCGTGGAAAACGGAGGCCACGGATTCAACTTCGGGGGTCACAAGCCGCCGGACATCGACCAAATCCAGATCGCCTGGTTCGACAAACACTTGCGAGGAAAATAGGTCCCCCCGCCCCGACTCAGAATCGCCAAGCGGGATTCGCGCCCGCCTACGGGTTCATTCTATGCTCCCTGCGGCACGGGTGGAATGCGCCGAACAGAGGCGGTCCGCTTTCCGGCGATTGGACCCTTTCTCGGCAAGAAAAGACTAGCTGAGGTGGAACGCCTTCCCCACGAGTTTCGCTATACTGGCGAATTCCTTGGCATCGCGACTTTTGCGTCCCGCCCCGAGGCCATCTATGTCGGGGGTCGTCAGCAGCCATTCGGCATTCTCGGGAAATACGGCTCCTCCATAGATGATGGGGATGGGATCCGCGGCCTCGACTCCATAGCGATCGATGAGCCATCGACGCATTAAGGTGGCGCGCTCGGCGATGTACTCAGGGGGCGCTGGCTCGTCGGCGCCGATCGCCCACTCCGGCTCGTAGACCATGACTGCCCGGGCGATTTGCGCAGCGGAGATCCCCCTCATTATCGCTTCCATGCGCTCGACCAGGTCGTCGCTGGGAGTTCCTTTTTCGGTTTCGGACTCCCCCACTAAAATGATGGGACGCATACCGCTATCGTAGACGCCATGCAGCTCGCGGTTCAATTCATCGTCGGGTTTGCTCATGCGAACCTTCATCTCCCAGTGGCCAACCATACAGAACACGCATCCGGCGTCGGCGAGCAGTCGAGCCGATATCTCCCCGCTGTGTTCAGGATCGGGGTACGCCGAGGAATTCTGAGCGCCAGGGTCGACGAGCGGCAGCTCCTTGACCGCTTCCGCGACAGTCGACATGGCGGTCGCAGGGGCGCAGAGAATCACTTGGATCTTTCCGAGCAAGCAGCCCATCTCGACTTCAAACTGGCGGGCGAACGCGCGACATTCCTCAAGGGTCATCGCCATTTTCCAGTTGGCGATCGAAATAGGAACGCGCCGAAGCGCTGTGGCAGGGTTGGTTTTCATTATCGCTCGAGCCTACGCTTAGCCAACGGGGACTGTCATGGTTTTTTTGCCCGTAAACAACATAGCCCATGAACTCTCGCCGGACTTCCGGCTAGCAATCGCTATTCCCGGTACGCCTCTTGGTTAGGGACATCCTCGCCGCTCCAAACGCGTTGTTGAAACCACTTTGCTCTAGGAGCCGTCCAGAAAGGGTGATTCGCCGGCATGCCCAAATGGGCGAGCCCGAGCAGACAATTGTACAATGCGCCAGTATTGTTATAGGGATCGCGGGCGGAAGGCTGATGCCCGACATAGCCGGGTTGAAGCCAACCATTTTCGTCGAAGGTGCCGGGCGCTTCGATCATGCGCTTGATCACCGTGGTCATGGCGGCCCGGGTGGCCCCGGGATTGAGAACGTCAGGCCAATCGACTCGCGCGCCAACATAGCCGAGGTGCTGGAGGTAAGCAAAGCGGTAAGTGGACGAGCGACCCAACACGGGGAAAGTGCCTTCCGGAGAAATCATGCGCTCCAGGACTTCAGCATAGCGGAACGCGCGGGCTTTGACTTTCTCGAAATGCGCGCCCAAGGGGTACCCTTGGTCTTTGCAAATACGAAGGACTTCCAGCATAAGCGGCTGGGACACGTAACTGTTGTAATTATCCCAATTGAAACTGCGGCCGTTGGTGTAATACCCGTCGCCGATGTACCAGTCCATATAGCGGTCGACGGCTAGTTCGATCGGTTTCAGGTCGCGCTCGCCGGTTAACTCCCAAAGCGCTGCTTCAATAATAGCCGAAAACCAAAGCCAAGTCCCTGGAAAGGGTTCGAACAAATGCCTGCAACGGCGATGTCCGATAATTGTTTTGCTCTATCTCCCAGTCTCGCTTCGGCACCGATTGGCGAAGCTCGTTCTCGCGCTGGCTTCGACAGGGGAGCCCGTTAGCCCAATGACCCAATCAATCGTCGATCGCTTGGAGGACGAGCCGCCGATACTTGTCGCGCGTGGAATCGCGATTGATCGTCTTCCGAGTCTGCTTGAGGAGGACCGCGAGAACCTGCTCATCTGGATCCGCGAAATACTGGGAATTGAAATAGCCGCCCCAGCTAACGCTTCCTACGCTTCCGAGGCCCCCTTTGGCCAGGCTCTTCTCGTTGTTAATGCCGAATGCCAGTCCATGAGAAATCTCCCCGCCCTTATCGATCTGTATAGCGTTCATTGTATCCACCGTAGTACGACTCAAAAAACGCACCCCATTGAGTTCTCCGTCATTCAGAACCATTTGCAAGAACGTGGCATAGTCATAAGCCGTGCTCGACAACCCCGCTCCCCCACTGAAATAGGTTTTTGCCCCTTTGATGGGATAGTCCGCATCGTAATAGCTAGGCACCCCTCGGTACTTCACCCACTCGCCGTCCTTGTCCAAATGCGGAGTCACCAATCGATCCGCCTTCTCTTCCGGCAAATAGAAATGCGTGTCCGCCATGCCAAGCGGCTTGAAAAGGCGCTCTTGCAGGAAGGTATCGAAGGACATTCCCGATACGATTTCGATCAAATAGCCCAGCACGTCTATCCCCAGCGAGTAATGATACTTTTCACCCGGTTCGAACACCAAAGGAAGTTTGGCCAGGCGTTTTATATTGTCCGCCAGGAGATCCGGCTCGATCGACCAAGCATCGACAATGCCCGCCTGTTTGTAGATCGTCTTGATTGCCTTATTGGAATCGATCATGCCGTAGCCCAAGCCAGAGCTATGCGTGAGCAACTGTCGAATGGTTATTTCCTTTTTCGCCGGGATCGAGGTGTAGCTCCCAGTCGCCTCGTCATATGTATCCAATATTTTAGGATCCTTGAATTCCGGGATGTAATTCGAAATGGGGTCATCCAAACCGAACCGCCCTTCTTCCCAGAGCATCATGACCGCTACCGACGTAATCGCTTTCGTCTGGGACGCGATCCGAAAAATATGATCCGTTTCCATTGGCGCGCCGGACGCTACGTCCGCAAGGCCAAACGCCTTATGATAGACGATCTTCCCCTTCCGGGCGACAATAGCGACTAGCCCCGGAACCTCATCGTTCGCAATCGCCTCTTCCGCCATCCGATCTAGCCGCTCGATACGATCCGGAGAAATCCCAACGGATCGCGGAGGGCCTTTGGAGAGCGAAGCCGATCGCTGCGCGGAAGGCGTTTGAGCGCAGAGGGGTACGCTAAATATCAGCAGGAGAAGGCAAACGAGGCGTGGGTTCATACCGATATTAATCCGCAAATCCGATCGGCAGATCAAGAGCGATTCTCGCTGGACTTTAATCTATCGAGACGCGACTTCGAAAACGATACCGTCGACGACTTCTCACGACGGACTCGCTTTTCGAGGTTCCAGTCCAATCTTCGACTATTCGAATTTTCGTCTCAGTATATCTTCAAGCAAGCGACCCATACTGACCTAGAAGCTAGAAGGATTCCTACCCGATTCCATGAAATTCGAAAGGCCCCCTCTTTCCCATTATTGTATGCTATAATCAAGTCCGGGATTCAAATTGGGATTCCCCCCATTCCTTCTGCTTCTCCTCGGAAGACGCTGACCGGCAATCTCAACGCTCGGCAGAGCGGAGGGTGTCGTTTTCCTTTTCGCTACTCAGCGAGATAATTGACGAGGGATCTCGGGCGCGATTTTCGTTCCATGAACAAATTCCGGACAGGTTTTCGACGCTCATTATATCGAAACGTCCGCCCTCATTCGCCCCTTCGCTTCGTTTGCCCTAGCATGAGCTCTCATCGTCCGACCCCCCTTCTAGTCGCCCTCGCCGCCATGGCATCAACCTCGTCTCCCGGCCTCCTGGCCAGCCAAACGATTGCCTCCTTCGAAAACCCCGCGACGCTGGACGACTGGGGCGTAGTCAATGACAGCGTCATGGGGGGCATCTCCACGAGTCGCTTCCAGCAAACGGACGACGGCACCTTGATCTTTGCAGGACAACTCTCGATGGAAAACAATGGTGGGTTCGTTTCTCTCCGCAACCGCCCTCGCAATCTCGACCTGAAAGACGTTGCCGGCTTTGTCATCCGCGCTCGCGGAGATGGCCGCTCCTACTATCTCGATCTTCGCGAGGCGCGCCAAATGACCGCTGGCTCTTTTCGAGCCGCGTTCGCCACCCAAGACGGCGAATGGTCCGAAATCTACATCCCCGCTACGGACTTCGTTCGCCAATCCTATGGCAGACCGTATCCCAGCGCTTCGCTCAGGCCTCAAAGCATTGCTTCGCTAGGCTTCACCCTTTCGGACAAAATGCCCGGACCCTTTCGCCTGGAAATCGACTACGTAAAAGCGATCGCTCGCGAAGAGGCCAACCGCTCGCCCTCCCGCGATAAGGATTCAAATCCGACATTGGGCAGCAGTCCCGAGGACATCATCAACCTCGCTATAAGCCGTGGCGTGCCTCTCTTCAACAGCGGCAGTCCCGAAGCCTGCGCAGCCATATACGAAATTGCCTGCCTGGCCCTTCTCGATCGAAGCGCAGTGAGCCAATCCACTCGAACGAGCCTTTCTCAAGCGCTCATAGACGCTCGCAGAGCGCCCTCCTCGTCTCGCCGAGCCTGGATCCTCCGCTACGCCCTCGACGATGCGCTCGGACAGTTGCTGGCCCCATTGTCCTAACCGACATTAGAGAGCGAGCGCCCATCGCTTGGGTTCGCCGCATTTCGTTGCAGCGGCTCGAATCATTCGGGAAGTCCGCCCATCCGCACAACAGACGTGCGGGCAGACTGGACGGCGCGAGAGCCTCTTCGGCTTCAATTACGCTTACGCGCTAACCTCCCGCAACAGTCCCGGCAAATCCGTTTCTACAGTAAAGAGATCCTCGTTTTCCCAAGGCTTCAAGAGGACGAGCAGCCGGTCCCAATAGCCATCGGTCTGCCCATCGATCGGGCGGTTGTAGATGACGATACTCTTGCCTTTCATGAGCGGGTTGCCCGCGGCTTTGAGTATCAGCAAAGCGAACATCTCTTGCACCGTCCCGGCGCCCCCTGGAAATATGACGAACTTATCGGAATTCTCGATCATAGCCTCCATCCGCGTATAGATATCGGGAGTCAGCCAGAACGCCGAAAGCCCGTCCGGCAGCCCTTCCAGCTCTATAATATGCGGCACATTGGAGCCCGCGACCCATCCTCCGGCTTCGGCAGCGCCCTTGACGACTTCTCCCATGACACCGGTTGTACCGGCTCCTGAAACGCAACCCAGCTTGTTTTCGGCGAGAAGCCTGCCCAATTCGTAGCCTTCGTTCAGATATGATGGATTCTCCATTGAAGCCGAACAGAAAATGCATACGTTCGCTCGATAATCTTCCGGTCTCGGATTGCTGAACGAATCGCTGTGATTGGTCGTCACCTTTTCCCTTCCGACATCGGGCAGCCCTTCCACCCGGACCCGATCGACGCACGCCAGCACTTCGCTAGGAGACTGGGCGATCACCAGAAACTGGCGATAATCTTGCCTAATGGCGCCGATTTCTTGCAGGTTGTCTAAAAGCTCGAGTAGCGGATCCCAGGAATCGTCCGTATTCAAAATCGCTGTCGCTTTGCCAAACAGATGCGGATCCAAGGTCTGGTAGCCTACGAATATGGATACGGCCTTGAACAAGTCTTCTAGAGATGCTCCGGGCATAAACACAAACGCATCGGACTCCTGTATCTTACGCTCGATGTTCGAAAGCGTTATTCTCTGATCTCCATTGGAATTATAAATATCCCACCCGTTGGCGAAAAGGGTGTACAACATCCGCGCTCTAGATTCGCGATTGGCGTCGCACTCGCCTTCGACCGTTCCTGATAATCTTACAATTGGCATATGTTCCTCAGCTATTCTCCCCCTCTGTATTGCAAGTCATTGCGAATTTGACTGCGACCAGTATGCCGGCCGCCGCTAAATATCCGAACGTCCACTCCCATGCCGGAGCAATGGATGTGGTGATGTCCCCGCTCATTATTTTAAAAGAATGAATGATACCTAGCGCCGATAGTCCAGCCGAAGCGACGAGCCAGCCAATCGCATTCGAAAAATGCCGCTCTATCAAGGCAACCATGAACCCGCAAAGCAGAATAGACGCATAGAGCCAACCTTGCTCCAAGACAAAGACGCCCTCCGCAAACAGATTCCCTTTGTCCGTCAGGTTCGCCAATAGCTCGGAACTGTAGGGTTGGTCCTCTTGGCCGAATCCCACAGTTCCCAATACGCGTTTTACGATCAAGGCGCAGAATGCCCCAATGCCCGGAATCATTCCAACGATCACAGCTGGGGCGTGAGCGCGAGGGACTGCTTGAAAGGCCTGCGATCCAATCGTAATCCCAATCCAAATGAGAATCGCCATCCCCGCCTCGATGGGTACGTATTCCGAGAGAAAACCCAGCGATCCCGTAAGGCAAAGCGCAGCCATGAGAACCCCATTGATCAGGGAGTAGCCCGCCCGAGCGCCAATCGCTTTCCAACCCGGATGCCCAATGTACAAAGTTGTCGGATACGGAGACCCGAGCGTTCCTGCAATGATTGTTCCCAGCCCGTTAACGGCCAGCGACGACTTCGGCGGAAAGTCGTCTCCGGATGCGGCCGCCGACTCCAATGCCTGCATCGACCCGACTACATTGATCAATCCCATCGGTATAATGACCGCGGCGAAGGACGCCATTTGTCCGATCGACAGAAAGGCCTCGAAGCCGAAGAACCACGGCAAATGAAGCCCGAAGTCCAAACTGGACTCTGAAATTCCGCCAATTGGGCTTCTGAAGCCCAGCCAGTGACTGAGCCAAGCAATCAGTATGCCCACAGACAATACGATTAAACCGCCGGGAATGCCAAAGCGCACCCGATCGCCTCCATAATAGAAATACAAAGTGAGAAACAAAGTCGGCAAACCGATCAGAGGAAACTCGTACGCTCGAAACGCATAGTCCGCCGCGATAAAGAAAATTCCAATCACCCCCAAAGCGCTGAGCAAAGCCGCTCGCGGCGCCACTCGGCGAATGAGAGGGACGAAATACGAACCGATCAGCTCGATTATGCCAGACCCCACGCAAGCGAGGATTCCCGCTATCCAGGCGAGATGATTCGCCTCTTCAGCGCTCGCCCCATTGCTTAACGCAATCTGCTGGGCCGGCAGCATTACATAGAAAGTATAGAAGAAGATCGGCAGCAGATTTATTCCATAGGGCAAAGCGCAAATATCGTCGCGTCCAAGACGTTTCGCGAGCGAGCGTGCTTGCCAAGCGTAGAATAGGTTGCCGAGCAGAAGCCCCATGGCCATCCCTGGCAAAACTCGAGTTGCGATCAACTCGGTTGAAAATCCCAGTACGGACTGGGAAAGGCTAATGATAAGAAGGAAATTGATCAGGTTGTTCAGACCTAGTCCGAAAAAGCCGTCCCAATCTCCTTTCTCTATCCATTTCATCGATTCTTTCCACCAGCAAAGTTCGGACCAAATCTCCCAAGCGCTCGATTTCGCAACGAGAAGTTTCACCGGCGCTCCATTAGCGCCGACGTCTCAGCGCCGAACGCTCATTATTCGCATCCCAGGGATACTGAGCGCGGAACTTGCTTGAATACGCGAAGTGAAACGTTTCGTGAGAGGAGACATCGATGGCTTCTTTGCCCTGGGCCTGGATAACTTGGTGATGCTCATCCTCATGAGCAACCTATGCCAAGGATTCCTAGGGTTCTCGCCAGAATTGTTCTTCGGGAAGATCCTCCCCGCATCGGCCGTAGGACTTGCGATCGGCAACGTCTACTATTGGCGCCAAGCCCTCCGACTGGCGGAGCGCGAAAACCGTCACGATGTCTGCGCCCTTCCTTACGGAACAAGCATTCTCACCATTATTGCATTCGTTTTCCTGGCGATGTTCCCGGCCCAGCAAATGGCCCTGGCGGAGGGATTGAGCAAGGAGGAGGCCGACCTCGTCGCCTGGCGAGCGGGGCTGCTCGCCTGCTTCGGTTCGGGTCTGATCGAATTCTTCGGATCGTTCATCGTGTACAAGCTCAGAGACTTTACGCCGCGGGCCGCATTGCTTTCGACCCTAGCCGGGATCGGCTTCGCTTTTATCGCGCTCGACTTCGTATTTCGCAGCTACGCCTTTCCACTGATCGGACTTACAACGCTCGGGCTAACGATTATCGTGTATTATGGCGGCGTCCGCTTGAAATTCGGTCTGCCAGCAGGATTGGTCACTCTATGTCTCGGGACGGCGATCGCCTGGGGCCTTTTCTATGCGGGAGAGCCAAGCGTCGTTGCCAAGACGCCCCTTCAAACAAGCGCCTTGGGACTATACATCCCCCTACCCCTCGTCGGCGACCTCTGGGCCGCTTTCGAAATGGCGCCGCGCCTCCTACCCGTCCTCGCCCCGCTCGGCATCATACACCTCGTTCTTTCCTTGCAGATAATCGAATCGGCCGATGCCGCAGGCGATCGCTACCCTGCCAGATCTTCGCTGGCTATGAATGGCTTAGGGACCATCGGAGCGGCCCTTTTCGGTTCGCCGTTCCCAACATCCCTCTACATTGGCCACCCAGGGTGGAAAGCGCTCGGGGCGCGAGCCGGCTATTCCGTTTTGAATGCCCTCTTCATCGGCGCAGTATGCTTGTCCGGTACCGCGAGCATCCTCTTTTACTTCATTCCAGTTGAAGCAGGCATGGCGATTCTCATTTGGATCGGCGTTTCAATGATGTCTCAGGCCTTTGAGGTCACCCCCAAAAAGCATGTACCGGCTGTAGTGTTTGGGATAATACCGGTGGTCGGCGCCTACGGGGCGCTCATTCTAAAACACGGCCTCGCCACCGCCGGGACCGTGGCGCAGACCAGCTTTTTCAACGAAACCGTCTTACGCGTTATGGAGACAAGTCGAACGTTTTTCGGGACCGGCGCCTTCGCCATCGAGCAAGGCTATGTATACACGTCCCTCATCCTGTCCGCTGCCACAGTCTTTATTATTGAAAAGAAATTCCATTATGCGGCGCTTTGGTTTTTAGCGGCCGCAATCGGATCCGCCACCGGGCTCATGCACCAGTACGAGCTCGCGTTCGCCGACTCCGTTTCCAAGCTGGATATCGAGCTAAACCAATGGTTTTGGTCCTACTTAACGATATCCGCCCTCCTCTGGGCCACTCCTTTGATCACCACCGAAAAACAGTCCGAACACCTTATATGAAACGCCAATCCCACCTGAAAGCATTCCTCCAATCGCTCCCGAAAGCAGAGCACCACCTTCACATCGAGGGAGCTTGTCCTTGGGAAATCATGACGCAATCCGACCCTCAGCAGTTCGATACCCCTCCTCCATCCTGGGCCGAAGACTACCGTTTTAAAACCTTCGACGACTTCGAGCAGTTGATTTTCAAGTACGTCGTTCCGTGGATGACGAGCCCCGAACGCTATGCCCAGACAGTCGAGGAACTCTTCAAGGTTCGCCGCGCCGAGAACACTCGTTACATGGAATTCAGCTTCGCCGGGATCGCTCTGGAATTCACCGGTCTCTCCGCTCGCGAAATAGCGAAAGCCATCAAGGCAGCCGTGCCTGGAGATATGGAAGCCCGGCTCTATATCGGTCTACATCATGGGGGATTCTCCAAAAATCAAGATCGCTATTTGAGCGAGATATTGGATACGCCGGAGATCGACGGAATCGATTTGCACGGCCCAGAGGAATTCCCCCTCCAGGATTGGTCGAAGGAGTTTTGGAAAGCAGCCAAATCAGCCGGAAAAGCGCTCAAAGCTCACGCTGGAGAACTCTCGGGACCGAGCTCCGTCAGAGAAGCGATCGAGGACCTTGGGGTCACTAAAATTCAACATGGAATCAACGCGGTCAAAGACCCAGACGTTCTCGATCTCGCCGTTCAATCCGGAGCTAGTTTCGACATCTGTCCAATCAGCAACGTAAAACTCCAAAACGTATCCCAAATGTCGGCCCATCCCCTTTTCGAAATCGAAGCCGCTGGGATTCCCTGCACCCTAAATACAGATGATCCGTTCATTTTCGGCAACACGTTGACTGATGACTACCTGGCCGTCGCCCAAGGTTTGAATGCCACGCCTGAACAACTCGCTCAGTTTGCCAGGAATAGCTTTACAACCGCTGACCTTCCGGAACACGCAAAGAAAGAGGCGATAGCGGAAATCGATACCCGGCTGCAAACCCATCTCGAGCGCTCCCGCTAAATCGCGCCCCGGCTGGCAAACGGCATCTCAATCCCTTCAGCCAAAGGTCCAAGCAGACTCGCCGGCGCTTTCAGATTGCTCGCTGGCGAACGCGGCCACGCGGCCTCCAATCCCAGCTGATAGAACGCCTCCTATCAATTGCCTCCTCTACGAAAGCCTACCAGTTCGAAACCAAATAGGTCGTTGTCTTGGCGGATGAGTAAGCGGCGATCGGACCGTACGTCAGATAGTCGTCGCTTGGCGTCGCCTGGGCTAAGTTGCTTCCCGAACGCACTACTAGAAACGGCGTCCCAAAGTGTCCGCACACCAACGCGAAGGTTGCGGATTCCATCTCCATGATGTCCACATCCATTTCCCTCAACGCATCTATGCGGTTTTGCGGTACGCCAAAAAAGTCTCCGGACGTGACCCGACCGGGCCCGATTTCCACTCCATAACGGACCCCATCCACTAAGACGGCGTGTTTCTCGTAGCCTTCGACCAGCGTCAACGCCTTTGCATGCATTCGAGGCGTAATTTCGAAATCGTTTTCCAAGAGCGGCGCTTCATTGGGAACCGAGGGAGGCTGCAAGCCCGCCATGGCGATCCCCGCTTCGCCCAAGCTTCCGTAATCGTGCAGAAATACATTCGTAGGTAGAATGACATCTCCTGTTCGAAGCTCGGAATTGATCCGCGCGCCGGTCCCCGTCATGAATGCCGCATCCGGTTTAAACTCCTGTAGAAACAAAGCCGTCACCATGCCGGTGTAGGATTTGCCAACGCCGGTCAATGAAACGACGACCCGATTCTTCCCCAACTTTCCCACATGGTATTCCAATCCCGCCAGCTCCCCTTTCTCGCGGTCGGCTAAGGCCGCAACGATCGGTTTCGTCTCTTGAGGCACGGCTCCAAGAATCAAGTAAAGAGGCCCCTGATCGTCAGCTGCAAGCGTCGTCATAATACCGAATAGGATGGAAGCGATTAGCGCGGCGCGAATCATAAGCGCTCTACAGCATTAGCCCTGCCAAGGCGCTTGGAACGTTTCAAAATAGATTGATTTGCAGACGGACCTCCGTTCGGTCTCACTCGTTCCCATGCCCGATAAAGCCCGACTGGACGTCTTCCAATTCGCCTTGCTCGTCTCCGATTACGACGAAGCGATCGACTATTATACCGAAACGCTGGAATTCGAGCTCCTAGAGGATACCGATCTGGGAAACGGCAAACGATGGGTACGCGTTGCCCCCGCAGGATCAAGCTGCTCGCTGCTGTTGGCAAAAGCCAAGGACGAGAATCAGGCCCGATACATCGGAAACCAGACTGGCGGACGGGTTTTCCTGTTTATGCGTACCGACGATTTTCAGACCGTCTATCGGAGCTACAGGAAAAAGAACGTACGCTTCGTGGAAGAACCTCGCGATGAAGCCTTCGGACAGGTCGTCGTGTTCGAAGATCTGTATGGAAACTTGTGGGACTTGATCGGGGAAAAGAAAACGTAAGGCCGTTTGCGCCTGCCGCGACTTTTCTTCTTCGGTTCGCCGCTCTGCTCAAAAATTCCCCCCAAAGAGCGGAGCGCAGCAAAAAAAGGCGCTCAATTTCGATCAACCTCCGCTGACGGGCGGCGTATCGAACTTGGCGCCCTTATAGCTAACGCGAGAGGAGATGCTACCTTTGCGGGAAAAAGATGGACTCATAATGCTGCGCGGCGCCTTGCTCAATCCCGTAAGCGACACCGAGTGCGAATACTATTTCGACGCGCTGATCGTCGCCCGTTCGGCGCACGGGGTTACGACCATCGAAGAGGTCGGAGAGGCCAGCGACATCGCGCAACAGCGCGGCTGGCGCCTAGAGGAGTTTCCGCAATCGGAAGGCGTCATTCTTCCCGCGTTCTACGACATCCATTTTCATTGGGTTCAAGACGATGTTCGCCACAAGCCGAAGACGTCGCTACTGGAATGGCTCGAAACGCACACCTTTCCCGAAGAAGCGCGCTTTTCCGAATCCGCCTACTGCGAAACAAAGGCCGCCTCCTTTTGGTCGCGCATCATCGCTACCGGGACGATTGGCGGACTGTGCTACAGTTCCATTCATTCCACCGCTTTGGAAGCCGCGATGCGCCACGCCCCTGAGGGCTTTCGCATCGGAAATGTCCTCATGAACATGAGCTGCCCCGACTACCTGAAGCAATCGACGGAAGACGCGATTCAATCCATTCATGACGGAGCCAACGCCTACGAAAATCGCTACTGCGTCACCCCTCGCTTCGCGCCCACGACCAGTCCCGATCTCATGTCCACGGGCGCCCGACTGGCAAAGGAAAACGGATTGTTCATGCAGACCCATCTCTGCGAGACCTCGGATGAAATACAACATACGCTTAAGCTATACCGGGAGATTTCCGGTTTCGAAGACATTAGCAGCTACACTGAGATCTACCAGCGCTGCAATATGCTAGGCCCGAAAACCATAATGGGCCATTCCATACACTTCCAACAAGAGGAATGGGAAATGCTCGCCGAGTCGAATACCGCCATCGCGAGCTGCCCGACTTCCAATGCTCCCGTGGAGGATTACGGCTTAGGGTCGGGACTGTTCGACTTCGAGAAAGCGGAACGCGAGGGGATTCGCTGGGCCCTCGCTTCAGACATCGGCGGCGGTCCTTACCTATGCATGTTCGATGTCATCGACTCGTTCGAACGGCAAAACCGGAGCGCAGGCAGAAGCGGCGCCAGTCACATCAAGGCGCTCTTCCGATCCACTCAAGCGGGGGCCGACGTTCTCGGAATCGGAGAGACCCGCGGCAACCTATCCAAAGGAAAGCGTCTGGACTGTATCCAGTGCGTCGCTGCCAAAGGAATCGAGCCAAACGCCACCGCCGCAAGCGCCCTCGAGGCAATCATCGGCCAAGTTTCCGAAAGAGGGCAATTCGAAGACCTCGTTTCGACAACCGTTGTCAACGGAGAGGCCCTGTATGAAGCTTGAAGACTTCGCGGCAAGCGGCTCCGCCGCCACTATCCCGTCCCCGGTCAGTCGAGAGACCGAATTCTGGGACCTCGTCGCCGACGAGCTCGGACGAAGCAGGCCCGTCCTGCTCGCGGTTGTTGCCAGTTGCCGAAAAGGATCTCCCGGAACGCCGGGGGCCAAGATGCTCGTTTTGCAGGATGGACAAACGGTCGGCACGATCGGGGGTGGTATTATGGAAGCGCGGGCTCTCGAGCGGGCGCGGGCGACTCTCGACGCAGGCGCCGCGCCGCCGATGCTCGTCGAAGTCGATCACCAGCAACGCTCCACTCGCCCGTCCGGCCTAATTTGCGGAGGAGGCCAAATAAATGCCTTCGTCCGCATCGATCCTAGCCGAGACTGCGACACGGTTAGACGCTTCGTCGCCAACATGAAGTCGGAAACGCCATCGTACCTGGAGATCTCCCCCGAGGGGCTAACGCTTGCGAAGCGCGCCAGCGCTGGCCTGTACTCTCAGAAATTGCAGCGCAATAGCGAACGCTGGAAACTCGAGATCGGCGCCATCAACCTAAAGCGCTGCGCTATATTCGGAGCGGGGCATTGCGGAAGGGCTCTGGCCCGGCAAATGCGCTGGCTCGGATACAACGTGTCGATCTTCGACGCGCGTCCATCGCAAAGGGCAATGCTCGGCGACTGGGAGACCGAGCAATCCGACATCGGCCACCCTCGGGAGGCCTATATTAAAGTCCGCTTTCCCCAGCGAACCGCGGCGATCGTAATGACCCATTCCTATGAAAGCGATATCGACGCTCTCGGCGTCGCCATCGAACAGGAATTTCCCTTTATTGGACTAATGGGGAGCCCCCCGAAATTGGAACGCATCCGCAAATCGCTCGCGAACATGGGATGTTCTCAGACGCAGATCGACCGAATCGTTTGTCCAGTGGGCTTGAATGTCGGCAGCGATACCCCTGAGGAAATCGCAGTCAGTATTGCCGCTCAGATTCTTTCGCTAGGAGGAGCCGGCCAATGAGCTTGAAGAAATCGATCACCTTCATTCTGAACGACCAAACGATCCAAACCGAGATTGCCCCCAATCTCGTCGCCTTGGATTACCTTCGGCAACATCGATCGCTCACAGGTTCCAAAGAAGGCTGCAAAGAGGGGGATTGCGGCGCGTGCTCGGTAATCCTCGGCGAACAGGCCCACGACGGCGCCGTTCGCTACCGGGCCGTTACCTCCTGTCTGCTCCCCATGGGCGACTTGCATGGAAAGCACCTTGTGAGCATTGAAGGCATCAATCTCGAGACGCTTTCACCCATCCAACAAGCGATGGTCGAATGCGGGGGAACGCAATGCGGATACTGTACTCCCGGGTTTGTCGTCGCGATGACCGCCGGACTCATGGACGAAGCGATTCCCCTCGACGACTCCGGAGCCGACTACGCGATTTCAGGCAATCTATGCCGCTGCACGGGCTACCGATCCATAAAGGAAGCGGGGCGCTCCGCCATTGCCAGTCTCAAAGACAGGATCTCCGGGCCCCAACGAGTAGAGGCCCTCTGCGAATCCAGCGTCTTGCCCGGCTATTTCCGGGATATACCATTCCGCCTCAAGGCGATTCCCCCAATGGAAACTGAAAGGCCCATAGGCGGGCCCTTCATAGCAGGCGGCACGGATCTCTTCGTGCAACAAGGGGAAGCGCTTCCAAGGAAGCAAGCGACGCTCCTCAACGCCACGCCTTTGGATCCCATCGGCGTGGAGGGCTCGAATATCGTCGTCGACGCTCGCGAAACGTTCGAATCCTTCTGTCGGCATCCCATTATCAAGGAAGCCATTCCTTCCATTGCGGCTTATAACGAAGCCATCGCAAGCTGGCCGATACGAGAACGGGCGACACTGGGAGGAAACATCTGCAATGCTTCCCCCATCGCCGACATGACTGCTCTCCTGCTAGCGATGGAGGCGGAAGTCCTCGTTCGCGGCATTGATTCCCAACGTTGGCAGGCGCTATCGACGTTCTACCTAGGCTATAAGCGCCTCGCGAAAAAGCCGGAAGAACAAATTGCGTCAATTCGGTTTCCCCGACCGGAACCGGCAACTTTCATCAACTGGGAAAAGGTATCCAAAAGGCGAGTACTAGACATCGCAACTGTCAACTCCGCCGCCAAAATAAGGGTGGCCGATAGCCGGATTATTGCCGCAACGCTCACTCTAGGAGGCGTCGCCGCAATTCCTTTGGTCCTTTCGAATTCCTCCGAGAAGCTTATCGGGCTCCCTCTCGAAGTCGAATCGATCGCTCCCATTATAGAGTCCGCGCAAGACGAGTTCGAGCCGATCAGCGACGTCAGAGGGAGCGCTTCCTACAAGCGGTTGCTCGCCCGCCAGCTCTTATGGTCTCACTTCCGAAAACTCTTTTCCCAAACGATCGACGAGGAGGCCCTCCATGAAGCATTGCGATAGCGTTCTTCACGTCACAGGCCAATCCGACTACGTCGATGACGTTCCCTCTCCAGTCGGGATGCTTCATGGGGCATTCTTCGGATCCCCAGTCGCTCACGGCCTTATCGAAAGCCTGGATACCTCCAAAGCCAAGGAAACGCCTGGAGTCGTAGCGGTCTTAACCTACGACGACATTCCGGGCGATGGCATGATAGGAGCTATTGTCGCGGACGAGCCTTTGCTGGCATACCGGGAAACCTGCTTTCATGGCCAGCCGATCGTTCTCGTCATAGCCGAAACCGTCGAGGCTGCTCGCGATGGGGTCAAGGCTTGCCAAATCGAGATTGAAGCGCTCCCTCCTATCACCTGCCCTCGAGAGGCATTCGAAAAAGATCGAATACACCAGGAGCTTCGGACCTTCGAAAAGGGATCCGTGGACGAGGCTTGGGAAAAGTGCGAACGCATCGTGTCGGGAAGCGTCGACCTAGGAGGCCAAGAGCATCTATATCTGGAAACGAACCGAGCCCGGGCGATCCCGAAGGAAGACGATCAAATTCTACTCTACTCGTCCACTCAAAGCCCCTCCAACGTTCAGAAGGAAGTCGCTTCCGTTCTCGGCTTGCCCATGCACAAGATAGAAGTCGATGTTAAGCGCCTCGGAGGAGGCTTTGGCGGCAAGGAGGATCAAGCCACGCATTGGGCGTGCCACGCGGCGTTCGCCTGCCATCTGCTCAAACGACCTGTGCAAATCGTCCTCAGCCGCGTGGACGATATGCGGATGACCGGCAAGCGCCATCCCTACAAGCAGGATTACAAGATCGGGCTCGATGCCGCAGGGAATATCCTAGCGTACGATGTTTTCCACTACCAAAACTCAGGGGCCTTCATGGATCTTTCCAACCCCGTCCTCGAGCGGACATGCCTTCACTCGACAAACGCCTACGCGATACCGAACGTTAGGATTTCAGCCGTTCCCTGTCGTACGAACCTCCCTTCCAATACCGCCTTTCGAGGCTTTGGCGGGCCGCAAGGAATGTTCGCGCTCGAGGCCGCGATAGATGCGGCTGCCAAACGGATCGGAATGCCAGCCTGGAAGATCCAAGAGAAGAATCTCGCCGGCAAAGGCTACGTTTTCCACTACGGTCAAGAGCTCGAAGACAATCGGCTTAAGAGAACCTGGGACGAAGCCGTTCAAACCTTCGACGTTGCCGGGGCCGAAGAACGCATCGAACAATTCAACGCGAAAAGCCGCTTCCTTAAAAAGGGCTTCGCTCTAATGCCTGTCTGCTTCGGAATTAGCTTCACCAAGACATTTCTCAATCAAGGCAGCAGTCTCGTTCACGTCTATACGGACGGCAGCGTAGCCGTTTCTACGGGTGGCATCGAAATGGGCCAAGGCGTCAGCTCCAACATGATCGAGATCTGTTCCCGAACCTTCGGCATTCCAACCTCCCTCATCAAGTCGAACAGCTCGAACACTTCGCGCATCGCCAACATCTCTCCAAGCGCGGCCAGCGCCACGACCGATCTAAATGGAAACGCTACCCTAATCGCCTGCCGCAAGATTCTGGACGGCATGAAGCGAGTCGCGGCCAAGGAACTGGACTGCGACCCCTCTTCGATATCCATCGAAGCCGCCAATACGCTTAAGGACGGAGTCGAAACCGGGCTCGGCTGGAAGGAGCTGGTGACTAAAACCTACCTGTCTCGAATCCCCTTGATGGCCCATGGATTCTACACGCCCCCGAATATCGAATTCGATGGCGTCAAAGGCCATGGCCGTCCGTTTCATTACTACACTTACGGCGCTTGCTATATCGAAGCGACCGTCGATTGCCTCCGAGGCGTATATGAGATCGATGCCGCTCGCCTAACCCATGACCTAGGTCGCGGCATCATTCCCAGCGTCGATCTCGGACAAGTGGAAGGCGGGCTCGCTCAAGGCATAGGCTGGGTTACCCTTGAAGAACTCAAGTTTTCCGATGACGGACGCCTGCTTTCCAATGCGCTTTCCAATTACAAGTGCCCCGATGGGGATTTCCTTCCGGACGATATGGACACTCGCTTTCTGGAAAACGCCGACAATCCCGGGGGACCGCTGGGGAGCAAGGCGGTCGGCGAACCGCCCTTCATGTACGGAATCGGAGCATTCTTCGCCATCAGGAATGCCATCCATGCCTTCTCCCCTGTCCCGATCGAAGAGACGACATGCCCCCTTACTCCAGAGCAGGCCCTGAATTTATTGTATCCTAGCTTCTCCTACAAAAAGGATATCGCATGAGTCCCGAACTGATAGACTTTTTCAACATCGTTTTTCGCTACACCCACGTAGTAGCGGCTATCATGTGGATCGGCAACTCCCTACTCTTCACTTGGATGGAGATCAATCTGCTCAAACGAGCCGATGACAACGACCTCATTGGATACCTCGACATGCTGCACGGCGGAGGCGTCTTTCATCTGCAAAAGCGACGACTCCGCCCCGGAGCGATCCCTCAACCGCTGCATTGGTTCTATTGGCAGAGCTATACTACCTGGCTTTCCGGCTTCGCTCTGCTCGTCACCTATTTTTTCACCCGCGCCGACACCCTTATTCTCGATCCTGCCAAGACCGATCTGCCCGGTTATGCCGGCATTCTCATAAGCCTAGCCGGTATCTTCGGCGGTTGGCTTCTCTTCGATCTCTATTGGCGCAGCCCGCTCAGAAACTATCTTACGGCCGGGGGGATCGTTTGGTTTGTCCTGGTAGTCGCCTATGCAGCAGCCTTGGACACGGTCTTCAACGCCCGGGCCGTCTATCTGCAAGTCGGCATGACTCTCGGCTCGTTTATGACGGCCAACGTATTTTTCCACATCATCCCAAATCAACGGAAGATGATGAAGGCGCTCGAAGCGGGCCAGGAGCACAGCCTCGCCGTCGGCAAAGCGGCAAAGTTTCGGTCGTTGGCGAACCACTACATAACCTTTCCGGTTATCTTCATGATGCTCAGCGCCCACTTTCCCATTCTCTATGGCTCCGAGCAGAACGTGCTCATTCTATCGCTGATCATCGCCGCATTGATCATCGTTAAGCTAATGATGAACCAGCGTAACCGCTTCAAGCCATGGCTAGCGATCCTCATCGGAACGTTCGCCGCGACCGCAGTCTCTATCGCCGCCATTCTCTCGACGCCCAGTTCATCCGCCCTCCCTTTAAGCCCAGAAGCCCAAGCAGGGAAAACGGCATTCAGCCAGCTCGGCTGCGTTGCCTGCCATCAAGGAGCGAACGTGTCGATCGCTCCCCCCCTTTCCGGGATCTTCGGCAAAGCGCGAAAACTGGTCGACGGCGCCGAAGTGATCGTCGATGACGCCTACCTCCGCGAATCCATTTTATCGTCAAACGCGAAGATCGCTGAGGGCTACGCGCCCGCCATGCCGAACTACGCGACTATCCTTACCGAAACGCAGGTCGACCAGCTAATCGCCTACATCAAGGAACACTGAATTTTCGCTATGCCCACCGATCCCCTTCTAAAGCAAATCAATCCTCCCCCTCGCCTGATGATGGGGCCCGGTCCCGTAAATGCCGATCCCCGCGTCCAACGAGCCATGTCCGCCGATCTGCTTGGCCAATATGATCCGGCAATGACGGAATACATGAACGAGGTCATGGCCCTCTATCGGGAGATCTTCCAATCGAGCTACCATTGGACCTTCCTGATCGACGGGACAAGCCGAGCCGCGATCGAAAGCGCCCTCGTTTCCATCATAGAACCTGGAGACAAAACGCTCGTGCCCGTATTTGGCCGATTCGGACACCTCCTCACGGAAATCGCATCCCGCTGCGGAGCGGAGGTAATCCCCCTGTATAAGGAATGGGGACAGGTCTTCACTGCGGAGGAAATCGGCATCGCTATCGATGAGCGCAAGCCAAAGGTTCTCGCCATTTGCCAAGGCGATACCTCCACCACCATGCTCCAGCCGCTTGAAGAGATCGGGAAGCTTTGCGCGGAACGCGGCGTGCTCAGCTACGTCGACGCAACGGCATCCATCGCCGGGAATCCGCTCGATATCGAGGACTGGGAGATAGACATTTGCACCGCTGGACTGCAAAAATGCCTCGGCGGGCCTTCCGGCTCTGGACCCATCACGATCTCGGATCGAGCGGCCGAACTGATAAAACGCCGTTGGCACGTCGAAAAGGGCATCGAGCCCGCGGGCTTCGTTCCCGGAGAGCGCAGCCGGATTCAGTCGAATTACTTGGACCTGGCCATGATCATGGCCTACTGGTCTCCGGAACGGCTAAACCACCATACCGAAGCGACCAGCATGCTCTACTGCGCCCGCGAATGCGCTCGATGCGTTTTGGAAGAAGGACTCGATAATGCGATATCCCGGCATGAGCTCGGAAGCCGGGCCATGGTTGCCGGCATCGATGCCCTCGGGTTGGAGCTCTTCGGGGACCAATCCAATAAGATGACGAACGTAACCGGAGTTTACATACCAAAGGAAGTCGATGGCGAAGCGGTCCGCCGCGATATGCTGCTGCATTTCGGAGTCGAAATCGGCACTTCGTTTGGCCCACTGCATGGCAAAATCTGGCGTATCGGAGCCATGGGCTACAACGCTCGAAAGGACGCGATTCTACGCGTCCTCAACGCTCTCGAATCCTGCCTCCGCCTCCATGGGCGTCCCTCCCGAGGGGACGACCCGGCCCTGGCCGCCCTCGAAGTATTCGAAGAATGCCAAGACGATCTCCCCGAAATCGAGATCTCCCCTCCGAGCAATAGCCACTGAGCCATGGACGATTCCCTCCTCATTGAAGAGATCAGCTTTCTCGTTCCCGCCAATTCGGATCAAACCGTTTTGGAAAACGCCTGGATCTGGATAGAAGACGGCTTCATTAAAGGACTGGGGACCGGAGAAATTCCCGAAGGCGCTCGCGCGGCCCCCAGACTTTCAGGCCGCCAGAAGATCGCTACCCCCGGCCTAGTCAACACGCACCATCATTTCTATCAAAATATGGCCCGGGCCTACACGCCCGGAAACAACTTGCCTTTGCTTCCCTGGCTGGAAGGGATGAACAAGCTTTGGAAGCATTTTCGGGAGGACGATCTTCAAGTCTGCACCCAACTCGGAATCGCGGAACTCATGTTGAGCGGGGCCACCACCATCGCCGATCACCATTATGTATTCACCGAGGGTTCCCAGGACATGACCCTCCACCAATTCAAAGCCGCTTCCGACATGGGCGTCCGCTTCCATGCCAGTCGCGGCTCCATGAACCGTAAATCCGACCTCATTTCCGACTGGGCCTTGCAGGACGAGGACACGATCCTGGCCGATACGGAATCGCTTATCCAATCGCAGCACGATGCCTCCCCCGGCAGCTATCGCCAAATCATCGTGGCTCCCTGCGCCGCCACTTCCTGCACGAAATCCCTTCTCGAAGCCAGCGCCAGACTAGCCAAGAAATTCGGGGTCGGGCTGCATACGCATTGCGGCGAGACCGTCGCCGAGAACGAATTCTCGATCGAGCAATTCGGCGCTCGTCCTCTAGCATACCTGCTCGACTGCGGTTGGGATTACGACAAAGCCTGGCTCGCCCACGGAATCCACTTTTCCGACGAAGAGCTGTCGCTGCTTTCTCATTACAGTATCGGGGTAGCTCACTGTCCCAATGCCAACATGCGACTTGGCTCCGGCATTTGCCGGGCACCTGAATTAATCGAGGGCGGCGTTAAAGTCGGCATCGGAGTCGACGGCAGCGCCTCCAATGACTCCGGCCACATTCTCGGCGAACTCCGCCAAGCCATGTACCTCGCCCGAGTAAAATACGGGGCCCAAGCGATGAGCGCCTTGGATGCCATCGAACTCGGTTCCTGGAGAGCCGCCCAAATGATGGGACGAGATGATATTGGAGAGCTTTCCGTCGGCAAATGCGGCGATCTCGCCCTTTTCCCTGTCGAGGATCTCTACGCCAATGCCGCAGAGAATCCAGTAGACGCTCTTCTCATCTGCCACCCGCGCCAAGTTTCCGACCTCGTAGTTGGTGGCTCGGTACGCATCCAGGATGGATCTTTTACCGACATTGATCTAGCGGCGCTCATGAACGAGCATAAAGAACGGGCCGAACGCGTCCGAAACTCGGCTTTCAAAATATGAACGTCATCAAAATCGACGAATGCCCGGACTATCTTGCCCCGGATAACGCCATCGCCAAAGAGTTTCTTTCTCCGCGGAACAGTCCCCTTCAACATCTGAGTATCGCTAGGATAACCATTCCCCCGCATACTTGCGTAGAGAAGCACTATCACCTGAAGAGCGAGGAAGTATATCAGATAATCGACGGCGAAGGCCTAATGCTCCTCGACGAAGCGACGCGCAAGGTCCTAGCGGGCGAAGTCGTTCCCATCGCCCCGGGATCTTGGCATTCCATCGAAAACCGGAGCGACCAGGATCTCATCATGATCGTGACCTGCTCTCCGCCTTGGACGCCTGAGGATCAGGTTTTCGAACCGTAACGAAGCATTTTGAAAACCGAGTTCACTTCCGGCCGATCCTTCGGCGTCATCCTCGTTCTTATTTCCGGCGCCTGCTGGGGATTTCACGGCGTACTCATCAAAAAGGCCTACGCGGTCGGCGCTTCCTTCCAGCAGGTATTCTTCGCCGAAACCCTCTTCGCCTCCATATTCTTCATATGCTTCGCCCGATCCTTCGGCCGAAAGCAAAGGCCGCGAACTCCCGGCCAATGGAGAGACCTCCTCCTTTGCGGCATCGCTAGCCTCGCTCTCGGCACCTTTCTCTTTCTGGCGTTCAGCCTCGGTCCCATCGCCATAGGAGCGACCTTGCTATTCCTCTATTTGCCCCAAGTTTACGGTTACGCCGTTTTTCGCGGCATCCAAAGCTTTAGCTACCTGAAAGCCCTCTCCATCGGCCTTCTTCTAATCGGGGCCGGCGCCACCACCAATATCCTCGGGGCGTTTGAAGGCAATGCGTTCGCAGGAGCCATTTTCGCGGGCCTCGGCGCCTCGGCCTGCTACGCGATCATCTTTCTCCTAACGCCCCGCCTCAGCTCCTTCACCAGCGCCACGTTTCGTTCCTTCGCGATCTCATTCACATGCTTCATCGGAAGCGGGGCCATGCTCTTGGCATTCCCCTTTATGAGAAACCAGCAACCTATCGACTGGCCCGCGTTCCTCGGTCTGGCGCTGCTTCTCGGTTTTCTAGGGCAAACCCTTCCCGTCATCACCCTCATGAAGGGAATTCCTATTGTCGGCAGTAGCTTCGCCGGAGCCCTTGCCTCTATCGAGCTACCCGTCGCCGTAATATCGTCGGCCATTTTCCTCGGGGAAACGATCACCTTCGTTCAGAGCGTTGGAGTCTCTCTCGTCTTCGTTGGAATCGTCCTTTTCAATCTTCCCGATCCCCTCTTTTCGCAAAAGCCTAGAATCTCCGACCCATGAACTCGCAAAAAATCCCAATCGAGGAACTCAACCAATTATCCGACAGCGAATGGATATCCGTTATGGGACGGCTTTACGAACATTCGCCATGGGTTGCGGAGGCGGCGGTCAAAGCGCGTCCCTTTCCCAGCAAGAAGGCCCTGCAGGCGCGGTTCGAGAGCGTCCTCTTCGGAGCCGATGCCGCAGAGCAAACCCAGCTGATTGCCGCCCACCCGGACTTGGCAGCCAAAATGGACGAACTCGCGGCGCTCACCGACTTCTCGCAATCCGAGCAATCGCGGGCCGGATTCTCCGCGCTTCCGAAAGAGACTTTCGATACCCTCCGCCAACGCCTCTCCGTCTATCGGGAAACCTTCGGGCACCCATTCATTCTTTGCATTTCGGATCACAAGGCCTCGGAGACGCTTCCCATTCTGGAACAACGGTTGCAAGCCTCGGCAAGGGCCGAGCGTCTCGCCTGCCTCGCCCAGATCGCCCGCATCGGCTGGCACCGACTTCACTCAATCGTATCCTAATAATCTTTACAAACAATGAGCGGAAAACTCAGCACCCATATTCTCGACAATTACCATGGTCGACCCGCATCCGGAGTCGACATCGAGCTCTACCGCGACAACGGAGACGCGTACAGTCCGATAGGAACGTTCCAAACCAACCAAGACGGCCGAACAGACGCCTTGCTGCTCGATAAGGACTCTCTCCTTACCGGGTCCTACCGCCTCGTCTTCAAAGTAGGTCCCTATTTCAGAAAGGAAGAAGTCGAGCTCCCTAAGCCATCATTTCTGGAGAACGTTTCCATAGATGTGAACCTCCAAGCGGGCGAGAGCTACCATGTTCCCCTTCTTTGCACGCCCTGGAGCTATTCGACCTATCGCGGAAGCTGATGATCAAAGAAACCCATATCGAAAACATCCACCGACGGCTTCTCGATCGCATTGAAATCCTCGGGGCGATCAGTTCTAGCAGCGAATGCCTAACCCGCGTCTTCCTCTCCAAGGAGATGGATATCGCTTCGCGGCTCATCCAATCGTGGATGAACACTGCCGGGCTCGTTTCCAACATCGACCCCTTCCAAAACGTTATCGGATCCTGGCCTTCGAACACCGCCAGAACGCCTTCCATCCACATTGGCTCTCATTACGACACGGTTGTGGACGCCGGCAAGTATGACGGCGCTTTGGGGGTCCTTCTTTCAATCGCCGCGATAGAGCTGCTTCAAGCGGAGGGATACATTCCCAACCGCCACATCAACGCTCTCGCCTTTTGCGACGAAGAAGGCGTCCGGTATCAAACGACTTTTCTCGGCAGTTCGCTGCTTTGCGGGACCTTCGATCCTACGACCCTGGAAAAGATCGACTCCGATGGAATCGATATGCGAAGCGCCTTGAAAGCCCGAGGCTTCGATTCCGATGGCATCGCAAAAACCGCTCCCATAATCGAAGCGGACGACGTATTCCTGGAAGCCCATATCGAGCAGGGACCCGTACTGGAGGCTAACGGGCACGCCTTAGGCATCGTCACCGGCATTGCGGCTCAATCCCGTATCGGCATAACGGTGACGGGAAAAGCGGGCCACGCAGGGACCACTCCTCACGATCTTCGAAACGATGCTCTGACCTGCGCCGCAGAGATGGTTCTAGCAGTAGAGCGTTTCGCCGCGGAGCGCCCCGCCGTTAAGGCTACCGTGGGAAAACTGGATGTTTCGCCAAACTCGAGCAACGCGATCCCCGGCAAAGTCTACTTTTCAATCGACTTCCGAGCGGCCCATCTTCGACGACTCAAAGCGCTAAAAATAGAGCTCCTCGAAGAAATCGAGTCCATCGCGAAACGTCGATCGATTAAAATCGACATACAAACCTTTCAAGAAACTTCCCATGCCGATTGCGATCCGGAAATAAGGAAGCTGCTTTCCAAAGCGGTCGCCGCCAACGCGAGCGCCGCAAGCGAGCTCTTCAGCGGAGCAGGTCACGATGCGATGAAAGTCGCTGAAACGTGTCGTATCGGCATGCTATTCGTTCGCTGCCGGGATGGGCTGAGTCATCACCCGGATGAATTCGTGGAATCCTCCGATATATTGGTCGCCCTTCGGACGCTCGCGGACATGATAAAACAGGTCGACCAAAACGCTTTTCCCGATTCCTAAGGATGCACGATCGCATTGTCCGCAATATTCGCCTACTGAGCCCCGAAGGCTGGCAAGCCGCCGACTTGGCGATCGATCAAGGGCGCTTTTCCGCGATTGGCAAAGCGGACGAAGCAGGAAGGGAAATCATCGACGGAAGAGGCTCTCTTTGCTTTCCCGGAGGGGTCGATCTACACGTCCATTTCAACGAACCGGGCCGCACTCGCTGGGAGGGGTTTTCCACCGGTTCGCTCGCCGCGGCAGCAGGCGGCTGCACCTTTGCAGCCGAAATGCCTCTCAACAGCATTCCCTCCACGACGACTGTTCAGGCCCTCGATGAAAAACTTCATTCCATCGGCGCCAAGTCACACGTCGATTTCGCTCTTTGGGGCGGTCTCGTTCCAGGCAACTTGGAGTCCCTTCAGCCTTTGGCAGACGAAGGAGTCATAGCCTTCAAAGCGTTCATGTCTCCAAGCGGGACCGACGATTTCATTAACTCGGATGTCGCCACTTTAAAGGAGGGCATGAAACGCATCGCTCCTACAGGCAAATTCCTCGCCCTCCACGCCGAAGATCCTGCGGTCTTGGACCCCGCGAATCGCAGACTTGCCCGACGCAGCAACGCCTTCGACTGGGAAGCTAGCCGACCGGTGGAAGCCGAGATAAGCGCTATCGAGATCGCCATCGAATTGGCGGGAGAAACCGGATGTCCCATCCACATCGTCCACGTTAGTTCGGCCCAGGCCCTCGCTCCGATAGCCGAAGCGAAAGCCAAGGGGGTCGATATCACCTGCGAAACCTGTCCGCACTATTTGCTTCTTTCGATCGAAGATGCCGAACGCATTGGTCCCGATGCGAAATGCGCTCCGCCGCTTCGCTATCGAAATTCCCTCGCCACGCTCTGGGAATGTCTCGCGGCAGGCGAAATCGATACCATCGGATCCGACCACTCGCCATGCCCGTCCGAAATGAAAGCAGGCCTAAGTTTCTTCGATTCCTGGGGCGGAATCAGTGGACTGCAACACGGACTGCCTCTCCTATGGCATCGCTGCGCAAGCGACCCCGAACGCCTTTTCCAACTGACTCGGCTGAGCGCTCTCAATCCAGCCAAGAGAGTCGGGCTCGAAACGAAGGGCTCCCTGGAAATCGGGAAAGACGCTGACTTTATATTGGTCGATTCCAAGACGCCGCCCGACAAAATCGAACTCCAAGACCTTCTCTACAAACACTCCGCTAGCGCCTACTGCGGGATGGAACAATCGCTTGCGGTTCGTCAGACTTGGCTGCGAGGCAATCCGATTTTCGAGAACGGAGCGCCCACCGGCGATCCGACCGGAAAATTCTATCGTTTGTCGAGCGAATCGCCAGCCCCCCGATAGGCAACCCCGCTTTACCGGAGCGAATGGCAGACTTCCTGCTAGCATTCCACCCATGAACTCGCCCATCCCAATTATCGATTTCAGCGGTATGCTAGGCGATTGCCTCACTGAGCGACAAGCTATCGCGGCCGAGGTAGATCGCAGCGCCAAGGAAGTCGGCTTCATGTATATAACCAACTGCGGCATCGCTCCCGAAACCGTATCGGCCGTCATGGAGACTGCCCGTCGCTTTTTCCAAAAAGAGCCTGCCGTCAAGAGTCTGTATCCATTCGACCAGGAGCTCAATTTCGGCTATCATGGCCTAGGCGCGGAGGCTCTGGATCCAAACAAGCCGGCAGATCAGAAAGAAACCTTCACAATGCGAAACGTATCCAATCTCCAATCGCAAGAAGATCTCTGGCCGAGCGATCGCTATCGTCAGGTCGCGAGCGACTTTTTCGCCGACTGCCAACGTCTCGCCGATCGGCTGATGGGAGCCTTCGCGTTAGCTCTCGAGCTTCCGGAAGACTATTTCACCAACAAGCATACCGGCATTCTGCAAACGCTCCGGCTTCTCCACTACCCGCCCGCAAAAGTGGAATCCGCAGGCCAGCTGGGCGCCGGAGCCCACACCGACTACGGCACCCTCACGCTTCTTTTCCAAGACAAGTCGGGCGGCCTCGAAGTTCAAGATTCGCTAGGAAACTGGATCCCCGCCCCGCCTGTCGACAATGCCGTCGTCATAAACACAGGCGACCTGCTCGCTCGCTGGACCAACGACGTCTACCGTTCTACCCCGCACAGGGTGCAAGTACGTCCCGCAGACGCCGCCAACGGCCGCTTGTCTGTCGCATTCTTCTCCGATCCGGATCCCGAAGTCCTCGTGGAAACCTTGCCTTCGTGCGTATCGAAGGAAAGCCCCTCGAAGTATCCGCCCATTACTGCCAACGATCACATCCTCGAGAAAATCGCTGCCACCAACTAATCCATACACTGTGGACGAAGCCATTCAAATACGCCTCCTCGATGCGGCGAACGAAGTTGCCGAGGAAGCCGTCGCAAACGGGCATCACCCTTTTGGGGCCATCCTCGTCGCTCCCGATTTAAAAACCATCCTTCTCCGCCAGGGAAACGTGGATACCGTTCGACACGCGGAAACCGAACTCGCCCGCCGATCCGCTCGAGAGTATTCGCCTGAATACCTCTGGGACTGCTGCCTCGTCACTACGTTGGAACCCTGCGCCATGTGTTCGGGAACCATCTATTGGGCGAATATCGGCTCGGTCCTCTACGGAGCGCCGGAGGCCGACCTCAAAGCGCTCACCGGTTCCGATCCACAGAATCCCACGATGGATCTGCCTTGTCGCGACGTCTTCGCGGCCGGGCAAAAAGAGGTCAGCGTATGGGGTCCCCTACCCGCAATGAAAGACGCCCTGCTCGCCCCGCATCAGCGCTTCTGGAACCAGACGTAGAGCTAGAGGGCGGAGCGACGGTCGCTCTCCCCCCCAACCAGGTCTACACGGTGGCCTCTTCCTCCGTCTCTTCCTCGATATCCCCTTTCGACGTCCAGTGACCGGTCACCCAATATACCACTAGGTATACGATTGGCGTATCGATCACAGCAACCAGAAGCTTCATCAAATAGGACCCGACGATCAACTTGGGCAGAACCTCATTGGGAATGACCCCATAAAATGCAATGGTGCAGAATATCGTTGTATCCAACAGCTGGGAACCAAACGTGGAAACATTATTGCGAAGCCAAAGATACTTCTCTCCAGTCCTTTTCTTCACCCATTCGAAGACGTAGATGTCCCACAGCTGGGCGGATAGGGTAGCCAAAAGCGAGCCGAGGATGATTCTCGGACCCCCTTGGAAGAGGGCGATGTAGGCATCGTTCAACAACCAGCCCTCCGCCGGCGGCGTCTGAACGGCCACGTAGAGGAACCCCGTACAGACGACATACACGGCAGTTCCCATGTAGACCATCATCCGCGCTCGCTTCGCCCCCCAAATCTCCGCTGCGGCATCGGTGCAGGGGAAGGTAAAGGCATGAGCGAAGGAACCATAGCTGAATGCCAGCGTCCCCAAGCCGATCCACGTAAGATCCAGGGGAACCAATTTCACCGTCAGGCATTGGAGCATCCCCCAAAAGCCAACGTACAATCCGAAAAGTATCAGGTACTTCCCTTCCTTAGGATCGTCAGGCATAGGATTGCGTTTCCTCCCTTTCGTCGATGATCGCTTTCAACTCCGAAATGCAGTCGTCTTTCCTGCTGGAATCCCAGTCCGCGACCAGAAAGCCATTCAAGGCGATTCGGGCCAACTCTAGGTGACTGAATCCAAGATCCTGATGCAGAGCGTAATATTCCTCGCTCAGGCAATTGCCGAACATCAGTGTATCGTCCGAATTGATCGTGCAAAGGACGCCCGCATCGACGAGCTGGCGAATCGGGTGGTCAGACATCGTTTCGATTCCTTCCACCGCCAATTTCAAGTTGCTGATCGGGCAAACATCCAAGGCGATCCCTTCCCTCGCTAGATACTCCACCAGCTCCGGGTCCTCGATCGAGCGCACGCCATGCTGTATGCGCCGCGTTCCCAATTCGTCGATGCATCGCTTCACGAAACTCGCCGGCATGAACTCGCCCGCATGAGCTTTGAGAAACTTACCGGCGGCGCCGGCCCGCTTCCAGACTTCAGCGGTCCATGACTCCAGCGGGTAGTCTTCCGGCCCGTGGAGATCGATTCCCCAAAGCCGTTCCCAAGAAAGGCAATCATCGATGATTTCCTTGCCGATTCCTTCATAGTCATTGTGCCGCATTCCCATCACAACGCGAACTTCCAGCCCCTCGGGGGCGGCGGACAAGACCGCATCCACCAACTGCGGCCCAGTGATCGCTCCGGAATAAAGCGAGCCCACGTGAAAGCTCGTCTCTACGTAGTGGCAGTTTTGCGACGCGCAATCGGACAACACCTTCTTGGCGCACGCGTGATAGGCCTCGGCGCTGGTAAAGACTCCTTCGCAAAACTCCACGTAGTAATCCATAAACTGATAGAAGCTTTCATAGCGGAAGTCATCTGCCCACATGGGCGGTCCGTTCGGGTACTTTCCCGGAAACGCCCGTTCGATCATCTCGAAGGGGCAGGAGCCTTCGAGGTGAATATGAGTTTCGGTTTTCGGCAGGCTCTGGACGAATCTCGACAATTCAGGCGACGCATCATACATGCCTTCCCAAAAGCAGAATCCGAGCCGCATCCACTCGCCGACAATCTTTTGCTCGAGGGCTCGTTCGTTTTCGCTGGCAAGCGATTTCCCCATCGACTCGATTTCCAGGAATTCGCTCAACAACGATCTGCCGCGCTCAATATCGAGCGCAGCATTGGCAGCGAGCGGCTAAGCCGTCATCTCTCCCTGGAGTCCAATCCGAATCATCCAGCCCCGAAGGGCAAGCGACGCCTTGTCTGCTTTGGCGTGCACCTCGCGCGAAATATCCATCGGAATCTCCTCCGGTTTCTGCAACTCCACGATCGCCCGATCTTCATTGATGATCTTCCTTTCCCAATCGCGTAGTTGCTCAATCGGTACGTCGTGATCGAAATTGCGATGGAATACCGCGATCAGCTGGGATTTGCGGGCCGAGACGGGCGCTATGTTGAAATGGACGAGATGCTCTCGATCGCCTGGATAGCCGATCACCGTGCGAGTGGAGAACGGCAGGAACAAAACGCGATGCATATGCCGGTCGAGTTCGGCAGCATTGGAAATCGGCGAATGACCTGGGTTTTTCGCCTTGTAGTCGAACTCCATGGTCATCGTGTAATCATCCTGGGCGAATTCGTATTCGGCTCCCATCGTAGCGCTGCCCTCCTGGCCAAAGCTGCTCTGATGGACAAACGAGAAATGAGCGTTGTCTATAAAGTTTTCGATCAATCGCCCGGCTGAACAATTCCAAACCTCCGGGCCTAAGGTGAATCGTCGATAGGCGCCGTCGGATTCCTCGGGTTCCCAAACCGGAATGCGATTGGCCGGCCGGCCACTGAGGCATACCCAAACGATTCCGTAGCGTTCTTCATGCAATACGGTTTGCAGCCTTAGCTTGTCCGGAATTTTCCAATCGGGGTGGCTTGGAACTAACGCGCATTTCCCCGACCCGTTGAACCGGTAGCCATGATACGGACAAACAATGCAATCATCGCGAATCCACCCTTTCGACAAAGGAGCCCCCCGATGGATGCACAGATCCTTAGCGACGACGTAATTCGATCCCAGTCGGGCAATCACCAAATCAGTGTCCAAGAGCCTCGCCTTGAGAGGTTGATCGCCGATATCCGCCTCCAGCGCTACGGGATACCAGAAGTTGGAAAGGATGTCCCAGTCATTCTTGCTGAAGGAGCATTCCTTTGGCCGTTCAAGGGCGCTGAAAGCTGGGGAAGGTTCGGCGTTCACAGCGACTTCTCTAGCACGATCCGTTCCAAAGCGGGCCGTTTCCCGTAAACCGAACAACGCGTCGACCGACTGGCGCGATTACGGCTGCAAGGCGCTTCATGACCGATTTCCAAATCTGGGCATCCCTCTTTCTACTCCTATACTTGGGCTGGCTGCTTTATCTAACCGTTAAGGCTTACAAAAGGCCCGCGAAAGAGCTGGGAGACTTTTTCCTGGCCGGCAAGACGGTCGGCTTCATCCCCTCCCTTCTCACGTTCTGGGCCACTTACTTTAGCGCAGCTGGGCTCATTGGAGCGGCAGGCTACTACTACATTCACGGAGTGGGCAATTTCTACTTCGCTGTCCTCGGATACCTGATTCTAGCCGTCGTGGCCGGCACCCTGGGCAAACGCCTATGGCGGCTTTCACGGAAGTATCCCGATACTCGATCGCCGATTCAGCTCTACCTCAAGGCATTCGACTCGCCCCTCCTCGAGCTTCTATTTATCGCGGTCACCTTAGCCTGCATGGTGCCTTACCTAGCGGCTCAGATTACCGGATTCGCTCGCATGCTCGAAAGCTCGATAGGGCTGCCCTACATCCTTACCGCCGCGATCGCCCTGGTTATTATCTATATTTATTCCGAGTCCGGCGGGCTCGCCAACATCATTAAAACGGATGTTCTTCAGGCGACGCTCACCATCGTGGGCTGCATTTCGGTGGTGATTGTCTTCGTGGGTCTGTACTGGGCTTTCGACGGGTCCCAATTTGTGGCGGATGTCGATGCCGCCACCGATCCCTCTCTGTGGCGCTTGCCGGGGCCTAATGGCCTTTATTCCGCAACGAATATAATCGGACTGGCTCTTCTCATTTCGCTCGGGGCGACACCGATGGCCCACAATGCCCAGCGGTTTATGATCGTCAAAGAGGAGCGCTATCTGACCGCGATGATGTACATCTTCCCATTAATGGGCCTTATGCTGACCGTGATCGCCGGAACGCTTGGACTAGGGGGGGCAGCAATCTTCCCTGGCCTTTCAAGCGGAGACCAGATTATCGGCGAAGTGATGGCTGCGGTCCCCGCGGCATTGGGAGCGTTGACCCTTGTGGGAGTCATCTGCGCCACAATGTCGACGGCCGACTCTATTCTCCTAAGCATAGGCTTTATCGCAAGCGAGCATTGGTACCGGAAGAATAAAAACGTATCCGTTCGTGGCATACTTAGACTCAATCGATGGTTCACTCTTTCCATAGCGATCTTTGCCTTCGCGGCCAGCGTTAAGCCCGAACTGGTTGCGGAACTGGCTTTCAACGCCTTCGGTGGGATGCTGCAACTCGCCCCCACTATGTTCGCGGGACTCTATTTGCCCTCCATTGGAGCTCGATGGGCAGCGGCGAGCAGCGTCTCGGGACTGGCGGTCTTGCTCGCCGCTAAATTCGGTTGGCTCGCTCCGCTGGTTCCGAGCGACTTTCCCGGCTATCTAGCAGGATTCATAGTCGCTTGCGGGCTAGTGGCGATTCCCGCGGTATTCAAATCCGGCAACCATTAGCCAAACGTCGCGAGTTCCAAAATCCGCTGAGACCCCTCTCTTAAAGCCAAGAGATTAACGCTCTTCAGGGTAAAAGCGGCGCCATTCATGCTTACATTTGCGCATGTTGTCAGTCGATTTCAGATCCATTTTGATTATCTTGGCGATCGGCTTTTTGAAACCAGCCTTCCCCGTCGAACCGACCATCGAAAACGTTATCTACGGCATGGATCATGGCGCCGCCTTGCTGATGGATGTCTACCAGCCCGAATCGCCGATCGGGGCCGCGGTCGTCTTTATCATGGGTACGGGTTTCACCGCGTATGGCGCATATGACGACCTGCCCTTAAAGGAGCTCGATCTTTGGCTCATCGAAAACGATGTCTTCAGTGACTTTTACGGGGAAACGGAACAGCCGTTCGTTCCCCTCTTGGAAGCGGGCTTCACTGTGTTTTCCATCAATCATCGCCTGGGGCCGAAAAACCGTTTCCAACGTCAGATCGCCGATTGTCAGCGAGCCATTCAGTTCATCCGGCATCATGCATCCGAATACGGCATTCATTCGAATTGGGTCGCCTCCATGGGCCATTCTTCGGGAGCGACGATGGCGACTTTCCTCGGCGTACGCGACGACATCGCCAATCCGTCCGCCCTGGATCCAGTGAGCCGCCAATCCAGCCGCGCCCAAGCCGTAATCGCCGCTGCCGGCGTACACGATCTCTTGGCAGCCTTGGAGAAGTCGCCCCGCAGCGCGTCGATGATGCAAAGCCTGACGGGTCGAGCGCTCACCTATCAACCTCCTGGCCACCCGATTTTCGAGACCTACAAGCGCGCTTCGACCACAAGCTACATCGACCCAGCCGACTCCCCCGTTTTCATCATTCATGGCGATGCAGACCCCGCAGTCGATCTATCCCAATCCAAGATTCTACAAGCGACATTAAGCGCCGCGGGCGTGCCCAATCGGCTTCTGGTTCTTCCAGGGGCAAACCATGCTGAAATCGGGACGATGACCGATCCGCTTCCATTCGAGCAAGCCGCCAGCTGGCTAATGGATCAGCTCAAGGATTCGGATTGGAACGCGGATGTCGATTCCCCGCCGTTAACCTCGAAGTCGCCGCCCGATCTCCCGTAAGGGCATTCATTTGGTGCGCGAATTGCTTTAGCTTGTATATGCGAGAATCACAGTCTTCAACCCGGGCCGAGCCCCATCTGCTCTACCCGCATGACGCCACTATGCCGCCAGGCAAAGCGACCATCGCGGCCCTCCAGCAAACGATCGCCATGTTCGTGGGCTGTATCACCCCGGCCCTCATCTTCTCAAGCGTAGTCGGCATCGATCCGGCTACTCAATCCTACCTCATTTCCATATGCCTCCTCGCATCGGGTCTCGGCACGTTCTTGCAAGCCAAACGCTTCGGAATCGTCGGCTCCGGGCTGCTCTCTATCAACGGCACCAGTTTCGCTTACGTCGACCTTCTCCTTAGAGCGGGCAACGAAGGCGGACTCCCCCTCGCCTGCGGCATGGCCCTCGCCGCTGTACCGCTTCAATTCGTCCTCGCGTTCTCGCTGCCCGCCCTCCGGTCGATCATATCGCCGCTCGTCGCCGGCATCGTCGTTCTTGCCATCGGCATTGATCTCATTCCCGTCTCTGGCTACTACATTGCAAAAGGCGTGGGCGAAACAACGACCTGGATAATCAGCGCCAGCGTCGCTGCAACCGTCATCGGGCTCCTCATCGCCAGCCAAATCTCCAAGCGAAAAACGATACGCATGTACGCCCCCATTATCGCAATCGCTGTCGGCTACGCGCTCTCCTCCTTTTTTGGAATCATCCATTGGCCCGATTGGAAAAGCGACAACTGGATCATGATTCCGACTCCGCTCGCCTACGGCCTGGCGTTCGAATGGGAACTGCTTATCCCTTTCGCCGTCATCTACATCGTCTCCTCCATAGAAGCTATCGGCGACTTGTCAGCCACGGCCAGTTTCTCCGGAATGAAAACCCGCGGTATCGAATTCTGGCAACGAATTCGAGGCGGCATCCTCTCCGATGCCATCACCAGCGC
>CBFHHM010000007.1:104687-180242 GCA_965655705.1 Candidatus Pelagisphaera sp.
TTTCGCCTGCGTCTTCAACGGATTCCCAACCGCCACGTTTTCCCAAAACAACGGCGTGATACAACTCACCGGCGTGGGCAGTCGCCAAGTCGGCTTCTACGTATCCGGAATTCTCATAGTCGCCGCGCTTCTCCCTCAGACCGGCTACCTATTCAGCGCGATGCCAAACCCAGTCCTCGGCGGCGTGACACTTGTACTCTTCGGTATGATCGCCAGCGCAGGGGTGCGCATGATTCTGCAAGAGCCCCTTGATAGCGCCGACATGCTCGTCATCGCCGTTAGCCTCGGATTAGCCTTCAGCATCCCCTCTCAGGAGCACTTCGTGAGAGAGCTCCCAGAGTTTCTCGCCGCTATTCTATCTTCCAAGGTAGCCACTGCCGGCCTGACGGCATTCGCGATGAACTGCTTGATGATAAAGACGATGAAATCGTAAACAAGTTTAAGCGACCGGAACTGCAGATTCTAGAGGTGGCTTAAATACTCGCCATACGCGTCCGACTTTCTTCACTCGTTTCACCAATACCGTTTCATTTCATGCCTATGCCATCCCTCTTCAAAAGCCAAGGTTTCACGCTCGCTCTCGTCGGAGCGGTCGTCCTTGCAGTCATTCTGCCTGAACCGGGAGCCAAGGGCGGCTTGCTCAAAAGCGAATTCACCTCGAAAGCGCTAGTCGCCCTTACGTTCCTGATACAAGGCCTCTCCCTCCCTTCGCGGCAAATTCTTCGCAGCGCCGCAAAAGCAAAGCTCCACGCATACTGCCAATCGTGCAACTTCGTCCTCGCTCCCCTTTTAATGCTTGGCTTGCTCGCCGTAATCGGCCCCTCACTCCATGAGGGAATCTACATCGGCGCGATCTACCTGTCCGTTCTTCCGGCAACAATCTCTTCCGCCATCATCATGACCGGCAACGCCGGTGGCGACAGTTCAGCGGCTCTTTTTTCCACAACCTTATCGAACGTCCTCGGCGTATTCGTCACTCCGTTGCTTTGCTCTATTCTCTTGAACACCTCCGCAGGGGCTCAGATCAGCTCCCTTGGTCCGCTCATCGGCAAACTCTCGATGTTGGTGCTGCTCCCTCTAGCAGTGGGGCAGGTTCTTAGGGTCTTCGTTAGAGATTGGGCCACAAAGTCCAAAGGTCTCTTCAAGAAAATCAGCAATGGAGCCATCGTCTTCATAGTCTACGCAGCATTTTGCAACAGTGTGCTCAACGGTATCTGGGGAGAAATCAGCGCCGCTACCATCACGCTCACGTTCTTATTGGTCATCCTCTTTCTAGGGCTTTTCTCCACTAGCGTATGGTTTGCCGCGCCCCTCGCAGCGAAGGGCAAAGCCGAACGAATCGCCGCTTTCTTTTGCGGATCTCAAAAAACCTTGGCCGCGGGCGTTCCCATGGCTGCCATCATTTTCACGTCGCAAAATAATGGAGCGGCTCAAGTCGGTCTCATTCTATTGCCCATCATGTGCTACCACCCCCTTCAGCTTTTGCTCGCTGGGTTTCTCGCGCCCGTCTTCAGCAAAAAGTGACGGTATCGAATCCCGCTTCCGAGGGTGTCGTTTCGATTCCCTCTCAACGCTCAATAGCCCCGGTTTCCGTAGAGCGTTTTCAGTAGGATCGAAGGCTCCTTCGATCTCGCAAGCATAGAGCAGAGGCAAGGGGTCCGATGACGCTCGTCTTCCCCCGCCATTTGCAGGCCAACTATGCAAAAAAAGACCGCCTCCTCAGAGGCGGTCTTCATGAAAATCCGTTTTGACTTCACTACTTAGAAGGACCGCCTCGCTGAAAACTCGAACCGGGTCGGCTGGCGGGCAAGGATTGATCCATTTCCATATCCAGAATTATTTACATCCCAATTTTCTTCGTCGGTCACGTTCAAGATAGATAGCCTATAATTCCAATCTTCCATTTCGTATGTGAGACCAATATCGATCTCATACTGGGAGCCTAAGTCCACAGTGTTCGCTTGCAGCACATATGGGCTCTCCGGGTCGTTCCAGTTGGGCACGGAAAACTCAAACCCATCGTACCCCGACTTGATGCCTGACCAGAAAAGAGCCCCTGCGGTAACGCCAAACCCATTGCTCCACTTGTAGCTTAGTAGTGCATTAAAGAGGTCGTCGGGAACTCCAGGCGCTTCAACTACTTCGCTACCAGGAGGTCCACGAAAAAGTGGCGACACATATACGCCACCCGTCTCTGCGGCTCTGTCTATCGTGTAGGGAGAGGCGAAAAATCCTGCAGTGCGCGTTGCATCCGATTTGCTGTAGCCGAATGTCGCGAACAGGTTGCGAGTCGGCTGGTAGTTGAATTCTATTTCAAAGACATCCACAAATACAGGGTCGATCGACCCATCCTGATTTCGAGATGTGAATTCCCGATCAACGTAAGCTGTGCTGAGAAATAATGTTTCTTCTATCAGGCTGAATTTAGCCCCAATTTCTATCAATTCACTTTCAAGACTGTCTCCAAATGACTGAGGAACGAGACGCCCGCCAGTATCAGCATCGTATGTATCGCTGTAATTGTATGTTCCGTACAAAGATGTCTTTTCGTTGGGCTTGAAGAGTAAACTGATGTTGTAATTGTCCATCTCCGTGTTTTCATCGGCGACGAGATCCTCATCGGGACCAGCAACGCCAACAAAGCCTCCGAAATCAAAGGTCTCGCCCCTCTTTAAAACTGGATCGCGGGACTCAGCGCTCACGTAATCCCTGGTAAATCCCGCGAGAATGCTGAAGCTATCATTTATCCCATAGTCGAACTGCGCATAAGGACCCAAGATGAAAGATTTAGTTGCTCCCCCATCCCCATAATACCAATTGCTTAGTACGCCGCGCGAATCTTCGCCCGGGACCCAGCGGAAAGCGGCGTACCCTGCATCCGGAACACGGCGAGTATCGACGTCTCGCGTCATATCCCAAAAATTGACCGGCTCGTTGAAGTAGTGGTTAACCGCCCATACATCGTCATATCGCAGACGTAACCCCACGTTCATGTCCAAAGAAGACGTATTACCGAAGCTGTTGCTCGTACGGAACTCGGTGCGGTTGTCAAAAGCCCAGTTATCCCGTAGTAGCTCGGAATAGTGATAAGAGGAAAATGTCTGGCGATCTTTCCACGAAATAAAAGTTTTGTTCACGATTTGGAAATCCTCTTCAATGTCCCAAATATGATCCATTCCAAAGGTGACGAATCGACCAAACGAATCGTCCCCAGGTGCTGCTAGCTTCCATGAACGATCAACCGGAACTGTCGTTCCATCAACGGGGGAGAAAGTTCCCACTCCCGCGAAAAAACCGATCGTCGAAGCAGTTTCTCCTGGTATTCCGCCGGAAGATCCAATTGCCTCGCCATCATCCAAAAAATTCCCTTCGCCATCCGTGGGAGCGAAAAACACATCGAACGGACTGGCAAAGTATAAAGGGTTTGAGCCAAGACCTTGAGTGTACGCTAAATACTCCGCATCAGTCTGCGAGTTAACTACGTAACGACCATTGTCGATTAAATCTTGAGAGACACGATTGATACCCCAATTTTCCGTGTAGTCCGCTTGGAAATACTCAAGATTCATTTCCATCCTGTACCTTTCACTGGGTTGATATGTGGCTGCGAAGTAGTACGCTTGCGAATTTTGTTTCCAAAGCTCCCAGAAGCCCCCCCACTCCTTGGCTTCAACAGATACACGGTAAGCGAATTTATCGTTTACCGGAGTGCTGTAATCCAAATTAACCGTATACTGGTCATATGATCCTATACTTACACCAATCTCGCCTCGTGCCTTATCAAAGAACGGCTTCTTCGTGATCAAATCAACATAGCCTCCAAGGTAGTTGGTGGTCCCATAGACGACTCCAGCTGGGCCCTTGACAATATTCACTGACTCAACCGCATTGAAATTGACGGGAAGGCCATTACCATTAATCGAACCTCCTCGCCGCATGCCGTTGACAAACAGGTCCGCTTCTTGGCCCCTAAGGTTAGGGGTCGATGGCGAACCGAAATTCGTTTTAGTGTAAGAGCTCGATGTCAGCTTAGAAAAGTCGCGAACATCCTTAATCGCGATCGCATCGAGCTGCTCGCGAGAGATGATTGTGACGTTTCTAGGCGTATCCAAGATGCTCCGATCGGTACCGTAGACCGAGTTAAAAGGACGCGAGGTGGGCAAGATGTTCTCCTCTATCGGAATCTCTTCCGATATGAAGGCATCCAACTCTTCTGGTTCTTCTTGAGCGAATGCGCTTGTCGCAACAAAGCCCGCTAGAAACAAGCTCATCGAGGAGCTTGGCAGTTTGATTGTCGTTCTTATTCTCATAGTAGGATTGCGTTATAGCTTGTCCTTCCATGATGCATTTTCCGTGCCAGTAGACTCCCCAAGTCACGGAAATATTATTCAACGACGATCGTAATATAAAATCCGATTTTAATATTACGACGCAGCGGGCATCTCGAATAATTTATCGATCCTAAAGCGCTTCAAAGAGTTTTTTAAGCTTCATTTCCGGCACCAAAACCAGTCCTTTGTCCGTCAGTCGAATTTCGGGTATCACGGAAAGCGGCAAAAGATTGAATCCCATGTACGGAAGCGAGCAGCCTACGGAGCGCCATGCTTCTTTTAGAGCAGTTGTCTGGGCGGCGACCTCGGTGCCTCTTTCATCGGAGAGCAATCCGGCTATTGGCAGCGGAACCTCGGCGATGATTTTCCCGGATTTGACAACGACCACGCCTCCTCGGAGCTCTTTAATCCGTCGAGCCACGATCTTCATATCCTCCGCAGATTCGCCGGCGATGACAACATTGTGGGCATCATGGCCTACGCTACTACCCACCGCCCCATCCGTAAGCCCGAAATTCTGCAACAGCCCATGGCCTATTCCGCCGGACTTTCCATATCGCTCGACGACCGAAAGGTATACGAGATCATTGGAGTCCATGAAGGAATCCCAAGATTGGAGCGCAGGGTCGAACTCAGCGGTTTTGGAAAGCGTCACAATGCCCGGTAGCTCCGTGCGCACGATACTGACCGAGGACTTGACCTCGGGGATATCCGGCAGCAATTCCAATTCGTCCTTATAACGAATCGTCTCGTATGCTTGTTTCGGGTACGAGTACCTCCGTTCGCTCAATTGCCTATCGAGCGCCGGCGTCACCTTTCGATCTTCCACCATCAGGACGCCCCCATACCACGTATTGACGACTGTCAGGTCGTCGTTCAGCAGCGTGATGTCCGCCCGGCGTCCAGGCCCGAGGGCTCCCAATTCGCCGTCCATGCCAAAACGCGTCGCCGGGTGCAAGGAACCCATGCTCCAAGCCTGCAATGGGCTCGCGCCGGCCACGATCGCCTGCCGGGTTACCCAGTCGAGTCCGAATTCGAAAAGATCGTCGGCATCGCGATCGTCCGTACAGACGCAAACGCGCTTGGTCGACGCTCCCAGTTCCGTAACCGTCTTGATCGCTTCGGGCAAGCTGTGCCAAGGAGTGGTGGGCGGACCTCCTCTGAGGAACACCCAAATTCCTGCCTCGAGAAAATCATCGGCTATGTCCCGATCGATCGCCTCGTGAGTATCCGTGACACCGCTGGCAGCGTAAGCCGCCACGAATTCCCGACCGTAAATGTGCCCGCTGACCGGCTTTCCCCGCTTCAAGGATTCGCCGATGATTCCGTGAGACCGCGCATCGCCCATGCAAACCGGCACGAAATCCATTTTCTCTCCCAAGGCCACAATCTCCGGCCATTTATCAAACAGAGCGGCCGCCTTGCTGGGGGTTAGATCGCCCCCGCAGGTTTCGAGGCTGTCATTAGTCGCGGGGATCGTCGAGGGCAAGGTCAGGAATATATTGAGAGGGGCTTGCCGAGCGTCTTCGAGCATCCATTCGATTCCCTCCACATCGCTCGCATTTCCAATCTCATGACTGTCGCAAAACAAGGTCGTCGTTCCATTTAGCAGGGCCCCTTCCGCATAGGCGCAGGCCGTCATCATGCTGCTTTCGATATGAATGTGAGGATCGACCAGTCCCGGCGCCAGGATGCCTCCTTCCACGTCGTAGCGAGGCGTTTCCGCGAAAGGGCAGCTGCCCGCCTTCGCGACCGCGGCGATACGACCGTTGGCAATCCAAATTTCCCGATCATCCAACATACGCTCGGTATAGACCGACAAGATACGAGCTCCCGTCAAAACGAGGTCCGGGGGCAATCGCCCGGATGCCACGTCGGACAAATGAATGGTAGATTCGTACAACGGGGCTACGGAGAAGCGGGTAATCGGATCGGACATTGCAAGAACAGGTTGCTTTCGTTAGAGTTAAATCGCTAAGCCAAGCTTGTCGCGACCATAATCGTACGTGACCGCGTCCGTCGAAGCGGCGATCCCTTGCCAGCCTTCTTTCACGCACGTTTCCGCAAAGCTATCCAGGTCCTCGCTGTATTCGCTCATCAACTGCATTTTCTCTTCCTCTTCCAGAAAACTGTGCAAAAGGCTGTTCTCTCCCAAGGAAACCAATTCCTTCCATGACAAGTTGTACCGGCTTACCGCCACGTAGTACTCGTCCGTCATATTGGAATGCCACATCCCTCTATCGTCGGTATTCAGGCAAACGGGGATTCCTTGTCGCAAGTATATTGGGAATGGGTGTCGATCGAGGTCCGGCACGTATCCCAGCAGCTCATTGCTAATCAAGTTGATCTCCACGAGGAATTTCCCTCCCCGCATAAGCTGCATCGTTTCCTCGTCTCTAAAGAGGTTGATGCCATGGCCAATTCGAGTGGCCCCTAACCGGAGCGTATCGAAGATCTGGGTATCTCGCTTTTCCGCTTCTCCGGCATGAATCGAAATCCCTATTCCAGGGTACTTCCGCAACATGCGATCGTATACATCCGTGAACCTTGCAGCGTACCCGCGATTGTCGTCTTCCCGACCGGCCATATTCAGCCCGACCCAGAAATCGCGATTCCTGTCGATGAATTCGTAGTATCGCTCAACGCTTTCCTCCGCATCGTCGGAAAACCGAAGAACGATGCCCTGAAAGCGAACGGTAACTCCCGTCGCCACCGCATCCGGCTGATTCAATCGCCGTTTGATAGCCGCACTGGCTTCGTCCGCCGATAAGGCGTCGCCACGAGCATCCTTCCACCCCCATGGACCCGTCTGGATTTCCAAATAGCGAACCCCTTCCGCGGTAAACCGCTTCATATTTTCGACCAGCAATTCCGTCATCACATCGATGCTCGACAACAGCTCGTTAAGCCTGGGCCATATATACTCGAAAAACTCGTCCCGCCCCTCGTATTCCTTATCCAAGACAACGGAGCCCAACCACTCTTCCTTCTCGTCTTGGTTCAGTTGGGACATGGCCTTGAAATCCGATTTGGCGGGCGCCGGCAGGCTTCCATAGCTCGATTCGGAAATCGTCGTCCAAAACATTCGGTTTCTCGAGTCCCTATGATAATTGGCATCCGTCTTGTAGTATCCAGAGACTTTGTACCTCGTATAGAACTCTTGCCCTCCGTTTCGGCTTTTATCGGTCGCAACATCGAACCACATCTCCGGAAGCATCCCCCCGCCGAAATGGTGGTGGATATCCCCGCCCTTGGGCAGGGCGTAGAGGAACCGGTATAGTTCCTCCGGGGAAGCGTTTCGCTTCAGATCCTCGAAAATCAGGCCGATTTTTTTCAATGGAATCCTGGGAGCTAGGATCTCGCTCCCGTGGTTTCGCTCGCCGAATTTCCCAGCCGAAGGATTCACAGGCTTGGCCTCCAGCGCCTCGGAGCCGATCCCTAAGGCGCTTCCCGCTACGACGCCCGTAGCCAAAAATCCTCGACGGGTAAGCCCGCTTTCATTGATGAAATTCCGTTTCATAAAAAAGCGTAGTAAATAACGAATACAATAGATATCGCGTAGCTCAAGACAGGGGCCTCTTTAGCCCTTCCGCTCAAGAGCAGAATCAGCGAGTAAAGCGTTAGCCCGAGTCCAATCCCCTCCGTAATGCTAAAGGTTAGCGGAATCATCAGCATCGTAATGAACGCCGGCACGACTTCGCTCAAATCGTCGAACTTCAATTCCTTCAAGCCCTGAGCCATGAAGGCGCCCACCATAACCAGAGCCGGAGCGGTAGCCGCCGCCGGAACAATTAGAATAATCGGGGTAAAGATCAAGGCCACGAGAAAGCAAAGACCGGTCACAACCGAGGTGAGTCCTGTCCTTCCCCCCGATTCGATTCCCGCCGCTGATTCTATGTAGGAAGTGGTTGTCGAGGTACCGAGCAAGGAACCGGCAACCGTGGCGACGGCATCAGCGGTCAAGGCTTTGCCCATCTTCGGCATCGAACCATCCTTGCGAACGAGATTAGCCCGTCTAGATAGGCCTACAAGAGTTCCAATACTATCGAACAAGTCCAGGAGCAAAAGCGTTATCAGGACATCCGCTATTTCAGGAAAGTGTTTTATCGGATACAGAATATCCAATTTCAAAAACGTTTCGGATATGCCAGAGGGCAAGGAAACGATCCCCTCGGGAACCGAGGTCACCATTGCTCCTTGGCTGGGAATAATCAGGCCAATCAGAGTCAAGCCCAAGATGGTGATAAGCAACGCCCCACTGACTTTCCTGATCGTCAGGAACGTCATCAATGCGAGTCCCCCCACAACCATCAAGGATGCCGGGGCTTTGAGGTCGCCAATCGATACAAGCGTCGCTTCGTGGGCGATGACAATCCCGACGCTTTTCAAGCCGATGAACGCAATGAAAAAACCGATTCCGCATTGAATCCCGATCTTGACCCCATTCGGGAGGGATTCGGCTAGCTTGCTGCGCAATCCGGTAACCGAGAGAATTAGAAAAATGATGCCATTCCAAAAGGTGAGGGCTAGCGCCGTCTGCCAGGGCAAGCCGCTGCCAATGCAGATGACGAACGCGAAGTAGCTGTTAGTCCCCATGCCGGGCGCTTGGGCAATGGGGTAATTCGTCATGCCCGCCATCAGAAAGCAGCCCAGGGCGGCCGCGATGGCAGTGACCGTAATGAGGGCCGGAACCGGCATACCCGCGTTGCTCAGAATCGCAGGGTTCACCGCTAGAATGTAGGCCATGGCAGCAAACGTGGTAATTCCGGCAAGGAACTCCGCTCTTACCGTGGTATTCGCCGCTTTTAGACCGAATAGCTTTTCTAGCATAAAGGCCGTTAAGCAGCATCGGCGCCGATTTGCGGACAACTTTCTTTTTTTTAAAACGCCGCTCCCGGCAATCGTTTGGCGCGGCTTATGCCTTCATGCCCATATGCTTAAGATTCAACTGATTCTAGCGACGATCCTAATGGCGGCGAGCGCGCCCGCTTTCGCAGAGGAGCCTATACCCGTAAAAGTCGTTGTACTTGCAATGTTCGAAATGGGCGAAATTACGGGCGACCGTCCAGGAGAGCTGCAATTCTGGGCCGAGCGGGAGAATCTGGAAATCGTCCTGCCTTTTCCGATGGGCAGAACGGATCTGCTCATGAGCGAAGAAGGCCTTATGGTTGCCCTGACGGGAGGAGGGGTCACGCACGCGGCCACGACAATCACCGCTCTCGGCATGGACCCGCGTTTCGACTTTTCCAAAACCTACTGGATCATCGCGGGGATAGCGGGAGCCGACCCTGAAGATGCCTCTCTCGGCACTGCGGCTTGGGCGAAGTGGGTCGTCGATGGCGATCTTCTCTACGAACTGGACGCTCGAGAAATTCCCGAGGAATGGCCCTACGGCATGATACCGCTTGGCGGCTACGAGCCCAATCAGCTCGATACCGGTTGGACGGTAGACAACATCGCATTTGAATTGAATGAGGGGCTCGTCGAATGGGCCTATCAACTGACCAAAGATATGCCTGTTGACGACACCCCGGCCTTGAAGGAATTCCGGGAGCAGTTCGTCGGTTACCCGAACGCCATGACTCCCCCACGGGTAATCATTGGGGATTCCATGAGCTCCTCCACCTACTTTCATGGCGAGAAGCTCAACCAGTGGGCCAATGACTGGATGAAACTGCACACCGACGGCCAAGCGGAGTTTGTCATGTCCAACATGGAAGACAGCGGCACGCTTACCGCTCTCCGACGACTCGCCCAAGCAGGCAAAACCGATTTCGAACGCGTTCTCGTTCTGAGGACGGCAAGCAATTATTCCATGCAGCCTAAGGACAAGGCCGCCTCCTGGAGCGCCACCGCTCCCTATCCCGAAAACGGTCGCCCTGCCCTCGAAGCGGCTTACAAACTCGGCAGCGTCGTCGCCCACCAGCTGATCGCAGACTGGAACGAAACATCTTATCGCATTCCCAAGGCCAAAGCGAGCAAGACTAAGATCAAAGCGGTAGTCGTCGCCATGTTCGAAATCGGCGAAGACGAGGGAGACCAGCCGGCCGAATTCCAAAACTGGGTCGAACGCTACCCGCTCGACCAGAAGATCTCCTTTCCCCAGGGCTATCGAGATCTTCGCTACAACGAGGAAGATGGCGTACTGGGAATCGTCACTGGAATTGGAACCTACCGTTCCGCCGCGTCCATCATGGCGTTGGGAATGGACCCGCGCTTCGACCTGAGCGAAGCCTATTGGCTCGTTGCGGGAATCGCCGGCGTCGACCCCAACGACATGTCGCTGGGGTCAGCAGCGTGGGCCGAGTGGCTGATAGATGGAGACCTCTCTCATGAAATCGACATTCGGGAGGCCCCCGACGACTGGAAATATGGATACACGCCAATTCGGCACCCTGAATTTCCCTGGATAGACCCCCTTCCCGAGGACAAGGGGGGGATCCTCTACAGGCTGGATTCCGATCTAGTCGAATGGGCCTACCAATTAACCAAAGACGTTGAAATCAAGGATACCGATGCCATGAAAATCCTACGAAAGAAATACATCGGCTATCCGAATGCTCAAAAACCGCCATTCGTGCTCAAAGGAGATCACCTGGCAGCGATGACTTTTTGGCATGGGGAACTAATGAACAATTGGGCCAATGATTGGGTCGACTACTGGACCGAAGGAGAAGGGGAATTCGTAACTTCCGCCATGGAAGAGACCGGCACCCTCCAGTCGCTCACCTTCCTGGAAAAGGCCGGAAAGGTCGACACGCAACGCGTTCTCGTCCTCCGGACCGCAAGCAATTTTTCCATGCCCCCGCCCGGCGTCAACGCGGCCGTCAATCTAAGCGGCGAAAAGAAGGGCGGATATTCCGCGTTCATTCCCTCCTTGGAAGCCGCCTACGACGTTGGCAGCAAAGCGGTACGCGAAATTATTGCCAAGTGGGACACCTACCGAACCGAGCTTCCAAAGCCGGCGAACTAGAAGGCCAATAGCGGAAACCGAAAAGGCTCCGCCGCTCCCGCCCTGGCCCAGCGCCTGCGACAAATTAGCGGCTGCTGAAGGCGCCCCTCAAATCCGCCACTTGCGGCACGCCGTAGTTGAAATTCAATCGGATGTCCGGGGGCGACTTAAAGGCCAGATCGTAGTTGCTCAGGATATTGGCCAGGACGATGGGCATATGGACGCGAGCGAGATTCATGCCCAGACAGATGTGAGTGCTGCCACCGAAAGTCCCCTGGGCCTTTTTCGAATAATCGTTCTCGAGCCACCTCTGTGGCTTGAATCGATAGGGCTCCTCATAGACCTCATCCAAAAAATGGGCGATTGTCTGCATGTGCAGCACCTTCGTTCCCTCTTCCAGCACGAAGCCATTGAATTCGAACGGCTTAGCAACTACTCGCGACAAAACCGGGGCCGCAGGAAAGAGGCGCTCGATCTCGGCGATCGTAGCTTTTAGCACAGGAAAGCGCTTCATCCCCTCCAGGAATGACTCGGCGGAATAGGATTCCAATTCTCGACGCATCGTATCCAGCCAATCGCTATCGCTGAGGATATGCTGAAAGCCGCAATTCAAGAGCTTCGACGTATTCCCAGTTCCAGCCATGAGAAGGAGGTAGGCCTCGGAAACCAGCTCTTGCATATCCGGGGCTTCCCCCTCGATTGCCGTTCGCTCGACGACTTGGGAAAAATTGTCGTCAACCTCCTTGCCCGCAAGGCGCTCTTCAATTTCCTGTTTCAGGAAATCGAATACAATTCTTCTGTCCTCTACGAATAAGGGGTCGGCGTAGAAAGACGCTCGATCCTTATCCGACATTACAGTCGAATTAATAAAGGTTTCCTCGAACCGGATGAAAGTGGCCACTTCCGCCGCGCTTAACTCGGTCTTCAGCAAGGTCGACGCATTCGCCAGGGTCAGAGTGGTCATGAAAAACGAATGGAGAGAGCTCTCGGCCCCAGCCAATCGCTCGAGCTCGGACCGGACGATCCCGTCGATCGCAGGTATCCAGCGAGCGATGGCTCCCATTCCGAACCCAGGCTTAAGCTGCTTGCGCTTCGCGCGATGGGCTTCCCCATCCAATTGGGTAACGTGCCGATCGCCCATGACCTCTCGAAACGGCTTGAGGGCTTCGTGGTAATTCCAAATATCGGGGTTCTTCCAAGCGGCGGCATTCGCCTCCAAACCGCCAATACAAACCCAGGGCTCGCCTCTGAACTCGACGCTGTAAATGGGTCCCAGCTTTTTATAGGCTTCCAAATGATCGAACTGATCCAATCCGACAGGGGCTCCCTCCCCCTTCCCTGCGAAGTCAATTTCGTAGGAAGGCATGTTTTCGATTGCCCCGCTTTTCATCCTTTTGCCTAAAGCATAGAACGTGCCGCTTGCCCGCATATCAGCTCTTGACCTGAATCACCGAGGAGAAAGCGTCGCTCGATGGATTTACCTTCAAGACAAGGCGAAGTTGGCCCGATTCTTGCGTTTCCGAACGCCTGCGCCATGGCTAAGCTAGATATATTTTCGCTCCTTCGGATTACCCTCGTTCTCGCATCCCTGGGCGTAATCGCCTCCCGGGCCGCTCCAAAACTGATTAACGGCCCCATGCCCGCGGCAAGCGCCATCAACGAAGTACTCATTTGGGCCCAAACGTCCGAGCCGGCTGACGTTCACATCGAGTATTGGCCGGAAGATGGCGACCGGAATCAGTCCTTCGTCTCCGCCCCCGTGGCAACTTCGCTGGAAACCGCGGGGGTAGCCAAGGTACGCGTTACGGAAGGAATTGAGCCAGGCCAACGCTATCGCTACCAGGTCTTCGTAGACGGCGTCTCTCAGGAATTGTATTTTCGACAGGAGCACAGAGCCGGAGAAGAAATCCCGATGACTTTCCAGGCGAAACCCCGCTGGCGTTTCGTCCCCGACGAGGAGGCCTCTCACAGCATATTCGATTTTCGCATCGCCGCAGGAAGTTGCGCCTACATCAACGAAGAGGGCTATGATCGCGAAGGCGGAACGCCCTACGGAGATGCCTATCGCATATTCGAGTCGATTTACGAGACGCAGCCAGATCTGATGCTTTGGCTCGGGGACGCCGTGTACTACCGGGAAAACGACTTCGAGAACCGCTCCGGCATGATCCACCGTTGGACGCATGACCGCTCGATCCCGGAGCTGCGAGCCCTCTTGACAAGCGCCCACCACTTCGCGGTCTGGGACGACCATGACTACGGGCCAAACGACATCGGCAGCTCCTATCCCCACAAGGGCGTCGCCAAGGAAATCTTCGATCTATTCTGGGGGAATCCAAGCTCGGGGATGCCCGAAACGCCCGGGATCTTCACCTATTTCAACTGGGGGGACGCGAACTTCTACTTGCTCGACAATCGAAGCTATCTCACCACCTCCGTCTCCAAGCCGGAAGCCTTCGGCAAGCCCAAAAGCATGCTGGGACGAGAACAAGCGGACTGGCTTATCGAACATCTGGCCTGGGCCCAAAGCCAAATGTCGGACGACGGCAAAAGCTACCCCGCCCGCTTCAATATCATTTGCATCGGTAATCAAGTCTTAAGCGAAGACAGCAACCCCCATCACTATCGGAACTTCCCCGAGGAATGGAATTACCTGATCGACCGAATCGTCGAGGAGGGAATCGATGGCGTGATCTTTCTATCCGGCGATGTGCACCATGGGGAAGTCAACCGAATGGAATACATCGGAGGAGGAAATCCTGGAGTTCCCGGAAAAGCCGGCAAGCGGGACGAGACCTACCTCTTTCACGAAATCACTTCCTCTCCCTTGACCGCTGGAGCCTGGAGTGGTCCGGCAAAAAACGGCGCCCGCTACGATATATTCGACGAAGCGGACGTAGACCGCGTCGGTCAACGCAACTTCGTCACGCTCGATTTCAAAGGCCCCCTCGACAATCGCCGATTGGAAATTCGCTATTTCGATTCCGATGGCAATTTGCTGAATCGGAAAGAAGGCGGAAGGATCGATGAAATAACCGATCGTTCCGTTCTATTCGCCAACGAACTTAGAGCGCCTAGGCAAGCGAGCGGGCCAAGCGATTGATTCGTATCTCAACCTCTCCTGCAATGCGCCCATGAACGCCCCTCGCTCAATAGAGGAATGGAAAGCCTTATCGGCCGAAGACCCAGAGAAATCCGCCGAGACCTATTGGTCCACTCTCCAGCGCGTTCCCGAAGCCATTCGAACCAGCGTATTCAGCTATCTACCCGATCTACCGTATCTCAAGAAAGCCTTCTCTCGGTCCGTATCCAGTTCCAATCGCCCGCTCTCTGGAGTTCCCTACCTGCTGAAGGACCTATTCGATTTCCCAGATACCCCCACGACCGCCTCATCTACCTTTCTGGAGGAGGTCCGACCGGGGCCTCATGAAGAATCCGCTGCGTCCATCGACCTCCGTCGACAAGGAGCCGTCTTTGGGGGGAAAACGCAGTTAAACGAGTTCGCCTATGGTCTCTCGGGAGAAAATCTTCACCACGGGAACTGTCCCCACCCCTTCCAGCCCAAGGCCCTCTCCGGCGGATCTAGCAGCGGGTCTGCCTGGGGCGTCGCCAAAGGCATAGCCCCCATCGCATTTGGCACCGATACCGGGGGATCCATTCGCGTCCCCGCAGCCTGGTGCGGTCTTTTCGGCTTTCGCCTTAACCCAAATGCTTGGTCTAGAAATGGGTGCTTCCCACTGGCCCCCAGTTTCGACACGGCGGGGTGGTTTTGCGCCCGGGCCGAAGATTTCATAGCCTCCTTTTCCGCCCTAATAACTCCGAAAAGCGAAACGCGGACGCTCAAGGGGCTGGACCTTACCGACAGAGACAGGCTTAGGAATTCCGCCTTCGAAACCCGTTTATTGGATACGTTTTCAACGCTTCGGGTCTCGAACGACAAAGCCTTTTCAGACGCTTTCGAGAACGCGTCCCATCGAGCAGCCCGACATTTTAGCGTGCTTCAAAGCAGCGAAGCGCTCGAAGCCCACAAGGCCTGGATCGAAACGCGAAAGAATCAATACGACCCAGCGGTCTGGCAACGAATCGCCCGAGCTAAAGACTGGACGGACGAAGACCTCGTCGAGGCTCGCGCAGGCGAATCGAAAATCGAATCCTTTTTCCAAGCGGCGTTCCAGGAATACGATTTCATCACGCTTCCGGCCAGCTGGACCTCGGCTATTTCAGCTAGCGAGCACACGGATTCCTATCGCAGCGAGCTACTGGATCTGACCAGTCCAGGAAGCCTCGCCCGCCTTCCAATATTCACACTTCCCATACGTGGCGAAAACAGAGCGTCCACCGGAATACAGATCCTTTACAAGGAGCCGCTTTCGGATTTGCCCTTGCAGATCATCGAGGCCGCATCGTAGGCGCAGACGGAAAACGCCCGCCGATCCCACCTCGCTGCACTCTCTCGCTGGAGCGGGCAGACAAGCCTTTTTCAATCGAAAATTGCTTCGGGCAAATATCCCGTAATCGTTGTCGTAGGCGTATTCACCAACTGGCTGACTTTCAAGTCCAGGACAACAGAGCAGGTCACATAAGCTTGCTGGCGCGTCAGACCAACACGCTCTTGCAAGTATCGTATCGCTCTTCTCACTACATTTTTGCACAACTCCCGAGGATCCTCGCCAGATTCGATGAACGCATGAAACGGTTTCGCGCTATAGCGGGGCGATACCAATTCTCCCGGAGTAATCAAGTACGGAGATTCTAGCGGAGCGTCTTTAATGAGCTCCACTCTCAAAGTCACCTTCATCGGAGCTTCCATCCCATTGATGCTCACTTCCCCATCGCCTTGAGCCGCATGGCAGTCGCCGGCGCACAATCCTGCTCCGGGAACGAAAACGGGCAGATGCAGCGTCGACCCGGCCACCAAGTGCTTCACATCCATGTTGCCGCCGAAGGCGCCAGGAGGGCGAGTGCGAAACTCGCCTAGCGCTTCTCGCTGCACGCCGATAATGCCGCAAAAGGGATTCAGGTCCAAGGTGAGGCCTGGCAGGGAGCGCGTTTGCGTCTCACCCAATTCCCAGATCTGCAGAAAGACTTCGTCGAACTCGGTATCCAGCAAGCCCAAACCCGGAATGATGCTCGTCCAGGCCCAATTTTCGTGCTCGTAATCGATAATATCTATCTTGAGGCGATCGCCCTTGCCCGCTCCCACTACCTCAATCGGCCCAGTGAGACCGTGAACCCTCATCTTGTCGGCCTTTTCCCAATCGGTCGCAGTCGACTCCTTCGATAGCTGCCCGTCGCTGGCGTCATTCATCTCAATGGTCACCGTATCGCCAGACTGGATGCTGAGCCTTGGCTCGTAACTGCGATCCCAGCGGTTGTACGTGATCGATTTGTCTAGATAGTGGTCAGCCATACGCGGTATCGGTTTCCGGCCTTCGCCCAATTTCAGAACGGCAAGGTCGCTCGATGCTAAAATAAGGCCAGTCGGTCGGTTTCGTCAGCTGGAACGCAACACCGCTTCCAGTCGACGGATATAGTCTTCGAGATACTCCTTCGGATCCAGGGCGTTGGCGCGCTTCAATCGCGAAACCGCGCTCGCGTAATCCCTTAACGTTACCTCGACGCGAGCCAGGGCGACGAGTCCTTTGGACTCGAACCCTTTTACTTTGGCAGCGCGCTCGTATTGGATCATGGCGTTCTCCAAGTCCTCCTTGCTCCGATAGTAATCGCCCAGGCTTATCAAGGCTTTCCCGTTGAGGGGGTCTTGGGCGACGATGGTCTCCAAGATGCGGGCCGCTTCATCAACCCGACCCATGGCGATCGAGGCTTCAGCCTTGAGGTTCAAAATCATCAATTCCTCGTTCGGGGATATCGTCGCTCCCCCAGACGCTAATTCGTCCACGAGTTCAATCGCTTCGCTATAAGCGCCGCGAGCTCCCAGACCCTCTGCCATCCTAATAAGCTTGCTGGTTCCCAAGTCGGAGAATCCGGCCGCTTTTCTATAGCGCTCTACAGCCAGTTGCGGAAGGTCCTCGTTCAACAGCAGGTCCCCCAGCAAGGCCAGGCTTCGCGACGAGTTTTCACCCATTCTATCGAGCAGCTCCAAGTTGGCAATGGCCTTCCCGTACTCGCCCTCGCCCATAAAGGCATTGGCCTGCATCATCCAGAAATTGGCATTGGATGGATTCTTCTCAATCATGTCATTGAGCATGCCGATCGCTTCTTGGGTCATCCCAGTATCGAGTAGAGAATTCAGTTTCCCGAGCAGCCAGTCGTTGCTCTCAGGCTGAAAAAGCAATGCCTGCCGGTAGGAATCCAAAGCGAACGAAGCATCACCCGTATTCAAGAAGCAATACCCTAGCAAACCGTATAGCGTTCCGTTACCTCCACCTATTTCAATGGCTTCAACCAGCATGGGCTTCGCCTCAGCGTAGTCTCCTTTTTGAACCAGAGCGTATCCAATATTCTGGTAGGCCCTGAAGAAGTTGGGAAAGCGCTCAATGGCGCTTCGGTAGCGCTCGATCGCCTTGTCCAGCTCGCCTTCCTGCAAATACAAGCTTCCTATCGTATAGATAATCGCCGCCGAAGTCTCAGGCGTGAGGGCCGCTTCCAGCAGGCGGATGGCTTCGCTCGGATCCGTATTCATGAATTCCGCTACCGTGCCCAGAAGCTCCGCCTCCTCGGAAGTGATCTTCGGGTTGATCTCCATGTCGAAACCGTAGCTGCCAAGAAAACGCTTCTTGAATTCCGGGTTGCTCCATGAGTTTTCCGTCAGAGGATAAACCCCATCGGAGGCGCTGAAGACAATAGGCGTGGCGACCCACAGGGCGCCGCACGCTATCGAAAGACGTAGAACAGTATTTTTCATTTGAGCGTTTGAATCTAAAATCTGAATCCGATTGGAAAAATATAGCGGGCTTTGACAGGTTCCCCGTTTTTCTTGGGAGCCGTCCAGATCCATTGCTCGGCCGCCGCGATCGCGGAGGCATCCAAAGCGGGATCGGATGATTCGACAATTTCAAGCACGGTGGTCGAACCCTTCTCGTCGATCATTACCTCGAGGCGTACGATTCCCGACCGTCGCTCCTTTTTAAATTGAATCGGCGGAATCATATTCACCCGCTTGATCGGATTGGGGCGTTCGTCCAGATCCTTAACGTCGAACAAATCCAGGTCCGCCAGGGCATTCGGTTGAGCCTCGAGCGAACCAAAGCCCAATCCCGCCGCTTGAGCATCTCCAATCCCTGGGTTCATCGCCATTTCCAGCTGAGCTAAATCAAGGGGGGGAGGCGGCTCCTGCAGTTCCGGTGGCGGCTCCTCCTGCTCCTCGGGCTCAGGAGGTTCCTCCATGTCAGGCGGACTGGGAGGAGGCGGAGGCGATATATCGAACTCGCGATATTCGATCACTTCCTTGCCGTCTCCCGAGAGCATTTGCGTAAAAGGAAGCAATACGTAAATCGCTAGGATCGTGACGATCGCGTAGACGATTGCTCGAATGAAACCGATTCCCCGTTTCCTTGGCTGGTAGCCATTGGAAAACTTCGATTCTACTGGAGCCGCTTCACCCATCGAATCAATCCGTGGATACGTTTACCGACAAAGCCCCTGCCAGTTTCGCTTCATCGATAACGCGAATGAGCAATTCCGTCGTCACGGTCTTATCCGCCTGAACGATGACCGGCATCTTTTCCTTCTGAGACAATCGCTTGACGGTAGAACGCACGCCTGTCGGCCCGATTTCCCTGCCTCCGTACACGACTTTTCCATTAGCGGTAATCGCAATTAGGATACTGTTTTTCTCTAAATCCTGGGCAGAGGAAGCCTGGGGCTTATTCACCTCCACGCCGGTCTCCTCTACGAAAACCGTCGTAACGATAAAAAAGATCAACAGGATGAATACCATATCGATGAGAGGCGATATGTTGATTTCGTCGCTTCCCTCCTCAATACCGGAAAATCTACGTTTTACACTCATAGCGAATCGGGCACCCCTTTCTTTTCGACGCGCTTTAGCGTCATGATCTCTACCTGCGTATAGAAGACATCCATCTGGCTGCGCTTCCTTTTGGCGATGCTTAAGAGAATGTATCCAGGTATCGCTAGCACGAGGCCGGTTTGGGTTGTGATCAAGGCCTCGGAAATCCCTCCCGCAACCATATCTACCGTATTGCCTGCGGAACTGGAAGCCAAGCCCCCGAACGTGCTCAACATCCCTGTCACCGTCCCCAAGAGTCCCGTCAGCGGGGCAGTGCCAATCAAAATGGACGCGAACAGCAGTCTCCCATTCAAACGGCCGATATGGACGTTTCTAATTTCCGCCAAGCGGTCCCTTACGTCTTGCATCGAGCGGACTTCGTGCTGGGCGTATTGGAGAATATCGCCGACCGCTCCTTTCGCCTCGCTCGGCGAATCGATCCAGTGACCCCATTGGTCAGGATCGCTGTCATAATAGTTATTGGCGTTCAGATAGACCAGAATCTCGTATAGCGTGTAGTAGATAAGCGCCCCAAGAATCGCCAACGGAATCATGAGAGCCCCTCCGGAGCTCCAAATGCTGACGACCTCTTCTACGAATCCTGCCATTGCCTCAATTTCGAAGTGCTCAACTTAACTCGTCGATGCCTTGACCCCGTTGACGAAAGACATCGCAACCCTCTCCATACCGGCCATAATGCTCCTCGCTTTGCGTGAGAGGAACGCGTGGAAAATCAGCGAAGGAATCGCGACGACCAAGCCGAACTCCGTTGTGATCAAGGCCTCGGAAATACCGCCGGACAAGGACTTCGCATCCCCCGTGCCGAAAATCGTGATCAGCTTGAACGTGTTTATCATACCGGTCACCGTACCAAGCAGCCCAAGCAAGGGAGCGGTGGCCGCAGTCACCGCGATAATGGACAATAGGCGCTCGATCTTCGGTTGCGTCGATATCATCTTCTCGAGAAGTATCTCTTCCAGTAGCTCCTTTGGCTCGGCATGATTCGCCACTCCCACCGCAATCATCTCACCGGTAGGTCCAGGCATCCGATGCGCTTCATGCTTGGCTCCTGCGAGATCGCCGGAACGAATCATTTTGACGACCTTGCTCAAGGAATCCCCCGTCAACGCTTTGTGGCCCATCAGTTCGAACAGCTTGTAAAAGGAAACCGCCAGCGACACGAACGCGAACCCCAGTATCGGGAAAACCCATACCCCTCCCTTGAGGATATGCTCGATCGCCGTCTCGTCGGTCGAAGCAATGGCAATGGCCTTTCCGAGCGTGGGATCCAAAGGCAGGGATCCTTCTCCACTGGAAGCGACCTCCGAAATCTCGCCGCTCTCGCCCTCGATGGGCAAAGCGCTCGCTTCCCCAGACTTGGCCGCCAGGTTCAGTCCGCTCATGCTGGAACTCCCGCTGGAAAAGTAGGAGACAGGCCCGAAAAGCACGAAAGAACCCGCTTCGAGAGAACCAGAGTCCACCACCGCTTCGCCTTCGAAAATCTGTCCGCCAATAATCGAATCGACACGGTCCATTCCCAACTCGACCGCCGCAATCTGACTGGAAATGACCGCCTCGTAGGACAGGCTCGGGTCATCCACCGCCAATAGGGTTTCATCGATCGCATCCTGATAGAGAAGCCTCTCTGCCGCATCCGCCCGAGACTCGATATTAGTGACGTACTCCGTCATCAGGCTGACAAGATAATCCACCTCGTCCTTGCGCTGCTTGGTGTTGTTTTCCAAAGACGAGAGGTCGAATCCTTTGGCGTCCCTCGTTCGGGACACCTTCTCAAACGCTTGCCGCAATTCTCGAACTTCCAGACTCAGCCGATTCAAATCCTTGGAGAGCGGCGCTTTTTCGCCTGCGACCTTTTTTCGCAATTCAGCTAGTTCCTTAATCGAACTGCCGAGAGACGCTTCCAAGGAATCGACGGCCGAGTCAAAGGCCCCCGATGAGGGAATGGCGAGAATAGACAGACAAGCTAAAAATGAAATTATACCTTTCATACAAACACCGACCCTTACGTTATTTAATCTTTACCGGGAGCGTGACGAACTCCGCCTGAACTTCCCCCGCGTATACGGCAAACAGCGCGGAAATCTCTTTTCCGCTTTCCGGAGTCTCCTCCCATACCCAACCCTCGTCCGAAGGGACGCCAATCCCTACGTACGTGCCTTCTCGATTCTTGAAAAAGGCGCCCGCGAGGCCAAAATACAAAATGTCTACCTCCGACTGCCCGGAATCCAGTTTCTGTATATCCGAAACGAATTGCACCCCACTATTGAATTTGTCCGCTTGGCTTAAAATCGCGATCACGCTTTGAAGGCGCTGGGAAACCGACAACCTAAGCTCCTCCCCTTCTCGTGGAATTCGAGCGAAGAGCGTGGAAACCTCCTCTTGCAAGGGAACGGGAAACTGCTTGTGCAGCGCGAGCACCCGCCCTTCGACGCTTTCAATCCTACTGCCGAGAACCTCGACCGCGGCCTTGTATTCGTCGCTCTCTTCAAGGAGTTCCTCGCGCTTCTTATCCGACTCCGACAATCCCTCTTCGGCCATTTTGATCTTCTCGGTCAAACTCGCCTTTTCCGTTTCCAGCAAAGCGATCATATCCTTGATGATCGCTTGGCCCGCTTCCCAGTCCGCCCTTTCTTCCGATATCGTTTTCTCTACCTCAACCCATTCGCTAACCACGCTTCTCGCATCATCCAGGCTTTGGGCGCTGAGGGCAGCGGATTGCAAACAGCCGTAAGAGAACGCAGTCCAGAAAAGCCGAGATAAAAAAGACTTACCGATTTTCACAGAACGCCTTTAAGCGGATAATGCGCCAAGTCGCCGTTCGGCGCCCGTTCTCGACAATGCCCGCCATATGTGGCAAAATTTGACCACCGTTTCAAATTAGGTCAGCTCAAAATCGACCAGCTCAAAAATCCCCAAACGCATTGAGAGAGAAACCCATTGAGCAGCGCCGTCGCCTCGGCGCGGAATAGGCCACGGGAGCGGTCAATGCTCTACGACGATCGGTCCGGGAGGTCCCTTTCCACGAGGGCGACGACTCGATTCGCGGCCTTCGAAGCGCAGCCCCCGCTCGCTCGTTCAGCGCCCTCGCGTCCTGAGCCGGATTCCACTCAGGGGGAGACCGAACGAAATTTCGAATAGCGCGCCTCGCCTGAACCGACGATCTGTCGCGCCGCCGCAAAATAGACCAACTCCGATGCGAGAAGCGCCACATAAGCTCCCATCGCCCCGTAAAACTGGGTCAAGGGGAATATAAGAGCGACAGAGACGATCGCCGAAGCCATGCGGAGCTTAGCCGCTATCTTGGCGCCCTTTTTCACCCTGGTTTGCATGGCAATCATTTGAGTCGTCGTCAAAACGTCGAAGGTCGCATAGGCCATGGCAAGCGGCAGCATCAACCCGGCCTCCCTCAAGCTGGGATCGAACAATACTTCTATCAGGTACGGGGCCACGTATACCGCAGCGGCGGAGCATGCGGATCCCATTGCAGCCACTCCAATGAGCGTCCGATTGAATAGCTTATCGAATCCTGCTTCATCAAACGTATTAACGTATAGAGCAAAGCGAGGGCGCAGGATGCTGCTGATCGCCGCAGACACCATTCGCAAGGGTCCAAGCAAGGTCCACACAACGCCAAAGTTAGCAACCGCGAGTAGCCCTCCTACGCTTTTAAGGACAAACGGCGCCAGCCTCGAGCAGGCGGAATTGGATAGCGATCCGACCAGGATCGATCTACCGTCATATCTCGCCTGGGCGATCGCGGAACCGGTTTTCTCCTTGGACTCCCTATCTTGAGCGGTAGAGCCAGAACGCTCGACGGTCCGGCTTATTCGAACGACCGAATAGATTGAGGAAACCGCAAGCCCCCACCAATAGCCAATCATGGGAGATCCCCCTAAGATCACGCAAAGCAAGATGCCGGCAAAGTGAAGCAACAAGCCCGTGGCGTCCGCCATAAAGGCGGCTTTCATTCTAAATAGCGTCTGAGCTTGGGCCCTTTGGAACAAAAGCTCGATCCCAACAATCGTCGAAAGAGCAAAACCGCTATACACCCAGGGGTCGATCCCCTTGCCCACGGCGATAGGGAAGCCTGCGATCCCCAGCAAAGCGATGCTCGCTAGCGAATACCTCGCCTGACGTCGCGACCAACGGATAAGAGGCCATTGCTCTGCCCGAGGCCTTCCCGTGGTCAAATTCACCATCGGTATTATCCTCAGGGAAGCAGGAATGCTATGAACGAAAAATAGAAGCGTTGTCAGAAGGATATATTCGGCAAACGCGTCCGCTCCCGATAATTTCGCAAGCGCAATACCACTGAAGAATCGCCCAAGGGAAATTACGCCGCTATCGAGAAAAGAATAGATTTTATCCGTGTTTTCGAAGGCCTCGGTAAAACGTTTCTTCGAAAAAAGCATATGCGCTGGAAACTTCATATGGACCCACTTTCGATCTACCCCGCCAGGGACTGGAACACCCCCATCAAAGCGTCCGCTTGCGTTTCAGGCGTGTATCGTTTCAGGTATTTTTTTCGACCGGCCTCGCCCATCCGCCTCGCTTTATCCGGATCGGCCAGCAGTTCCGCGATGGAGTCGGCCAACGCCCGCGGGTCGTCCTTTGGTATCAGAATTCCAGTTACACCATCTTCAACGATTTCGGAAGGCCCTCCGATGTTCGTCGCGATAACGGGTTTGCCCAGGGCCATCGCCTCGATAACGCCCAAACCAAACGGCTCGGCCCATCGACTGGGAAATATCAGCATGGAGGACGATTGAATTCTCTCCATAGCCGAAGCATGTTCGAGTTGACCGGTTGCTCGGATGCTCGGGCAGTCCCTGAGCGCCTTGGCATTCGCTTCCAATCCAGGCCCATCCCCGATGAGACTGAGGACATCCTCCTCTGACCGTACATCCGAGCCATCCAAGAGCCTCCACGCTTCAATGAGCGTACCGACCCCTTTTTCCGGAACCATTCGACCCACGAAGACCGCCCCCCGTGGGGACTCCGGGGAAGCCTTCGCCGAAAAGGACGATTGCAAATCGCCGCACGCGTTTGGAACGACTGTAATCCGATCCTCCGGGATTCCCAAATCGACATGCCTCCGAGCAACCTCGAGGCTCGGGCTGACATACCGCCCTACGTCTTCCGTAAAGACATTCTTGGACCACCCGAAGTCAACCATGCGCTTCCAAGCAAGCGTACCCATGAGACTGCCGCGATAGCATCGATTCCGTACCGCGGACCAGTTATGGCCCGAAGAGCAGCGCGCGCACGCTTCATCCTTGAGACGGTTGGTCCCATTGGCGCAACCCAAGCGATAATTATGAAGCGTCTGTACAACCGGAATGCCGAGATCCTTATGAGCTTTGTAGATAGATGGGCTCAGAACCGGAAACCAGTTATGAATGTGACTGACATCCGGCTTCGACAATTCCAGGAAGCGTTTCACCCTTTCGTAGCTGCGTTTGCTACCCGTAGCGCTCCACCCGATTCGCGCTTTATCTAAAAGCGAGGCCTTGGAAAAAACCTCGGTATTGCGCACCGAGAAAGGAAACACCGTATGGCCGAGCGTTTCGAACGTCTCGCATTCGAGCTCGTAAACCACGTCCTCTCCGCCAGGTTGCGTGTAATAGTTATGAAAAATTGCAATTCGCATAATCGCTCCCCTCTCTATAGTTAGGCTAAATCGATTCGTTTATCCGAAAACTCTCGTGAAAGACATTGAGTATCCCTGTTCGTGAAAATGAGCGTGATCCAAACGATAATGAAAAACGGGAATTTGTCGTACTTGAGAAAAAAACTCTCCCCGAAGCCATAAACAGTCATGTAGCTGAATGCGGCCGCCATCATTGCCGCCATCGCTTTTCGTTTCGCGCCGCCAGAGGACCCTTGAGACCGCAACCATACCCAAAGCAGACTCAGCGGAAACAAGGCTAAGACGATTCCCAAACCCAAGGGACCAAGGTCGACCAGGAGATCCAGATAGGCGTGGTGCGATTGTCTAGGATTCCAAGTTTGAACCAATTCGCGCCCTTTCCCCTCAGTCCAAAAAGCGCCGAACCCATGTCCGATGAGAGGCTGCTTGCCCACCTCGTACCAAACGACCTTCCACAGTTCATCTCTCCCCGAAAGCGATTCATCTCGGCCGATCGCCGAGAATATCCCGCTTTTGATGGTACTGGCTCCAATAACGCCAACCATTAGCGCTACGATAAATAAGATGATCTGTATCGCGCCTCGCCGGTAGGAATTCGAAGACAATAAAATATATAGGAACAAGCCAACAAGCGTCGTGAGAATCGTAGTTATCGACAGGGTCATCAAAAGCCCGATCGCAAGAAAGGCCCGCATCGAATGCCAAGCGATAATCCGGCTCTTGCTCGTTTCCCGCATCCCCATCGAAAGAATAAGCCCAATCGAAAGAAACGGAGCCAACGTGTTCGGATGCTGCGAAATGCCCGCAAGCCCCGGTCGACCGGGATTCACCGTGTGGCCTTCCGGTAACAATAGATGCAGCGCAATCGAAATCAAACTCACTGCCCCGCAAAAATAGACCACAAACCTCATCATAAACCGAGCTGGGTTGGGCGTCGAATGGACCAAGGTCGCCACTGTAAACGCGCCAAACAAAAAAATGATAGATCGCTTAATGGTAAGCGGAGGATCCTGTGACCAAAGCGCGGAAAGAAAAAGCAGTCCCGTTATGGAAAACAGCGCCCAGCGGGTCACTATCAAGGCCCCTAGCGCCCTATTGAGGACGAGCTGGGCGATGGCGAGCATTCCAGTGGTCGCAAACACAAGTTGTCTCACAACAGCAGACGCATCCTTGTCCGAAAGCAAAATAACATCCAATGGCGAACGGTATCCGGATACCAGATACAGTATCCAGAGAACGGACGCCCCGATGAGGGCGAAGTTCAAAGGGGTCGTCTTCAAGTCCCTCAGACTATCGATCGGGCGCCGCCCCGCGACGGACCCTTCCTCCGATTTCGAATCAGACATTTCCTTTGAGCGACAAGCGCCTCCCTAGCGACTTCTTCCAAGCGATCAGCCGTTCCCATACTTGCTGGGAGAGAAGATCGCGACGTATTTCACCAACCCGTCCCGCCAGATACGAATCGGCCATTGCCAGTTCCCATTGATGACTCGCTAGGCACCATGCGATTGCGATAAAGGCGAAAAGGCCCAAAACGATCCCCAACTCCCGCTTCTTGCTCGGTCCAGCGGGCCGGTCCGGCGCCAGCGCCGCTCGCACTATGGCTAAATTGCCCGTGGGCTGGTCGGCTCGGATGCGGTAGATATCCGCTTTCGTCGATAGCGTCGCCACAAGATCCCTCTCGAAACGCGCTTTTTGCTTCAAGGACTCGAGACGCACGATTATTTCGCCGAATTCGCTCACTCCCACCGGGCCCACAATGTTATTCATCGCATTCGCCTTAATTTCCTCTATCGCTTCGATTCGAGCGCTGAGCCGCCTCACCTCCGGAGAACGCTCCGAATAGTCGACCCGCATTTCTATGAGCTTGCTTTCCAACGAATCCTTCTGGGCGTCCAATTCCCTAACGGAACGAAGCTGGTTCCCCACCTGCAGGTCCAGATTCACCAGACCGTATTTCGAAGTGAAAACGCCAAGGGTCTTTTCGCTTTCCTCCAGGCGCGACATGGCGCTTCGCAAAGCATCATCCAAATGCCCCGCCTGCTGCAGAACGAGCTGACGCTCGATCGCCTTGCTGGCTAGCTTGCACTCCTCGAAGAACTCGTTTGCCAATTCCGCTGATAGCCGCGCTTCGTTCGCGGAAACGGTGACAGTAATCAATCCCTCTTCAGTCGAGGTCACCTGAACCATCGACTTCAACTGCTGAACGACTTCGTCCGAACGATCTGCAGGCGAAAGGTGATCGGACAATCTCTCTTCGTATTTCTTGGCGATTCGCGAAATAACCGCCCTGGACTTGATAAGCGTAGTATACAACGCCGGGTTGGGAGGGAGCATCAGACTCCCCGACTGGCTTCTACTCGCTCGATCATCCGTTGTTTCGATCGAACTCGTATCGATGGAGGCATCCAACATCGGCTTGTCGCGCGACATTAAGACCGCCACGGCGGAGGCTTTATATACGGTGGGAAGCCCCATCAGCCGAACAATAGCGATAACGATTCCTATCAGAACGATAAACAAAACCGTCACCTTTCTTTTCGCTATCGCGGAGGCGGCGTCCAGAAGCGGAGCGGGCCAAGTAATCCCTCCCCCATCTTCTTGCCTATATTCATTATCTATTTTCATACTTCTGCGATTCATTTTAGCTATACTATATTCCGCGCCCTATTTGTCATCCCCAAGCAGCGCATCCGCGGATGCTCCCATTTGTTCGCGCGCTCCAGGGCTCACGAGAGTCATATCGACATCGGTTCCGACGCGCGAAGCGACCAACGCTGTCTCCGCAGCCTGCCTGGCCAAATAAATAACATCGCCCAATTGCGCCCCCAAGCCCCTTTCCATGGGCTTGCTAGGCACAAGCAAGACATCTCCCGCCAAGAGCTCCGTACTCTTCTTTAAACGGGACCGCTTCGATGCAATGTTTTCAACGCTACCGTCGGCGCGAATCACATACAGCAAATTCCCATCGGCTGCTTCGGTCAATCCCCCCGCCTGGTCCAAGGCGTAACCAAGGGAAATGGGTTCTCCTGCCACAAGGCTCAGTGGACGGAAAACATCGCCCACAACGCTTACCGTATAGTGGCGCTTGGGGATATCGAGCGTATCTCCATTCTCCAGAGTCAAATTATAGTCGGACTCAGGGAAGTCGTTACGATGAAAGGGCAATACGATTCGACCATCTGCATCCATATTCTTCATACGCCCAAGCGCGTCGTGACTATGCTGAAGAGCGATTTTCGCTGCGATGCCCTCGGACGCGCTGCCCGTTTTAACCATATCCTCGAAGGCCCCCTCGAACAACCTGCGAGTGCGCTCCGCCAGATGATCCATCTTCTCTTCCTGCAATCGCCTGGTCGATACTCGGGAGAATTTCGCCGCCCGCATGTCGGCCTCGTCGAGAACGCCCCCGGCAGCTGAAATGAGATCCGTGATTTTAGCGCCCGCCGGAAAAATGTACTCCCCGGGAAACTGAACCTCCCCATCGATGCGGACTCGGACCTGCGCCTGTTGCAAGGATCGAATCACTAAACGATCGCCATTCGATAGAACGGGATTCTTCGAATCGGAATAGGCGTTATTCGGATCAAGCGCCTGCTTGAGATTGAATCGAAACCTCTCTACGTCGAGACGCCTAACCGTTTCGTCGAACACTTTTCGGATCAACTCCGCTTGGTCGTAATAGACATCCGAGCTTGGATTGCGGGCAATCGCTACAAGATCGGAAACGCGCATCCCTGCCGTGAGCTCATACTTTCCCGGTCGGTTGACCGAGCCGATGATTTCCACTTCAGGTCTTTGCTGCGCCGCGTGATAGGAACGCACGGTCACCAAATCCAAAGGCATTAGGGAGAGGTCGTGCTGCGGATCGCCGACCAGCGCTTTCGCCAGGTCCACGACGAGAACCCTGCGGGTCTGAAGATGCGAGGCGCGATCGGGCACGGTCTCGACCGCGGAGGGACTCCCCAACTGGCGCGATACAATCACTTGAGGCAGATACGCATTCACCGTCAGGCCATCCGCGCTTTCGACCAATTCGCTTAGTTTCATTCCCGGTCGGTGCTGGAATTCCCCAGGTCGGGCCACTTCCCCCTCGATCCGAACCACGGGCTGCCTCGCATCGTCGACTGCCTCTATCATGAGTAGCTCTCCGTTGCCCATTTCTCTCTGAAGCCCTTCTTCGTTTAACTCGAAATCGATTTTCTGCCGTCCCCTTCCGTCTATCGTTCGCTCCAAACGGGCAAGCGGCGTGAAGGAGAAGGCCGTCAGGCCACCTGCCAAATGCACCGCTTGCTCTATCGTGAGCGAATCAAGGCCTAGCTCGTAAATACCCGGTTGCTGCACGTATCCAGCAATTCCCACAGTCGGCCCAATCGCTGGGACGTAAATCGTATCGCCATCGAGCAGCAGATCGAAATTCGAACGCTCTTCCGTTCCCCGCAGGTAATCGTAGAGATCGACAGGCTTGTTCTCAACGACCCCATTTACCGTTCGACTCATTACAATATTGCGCAAGGTACCATTCTTTTTCGCTCCTCCCGCCTCGGCGAGGGCAACCAAGGGCGTCGCCAGGGCCGACACTTCGACAATGCCCGGGCTACCGACACGACCAATCACGCTAACCTGAATATCCCTTAACCTTCCAAGCGAGACGGTTAGCTCGAAGCCCCGTCTCCGGTCTTCGAAAAAGTCCATCAAGGAATCGTATATCGAATCGTACGTTTTCCCGGCCAAAGGTACCGGCCCGAATTCGGGAACCGTAAGATAGCCTTCGCGATCGATGGCGATTTTGTAATACGCTTCAACGCCACCGCTCAGCGAAATAACGACTTCATCCCCTGGCCCCAGCACGTAATTTCCTGGAACCGGGCCCTTGGAATGGGCGGATCCCACCATGTCCCGAAAGATGTCGTATCCAAATTGTTCGAGGTTTCGATCCGCCTCTCGGTCGAATTTTCCGGAGTAGAGCGTTTCCAATCGAGATACGACCGCTCCCTCGGCATCGCCTTCTACCTCTGCCGCGCTTGGCTCGCGAGACGCGCCTCCATTTACGTTGACCACAACCGTGGAGCCTCGATCGCCTCCCGTGGAATCGGATGCCTTTCGAGACGCATCTGCAGTTGACCCGCTACCCGATTTCAGCCCTCCCGCGGCAATCGGGTTGGATAGATTCCGAGGCGCGCCCACTGGCCAACCCATACTTGGGAAAGGGCTGACTGTGGGAGTGGCCAGGGGCGACCGATCGCCCGCCGCTACTTGCGGGACCGACTCGACTTGCTGCTCCAGCTCTTTCGTCCACGACAAACGTCCCTCGCTCGCGGTATTGGCGGACTGAGTCGTATTGCACCCTGCAAGCGCCGCGACGGAACCCACTAAGGCCATCATCTGCAGTTTAAATTTGGTTTCGTTTCGCATAATACGCTAAGTTGGATTTTCGCCGGGACTTCCCCCATTCTTCATCGCGAATGGCTTGATCCCGTGGCTGATCCTGTCATTTTTCGTGCCAAGGCCCTTCACATGCTTGCTTCTTTCTACCCATCAATGGGTTGCATAATCCCTAACCAAACAGCGATCCAAGCGACTACAGGGCGATCTGTAATTATTACCGCAGTCGAAGGCCGAATACTTTAAATCTTACAGGGCGCGTTTGTAAGATTTCCCAGCCGAGTCCGGCGCGGCGCCTGGCCAGAGCAGGTCCCCATTCCGAAATGCATCGAAAGGCCCTCGCTCCCCCCAAGAGCGGGCAGCGGGCAATCGATCTGAAACCCGCATGAAAAGGCCCCCAGCAATCCGATGGCCGCTGGGGGCGTTCGCAGAACGAAACGGGCACTCAATCCGCTACGCTTCAATGGGTTCTCCAACGCTTGGCAAATCGCTTTTACCCCGCAATGCGATCGACACGGCCTCCCCCAGTCGGGTGGCTAAATTTTCCGGCGTATAGGTTGCGATAGCGGAACGGGCATTCCTCCCCATCTTCTCCAAATCCGACCGCTTCAAAGCCTTCTCAAGCTCCGAAACGCGACGGGTAGCATTGGTGAAATCCATGCTCAACCCATTCCCTCCCTCATCGATCAGATCTTCTCTGCAACCCGCGTGAATCGAACAAAGCGTGGGTGTGCCGCAGGCGCTCGCCTCGTTGACAACGAGGCCCCAGACATCGCCGCAAGTGGGGAAAACGTGCAAATCCGCAGCGGCGTACCAAAATCCAATTTCATTCGAATCGACATACCCCGCTGCGGTTACCGAATCCGCTTTCGCTGCATCAACCAGCGATTCCAAGGGACCATTTCCCACGACCAATAGCTCCCATTCTTGCTTAACCTTTTCGGAAAGCCCCTTCCACGCCTCCAGCAAATGGGCAACCCCCTTGAGGGGAATCAATCGTCCAACGAAAATCGCTACGTTCTTGTTCTTGGCATACTTGTCTCGAATACGAGAGATTCGCTCGGAAGCGTCGGACCGAGTGAGTTGATCGGCCAACAGGTTGCGATCTGCCGCATTCGGAGCATCGATGATCGTTTCGCTAGGCACGCCCCAGTTTTCCAAAACCTCTCTGGATTGCGCCCCCATTCCCACGACCACGGACGCTCTGCGAAGAAGGAACCGGCGAAAGCCGTTTCTCCACGCGCCCTGGGAGCCGCTTACGCGCGACTGGTACGCCCAAATCACCAGCGGCGCTCTCGCTACCCAGCAATAAAATGCCGCGATCAGCGTTCGCAGCCCAAGTTCTTGGCTAATGACCGCCGACGGGCGAAAGCCCATTAAATCGAACAACAACCCATATGGAAAATGAAAGGTGATTCTCTGGTCGAATATAATGGGCTCCTTGGAGCGTACGGTTCGCTTCCAACTCAGCGTACGGCTTTGCTTGATAGGCAGGGCCCTGGCATCGACCTTCCAATTCCTATCGAATTCGCTCTTGGCATTCGTGAATATCCGCAGGTTCCATTGCGCTCGATCCGTCAAATGCCGAAAAACGGGAACTCTGTACGGGCTAACTATGTTGGTCAAAAAGGCGACCTTCGTCGGATTCCCGACAATATCCGATGCATCCCCTGAGGATTCTCCCGAATCGCTGTAGGCAACATGATTGACCACGGAACTCGGTTTCGCCCAAGCGACCAAACCCCCAAGGGCAAGAGGAATCTGTAACACCCCCCTGATCAGCGAACTGGGCTTCCCCATTAGCGCCGACGGCAATCCCTTCGCTCCCCATAAGACCGTAGACGTCAAGCGACGCCCAAACCGTACCAACGGATGCCCTTGAACCTCGATCGCCTTGGCAATGCGCTCGAAAATCAAACCATTCCGAAACCGACGATGCCACAGCCAAGTAAAGCGCGTTCGACTGCGAGGCTGGCGCTCGGAAACTACAGCCTCCCGACAGGAAACGTACCTAGCGCCGAATGCGCTCATCCTCGCGAAGAGGTGCGTATCCGATCCTCCGCTACGTCCCATTTTCGCATCGAATCTAAAGGCATTCTCGGCATAGAACCATTGGCCTTTTACAAGGGCGTTGCCCGAACGCGTCTCCTTCCAATCGAGCCTCTGCCCAGTTTCCGGTAGCGTTCGTTCCAGGAAGCCGCCTTCTTCAACCCATTTTGGCGCTCCACTGTCCAGAACCGCTTTGACCGGTCCGAAAACGCCATCGGCTCCCGTTTCCAAATAGGTTTCCCACAAGGATTCTATCCAATTGCTGCTGGCCTCCTCGTCGTCGTCTATAAACGCAACCGCCTCCGCATTGCCCAAGTCCAGGGCCGCGTTTCTCGCAAGCGCAATATTTTGCCTCGGCTCCACCACATAGTGAATCGCCGAGAAACGTTTATTTATTTTCTCGAATCCCTCAACGATGTGACGTCCCGACTCATGAAAGTCATTGTCAACGATTCTCAAATTCAATTGGACGTCCCTAGGCCTATTCATTCTATTGAGACTCCTCAATAGACGCTCCAGCATCTGGGGTCGCTGATAGGTGGCAACGCATATTGCAATCACCGGAAATTTAGGTTCTATATACATAATCGATTGTCTCCCCTTAGCTTTCTACGTATCTCGCTTTGTCCGCATTCGCGAATTTTCCGCTAACCATTCGACCAGCGAACTGGGCAAGGATCTTCAACATGAATATAGGATTCGTCGTGACGTACCTCATGAACAACCGACGAGGTTCTCGATACAGCCGATACGCCCACTCCAAGCCCGCTCGCTGAAGAACGGGAGGGGCCTGCAGCACAGCTCCGGCATGGAAATCGAATGCCGCTCCCACTCCAATCATTACGCCAGGTATGATGCCTGAGTGCTCGAGCATCCATTCTTCCTGCTTCGGACACCCGAGACCGACCCAGATGATGTCCGCCCTCGACTCCAAGAGGCGACGAGTATAGTAGCCATCCTCCTCGTCGCTCAACGAGCGAAACGGAGGGCTAATCGACTCGACGATCTTAATTTTAGGAAATCTCTCCCTTAGATTCTTCATCAAAATGGAAAGTCGCCCCGGATGCCCACCGTAAAAGGCGATTCTCAGCCCTTCCTCGCAGGCCTTTTCAAGGGTATGCAGCATTAAGGTCGGGCCATATACCCGGGTTGCTCTGTCATAACCCAGTAATTTTTGCGCCCAAACCAAGGGAACGCCATCCGCAGTGTTAAAATCCGAGCGCAATAAAGCATTACGCAGTTTCGGCATCCATGCCGATGAAGTTGTCGAGTGCACATTGCACACGCATATGTAGCGATGTTCTCGATTTCTGCCCCATTCCATAATGCGCTCTACGGTTTCTCGGTAATCCATATTCGCAATTGGAACGTCTAATATACGACTCTCTCCAATTTCCGGCGTGCCAAAGGGCACCGAGCTCGGACTGTTCATAGTAATCTTTTTCATTATATAGCTTTCTATTTTCTAATCAGTATTTTAAATACATATAAGACCGTCATCATAATTATGAGGATATCGTATCGAACCCCTCGACTTCTCACGTAGTGCATTTCTCCGGTAAAGCGCAGCTTCCAGTCTTCTACTAACTTATCGCCCAAAGCATTGTCCTTCACGCAAATCTGGCCGAGGCTCGACAGCCCGGGACGAACTTCGTAACGCTTTTCGAAACCGGGTATTTTTTTTCGCAATTCCGAATCGAGCGCCATCGGAATTGGGCGTGGGCCGACAAGAGCCATATCGCCGCATAGGACATTCCAGAGCTGCGGCAATTCATCCAATTTCAATTGCCGGAGCGCTCTTCCCACCGCGGTCACGCTTGGATTGGAATGAGTCGTTCCTAGCGCAGTGGAGCGTTCGCTCCCCGGGCGCATCGTTCGCACCTTGTACACCTTGAATGTCGCCCCATTCAAACCCCGGCGTTCTTGGGCGAACAAAAACGGTCCCCGAGACGTCGTCTTAACCAAGACGTAGATCAACCCGATCAACGGGGAAAGAAGCGCTAGGGCGAGACCGGAGACCAAGCGTTGTCCAAAACGCCACGCTCGATCCGCTCCATTCGACTGAACGCCAATCACCGGAGGAAGCGTTATTTCCGGATGCCCCAACTGAAATCCTGAGTACTTCATAAACAGCGCATTTGCTAACTAAAGAGATACCGCTCGCGGGCTATTCCGCTTTCCTCTGGGTTAATCGGGCGTTCCACTGCCTCAGCAGATCGTTTATCGACCTTAGAAGCCCCTTGAAGCTGTTGCCCTTTTGCGAGCGCTGCCTCTCCTGCAAAACGGCAATATAGTTGGCCATGACCATCCGCGCTTCGGCGGATCTTCCTGGATCGCCTTTGTCGTAGACTGCATTGCAGCCTAGATTAACGAGGTCCTGCATCCCTGGCAAATCCAGCGTGCGGGACATCGCGACAATGAGGGCGTGCGGCTCGATAGTCCGTATCCCCGCGACCAGGTCGGCCGCAAGTTTGCGCCCATCGAAATCGTTGTCCAAAAGGTAGATGTCGTATCCAGGAATGGGTACCGGATCGGCTGTCGTTTCGACCCGCGCTTCAGGGAACGACAACTGCATATGCCGCTCCATGATCTTCCGAATAATCGGGTCGTCATCCACAATGAGGATACCTGGTCGAACAGCGACGCTTGTCCGCGCGTTCGACCCAATATCAGGTGTACGTTTTTCGTCTGCGATCATCATTCTTCTTCCGTTAGCTTTTCCAGCGCTGCCTATTTCTAAACAATCGCTGACCCAGCAACATTTTTCATGCCAACCCAGAACGAATCACCCTTAAGCCCCTTACTCCCAATACTTACAAAGACTTCAAAAATCCATCGCTCGCTATGCCGATGAACGATTCTGCAAATATTGCCTTATTTCTCCGCCAATCGGCTTGATTATCCTTGCTGCCTGTAAAGTTTGCAGAGAATTTCGATCCAGCGTCTATGAAAGGGATCATATTTACCGAATTTCTTGAGATGGTCGAAGCGGAGTTCGGCATTCAAACGGTAGACAAAATCACTTCGCTTATGGAGTTGCATGACCAAGGGGCATACACCGCGGTCGGAAATTATCCCCACGGCGATATGATTGCGATGCTAGGCGCCCTCAGCAAGGAAGCCGGACTCGAGCAAACCGATCTCTTGACTGCGTATGGAAGATATCTCTTCAAGACCTTCACCCGCGAATACAGCGCATTCTTTAAAAATATAAGCAGTTCCCAAGAATTCCTGAACGGAATCGAAACGGTCATACACAGCGAGGTTCGCAAGCTTTATCCGGATGCGAACTTACCGTCATTCGACTGCAGCGTTGGCGAAAATAGGACGCTTACGTTGGACTATGAATCCCATAGGCCGCTCGCCGACTTGGCGGAGGGGTTGATAAAGGAATGCATCGAGCATTTCGGCGACCCTATAGAATTGATTCGCGAACCGGGCCCAAGCAAGGACGCCCACAGCGCCAGGTTCATCTTAGTTCCCTCCCGTCTTTAACAATGAGGTCAGACGAGTCAGCTGCGTTAAAGCGCTTACTGGAGCGTGAAAGAGAAGCCCGAAGAACCGCCGAAAAACTGCTCGAAGAGAAATCGATCGAGTTGCACTCGGCCAATCTGAAGCTGCAGGAATTAACGGCCACGCTGGAGCTGAAGGTAAAGGAACGGACCTCGGAGCTTGAAGAAGCGCGGCTCGCAGCGGAGTCTGCAGGGAATGCGAAAGCGGCTTTTCTGGCAAACATGAGCCACGAAATAAGAACCCCGCTCAATGGGATAATCGGAATGAACAATTTATTGTTCAACCAGGACCTAGACCCAAAGCAATATCACTACGTCGAAACGGTCAAGGAGAGCGCCGAGCTCCTCTTGACATTGATAAATGACATTCTCGATTTCTCTAAGGTAGAGGCTGGAAAGCTCGAAATCGAGATGATCGATTTCTCCCTTTCACAAGTCATAGACCGGACCATCGCAATCCTCAGAGGAAAAGCCGCCAACAAAGGAATCGAACTTAATTCGATATGCAGTCCCGAAGTACCCGACCGGCTTCGGGGGGACCCCAGCCGACTTCAGCAGATACTTATAAACCTATTGGACAACGCGATAAAGTTCACCTCGGACGGTTCGGTAACACTGCGCGTAGAACTCCAGGAAACGCGGAGCGACGCAACTACGATCGAGTTCGCAATAGAAGATACGGGCATTGGGATATGCCCTCGCGTAATTTCCGAACTCTTCCAGCCGTTCACCCGAGCCGAAAACTCGAAGAGCCGGAAATACGAAGGCACAGGACTTGGACTCTCCATCGTAAAAGGCCTTGTTAAGCTGATGCGCGGAACCATAGGCGTCGATACCGCTAATGGCAAAGGCTCTCGCTTCGTAGTGGTCCTGCCATTCGAGACCCCACCCCAATCCAATACGCAAAAGACCAGACCGAGCGAATACCAGCGCCCCTGTTACCTATCTATTGAAAGCGAGCTTCTTCGAGAAGCCCTCATGAATATTCTCAAAACGGAAGGGTTTTCCCAAGTCTTTGAAGTGCCTTTTTCAGATTGGCAACGAATTGAACGCAAACAGGAGCCCGCGCTTTGGATGGCCTCAATTAGCCCTGAAAGCGTCGACTTCAAGGCGTTTACCGGATGGCTACGCGAGCCCTCTCAGGCAATCGCCAAACTTGCCCTTCACCATTCGCCCGGCCTTATTTCTCACGAGCCGGAAGAGCAGCAGAGAATAGTCCCGCTTCCACTGGACCGAAAGCAACTGTTTCGACGCATCCATTCGGCATTGGGAATCAGCCAGGAATGGAAAGGCCGCAATCAGAACACGACCAAAGCGCTGCGGCGGATTGACATGAGCAAAATTCATTTGCTCTTAGCAGAGGACAATTCGATAAATCAGAAAGTCTGTTCTAAAATGCTTACCGAACTGGGAGCCCGCGTGGACATTGCCGCCAATGGCTACGAGGTTCTCAAAATGCTGGAGATGGTAGACTACGATCTCATTTTCATGGATATTCGAATGCCGGAAATGGGGGGAATCGAAGCCTGCGCCCGCATTCGAGATCGAGGAAGCGATATCCCAATCATCGCATTGACCGCCAATGCCATGAAGGGAGACAAAGAGCGATTCATCGAAGCGGGAATGAATGGCTACATCAGCAAGCCGTTAATGCTCGATCCCCTGATAAACGCCTTAATCGCCCATTTGGAAGTCGATGTAGGAGCCCCTGCCCAAGCCGAACCCTCAACCGAATCTCCCGCGTCTGGCAATATCATGGATTTAGCGTCGCTCATACTGGGGCTGGGCGGAGATCGGGATATGGCGATAGAAATTGTTAAGGAATTCTATATCCAATGTTGCGACATCGAGCGTGAGGGTATCGCCTGCATTGTGAGCGAAGATTTCGAAAAGGCTGGCGCTCTCTTTCACCGATTCGCTGGCGGGGCATCCGCGATTCGGGCCAAGGAACTAGCTAGGGTAGCAGGCGACTTGGAAAATGAGCTTCTACAAGAATCGACGGATGCGGATCAAATAGCGGCAGGTTCCAAGCGATTCATCACATCATTGAATCGCTTTAAGAATTTAGCGGAGATGAATAATTGGATCGAAGAATCATGAGTCCCAAAAATAGAATATCTACTTTGCTAGTTGCAGATGACGACAGTGTCGTTAGGAAACTTATTGGCTTTCAATTCGAACGGGCGGGGCTCTACTGCAGCCTTTTCGAATCGGGAGATCATCTTCTGGAATCTATTAACGAGGACACTCATGTCTGCGTTCTCGACCTGAAAATGCCCGGGAAATCCGGAATCGAATGCCTGAAGTCAATAAAGAGCAATTTCCCGCACATCGAAGTCGTGATATTAACCTATATAAATCAAGCTGCAGAAGCAGTTGAGACCGTTAAAGCAGGCGCCTTCGACTATATTACCAAACCGTTCGAGCCAGAAACGCTAATCGCGTCCGTTCGCAAAGCAATGCGAATGAGCCGAAAGCAAAAGGAAAACCTGGATCTTCGCAACTCGCTCTCTGAACCGAGCTTGAATTTCAACATAATAGGCGAATCAGACGCCATGGCGCGCGTTAATAAACTGATTGCGAAAGTTGCCTCCTCGGAAAACACCGTACTGCTCACGGGCGAAAGCGGTACCGGCAAAACGCTGCACGCCCACGCTATCCATGCCGACAGCCCAAGATCCCAGGGGCCCTTTATCGGCGTCAACTGCCCTTCCCTACCGGGCGAGCTGCTGGAATCCGAAATGTTCGGCCACGAAAAAGGGGCCTTCAGCGGCGCCGTCCGACGGAGATTAGGTCGGGCGGAACTCGCCCATAACGGGACCTTGTTTCTCGATGAAATTGGCGATATGCCCCTGAACCTTCAAGCCAAGCTCCTCACGTTCATCCAAGAGAAAACATTCTACAGGCTGGGAGGAGAAAAGCCCCTCACCAGCAATACCAGGATTATCGCAGCAACTAATCAAAATCTTAAGGAATTGATAGAAAAAGGCCAGTTTCGAGAGGACCTCTACTTTCGATTAAACGTACTTCCAATCTTCATACCCCCGCTGCGCGATCGAGCCTCCGATATTCCATTCTTCATTGACTACTTTATGAACCAAGTGGCGGATCAAAATTCGGAATCTCCTCCCTTGGTCAATTCAAAGGTTTACGAGGCTCTGAAATCGCGCGATTGGAAGGGCAATATTCGCGAACTCGAGAACGCAGTCACTCGCGCATACACCTTGAGGCAAAACGAAAAGACGCTCGAGCTCTCCGACTTTTTTCTCGATGGCTCCGCGAAAAAGCAATCGACGCATAAGTCGGATCCGAAAGCCAGCGTTAGCCAATCGAACGAATTAATTGGCCTGAGCATGGCGGAAGTGGAGAAGCGAATCATCGCACAGACCCTAAAAAGCTACGGCAACAACAAAAGCGAAGCGGCGAGCGTTCTCGGAATCTCTTTAAAAAGCATATACAATAAGATCAAGAAATACGGCTTGAACCAGTAAGTCGTAACACGTCCTTCCTAGCATTGCCGCGCTTTCGGAAATCCCCCTTGCTCTTGCGGGCTATCGAGCATTGCGGTGACTGCTCAACGCCAGGCGCTGTCAGCAATCCTTTTCTCTTTTGGGACGCGAAGACTCGTTTTTGGTCTGTATTCGATAACTATTCCCGCTCGTTTCGAATACCATACCCCCCCTGATCGGCATTCCACCCATGACCCCTCTCCCTAAAAACGTCTCTACCGCCCTTCTCTGCGCTCTCGTTGCCCCCTTCTTTCTGGCGGCTGCAAACGACACTCCTGAAGACCGGCCCAACGTACTGCTCATTCTCACTGACAATCAGAGCTATTTCGAACTCAGTTGCCACGGCCACGAAACGCTGCAAACGCCCCATATCGATCGTTTGGCCGCGGAATCGGTAGACTTTCAGAACTTCCACGCGGCGCCGTTCTGTTCGCCGAGTCGAGCCGAGCTCCTAACGGGCCGCTACTCCCTTCGCTCCGGAGTTCACAATACCGTAGGGGGCGTTTCCATACTCAAATCGGACGAAGCGACTTTGGCCAACTACCTGGGCGGGGCCGGCTACCGCACGGCTATCTTCGGCAAGTGGCACTTAGGCTTCTCCCACCCCTACCATCCAAACGAACGGGGATTCGAAGAAGCCTTCGTGCATGGCGGCGGCGGGATTGGGCAGATGGAGGACTTCTATGGCAACAATCACATGGATGCCACTTGGGACCACAATGGCGAGCTGGTACCCAGCGAAGGCTACTCCAGCGATGTGCTCTTCAATCAAGCGGCCCGCTTCATCGAAGAGTCCGGCGACGATCCCTTCTTCTGCTTTATTTCCACTCCCGCCACGCACACGCCCTACCAAACGGAACCCAAAGCCATGGCCCGCATCGAGGCTCGAGGCGTCGAAGCCAGCGATGCGGATCTCAAGCTCTTCTCAATGATCGAGAATATCGACGACAATGTAGGTCGGCTAATGGAGCGGATTGACGACTGGGGCTTGCGGGAGAACACGCTAGTCATATTCGCAACGGACCAAGGAGTAAACGATCGCGGCGCCCCTGAGCCACGTTTCGAAGGCAAGCGGGCGATCCACAACGTGGGCTACGACGAAAAGCACGCCGTTTTCTGCATGATGCGCTACCCGCCCCTTTCAGAGGCCCACATAAATACGGCAATCGCCGGCATGGTAGATATAGCCCCTACCATCCTCGACCTATGCGGACTGCCCTCGCCTGCCGCTATGGACGGGAGAAGCCTGCGTCCCTTGCTCGCGGGAGCCGAACGCTGGGCTGACGATCGCAAACTCATCATTCAGTGCCCAAGAAATCGCTACAGGGAGTATTGGAAAAACGGAGCCGTCAAGACCCAGAAGTGGCGGCTGGTCGGCGGCAACGAACTCTACGATATCGAAAGCGACTGGGGCCAACTTGAGAACGTCGCCGCTCGCCATCCCGATGTGGTCGAAGCGCTGGGCGCCCACTACGACCAATTTTGGAATGCCCTCCCCCCGGCAAATAGCCTTCTCTCGCGACACGTCCTCGGCGCGTCCGAAGCCCCGGAAGTCAGACTAGTTTGCATGGACTGGTATCAGGGCGCCAGTCCTTGGCATCAGCTCCACCTTGAGCGAAGCAAGGGAAACGGCGTATGGGCGGTGAATATCGCTCGGGAAGGACGCTATCGCTTCGAACTCGGATGGTACCCGCGCGAGGCTCCCCGACCCATACAAGCGATCGGGGCATCGATTCGCGTGGGACCCGATTACAAGCAGCGATCCATTAAGAAAACGGATGACAAAGCCGTATTCGAATTAGCTCTACAGGAGGGAAACTACGATCTGGAAACCGCTTTCCAATTGCCGCCAGAAACCGCTCCTGCAGGAAGTTTCGGCGCCTATTTCGTATACGTAACCTATCTCGGACCATGAGCGCTCGAACACGCTCCCCCTTTAGTGGACGGAGAATGGGCGAAGAACTCTGGACTTGAGCTCGAGTCGAGCGACCCTTACCGCTTATAACAACCTCAAATAAAGCAAACGACCTATGCCAACCGATATCACTAGACGTTCTTTCGCCAAAGGCATGCTAGCCTCCGCTGCGGCGCCGCTCGTATTCCCCAACCTGAGCCTCGGAAATCCAAACCGAAAACCGAATCTCGCCTGGGTGGGTCTCGGGGGACAAGGATTGGGCAATCTGAGCAATTTCATCGGCAAGTGCAACATCGTCGCCCTTTGCGACGTGGACTTGAGAAACGACCCTTCCCGGACCCAGATGCGGGTCGAAGGCAAAGGGGTGAATTTCCTCGACGGCTGCGCCCTGCTCTATCCGGACGCTCGAATATTCCAGGATTTCCGAAAGATGCTCCTGGAAATGGACGACCAAATCGACGCCGTCGGGATCGCCACGCATGATAGCTCCCACTTCGCCGTGGCGCACATGGCCCTATCCATGGGGAAGCACATCTTCGTCCAGAAGCCGCTCGCTCACTCGATCGACGAAATACGAACGCTTCAAAAACTGGCCGAGAAGAAGAACCTAATTACCCAAATGGGCAATCAGGGACACGCCTTCGAGGGAGCCCGACTCGTCAAGGAGTGGTACGAAGCCGGCGCGATCGGCGAGGTGGAAGAAGTGATCTGCTGGACCAATCGTCCCGCCAAAGGCTTTGGATTCAAAGGACTGACCAGTACCCATTTTCCCCCGAAAGTAGACGTGCCCAAGGGCTTGGACTGGGATAGCTGGCTCGGCCCCGTAGACAAGGAAGTGGGATACAGCGACGACCTCCATCCCTTCACTTGGAGAGCCTGGTGGGATTTCGGTTGCGGCGGGCTCGGCGACATCGGCTGCCACACCATCGACACGCCCTATTGGGCAATGGATCTCGGGTTTCCCAACCGAGTCGATGTAGAGGTCGAACGAGTCGATTCGCTCCTCACTCCTGACGGTTCAGTGGTTACCTATGAATTCCCGGCTCGCAATGGACGCCCGCCCGTTCGGCTCAAGTGGTACGAAGGCCCCACGCTTCCGCCAAAACCCAGCGTCATGGGCGATATCGAAATGCCGGTCGATGGAATGATCATGATCGGATCCAAAGGCGCAATCTACCATAAAGGCATGCGCCCCAATAGCCCTCAATTGCTCCCGGAATCGAAATGGGAAGAGTATCGAACCAATCCGAGCAAGCGGGTCCCCAAAACGCTCCCTCGCGTCAAGAACATCTTCGACGATTGGCTAAACGGCATCAACTCAGGCGATCTTCCATGCTCCAATTTCAACTACGCCGCGCCGCTCACCGAAGTGATTGTCCTCGGCACCCTCGCCATTAGAACGGGGCAATCCGTGGTCTGGGATCCGAAACGCATGCGCGTTACCAACGGAAACCAAGAGGCCGCGAAACTGGTAAAAGTCGCGGCCCGCCCCGGCTGGCGAGCAAAAGACCTGACCGCCTCCAAGGCCGGAAAATTCGTATCGTAGCGGATCCCGTCGATGGGCAAGCGGGAAACCCTAAATGGAAGGAATGTCGGAATTACCCACACTCAAACAACGCCTCCTGCGAACCAAGCGGTTCGAACGGAGAATTGCGATCTTGCTGGGCATTGGAACGCTCGTTTTCTTGAGCGTGGTCGCTCTCTGCACGGTGCGGGTAGAGCTTGTCGAACACGAAGCAATTCGCCAGCAAGCCTATCGGGAAAGAACGCAGCAGTTCACCGACCGCATTGAGACGGGCGTTGCCAACTTGAGCGAATGGTCCACCGACGAATCGCTGGAGAGCTACACGAGAGCCATTTATTTTCTTGGGGAACGGACCGACGCCGACGCCGAACTCAACGCCGCTCTCCATGAACGCGTAGAAACGCTGAAAGAAGCGATACGAGTTCGCCAGATTCGATTCGAGGCGTTGCTGGACGAGATCGATGCCTTTCCTTTAGTCAATTCCATAGACGTGGTTCTCAAGTTCGATCGCCGCATGCGACGGGCCGTCTACACGCTATCCGGGACGCAAGGGGATGATCTGACGCAACGGTGGAGCGAGAGACGCAAGCGGGTCGTCGCGATTGTGGATTCCAGCCAATGAACGGATGGGCGGCTCCCATCAGGCCTCTTCCTGCGTTCCACAGCGGGAAAACGCCCGTCCAGCGCTCGCCTTCTAGAGAAGCCACGCCCCGGAGAACCGTTCCCTAGCTTTCCTTGGGTAGCGCTTTGGGATTTTGCCACCAGCCCGTACAACGGGTCGTACTGGATACGAACCACTCCGAGAGAGCCTGTCGCAGCGCCGCCTTTTCTTCGCTGAAATGGGGATCGTCCCAAAGGTCCTTCAACTCGTCGGGGTCGCTCTCTAGGTCGAAGAGCTGTCCGTCGTTCTTGCCGAAGTACTCGATCAGCTTGAATCGCTGCCCGCGGATCATGACGCAATGGTCCACATCCTGCAGCATGAGATCCCGGGTATGCTCCGAGAAGACGTACGGGCGCTGCTCCGCGTCGGGACGGTTTTCCAGAAAGGGGATCAGCGATTGCGCTTCCATTTTCTCCGGAGGGTTCAGTCCAGCCAACTCCAGAATGGTGGGTCCAATGTCGAACCATTGCGTGAGGGCATCGACGCGACGTCCGCCCTGGCATCGGCTGGGACTCCATACGAGCAACGGCACTCGCACCGAGGAATCGTACATATTCCACTTCTCGACGAGGCCGTGATCGCCGAGGCAGTCCCCGTGATCGGAAGTGAAGAGCACGACCGAATCTTCCAATAGGCCCTTCTCCTCCAGCTTGTCCATGATCTGCCCGACTTTCTCGTCGATCATGGTCACATTGGCCAAGTAATAGGCCCGCTGCATCTTGCGCGATGCGTCGCTCGCATGCGGATCGAAATCGATGGAGTCGGCGAAGCGCTGAGTGATCCGCTGACGCAAGGAATTGAGCGTCTCGGGCTGGGCATCCATCTCCTCCTGCGTCGCCGGAAGGATGGGCAGGTCCTTTTCCATGTACTCCTTCGTATACCTCTCGATCGGGTCGAACGGCGGATGGGGTCCCGGAAAGCCGATCTCCAGGAACAGCGGCTGATCGTTCAATCCCTCGACCGAATCATCCCCGTAGGCGGACTTGTCCAGCCAGCGCAAGGCGAGGTCGCCGACGAAAACATCGGGATGCAGGTGATCCGGCAGCTTCCACTCGTAAGCGCCCTGCCGCTCCTTCCGATCGGGCCAATCCCGATAGAACGGCTTCTCAGGGCGGTCCAGACCGCTTAGATCCAAGGCCTTGTCCCACTCGTCATTGAATACGTGCGGGTTGCCGGACCAAACCCGCTCCGACTCTCTGCGCTGCTTGTTCTCGACGACAAAGCGCTCGTGAAAGCCATGATCCTTGAAGTACGGATCGGCGTGCATCTTGCCGATATTCACGCAGTGATAGCCGCTTTCGTTCAAATCCTCCACCCAGGTGCGCGGCCAAGGATCGTTATTCTTAAGGGCCCCGGAATTGTGCGGGAAGTAACCCGAGAAAAGACTGGCTCGGGAGGGACCGCACGAGGGCGCCGTGACATGGCATTGGGAAAAGGCCACGCCTTCGTTCGCCAAGCGATCCAAATGGGGCGTATTGACATGCGGATACCCTAAGGCAGCGATGGTATCGTAGCGCTGCTGATCCGTGATGATAAGAATGATGTTGGGGCGTTTCATAAAGCGATTGATGGTCTAGAGACAATTGGGAGTTTGTTCTAGGAAATAAGCGCAAAGACTGGATCGCAGGTAAATCCGATCGCGGAGACAATGATTTTCCTTCGCCAAACGATCATTGGACCCTATCTTGATCCGCAATGCAGCTCGACCGCCCCAATAGGAAGCCTTTCAACCTGGTTCCGCTCTCCGTTTCCTGCGCCTTGTTCGCATTGTTCGCGTGTAATCGAGCCAATGATACGGCTGAAGACGCTTCGCCAGCGACCGGATCCCTGACCTTCGCCGTTATGGGCGATGTCCCTTATGGTCTATCTCAAGCAGAAGTGGACAAGGAGAAGGTCATTCTAAGGCGCCAAATCGAGCGCCTCAATTCGAATAGCGAAATCGCTTTCCTAAGCCATGTCGGAGATATTAAAAAAGGCGCCATGCCTTGCGATGCGAAAACCTACTCCGATGTCGCCGAAATACTTAAAACAAGCGTCCACCCAGTCTTCATTATCCCTGGGGACAACGAATGGAACGATTGCCCGAATCCCCCGGAAGCTTGGGCGCATTGGGAACGAAGCTTCCTGCGCTTCGATGAGAATTGGCCAAGCGCATTCGAAGTGGATCGTCAACCGGCCCGAGATGAAAACTATTCGTTCCTACTAGACGACGTTCTCTTCGTAGGCCTAAACTTGGTGGGCGGCAAGGTACACGACTGGGAGGAATGGAATACTCGAATCGAGGACGACCGAACCTGGCTCAGGGACCAATTCCAACGCCATTCGAAATCCGCCAAGGCGGCCGTGATATTCGCCCACGCGAATCCCGGGGCCCTCGAAGACGGCGAATTCTCCTTCACGAAACACGCGTTTCGCCCGCTCATCGAATACTTGGATACAACAACCCAAACCGATTTTCCCAAGCCGATCCTACTCATTCACGGCGACGGACATAAATGGATCGAGGACCACCCCTTCCCCAACGCAGGCCAGAGAATTACCCGTATCCAAGTAACCCAAGGAGGGCTTGAAAGCCCCCTTCAAGTAGAAGTCCGAACCAACGGAGAGCAGACGTTCACACTCATCCGATCGAAGTAGCGACCCTTCGATCTTATCGTAATATTCGCAAAGAGCGTTTCCATTTTAGCAGCGGCCTTCAACACAGCGTCGCTTGCTTGATGCTGGCCGATACGCAACCAGGCTGACCAACCCGCTCTTGACCCTTTTGCCATACGAGCGGATACTATCTCTCGTTTTTCATGAAACCCAATTTATCCCGCCGTACCTTCATCAAAGCCTCCTCCGCGATCGCTGGCTTTCACATTCTCCCTTCCGGACTTCTTGCGAATTCGCCCAACAGCAAGCTTTGCACCGCCCACATCGGGGTCGCCGGAAAAGGCTTAACAGACACCTCTCAAATCGCGGCCGATCCCAGAACCGAGGTCATCGGCCTCTGCGATGTCGATCTGAGGCATCTCAATGGAGAGGGCCCTCGAAGCCAAAGGCGGGGTCACGCGAAGCTTGATTTCTCCTCGGCAGGCAAGTTCCAAGATTATCGCGAGATGCTCCATGAGCTCGGCGACAAGATCGACGCAGTCTCCGTATCGACGCCAGACCACACTCACTACCCTGCCACTTTGGCCGCCATGAAGCGGGGCAAGCACGTATTCACTCAAAAGCCGCTGACCAACAACATATCCGAAGCGCGCCATTTGATGCAACTCGCCCGCGAAAAAGTATTGGTCACGCAAATGGGTATTCAAAATAAGGCGACAGAAGGCTATCGACTCGCAACCCGCCTTATTCGAGACGGCGCTCTGGGAAAAATTTCGAAAGTCTATGTTTGGAGTCACAAGAATTGGGGCTACGATGGCGACCCCTACTCCAGCGCGGATCCGATCCCCGACTACCTCGATTGGAACCTTTGGCTCGGAACGGCTTCCGAACGAGCGTTCGTCGACAAAAAGTACCACCCGAGCCAATGGCGACGCTCTTTGGATTTCGGCTGCGGCACCTTGGGAGACATGGGAGTCCATATATTCGATACGCCCTTCGATTCGCTGGGACTGGAACCCCCGATCTGGGCGAAGGCGACTTGCCGGCAGCCCAACCAATTCTCTCTCCCCACCAAGACCATCGTCCGCTATGGCTTCAAGCCAAGCGCATGGACGACCAAGGATTTTCAATGGACCTGGTACGACGGCGCCCATTCTCCTCCGTCGGGTCCCGACATGGCATTGCCAGAGGGACAGAACTTGCCCCAGCAAGGGGCCCTGTTCGTCGGAGAGGAAGGCCGAATGCTCCTGCCTCATATCGCAGGTCCTCAGCTGCTTCCAAGGAGCCTCTATTCGAAATTGAAGAAACCTGACATGGGACCTCCCGTTAATCACTACGGACAGTGGATCGATGCCATCTACGGAAGCAAGACCCCGCCCGCCGCGAATTTCGACTACTCAGGCAAAATGGTAGAAGGCGTATTGCTAGGCGTTATCGCCGGACTCTTCCCCGAGAGGAAAATCGAATGGGATTCCGCCAAAGGGAGAGTCGTCAATCTGCCCGAAGCGAATCAATACGTTCAGAGAAATCGCCGCGCCTTTTAGGCTCCGAATACGAACGGAAGCCACCGATTGCGACAATCTCCGTTTGGTCGATCGGTTCAAAAGACTCATCAACGCGAAGAAAGGTCCAATAACGCGGATCAGTGGATCGCAACAAGGCTGCCCGTCGTCCGGAAATACAACACCCCTTCGGAGATGGCGGGCGTTGCGAAGCACGGTTCGCCCATAGGGTTGTTGGCGATCGGCTTGAATTCGGGACCGGCCGATAGCACGTGGACGGACTCGTGCTCGGATGCGCAGTAGATTTTGCCATCAGCCGCGACCAGCGAAGCGATTATCGAGGCAGGCGGCGGCAACTTCTCGACAAAAACCGGTTCGCCAGTAGTCGCGTTGAAACACCGAACGGTGCTGTAGTGCCCAAGGTAGATGTAGTCGCCGTATACGACAGGAGTGGACATATAGGAGCCGCCTTTGAGAGTACTCCAAACCAGGCCGTCATTCGACGGTTGATCGAGATCGGGAGTAATGTTGCCTCGAGCCTCCGGGCGCACCACGTAAATCGGCGATTTGCCGCCGTGAGAGCTCACAACATATATCCAATCATTGGCGACAAAAGGAGACGGCACGGGATTATCCCCTCCATCTTCAATCTTCCACAGCTCTTCCCCGGTATGGAGGTCGTAAGAGACGACCCACGGCCAACCATTGATGACGACTTGCGTCGTTTCCGGCCCAGCGTGAATCAGAGGGGTGCTCCAGCTCCGCTCGCAAATGCCTTTGCGAGAGACTCGCCATAGCTCTTCACCATCCGAAAGACTAAGAACGACCACAAAGGGATTCTCTGGATCGTCGCAGGTCAGGACGATACGATTTTCATGAATACTTGGCGAACTCGCATAGCCCCAACCGGTGCTGTACTTGCTGATATTGATCACTCCCAGATCGCGGCTCCATTTCAGATTGCCGTCCAGGTCGTAGCAGTAGAGGCCCTCCGAGCCGAAGAACGCGACGATATTCTCCCCATCGACAGCAAGCGTCGTATTGGCCTGGGTCGCTTTGATGTGACGCGTAGCGCGGGGCATGCCTTGATGGGCGGTTTGGCTCCAAAGCGCTTCTCCGGTCTTTTTGTCGAAGCATAGAATCATCCACTGGTGATTGCGGGCGTCGTCCGCTGCCGTGGGTTGCCCTCCTCTTCCCAGCATGAGATCGGCCGCTTCTCCCTCGGGAACGGCCGTACACACGAAGACGCGGTCGCCCCAAACGACAGGACTGGAGTGACCGAGACCTGGAATAGGCGCCCGCCAGAGAACGCCTTGCGGATTCTCGGCGTCAGGATCCGCATTCCAGGTCGTGGGCAGCGGGTGGCCTTCCTGAATCCCAGTGGCTCCAGGCCCCCGGAATCCCGGCCAATTTTGCGATGGATCAGTTGCCGCTGCCTCAAGGACAAAAACGACACAGAGAAGGGACAGGGCAAGTTTCATAAGGAGGCGATCGGCTCGTCTAGGGTTCGCGGCGAGGGTAGAGCATGGCAGGTCAAGTCGCCATAGTTGACAAGTACTTAATTCCCCCCGGAAGTCGAACGTGACGCCGATCAGGTTGGACATACACCGCTCGACAACGAATATTCGAATTCTCCCCCCAACAGGGAAAAGTCCCGCCGTACCGGAAATTGCATCGCGCTCATGGGCGCCTTCCCTTTCCTATGCAAACGGTCCTCACTTCAACTGTCCATGATCAAGTTCATACCGCTGTTAACCTTCCTCATCTTTTCAGCCTATCCCGTATTCGGAAATGCCCTTCAACCGGCCATCAGCCCAGACGGAAAGCAAGTCGCCTTTTGCTATCAGGGCGACATCTGGACAGTATCGACGAGAGGAGGGCGTCCCTATCGAATAACGGTTCACGAGGGCTACGATTCGAATCCGCGCTGGAGCCCGAATGGCGAACGCCTGGCGTTCCAAAGCGATCGCTACGGAAACAACGACATCTACTCCATGCCTAGCCGTGGAGGGGCGCCGACGCGCCATACGAGCCACTCTGCATCGGACCTATTGTCCAGCTACAACCATGATGGCTCCCTTCTCTTTCTTACCAGGCGAGTCTACGCGCAGGTCGAGCGCGAATATGAAATATACAAGACCGACCCATCGACCGGGACTCCAACCCGCTTCATGGATGCCCTCGGCTTCGACCCGACGGTTTCTCCTGACGGCAGCAAGATCGCTTTCGTGCGCGGCACCTGTCGCATCGAACGCGAGGCCTATCAAGGCCCCGCCAATCGCAATGTGTGGATCTATGACATCTCGAGCGAGAAATACACTCGGTTGACCGATTTCGGAGGAAACGACTTTTCGCCCAAATGGTTGAACGACTCCACTTTGCTCTACATTTCGTCGCGAGAAGGCAAATACAACGTCTTCCAGTCGTCCCTCGACGGATCCGTAACGCAGCTGACCTTCGAGGAAAAGTTTGGAGTCAACAGCTTCGACCTAAGCTCCAGGACCAAGCAAATCGTCTATCAGCATGGATCGGAAGTTTCCTTGAAGAAGATTGGATCCAAATCCGCTTCGCCCCTGAAGGTCGATCTATCGGCGGACCTCCGATTCGATCCGATCGTTAAGAAGACGATGAACGACAAAGTCGACGAGTACGCCGTCTCTCCGGACGGCAGCTTGACCGTTTACGCCATTCGCGGCGACTTGTTCGTCACCCGAAACGACAAGGAGGACGATCGCAGCGTGCGCCTTACGAGCGGACCCTCTCGAGAGCGCGACGCCATCTGGCTGAACGACAACGCAGTTCTATACGTATCGGATAAAGAAGGACAGAATGACTTGTTCATCATCGAGTCCGCCGACGAAGATGAACGGAGTCTTTTCAAGACGCTCAAGACTCGGACGAGGCGACTCACAGAAACGCCCGAAGATGAATTCGAACCTATCCTCGCTCCCGATGGGAAGCGCCTTGTCTATCGTGTGGGCAATGGCAATCTAGCGTTAGCGGCGATCGATGACGAAGAGACCTTGAACAATACAACCTCCCTTCTGGATAGCTGGGCCAGGCCCTCGGGCGTCAACTGGTCTCCGGACAGTCGGTGGATCGCCTATGCCATCGACGATTTGGACTACGACACCGAAATCTTCATACACTCGATCGACACCGACGCTCAGCCCGTGAACGTATCGATGCATCCCGGCTCCGACTCCAACCCGGTATGGAGTCGCGATGGGAGCAAATTGGGGTTTCTATCGGATCGGAACAATGGCGATGCAGACGTGTGGTTCGCCTGGTTGAAGAAGTCCGATTGGGAAAAGTCCGACGAGCAATGGGAGCGCGAGCGCCAGCAGAAAGACGACCAGAAAAAGGACTCGAAAAAAACGGACAAGGACGACCCCCCAGAGAGCGATGACGAGAAGGACGAAGAAGGCAGGGAAGAAGAGGAAAAAGTCGTTCCCGCGATTGAAATCGATTTCGAACGGATCTATTTGAGATTGGTCCAGGTGACCTCCAAGGCAGGCAATGAAGGCGAGTTCGTTTTCGATGAGGAAGGGGAAATGGTGTACTACACGATCGGCAGTCCCGGCAGACAGGACTACGAAACCGATCGAAACCTATTCAAGGTTCGTTGGGATGGCGAAAAGCCGAGCGAAGTGATCGGTGATAAAAGCGGTCCTCGAAACCTGTATCTATCGACAAAAGGGGATTCCCTCTACGCCCTGACCAAAGGAGGTCTGGTCAGGCGAATCGCTACCAAGGACGACAAGGTTGAAAAGCTATCCGTGGCTACGCGTCTCCAAATTAACGGCGCCGAGGAAAGAAGGCAGATCTACTACGACGCTTGGCGAGCGTTGAATCGCGGCTTCTACGATCCCAACTTCCACGGACGCGATTTCGAGGCGCTGAGAGACAAGTATCTGCCCTTGGCCATCGCGGCATCTACAGTAGAGGATTTTCAATACACCTTCAATTTGATGCTGGGGCAGCTCAACGCCAGTCATATGGGGATGCGCGGGGTCGACAACCCGAAGGAAACGCAGTCCCAAAAGACGGGACTGCTTGGAATGGAAGGATTGAATACAAGCAGCGGATACCGAATAACCAGCATCGTTCCGAATGGTCCACTCAGCAAGGCCTCGATGCCCCTCCAGATAGGCGATATAATCGTTTCCATCGACCGCGAACCGGTGGCGGTCGATGCGAATATCTTCTCGCTGCTCGCCGACAAAGCCGACGAAGAAACGCTACTGGAAATCGAACGAGACGGCGAAACCCAGGAAAGCATCGTTTGGCCGGTCGGCTCCCTCTCGTCAGAAAACTACGATGCCTGGGTCGAGAGTCGCCGTACCATGGTCGAGGCCTATTCGAATGGACGGCTGGGCTATCTGCATATCCGCGCCATGAACTGGGAAAGCTTCGAACGCTTCGAAACCGAGTTGGTCGCTGCCGGCTACGGAAAGGAAGGCATCGTCATCGACGTGCGCTACAATGGAGGGGGCTGGACGACCGACTACCTACTGGCGGTGCTCAACGTAGAACAACACGCTTACACGATTCCTCGAGGAGCCGCTTCGGATCTGCAAAACGAGCACCGGAACTTCCGGGATCACTATCCCAGCGATCGGCTTCCCCTGCCCTCGTCCTCCAAGCCATCCATAGCGCTCTGCAATCAAAACAGCTACAGCAACGCGGAGATTTTCTCCCACGCCTACCAATCCCTGGGGCTCGGTCTCCTCGTAGGACAACCGACCTTCGGGGCCGTCATTTCAACGGGCAGCTACACCCTGGTGGACGGCTCCTACGTCCGCATGCCATTGCGGGGGTGGTTCGTGAAGAAAACCGAGCGGAACATGGAGCTCAATCCAGCCGTACCGGACATTCTCGTCGAAAACCCGCCCGCCTACAAAACGCGGGAGGTGGATCCTCAATTGGAGCGAGCCGTTAGGGAATTGATCCAGCAGATCGATGCGGGGCCGGCGAATTGACCCTCGCTCCGTTCTAGAGCGAATACGAAATCGTCGCGCCCACTTGCATCGGATCCGCGAGGGCTTCGTAGCGCCGCTCGCCTTCGCCATTGTCGAAGAAAAACACGCGGCTCGCATAACGCTCATCCAATAGATTTCTCGACCACAGGGAAACCCTCCAGTTTTCGAATTGGTAGCCGGCGCTCGCCTTTACCGAGGCGAAGGCATCGCGCATTTGCATATGGCTGTTCGATTCGAAATAGGAATCTCGACCCGCCAAGGCAATGTTTCCGAAAAATCCGGAATCCGATCGGTAGTTGAGGCGAAGATTGTAATTCAAGCTCGGCGCATTTGCCAATTCGCGTCCAGGAACAACCCCTCCGGGGTCGCTATAGGAATCTCTATCGGCATCCAAATAACCAATACCCGCATCGATTCGCCACGCTTCGCTTAGACTCCATTGCAATTCCGCCTCGACCCCCTGATGAGTCGCCCCTTCGCCGTTCACCGTCAAATAACGGAAAAAGCCGCCCGCTCCCACCGAGTCGCGGAGCTGAGCGTCATCGCGGCTGAGATGGAACGCGGTGAACTGTCCGGTCAAGCGACCGTCCGCCCAGCTGCCTTTTACTCCCGCTTCGAGGTTCCATAGCGTTTCTTGATCGTAGACGCTTGGATACTCCGGCGTGGTGAAGGAACCGCTGTTGGCGCCGCCCGCCTTATAGCCTCGGGCAAAGCTGACGAACGCCATTGCATCCCCATCTAAATCGCGTTCCAAGGTGAGTTTGCCGCCAAACAGGCCGTCGTCGTTCGCGCTTTTCCCATCGTAAAGAAAGCCTCGATAGTAACCGAGCTCGCTGGACTCGGAGTCGAAGGCGACATCGTGCATCTCGTAACGCAATCCCGCGATCAAGCGGGTTCCCTCGTCGAGAGAGAACGCCATCTGCCCAAACGCGGCGACGGTCTCCGTTTCGTAAACCGAATCGACATCCACTTGTCCGAAGCCCCACTCGCCGGCTGCCGGATCGCCATCGCGATAGTGAATATCGGACACTTCCTCGAGACTCTGATAGTACACGCCTACGGTCCAACGATTGGCAGCGCTGCCATCGCTGTCGATTCGTATCTCCTGGTTGAATACTTCTCGATCGCGCAGCGTCGACAGGTATCCCGCATAGGAGGCAGCGGTCCAGTCCGCATCGTAGCTATAGAGCGAATCCGTCTTCATTACCGACGTCTTCGAGGTGAACCCGTAGCCTTCTCCCGCATCGAATTGGCCTTTTAAGCTGGCCCCGAGCGACTCCTGCTCGTCACGGCCCGGCTCGTTGGAAAAACTCCTATAGGCGTCATTTCCCATGGAAAACCGATCGTAGCCGTCATTCATATCGGCATAGAACAAGGCGGCGTCCCACTGATAGCTATCTTCCTTAAGGCGAAGCTTAAATCGTCCCGCCGTCTCGTTGCGTTCGTTAGCGTCGTCCCGATTGAGGAACTCATTGTCGTAGAACCCGTCGCTGCGCTGGCTCTTCATTGCGATGCGCATGGTCAGTTTTTCCGGATCGCTCTCGGAAAGCGTCCCGCCTATGGCGAACTCGCCACCGTAGAGGGCGGCCTCGCCAAGAACCGCCTTGGCGTATCCCGTCTTGAAGGGAGTCGGATCCGCGCTCACGATTCGGATCACACCGCCCGCCGCATTCGCGCCGAAGGCTCCCGCTTGCGGACCGCGCAGAACCTCCACTTGCGTCACGTCGAAGAGGCTCCCGGCCGAGCCGAGTCCAGTGAAGTCCATATCATCGATGAGGAATGCGACTGCCGAGTCAGGCGTTTCCCCTTCGAATTGCGAATTTTCGCCTATGCCTCGAATCTGAAAATAGCGGGAACGAGCCGTGCCCCCCGTTTTAGTCAGGTTCGGCAGGTACCCCGAAAGATCGTCGAAATGGCTTGGCTCCAGACCATCGAGCGTCCCCTCATCGAGCACGCTCACGCTCGCAGTCGTTCTCCCAAGCTCGGATTGCCACAATTCGCCCGTAACGATAACGGAGGGCAAATCGATCGGATCGCCCGATGCGTTAACCGTATTCTGAGCGATGGTCGACAGCGGCCACAACAGGGAAAAAGCGCCGCCCGCCACCCAGGCCTTCAATAGTTTTTTGTTCTTCATGTAGGATCTCAATGTTTGTTTTTGAGACCCGGTATAGAGCGAAGAAAAGCGAATCTGCCTGGAAACAAGGTCAGACTCGTTCCTTTTCCTACGCCGGTATCAACCGGATCAGGTTCTAAGGGACCGCTTCTGCGCCGATCGTCATTCCAATCAGCAAGGAAACTATCTCAGACCCATGCCAGGTCGCCCCTAAGGATTCGAAAAGTGAGTAGACCTACTTTCGAAATTGTCAATACCGCGCGCCTGAAATCGCGTTTGACGCCGCCTTCCATCGAACGCCCGATTTCGAGAGTGGACAGCGCTCGGAAATTCCCCATTCGAAGGGGACGCGCGCTATGGAAGCAATCATCGCTCAGATTCAAGGGACCTCGATGGTGGAGTGGCTGGGAACGGCGACCGGCCTCGCCGGGGTCTACTTGAGCATCAAAGAAAAAGTCCTCGCTTGGCCCTGCTTCCTGCTTTGCTACGGACTTTACGCCTATCTGAGCTACAGCGCGTCGCTCTACGCCGCGATGACCTTAAACGCCTGCTTCATCCCATTCTCTCTCTACGGCTGGTGGAAATGGGGAAGGTCCCCGCAAGGAAAGAATGGCGATTCGCTCGCGATCGCCAGTATGGCTCCGACGCAGCGCTTGGTTTGCGGCGGGGTCGCGCTGTTCGCCACCTTGGGGATTGGAGCCCTCTTATCTCGTCACACGGAAGGGGCTTACCCCTATCTCGACGCATTCGCTACCGCCCTCTCCATTTGCGCCCAATGGATGCTGGGACGAAAGTACATCGAAAACTGGATCGCCTGGCTCATCGCCGATATGGCCTTCATCGTTCTTTGGGGCATTCAAGGCTATTGGGTAGCGGTCGGCATGTTCCTGGTTTTCACGGTTCTGGCGACGCTCGGATTCCTGAGTTGGAGAAAGGAACTTGCTCGAAATGCCAACTGAATCCAGCAAAGCGCGTCGCATCGTCTTTATTGGGGCGGAATGCACCGGAAAGAGCTCCATCGCCCAGGCCCTCGCGGAACGCCTTCGCGAACCTTGGTCCAGCGAATACGTGCGCCAGTACGTCGATCGACTCGACCGCCCGCTCGAAGCATCGGATCTGGAGCCCATCGCCCACGGCCAGCTTCGTCTCGAAGACGATGCCTGCGCTAAGGCCGCCCAGTACGTCTTCCACGATACCAATCTTCTCTCTTCGATCCTCTACGCGGAGCGCTACTTCGACGCGCATATAGAATGGGTCGACGAAGCCTTTCGCAACCGTCGCTACGATCGCTACTTCTTCTGCCAACCAGACATTCCTTGGGAAGCGGATCCCGGACAACGCGAAAGCCCGCAGGCTAGGGCGGAATTCCACGCCTTGTTCGAGTCCATCCTCAAGCGCTTTCGAATTCCCTACTCTCCCCTTGAGGGATCGCTGGAACAGAGACTGAATACCGTCCTCGAAACGGGTATCTAGCTCACGAGCGCCGAGCCGCCCGCGGTCCCGTCGCGCCCTAGCGGATACGCGAACCTATGGGAAAAACGAAGAGCAACCCTTTCAGAGAAGGCCGCCACGGCTTACTCCGAATCCGACTCGCCGCGCGACTCGCTGTCTTGCCGTTTATAAGCCGTTCCTCGTCTGGATCGAACTCCACTTGGCGACCGAGTGGCCAGCCGAGGGCCGAGTCCTTACTGAGATTGGCATTCCGACTGATGCAACGCGCTTCAAGGGAGTCGGCTCTGATGGGCGCGTAACGATGGGGAATGCTTCCCTAAACCGTTCGTCCGTTCCTGGGAAGCGGAGGCCCACCCGACCGAATCTCCAGTCGTACGCCGCAATTTCCAGCTTGATACTGGGAAATCGAAGCCTCACCTTACCTTCCTAGTCGCTCGCGGCGCCCTCGAACCGAGGAACCATCGCGTGTCGCAAACCAATCTTAGACCACCCAAATCACCCATGAGCAAGTTATCGCGTCGTCAATTCATCCAAACTTCAACTGCAGCCGGCGTGGGAATCCTCGGCGCTCCTGCCATTCTAAATGCCGCCAGCAAGGGCGATAAGCTCCGGGTCGCCTTCATCGGCGTGGGAGGCATCAACAAGCGACACATTACGGATACCATCGCCCACGGCGATATCTGCGGCGCCTACTGCGACGTCGATTCCAGCCGCTACACCAACTATCAAGAAGGCATTGCCGGGCTGGAAAAGAGCGGCAATAGCTGGCTGGCCAACCAATGGAAAGCGGCCAAGGGCTTTCAAGACTACCGTGAAATGTTCGACAAGGCGGCCGACAGCTTCGATGCGGTCATGATCGGCACGCCGGACCACAGCCACTATCCGGCGACCGTCCTGGCAATGGAACACGGCAAGCACGTTTTCACCCAAAAGCCCCTGACTCACACCGTCTGGGAGGCCCGCCAACTGGCCGAGGCCTGCGACCGCTACAAGCTGGCGACTCAGATGGGAAATCAAGGTCACGCCAACGAAGGCAACCGCCAAATCGCCGCCTACGTGCAAGGCGGACACCTGGGCGACATCAAAGAGATCCACTGCTTCACCAACCGTCCCGTTTGGCCGCAAGGATTCGAACTTCCGAAAGGCGGCGACCCCGTACCCGAATCGCTTGATTGGCAGAACTGGCTCGGCCCCGCTGCAAATCGTCCCTACCTGGGCGATCGCGGACTCGATGCGGCGCGCGCCCGAAAGCGCGGCGGTTCCTACCTGCCCTTCAACTGGCGCGGCTGGCTCGACTTCGGCGGTGGCGCCTTGGCCGACATGGCCTGCCACACTATGGATTCTATCTTCATGTCGCTCGATCCTGGGTTCCCCACCCATGTCGAAGCGCTCAATGTCGACACGCTGACCGATTCCGCCTTCCCCAAAGGGTCGACCTTGCGATGGACCTTCGGACCGACCGACAAGCGTCCCGGCTTCGATGTCTACTGGTACGACGGCACCGACAACGCCTACGTCGACAAGAACGGAAAGCAACGCCGCCACGAACGACTCGAGGAAATCGCCCAGGGAGCGGAACTCGCGAATTCAGGCAACCTCTACGTCGGCACCGAGAATACGCTGCTGGTCACCGGCGATTACGGCGACAGCTCGCGGATCATTCCCAATGAAGCCCACAGAGCGGTATCGATGAAACTCAAGGAAGCCACCGGCGACCACCGTCCGGCCCGCGTCTACGAGCCGTCCATCGGTCACCACACGGAATTCCGTGAAGCCGCAATTGGCAACAAGCCCTACGACTACCCCGGCTCCAACTTCAAGTACGCCGGTCCCTTCACGGAAACCATTCAGCTTGGCAACGTCTGCTTGCACCACCCCGGCGAAAAGCTCGCCTGGGACGGCCCGAAGCTGCGCTTCACCAACAACAAGAAGGCCAACAAGCTCATCACCAAAAAGTACCGCAAGGGCTGGGACTTCAAACTTAGCAAGGCGTAGCTCGGAGTTCGATAGCTCCGCGATTCTTGCGCCACGCCCCCGTCGAAAGGGCCACGGGTATCCCCTGGGCCCCGCCATCGGATCGTTGACTCGCATCCCGATACTCAGGTTGGGCTGCCGAAGCCTTCAGTTTGGGCGCTCATCAACGAAAATCGGTCTGAATTGCGTAACCAGCGAATGCGCTGGAACGTACTTACGCTCGGGCGCGTTTCCCTACTGCCTTCCCCTTTCCTTCCCCCCGCAATTATGAAATCGATACTACCCCTATTGCTCGCCGCATTCCTAGTCGCCTCGCTTTCCGGAGCCAAGCCCAACTTCGTATTCATCTACGCCGATGACATGGGTTGGACAGGCACCTCCGTAGAAATGATTCCCGGCGACTCCCGGACTAAAAGCGACTACTTCCACACGCCAAACATTGAAAAGCTCGCCGCGAACGGCATGCGCTTCTCCGCCGCCTATGCGCCGGCCGCGATGTGCACTCCCAGTCGCGCAGCGGTTTTGACCGGAAAGACTCCGGCCGAAATCCACATTACCACCCCGGGCCCAGGATTGGGAACCAATGCCCATAAGATGCGCCCTCCCACTCAATTGCGCGAATTTCCAGAATCGGAAACGTCGATCGCCGAAGCCCTCAAAACCGCCGGGTACGCCAGCGCCTACTTCGGGAAATGGCATCTCGGGCAAGGCAACCCCGGACAACATGGCTTCGATGTCCATGACGGCTCCACGTCCAACAACACGCCCGAAAACTCGGGAGTCGAGAATCCCAAAGACATCTTCGGCATCAACAAGCGAGCCATCGCCTTCATCCGCGAACAAGTGCAAGAAGGTCGCCCCTTTTATGCGCAGCTCTTCCACTACGCAGTCCACGGTCCAACCGCTACCAAGCCAGCCTCCGAAAAGAAATTCGGAGCGATCGAAAAAGGAGAACGCCACAAGGATGTCCCCTTCGCAGGCATGACCTGGGACTTCGATAAAAGCATCGGAGTCGTTCTAGAAGAAATCGAGACGCTCGGCATTGCCGACAATACTTACGTCGTGTTCATGTCCGACAATGGAGGACCGAGTAATCCGCGGTTTGGCGTTTTAAACAACGTGCCCCTCAACAAAGGAAAAACGACTCTCTACGAGGGCGGCCTAAGAGTGCCGCTCATCATAACGGGACCGGGCATTCCCGCCAATAGTCACAGCCCTGAATCCGTCACGGGTTGCGATCTTTTTCCCACCTTTTGCGAATGGGCCGGCGTGGAGATTTCCCACGAAATCGACGGCACGAGTCTAGCGCCCCTTCTGAGCAAGAAGGCCAGCAAGCTGGATCGACACGTGGACTCTCTCCTCTTTCACGTTCCTCACTACGGACGCAGCCCGGATGCAAGGCCGACTACGGCCATCATTAGCGGCGATCTAAAGCTTCTCAAGGACTGGGAAACCAACACCTACAAACTCTTCGACCTCAGCAAGGATATCGGGGAGAAAAAGGATCTGTCCCGAGCGTTCCCCGAGAAGACTGAGAAACTAATCGCTGTAATGAACAATCGATTACGCTCCGTCGATGCTCAACTCCCCGTGGTAAACGCCGACTACGACCCGAACGCCCCTCTACCAGCGCCGCGAGGTCCAGGCGGGCGCGGCCCCGGAGGCCCCGGAGGGGGCGGCCGCGGCCCTCGAGCCGCCAATTGACGGTTCGACTCGGCCGTTGCGGCATTCCTCCCTCCCTCTTCCACAGAGGGAGCGTTCCCTATGGTACCCAGGAGCACGGCCACAATGGTCTGGGCCTGCCATCAGCGGATTCCCGAGGATAATCGATCCATCCAAACGAAACGTTCGAAAAAACCCGTCACCTCGATTCGGTCTGGAGGTACTTATAGACGAACCCTCTATTAAAACCCGATTCCCTAGACCAAAATGAAGAACAGCAACCTCCTGAATTCCGCCCTTATCGGCATCGCCGCAATCATCGGAGGCGTTTCCCTTGTGACCGTTACCCTCATCGCGATTCCCTCGCCCGACAACTTGGCGATTGCCCCTTGGATCGTAGGCATTCTATCGGTATTGGGGGTGGCTCTGGGCTACTTCGCCCCGAAAAGCATACCAGGGCTGGAATCCGCCCCGGCGGAAAATCCGCGCCCCGCAGATCCGGAGTCCTAGTTCCCTTGGGAGCCTTCGACGCTGCTTCCGAACCCGATTCATCGAAGGCCTCGATCTTCGGTTCGAAGCGCTAGCTCGAAATCAAGCGACTCGGAAAATCCGCCACGCGCTCGCAAGCCACTTGCTCCATGACCTGATTCAGCTGGCGCTTCAACAGCGTGATCGCGTGATCGCCACCGCGGCGACCCAAGGCGCAGACGCCATACATAGGGGCGCGACCCGCGAATACGAAATCGGCTCCGCTGGCTAAGCAACAGGCAATATCGGAGCCATTGCGAATGCCGCCATCCATCATTAGCTTCGTCCGAGACCCGAATGCGCCCGCAAGTTTTTTCAGAGACTCGATCGTCGCCTGGCCCGAATCGAGCTGGCGCCCTCCGTGATTGGATACTATGATCCCATCGACGCCCGCAGCGATCGCCCTCTCCGCGTCTTCTGGCTCGACAACGCCTTTGATGACCAGGTTTCCCTTCCACTTGTCGCGCAGTCGCTTGACCCGTTCTTCCGACAAGCGTCCCATAAAAGTCTTGTTCATGAATTGCCCCAGATGCTTCAGGTTCAGCCCTTTCGGAATGTACGCTTCCAAGGTCTTGAAGCTCGGGACGCCCGCGCCCAGCTGGGAAAACGACCAGGTGGGATTCGCCATCATCTGACCGATATTGCGCAGCGTCATTCGCGGCGGAATCGATAGGCCATTTCGAATTTCCTTCGGGCGGTAACCAAAGACCGGCGTATCCGCCAATATCACCAGGGTATCGCAGCCCGCGTCTGCCGCTCGCTGCAGCAACTTGTCGCGCAAGTCGTCCTCACGAGGATGATACAGCTGAAACCAGAAATCGCCATCGGTAAGCCGTGCGGCCTCTTCGATACTTGCCGTGGTGACCGTACTTAAGATGAACGGAATATTCCCATCCTTGGCCGCTTTTGCCAGAATCTCGCACGCCTTCGGCCACATCAACCCTTGCAAGCCTACTGGGGCGATCCCGAATGGCGCCGCGTAGCGCTTGCCAAACAGTTCCGCCTCCATATTCGCTCCTGGGTATTCATTCAAATAATACGGTTTCAACTGGGTCTCGCGAATTTGCTCCGTGTTCCGTCGCAGATTCCGGTTCGACATACACCCGCCTGAAAGGTAATCGAAGGCAAAGCCGGGCATGCGGCTTTTCGCCTTTTCCCGGAGCATCTCCGTAGAGGGATATCGGGTATCGAAGTATTCTTCCATGGCCTGCAAGTTAGAGTCCTTCAACTCGGTTGCGCAATAGCGAATTGAAACGACATCCAATCAGCATACCCCTTAATCGCTGACCTGTGGACTGCGACTAAACCGAATCGCCAAATCGCGTTCCGGTACGTGGTTGGTTCCACGGCCTGGTCCATCCTACGAAAACGAATGGGCACCGCTCCATAGCCCGTTCCGGAACACTACCCTAGCAGCAGAAAAACAGTCCCCTTGCGATCAATCCCAGTGGCGACGCGGCTTTGGGAGGTTCTCCACCAGTTTCGCTCCTTTGCGCCTCAACTCGGCCTCCGTACGAGCGCCGAACGCCATGCTGAAATTCTGCTGCATAATCGGTCGGTCCCACTCCTTCGAGTCTCCCTCCATCAAGGGACGAAGCGAATCGCCATGCATTTCCCAAGGCAGATCGATTCCCGCGTAGTCGAAGAAAGTCGGGGCTAGATCGATCGCATTGACCGGCGACTCTACGACGCGACCCGCGGACTGCTTGCCCGGCAGTCTCACGATAAAGGGAACGCGTATATTGTCATCGTAGGGAGCCACTTTGATTTCCATCCCGTGATGGCCCATGGCCAAGCCTTGATCCGACGTGAATACGATCAAGGTATTCTCCAATTGCCCGGTCGCCTCGAGCGTATCCATCAGATCCTTAACGCCCTCGTCGATCGACAGCACGCCGCTGTGATACTTTCGCACCAGCTCGGACAACGACAATCCCAAGCGCTCATCCACCGGTTCGCCATTCGCGTTCGGCTCGAACATAGCATAGTCGCGCATGTATTTGGGTTTGGTGGGCCTCGGGGGGGTAAATGTCCTCCGGAACCTCGATGGGGCCTGCCTGATCATAAGCGCCTTCATGGCGATCGGCAGGCGTAAACGGCGCATGAACCGCATCGTAGCACAGCCAAAGCATCCATGGCTGTTCGTGGTCGCGTTCGATGAAGTTCTTCGAAAAGCGCGTGTAGTTGTCTGTCGAGTGACCGTCGACCGGGGTGAAGTCTCCCCCATCGAAGCGAAGCTTCTGGTCCCGGAAATAGCTACCGGACTTTTCGTATCCCAATCGCTCCCAAATAATCGAGTGATCCCAGACCTTGCCATGCCCGTAGTCCGACGCCAAGTGCCACTTCCCGATAACTGCGGTCGTGTATCCGTTTTTTCGAAACGTTTCCGGCCACATCCGAAATCGATTAAGATCCTGTTTAATCACTGGATACTCGGAAAAGTCGAGCCCATCGATGCCATGGATGTACTTTCCCGCCAGGACCATGGCCCGACTCGGCGCGCACCAAGGACCCGCGAACGCATGCTTGAATCGAATGCCGTCTTCCGCCAGTCGATCGATGTGCGGCGTCTTGGCCCAGGGGATCGCGGCCTCGCAGACGACAGCCTCTTCGTTTTCGTCATCGACAACGGTTTCGAACCGCTCCCCGAAAAGCCCAGCCAATACACGAAGGAAAGCAAACGCTCCCCGTTCGAGCCCGGCACCCGAACGCCCATCCTACTCCGTTTCGACGACAGGATCGAACCGGGAATCCGCAGAGAGCTCGTATCCAGCCTCGACCTATTTCCCACGATTCTCAGCTCTGCCGCAATCGCTATCGAAAGCCGCCCTCCTGGGGTCGATCTATGGCCCAACGCCCTTTCGTCCAAGGCCAGGCTAGATCCTCATCGGGCGATCTACGGAGCGATTTATCCCGGCGACGCTACCCAGCTCGGCGACGCGTCCATCGATGTCGCCTATCGCTGGATTCGCAGGGGCCCTTTGAAACTCATTCTTCCTACCAGCGATTCTCCATGGAATGGATACGTTAACGGCCCCAGCCTCTTCGACCTTTCGGTGGATCCGCATGAGACCGAAAACCTCTCCGACGGACCTCGATACGCCCAGCGGCTCGGCGAGCTCGTACAGCTCCTCGACGCTTGGTGGAAGCCGAATCGCTAGGAGCCTATTGTCCTCCCGCAAACGTCGATTAGGTTTTTGTCGCCTAATTGTAACAAAACGACGCGACGGCTCCCGCTCAACCCTTGCCCATTGAAAGAGAAGGCTCGATTTCCAAATTCGAGTATCGCCAAACGCGGTTAACGATCCTTGAATCCGGGCGATTTCCATGGATAGCGATCTTCCCCCCATAAAACTCGACACCGAAGACCTGGACGATCCGAAAAACTACGATCTCCTGCTGCGACTTCAGGCAGAGCTGGTGAAAATGCAGCACTGGATCCGGGAATCCAATCACCGCTTGGCAGTTCTATTCGAAGGGCGCGACTCGGCGGGCAAGAGCGGCTCCATTTCCCGCTTCATTCGTCACCTCAACCCTAAGCACTATCGAGTGGTGGCGATGCCCAAGCCCAGCGATGTGCAAATGGGCCAGTGGTTCTTTCAACGCTACATCGAGAAGCTGCCGAATGCAGGAGAGATCGTTTTCTTCGATCGAAGCTGGTACAATCGAGCGCTCGTGGAACCGGTACTCGGATTCTGTACGCCCGAACAGTATGGTCAATTTCTCACGCAAGCGCCCCAAATCGAAAAAATGCTCATCGATGACGGCATCCAGATCATCAAGCTTTGGTTTTCGATCGAACGCGATGTCCAAGCAACGCGCTTGGAAAACCGTAAGCAGAGCATTCTCACCAGCTGGAAGCTAAGCACCGTCGATCGCCAAGCCCAGATGATGTGGGACGACTATACGAGTCACAAGATCGCTATGTTCGAGGCGACTCACAACGACATCTCCCCTTGGTCGATTATCATGGGCAACAACAAGGAGAAAGCGCGCGTCGAATCGATTCGACACGTTCTTTCACTGATCGATTACACGGGCAAGGACGAGTCTCTGGTTTCCCAGCCAATCTATCCGGGAGTCGTTGTCTCTGCCGATACCGAACTCGCTTAACGAAGCCAGGCACGCATACGCTGCCCCCGCCCCTCGTCTCAATCTAGGAGGAGCGAGCGAACCGTCCTCTCGCCGACCGAGCAAAAAAGAGCGCGTTCGGGCCGACGCCCGAATCGGCAACCGCTCAATCCACATCCAGGAGCCAGCGTTGGGCAGCGCTCAAGCGTTCCCGCGTTTCGCTCGTGATCCACTTGCGCTGATCCTGCTGCTGCGGATGCTCCCGAGCCGTGTAGTAGGCATGCAAAACACGGCGTCGAGCGCCCGACCGATTCGTCGTGCCGCCATGCCAAGTATGGGCATTGATCATAATAATGGATCCGGCAGGAACCGAGGCGACGATCTCCTCCGGATGCGGCGCTTCCAAATCCTCCAGATAGTCTTGCGGAGGACCTGGAATACGATTGCTTCGAGGCACCAATCGCGGCGCTCCATTCTCGGGCGTCAGGTCGTCGATAGCCCAAAGCGCATTGCACGAGTGAGCGCTGTCGATCGGGCCTCGCTCGAATTTCCAGTCGCTGTGCAACGGTTGATGCCCACCGCCCCGCAAGGCCTCGCGACCATTGCAGGAACTAAGCTTAAAGGGCCTCCCAAACATTCGATAGCAGCAGGACAGGACCAAGGGATCGCACCAGGCTCGATCGAAGATGGCGCCTTTGTTCACCAGGTTGGCAATGCGATGGGCGCCCGCCTCCTGGTGATGCTCCTTCGCCGCTCGCTCGCCTTCCCGCTCGACGACTTCATCGAAAGCGACCCGAATTGCCGCCAAGGTCTCGGAGTCCGCCATGTCAGGCAGAATGACATAGCCCTCCTCGTCCAGCGAACGCGCAATGGGCTCTGGTAAGGCCTGGAAAAGTCCTATCGGGGTTTCCGCTTTTGTATCCATTTTTTATCTATTATATTCGATCAGTTCTCTATCTAACCCGTCCTCAATCGGAGGCCTTACTCAAACTCCGAGGTTAGACCCGTACCGTCGCATCGCCAATACCGCGCTGTTCCCTAATTCAATTATCCGAACACTCCACTCTCTTGCATCGCCGCAATCTCCTCATCGCCGTATCCAAGCTCCGAAGCAATCGTGTGACTGTGCTCCCCCAATTTTGGAGGAAACTGCTCCAGTTTCAACGGCGTCCCCTTCAATCGAATCGGATTGCCCAGCATTTTCAGTTCTCCGATCTCCGGATCGCTCATGGATACGATCATCTCGTTGCAGGCGATTTGCGGATCGCGGGCCGCATCGTCGAATCTATTGATTCGGGCGCACAGCACGCCTTGCGCTTCCAGCAACTCCATCCACTCGTCCGTATTCTTTTTGAGAAAGGCCTCGGCTAGTAGGGCGTTCAAGGAACCTTTGTTATCGATCTGAAGGTCTTCGCAGCTGAATTCCGCTTTTTCGGACAGATCGCCCAAGCCCAATGCCAATGAAATATCTCGCAATGCGTTGTCCGAGAACACCGGCGAAATTTCGATAAATCCGTCCGCGGTCTGAAAGGCCTTGTTAATCGCCGCCTCCGTTCCTCCCACCGCCGCAGGGCGATCGATCTTCTCGGAATTCAAACGAGAAGCGGCATCCCACGCATGGGCGTGAAAGGCAACGCTCAGCAAGTCCGTCGACACATATTGTCCTTCGCCCGTCTTCAAGCGATGAACCAAAGCAGTTAGAATACCGACCATCAGATTCAAGCCTGCGGCATAGTCGATGCTCAAACCGCCAGGAATGGGCGGCTTATCCTCGTCGTAAAAAACGAACCAACCCCCTTCAGCCCGAGCCATCATGTCGTGCCCCGCTCGCTTCCGCTCGGCATTCGGCCCCTCATCGCCCCAACCACTGGAGGTCGCATAGACGAGCGAAGGGTTGATCGCCTTCAGGTCCTCGTATCCAAATCCCAACTTCTCCATCACGCCCTGACGAAAATTGTGAACCAGAACGTCGGATTGCTCCACGAGCTTAATCACCATAGCTTTGCCCGCTTCCTGCTTCATATCGATCGTGATCGACCTTTTATTGCGATTGAGGTTCGCGAAGGGCAAGGATACATCCTTGACGAACGGTCCCCAGGCCCGGCTCCAGTCGCCGCTCCCCGGACGTTCCACCTTAATGACATCCGCGCCATAGTCAGCCAGGATCTGAGTGCCCACCGGCCCCTGATAGACGTGACTGAAATCGAGGATTCGAATACCTTCCAATGCTTTTTTCGCAAACATACTATTTCGAATTTCTCTTGGCTAGGAACGCGTTCAATCGCTGCTTCGTATCGTCGTCTTGGAGACAAGAGACAGACCGAGATGACTCGACCTCCCCATTCTCTTCCCGAGCGCGTCGCTCCTGATCGTTTAAAATGATTTTGAACTGGCTGATCGCATTTCGGTTGTTCGACACGACCATGGCCATGAATTCGTCCACCTGCCTATCGAGTTCGTTCGGTTTCGCCAGGCAATCCACCAAGCCAATCTCCAAAGCCGTCGTCGCATCCATAAGCTTCCCGCTGTAGAACCAATATTTGGCCTTGGACGCGCCGATTCGGGCAACCAGACGTCGCGTACCGCCCCATCCTGGAATAAAGCCTAAGGCGGCTTCCGACTGGGCGAGCTGAGCCGTTTCGGAAACGAAGATCAAGTCGCAAGCCATCGCCAACTCCAAGCCGCCACCCATGGCATAGCCTTCAACGACCGCCACCACAGGCATGGGAAGGTCTTCGAGGGCATTCATCACGCGATGCCCTTCCCTGACCCAAGGGACAATCGTTCGCTCATCGGTCTCTTTTAAGACATCGATGTTGGCGCCCACGCAAAAGAAACGCTTGGACGCGCTGCGAAGAAACACGATTCGCGGCCTCTCCGCTTTCGCTCGCGCCACACAGGCTTCCAGATCGGACAAGACATCGCCATCCAACGTAGGCGGCTTCCCTCCGGTCGCCTCCAGCAGTATCGTTACCGAGTCCGCCTCGGCCAAATAGGATAGGGATGTCTTCATGATCGATTGCGCGTACCCGAGTATTCGGAAAAAGGACCTAACACTAAAAAGGCCCCTGCCCAGCTTGAAAAAGCGTATTGCCTAATCGACTGCATTACAGGGTTTTGTGGTTAAATATTGATAGCCGATTGAGATTGCTTGTTCACGAAACGTGGGACGCCAAAATTCAAGTTCCTACGCCCCAAGCTAGCGGCAACTTACGGCTCGAGCCAACCTACAACTGAATCCGACCATAGTACATTAAAAGGTATAGAAAATTCACGCCAACCCGGCGAGCAGCGTAAAAGGCAGGCGCGCAGGGGAACACCCCTTTCATCGATTCAGACTGATCAATCGAAAAGCGAACCCGTCTTCAGCTCGATTCGCTCTCCCGGATCGCCCGACTCCTCTATAATCAGCTTCGATCCATCGTAGTCGACGGAACGCGTTCCTTTCCAGGACGATGAGATCTTCGCCATAAAGCAGGCGTAACTGAAATGCTGAGTCTCGTCCGCATCGATAAAGCGAAAGAGCGGACGATCGAAAATCTTGCCCTTCTCAACCAGCACCGGTCCGGGCTGATGGAGACCCGTCGTTCCAAACTCCAAACCACGGGCGCGGGGCTTGCCATCCCGGACGTTCCGCCACACGTTCACCCAAGGGTGCTCCTCCGACCGCCACAGATAGCCAATCAGCAGCTCGCTATTCGGGCTGGACGCGACAATCCACCCGTATTCGCTATCGAGCGCGAAGGAAACGACTGGGGGCGAGTGATCATCCTTCAAATAACGCAAATCTACCGATTCCCCGTCCAAGCGAATGGCGTTGGGCCATTGCGCTTCCGTTTCCTCCGGATTCGGCAAGGGCCGATCCTGCATGAAGCCGCGAGTCGCGTTCGAGTCCACGATAGTCGATTCGTCTAGAAAAGGAGATCCGATCGAAGGATGCTGCACCAGATTGTAGATACGGCCTAAGTGACGCGTATTGGTCACCGCTTCGGTTGCCGTAAAGACTGCCTCCGATTCCATTAGTCGAATCTTCCGCGATACCGTGAGACCGGCCAAAGGAAGCGCTGCCGACATTTCCGCTTCGACCCATCCATCCTTGGCAACGGGAGAATGCGTCACCTCCCACCAAACGCGTGGCGCTTCACCATGGAAACCCATGCCTCTGGCTTGTTCGGCTTCCGTGGGCGGCCCCCAGCGATCCAGGCAAAGGAAGTGACCCATCGATCGGGGGGCAGCTGCTTGCGCGGCGCTCGAGCCAGGTCGTAGCGAGTCCCACGAAAGTGGATTCACGCCGCCAGGTCCTAACGTAAAACTCGATATAGAACCGCCGCCTAAATCGATATCGACTTGGGCGATTCCGCTTTCAAGCGTCAGAGAAGGACGAGACTGGCCAAGGGCAAAACTCGGCAGGAAGACCATTAGGGGAAAAAGGAGCAGAAAACGCATTGAGAACCATCGTCATAAAGAGACCCGAAAAAAGCGATCCCTAAGCCACTAGATAACACGTCGAATTGCGCGCTGGAGACTATCGCTTGCTATTCGACCCACTCCCCAATCTACTCGCCCTGTCCCAAGCCCCATGACAAAAAAATCCTCCAATTCTTTATCGGCCGACAGCCTCAATAAGGGCGGCAAGCCGATCACAATTCGCAAAATCACCCCCTTCGCCCTGCGACCGGAGGACTCGAACCTTGTCGTAGTCAAAGTCGAGACCTCCGAGCCCGAGCTCTACGGCCTGGGTTGCGCCACTTTCGACTACCAATACAAGTCGGTTTGCTCGGTCGTCACCGACTATCTGGAACCGCTGCTCGTAGGTCGCGATGTCGACGACATCGAAGAACTCTTTCAATTGATGTATCAGGGCGCCTACTGGCGCAATGGACCGATCGCCAACAATGCGATTTCCGGCGTGGACATGGCTCTCTGGGATATCAAAGGCAAGCGCGCCAACCTGCCCCTCTACAAGCTGCTGGGCGGAAAATACCGTGAAGCGGCGGCCGCCTACTGTCACGCCTCTGGCGCCGACATTCGCGAGATCGAAGACGCCGTATCCGCTTACGTAGAACAGGGCATAACTCACGTACGCGTGCAATGGCAAGGCTATGGCGGAGCTACCAACAACTACGGCGACACCCCTGCATCCGCCCCGGAAGGCGCCCATCCAGGCGTCTACTACGACCCCCGCAAATACACCCGCATGGCTCTCGAGTTGATCGATCACGTGCGCAGTAAATTCGATTCGAGCCTGGAACTTCTGCACGACGTCCACGAGCGCCTGCCCCTCCCTCAAGCGCTCCAATTCGCTAAGGACCTCGAGCCATACAAGCTCTTCTTTCTCGAGGATCTCGTTGCGCCCGAAGAGCCCGAGTGGCTAGACAAAGTACGGGAGAACTGCGCTACGCCGCTCGCCCTAGGAGAACTCTTCGTCAGCCGTACTGAATACGTTCCCATGATCCTCAATCGAAAGATCGATTTCATGCGCATGCATATTAGCTGCATCGGCGGACTCACCCCCGCTCGCAAGGCCGCGATCCTCGGCGAGTTCACCGGCGTTCGTACCGCCTGGCACGGTCCCCCAGATCTGTCGCCAGTCGGCCACATGGTCAACCTACACCTCGACCTCGTACAACCGAATTTCGGCATCCAGGAATTCTGCAGCCCCTCCAGCGAGACGCTCAACGTCTTCGACGGCCTACCGAAATTGAAAAACGGATACCTCTATCCGAATGATCGACCAGGCATTGGGGTCTATATGGACGAAGAAGCCGTCGCGGCCTATCCACCCGACGATCGCGTCACCAAGTGGACCCAAACCCGTCTGCCCGACGGAAGTTTGCAGCATCCTTAGAGGCAATTACCCGAGAGCGAAGCCCACGAATAAATGGAGAAGATCCCATTCAATCTTTCTCTTGACCTCGCCCCTCATCTCAATCTCTAGCGTTTCCACAGAACGATTAGAGAACGAGACGCGATGGCCGAGTAGTTAGGAACTCCATACCGTACTGCAAATGGGTAAGCGGGAATCGATGAACAGCAATGAGCGCAGCATCCGAGCCACCCTGCTGATACGCTCCAAAACCCAATAGAGGTGACGCGGGGATTGCGCATATAAGCGTTGTCCGAAAATACGGATCCCGCCCAGATCATGGATCGCCCGAATCGCCCACGGCTTGGGATCCGCAAGAATAAGTCTTCTGGGTCTAATCACCGATTTTCACGTCAATTCATCTTCAATAAGCGACCTAATGTCTTTTCAAGCAATCTCCGAGGCGCCATACACCCTGTAGAGCGCTGCGTTTCGATCCGCTCCTTTCCGCTTCCAAAGATACTTTTCAGCATGCCCGACGTTCATCTTCGACAACTTCAGAAAGTCTATCCTGGTCGAGGAAAGAATCCTCCGTTCGAAGCGGTGAAAAGCATCGATCTCGAAATACGCGATCGCGAATTTATGGTTCTCGTCGGTCCCTCTGGTTGCGGCAAATCGACTACCCTGCGCATGATCGCTGGATTGGAAGAGATCACCAACGGCGAAATCGCTATCGGCGATCGAATCGTCAACCAGGTCCTGCCCAAGGATCGCGACATCGCTATGGTCTTTCAGAACTATGCGCTTTATCCGCATATGACCGTTTTCGAGAACATGGCCTTCGGCCTCAAGCTGCGAAAGTATCCGAAGAAGGAAATCGAAGAACGCGTTGAGGACGCCGCCAAGATCCTCGATATCGACACCTTGCTCGATCGGAAACCGAAAGCCCTGTCCGGAGGTCAGCGCCAACGCGTCGCCGTCGGTCGGGCCATCGTGCGCAAGCCCCAGGTCTTCCTCTTCGACGAACCGCTTTCCAATCTCGACGCCAAAACCCGGGTCACTACCCGAACGGAAATTTCCAAGCTACACGCCCAGCTCGACGCGACCATGATCTACGTCACCCACGACCAGATCGAAGCCATGACCATGGGCGACCGGATATGCGTCATGAACGAAGGCGAAATCATGCAGACCGCGCCCCCATTGGACCTCTACAACCGACCCGACAATCTGTTCGTCGCCGGATTCATTGGCAGCCCCCCCATGAATTTCATCGACGGCCGGATAGAAGGAAGCGATTCCGGTCTTCGCTTTTCTCAAACGGGCGACACCGAGAATCCGATCCGAATCAGTCTCAGCGGAAGTTTAGGCGATCGCGCTCGCAGCCATATCGATCAGAAGGTCGTCCTGGGCATTCGGCCGGAAAATATCCGCTGCGGCCACGTCTCCGATAGCGAGGCGATCAACGCTCCCATCTACATCGATGTCGTCGAGCCTATGGGAAGCGAAACTATGCTTTATTTGAATGCGAACGACGCCAAGCTAGTCGCTCGCGTGGACAGCGCCGCCTCCTTCAATGCGGGACAGTCCATTCCCATCGCCTTCGACTTGAACAAGGCCCACCTGTTCGATGCGAAGACCGATAAGGCAATTCGCTAGCTTAACCTTCTCTCAATCGCCCTCGCTCTTATTCAGCTTGGGCGCAGGAGAGGTGAGCAATTGAAATCATCTAACCTCGCAAGCTAGCTTCTTAGCCCCATTACGCAATCCCTTTAAGTATCTAAAAACCAACGACTCCGATCGGCGCGTGGGCCCTTCGTCGGAATCGATCGAAAACTCGATCGGCGATTTCCTGGAGCGTGGGCTGTCTAGGATTGTACATTGTTAGCAATATGAGAGTCTGCGATATCCAGGCGTGTTGGAATTAAAAAAGCAAAGCGTTTCCTTTCAAATCACCAAGTCCTGCCAGCAACCCGACCCTTGAGCCACATTCTGTTCTTGGCTTGATACTCCGGATGGCCTTTCATTCGCCCACGGTTTTCAACTGCCTCTCTCCAGTCTCTCCCTGATGAAAATCACTAGTTACTCCGCTACTCCAATCGCATTCGCCGATCCTCCACTCCGGGCCGCCTCGGGTATGCACGCTCCGTATGCGCTCCGGATCGTTTTGGAAATCGCCTGCGAAGATGGCCTGACCGGCATTAGCGAAGTTCCCTGCACCGATGGAATGCTGGAATCGCTCAACCGAGCGTGCGACAGTTTGCTCGGCGCTGACCCCATTCAATTGAATAAAGTCCTGAACCAGGCCAAGGAGGCTCTTAGTTCAGTAGAAGATGATCGCGGCGATTCTCCCTGGGATCAACGCGTATGGGTGCACGTCCGCAGCGCCCTCGAAGTCGCTTGCCTCGACTATATGGGCAAACGCTTCGAGCTACGCCTGTGCGACCTCTTAGGCGGGGCCATCAGAGAAGCGGTCCCTTTCGGAGCCTACCTTTTCTACAAACACCAAGGAGCCGGCGGCGAATTCGAATTCGGAGCCGATCCCAAGGCCGAAGGCTGGTCGGCTACGCGCCAACTCGAGGCCATGGACCCCGAGTCGATCGTTTGCCAAGCGAAGGCGATGATCGACCAATTCGGTTTTCAGTCGATCAAGCTCAAAGGTGGGGTACTGCCCCCGGACGACGAAGCCGATGCGATCTTCGCTCTCCGCGATGGCTTCGGACCGGACATGCCCCTGCGCTTGGATCCCAATGCGATCTGGACAGTCGAGACGAGCATCCGCGTCGGCAGGAAACTGGATCCAGTCCTTGAATACCTGGAGGACCCGACGCGCGGGCAAGAGAACATGGCAGAAGTGGGCAAGGCCATCGATTCCCTGCTCGCAACGAACATGTGCACCACCTCCTTCGACGATATTCCAAACAGCATCCGCCTTCATTCCGAAGACGTGATTCTGACCGACCACCACTATTGGGGCGGTCTCAAGCCCTGTATCGAGCTCTGCCGGATTTGCCAGACCTTCGGTCGGGGCATCTCGATGCATTCCAACAGTCACCTCGGCGTATCCCTCGCGGCGATGGTTCACCTGGGCGCCTGTATTCCCCAACTCGACTACGACCTCGATACGCACTACCCCTGGCAATCCGATGAAATCATCGAAGGCGGTCGCCTCGAATTCGTTAACGGAACCGTTCCCGTACCCGATGCGCCTGGATTGGGCGTAACCCTGGATCGCGACGCGGTTGACAGGCTGCATCGAAATTACCTCAAGTGCGGCATGGCCTTTCGCAACGACGAGGCGGAAATGCAGAAGATCGAACCAGGCTGGAAATTCCAAGCCACGCGCTGGTAACCTCAAATCGGACACGCTAAATGGACGACATTCGCATACGGGCAAGAGCCCTCAAGGGCGAGCCCTTGATCGGTTCCTTTTTGAATACAGGATCTCCCATCCTCGCTGAAATAGCTGGCCGTTCGGGCCTCGATTGGTGCCAGCTCGACATGGAACACGGCTCGGGATCCTGGGAAATGCTGGCAAACCAACTGATGGCCCTCGAGGGCACCGGAGCCGCTCCAATCGTCAGGCTTCCCACCCTGGAACCAGTCGGATTCAAACGAGCGCTGGACCTGGGAACTCACGGGCTCATGATCCCCAACGTGAGTACGCCAGAGGAGGCGCAACGAGCGGTCTCCTACTCGCGCTATCCGCCTCGCGGAACGCGCGGCGTTTCTTCCATGAACCGCAGCGCCCACTTCGGCGCGAGATTCGACGAAAGCCTCAAGACCGCTCACGAACGCACCTTGCTAGTCTTGCAAATCGAATCTCCGGAAGCAGTCGCCAACGCCCGTGAAATCGCCTCAATCGATGGAGTAGATGTCCTTTTCGTCGGGCCTTTGGACCTATCGGTCAACTTGGGCATCCCGCGACAGTTCGATCATCCCGATTTCATTGAAGCGGCCGAATCGGTCTCCGAGGCGGCTAGACGCAATGGAAAGTCCAGCGGGATCCTCGCTTTCGGTACGGATGGAATCGCAACTGCCTATCAGCGGGGATTCAATATGGTCGCCGTGGGATCGGATGGCGGCATGGTCGCCAACGGCATGAAAGCGATTGTCGACGCGAACAAGGACACCCTAGCGAATCGATGAACCGAACTTCGACGCGGAAGGCATCGAACGCTCCCTTTTTCCAGCAGTATGTTCCCCTTAAGCGAAGTTCGAAAACCGACTGGGATCGAGCCTAGCCTCAACGCCGCCCGCCCCTTATCCTAATACCCCTCCCATGACCCACACGGAAAAACCCACCAATGTGCGCTGGCTCGTCTTCGCCCTCGCATCCGCCACCTCCTTCATGCTCTACCTGCATCGCTACACCTGGGCCGTCATCCGACCCGAGCTGGAGCGCGAGTATGGGTTTACGAATACGGAGCTCGAGCAGATTTTCGCCTTCTTCCAGTTCACCTACTCGCTAGGCCAAATTCCCGGTGGAATGATCAGCGACTTCTTCGGGCCGCACATTTTTCTCGGAGCGAGCATTCTGACCTGGTCAGTCAGTCTGCTGGTATTCGCCTTGGTCGGTTCCTTCTGGGCCTTCGGGGGCATACGCATGCTCTTCGGGGCCGCTCAAGCCGGGGCCTATCCTAGCCTGAACAAGGTCACGAGCAACTGGTGCGCGCCTTCCAGCCGCACCACGCTGCAAGGCTTCATCGCCAGCACCGCAGGGCGCGCCGGCGGCGCCTTGGCCCCCATCCTCATGGCCACCGTCCTAATGGCCCATTTTGGATTCGGGTGGCGGACCGCCCTCCTGATTCTGTCAGCGATCGGCATCCTCTTTGGGGTCGCCTTTCTCCTTCTCTTTCGCAATTCCCCGGAAAACGATTCCCGAGTCAACGAAGCGGAACGCGCCGTGATTAGCGAAGGCGAACAACCGAAATCCAAGGAGCGAAGCGTCCTGCCCTTCAAGAAGGCGTTCAAGAACAGAAGCTTTCAGCTCCTCGTATTCCAGCAGTATGCCAACGCCGGCGCGGATATCGTCTATACCTCCGTCCTGGGCAGCTTCTTTCTATCGAAGAATATCTCTCTCGGGGAGATGGGTATCTACGCAAGCATGCCGCTCTTTGGCGGCGCCATTGGCGGATTCGCAGGAGGCATCCTCAACGACGTGGCGATAAAGCTGACTGGCAGCCGCAAATGGGGCCGACGCATAATAGGCTGCCTCGGCAAGGCCATCGCCGCTGGCTGTCTCTTCGTTGCGATTTCCCAAAGCAGCGTCGCCGCCCTCGCCTGGGGACTGTTCGTGGTTAAATTCTTCAGCGACTGGTCGCAGCCAACCGTATGGGGAACGTGCACCGATCTCGGTCGCCAGTACTCTGGGACGACCTTCAG
>CBFHHM010000007.1:180341-235058 GCA_965655705.1 Candidatus Pelagisphaera sp.
CACCGGCAATGTAGGGGCCTTTACCGTTCCCTTCGTCGTCGGCCCGCTGCTTGACCGCTACACGACCGAGGAAATCGTCAATGGAGTCGCCGAGCGAGTCACCAACTACGATCCCATGTTCTCCATGGTCGCAGGCCTCTACCTCGTGAGCGCTATCACTTGGCTCTTCATCGATTGCACGCGTTCGTTCAGCGAATCGCTCAACGAAAAAGACTAACCCATCCACAGCCCATTTTGAACCGCTCGCTCTTTCTTGACTAGCGATGAAGCCCAAGCTTCTGTTTGCCTTCTCGACTATGCGTTTCCCAGCAATGCTCCTCGCCTCGATCGCGTTCGCGATCGTCGCTCCCACACTATCCGCTCATGAAACAGAGGCTCCCCCACGCTCGGGCGAGGAAATCTATCAACTGTATTGCGGCGCCTGCCATGGCATGAACTTCGAAGGCGGCAAGGCTGGGTCCTTGATCAAGGAAGTTTGGCAATTCGGCAGTCAGCGCTACGCGATGCGCGATCATGTGAATTTCGGCATCGCTACCGTAGGCATGCCGCCGTTCGGAGCCGTTCTCAGCAGCGAGGAAGTAAACAACGTGCTCGACTACGTGGTCTCCAAGCAAGGGACCAAGCCCGGCGCGAATCCACAGGCCCGAAGGGACGTCCCCAAAGAAGTGAAAACCGAGCGGAATACGCTGACGGTGGAGGTCCTCGTCAAAGAGGGCTTGAATATCCCTACCGGAATCGAGTGGGTCGACGCTCGCCGGGCCCTGGTAACCGAACGCCCCGGCGGACTCCGTTGGCTCGTCGACGGCAAGCTCGATCCGAAGCCCATCGCAGGCCTGCCCCCTACTTGGTATTTTCAAGACTCCGGCATGTTGGATCTGGCTTTGCATCCAAATTACGAAGACAACGGTTGGATCTATATCGCCAACAGTCACCCCATTGGCGACTCCATGGATCGCAAAACCCCTGCAATGCTGCAAGTCATCCGCGGACGCGTCGACGGCCACCAGTGGATCGACCAGGAGACTATTTTCTCCGTACCCGAAGACGAATACACCGCCTCCAGCATCCACTTCGGAACTCGTCTGCTCTTCGACACCGAAGGCTATCTGTATTTTTCCACTGGAGACAAAGGCACTCCCGAGATCTCTCAAAACCTATTCAGCGCCCAAGGCAAAATCCACCGCCTGCGGGCCGACGGCTCCTTCCCCAAGGACAATCCCTTCTACAATCACCCGACTATCCACAAAAGCATCTTCACCTATGGGAATCGCAATCCTCAAGGAATCGACCAGCATCCGGAAACCGGGGAAATCTGGGCTACCGAGCACGGCCCCATGGGCGGCGACGAGCTGAATGTCGTGCGCCCCGGACTCAATCACGGGTGGCCTATCGCGACTTATGGCAAGAACCACGATGGCACGATCATTTCCGATAAAACCGAATATCCGGGAGTGACGCCCCCCATTCACTATTGGGTCCCGTCTATCGCGACCTGCCCCATCGCCTTTGTCGACAGCGAGCGCTTCCCTGAATGGAAAAACAATCTCCTGGTCGGGGCTCTCAAGTATCAGGAAATCCGGCGACTGGTCTTCGAGGGCGATAAAGTCGTCAAAGAGGAAACGCTCTTCCAAGGCTACGGCCGTATTCGCGAGTTGAAATTCGGCCCAGACGGCGCCCTCTACGCTCTCACGAACAATCCGGATCAAGTCCTTCGCTTTACGCCCGGCGCCTCGCCCCGAGCAGAGAACCCCGAGTCTTTGATAAAGCGCGGCAAACTCGTTTTCAGCGACACGTTCAATCGTTCCGAGCAAGACGAATCCAAGGAGCAGCTCGGCAAGCAATGGGTCACCAATACCGCCAAGCGGGCTCCCGGCTCTAAGCAAGCCGATCTTGACCACGGCAACCTTGTCATCGCCATGGCCAAAGGAGCGGGTCACAGCGCGTCGATTCGTCACGACATCGCGATCGACGACGGCGTCATTAGTTTCAAGCTACAGCTGTTCGACAAGCATGGCCTGAAGTTCAACTTCAACGATCCCGCCGCCAACAAAGTAACCTGGGCAGGCCATATCGCTCGCGTCGTCCTCAAGCCTGGCTCCGTTCAGATTCAGGACGATATGACTGGTGTATTCGATCTAACGGTACGCGCGAAACGCCAAAACAAGGATCTCGGCAAAAAGGAGAAAGCCGAACTCGCGGCTTTTCTCGAAACCAAGCAATCCACATTCGACGCTCCCGTAAAACTGGGTCAATGGCACAATGCGACCATCGTCTTCACCGGTCCCCGCGTTGACGTCTATGTGGATGGCGATTCCGTTGGCTCCTTCACCTCGGAAGGCCTCGACCACAAAGTGAAGCAGAACTTCGCTCTTGGGGTTTCCGGCAAAGTCATCGTCGACGATATCCAGGTCTGGTCGCTAGACTGATCCCAAGAATTCGCTCCCGCCTCTCCCTCTGCTTCCACGATCTCTTTCACCAGAGGGTCGCCGCCCTAAGCGGCGGCCCTACTAGAAACGATCCTCTATCCACTCTAATCCCTGACGACTGGAGCCAGGTAGATATTCCGATACTTCACCGAGGTATGGTCGCCTTGCAAGTGGATCGGACCCGGTTCAGTCGGGTCGGTATGCACCGCCCCTCCCGTCGGCCCCCCCACAGGCTGATTGTCGATTACCGTAACGCCATTCAGCACCACGGTCACGTGACGATCGACCAAGGTTATATCGTAGCTCTGCCATTCGCCGGGCGTTCGACCCGCGTTCTCCGAAGGCGCTATCCGTCCGAATATAGAACCGACTCCTTGCAAGCCTTGCATCCGACTATCGCGATCGACCACCTGAGCCTCGTACATGCCCCGCAAATACACGCCGCTGTTTCGATTGGCTTCGATCTTGAACTCGATATGCAGCCAGAAATCATCGAAGACCGCTTCCGTCTGCAAATTGCCATAGGATCCCGTGGACCCGAAATCGGTCTTAGGCGTTTCATTGGAGAGCAATCCGTCTACCACGCGCCAGCCATTCTTTTTCTGCGGATCGTACAGTCGCCAACCTGTCAAATCCTTACCGTTAAACAAAGGTATCGGATGCCCAAAGCGAACCTTCGACAAGTCCGGGCGCTTGGGCATCGGCGGAAATCGCTTTCCTGTAAATGCAATGCGGCCATAAGGCGCCTCCAAGCCGTCATTGGTAATGACGCCATCGAGCTTTCCCCGCTTCATCCCCACGTTCACGATATTAGTCGTCACTTTCGGACCGTCTTCGCCCTCGCGCTTGATCTTCATGGGAAAAGTCAATCGCCCATCCTTCGCCTCGATGATCTTGTGGGGACCCGCCGACTGAACATGCACGCGCATGTGAACGACTGGTTCGCCATCCACGAGCTCCACCTTGAGCCAGGCCGGTTCATCAGTCGCCAAGTCGAGAGACCAATCGCCAATGAGACTCTTGGGGATCGAGCTCGACCAGGCGGATGCCGAAACGATCAGAAGCGCAAGCAAGCCTGAAAGCGCCTTGCCTGTAGGCAGGATTCTCCGAACGGAAAGGTTTGAAATTCGCATCATGAATATGGGGATAAATTTCGAGTAGACGCTAGTGCAAACGCAAACGGCAGCCAACGCAACCGAGATATACTCCAACTAGCGATCAGCGGGTTACAACAGTCTCCGCTTCGTTGGTTGAAGGCCTCTAGGCCTTTACACCCCCCGCTCAAAGCGATTAGTCTTACTCCCATGTTCAAAGCCCTCATTCTACTGTGCGCTCCCGCGCTCGCGCATACCCTCCTCGCTGGAGTCGAACGCATCCAAGACATCATCTATCACAAAGCGGAGGGCGTCGCATTGACCTTGGACGCCTTCATTCCCGAAAACCCCAATGGCGCGGCGGTCATCAAGATCGTTAGTGGCGGATGGAAGTCCAATCATGCTCGGGTCAATGACCTGTATTCCAAACCGTATACCGACCATGGATACACCGTATTCGCCGTCGTTCATGGATCTCAGCCACGCTACAAGGTACGCGACATAATGGGTTTCATGCATCGGGCGGTACGCTACATTCGCTACAACGCCGATCGCTGGGGCATCGACCCAAATCGAATCGGGGTCACCGGCGCCAGCGCTGGGGGCCATTTGAGTTTAATCCTCGCCACCAAAGGCGGACCAGGCGATCCCGAAGCAAAGGATCCTATCGACCGCGCCAGCAGCGCCATTCAAGCCGCCGCCGTATTCTATCCGCCAACCGACTATCGCAATTGGGCAGAGCCTGGCGACATGGCTGTGGGCATCGGCAAACAGGCTCGCTGGCAGCCAGCCTTTGGCCCCGAGTCCGAAACCGCGGAAGGGCGCGAGGTCCTGGGACGAGCCATGTCCTCCATTTACCACATCAGCGAACAAACGGCCCCCGTCTACATCATCCATGGAGACCTCGATCCCGTCGTTCCCCTTTTCCAGGCCGAGAGTTTCGGCAAGATCGCGCGAGCCAAAGGAGTACCCTTTGAACTTGTGGTGAAGAAAGGCGCTAAACACGGCTGGGATAATCGGATCGATGACGAACCCCAATTCGTAGAATGGTTCGATCAGTACCTGATGAAATAAGAATGCCCGATACCGGCAATCTGCTCGCGGACGGCGAAGACGCCTCCAGGGAAGAGCATTGAGGATCGATCGTTAGTTGCGAGATGCGTCCGCAGGCAATCGTCTCCAGCTACCTAAACAGTCCAACCCCCATCGGCGGCCAAGCTATGCCCGATAACCATCTCTCTCGCCGCTACTTGGCTGCAGAAGAACACGCTTTGGGGATTGGTGTCCAAGAGGCGATCCTATTCTGCTTCGGTATAATCCAGAAGCCTCATCCGCTTGTTGTCGCTCGCGTTATTCACCAGCGTATCGAGCCGATCATCGCGATCGATAACAAAACGAGTAAACCTTCTAATAGAGTCGACATCCGAAACATCCAATTGATGATAGACGCAATCGCCCCCTCGCTCTCAATTTCAGCCACCAGTGACTCCAATTCGCCCAACGTTCGACTGCCTATCGCCAACTTCGCTCCCGATCGAAAAACATCCCACGCGATCGTTCTTCCGATCCCACGACCAGCGCCGGTCACTGCCACAACCTTACCCTCTAAGCTAAGCCTCGACAAAACCCGCATTGCTTCCTGAAATTTCGAATACAGTCCGAAAGACATTTGTAGCCTCCGCCCAAATACAACTTCAAGGCTATTCCACATAACCCCCTAATTTGCTCGAACGAACTACCCAACACATGAAAAAGCGCTATATGAAATCTATAGTCGTAAGTTCCTTCTCCCTCCTTGCGGCATTCGCGTTCGTCGCTTGCGGCCCCCGCGACGACACCATCGTGCTACGCGGCGCCTCTCAATTCGATGACGACCACGCTTACACCCAAGCCATGTTCGAGTTCGAAAAGCGCGTTCAGGAATACTATGGCAAACCCGTCAGATTCGAGATCTACAAGAATAGCGAGCTCGGATTGGAGAAGGACTACTTCACCTACATGACTCAGGGACTCTCCGTCGATTTCGCCATCGTCTCGCCTTCGCACATGTCCACGTTTTCCAAATCGGCGCCGCTCATGGACACGCCCTTTCTGTTCGAAGACCATGACCACTGGAATCGCGTCCTCGACTCGGATGCCCTTCAACCAATCGCCGACGATATAGAGACCAAGGCGGATGTCATGTTGATCGGGTACGGTGGAGGCGGCACGCGGCACCTCATCGTCAACAAGCCCGTGCGCAACCTGGACGAGCTGAAAGGCCTCAGCATTCGTGTCATGGGCGCTCCAATACAAACGAAGATATTCCAGGCGATAACCGCTGCTCCTACAGTCATCGCCTACAACGAGGTTTACAATGCGATCCAAACGGGGGTCATCGAAGCGGCCGAAAACGAGGCCACCGGCATCGATCAAATGAAATTCTACGAGGTCGGTCCGGAAATATCGCTGACCGCTCACACCATTACCGTGCGGCCCTTCTGCTTCAGCGGAAAGACCTTCCGGCGCCTCCCGGAAGACCTGCAAGCCGCCATATTGAAAGCCGGCAAGGACGCCGGCGTCTTCGCTCGTCGTTACGAAGCCGAACTGGATGCGGCCCTACTCGCCCAAATGGAAGAGGAAGGCAAGTTGAAGACGCACGCATTCGCCGACCGGGATAAACTGCTCGAACTCGTCGAACCGGTTAAGGACGCCTTCGCCGAGGAAGTCGGCGCATCGGAAGTACTCGCCAGGGTAAACGCCCTGAAGCAATAGTCCTGCCCGCTCGACGACTTTTGAAATGAAGCCCTTCGTTGACGGATACTACCGTTTCCTCAGAGGTCTGCTGACCGCTCTGATGGCCTTCATTATCCTGCCCGTATCGCTGCAAATTCTCTCGCGCTACACCGGCATTATTCCCCGCTACATCTGGACCGAGGAAGTCGCCCGCTTCTGTTTCGTCTGGATCGTCATGATCGGAGCCATGATCGCCGTGCGCGACAACGCTCACTTCGATGTGGATCTGCTCCCGCAAGCGAAATCCAAGCGCGCTCACGGCATTCGCAACCTCATCGTACATGTTGCCGTCGCTATAATGGGCGGCTTTTTCACCTACTACGGGCTGCAGTTCGCAAAGTTGGGATTCATCCAAACCTCGGAAATGACCGGCATAAACATGGCGAGCATCTACGTTGCCTTTCCTTTGGCGGGAATCACCTGGCTGCTCTTCCTCGTAGAGAAGATCGCTCAAGACCTTAAATTGATCAAAGGCGAGGAAATCGCATGAGCGCTCTCGAAGTCTCCCTCATCCTCTTCGGTGGGTTCGCCGCGTTCATTATCCTGCGCGTTCCCGTATCCTTCGCTCTAGGACTTGCCTGCATTCCCATTTTCATAATGGACCCGCGCATGACGCCCATCGTCCTGCTCCAGGAAATGTGGAAGTCCTACAATGCGTTCATCCTGCTCGCCGTACCCTTTTTCCTCCTAGCGGCGAACCTAATGAACGCTTCGGGCATCACGGAACGTCTAGTCAATCTCGCGCGAGCCACGGTCGGGCATCTACCGGGCGGGCTGGGACACATCAATGTAATGGTCAGCATGCTCTTCGCGGGCATCTCCGGCTCTTCGACCGCCGATGCCGCAGGAATCGGTTCGCTCATGATCCCTTCCATGAAGAAGCAAGGCTACGACACCAGCTTCTCCGTAGCCATTACCGCATGTTCCTCCGTAATGGGCGTTATCATACCGCCCAGTATCCTCATGATCGTATGGGGGGGCCTCATGTCCGTATCCATCGGCGGCCTCTTTCTCGCCGGCGTCGTTCCCGGCATTCTCATGGCCCTCTTTATGATGAGTACCGTTCTGGTCTACGCCAAGATCCGAAACTACCCCATTTACAAGCGCGCCTCTTTCGAAGAGTTTCTCAAAGCGCTCGTCCAAGCGATCTTCGCCCTCGTCACCCCCGCCATTATCGTCGGCGGCATCGTCCTTGGATTCTTTACCCCCACGGAAGCCTCCGTGGTGGCCGTGCTGTACTCCGCTATTCTCGGCGGACTCATCTACCGCAAGGTCGGGATCAAGGCGTTTCGCAAGACCCTCTACGACTCGGCCAGTCTCGCCTCCGTCTCTCTCTTTTGCATCGGCACTGCCTCCGCTTTCGGCTGGCTGCTCGCCTACTACCGCGTTCCTCAGGAGCTCGTCGACTTCCTTTCCGCATTCGGCACAGGCCCCATCGCCACTGGCTTCATCGTAGCGCTCGCCTTTTTGGCAATCGGCATGTTTATCGACGCCATTCCCGCTATCATCATTTTGGGAACCATTCTGCTTCCCTTGGCTAACAAGGTCGGCATGCACCCGATTCAATTCGCGATCATCGGCGTGATCTCGCTCGCCTTCGGACTGGTCACCCCGCCCTACGGACTTTGCCTGCTCATTTCCTGCGCTCTGGGAAAGGTCAAGATCGTCGACGTCCTAAAGGATGTAATTATCATTCTCATCCCCATGTTCATATTGCTTATCCTGGTGATCCTCTTTCCTGACATGATTCTCTTTCTTCCGCGTTGGTTGGCTCCAGAGTTTCTCTGAACGCTTTTCCAAGGTCGTTTCAGAGCGACATTCAGGCAGCCAAGCCGACTCCGAAATCTATCGCGAAAATCGATATTGAAAAGCCCAACAAACAAAGCCTACCCATGAAAATACTTCCTTCGCTCATCGTCCTAATCGCGTGTTGGTCGACCGTCCTCCATGCTCAAATCGACCTCTCCCCGGATGTCACAGTGGCCAGAGATATCGAATACGCCAACGCGGGAGGTCACTCCTTGTTGCTGGACGTCTATTGGCATGCGGAGGCCACCGAACCGGAACCGTTGGTTATCTGGATCCACGGAGGCGCCTGGCGAAAGGGCAGCAAGAACAACCCAAGAGCGGCCGCTCGGCTGCTCGAACACGGCTACGCAGTCGCCAGCATCAATTACCGCTTGAGCGACAAAGCGACCTTCCCTGCCCAGATCCAAGACTGCAAAGCCGCCATCCGTTGGCTGAGGGCCAACGCCAATCGTTTCAATATCGACGGCGAACGAGTAGGCGTCTGGGGCTCTTCCGCGGGCGGCCATCTATGCGCCTTGGTGGGAACGTCCTGGCACGTCTCGGAATGGGAAACGGTAGGCGACTATCCCAACGTTTCCTCGAAGGTGCAGGCGGTTTGCGACTTCTACGGTCCAACGGATTTTCTACGCATGGACGACCGTCCAGGACGAATGACTCACAACGATCCGGATTCGCCCGAAAGCTCGCTGATTGGCGGAGCCATCCAGGAAAACAAAGCGAAGAGCCAGGCCGCCAATCCCATCAACTACATCGTCGACGATACGCCGCCCTTTCTCATTATGCATGGAAAAGAGGATGTACTCGTATTATGGGAGCAAAGCCAAATGCTGCACGATGCCCTCCAAGCGAAGGGACAGGCTTCCGAGCTAATCCTATACGATGAGCTCGGCCACGGCGGCAAAGGCTGGTCCGATCTCTTCGAACGCCCCTTAGCCTTCTTCAATCGAACGTTGAAGGGCGAAGGCTCGAACTAGCAAGCCGCCCGGCGCTCTGTATCAAACGATTCAGGTCGCAGCCACCCTCCCTCGTGGCCAAGCCGTCAATCCCAACCCGGCACGCGGATAGCCCGTCTGGTCCGTAAGCTCGCGCAAGAATACCTGGATTCGTCGCGACCTACCAATCGCGCACCGATCCGTCATCCGGATCGTATTGAGGCAGGTACTCTCTCGGTTCGCCGATCTCGTCGTCGATTCGGTTCTGGTCGATTTCGATGCCCAATCCCGGACCTTGGGGAATGGGACGGAAGCCATCCTTGACCGCCGGCAGTGGCTTGGCCAAGAGATCGTGTTCGCGATCGCCACGCTCCTGAACCATGAAGTTCGGGATACAGGCCGCGATCTGCAAGCTGGCAGCCAGCGAGCACGGACCGTTCGGATTGTGCGGCGCCAATGGCGCGTAGTACGCTTCCGCCATTCCCGCGATGACCTTCAGTTCCGTAATGCCACCCGCGTAGTTGACATCCGGTTGCAGGATCATCGCCGCTCCTTTTTCCAGAATCTCGCGGAATCCCCACTTCAGGAAAACCCGTTCGCCGGTAGCGATGGGAATATGCGTTTTCTTCGCCAGATCCGCCATTACGTCGACATTGAGCGCCTGAACGATCTCCTCGTAGAACCAAGGCTTGTAGGGCTCCAGCTCCTTGATCAACACGCTAGCCGTCGTTGGCTGCACCGCGCCGTGAAAGTCGATGCCAATATCGACGTCCCAGCCCATCTTCTCGCGCAAGGCCGCGAATCGCTCGACGACTTCGCCGACGAACTTCGCTCCTTCCGCGTACTTGAAAGCCTGCCGCGCGGCCTTGGGACCGACCTTCATCGCCTTCACCCCGGTCTTCTTATCCGGCACGCCGTAGACGTACGCCCGATCTCGAGTCGGACCGCCTAGTAGCTTGAACGCGGGAACGCCATAGCACTTGCCGGCGATATCCCAAAGCGCCTGATCGATACCCGAGGAAATCGCCGACTTGATCGGCCCTCCGCGATAGAACGCCCCACGGTGAATCGCCTGCCAGTGATGCAACACCGGACGCGGATCCTTGCCGATCAAGTAGTCGCCCACTTCCAGGGCGCCCGCCGCGCAGGCTTTGGCATCGTCCTTGAGCATCTCGCCCCATCCCGTAATTCCGGCATCGGTATGAATCTTAACGAAGACCCACGAGTTCTTGAGCACGAAGCTTTCGATTTTCGTTACCTTCAAACTGTCCTTGGGACTAATCGGTGCCGCCTTGACAATCGGGCTAGCCGCATCGAGGCCTACCAAAGCCCCGGCGCCGTACATCATACGGCGGAGCCAGGCGCGACGATTCACATTCGCTTCGTTCATATTGGGGATGGGGTTGAGAGATGGGGGCCTAATCCATAGAAGAGCGCTATTCCCCAATAGTCCAACCGTAATTCGCGAGCGAACCCAACCGTCGCCGAGGCAGCATTAACGCTACAATGCGATCTTCGAGCCCGCTTACGAGATGACCATGCGGCCGAACGCATTCGGAAAGGGCAAGCCATGGAGCCCTCAGGTCCCGCTTTGGCAGCGAACCGCCAAATCGAATTGGATTTACGCCAATCCAATTCGATAGTGTAACGAATTGCCTTCGCGGCATACGTATAGATGATAGCAACCCGAATCGCCGTCGCGCTTCGATCTAGCCCTACCCGACCCGTTAGTTACTGCCTACGCCCCATCGAGAATGAGACGATTTCACAACGCGCTTGCCCCGCTCCTCGTATCGCTGGCTCCGCTTCTGTTCTCAGCGGAAGATACGATCGATTTCAATCGAGACGTTCGGCCCATCATCTCCGACAAGTGCTTCCACTGTCACGGCCCCGATGCGGACAACCAGAAGTCGGAATTCCGACTCGACACCCGAGAAAGCGCGATCGCGGACCTCGGCGGTCTCTTCGGCATCGTGCCAGGCAACCTCGAGGAAAGCGACCTTCACTGGCGCATCTGGGATGACTTCGAGGAAGACCGCATGCCGCCAGTCGACTCCAAGCTGTCGCTCACCGACCAGGAAAAGAAAACCCTCGATCGATGGATCGAACAAGGCGCCCCCTACGACGAGCACTGGTCCTTCAAGCCAATCGAACGCCCGGGAATGCCCGAACTTTCGAAAGCGAACGACGCCTGGGCGACCAACGAAATCGATCGCTTCATCGCCGCTCGACTCGAAGCCGAGCCCCTATCGCCCTCCCAATCCGCCGACAAGGAGACGCTCATCCGGCGGGTCACGCTCGATCTCACCGGGCTGCCGCCTAGCATCGAGGAAGTCGACGCGTTCCTGGCAGACCATAGTTCCCGAGCCTGGGAGCGCGTGATCGACCGTTTGCTCGCTTCCCCTCACTACGGCGAGCGCATGTCTCTCGTTTGGCTGGACGCTGCCCGCTACGCGGATTCAGGGGGCTATCAAAATGACATACTGCGCTCCCAGTGGCCCTGGCGGGACTGGGTCATCGACGCCTACAACGCCAATATGCCGTTCGACCAATTCGCGATCGAACAACTGGCAGGCGATCTGATGGAAGATCCTACCTCCGACCAAATCCTCGCCACCGCCTTCAATCGCAATCACCGCATCAATAACGAAGGCGGGATCATCCCCGAGGAATTTCTCGTCGAGTATGTCGCCGACCGCGTTGAAACGACCTCCACCGTTTTCCTCGGACTGACTATGGCCTGCGCTCGCTGCCACGACCACAAGTACGACCCCCTCACCCAAGCCGATTTCTACAGCCTGTTCGGCTTCTTCAACAACATAGACGAGAACGGCAAGGACGGAAACATTGCTCCCGTTCCGAACATGAACTACTACAACGGCGGCTCCGCAGCGGAACATGAAGCCCACCAACAGGCGCTCGCGGAAGTGAAGCGGGAAATGAAAGACTTCCTCGCATCGAGCGAAGATCGATTCTCGAAATGGATCGGCGCCCTTGAGATCGAACATAGCAAACGCTTGCATTCGCTGCGATCTATGGAAAGCCCGTCTATTCATCTTCCTTTCGAGGCCGTCGAGAGACAGCAAACCGCGGAAATCGCGTCCAAACGCAACGCGAGACTCTCGAATCGCAACCGACGCTACGAATTTCTGGAGGAAACCGAATACGGCAATGCCTTGAAAATCGACCCCTCTACCTACGCTCAACTCGGCAATCCCCACCCCATGGGATTCTACTCGAAGAGTCCGCGATCCTGGCTCGTTCGCTTCCGTTCGCCTAAGAACTTCGCCGGGTCCGAAGGGCCGCTGCTCGCATTGGTCCAAGAAGAGGTCACTCGGGGCTATCGGCTCATCCTCGAACAAACGGGAGATCCCAAGCGCTACCGCGCTTCCTTTCAAATTATCGACGACGCATCTGAAAAACGCGTCGTCGAAGTCGTCTCGAAGTCCGTATTCGAAAAAGGAGCCTGGGCTCAGTTGGGGGTGGTCTGGGACGGGTCCGGCAAGGCCTCGGGCGTCTCGCTCTATCTGAATGGAGAATCGATGGAAACGGAAACGCTCTTGGACGGACTCCAAGGCGATTTCGATTCCACTGGCAATTTGCTCGTCGGAGCGCGCAGCGCCCGAGACGCCCAGGACACCCTGCGCGACGCCACCTTCCGTTCCGGACTGATCGAAGATGTCCGAATCTACGATCACGCCTTGAGTCCGACCGAGATGCGACTTCTCTGCGAAAGCGACTCGAAGCTAACCTTGCTGTCGAACGGCGCGCCTGCTTCCCGCGAAGCCCTCAAGGTTCAATGGTTCAAGGAAACGCCGGAAGCGCAGCGCCTAAGCCGACTCCAAGCCCGACGCGAACGAGAGCTCGATACATTCGAGGACACGCATGTTGTTCAAGTCAGTATCATGGAGGAAAGGGACGAGCCTCGGAGCGCCTACTTGCTCAATCGCGGCGCCTACGACCAGCCCGATACGAGCCGAAATCTAGACCCGCGCGTTCCCGAAGCATTGCCCCCTATGGACGCTTCCCTGCCGCGCAATCGACTTGGGTTGGCCCAATGGCTCGTCGATCCAGCCAATCCCCTAACGGCCCGCGTCGCCGTCAACCGCTATTGGCAAATGTACTTCGGAGTCGGCCTCGTCGAGACGCCGGAAGATTTCGGTTCCCAAGGCGCCTTGCCCAGCCATCCCCAACTGCTCGACTGGCTCGCCAGCGAATTCCGAGACAGCGACTGGGATATCAAGGCGATGCAGAAACGCATCGTCATGAGCGCCACCTACAGACAATCGTCGCGAATCACTGAAGGTATTCTCGAAAAGGATCCCAAGAATCGCCTCTACGCCCGTGGACCGCGAATTCGCCTCTACGGGCAGGCCCTGCGGGACCAAGCCTTAGCGATCTCCGGTTTGCTCGCTCCTCGGATCGGCGGGCCGCCCGTCATGCCCTACCAACCCGAAGGGCTTTGGGAGGAAGTCAGCGCAAAGGGTTACAAGTACATCGTCGGTACGGGCGACGATTTGTATCGACGCAGCATGTACACCTTCTGGCGACGCACCGTGCCACCGCCTTCGATGATGAACTTCGACAACGCCTCGCGGGAAATTTGCTCGGTAGAATACAATAGCACCAACACGCCCCTCCAAGCGCTCAATCTGCTCAACGATCCTCAATTCTTCGAAGCCGCTCGCGGACTCGCTCAGCGCATGATTCTCGAAGGCGGCCCCTCGCTCGACCGTCGAATCGACTACGGCCATCGGCTCGCCCTGGCCCGACCTCCCGGCGACGAGGTCCTCGACATCCTCGCCTCCAGCTACGCCAAGCACTTCCAGTTCTACCGATCGTCCCCGGAGCGGACCCAATCGCTCCTCTCAGTAGGAGCGTCCAAGCCCGACCCCTCCATCGATCCGCCCGCGCTCGCAGCTATGACGATGATAGCCAATACGCTGCTCAACCTAGACGAAACCGTCACCAAGCAATAGATACCATGGACCCATTGCTCGAATCGCGCCTGCTCATGAATCGCCGACAGTTCTTCGGAAAATCGGCCACTGGCATAGGAGCGGCCGCCTTGTCCGCTCTCGTCGGAAAAGATCTGCTCGGCGCCCAGTCAGCTGTATCCGGATTCCCCAATTTCGCGCCCAAAGCGAAGCGCGTCATCTACCTCTTCCAGTCAGGAGCGCCCTCCCAAATGGACCTTTTCGACTACAAGCCGAATATGGCTAGGCAGTTCGACGCGGACCTGCCCGACTCGATCCGGCAAGGCCAGCGCCTTACGGGTATGACCTCCGGACAAAAGCGCTTCCCCATCGCCCCATCTATCTTCGACTTCAAGCAGCACGGACAAAGCGGCGCTTGGGTTAGCGAACTGATGCCGAATATCGCCCGCGTGTCGGACAAGCTTTGCTACATCAAGTCGATGTACACCGAGGCTATCAATCACGATCCGGCCATCACGTTCTTTCAAACCGGATCGCAAATCGCCGGTCGCCCTTCCATCGGATCCTGGCTCTCCTACGGTCTCGGCTCGATGAACAAGGACCTTCCCGACTTCGTTGCCATGATCTCCACCGGCAGCGGGCGTCCCGGCGGTCAACCACTCTACGATCGCCTGTGGGGAAGCGGGTTCCTTCCCACCGTGCACCAGGGAGTCCGGTTTCGCGGGATCGGCGACCCCGTTCTGTATTTGAACGATCCCGACGGGGTCGATCGCGCCACGCGACGCCGCATGCTGGATGATGTGAATGCGATCAATCAGAAAAGCCTAGAGCATTTCGGCGACCCAGAAATCTCGACTCGAATTTCCCAATACGAATTGGCCTATCGCATGCAGTCATCCGTTCCGGAACTGACCGACATCGACGACGAGCCCGAAAGCGTTCTCGAAGCCTACGGTCCGGACGCTCAGCGAAAAGGCAGTTTCGCCCAAAATTGCATTCTGGCCCGACGCCTCATCGAACGCGACGTGCGTTTCGTACAGCTCTTCCACATGGGCTGGGATCAGCACAAGACCTTGCCCAAGCAGATCAAGGGACAGTGCTATGACACCGATCAACCCACTGCCGCATTGATCGAAGACTTGGAACAACGCGGATTGCTCGAGGACACGCTCGTCATATGGGGCGGCGAGTTCGGCCGCACGATCTACAGTCAAGGCACGCTGACCCAGACCGACTACGGACGCGATCACCACCCCCGATGCTTCACCATCTTCATGGCCGGGGCAGGGATCAAGCCCGGCATGACCTATGGCGCTACGGATGACTTCTGCTACAATATCACCGAAAACCCGGTCCACGTACACGATCTGCACGCTACCATCCTCCACATTCTCGGTATCGACCACGAGCGTCTGACCCACAAATTCCAGGGAAGACGTTTCCGCCTAACCGACGTGCACGGCCATATCGTAAAGGACATCCTAGCCTAACCGTCTCTACTCTAATAACTTCAATAAATGAGCCCCTACCTCTCAGGCATCCTCGCGAAGGCCATCGCCCTTTCAGCATTCACCATTCACCATTTACCATTCGCGTCCGCAGACGCGCCCGCGCCCGCTCCCGCTCCCAACATCGTCTTCCTGCTCGCCGACGATATGGGCTACGGCGATCTCGGCTGCTACGGTTCGCCCGTCATTCAATCGCCTCGATTGGATAGACTGGCCGGCGAGGGCATACGCTTGACCGAGTGCTACGCCGCCAGCTCCAATTGCTCCCCTTCCCGCGCGGCCATTCTCACCGGACGCCATCCCTATCGCGTGGGCATGTACGACTTCGCTCGCTTCAAGCCGCTGCAAATTCCCACCTCCGAGACCACAGTCGCCGAACTGCTGAAGGGGGCTGGCTACGACACCCTCTTCGCGGGCAAGTGGCACTGCTCGGGCGATTTCTACTCAGGCGAGCAACCCTATCCCGGGGATCACGGCTTCGATCACTGGCTCGCCCACTACGGCAACTTCGGCGAGGACCCCGATGGCTTTCTGCGCAACGGCGACACGCTCGAACCCATTGAAGGATGGATGAGCGAAATCGTCGTCGACGAAGCCATGACTTGGCTCGACGGCCGATCGCCAGATAGCGATCCCTTCTTCCTCTGCCTTTGGTTCAGCGAACCGCATACGCCCGTAATCGCTGCGGACGAGTTCAAGGCGCTCTATCCGGAAGAGCTCACCGCCCCTCATCTCGAGGCAATCTCAAAAGGCGGCGGTCCTCAGGTTGCTCGAAGAAGCGAAATGGACGACCCTGCCCGATACTTCGGCTGCGTTTCCATGCTCGACCATCACATCGGACGTCTCCTCGACTACCTCGACTCAAAAGGGCTCTCCGAAGACACATTGATTGTCTTCACCTCCGACAATGGCCCCGAACATCGAAACCCCTATTCTTTCGGAAGCCCCGGCATCTTACGCGGCGCTAAGGGGCACATGCACGAAGGCGGCATTCGCGTTCCCGGCATCGTTCGGTGGCCTGGAAAAATCGAGGCGGGAAGCGAAAGCGATACCCCCATCAATGGCACGGATTGGCTGACTACGTTCTCGTCAATCGCAGGCGTCCAAACGCCGCAAGATCGACCGATTGACGGAGCCAACGTCCTGCCTGCGTTGATACGCGACGAATCCATCGTTCGCGAAGAGCCGCTCTTCTGGTGGCTTTGGCATGCCCGCGGCGGATACGAAGCCGTGCTCCGCGAGGGCGACTACAAGTTGCTCGCTACCTTGACGCCTCAACAAGCGCCCGGGGCGCCCGCCGATACGAAGCAACCTGAGGATTGGAGCATCATGGAGTTTATTCGAAAAGCGGATCTGAGCCGCTTCGCTTTGTACAATTTGAAGGAGGATCCTAGCGAGACCAAGGACCTCGCCCGAATCGAGCCCGAGCGGCTACAGGAGCTAAAACGGAAGATGATCGCTCAGCATGCGGAAATCCGAGTCGAAGGGCCGCATGTCGACATGGTTTCGAGAGCCAGGAACTAGGCCGGGGAAACCGCCCCCTACCCACTCAGCGGCGATTTCCGATAGTCCCAGGGGGCTGCCGTCCGCTTTTCGGAAACCTCCTTCGCTAGCGGCTCGAACCAATCAGGCAGGGGAGCTTCGCCACACTCCTTGGCCAGCAGATTCATATATTCGAATTGGCCCCCTCCCAGCTTGTGATAGTTGCGAACGATTCGGCCCTCCGCATCGAAACGCGCTTCCGCCGCATCGAGCTGGGCATGCATCTCGCTCTTATCCACCACCCCTATCTCGCCCGAGATCGCTTTAGCGAACCACTTGGCCTGCAGTTCGAATAAGGGAAAGGGAATCACCGAGTATGGTATTCCAATGAAGATAATCGTGGGATCGTCAGGTGGAATCATATCGCGATAAAGAGGATGTACCCAGTTATCGCGGACAGTGACCACTCCCTCCTCGAGAAAGGGAAAGGCATAGTGGTAACCGGTGCAGTAGAGGAAGGCATCCAAATTCGTCACCAAAGGCCCGTCGGCAACGTGTAACGCTCCGTTTGCGTCGAAGCCTTTAGGCGACGGCAGCAGTTCCAAGTTAGCCTGTTTTCCCCCTTCCGAAAACACATGCTCCTCCGCGCACCAATAGACCGTTTCTGCGACTTCGGCAATCTCGCGAGCGATATCCACTCCCGATGCGGCCGCCCCCCAAATCGCAACGCGCTTTCCTCGAAAGCGATCGGGCGTCCGGTAGTTATGGCTGTGCATCAGCTCTCCTCGAAAACCCTCGATCCCTTCGATCGCAGGAACGCGGGGCTCACTATAGTGCCCATTGCATACCATGACCGCATCGTAGGTTTCGCAGTCCCCGCCCTCCGTTTCGACCGTCCATGCGGATTCGCCGTATCGGCGAACAGAGCGAATCTCAGACCCAAAGCGTATGTAGGGGAACAGTTCATACCTCTTCGCGAAATTCTCCAGATACTGCAAAACGAGTTCATGGGCAATATACCGATCCCATGAGTCATCGCCTCCACCCGACGAATCGAAGGGGAAGTCGCGAAACGCCATCAACTCCTTCGGGAGGTTCGTTTGGAGCGACTGGTAGAGCGAACCATGCAAAGGGCGTTTCGATCGCTGGCCCAACAAGTCGTCTTCAGTCTCTTCCACATAGACCCACACGCCCCCAACACGTCCCGACTTTTCGTATACGGAAACCGAATGGCCTTGCCGCGCCGCTTCCCGAGCCGACACGAGCCCCGCCGCGCCCGCGCCGATCACCGCGATTCGCTTCGGTTCTCTCGAGCCCCTCATCGATCTGATCCTAGTCGCGACTTCGACCTGACGACTTCGCCTTTTCCAGCAACGCCTTTAACTCGCTGACGATCTCCGGATTCTCGTAGTATCGGTTGCGACGCTCCCCTGGATCGTCTTCCAAATTGTATAGCTGCCCCGGCGCCTCGGGGGCGCTATCCGCTAAGACGAAGGGAGCCATTCGTTCGGCTTCGTAGTTGTTTCCACCTGAACCTTGGTGATCCAGATACTTCCAAGGCCCTTTCCGAATCGCCAGAGCGAGACGGATCGTTTGATGCAAGGTGAAGGGTCGAATGGCCTCGCCATCGCTTTCGCCCAGCAGCAGAGGCAGCAGATCGAAACTGTCTTCGGCCGCATCGGGCGGCAGATCGGCGTCCACAATCGCCGCGCAGGTAGCCATGATATCGGTCTGGCAAATCGTCTGATCGCTGATCTGCCCTGGAGCCACCTTGCCCGGCCAACGAACGATGAAAGGCACGCGATGTCCCCCCTCCCACTGATCCCGTTTCAGTCCCCGCCACGGGCGGGCGCCATTGTGGTCGTGATCGCGACGCATGGCAATGGAGGTAGGCACTTCCGGACCGTTGTCGCTCGAAACGATGACCAACGTATTGTCGGCGAGCTCCAGTCGGTCCAAGACGCGCATCAATTCTCCCACTACAAAGTCGAATTCGAAAATAAAATCGCCGTGCGGCCCAGCGCCGCTTTTCCCCTGGAACGCCTTGCCGGGGAAGGACGGCAGGTGCACCGCTTGAGCCGAGTGGAACAGGAAGAACGGCTTATCCGAATCGCGCTTCGCGTAGTCTTCCAAATAGACCTTGCTCTTCTCCAGAAAAACCATGTCGACCTCTTCCAAGTCGAAATCGTCCGACAAGTAGCCGCGCCGGTTATCCTTGGAATAGGGATGCGATGGCAATCCTTCCGCCTTGGGATCGAGGATCTTCAAAGGCGGATTCGTAACGCGATCCCCATCGATATAGGAATAGAGCCAATCCGTGGTCGGACAGCACGCCGTACCGAAAAAGCGGTCGAATCCGCGATCCAAGGGCCCACCGTCGATTCGTCGCGAAAAGTCCACCAGTTCGACGAGGCGATTTCCCAGACCCTGCCTGCCATAGCGCTCTTCGAGCGCCTTCTCGCTTTCGTATACAGGCCGTCCTGCTTCGTCGTAGAAAGTCATCCCGATGTGCCACTTGCCGTACATCGCCGTTTCGTAGCCCGCGTCTCGCAGCATGCCGGGCAAGGTCAGTCGATCCGGAGCAATCAAGCAGGGACCCTGAACGCCCGTAAACACGCCAGGATAATTCAAGCGAAAGGCCATGCGGCCGGTCATCACGCTGTAACGCGAAGGCGTGCAGACCGTCGAGGGACTGTGAGCATCCGTAAACCGAATACCTTCGCGAGCCAAGCGATCCAAGTGGGGAGTCGGAATTTCAGACTCGGGATTGTAGCAACCCAAGTCGCCGTATCCCAAATCATCCGCATAAATGAAGAGAATGTTCGGCTTTTCCCCAAAGATTGGAACGCAAGCGATAGCAAAGGTCAGGATTCCGACCCAACGAAAACCACACCCGTTACGAAGAGGACTATACGACATTCCCTAGCCCTATCAGTATTGTTCTTCTATGAAAAGAACCGATCGCGCTTCCGGGAGCCTCCGACGATTCGAGTTCATCTCGAATCCAGGCAACCGAGCGAAGCGCCTCTGGATATTCTTCGTTGATCGCATTCCAATTCTCTTCAATCATCCTCTTTCGTGAAGACACTGCCCCTGCTTCTCCTCCTTGCTCTCAATCTCAATTCGTTCGCCGATCTACGCGTTCATCGAATCGACAAGCTAGGCGCGGATTCCCCCTCCTCGCCCTTTTTCGATCACACGGAGGCTCGGGAGGAAGCGACCCGGGTCTTTCCCGAAATTGCCAAACAGAACGGCTGGGACTTCAGCCAATCGAGTGACAGCGAACGCTTCACCGACGCAGGCCTTCGCGAGATCGACGTCCTGATTTTCGATAACAACACCGGCATCCTATTCAATGCCTCCGAGAAAATCGCGCTCGAAAAATGGGTACACGCAGGAGGAGGCGTGGTCGGCATCCATGGAGCGGTCCACGCCCACAAGGGCATTGGCGACAACAACCAAGCCGAATGGCCCTTCTGGTACGGCTTATGGGGAGTCCTTCACAAGACCGGTCCCAAGGAAGGCCCGAATGGCCGACGTGGCTACGCCGACTGGATTGTTATGGAGGTCGAAAGCGATTCCCTCCCCATTCGCTGGCAATTCGACAAGGTGGAATGGTACGTTTGGAACTACCACCCCTATTTCCACGAGTCCACCATCCTGGCCATTGCCGAAGTCCAAACGAACCAACCCGAGCTACCCGCCTACTATCCTGTAAGTTGGCGCAAGCCTTGCCAAGGCGGCCGAGTCTGGTATACCAATATGGGACACTATCCGGAGAACTTCCACCAATCGGAATTCGTCCAACACCTGATAGAAGGCGTGAATTGGGTGGCTAAACAATAGCTCAAAGAGAGTATTCGCCCTTCAAGGCCCCACAAAGCTCACCCGGCCATAAAAAGCCCCCGATACGCGCTGACCCGCCTCGTTTTCAAACCAACCATAAAGGCGGTGTTTCCCCTTTTCGATTTTCACAGTGAACTCGATTAGCGAGCCGTCGCGATTGGGTCGGGCCCGCATCGTCGTTCCCCCATCGAGCTCCAAGCCTGCGGAGGCGATCGGCAACGCTATGCCCGGATTGAGGGCTTCCCCTCCAATTGCGGTCGCCGGCCCTTGAAGGCTTAAGGCGCGATTCATGAAGAACGGCCATCGACTCAGCTGCACGCGATAAGTCCCCCCTCTATCGGCTTCGATTTGCCAGTCGCCGCCGCGATCCGCTCGAACCGCGTTCGCCACCGTGTTGCGATTGTCGCAGTCCACCTCGATCCAACTCACGCTGGTCAAGTCCGTGTAGGGCTCCTTCCCGTGACCAACAAGCAAAGGCTCCACTTCGTCGATCGAATCCGCGATTTCGGCCCAGTATGCTTCGTAGCTATGCTTCAATGTCCGGGCGATCTCCGGATACTGCGAAGCGATGTCGCGCGCCTGTTCGGGGTCGGACTCGATATCGTAGAGTTCCGCGCCATTCACCAAGCGCCAGCGATTCCAGAGCACGGCGCTCTGCTGGTATTTAGCGGGACGGTTCCGTCCACCGTATTGAACGATGAGGATTCGATCGTCTAGCGTCGCCTTTCCATCCAGCAAGAGCGGCTTGAGACTCGCTCCATCGAACGAACCATCCGCGGGCGGGTTCAATCCACAGAGATCGATGAAGGTCGGCAGGATATCCGTCAGATGCGTTGCCGCTCCAATATCGCGCGGTCCATCGAAACCGCCATTGGGCCAACGGACGAAGCAAATGCCGCGGTGACCTCCTTCGTATTCGCTGCCCTTGCGACCGCGCATCCCCGCGTTGAATACAGCTGTCCCTGCTGACGATCCATTATCGTTCATATAGACGACAATCGTGTCCTCGCGTATGCCTCGATCGTCCAGCCACCGATCCAATCGCCCGAAGTTCCAATCGATATTGTGGATGAGGGCGAAGAACTTCTCGGCTTTTTCATCACCCACCTTGTCTTTGTACAGAGCGTAATCCTCGGGCAGCGGATCGAAGGGGCTGTGAGGCGTATTCAACGCGATATACGAAAAGAACGGTTCCTCGCGCTCGACCCGCGCATCCATCCATTCCATCGCTTCGTCGAACCACAGATTGGCGCAGAATTTCTCCGACTGCTTCAGCTCCATCTCGTCGTAGTAGCGCGTCCGATAGTAGCTGTTATCGAACTCGACTTCCGACGCCAACCCCCACCCTTTGTGCCAGACGACACGCTGGAAGCCTCTGTCCATCGGCCGATGCGGATAGGTGTCGCCCAAATGCCACTTGCCGAACAAACCCGTCGCATAACCGCTATCGCCAAACACCTGCGGCATCGTCGCGAGGTCCCGCCGCATCAAATTGCGTCCCGCGGGCACCATGCCAGCCTTATTGCGCAAGGCATAGAGCCCAGTCATCAACTCGCCCCGCGAAGGGGTGCAGACCGAGGCGACGTGAAAATCCGTGAAGCGAACGCTCTGCGAGTGAAAGCGATCGAGATTCGGCGTCTTGAGAATCGGATTACCGTGACAGGACAGGTCCCCATATCCCTGGTCGTCCGTGAAGACAATGATTACATTGGGCTGCTTGGCAGCGAGACCCAAAGTCAGCCCGAGAAACAGGGCAAAGGCGCGAACTACGGGAAAACGTTTCATAAGCAATTCTTCGATACGACCGATCCAAGGCAAAGTCGACCCTCATTCTGCTACGCGAATTCAATCCCTCGCTCGATAGGAACTGGGGGTTTGTCGAAAGACCCGTTGAAAACGGCGATTGAAGTTAGCCAAGTTATTGAAGCCGCAGTGAAAAGCGATATCGACGACCGTTCGATCGCTTCCCAGCAACAACTGAGCCGCTCGCCTAACGCGCAATTGAGCCAAATAATCCTGAAACGTCATGCCTAGGTGCTGTCGGAAAAAACGACTCATGGACTGGGGATGCAACGCCGCCGCCTCAGCCGCTTCAGCCAAGCTGACTTTCTCCCGCCAGCGCGTCTCCAAGAAATTGAGGACGCGCTCCAGGCGATCGATCTTCTTCGCCTTTACCGGTTGGGAATAAACCGCGCTGGCGATGGGACGAGCCGCTTCGTCCCTGCTGAGCAACGTCAATAATCCCAACAGCTCTATGATAGGAACCGGCCCTTCCGAAGCGCCGAACACACGCTCCATTTGTCGACGCGCTTGACGGCTTGCCTGCGAAGAAAAGCTCAGACCGCGCGACGCCCGATCGAACAAATCCGCGATCTTAGCAAACTCGGGCAATTCCCAAAGAGTAGCGCCAAACAAATCGTGTCTAAATTGGATCACCTTGGAGCGCGCCTTCCCTCGATTCCAGTTCCGATACTGGTGCGGCACGCCGGACCCGATCAAAACCAAATCATTGGCTTCGAAATTCTCGAGACCGTCTCCCACCAAACGCTGCCCCTCGCTTTCCAGGATCCACGTAATCTCGACTTCCGGGTGATAGTGATAATGCGTGTCGAACTCCGGCAGCTCGAAGTCCAATCGAGCGAACGAGCTGCCAGCCTTTGGTTGAACCTTTTCTCGAGAGAGCTTCATCGCAAAATATCACTAGATTTACATCATAAATATCGATTAATGCGAAGATAATATTATGCTTTGTGAAGCGGATATTAGCTCCCAGATCAACTATTCCTATAATATCAGCCCAAAACGAACCCATGTCAGTCTATGTCTAAATGCCCTTATCGCGACCCTTTCAAGAAAGCTCGAACGCAAGGTCCCAGCTTAGCCACTGAATTCGACGGCGATCCCGTCGCGATGCTGCTCGGTTTTCACGATGTGCGCGACGCCGCTCGCGATACCAAAACCTACAGCTCCGACGCTCCGTTTCGCGTGCCGATTCCCCGGGAAGAAGACGTTCGCACCGTGCGCCAATATCCGCTGGAGGTCGACCCACCTGAACACGGCGATTATCGGAAGATCGTGGAACCCTTCTTTCGACGGGCCTCTCAACCGGACTATATCCAGAAGATGGAAAACCTCGCGTTCGAGCTCGTATCCAAGGCATCCGCGAGCGATTCCATCGAAATCGTGCGCGAGTTCGCCATTCCTTTCCAATCGAGAGCGTTGACCTACCTGCTCAATATGCCGGAGACCGAGGCCGAGGTTTGGATAGCTTGGGGCACCCACGTCTTTCGCGACGAAAGCGGCGTATCCAAAGGCCACGAAATGGAGGCCTACACCAACGAACTCTTCGATCGCGCCGAAGCCAATCCGGGAGACGACTTCTTCTCCGCTCTGGTCCAAGCGGAATTTCGCGGCCGCAAGCTGACCCGAGAAGAAATGCAAGGCTATGCCAACATCGCATTCGCCGGGGGACGCGATACCGTCATCAATACGATTTCCACCATCATCGCCTACCTAGCGAGCAATCCCGAAGATCTGGCGAAACTGCGGGCGAACCCGAAGCAAATTAAACTCGCCACAGAAGAGTTCTTTCGATTCGCCTCTCCGATCACTCACATCGGGCGTATGTGTCCTGTCGATACCGACGTGCATGGAGAAACGGTGAAAGCGGGCGACTTGATCTCGCTCAATTGGGCGTCGGCGAACTTCGACGAAACCGTTTTCGACGATCCGGAGGCTATCCAGCTCGATCGCAAGCCCAACCCGCACATCGCTTTCGGCAGCGGGGCCCACCTGTGCCTTGGGGCTGCCCACGCTCGCCTCATCGTTCGCTCCCTATTGAAAGCCCTCTGCGAACGAACATCCACCTTGAGTCTTATCTCCGACAAACCAAAGTACGAAAAGGAAGCCCATTACGAGCGCCACAACGCCTACCACGAACTCCATGTGAAAATGGAACCGAGGTAGTTCCGCAGTTCCGTCCAACTCCCTCACGAAATTCCTCATTCCACATTTCACATTTCACATTCCACATTTTCATCACCGATGAACGCCAAAGCCGCCGTAGCCGATACCCAAGGCTCCTTCGCCATCGAGTCCATTGAAGTCCACGATCCGGGCCCAGACGAGGTTCTCGTCGCCATCAAAGCATCGGGTCTTTGCCACACCGATTTCGATTCGCTCAACTGGGGCTATCGCTTCGTATTAGGCCACGAAGGGGCTGGCATCGTGGAGGCCGTCGGTTCAAACGTACGCCACGTCGAGACCGGCGATAAAGTCCTCCTCAACTGGGCCATCCCCTGCAAGACCTGCTATCAGTGCCGACGCGGCAATCAGAACATTTGCGAGAATCACTCGCCCGTCACCGGCAAGGATCCGGACCGAGGCGCTGCCCATCCGGGTTCGACAACCTGGAAGGGCGAGCCTCTTAAACGCTCCTTCAATATCGGCACCTTGAGCAGCCATACGGTCGTGCGCGGCGAGGCCGTCATCCCCATGACTGTCGACATGCCTTTCAGTTCCGCCTGCATCGTAGGCTGCGGGGTCATGACGGGATACGGCTCCGTCGTCAACGCAGCTAAAGTAAAAGCCGGCAGCAGCGCTGTCATTCTAGGAACGGGCGGAGTAGGCCTGAATTCGATACAAGGCGCCCGCATTTCGGGCGCCGCCAAGGTGATTGCCGTCGACGTGAATCCGAATCGTTTGGAAATGGCCAAGCAATTCGGAGCGACTCATACCGTGCTCGCCTCCCGCGAAGACCAGGGTCTAATGAACGCGTCCGAGGAGGTGAAAGCCCTCTGCGATGGGCGCGGGGCTGACTACGCCTTCGAGTGCACCGGCATCCCCGCCTTGGGCGCCGCTCCGCTCGCCATGGTTCGCAACGCCGGCATGGCCGTTCAGGTTTCCGGCATCGAGCAGACCATCGAAATCGACATGAATCTCTTCGAATGGGACAAGATCTACCTCAACCCGCTCTACGGCAAGTGCACGCCCGAGCAGGACTTTCCCAAGCTAATGGAGCTTTACGACAGTGGAGCGCTCAAACTCGACGAGCTCGTTACGCGCGTCTATGCCCTGGAGGATCTGCAATCGGCTTTCGACGACATGATTGCCGGTCGCAACGCCAAAGGCGTAATCGTATTCGATTAGAACTTACAATAACGAAAACACATCGCATGGCAGAGAGTGAATCCTATTTTCGAACGACTGAAACGGGCGACATCGCCCTCCCCAACGGAACCCTCAGGCTCGTCACGGTCAAAAGCCCATCGCTCAAAGGACGTGGCGACATTTCCCTATACCTGCCCAAGCAAGTGGAAAACCCGAAAGCGGCCCCCGTAATCACGCTGCTTCACGGCGTCTACGGCAGTCATTGGTCCTGGGCCTTGTCCGGAAAGGCCCACTTAAGCCTGCAAGCCATGATCGATGCGGATGAAATTCCACCCATGATTCTCGCCATGCCCTCGGACGGACTCTGGGGCGACGGAAGCGGGTATACGCCTCACTCCGGCAAGGACTTCGAGCGTTGGATCGTCGACGAAGTACCGCAAGCCGTATCGGAGACGACGGGCAATGCGCTCGAGTCGACCCATTTTTTGGGCGGCCTTTCCATGGGAGGATTCGGGACCTTGCGACTGGGAGCCCGCCACTCCAAACGCTACCGCGCCCTTTCCGCTCACTCGTCTGTCACCAGACTCGATGAGCTAACGCGCTCGGGTTACGTTGAAGAGAGTCTCGCCGACTACGAATGCGACCCCTCAAACGTTCCCACGGTTTTAGATGCGATCCTCCAGAATCGCTCGACGCTGCCGCCCTTTCGCTTCGACTGCGGCGTCGACGACATCCTCATCGAAGCCAATCGAACGCTCGCCCGGCAACTGAAAAGCGAAGGCATTGAATTCTCATACGAGGAGTATCCCGGCGACCACGGATGGCCGTATTGGGAAACCCATGTCCGCAAGACCTACGCGTTTTTCGCAGGACGACTGTAGGTCGCAATCGAGCTACGGGGACATCGCTGGCAGGGACCGCCTAATCCACCAAAAAAGGCTCTAGTTTGCTCCAATCGAAGGTTACCCCGATTCCCGGTTCGTCGGGCGACACCGCCAGGCGATCTTCCAATCTCAGCGGTCGGGTCGTATAAGCATCGATGGGAAAGCTATGAACTTCGAGCCAGCCTGCATTGGATTGAGCCGAAACGAGGCTGACATGCAGCTCGTGCATGCCGTGCGAACAGATGGGAATGCCGTACTGCCTCGATTGTTCCGCGACCTTCAGCCACCCAGTGATTCCGCCGCAATTCGATGCATCCGGCTGAATATACGAAAGCTTGGCTTGATCGAAGGCGTATCCAAATTCATGATTCGTGTGCAAATTCTCCCCCATCGCCAAGGGAACGCCCGTGGCTTCCGCAATCCGAGCGAAGCCTCGATAATCGTCGGGGAGAGTTGGCTCTTCGAACCAAAGAACATCGAACGCCTTGAATCGATTCGCCGCCTCGATTGCCACTTCGACGCTCATGGAATAGTTCGCGTCCACCATGAAAGCGATGTCCGGCCCGATTAGCTGCCTCACTGCCCGAACGCGCTCTACATCCTCGTCCAGGTTCTCCTTGCCGACCTTTATTTTAACCGCGTTGAAGCCAGCCGCCAAGTAGCCTTCGATACTCTCGAGCAACTTCGGCAAGGGAAACATCAAATCGATTCCGCCTCGGTAGGCCCGGCAGGATGACGCCTCGCCGCCTGCCCGTTTCCACAAAGGCAAACCCGCTTGCCGGCATCGAATATCCCATAGGGCAATATCGATTGCCGAGATCGCAAACGCCGCAATTCCCCCTCTCCCAACATAGTGGATATGCCACTCTAAAAATTCATTGATCGCTTCGACTTCCGTACCGTCCTTGCCAATTAGAACCGGACCCAGGTCGCAATCGATCAATGCCTTGATCGCCGTCCCTCCGCGTCCCCCCGTATAAGTATAGCCAAGGCCTTGAGATCCATCCCTGAGCTCGACTTTAGCGACCACCAATTCGAAATGCGTATGGCTGCCATGCTTCGCATCCACTAAGGCTTCCGCAAGCGGAACCCTGTACAGCCGCGTCTCTATACGCTCGATCCTACTCACAACAAAGGTCCAATCGCTTCACCCTCCAAAACACCCATTCACCATTCACCATTCCTCCTACCGTCCCATCCAGCCGCCATCGACTAACACCACCGATCCATGCATGTAGTCGGAAGCGGGTGACGCCAGGAAAACCACGGGGCCCTTGAAGTCTTCCGGCTCGCCCCAGCGTCCTGCAGGAATGCGTGACAGAATCGAGGCGCTGCGCTCCGGGTCATTGCGCAACGCCTCCGTGTTGTCAGTCGCGATATAGCCGGGAGCGATGGCGTTCACATTGACGCCTTTTCCAGCCCATTCGTTGGCCAAAGCCATCGTCAACTGGCCGATCCCTCCTTTGCTGGCCGCATACCCCGGTACCGTAATACCTCCTTGGAAAGTCAAGAGCGACGCCGTAAAAATCACCTTTCCACTGCCCCGCTCAACCATGTCCTTTCCGATTTCACGGCTCAGAATGAATTGGGCGTTCAGATTGACTTCCATGACCTTGTCCCAGTATTCGTCCGAGTGGCTTGCGGCAGGTTCCCGTAGGATCGTTCCCGCGTTATTGACGAGGATATCAATCGCCTCGGTCGAGGCTTTCACGTCATTGACGAACGCATACAAGGCCTCCCGATCGCCAAAGTCGCATTGAAACGCCTTGAAGGAACGGCCGAGCGCCTGGATCTCCTTCTCAACCGCGCTTCCTTCCAACTCGAGCGAAGCCGACACGCCCACGATATCCGCTCCCGCTTCCGCGAGAGCCACTGCCATCGCTTTGCCAATGCCCCGCTTACACCCGGTCACCAAGGCGGTTTTTCCGGTAAGATCGAATGATTCAAGTACGCTCATTTCGTTTTCAACTGTCGCATTTAACCAAATACTTGATTCCATCCGGAGCATTTTCAATCGCATCGAAAGCGCTTTGGACCGACTCGATCGGATACACTTGAGTGATCAGCTCGTCCAAAGGCAATTTGCCTTCGCCCATCAAGGAAAGCGCCTTCTCGAAATCCTCTTCTTCGTAAAGCCGCGCTCCAATCAATTCCAGCTCCGACCAGAAGAAGCGAAACAGATCGATCTGCCGGGGTTCAGGGTGAATGCCCACCACTACGATACGTCCGCGAACGTTCGCCAGGCCCGTCATCGCATCCACGCCGGCTTGGACGCCGGAGACTTCGAACACGGCATCGGCCATCGCTCCGGAGGTCTTTTCGGAAACGGACGCCGCCAAGTCCGATTCCAGTGGATTGATCGTCTCTAGGCCCAACGCATCTATTTTTCGTATACGCTTCTCGTTAATTTCGGAGACGATAACGCGAGCCCCGCGCTCGCGAGCGACCAAAGCGATCAAGAGGCCGATCGGACCGCCCCCAATGACGACCACGTTTTCACCGTCCTTCACCCGGCCCAAACGGACATCGTGACACGCCACCGCAGCCGGCTCCGCCAGCGCTCCATGTTCTAGAGATACCTTTTCAGGCAATCGGTGCAGCGTGTAGGCGGGTACCGTCCAAGACGCTTGCATGCCTCCCGGAGCATCGATCCCAATGAATTTCAAATGCTTGCCCACATGGGCCTGTCCCTTGTCGAAGGCATGGGGCGCTCCAAACTTAAGCGGCCGAACCGCCACTCGGTCTCCGACCGCAAGGCCTTCCACCCCTTCGCCGAGCTCCGCGACAATCGCCGAAGCCTCGTGCCCGATAGTCAAGGGCATCGCCACTCGAGCATCCATATTTCCGTGATAAATATGCATGTCCGTACCGCAGATGCCGCAATAAGCCACTTCGAGGCGCGCTTCGCCTATTCCAGGCGGAATGACCGGGCTCTCCGCAAGCCGCAGCCTTCGATTTCCTTCATATGTAACCGCATTCATATTTCCTGGGACCTAGACACTTTCTGGGAAACACTCGAAGGTTTAAGCGCCCCTTGCCCTCAACGGCGAGCCAGAAGCTCGCTCTTAGCCTTGAAGCTCGCAAAACGTACAAAATGCGGCAGGTTTTCCGAAGGCGCCTCCACTTTCGCGGCGTCTCCTCGACCAATGGCCGGCAATACTCCATTCCAAGAGACCTTCTTCGCCTCCCAACCGTCGGCTCGGGAGATCTTCGATCTATTCGAATACCTGCCCGACGCCTATTTCTACGCCAAGGACGCTCGCCATCGCTATGTCGGGGCGAACGAGCCCGTCCTTCGCGAGGTGTTTGGCCTGGATTCCCTGGATCAGCTATTGGGCAAGACGGATGTCGAATTTCAACCGCCCGCCCTCGCCGAAGCCTATCACGCCGAAGATCGACGCGTCATGGAAGCGGCCCAAATCCTGCCCCGCCAGCTCTGGCTCGTACCGCATGTGCGGGGAGCGCCCAGCTGGTACGTTTCGACGAAAAGTCCCTTGCGCGACCCTAATGGGTCGGTCATCGGCATCGTTGGCGTCATGTATCGAGTGGACTCGCCCGCCGATCGCGAGCATCACTTCAAGGAGCTTTCCCACGCCATTTCCACGATCGAGGCCCGCTTCGCCGAGGATCTCTCGATTGGCGAACTCGCCGAGGAATCCGGCCTTTCGAGTTCCCAATTCAACGCCCGCTTTCGCGAACTGCTTCGCATGTCGCCCACCGCCTACTTGCAGAAAATGAGAGTCGAAGCCGCCCAGAGATTGCTGGCTCAAAGCGACCAAAGCATCGCCGACATCGGACATCAGGTCGGCTTCTACGACCAAAGCCATTTCACCAAGCGTTTTCGGGCAATCACCGGGGTCACCCCGCTCGCCTACCGCAAACGCTTCCGATAATTCCAAAATAATTTGGCAAAACGTACCAAATAGACTGTCTAAGCATACAAGACTCGCCCCCTCGATTAGCCTATTCTCCGGCACCTACGTCTATGCAATTACAACGCGCATCCCTCGTCGCCTTCGCAATCGCCTGCGCCGCGAACGCCCGGGCGGACGAAATCTCTTTCAACAACGACATCCGCCCGATCCTTTCCGATCGCTGCTTCAAGTGCCACGGTCCCGACGCGGAAAACCAGGAGTCCGCATTTCGACTGGATAGGCGCGAACACGCGATTGCAGATCTGGGCGACGGATTCTTCGGCATCGTGCCCGGCAATTTGGAGGAAAGCGATCTCCACTGGCGCATCTGGGACGACGTCGAGGAAGATAGGATGCCACCGCCCGACTCCAATCTTTCGCTGACGGACGAGGAAAAGACGCTGCTGGATCGTTGGATCGAAGCCGGGGCGCCCTACGATACTCACTGGTCGCTCAAGCCCCTGCCCCAAACCGTAGAGGTCCCCGAGGCGCCCTCCGAGTGGTCACGCAACGAAATCGATCGCTTCGTCGAAGCGGGCTTCGCTGCCAATGGCGTTAAGCCGTCCGCGGAATCGCCACGCGAGAAATGGCTGCGCCGGGCGAACTTCGACCTGACCGGACTCCCCCCGACAGTAGCGGAAATCGAAGCCTTTCTGGCGGACGATTCCGAAGACGCCTACGGCAAAGCGGTCGACCGCCTGCTCGCCTCCGATGCCTACGCGGAGCGCATGACCAGCGAATGGCTGGACGTGGCCCGCTACTCGGACTCGAACGGCTACCAGCGCGATCACGAACGCCGCGTCTGGCCCTGGCGGGATTGGGTCATCCAAGCCTTCCGGCAAAACATGCCCTACGATACCTTCGTAACCACCCAAATCGCAGGGGACCTCTTTCCCGATGCCACCCAAGACGACATTCTCGCCACCGCATTCAACCGCCTCCATGGCCACCTCATGGAAGGCGGCATCGTGCCTGAGGAATACCGAGTCGAATACGTCGCCGATCGAACCCAAACATTCGGGGCCGCCTTCCTCGGCCTAACCTTGGAATGCTCCCGCTGCCACGATCACAAATACGATCCCATTCCCACCAAGGATTATTACGAGCTCAGCTCCTTCTTCGCCAACATCGAGGAATCTGGGCTCATCGCCTTTTTCTCGTACGCCGTACCGACTCCCGCCCTCGCCCTTTCGAACGAAAAAACGGACAAGGCCTTGGCCAAGATGGAAACGCGTATCGAAGCGCTGACTACGGAGATCGACTCGCTCGCCCGCTCGCCCGCAACCCAAGACGCTTTCGAGGCCTGGCTGGAGTCCGATCCCGCATTGGAATGGCCCGGACGCGTCGCTTGGATCTCCTTCGACGAGCGCGATGGCGAGAGCTTCGCCAACGCCGCCGCGCCTGACGTTCCCGCAACGTCCCATGAAATCAACCCGCTCGTACCCGGCGTTTTGGGACAAGCGATCGAATACACGGGCGATGACAAGATGGAGGTCTTCGACGTGGGGCACTTCCCGCGCGAACACCCGCTTTCCGCATCGGTTTGGGTTAAGCCCAATCAATACGCTCCGCGCGAAAGTCTTTTCAGCCGCGGAGGCGGGGCTGACGACGCCGCGAGCATGGGCTACGAGTTTATGCTCATGGACGGCAAGCCAACCGCATCCTGGATACACTTCTGGCCCGGCAATGCCATGCGCGTGCAAGCCAAGGAAAGGATCCCGATTGGCGAATGGTCGCACCTGGCCGTGAGCTACGACGGATCGAGCAAGGCCTCCGGCGTCCGGATCTATCTCAATGGCGTGGAAATGGAACGGGTCGCGGTCAAGGATAACTTGACCAAGGAAGTCGACAATTGGCACACCCCTAGCCTGGGGCGGGTTCGCGAACATTTAGTATTGGGCGAACGCTACCGCGATCGCGGCTTCGTCAAAGGACAAATGGACGAGTTTCAGATGTTCGATCGCGCGATTTCGGAGATCGAAGTTCGGGCTCTCTACGAACTGGAGTCAACGAGCCTTCGTCTAACCGAGTCCGGGAAGCGTATATCGCCGGAAAGGAGGGATGAACTCTTCGAACACTTCTTCGCGACCGCCCACTTGCCCGCCATGAGACTGAGAGCCGAACGGCAAAGCGCCCGGGCCGATTGGAACGACACCATGGATAGCTTGGAAGACATCAGCGTCATGCGGGAAATGGATACGCCAAAGCCCGCCTATATTCTGGAACGAGGCGCTTACGACGCACGCGGCGAAGAAGTATTCGCCGACACCCCCTCGGCCCTCCCGCCCTTCCCCGAAGATCAGCCGCGCAACCGACTCGGACTGGCCCGCTGGCTGACCGACCCCGATCACCCGCTTACCGCCCGGGTAGCGGTCAACCGCTACTGGCAGATGATCTTCGGACAGGGACTGGTGCGCACGCCCGAAGACTTTGGCAGTCAAGGAAGCAATCCGACGCACCCGGAACTGCTCGACTGGCTCTCCCGCGATTTCGTGGACAACGGCTGGGATATGCGCCGCCTCTTGCGCCAAATGGTTCTGTCCGCCACTTATCGCCAAAGCTCTTTCGGCGATCCCGCCAGCATCGAAAGGGATCCCGAGAACCTAACGCTCAGTCGCAGCAACTCGACCCGCCTAGCCGCGGAAATGATCCGCGACAACGCCCTTGCCGTCAGTGGCCTGCTGGTCGACACGATCGGCGGACCGCCGGTCAAACCTTACGAGGTCGCCGTCTCCTTCAAGCCCATGGAACCGGACGAGGACGAAGGCTTGTATCGAAGAAGCCTCTACACGCTCTGGAAACGCAATTCGCCCGCTCCCATGATGGTCACCTTCGACGCCCCCAAACGGGATGTCTGCAGTCTGAAGCGCGAACCGACCATGTCCCCGCTCCAACCGCTGGTTACGCTCAACGGCCCTCAATTCATCGAAGCGGCCCGTGTCATGGGAGAGAGACTCTTGGCCAAGCATCAAGGCGGTCGGCAAGCGGTCATCGAGGATGCCTTCTATCAATTGACCAGCCGCCAGCCCGATCGGACGGAAACGAAAATCCTGGGCGATCTCTTTGCGGCCCAGCGCGTGGAATTCGATGCCAATCCAGCCGCGGCCAACGCCCTCCTGGAAATCGGCGCGGCGCCGATCACCCTTTACGACAACCCGCGCGAGCACGCGGCGGCTACCGTAGTGATCAACGCGATCATGAACATCAACGAATCTCTCATAGAACGATGAAAAATCCGCTTTGCACTGGCTTCGAAAGCTCGTTCGGCCTGAGTCGACGCTCCTTTATCAATCAACTCGGCATGGGCTTAGGGGGACTGGCCCTGGGCAGCATGATGAACCCGCTTCGGGCCCTAGAGAATAGCGGTCCGGCTCTTTCGGGGAACCACTTCCCGGCAAAGGCGAAGCGCGTCATCTACCTATTCCAATCGGGCGGTCCTTCGCAGATGGATCTCTTCGACTACAAGCCGCGCTTGAATGCGGAGCACGGGCAGGAACTGCCGGACTCGGTTCGCCAAGGCCAACGACTCACTGGCATGTCGACCAGTCAGGCCAGCTTTCCGCTCGCCGGCTCGCCCTTCGAATTCAAGCAGCATGGCCAGAGCGGCGCTTGGTTCAGCGAAACCGTGCCCCACATGGCCTCCATCGCGGACAAGCTCTGCTTCGTTAAGACGATGTACACCGAAGCCATCAATCACGGCCCCGCAGTGACCATGATGATGTCGGGATCGCAAATACCGGGCCGGCCTACTGCCGGCTCCTGGCTATCCTACGGCTTGGGGAGTCCCAATGAAAACCTCCCTTCCTACGTTGTATTGACCCCTTCCGTACAAAAGGGACAACCCCTGACCTCCCGTTATTGGGGTAGCGGCTTCTTGCCCAGTCGCCACGATGGCGTTCGCTTTCGCCCGGAAAAAGACGCCGTCCTCTATTTGAACAATCCCGACGGGGTCAGCCGTTCGAGTCGCCGCAAGACGATCGACCATCTGCGGGAATTACATGAACACCAGATCGCCCAGCAAAGCGATCCCGTTCTGGAGGGTCAAATCGAGCAGTACGAGATGGCTTTCCGCATGCAGGCCTCCGTACCCGAAGTTTCGGATATCAGCGGCGAATCGAAGGCAACGCTCGAACTCTACGGCGAGGACGTGACTAAGCCGGGCACCTATGCTGCAAACTGCCTGCTCGCCCGTCGGCTCGCCGAACGCGGCGTGCCCTTCACCCAAGTATTCCACATGGGCTGGGACGCCCACAGCGGCTGTCCAGGCAACGTGCGCAACAACTCCCGAGCGACCGACCAAGCCTCCGCAGCCTTAGTGAAGGACTTGGAAGGGCGCGGTCTGCTCGACGAAACGCTCGTCATCTGGGGTGGCGAGTTCGGTCGCACTAACTACTGCCAAGGCAAGATGACCAAAACCAACTTCGGGCGCGACCACCACCCCCGTTGCTTCACGACTTGGATGGCCGGAGGCGGCGTCAATGCGGGCCACACCCACGGCGTCACCGATGACTACTGCTACAACATCGAAAGCGACGGCGTGCACGTGCACGACTTCCACGCCACGCTCATGCGCCTACTCGGCATCGATCACGAACGCCTTACCTATAAGTACCAAGGCCGCCATTTCCGCCTCACCGACGTGCACGGCCATGTCGTGAAATCACTGCTTGCTTAAGCGAGGGTATTCTCCGCCATTCGGCCTCCAAGGGATTCGAAGCTTCCCCCATTCGCTCGATCGCGCTTCACTGGGCGTCTCCCCTTATGAAACCGATCGTCCAAATTTCCCTCGATATCGTTGAAACCCCCGAAGCCCTCGAGACCGCCGAAATGGCCCTTCGCGCCGGCGTCGACTGGCTGGAAGCGGGTACGCCGCTGATCATTGCCGAAGGCATGAATGGCGTGCGCGAACTCCGCGCTCGCTTTCCGGATACGCCCATCGTCGCCGACTTGAAAACCATGGACGGTGGCTGGCTGGAAGCCGAGCTGATGGCCAAGGCAGGCGCCACCCATGTCGTAGTGATGTCTCAAGCGCACGAAGAAACCATTCGCTGCGTCGTTCAAGCAGGCAAAGACCTGGGGATCGAGGTCATGGGCGACAACCTCGCCAGCGAACGCATGGTGGACGGCGCCAAACGCCTCGCCGATCTCGGATGCGACTACGTCATTCATCACATCGGCTACGACGAACGCCGGGGCATTGCCGCTCGGGGAGAACGCATGCCCAATCCGCTCGACGAGCTGAAGGCAATCGTGGATGCCGTCCCTGTCCCCGTTCAGGCCGTCGGCGGGCTCAGCATCGAGCAAGCGATCGCCACGCCACAATACGGAGCGCCTCTCGTCGTTCTGGGAGCTCCCCTCACTATTGACGCCGACGCCTTCAAGACCGCTAGCGGAAACCTGGAAGACTCGCTCCGGCTCATCTGCGAGCAAGTGCACGCCTACCGGGACGTCCCCGTGAAGGCTCACGCCTAGCTCCTCTACCCAGTAGTAGGGCTCGCGCCTGGGCATGGCTTGCCCGCAGGCTCCTAGAGCGAGAGCGGCAAGTTTGGGAATAAACCTATCCTCGCTCGTAACCCGGACTTCCCGGGATACGCTTTCCTTCTCCCGGATCGAGCGGGGACGTCTTGAACGAATAAAAAGGATCATCGTTCTCCTCGATCCATCGATCCAACTGGTCACGCAATCCCCGCTTTCGACTCGCATGACGGGGATCGCTTGCCAAGTTGACGATTTCTTCCGGGTCGGTATTCAAATCGTACAGCTCTTCTCCCCAATCCGTGTAGAAGTTATACTTCCAGCCTTCCGAACGGATCGATCGTATCGGATTCACCCAAGTCTGCTTTCCGTAGTACTGCCCAATCACGAAATCGCGTTCGGGAGCAGGGCCATCTCCCTTCACGATCGAAGCGGCTGACTGTCCATGGCACTCGGGAGGGCTCGCGCCCGCCAGTTCCATCAAGGTCGGAACCGTGTCGACATTGACCCAGTTGTAAGGCGACCGGCGAGGCGACGCCCCTGGATAGCGGATAGAGAGGGGAATGCGCATCATGTGCTCGTACATGAAGGGTCCTTTGAACACCAATCGATGGAAGGTATCCATATCGCCGTGATCCGAAGTATTCACGATAATCGTATTCTCCCAGAGCCCTAGTTCCTTGAGCTTGTCCAGGACCCGTCCCACGTGATCGTCGTACAACTTGACTTTCTGCCGATAGAAATCGCGGTAACCCTTCCAGGCCTCCTCGTCGGCATTGACGATGAATTCGCCCTGGTTGATCTCCATGAACTCGCGATGGAGCTTGGGGACCGAATCGAAGTCCTGCTTGGCCCACGACTCCGGCAAGACGACATCGTCCGTGCGCGTTACGCTCCGCCCCGGCTTGTATTTGTAGATGTCATGGGGATCCAAATACATAAGGAAGAGCGCGAATGGCTTCTCCTCTTCGGCATGTCGTTCCAGAAAATCCAGCCCGCGATCGGTCGTCTTCGGATCCGGGCCTTTCTTGGTTTCCTCGTCCCATCCCGCATTGCCGACCGCATGGTCGCCCAAATGCCATTTGCCGAACAATCCGGTTGCATATCCTGCAGCCTGAAGATGACTGCCGATAGTCGTCATCGCCAAGTCCGTTCCTCCCGAGGCGGCGCTGTTGTTCATCATCCGCGTCTTATGCGGATAGAAACCCGTCAGCATGGACGAGCGACTGGGCGAACATTGCGGCGTCGTGCAGAAAGCATTCTCGAAAACCGTGGATTCCGCCGCCAAGGCATCCTGATGCGGCGTATCGAAAAATGGATCCACGGAACCCAAGGCCTGCCAATGCTGCTGGTCGGAGCACAAATAGAGAATATTCTTCTTGTCCGACTCCCCACCGGTCGCCGCTCGGCTTGAAAGCGACGACATCGCCATCGCGCCCATCGCAGTTCCTGAGGTTCTAATAAAGTCGCGTCGCGTTTTCATCGTCTAAGTTCAGGCCGCATTTAAATTCGAGGATAAGTCATATTTTCAGGACAGGTTTAGCAACGGGCCGAAAACCGCCAAATCTACGCTCCGAAACCGGGCAATTTGAGATAGAGAACGCCCTCTACCTCCCCAAAACGTCGCGCTCGGAGGTATACCTGGCGACTTGGGACGACGTGGAAAGGAGATTAAACGCAAAAACGAGTAGAAAGACCCTACCGGGGAAGGGCAAGACTCTTTACGAGATAAGAGCATGACTTAAATACTATTTAATTACCTTATTAACAATAGGTTCAGCTCTATTTGAACTTCCTTTTGAGAAGGCCTTCCAGCCGTGTCGACCCACTCCCTTCCAAGCGCTTCCAAGCCGGCGCATCGGCCTTGGACAACATACGAACAACGATACACGAAACTTTTTTCGTATTTCTATTGACGACATTGTTTTCGTGTTATTTATTTCACGTATTAAATTTCAACAAGCATAACATGAAACACATAGAAAACGAAGTCGGGGCACTGGGAAGAATTGATAGCGGAGCGAGCGCAAGCGGCGATGCATCCAAGAATCCGGTCCCCAAAATGCCAACTAAACTGAAGTCGCTATGGCGTCGCAAAGGCCGCTCGAAATTGATGAGCGCCACGAGAAGCAACGTCCGGTGGGCAAGCAGCCTTAGCCTGGGAAGCTTGAACTAAGGTGCAGCGCGGGAACGAGGGAAAACCGGTGAAAACGGAATTGACCAGCGAAGGGATGAAGCTAGCGCCTCGACTGAGGCGCTTTGTCGAAAAGCGCATCGAACGCCTCAAGGGTCGATATCGCGAACTCGAACGAGTGCGCTTGAACTTCAAGCGCGAGACGCCTCGAAAAGCGGGTCGGAGCTATTCCGTAAATGCGCGATTAGAGCTTCCGGGCCACGATCGAATCGTCGAAAAGCGATCCAGCAATCTTGGCCAAGCCCTGACGCGGGTTCTCGATGTAGCGGAACGCCAACTGAGGAAACGAAACCGGCAGTACAAAGCTAGACGACGCGAACCTGCCATGAATTTTTGAGGAACATATAGAGGAGCAGCAGCCGCCCCTCAGGGGCGGCTGCATTCGCTATACGCTTGCAAAACCAATATACGATGACTAATTCACGCTTTATACTTCACAGAATACCAATTAACCGATGGTCTTCCAACATGCCTAAGCAAAGCCCCAAAGGAAAGTCCGACAACTGGACGTTCTTCTCGAATCATACGCATGTCTTGCTCTGTCTATGCCAAGACCCGGACAGCGTTTTACGCGAGGTGGCTACTAAGGTGGGGATCACGGAACGCGCCGTCCAGCGCATCGTCGCGGAACTGGAGGAAGGTGGCGTCGTAGAGCGCACCCGAGTGGGTCGCCGCAATCGGTATAGCATAAAGCCGAATGTCAATCTGCGACATCCGATCGAAGCGCATCGCAACGTCGCCGACTTGCTCGCCTTCATCAAATAGAACGACCGCCTAGCGCTTCCAACGCGCTTTTGCCTCTCGCTCAGCGAGAGAGCTCTTACCCACTATCCGCTACCTTCCGTAGCGAGCGCTTGCGCCTGCATGCCTCGCTCGCCTTTTAATCCATGAAATCGAATTCCAAAAGTCTTTATTCTCTTCTGCATCACGAAGCCGCGCCTGGCGTCCTGCTCACGGCATCCATGATACTCGCTCTCCTCGTCGCCAACAGTGGCGTCGCCTGGTACGGCGCCATGCTCGACACGATCGCCCGCGTCGGCGTCGGCGCATTGAATATCGAAAAGCCGCTGCTTCTCTGGATCAACGACGGCCTCATGGCCATTTTCTTTCTGCTCGTCGGACTGGAGCTCAAGCGGGAGGTTCTCTATGGGGAGTTGTCGGATACGCGAAAAATCGCCCTGCCCTTGTGCGCCGCCATTGGCGGTATCGCCATTCCCTCCGGGATATACGCAGCTATAAATTGGGGCGATCCGCTCGCAATGAATGGATGGGCCATCCCGGCCGCTACCGACATCGCCTTCGCCTTGGGCGTACTCGCTGTAATCGGAAAACGGGTACCAGCTTCCTTGAAGATCCTGCTCGCATCGATCGCCGTCATCGACGACCTAGCGGCCATTGTCATTATCGCCCTTTTCTACACGGAACAGCTATCGCTGGCATCGCTCGGCCTCGCCGCAGTCGCTCTCGCTACTCTCTTCGCATTGAATCGATTCAAAGTTCGATCGATTGGTCCCTACGTCATCGTGGGAATGTTTCTTTGGGTCACCGTATTGAAATCGGGCGTACATGCGACCCTCGCGGGCGTTGCCCTGGCTCTATTCATCCCTGCAGCCAGGAGCAAGAAGGATCCTGCGAACGCGGCCGGGCAAATGGAACACGCCCTCCACCCCTGGGTTGCGTTCGGCATTCTTCCTGTCTTCGCCTTCGCTAACTCCGGTATTCCGCTGGCCGGACTAAAGCTATCCTCCTTGCTGGAACCCGTTCCCCTAGGGATCGCTCTCGGACTCTTCCTGGGCAAGCAGCTCGGCGTATTCACCGCTTGCTTTATCGCGGTCAAAACGAAGTTGGCCAGCCTGCCCGACAACGCCAACTGGCGACACATTCACGGAATATCGGCGCTCTGCGGGATCGGATTCACCATGAGTCTTTTCATTGGCTCGCTTGCTTTCGAAGGCGGGGGGGGACCCGACTACGCCATCGACGATCGACTGGGAATTCTCGCGGGTTCCTTGCTATCCGCGATCGCCGGCGTCGTGATCCTATTGAAGAGCGGTCGAGCCGGAAAGGCCTCATCCAAGACTCACGTCGCCTCCAAGCCAGAGCCCGCTTACGCGGAGCAGGATGCGCTCGCTGGCCAAACGCGCTAACCCAAGCCAGGGAGAGCGGTAATCCTCGGCGCCGGGCATCGCCTTCGCCGAACCGCATGGCCCGGAGGGGCGAATTCCGGGTCCTCGATCTCTGCTAGGATCGGGATCGATGGGCGACCGGAATGCAATAAGGGGTATTTGCGCATAGTTCTGCGCTGAATCCGCTCAGATCAATGCGTCTAGATGCGCATAATGTTCGCCATACGATGACGGAATCCGCGGGACCGTCTCCTCGAACCTCTAACCCGATCGCCCTAGCATGAAACACTTGGAAATCCTAGCCGCTACCGCCCAGGAAATGGTTCTTCCCGGGAAAGGCATTCTCGCCGCCGATGAAAGCTTCCCTACCATCGAGAAGCGCTTCGCCGCCCATTCCATCGCTCCAAGCGAAAAAAACCGTCACGACTATCGAACGCTTCTCGTCACGACCCCCGGCTTGGGGAAGTACATCAGCGGGGTCATCCTCTTCGATGAGACCTTACGGCAAGAAGCCGATCCCGGAATCTCCATTCCCGAGGCCCTAGGCCAGCGAGGCATCATCCCGGGCATAAAAGTCGACTGCGGCCTGGCTCCCCTTCCCAGTTTTCCCGGCGAATCCTATACGCAAGGCCTCGATCGTCTATCGACGCGTTTATCCGAATACGAGAAGCTCGGGGCTCGCTTTACCAAATGGAGAGCCGTCATAAACATTGGCGACGGCCTGCCCACCTCGGTTGGCATTACCAATAACGCTCGAACCCTGGCGCTTTTCGCCGGCATGAGCCAGGCAGCGGGCCTCGTTCCAATCGTCGAGCCGGAAGTCCTGATGACGGGCGACCACACGCTCGAGCGATGCGAGGAAGTCACCACGGCCAACTTGCAATCCGTCTTCGACGCCCTTTCCGAGTATCGCGTGGCCTTCGAGGGCATGCTCCTTAAGACAAGTATGGTTCTTCCAGGGCAAAGCTGCATAGATCAGTCGAATACGGAGCGTATCGCTCAATCGACGCTTCGATGCTTGAATCGGGCGGTACCCGCCGCAGTCCCGGGCATTCTCTTTCTCTCCGGCGGCCAAAGCGAAATCGAAGCGACCGAACGCTTGAATGCGATCTGCGATGGAGCCGATGTTCCCTGGGCTCTTAGCATATCCTTCGGCAGAGCCTTACAGGCCACGGCCCTCGCCTTGTGGAAGGGCCAGTCGCGCAATACCGACATCGCTCAGGAAGCCCTCCTCCACCGCGCCCACTGCAACAGTCGAGCGATGAGCGGCAGCTATTCGAGCGCCGACGAGACAGCGCACTCATAACGCGACCCAAAGTCGCCGCTTCTTAGTCGGGCAGCCCAACGAATACCCGTAACGGGAAACGGGTAGAGCCTTCGTTCGGTCCAAGCGGAAAGCGAATCGAAACGCGCTGAATATGCCCGAGTTTATGCTCGATTCGGGAAGGCGCGCCAACCCATTTGCGCCATTATACCTCATCATGTAACGATCCCCTTACCGCATCGCCTTCTATTCGCTAGTCACTGAGAGCCATTGCTTCTGCAAAAGACTAAGATCGACGTCAACACGCCCTCTGGACCGCGTCAGTAGGAGAAGATAGATAGCAAGGGCCAAGCTCAAGCGCGTCGACCCCTCGAAGCGCAATCCCCTAAACGCATCGCCAGCGAGCCCCTAACCGCCATCGGACCACCCCTTATCGAGATGAAAGCTCCTTCATACTTAAACCTACGGAAAGAATATATAGACAGATCGAAGCGAAGGCTTGATCAGGTAACCCAAGAACTCGAGCGCCTCTCGAAGGCATTGCCTCGCTCGCCTGCAAACGAGCAAGTCGACCTAGAGGAGCTGGTCCAAGAGCTGCTCTTATGCTCCAGATTGCTGCGATCGAATCTGCAAACGCTGGAACGCATGCCGCTAGAGCTCTGGGAATGGACCGCCTATATTTCGGATATCGAAGACCTTTGGAAACCCATTAACAATCGACTGATTCTCATACGCGATTCGTTTGGAGGGGAGGCGGCGCCCCAACAAGGCCGTCGACTCGAACATGAATCAAGCGATAGCGAAATAGACGAAACCGCGACACGCCTAACGATGCAATTCGACAGGACGTGAACGGGCTGATATCCAATCCCCCGCTCAGGACCCAAATACCCACCCCCCCAGTCCGATTTCGACCGTTCTCCACCGTTTTGGACCAAATATATGCCAAGCCGCAAACGACGATCGCAAAAAGTCCTATCCCCCGTAGGGCGAAGGTAGAGCTCGCATCGTCTACGCTGGCGCTAAACATCGCCGCCGTGTTCTCCAGGCCCGCATCCACCGCGAATACCAAATCGTTGAAATACCGATCGCCTCCCCCAGGAAGATCCTCGAAGCCAAGCAGCAAATGGGGCTGTCCTTGAATGATTAGGACACGACGTGATTGATCCCATCGGAATTGGCCGCCTTATCCATCGACCAAATTCGCGATCCACCATTGGCACCGTTCGCGATGAGAAAGAAGTCGAGAAAACTTCCTTGGGCGACCCGGCCAACATCCGCGAAATCGCCGGGCTGAACCGGAAAGCGCTCTTTCCGCTTCCCTGACCGCTGACTGGACGCGTCCAGGAATACAAGTATCGGATCCCCCGTCAACACGCCCCTACCCGACACATTGATTCCTAGCGAATTGTGAAAGGCCGCCCCTTCTCCGATGAAATAGACCCTCAAATTGTCGATCGATTGACTCATCCAAAGCTCCGAGGCATCCAAAGGAAAACGGCGGTCATCCAGATGGGTCATTTCCGATAGATTCTCGCTGACCCAAGTTTGATAATCAGGGAGTTCATTCAAATAGAATGACTTCGAGCGATCGTCCGATTCGGCCGCTTGAACGAGCCCCGCAATTCCGAGCCCAAAAGGGCGAGCGGGAGATTGTACCAGCGCCCCGAATGCAGTGGATTGAGCGCAAAGGAAGGCGGTGATCGGTATAATGGCTTTCGCGGCCTTAAAAGAAAACCGCTCATTTAAAAACGTATCGCGTCTCATAGGCCTAGCCGAGTCGCTCATTTCATGCCAATTCGCGCCAAGACCGCTCCGAGCGGTCCTTTTAAAGGGCCTCTAAGAATACGTAAACTACTCATTTTTAGCAGTTTACGAAATTTATGCAAAAACGAGCCATTACGCTAACGGGCGTCCTAGGACTCAGCGATCGTTCCTTACCTTGACTGTAAACGCTACTACATCCGGCATTTGCTACAGTCGTTTCCGGGCAAATGCATACGTAATTGCGGGGCATTTGCCCCCAGAATGCGACGGTGGCTTCTCCCCCCATGCGCCCGCTCGAGGGTGCGTCAGTTCCAAGGCCCGCCGCGTCTCGCGCTTCAGATCCCGTATCGCCGCCGCATCCTTGGCGATCACCTCCGGAAGAAACTTTAGCGCCACATCTCGCTCCAGCTCCTCGTCGCGGGCAAACAAGACCGCGCCCATCCCGCACCGCCCGATCTGCCTCACCAAGGTGTAGCGGCTATTGAATACAGTCTGCCCCTCGCGCATGCCGCGCAGGGTTTCGCCAAAATCTAGATCGGAAAAGTCAGGCATTGTCCAAAGGCTAAGGGTAGAAGACTAGAGGATTAAAAAGGTCGAATCGCAAAAAATTCCAGGCGCCCATTCGTTTCGCGCCACCCTCCCTTTTCCTTCCAAGCGCTCGTTGCCATTAATGGATCTTCGTATTTTTCGGCGTTATGTCGAAATAGCGCTGCCCTAGGGCGCGTTCGCGTATCCAATCTCCAACCGTTTTGGCTGCGGTCGACGCCGTGCTCGGATCTGGCGCGAAATAGCCGACAATCGCGGTGATGTTGTCGTTGCCGCTAGCGACCTTGGCATCCAGCACCAGGCGTTCCACCACTTCCACAGGCGATTTGCCTTTGCCTAGCAATTCCAGGCGATCCTGAATTTCCCCATCCCACAAGCCATCCATCAGACCGTCGGAGCACAGAACGTAGGCGTCGCCTACTTGCAATTCGAAGCTACCGGCGGCCGGTTCGAAGGGGTCATCCGCATTGCCACCCATGCATTGGTCGATAACGTTCTTGCAGGGGTGCCGACGGGCCTGTTCTTCCGTGATGTTTCCCTGTTGAAACAATTGCCCCACTGCAGACTGGTCCGGGGTGAGAATCTCCAGCAAACCGTTCCTCAGCCGGTATAATCGACTATCGCCCGACTGCAGCCAATAGGCCCGGTTTCCCATCACGAGCATCGCAGTGAGCGTCGTGCCCATCCCCCGAAGCTCGAGCGATGCGGCGCTGGCATCCCATAAGGTTTGGTTCACGGCCACGCTGGTATCGAGGAGCCGTTGAATCGCCTCCCCTTCGGGCAGACTACGGAGACTCTCGAATTCTCCATTCAATGCGCAGGCCACTCCGGACGTAGCCATCTCGCTCGCGACTTCCCCCGAACTGGCGCCCCCCATTCCATCCGCCACAATGCAAAGAGCGCTCGATCCGGTAGCGCTCGGATCGATGCGGCAAGCCGACGCGTCCACCAAGGCCGGTTTGCCACTCTCTAAAGGCAGCTGGGACAAATAGAAATGATCTTCATTGTGGTCGCGCCTGAGGCCGACATCTGTGAGTCCAGCGATATAGAAATTCACAAGAGGAATTTTTAGGGGAAACGATTCTTGAGTCATCGGGATCACAATGACAAACGCCGCGCCAAACCAGCAAATTCTCAGTGAATTTCTCAAACAGCTAAAAGCCATAGGAGCTGCCTATATGGCTAATCGTGGATCAAATCGCGCGACTCCTCAAGCGGCCGCTCTCTAGAATAAATAAGTCTCTGGCGGTCATACGGAAAGGCGGCACGTTGACAAAACATCCCCCAGACTTTCACGGGCTTCATTGCTAAGCCAAACCCCTAATGGGGAAACGGCGAATCCCCAGACGAAAGGTAGATCTCTCTCGCCCTACCCAGAAAATCCCGCCGCAAACGCGCTCCGCGCCTAGTGGCTCAATCCCTTGTGATACAGGGCTTGGATTTCGCTGGATTCGAGCGCCGCGTCGTAAATCGCCAATTCGTCGATGCGCCCATTGAGATTTCGGATTCCGTAAGCGGGGTCATTGCGATTGGGGTCGCCCCAATTGCCAATCTCCGCGTTGCCGATCGCCAATTTGACCGGGACGTACGCGTCTTCTATCTCGTGCTCGCTCAGCAGTTCCCCGTCCACGTAATGGGCCGCTCGACGGTTGGCGGGATCCAACACTGAAACCAAGTGCACCCATTGGCCGCTCTTCCTCATATCCCAGAAAGACGGCGAATAGTAGTTACGAGAAAGGCCTGCCCACGGGAACGTCTCTAAGCGGTCTGCAGGCTCCGGCGCCTGATCGTCGACCATGACGCCAATCATGAGCTTTCCATCATTGCGGACCTGCCAGTGCGGCTCCCCGGTCTGATAGCTATCCGCGAGAAACAAGGCATTATAGCGACGATCCAAACTGTCGATACGGGCCCAACAGGAAAACGTGTAGGCCTGGAATTCTCCGGGAACATTAACCCGGACACGCGAGCCCGGACGCCGAAACTCCATGGCCCCCTTCAGCGAACCCCAGCGTCCATCGACCCACTCCGCCAGAATCGCCGCCCCATCGCGCTCCTCGTCCAGGGGAAACAAATGGCTGGGCACGATATCGGGGGCGTTCTCCGACTTGGATATGAATGGAAAATAAGCGATAAGACGTTCGTCGCGACGAGTCGCATCGCTGTGCCTCAACCATTCCTGAAAGGACAATCGGTGCGAGGCATTCACCCCATCCAAAATCGAGAAAAGCCCGGAAAACCCTCCGATCCCCGGACGAATAGAAGTCGTGCGCCCGTCGGGGGTCAGGGAGACGGCCTCGCCTTGAACGAGGGTTCGATCTTCAAGCTCGATCTCGCCCGAAAAAACTTCAACTTTCACTTCGTCGTCATTCGCATCCACCCCGAATTCCGTACCTAGATCGACAATGCGTCTGCCATTGGATTCGATCGTGAATCCACGCGCCGCCGTCGGCACTTTCGCTCTCAGTTTTCCGGAGTGGATTGCCGCCGCCCAGGCCGATCGTATTTCCAGTTCGGCCGGTCCTTCCAGATATACCTGGGCGCCTGAAAAGAAGTCGATGCGAGCGCTGCCCTCGGAAAGGACCAAGGTCTCGGCGCCCAGAATATCGCCCGAACGAATGCTCTGCTCATCCTGTCTCACCGCTCCCACTACGCCGTGCACCACGGCATAGCCGTTTGCCATCACCTCCTTGTTCGCCAGCGAGGGATCCTCCGCGCTCTCAGTCACCAAGGAAAGCGCCTTCGTGGCTAGCAAACCAACGAGAAAGGCGACTGCGGCTGCCGCCGCCATGCCAACCCATACAGGGAAGCGAGCGCCCTTCGAGTCCTCGGGCGCATCCCATGCAGTCGCTGCCTCGGCCAGGCTTTCCGATCCCTGACGCAAATTCGAATCGAGCGCCAAATAGTGTCGCGTGGCCGCTCTAAGCCCCGGCGACTCGGCCAATGCCGCCTCGAACGCAGCGAATGCCTCCGCTGAGATCGTTTGATTGCAATAGGCTTCGATCCACTCGCGATCGCGATCGCTCAAGCGATTCCAATTCATGCCAAACCCTCCTCTTTCAAGCGCTGCCCAATACAGAGCATCAGCGCGTTTCGGATACGATTCAGACGCATGTAGAACGCGCCCGGCTTGATCCCCAATTCCTTAGCCATCTCAAGCGAAGACACGCCAGGCGTGTGAGCCAGCGTTACCCAATTCTTCTGGTTTTCCGGAAGCGTTTTCAGGCAGCGCTCCAGCGCATCGTATTCCCGGCGCCTCAGATCGCTCTCCTCGATCGCTTCGTCCGCCATCAGCTCCATTAAGGCGCTGTTGAAGGAAACCCGTTCGCGGGCGAACTTGCGCCGGTAAGCCAGCGCCTTGAAGCGAGCGATTACGCAAATCCACTTGAGGAATGAAGTCCCCATCTCGAACTGATCGAACTTCTGCCAGGCAACCAAAGCCGTTTCCTGCACGATTTCATCCGCGTCATGCCAAGTCGGTACCAAACTGCGGGCAAAGGTCCGCAATGCTTGCTCGCTCTGGGCAAACTGCTCTACAAACAGCGTATAGTTGTCCTTTGGTTCCTCTTTCGACATTGCCATTTACTCGCAGCAGGAAGCGGCTTTACACCGCGATCGGTCCCACAACGCGACACAATACTACTCCCAGGCAAAGGCAAACCTCACTCTTTTTCTCGCAGACGCCAAAGCGTGATTCGAATTCACAGCCTTCTTCCTTCATCCTTCAGCCTTCGTTCGGCCTCGCGCCTTCCCAACCGGCTTCGAAACGCTTGAGCAAACGCTTTACGAGCTCAGGTCGTTTGGACGCTACGTTAACGGTCTCGTCCGGGTCCTTCTTGTGATCGAAGAGCTCGATGAAGAGCGGCGCGGCATTGGACTGCGTGTAGTCCTTCCACACCACAAGTCGATAGCGTTCCGTACGCATGGCGTAGCCCATCAGATCGTTCTCGAACAGGTCGCGATTCCACTGGTCCCCTTGCTGAGCGATGATCCGTTCTTCCACTTTCTCGATTAGCGGTCCGAAGAAGGTCTCGCGCACGCCTCGCGACAAGGGATTCGCCGCCCACTCACGCAGGGCCGGATTGGGGTACTGGCTAAATGCGGCAGTCTTCCACTTGCGCTTGGGGTTCTCCAAAACCGGTGCGAAACTCGTACCTTCGAGATGGCTCGGAACCTCCAGTCCCGCCAAGTCGCACAAAGTCGGATACATATCGATCAGCTCGACCAACGCCATCGACTTGGCTCCGCGACTCGATCGCGGCAAATCCGGCGTCCAAACGATCAGAGGCACTCGGGTCGCGATTTCGTAATTGGTCGCTTTGCCCCACACCCCCATGTCCCCGAGGTGCCAACCATGATCCGCCCATACCATAATCACTGTATTTTCGCGCTGCCCGGATGCTTCAAGGGCTTCGATCATATAGCCGATTTGCGCATCCACATAGCTAGTACAGGCCAGATAGGCATGCCGCAAGGTTCGAGCAAGCTCGGGACCGATCGGTCCATCCTTAGGGATGCCGTGACGTACCCGCAGCTCGAAGGAGGCATGCAAGCCCATCGCCGCGCCGTCCTCAGGCGCGGTTTGATGTTCCGCGAGCGTTATATCGTCCGGATCATAGAGATCCCAGTAACGCTTGGGAGCCACCCAGTTCAAATGGGGCTTCTTAAAGCCAAGCCCCAAGAAGAATGGCTTCTCCACATCATCGGCCACCATCTCGTTGAGGGTCGCAATGGCCCGCTGCGTATCGTAGCCATCGCTGTAATAGTGATCCGGCACCTCGCCTGCTTCATAAGCCGGGCCATTGCCCAGACCCCCGCGGGCCTCCGGAGAATAATTGGCCTCCGCATCCGCTCGATTGCGGCGCTGGATCTCTAGATTCTCTTCCTTGGCATAGGGCATGGGCCGCTTGATACCCGGCAGCGTCGATACCGGCTGACGGCTCCAGGACTTTTCCTGATCGTCGAACCTGCCGTGATAGATCTTGCCCGCATGCGCGGTCTCGTAGCCTTGGCCAATCAGATACTGCGGCAGGGTCACGATCTCCGGATTGACCTCTCGAAAATAGGTGTAGTTTTCGATCACGCCCACCGTATCCGGACGAGCTCCCGTCATCAGACTCGCCCGAGACGGGCTGCAAATCGCTTCCTGGCAATAGGCCCGCTCGAACAGCACGCCCTCGCTCGCTAGCTTGTCCAGGTTTGGCGTAATCGCCAACTCCGACCCGTAGCAGCCGAATTCAGGCCGCATGTCGTCGATGGCGATGAACAGAATATTGGGCCGGCTCCCCGGAGCGTGAATCCAGCAGAAGAGAAGGGCGAGGAAGGGGATAACTCGTTTCATAAATGCAATACCGAGCCCTCTCGCCAAGCAACCGGTATGCCCGCATGCGAAACGACCCTGACGTCTTATATTCCAAAGTTCCGCCAAAGCTCACGCTCTTTCTGGCGCAACCGTCCCATTCGCCAGGAACGCCCTGACCTAAGCTTCTCGACAATAGAGGCGCCGCAAACTTTGGCGCCTAGCCTTTGGGTCGGTAGGATTCCAACGACTGGATCTGGGCCTTCCGAGCAGCCGGATAGTACTTTTCGAAAGGAACCCCGGAAACTTCTTCAATCGCTTCCTTAAAGAGCGATTGGCCCGAAACTCCCGACTTCGCGTTCAACACTCGCGTACGCACGGCATCGAGAAATCGATCGGAGTAGCGCATGTACGCATCGAGAACGATGAAGCGAGCGCCTCCAGGATTATCGAAATTGATCCATACCTTGGCGTTGGGATTGGCGTCCTCGCCCTTCCGATTCTCCCCCTTGCGCCAGTTGAGCAAATCGAGTCCCTCGCCGAGCACGCTCTCCGAATTCTGCCAACGCTGAATCGCCTGTATTTCGTATATTTCGTTAACGCCTAACGCCTTAACCTGAGCGATATCATTGAGAAACGTTACGAAGACTTTGTTGAACCAGCTCCGATCGTCTATGCGAAATCGCTTCTTCTCCACGCGTTCCCTCAATTCGTTTGGGAATCCTCCCCGAAATCGATTGTTGCGCCGAGCGATCCAAGTAAAGGGATCGTATATGTGAAACAAATTGGATACGTAGGTTTCCTGAAGATACGTAATTTGCTCTTCGACTGGCTTCTTGCGCGTATAAAACATGGGATAGCTAATCTCCACGTCTTGGAAAGCGCCAGGCGGCACCTGCTCGGTGAGCCCTCTGAAAATCGAATGAAAACCCTTGTTCGTATCCAAATTCAGACCGTCTTCCTTTGTGACTCTCACATCCCAACCGTTGCCCGTCTCGTAATTGACGTGATAGTAGTTCACGTTCCATTTCGTCAAAACGCGCCGCTCCCAGGTTTTCGTCTCCTCGTTATACCGAATGTCCTTCGCGTATTTGCCTTTTGGCATTTCCGGCAGCATCTCGTTCAATCTATCCAGATCCCAAACAACCAACGCATCGATCCGGAAAAACGGTTTCGTATTCAAACGATGGAGAATCGAACGTTCGCGCTTCAGCCATTGCGATCGATCGGCCTTGAAATTCTTGATTCCGAAACTCTCCGTCATCGCCTTCAGCTCCGCCTCCATCACATCTCCGGCTTTGGTCCGCAGATTCATATGCTGAATCTCATATCGCAGAAGCTTTTCATGAAAGCCGACTAACAACTGCTTGAACGTCGCATTGAAGCCTCTCACGACAGGATCCGCTCCTCTATATTGTCTCCCAGTCAATCCATCGATGAGAGTAGGATCGCCCGCGAACACCACAAATGGCGCTAGCTGAATGGCGCCTTCGTTGATCGCATCAGGGCTTTCATTGGCCAGGGAACCGCTTGACAAGCAAGCGATTGCGATTACCGGGAGCAACGATTTAATTCGGGAGAACATGACAATTACCAGGGGTTTTACTTACGCGCTTACGGCAATTAAATGTGAATACGCCGAAAAGACCCAGACTAGAAATCAACCCGACCTCAGGTCAATTTCCATTTTTCATAACGCGAGCAATGCGACGCAGTCCGCCCTAAGGCTTAGCAATCGAGGATTCGTTCTGCGAATCAGCCACCGAGCTCAGCAAGACGGCTTCTTGACAAACCAGCGCAAGCGATTCGAAAGCCACGCTATGGGGGGGGGGAAATAAGCAATTCGCCAGCAAAGCCTTGTATTCATTTTCCACTACTGTCTCCAAAATGTGATCGATTTCGAACATCCATAAGCCCATACGGAGCTCAATAATGAGCGACCCAAAGAAGATCGAGCCCCAACTTGGCTTGTTTCCAAATTTTTCTCGCGTTCCCTATTCCCCCCAAAGATGCTTTCGGCAGATCCGGAAACAGCATGGAGATCCAATACGACCTAGAGAAGTTTTACGACGAAATGTTCGAGGCGCCCGGCATCTTAAGGCCACACTATAGAAAACTAGGCGAACGATTTGGAGAATTATCTCGAGACGAACTCAATCGAAAGAGCGAGTCCGTCGACCTTGCTTTCCTCCAGCAGGGAATCACCTTTACCGTTTATGGCGAAAACGAGAGCACCGAGCGGATTTTCCCATTCGACCTCATGCCGAGGATTATCCCAAAAAGCGAATGGGATCACCTAGCCGCTGGCCTCACGCAACGTCTGCAAGCGCTCAATCTGTTTCTGCGCGACATCTATCACGACCAGAAGATTGTCAAAGACGGCATCGTGCCACGCGAGTTACTCGATTCCGCCAAGCACTTTCGGAAGGAAATTATCGGGTTGGATGTTCCGAGGGACATCTATATCCATATTTGCGGTACAGACATCATACGCGACGACAAAGGGGAGTATTTGGTTCTGGAAGACAATGCCCGCTCCCCTTCAGGGGTCTCCTACATGCTCGAGAACCGGCAGGCCATGAAGAAAGCCTTCCCCCGTTTCTTTCAGCAAATGGGCGTTCGACCCATAACCGATTACGCAGGCGACCTGCTCGCCGCGCTTAAGCACATCGCTCCGGCCAATGCCCTCAATCCGGTTGTCGCCGTCTTAACTCCCGGCGTCTACAACAGCGCCTACTTCGAGCATTGCTTCCTCGCCCGTCAGATGGGCGTCGAGATCGTAGAAGGTCGAGACCTCGTTGTCGAACGCGACGATTTCGTCTACATGCGTACGACGGAAGGACTCAAACGCGTGGACGTTCTGTATCGAAGAATCGACGACGATTTCATCGACCCGGAAGTCTTTCGAAAAGACTCGCTCTTAGGAGTGCCCGGACTAATGCGGGCCTATCGAGCGGGCAACCTAGCCCTCGCCAACGCCATTGGAACGGGCGTGGCCGACGACAAGGTCATGTACTGCTTCGTGCCAGACATGATCAAGTACTACCTCGATCAAGACCCCATCTTGCCGAACGTCGAGACCTGGCTTCCCTACCGCGAGGAGGACTTGACGTACACCTTGGAGAACATGGAAAATCTGGTCGTCAAGGCCGCCAACGAAGCCGGCGGCTACGGCATGCTAATCGGCCCAGCGTCAACGAAAGCGGAAGTCGATTCGTTTCGTCGACAGGTGAAAGCCAATCCGCGTGATTTCATTGCCCAGACGCCCATCTCTTTATCGCGTCATCCGACGTTCTGCGGAGAGGATGGATTCGGCGGGCGCCACATCGACCTACGCCCCTACATCATATGCGGCGAAGATATCAAAATCACGCCTGGCGGGTTGACTCGTGTCGCCCTTCGAAAAGGCTCGCTCGTCGTCAACTCATCCCAGGGCGGAGGAAGCAAGGACACCTGGGTACTGAACACCGACGAATAACCTAAGCCGTCCGAAGCGTCCCGCGCCTTCGTCGCCTAGTCCCTAAGCGCCCCAGCCGACCCAACTACAGACTTTCAACCGATACCACCATGCTTTGCAGAGTTGCCGATTCTCTATTTTGGATGAGCCGCTATATCGAACGCGCCGAAAACACCGTTCGATTGGTCGACGTAACGCTGCAAACCTCGCTGGAGTCCGACGGCGAAAGCGACGACATAAGCTACCGGCACTGGAGCCCTCTCCTCGCCAGTCTCGGAGACCAGGAAATCTTCGAATCCCTCTACGAAGTGAAGGATAGCCACAACGTAACGGAATTCCTCATTTTCTCGCGCGAGAATCAAAGCTCCGTCTACGCCTGTATCTCCGCGGCGAGGGAAAACGCCCGCATGATCCGCGATCAAATTTCTTCCGAAATGTGGGAAGTCATTAACAAGCTCTTCTTGTATTTGAAGAATACCGACTCCGACAGCGTGTGTCACGAACTGAATTTCGAGTTTTTCCAAAGGATCAAAGAGTCCTCTTTCCTCTTCCAAGGCATTACCGAAACCACCTTTCCCCATAAGCTCGGATATGAATTCCTCAAATGCGGGCGGCAACTGGAACGAGCCGATAAAACCTGTCGCATCCTCGACGCCAAGCGTTTCATGAAAACGCTCGCCCGCAAGGAAACCGTTTCCTTGGACGATGCCCAATGGGCCGCCCTCCTCAAAGGGTGCAGCGCCTTCGAAGCCTACCATCGGGTATTCGTCGCCGATATAGACGAGGCCAACGTTCATCAGTTTCTCCTTCTCTCGCGGCACTTCCCTCGCTCGGTTCTCTTTTGCGCCGAGCAACTGCAGCTTTCCATGCACGCAATCTCCCAATGCCCAACGACCCACTTTTCCAATGAAGCGGAACGTCTGGTCGGCAAACTAATTTCGCGCCTGAAATACTCGCACGCCAAGGATCTCGAAGGAGACGGGGCGACCGAAATCATCGAACATATCGAGGACGAGCTCGCTCGTATTGCCATCGCATTCAACCAAAGCTATATGTTCTCGGAAATCGTGGATCCCGCGGCCGACAATGCCTCGGATACGGAGGCCGCGACTAGCTCCCAATCCCAATCCTGATTCGCTTTTCCGCCTTCGCTGCGCCCTCGGACGCATCGGGGCTCGGCCACTCCTGCAAACCCTTTTTTTCCCTCCGCTCATGCCCGTAACCGTCGTTCTCAAACACCTGACTCGATACGTCTACGAACCGTCAGCCAGTCTGTCGCCTCAGACCATCCGGCTCCGCCCAGCTCCCCACTGCCGCACGCCAATCCTTAGCTACGGACTCAAAATCACCCCGGCCGAGCACTTCATCAATTGGATGCAAGATCCGCAAGGCAACTACCTGGCCCGCGTCGCCTTTCCCGAACGCGTCAGCGAATTCGCCGTCGAGGTAAGCGTCGTCGCCGAGATGATCGCAATCAACCCCTTCGACTTCTTCCTGGAAGACTACGCTGAAAACTTTCCCTTCGCCTACGAAACCCATTTGCAGGACGAGTTGGAGCCCTACCTCGACTCGCCCGTCGATACCGGCGCGAAGTGGCAGGCCTTCTTCGATCGCATCGATCGATCCCCTAAGCACATCGTGCAGTACCTCGTCGATTTGAATCAAAGCATCCGGGAAGTCGTCGACTACACCATTCGCCTCGAACCCGGCATCCAAACGCCGGAAGAAACCTTGGAGAAAGGGAGTGGTTCGTGTCGCGATTCCGCTTGGCTGCTTATCAACATGCTTCGCGGCCTCGGCTTGGCCGCTCGGTTCGCATCCGGTTATTTGGTACAGCTGACTGCGGACCAGAAAGCGATCGACGGACCCACGG